>NZ_JASISM010000010.1:0-24448 GCF_030063145.1 Cryobacterium sp. PH31-L1
CGCGCACGTCCTGCGGCGGAATTACATAGGTGTGCTGGGCACGGGCGCTCCCCAGCTCCTCCCCGGTGGCGCGGCCGGCAGATTCCATCCGCATCACCGTCCCGGCATACTTCACCACATCCTCCGGGTCTTTCGACCGGCCAAAGATCAGCGCCGCCCCACTCGTCAGCGCCCGCCGCCGACGAACCTCATCGTTCGACAAGCCCGCCGGGCTCTGCGTCGCCAGGACCAGGCCCACGCCGGCGCTGCGCGCCGTCTCAAACAAGCTCCCGGCGGTGTCGCCCGGGTCCTGCGACCCGGTCACCAGCTGGGGAAACTCGTCAACGATGACGACGACCGGGGACTTGTCGCGCCGCTCCAACCGGGTGGCGAGGAAGTTCCGCAGGTCCAGCAGGAGCAGATCACCCAGCCGGGCCTGAGCGTCGTCGACGGGCGACAGCGGTATGACCGTCACGTCGGCTTTGGGCGCGTTGTAGGACCAGCCCTCCTGGCCGATCCAGCGTTGCATCGGACGCAACGCCACCAGCAGGCTCTGTAACGCGCGCTCACCGGCCGTGGTGCCGTCTCGGTCGACGGCTTTGATCACCAATTCCAGATCGTCCTGATCCCGAACAAACGGGGTGGGGCTGGTCAGCCGTTCTCGGAGGTCGGCGATGCTGCGTAGCTGCGATAGCTCCTGGACCGTTTGCAGCACCCCGCGGATCTCGTCCAGGTAGTGCTGGTTCGCGCCGTCGGGAACGGGCATGAGCCGCATCAGCTTCGCTGTGACCTGGTCGGCGGTGCCGTTGAACAGGTCCCACGTACCTCCGGTCGTCGCGGTGCGGCCGTAGGTTTCGGCCACGGCGACGAGGTGCTCGGCGTCGGCCGGGTCGCCCTTAGCGTCGATGACGAATACGGGCCATCCGTATTCCAGCGCGCACAGGACGAGTCCGTTGATCAAGACGGTTTTGCCACTGCCGGACTCGGCGATGATCAATGCCCGAACGGAGGAGGCTGTCGGGGGCAGCACCAGGTATTTGCCGGTTGCGTCGACCCAGTCGCGCACCCGGCGCATGTCATAGAACCGGTCAGCGAGCGTCCGTACCGTGACCCGGCTGGTCACGCCGAACGCCTGCCGCTGGTCGCCGACCGCCAACGGGACGGTGACGGCTTGGCGGGTGGTGCCGATGATGCGACCCGTGTCGGTTTCGAGGCGCACACCGATGCGGCGGGCCACGCTGCTGTCGGCGGCGCGCTTGCGGGCCGTCTCGATCTTCTCCTGCCGCACCACGTTCGATACCCGCCGAGACCGCACCTGCTCGGCGATCTTCCGCCGCCGCAGCGACCACGCCGTCGGCAAGAGCAGCAGCCCGGCGAAGAAGTTCACGACCGCCCACGGGCCAAACATGGGCCAGAGCTGCGCCCACCACTCCGCTCCGTCAAAGAACATCGTCGCGGCTCCGGAGCGGATCCATCCCGCCAGCAGGAACGCCTCCCAGGCGATGAGCGCTGTGACCAGGAGGATGCCGACGGTGTTCACGATCCACTGCCATCGCCACACCACCCAGAACCGTGTTTTCGTCGCGATCACGTCGCCGGCAACTCGGCTCACTACGACGGGCACGACTAGGGGCAGCGCCACAAGCACGACCACGACGGTGAAGGCGGCGCCGAGGAGCCGGGCGATCATGTCGCTGGTGGCGTCCGACTCTGTCGGTGCCGCAGTTTCACTCATGCGCTGACCTGCGATGCGCCCCACGCGCTGGCACCGTCAAGCTCGACCACCTTGGCGGCTCGGCCGTGCGCGGCTTCGTAAGCGCCGGCGTCCAGCTCGGGGCCGGTCCAGTGCCCGCGTGCGTCGAAGGAGTGTTGGGAAACGAGACGGGGTCGTTCGGTGCGGACCAGGTACTTGTCGGCACCCCGAGTGATGGCCCGATCAGCGTCCGCCGTGCAAAAGTACGCCACCCGATCCACCCCCTCATGCACCAGCCGGTAGGTGTGGTTATGGCAGATCGCCTGATACCGCTGCCACGTCTTCGGCGTCAGCTCCACCTCCACCAGCTCGACCAAGCCGTCACGCTCGGCCACCCCGTCGGCCTGGTGATCACGCCGGCCCGCCGGCTTTCGATCCCGCCGCCACGTGAACCCTTGCGCCAGGTAGCGCGCCGACACCGTCGCCACCGCGATCTCATGCCGCGTGGTCTGCCGAAACAGGTTCGGCGCCGGCTTCCCAATCGCCTGAAACGTCGCCCACACGACCGACCCGTCAAGGAACGCTGGCCGGTCGCGGCCCACCAGGCCCACCGCTTCCATCCGGGCTGCCCAGTGTTGCGCTTTGCGCAATCCGATCGGCTCGCCCAATCCGAGTTGAGCGCCCAGCGCCCACCGCAGGGCATTCATGTCTGCGAGCCGGACGACGTCCAGCCAGTCGATCATCGCTTCGTCGCGACTTGTCACCTGCACCATCATTCAGCCTCCGCACTGACAACGTTCCAAGCTCTACACCCATGATTCTGCACCCCGCCACCGACACCACCGGTAATGCCACACCGCACTTTTTCAACTCTCGCCGGCTATCGCTGCTCGCATCTCGTCGTCATTTTTCTGGTCTGCTCGCGGCTTGCTTCGCCTCTTCCAGCTGCCGCATTTCTTGCTCATTCTGCCTTGCCTTTTCTTGCTCTGATTTTTCGTTTCTCTTACTTTTTTGGTCTTGTTCTTTCTCTTTCTTCTCTTCTGTTTTTTTCTTGTTCTTGTACTTCTGTATTTTTTTTCTTCTACTTTTTTCTTCTCTTTCCCTGTCCCACCACCACCCCTTTACTTCCCAACCTCCTACACACTGAGGAACGATGGGTGTGGGAGGTTGGGAAGCGAGCGCAGCGAGGGGGCGGTGGTGGGACAGGGAAAGAGACCCCTTACCCGGTCGTTTACCCCGGCGCGCCCCCTGCCGGGGTAAACGACCCCCTCGAACAATGTGTTCGTCGCATTTCTCGCTTTTGCTGAACCCCGCCGGACGCCCGTCTAAGCGTCTGGCGCCGCTCTGACATCGTCGAACCAGCGGACGACGCTGTTGCCGTTGTGAGCCTGCATGAGGGCGTCTTCGACGATGCCGGCGAATTGAGCTGCGTCACGGAGGCCGAGTTCAGCACGGGCGACTCCGGATGCGCAGCCGATGCCGCAGCTGTCCTCACCGTTGTACTCAACACCGTCGATGACGTTGCTGTGCCAGTTGGCGAGCTGGTCGTAGACCTGGCCCAGGGAGCGCTCGGTGGCGGTCAGGCATCCGAGCAGCAGGTACGAATCGTAGGGGTGATTTATCGCTCGACTCGCGTGCGCCAGGCTGCGTGCGGTCTCAGCAAGTTCGTTAGCCGTGGTGATCAGTTCGGTGTCGCGGTCGTTCATGGTGGTGCTCCTTTCAGAAGGTCTTTATCGGGGCCGCGAGTGCGGCCCCGCCGCTGGATGCCTACTCGGCGTCAGGCTTGGAGTTGCGGCGAACGGTGGCGACGGCCCGGTTGAGGTCGGGGCCGACGTTGTCGGCGTCGATGACGCGGCCGTATTGGCGTGCCTGGTCGTCACCCCAGCTGTCGGTGTGCTCACGGCCAACAACGATGACGGGGTCGCCCTTGTGCAGGGTGGCGGCGACGTTCTGGCCGAGCTCGAACTTGGCTTCCACGAAATGCGTGGTTGCGGCGTCGTGGGCGAGCCATTTGCCGCCGCGGTATTCGCCGGTGTTTTCGATGACGCGCAGCTTGGTGATCTGGATACTGCCGGCTGTGACGACCTCGGGGTCGAGAGCCAGGTTGCCGATGATGGTGCGTGTGGTCATGAGTGCTTCTCCTTCGTTGGATGTGGTGCGTTGAATTGCTACGGGATGTCGTTGGCCTTGGGTTCTTCGACCAACTGTTTTTTGTGCCTTCCGGCGAGAGAAATCGATAGCGAGCGAGAGCGCCGCGAGTGCCCGGAATCTCAGGCGAAATAAGGGAGCCTGCGACCGCGTCTGAGAATCAGGGAACGGTAGGCGTGCAGCGAGCTACGGTGATCGGCCGGAAAGGTCACAAATGTGTTTGAACGACGTCGGCGGGGCAAAGCAGCGGCTCCATGGCTGGAGTTTGATGCGCTCCGTCGTCGAGTTATCCACAGGTCAGTCCGCGCGCGCGTACTGTTACTGTTTTGTTTTTCCTGTTTAAGTACTGTTAAGGGGGGTCTGAGATGGCCCCCTGAAAGTGCCGTTTTTGACCCCCTGAGGGGGTCAGAAATTGGCCCCCTCAGGGGTCCACATATTGACCCCCTGATGGCTGGGAACCGGCAGGATCAGCACCCGGGAATTTCGGCTCGTCGCCGGTTTCGTACTGTCGACTTGGAGTTCGTATTCGGCGGTGAGTCCGTTGCCGCCGGCTCGAATTCGAGTGATGGCGCCGGCCTGGATGAGTTCATGGACGGCGCGTTTGACGGCGGTGTGCGCTTTCACCGAGGCGGTCTCCGGCGCGAGGTACCCCAGTCCGATGGCGGAGGATTCGCGGCCGGCGAAGTAGCGGCGCGGCGCCTGACCGAGTGGGTTGTTCGCATCGTCCCAACACTCCAATGCCATGTACAGGAGCAGCCGAGCCGACGCGTTACTCAGCCGCATCTGCGCGGCCAGCAGAACGGCACTCTTGGCCGCGTAAAGGCCCACCGCAGTCTCACCCACCCACACGGGGATGAGACGTTGCGAGATGGCGGAATTTCAGTAGTCTGGTCATAGATCAGATCCTTCGCAGGTGCTCGATCTTTGCCCCGGGTTGCCCCCCGGGGCTTTTTCATGGGCGAACCCTCACCCGCTCGTTTCGCGGTTGACGGTTCAGACCAGATCACCGTCCCAGGAGCGCGGTCTGACCGGTCTGGGTCTGTGCGCTCGCCTCGACCCAGGCGATGACCTCGGACCGCTTGTAGAGCACCTTCTTCGGGGTCGGCTTGTAGAACCGTGGCCCGCGGCCCATGTAGCGCAGCTGGGCGAGCGCGCCGACGGGCAGTCCGGTCAGTTCGGCCACGCGCACCGGGAGGATGAATTCTTCGTCCATGAGTCTCTCCAATTGTCGACAGATTACGACGGTTGAAATCTGTTGCTGACACAGTAGAACGGTTTGCAACGGTTGACAAGTGTTTAAGCTGTAATATGTCCGCGTGACAAACTTTCTAGCGCAATCCGGGATCGGCAACCGCATCCATGCCATCCGCAAACAGCATGGCATCCGCTCCGCGAAAGACCTCGCCGACCTGATTCCGGGCAACAACGTCACCGAATCGATCCTGCAAAACATCGAAGCCGGGCGGAAACACGACCTCTCCGTCAGCCAACTCTTGAACATCGCAAAAGCTCTCCGCGTCACGCCGATCTTCCTGCTCACGCCGATCGGCCGGCCCTGGGCTGAACTCGACATCGCCAACCTCAGCTCCGGCTTCGACGGCATGACAGTAGTCGAGTTCGATGCCTGGATGTCGGGCGCAGAACACGGCGCGTACCACTGGAGCACCAACGACGAACGCACCGAACGCGCACAACTGCAAGCCATGCGAGAACTCCACGCCCAGATCCGCGAACGAAAACGCCTCACCACCAACCTCGAAATCGAACGCACCCTCGACGCCGCGGCCGGCGAGATCGCCACGGCCCAAGAGTGGGACACTACCGAGGAACGCCTCGCCGAGTCAGCCCGCCGCATCGCACAGCTCACCAGCTATCTCGCATCAGCGGGCTGGGACCTCGACGGCTGGACGGACTAGGCGCGCCCAGCGTTGGACGCCGGCCCGTGTCGCCACCACTCCAATCGTGAACACATTTTGAACACATTTGTGAGAAATGGACTTGGATCACATCAACGTGAAGTGGTCTTGTTTCATTGATTTTCCGGGGATTTGTCGGCGCGAGCGCGTGCTTCGGTACCCCAAACTTTGACTGAAAATCGAAAGGTCACCGGATCGACGCCGGTCGGGGCCACCACAGCCACTCCCTAGGAAACTCACTCGTGAGCAACTCGGGGAGTGGCCTTTTTCATACCCAGCCTCTCTCACTCGACAACGTCGACGGGGTGCTCAGCGCAAGCAACACGTGACAGCCGTTCCTCAATGCACCGCGCGGCCGCGGCCACGGCGGCTAGGCCACGAACGCCCGGTAGGCCGCATCGTTAGCGCGCAGCACGCGCAGCACGTTCTCGGAGCCGAGCTTGGCGAGTTCAGCGTCGGACCAGCCACGCCGCTCCAGCTCGAGGAACAGGTTGGGGTAGTCCGCCACGGTGGCGAGCCCGTCCGGCATGTCCGGGCAGCCGTCGAAGTCGCCACCGAGACCGATGTGATCGACTCCGGCCACGCTTCGGGCGTACTCCACATGGTCAGCCACGTGCGCCACGGTGACGACCGGCTTCTCCCCCACCGAACCGTTGTCTTCCCATCGTCGATAGTCGGCTGAGATGAAGGCCGGCACGAAGGTGATCATCTGAACGCCGCCGTTGGCGGCGAGCTGGCTGAGAATCAGATCAGGCACGTTGCGCGGGTGCGGATTCAGGGCATAGCACGAGGAGTGGCTGAAGAGAACTGGGAGCGTTGAGGCATCCAGGGCGTCCTGCATGGTGGCAGCGGAAACGTGGGACAGGTCGACCATCATTCCGATGCGGTTCATCTCGGCGATGACGACCCGGCCACGCTCGTTGATGCCGTCGTGGGTCACGTCGCCGACCGCCGCGTCGGCCCACTCCGTTGATGAGTTCCAGGTGAGCGTCATGTAGCGCACGCCCAGCCGGGCGTACTCGCGCAGTACCGCGAGAGAGTTGTTCATCTGGTTGCCGCCCTCCACCCCAAGGAGCGACGCTATTTTTCCGCCGTGCTGGGCTCGCTCAACATCATCGGCGGTGGCCGCGCGCTCGAAATCGTCGGGGTAGGCGGCAATCAGGCGGTGAATGAAGTCGATCTGCTCCAGCGTCGCCTGCACCGAATCGGTGCCCTCAAGGTCGGTGTGCACCCACACCGACCAGAACTGCCCCTGCACACCTCCGCGCCGTAATTTGGGGACATCCGTTTGCAAATGACTGCGGGCAGAGTCCTGCTCGGAGTCCAGCCCGGCAACGGAATAGTGCCGATGCTCGCGGCATGACCAGGCGAGGTCGTTATGCCCGTCAATAACGGCAAATTTCGGTTTTCTTACGGTCACGTGAACTCTTCCCGGCAATCGGTGCGAAATACCAGCCTAGGACTCCCACCATCGGGCGCTTAGTGCGCTCGAGCCGGTTGGCCCCCTGTCAGTGCGAGCCTGATTTCTACCCGCGATTCCGGGCCAGACGGGGATGTCGGCCGCTCTCAGGGTGAACACACCCCAATAAGCCCCCCGATACAGGGGATTTTGACCCCTGTTGAGGTTACAGCGCCGCCGACTTGAATCGGGGTAGTCTCTGCCAGTAAGTTGCTGAGAAAGAATCATCTTCATCCGCCGCGCCCCATCGAACGACAAGTGCCAGCATCGCCACCTTGTCACTATGACCACCTGTTCCTGTAAACCCGACTGCAGGGAATGAAAACGTGACATTTACTCCACCCCGCCGAACCACCCCCAGAACCCGCGACCCGCGCCCGTGCACCACAACGACCACACCCGGTACCACTTCCACGATCGACCGCAGGGGGAATGACGCATGAGTGAATCAGACTCGCCCGCCTCCTTCCCGCAATCCCTGCCCCTGCGTACCGCCAAGCTTCGACTCGTTGACCAGACACGGTCCGCGCCGGCCGACATCGCGGTGGACACCCCCTCGTCAGGGCTGATTTGGGCTCGGCGGTACCGCACCAAGCTACGACTAACCGATGTCGCGGTCATAATTCTCGCGGTCGGTTGTGCACTGGTTTTCCGGTTCGGCGTGGACGGCATTCCCGCCGTTCCTGGATCGTTCAGCGCCAACTACTGGCTCGTGTCGCTGCTCATCGTGGCGACCTGGCTCGCGACGCTCGAGCTCTTCCACACCAGGGACTCTCGCGTCGTGGGTGTTGGAGCGAGCGAGTACAAACAGGTCATCAACGCCAGCGCCGTGACCTTCGGCATGCTGGCCATAGTCTTTCTGATCTTTCACATCGATATCGCCCGGCTCTATTTCGTTCTGGCCCTTCCCCTCGGAATTGTTGCGCTCCTTCTCGAACGGTGGCTGTGGCGCAAATGGCTGCTGCACCAGCGCAAGTTCGGCCACTATCTCTCCCGCGTGATCGTCGTCGGCAATCGCGATGACGTGGAATACGTGGTCAGCCAGATCGATACCAAGTCCGGAGCCGCGTACTACATCGTCGGCGCAGCTCTGGAAGACGGCATTGGTGACGAGATCTCAGCCGGCGAACGCATGGTGCCGATCGTGTCCGATTTCGAGCATGTCGCCGCGGCGGCCGCCGCCATGGGCGTCGACACGGTCATCGTGGCCGGGCAGCCCAGCGGCGGCAGCTCCTACATTCGCAACTTGGGTTGGGACCTCGAAGGCACCTCCGCGGAGCTTGTTCTGTCGAGCCGGCTTACGGATGTAGCTGGTCCCCGCATCCATTTTCGTCCGGTCGACGGCCTCCCGCTGATCCATGTCGAAATTCCCCGGTTCGAGGGGGGCCGCCACGCCCTCAAGCGCACTCTGGACATCGTCACGACGGCTGCCGCGATCGTGTTCTTGCTTCCCGTGCTCGCCGTGATCGCCGTACTCATCAAGCTCGACAGCCCGGGCCCGGTCCTGTTCAGGCAGGAACGGTGCGGCCGCAACGGACAGACCTTCCGCATGATCAAATTCCGCTCCATGGTGCAGACCGCTGAGGATGACCTGGCTGGCCTGCTCGACCAGAACGAGGCATCCGGGGTGCTGTTCAAGATTCGCAATGACCCTCGGATCACCAAGATCGGCCGCGTGCTGCGCAAGTACTCGCTCGATGAGCTGCCCCAGCTGTGGAATATCTTCGTCGGCGAGATGAGCCTGGTCGGGCCCCGCCCGCCGCTGCCCGAAGAAGTTCAGGTCTACGAAACCCACGTGCACCGCCGCCTGTACATCAAGCCCGGCCTGACCGGCATGTGGCAGGTCAACGGGAGGTCGAATCTCAGCTGGGAAGACAGCGTGCGACTCGACCTGTACTACGTCGAGAACTGGTCCCTGGCCGGCGACCTGATGATCATCTGGCGCACCTTCAAGACCGTCATTCAACCAGTAGGGGCATATTGACATGACCGCGGGCATCGAACACACTGCGCCCACCAGCCACCGGCGTCTGCGCATCGCAATGATCGGTACCCGCGGCGTTCCCGCAGCCTACGGCGGCTTTGAAACGGCCGTCGAGGAGATCGGCCGACGACTCGTTGACCGCGGCCACGACGTGACCGTCTACTGTCGCCGCACAGCCCAGGCGGTGCCGAAAGAGTACCTCGGCATGAAACTGGTCGAGTTGCCGGCGCTGCGCCACAAGATTCTCGAGACCCTGAGTCACACCGGGTTGTCGGTCCTGCACGCGACCCTGCACCGGCCAGCCGATGTCGCCTTCGTGTTCAATGCCGCCAACGCTCCGTTCGTTCCGCTGCTGCGCTTGCGCGGCATCCCGAGCGTCGTGCACGTCGATGGACTCGAATGGAAGCGCGACAAATGGGGCGGCGCGGGTCGACGCTACTACCGCTGGGCCGAGGAAGTCTCGGTGCGCGAAGCGGATGCCCTCATCGCTGACGCGCAGGGAATCGTCGACTACTACCGGGACGAGTTTTCCATCCCGACCGAGCTGATCTCCTACGGCACCCGAATTCTGCACGACACCCCGACCGATCGGCTCGCCGAACTCGGACTCCGCCCCGGCGGCTACCACCTCGTCGTCGCCCGGTTCGAACCGGAAAACCACGTCGACATCATTGTCGAGGGATATCGCGCGAGCGACGCGCGCCTCCCGCTCGTCGTCGTCGGCTCCGCGCCCTACGCGGCCGGCCACACCAACCGCATCAGCGACCTGGCCGCATCCGATTCCCGCATTCGCATGCTGGGCAGTGTGTGGGACCAGAAACAGCTGGACCAGCTCTATACGCACGCCGCCACCTACGTGCACGGTCACTCGGTGGGCGGTACGAACCCGTCGCTGCTGCGGGCGATGGGTGCCGGAACCAAGGTCATCGCGTGGGACGTCGTGTTCAATCGTGAGGTCCTCGGTAGCGATGGCGCCTACTTCTCGCGGGCCGATTCCCTCAGCGGCCTGATCGAAGATGCCGAAACGAACCCCGAGCACGTCGCCGCGGTCGCGGCGGCCCTGCAACAGCGAGCCGAGCAGTTGTACAACTGGGACAGCGTCACGGCCAGCTACGAGAGACTCGCTCGACGGGTGGCCGTCGGCTACAGCACCCATCGCCAGAGCAGCGGCCGTGCCGGAGTCTCAACATGGAGCCTTCCCGACAGCATGACCCGCCAACCGTCAACCGCACCGTCCAGGGGGATCACCTTATGACCAGCACCTCGGCCCAGGCCACTTCCTCGACGGAAACCTACTTTGACACCGTGCGCCGTTTGTCGTCCGCCCAGAAGACAGCAGCTCGCGGTGCACCGCCCTACTCCGTCTATGTCAACCGCCGGGTTGGTCGCTACCTTGCGGCGGGCTCGTTTCGCTTCGGCCTGACTCCGAACAACGTCACGGCGATCAGTGCTGGCTTCACGTTCTGCGCGATCGGGCTGCTCGCGATCGGTGAGCCCAGCTGGTGGCTTGGACTCGTCGTGTGGCTGTTGCTGGCCATCGGGTACGCCTTCGATTCGGCCGACGGCCAGGTGGCGCGTCTGCGCGGTGGAGGCTCCCCCTCAGGCGAATGGCTCGACCACGTCGTCGACTCCATCAAGATCTCAACGCTGCACCTCGCGGTGCTCATCACGATGTTCACGCACTTTCCCCTGACGAACTCGATCTGGCTGCTCGTGCCAATCGGGTTTGCGGCCGTGGCCGCCGTGTCGTTCTTCGCCATGATTCTGAACGATCTGCTCAAAGCCAAGCACGCGCCAACGGCCGCCCTCTCCACTGCCCCCCGCACCGTGGTGCGGTCCCTTCTTGGTCTTCCCACCGACTACGGCGTTCTGTGTCTCTCCTTCGTGCTGCTGGGCGCTCCGTTGGCCTTTTTCGGCTTGTATTCCCTTCTCTTCGTCGCCAACGCGCTGTATCTGGCACTGGCGCTGGGTAAATGGTTTCGCGACATGACAGCGCTGGGTCGAGTGGACGTCGCGCGACCGTAGTCAGGCATCCGCTGCCCTCAGGCGCCAGCTCTGCCGTGTGCCCCCTTCTGGGGATGCTCCCTCCCGCACTCAGAGGTGAGTTTTGATCAGCTTGATTGTAGTGTGGGCGCAACCGGACGGAGAATGCTGTGGAACCAATCGACTATCTGAGGACCATCACGAGACGGTGGCTGCTCATCGTCATCGTGGGCCTTCTCGGCGGCGCCGTGGCCTGGGGTTACGCGACGACCCTGCCCACGCAGTACCAAGCCACCAACAGCGTCTTTATCACGAGCGATCGGGGTGCGACCACCAGCGAGCTGCTGCAGTCGTCAACCTTTACGCAAAACCTCGTGCAGTCCTACGCGCAACTCGCCACCACACCAACCGTTCTGGGGCCGGTGATCAGCAAGCTCGGCTTGAATATCTCCACGCAGGCCCTCGCCTCCCGCGTCACGGCGGTGACTCCCCTCAACACGGTGTTCATCAACATCACCGTGACCAGCCGGTCTGCGACGCAGGCCGTGGATCTCGCCGATGCCGTCTCCGACTCCCTCGCCACCACGGTGGAGAATCTGGCACCGAAAGGGCCGGACAACCTGCCATCGATAACGGTCAAGACGGTTTCGCCTGCTCAATTGCCGGGCAGTCCCTTTGCCCCCAACACCCAGCTGATTATAATCACCGGACTGCTGCTCGGCCTCGTTCTCGGCGTGCTCTATGCCCTGGCCCGCGAGGTATTCGACACCAGGGTCAGCACGGAGAAGGACCTCGATCGAGTCTCCGCCGACCCCCTGCTCGGGAAGGTCGGTCGCAAGAAACGCACCGATCCGGCCGGCCTGGTCATGCGGGTGATGCCGCACAGCGCCGTGGCTGAGGCATACCGCCGAGTGCGGGCCAACCTGGAATTCGTCGACGTAGACACCCCTCCGCGCAGCGCCGTGGTGACGTCGGCGGTGACGCGTGATGGAAAATCCACGACCGCGATCAACCTGGCCCTGGCCATGGCGGAGCGGTCGTCGCGGGTGCTGTTGATCGACGCCGACCTGCGGCGCCCGTCGATCGCCGAGCTGTGTGACCTCGAAGGCGATGTGGGACTGACCACCGTTCTGCTGGGCGATATCACCCCCGTCGACGCCATTGTGCGCTGGTCGGACGGCATCGACGTGCTGCCCTCGGGTGCGGTGCCGCCCAACCCTGGCCAGCTCCTCGGTTCGGCCGCAATGAAAACCCTCATGCAACGCCTGCTCCTCGACTACGATTTTATCGTTGTCGATTCCCCACCGCTGCTCCCCGCAACGGATGCCCTCGGCCTGGCCCACTTGACCGACGGCGCCATCGTCGTCGCTCGTTACAAGTCGACCACCCGCCAACAGCTGGCCACCACGCTCGAATCGCTCGAAGCGGTCAATGCGCGCATCCTCGGCATCGTGCTCAACCAGGTGCGCGAGCGTCGCGCCGAGGTGTATTACGGGCCGCTCGCCCCGGTGACCGGTTCCGCGTCACTGGCGCCCGGAACGACCAACCGGGTCACCGCCACTCGGGCACCGCGCACCACGTTTGATGAGACGGGCCGCCGCAGTTCCCGAACGTCGGAATCGACGCGGGCGTCGTAGTGCGGGTCCTCCAGTCATTTCCGGAGGGTCGCGCCACGACGAATCCTTACCTGCTGCAACTGAGCCGGTCGCTCAGCCCAGCAGTGGAAGTGCTGGGCTTCACTTGGCGCCGAGCACTCACGAGTCGGTACGACGTTTTCCACGTGCATTGGCCGGAGGTTCTTCTGCAGGGGCGCACGCCGGGCCGCGCGCTGGCCAGACGGATGCTGTTCCGCCTGCTCCTGGCGCGGCTGCGGCTGCGTCGCACCGCCGTGGTGCGCACGCTGCACAACGTTCGCAGCCATGAGCTCTCCCCCCGACACGACCAACGGCTGCTTCATCGCTTCGATCAGATGACGACCCTGTGGATTCGGCTCAACCCATTCACACCGGTACCCGCCGGCGCGCTCGAACACACCATCCCGCACGGTGATTACCGGGACTGGTATGCGGAGTACTCGCCGGGTACGCCCGTGCCCGGCCGGCTGCTCTATTTCGGCCTCATTCGTGCATATAAGGGAGTGGATGCCCTGGTCGAGTCGTTTAGCCAGATCGACGGCGGGGAGCCGGGAGCTCTGACCCCGACCCTGCGCATCCTGGGGGCTCCGCAATCGAGTGCGATAGCTCAGAGCCTGCAGCTGGCGGCGGCTGGCGATGCCCGCATCGAATTCGTGCTTCGTCACGCGAGTGACGCCGAGCTGGCCGCCGCCATTTACGCAGCCGAACTGGTCGTTCTCCCGTACGCTGAGATGCACAATTCTGGTGCCGCGTTGCTGGCGCTCTCGCTCGACCGGCCGGTGTTGGTGCCGGAAAATGCGGTGACCACGGCGCTGGCCGAGGAAGTCGGCGCTGAATGGGTTCTCACCTACGATGGCCCACTATGTGCCCAGGTTCTGGCCGACGCATTCGCGCGGGCGCGGGAGCCTCGGTCCACGCCCACCCCCGACCTCTCGCGCCGCCGGTGGTCGGTCGGAGCGGCCGATCACGTCGACGCCTACGAGCGGGCCGTTCAGGCCTTGCGAACGCGCTGACCCCGCAGATAATCTGCGATCACGTCCCCACAGCCCACCCTCATACACCGGCAAACAACCAGGCATCGGCGGCGAGGCGACCGTCGATGAGCGGCAGGTCGTCGACGGAGGGGTTAAGTGTCTGCAGGGCGCGGAGCACGGCATCCGCCAATTGCTGCGGAGTGCAGCCCGGCGCGACCACGTCGTGGCCGTGCTCCACGAGCCAGGACGCGAGCCCGGTTTCGGTCGTGGTCAGGATGGTACAGCCGTGCGCGAGTCCCTCGACGATCGGTAGACCGACCTGCTCGCGCCAGGTGGCGGTCGGCTGGCTGGGCAGGGCCAGCACGCGGGCGCGACGCAATTGCCGGTGGATCTCGCTGCGCGGCGGGTCGATGACCAGTTCGATCGTCGGGTCGCTGGCCACGGCCTGCCTCGCCTCGTTTTCCAGCGCCCCCTTGCCGATGAGGGTGAGACGGGCCTCTGGTAACTGCGCGGTGACCAGCGGCCAGGCCGCGAGGAGGTTGGGTAACCCTTTGCGTTGAACGAATGCCCCCAGAAATACCACCCGGTTCGGCTCGGAGTCACCAGGGCAGGTACAGGCGGCCGGCAACGCCGGAATCACGGCGGAGACCGCATCACGGGCGGGTTCGGGCAGGGCCGTGCGGTAGGTGACGCGGGCAGCATCCGTTCCGTAGACGATGCGGTCGGTCTGACGCCAGACGAAGCGGGCTGCGACACCGTTCAGACCGCGGCGCAGCCGAGCCCGGGTGCCCAGCTTTCGGTCGAACGGGTCGGCGTTTTCCAGGGCGTAACACACGATGCTTGCCCGTGCGCCGCCGAGCAGCGCCCGCAGGCGTAGGGCACAGATCGCGAAGGTGCTGGCCCACACGCTGGAGAGCATGAGCGGTTCGCCGATTTCGAGGGTCGTGACCGCCGAACGGCCAAGCAACCACGCGGCGCGCAGTGGGTGAGCCTGCACAAGCATGAGGCCCTGAGCAAGTTCCTCGTGAAAGTCATACCTTTTAATGCGAAAGAGAATGGCGGCCGGCGGCAACTCCTGTGCTCGCTCGAGGTGGGCGCTGCGCAGGGTGCGGTACAGCCTGGCCCGGTCGGTCGAAATTCGGCTGCTAGCCACGCTTGTACTCGTGGTACACCGACCCCACCGAGCCAGCCAGCATTCCGGCGCCGCGGGCCGCGGTGCGCAGGCCGCGGGCGCGCAGCGGCACCTGTCCGACCAACGAGCCGGCAAGGTAGCGAACGATCCCGCCGCAGACCCGAGCGGCGCCACGCGCCTGCAGCGTCATGCGTACCAGAACCCGTTTGCCGTTCTCGGTGTCGTCGAGGTTGATGCGGCTCCAGGTATTGCCCATGCGAAAGGCCCGTTGCAGCACCCATTCCCGCGTGAGACGGTCCGCCGGAACGATATCGATGACGATCGCCTCATCGCACCAGATCATCTGCCCGCCACGCTGGTGCAGCTGCCGCGTGAACAGCGAGTCCGACCCGCCGGACAAACCGAACCGTTCATCAAAGCTGAGCTCCAGCCGGCGTACCTGGGCCAGGTCCAGCAGCAGATTGTTCGTGGCCGCGAGCGACACCGGTGTGCCGGTAGTGAACCGGCGGCGTTCGAAGAAGCCACCGGCGCGAATCCACTGGTCGGGTTCGATGTCGTACTGCGAGAGCACCGGGCCGACCACGGCTGCTGGCCGATAGGTTGAATAGGTATCGAGCAGTTGAACGAGCCAGTGGCTGCTGGGTCGTTCGTCGTCGTCGATGAAGATGAGTAAGTCGGCGCTCTGACCTTCCTGAAGTGCCCGGTTGCGCGCCGAAGCGATACCCGGGGTGGGCTCGTGGACGTAGCGGATGGATGTCGGCCCGGTCGATGCCGGTCGCCCCTCCTCCAGCCAGCTGGTGTCAGTCACGAGGGCGCGAGCACCGGCGTCGGGATCGTTGTCGATGACGATGATCTCCACCGGCGCGAGCACCATGCCGGCCTGGTCGAGGAGCTCCGGCAGGAGTTCCTCGAGGTCAGCCGGGCGTCGATAGGTTAGCACCGCAATCACAACGCGCGGGTCAGACGTTGATCGGTTGACTGGTGACATGACTAACCCCCCTCTGTAGTGGTGCGAACGGTGCAGCTGCTGGAGAAACGAGACCCGTGCTCGTACACGACGCCAGAATCAATTGGCTCTCGTGACGATCAGATCGTCGAAGGTGGCGGTGACGGGCGTCACCGTGGCGGTCGACCCCAGATAGAAGGCCAGACCGACGGATCCGGAGCTCTGCATCGCTGCGGTCGAATCCGTCACCGTGGTCTGCCACACCGACGGTTCCGGAGAGCCGACCGCCCAGACTTTGGCACGAATCGTGGTCGGGGCCGAGCCGATCACCTGAACGCGCAGCTGGAGCGCGTTTCCGGTCGTGTAGGTGAGGCCGGCGATGTTCTGGGCCTTCAGACTGGTGGCACCGTGCATCAGCTGCAGCTGCACCACGCCACTCGCCAGGTTCTTCATGCGCACCCGGTAGTCGTCCGTACCGACCCGGCGGCCGATCAGAGAGGTGTACGCACCGGAACCGGTCGCATCCTGCTGGAGGGTCGTGGTGACGAGCATGTCAGTATCGAGCAGGGACACGCCGGAAAGATAGGCGTTGACGGTGGCTCCGGCGGCGGCCTTGAGGCGACCGACTCCACCACTGACCGAGTAGTTCGATGCCGTGCCGGTCGTGGTCCAGGCGCCACCGGTGTCGGCGCTTCCCAGGCCGGTCGCCAGGGTGCGGGCGAACCCGTCTGTGGCCAGTGGAGTGTTCGGATCCACGGCCGGAACCACAACGGTTTGCGTGGTTTGCGCGGTGGCGGTGGCGTTGTCTGTCACGGTGAGCGTCACGTCGTAGCTGCCGTCGACCGCGTAGCTGTGTGACGCGGTCACACCGGTGCCGGTGCTTCCGTCACCGAAGTCCCAGCTGTAGCCGGTGATGGTGCCGTCGCTGTCGGCGGAGGCGGAGGCATCCGTTGCGATGGTGAGCGGCGTGGCCTGGTAGCTGAACGCTGCGGTCGGCGGCACGTTGGCCGGTGGGTTGGTGGCTTCAAGTGTTCGGGTCGCGACCGTGCTCGCTCCGGAGTTGTCGGTGACGGTGAGGGTGACCGGGTAGCTGCCCGCCGTCGCGTAGGAGTGCGTTGCGGTGGCTCCCGTCGCCGTGGTGTCGTCGCCGAAATTCCAGGCGTAGCTCGCGATGGTGCCGTCGGAGTCGGTCGATCCGCTGGCGTCAACGCTCAGATCGCGATAGGTGATCGCGCTGCTGAAGGATGCCGTCGGTGCCACGTTCGCCGGGGGGCCGAATCGGCCGATCGAGTTATGGCGGGCGATGGCGCTGGCGCTGAGCACAGTGTTGTAGACGGCCACCTCGTCGATATCGGCGGCTATGTAATCACTGAGTGGCCGGCTGGTCCAGCCGCTGAGGTTGTCGCCGCCGATGCGCCAGTAGCCCTGGCCGGGGGCGGCCGTGGTCGTATCTGTGCGCTGGGCAGCGAGGGCGCCATCGACGTATAGGGACATGCCGGCCGCGCCGACGGAGGCGACGATGTGGTGCCATTGGCCATCGTTGTACGCCCCGGTCGTGTTGACCGTGCGCAGTATGCCGGGCTTCACTCCGAACCAGAGCCGTCCGGCGTTGTCCATGTAAACCTGACGGTCGTAGGAGGTCGAGGCTACGGTTGCCGCGTTGCCGAGCCCGATTATCTTGCCACCCCGCTTGGTCGTGGTCTTCACCCACGCCTCCACGGTGAAGGCGCCGCGGGGCGTCTCGAAGGCGGAGGAAGCTGCGGTTCCCGCCGTGGTGCCACTGAACCGTGACGCCGTGCCCGAGTCTCCGGCGAGCGCGCCCGCCACGTCCCGGGTGACTCCGGTGCCGGTGGTTTCGTTCGAGGCGGCGGCCCAGTCGTAGGCTGTCGTACCGCTGGCCTCGCCCAGCGGCCAGTACGAGGTGGGCGAGTCGCTCGTCACGGTCTTCGCATAGGCGCTGTAGTCGCCCGAACCCGTAACGGTCACGCTGGTCGGGTCTCCGGTCTTCACGTTGCCGAACGCGTCTCGCACCCGCACCCGGTAGGCGTAGGTCTGGCCTGGAGTGAGTCCGGTGTCGGTGAAGCCCATGGGTGGCCGAGACCAGTCGGTCGAGAGGCCGGTCACCGTGTCGACGGAGACGCCATCGCGGAGCACCTCGTAGGTGAGCTTTTCGTTGTCCCGATCGAAGGCTGCCTTCCAGCCGATGCGGGCGGTGCCGGAGGACAGGGAATCGGCCGTAGGTACGAAAGCGGATGACGCGAAAGCCGCGTTGGCCACGCGCGGGCCTTCCTTGTTGGGCGCGATCGCCATGCTGGCGAAGCGCACCAGGCCCTGCTGGCCCTTGTTGTTGACGTTGGTGAATTCGCCGCCGTAGAGCAGGTACTGCCCGTTGCCGGTGATGGTCCACGGCCCTTGGCCCTGGCCGGTGAAGGTTCCGGAGTTGATTTCCGGGTAGAAGGTCAGGATGCTCGGGCTCGGCCTGCCGGTGAAGCTGACATAGCTGCCGACGGCATTGGGCGTGAGAGTGCCGGTCGCTGCCATGGAGAAGGTGAGGGTGCGGTGGTAGGAGCGCGGCGTGGTTTCGACCGGGCCGCCCATGTTGCCGCAGTAGTGCGTATGACCGGTCGTGTAGACGACATTGCCGACCGGTACAGCTGAGTAGGTGTCGCCGTGGCAGTCTTCCATCCAGACCAGGGATCCGTCAGACCAGTTGGCGCGGAAGGTTCCCTCGAAGTTCGCTCCCGCCCCATAGTCGTAACCGGTGCCGAAGGCGCCGTCGGCTGAGGAGGTCAGGCTGGTGATGGCACCGTTGACGCCACCGTTGCGAATGAGAGCGTTCACGGCCCACGGCAGGGAAGCACCGGTGACTGAGTCCGTCGCGGCCATTCCATACCCGGGGGTGTCAGCGTCGTTGTATGAGGTGAAGGAGCCGCCGATGAGCACCTTGGTGCCGTCTGGCGAGATCGCCATGGTGTTGACGGACCCGCCGACCGGCTCACCGGTCCAGGCGCGAATAGCACCGTTGGAGGTGGCGAACGCGGCAGTCTGATTGCGCGCTACCCCACTCGCTGAGGTGAACACACCGCCGACGTAGACGGTGTCACCGAAAGTGGCCAGTGTCTTCACCGACGCGTTGACCGTCGGTGCCCAGTTGGAGACGAGGGCACCACTGGCAGTGTCGAAGGCGGCCAGGCGATAGCGGGCCACCCCGCCGACTGTCGTGAAGAACCCGCCCGCATAGACTCGCGTGCCGTCGGCCGAGGCCGCGAGCGTGCGGACCACGCCGTTGAGGTCTGGATTGAAGCTCGCGACCAGCACGCCGGTCGTGAGGTTGTAGGCGAGCAGGTTGTTGCGTACGACTTCGTTCACCCCTGCGGCCGACCCGGCTGGCCGTGCCTTGGTGAACTCGCCGCCGGCGTAGACGGTGTTGCCGACGATCACCTGCGACCAGACGACGCCGTTGATCTGGGTCGTGGGCAGGGCGTCCGCCGCTACGGTGAGCGGCGTGCCAGCATCCACCGGGCTGGTGTCGGCCTGCGCCACGAGAGGCGCCGTCAAAACGCCCGCGAGTACGGTCGCGACGGTCAGCAGGCTGAGCCAGCCGGCACGCAGCGACCCACTCGTGCGCGATGGGCTCGCGTCTGTAGACGGGGCAGTGCTCGGGTTGACGTGCCGGCGAGACGCAGGGAGAAGTCGCACGAAGGATCCTTACTCGGGACAAGGTGCAGGGGCGTCGGGTAGCCACCGCATTCATCGGAGTATAGTGAGAATCTTTCAGGGATTGCTGCCCCCTATCCGGGGCACACCCGTGCGGAAGCCCAGGGTCGCCGGAGCTCAGCGCGGGGCGACGCCCTCGAACAGTACGATCGGCACGCCGACAGAGTAGTCAACGGCGATACTCACCTGGTCGCGCTGGTCACTCGGCACGGCGAAAACGAAGGTCCCCTGCTGGGTTGCCCCCGGAGCGACCGACTGCGGAAACGGAGCCCCGCCCGACGCCGTCAGTTCGGTCGCGGGGCTCTGCTCGGCTCCAAAAAACAGGTTGACCACGGTTGAGGCCAAAGACACCGTGTCGGGCGTGTCGTTTCGCACGGTCACCGTGAAACGCAGGGAGGGGCCACCCACCTCGCCGGGGCCGCGCGCGACGCCGTCGACGGCCGAGAGTGCACCGACGCTGAAGACCACGCCGGGGACAGCTGCTGCTGATTGGGTGAGCGGCACCGGTGCTTGCGCGGCAGGCGGAGCAGGTTCGGCCACGGCTGCCTCGGTCGGCGCGGGGGCGGCCGTCGGAATTGCCGTGGATGATGGGTCGGGTGACGGCACCGCGGTCGGCGTGGCCGTCGACGATGCACCCGGGCGGGGGGACGACGCGGGACTCTGGCTGGCTCCGGCGAGGTTCGGGCCTGCGCCGTTCGAGGCTGCGACCCCCGCGACGACGAGAACGACGACGAGAACGGCAAGTGCTGCGGATGCGACGATCCACCAGACGCGGCGCCGTTTGGTCGACTCGCCGCCCGCGGTGGGGCCGGCACTGTTATCGACGGGCTGGTGCACTGACATGGTGAAACTCCAGGTTGCTCGGCTGGTTGCAAGGTCGGGTTGAGTTCATGGTGCGGCGATAGATAGGGTGCAGCCATTAATACACGGGGTGCACCCTCATTCCTAGGGGGTGCCTGAACCCCATCCGGGGGCAGCCCCTCACGCTGTACAGTGTGAAATTCCGGCACTCGACCGACTACCCCCAGCAACATACGACCGACGAGGCGACAGACATGAGAATTGCCATTTTGCACGGCAGCAATGATGCCTACGGCGCCTCCAAGGTGCTCTGCCAGGAGGTGGAATGTCTGGTGAGCCTCGGTCACGAGGTACTGGTCGTCGTTCCGCACACCGGTCCGTTGGCGAGCGAACTGGCACCGTTCGGCGCTGCCGTGTCGGTCGTCGTCGACCCATCACTGGTTGTGCTGCGTCGCAGCAAATTGACCGATTTGCTGCATCCGCTGGTCCTCCGCCACGACGTGGCCCGCGCAGACGTCGTCGTGCTGTGGACTCTGGCCCTGTGCGCTTACATTCCGGTGCTGCGGCTCCGACGCCGCCGATTCTACGTCTCGGTGCACGAGCTGCTCCTGGGGCGAGTCGGCGGCCTGCTCGTGCGAACGCTGCTGGCCGCAGGCAGCTTTCCGGTATGCGCCTGCAGCGAGGCAACCGCGGCCTGGTTGCACGACCACGGCGTCGGCCGGGATCGCATATCGGTCACGGCTCCGGTGTTCAGCGCCATCGATAACCTGCCGGCCCGCACCGTACATAACCCGCTGACCGTGGCAGTCGTCGGGCGAGTCAATGGACACAAGGGGCATCTCGAGGTGGCCCGGGCATTTCAATCCCAGGAACTGTCCGGCGCCCGGTGGCGACTACTTCTCTTTGGCGCGCCCTACCCCGGGCAGGACGACGCCCTACAGGCCGTACTGGCGCTGGTGAACCGTGATCCGCGCATCGAATATCGCGGCGAAGCGGCTTCGGTTTCGGCCATCGCCGAGGAGATCGACGCCGTTGCTTGCTTTCCGTCGACACCGGAGCCGTTCGGGTTGGTGCCGATCGAAGCGTGGCGGGTCGGCGTGCGTTCGGTCGGCTTCGCGGACGGCGGGGCTGGGGAGGTTCTCCCGGTCGTGGGTGGTCTCGGGGTACAACGCACCGATTCCCCCGACCGCGACATTACATCCGCGCTCGTCGGCCTGGCGGCGACCGTGCAGGCAGAGGTTGCGCTGCCACAGCCGGCTCGAGTCAACCCGCTATTCTCCCACGCCCGCCGCCGCGCCCTCATCGCCGGCGTCCTGGTGCAGCTAGCGCACCGCCCCGAGCGCACCTGAGGGGACCACTCGGCTGTCGAGCGGCCCCCTCAGGGTCGAGTACGTCGATCACAGCACCTAGGCCGCGGGACCCTCGGGGATCGGCGCTGGTGCGTCATCCGGAAGCGGCTTGGTTCTAGGAATCGCGTTCACCTCAGGGGCCGGCTGCAACTTCGGCGCGGCGGGGACCGGCTGCACCTCGGGCGCCGGCGCGACGTCGGGTGTCACGGTCGCGTCAGGCGCAACCGTCGGCGCATCCGGTGCGATCGTCTCGTCGGGAGCGCTTTTATTCGCCGCACCGGTGGCCTTGATACTGGCCGACGATCCCGTGACAGCATTACCGAAGGGGTCGGTGGCTCTCACCTGATAGGTATAGGTTGTCCCACCCGATCGCCCGGTATCGGTCCAACTGAGGGTGGGCCGAAACCAGTCTGCTGACAGCCCGGTTTGTGTGTTCACCACGACACCGTTTCGAAGCACCTGATACGTGAGCTGTGCGTTGTCCCGGTCGTAATTTGATTGCCAGGTGACCTTCACCGCGCTCGCACTGGGAGTGCTGAGCGTGGGCTGAAACTCGGTACCGGTGGCCTTGGGACCTTCCCTGTTCGGAGCGATCGACGACACCGCGAAGCGCACGAGGCCCTGTTGGCGTTTGTTATTCACAATGGTGAACTCGCCGCCGTAGAGCACGTACTGGGAGTTTGCCGCAAGGTTCCATGGTCCCTGACCCTGCCCGGTAAAGGTGCCGGTGTTGATGTCGGGAAAGAACGCCAGCAAGGTGGGGGCCGGCCGGCCCTCGAAGTTGAAGTAGCTGCCGCCCGTGCGGTTGCGGGCGATGGTGCCGGTGGCCGCTTTGGTGAAGGTCAGGGTGCGGTGATAGCTGCGCGGGTTGGTTTCAGGCGGTCCACCGATATTGCCGCAGAAATGGGCGTGGGCGGTGGTGTAGACCACGTCACCGACCGGGACGGCCGAATAGGTGTCACCGTGGCAGTCTTCGATCCAGACGGTGTTGCCGTTGCTCCAGCTGGCCCGGAAGGTTCCCTCGAACATGGCACCGGAACCGTAATCGTAGCCGGCGCCGTACACGCCGTCAGCGTCGGAGGTGAGCGAGAGGATGGCTCCGTTGGGGCCGGCATTCTTGATCAGCTTGCCGATGTTCCAAGTCATGCCGGCGCCGGTGCTCGAGTTCGTGGCGGCCATTCCGTAGCCGGGAGTGGTGGCCCCGTTATACGAGGTGAATGAACCGCCGATGACGACCCGGTCACCGTTGGGCGAGATCGTCAAAGCGTTGACCGAGCCATCGGGGATGGTGCCTTTCCACCCGCCCACGGTCCCGGCCGAGCCTTCGAACGATGCGGCCCGCTGGCGGCTCTGGCCGCTGGTCGAGGTGAAGCTTCCTCCGGCATACACGTTATTGCCGAAGGCACCGAGGGCGCGGACGGTGCCGTTCGCCGTCGGCTTCCAGTCGGACAGGAGCGCCCCGGTCGCTGTGCTGAATGCCGCGAGCCGAGTGCGAGAGACGCCGCCGACGGTACTGAATCCACCTCCGACATAGATGCGTGATCCGTCCGGGGATGCGGTGATCGCTCGAACGACACCGTTCACGCTGGGGTTGAACGATGTCATCACTCCGGTCGACAGGTTGTAGGCCATGAGGTTGTTGCGGGATACCTCGCTCGTGCCGGCGGATGCTCCCGCGGGGCGCGCTCTGGTAAATTCACCTCCGACGTAGACGGTGTTTCCCACGATCACCTGCGACCACACAACGCCGTTGATCTGGGCCGTGGGAAGCGCATCCGCTGCGACGGTCTGAGGCGTGGAGGCGCTGGGGGGTGACGTGTCAGCCTGGGCCGCTCCCGCCCCGGTGAATATTGCACCGGCGAGTACTGCGGAAGTGACAATGGCTGTCGCTGGGGAACGAAAACGCCACAACATAAAGGAGCCTCATCTTCTCGTGGTCGGAGGCCTCAGGACGACCCCCACAATCAGGAATTATACTCAGTTTCCCCATTTCTCCTACCTGGAAGAAAGGTCATTCCAATCGTCGGGCAGCGCCCAGCACGAACGCGCCACCCTGCACCCTAGTCACGCCGTCGGATAGACGTTAGGATTCCTCATTACTCCCCTAGACCTTCTCGCCCCGAATCCTGCCGCGCTCGCGGGGCAGCCCGAGAGAAATTTGAGCACTCTATGGCCGCAGAACATTCCCTATCCCCTGATTCAGAGACTGATTCGACCAAGCCCCTGCGCATCGGCTATGCCGCGGGTGGGTTCGACCTCTTTCACGTTGGACACCTCAATATTCTCAAACACGCCAAAAGCCAGTGCGACTATCTGATCGCCGGCGTTGTGTCCGATGAAATGCTGGAGCTGACCAAAGGCGTCACTCCGGTGGTTCCGCTGTTCGAGCGCCTCGAGATCGTGCGGCACATCTCATTTGTGGATGAGGCCGTCGCCGAAGTCGTTGAAGACAAGCTGGAGACCTGGCGCCAGCTGCATTTCGATGTGTTTTTCAAGGGTGATGATTGGCGTGGCACCCCTCGCGGCACCCGCTTGGAGCGGGAGTTCGCCGCTGTCGGCGTTGAGGTCGTCTATTTTCCCTACACCGTCAATACCTCAAGCACGATGCTGCGTCGAGCCCTCGACGCGCTGACGCGACCGGATGCCGCCTCCCGCTGGCAGCCCCAGGCGATCGAAGGCACCTCCTAGAGCCAGCTGGCTCTGGCGGAATCCAGAAGGGCGGGTTCCTCGTGC
>NZ_JASISM010000010.1:24457-54688 GCF_030063145.1 Cryobacterium sp. PH31-L1
CCGCCGCCGCGCCCCCCCCCCCCCCCCGCCCCCCCCCCGCCGCCGGCGCCCCGCCGCCCGCCCCGCCCCGGACCCCCCCGCCGGCGCAGCACACCGCGCCCCCCCCGCGGGCCGGGCCCACCGCCGCCACCCCACCCCGCGGCCCCCCCCCGGCTATCTATGCAACCCCCTAGACCCCGGGGGATGGGGGGAAAACCCTAGGGGGGGGTTCCTCGTGCAGCGCACGAGGAACCCGCCCTTCCATTGTTGCTACGCGTGTGGATTACGCGTTGCGCCGGTCACCCGGGGTGAACGACGACCAGAGTGTCGTCGGGCGTGTAATAGTTATGCGACATTTGCACCTTGGTGGACGACTGGGCGATCACCGCGCAATCGTCAACCCGAGTATTGCGGCCGAAGGTGTTGTCGGTGATGACCACGCCGTGCAGCGGGCCGTGGGCTTTCTCTGCGAGGTTGATCGAGCATCCGCCGCCATCGGCCATGTTGTTCGTGATGGTGAGATTGGACACATCGCCGCGGTCCTGGGTGACCTGCACCGAGGCATTCCAGGCATCGGTCAGCCGGTTGCCGTCGATGCGAATATTTGATCCTTCCTGAATCTGAATGGAATCATCGTGGCTCGGCGTGCCGCCCTGATTGGGGTCGCGGTCGTAGTGCAGGTTGTCATGTACCCAGGAGTCCGAGATCACGACGTTTCCGCCGGTCAGGTGGATGCCGTCGATGACACCATGAATGTTGAGCCGGGTGGCCTCAAAGTTGTAGCCGTAGATTCCCTGAACGTCGGGTGACGGCGTGGTGGGGAACAGCTCGGTGTCGATGATGCGCAGATTTTCATAGCCGCCGAGGTTGCCGATGAGGGCCATCGGTCCGCTCAGGTCTCGCCCGCGCACGATCGAATTTCTGATCGTGACGTTGGGAGCTTCGATTTTGACCATGCCACGAATATCCAGACCGTCGATGACGGTTCCGGCCTGGGTGATCGTCAGGTCTCCGTTGTGCACCGTGAGCCGGGTGCCCGACGGCACGCCAGTGTTGCTGGCGTTGGGCGCGCCTCCCTGCGAGGGGGGCGTGGGCACCGGAATGGGCGCGGGCACCGGCGCCGGCACCGGAACCGGGACGGGTATCGGTACTGGAACGGGAACCGGGGCGGGAGCGGGAGCCGGCACCGGGGCCGGAGCCGGCACGGGCGCCGGTCCGGGCGCAGGGGCCACGATCGGCTCCGGAGCGGGGGTCACGGGCGGAAAGAGCTGAGCCAGCAGCCAACGGAGCTGCGCCGGGGTCAGTCCTGTCGCCGGCGTCGTGTCGGCGGGTGGAGTTGCGGGCTCGGCACCGCGTGGGGTGATCGTGTAGCTCGGTTGCACCTCGTCGACGGCCTGGGCGGGAGCGATTCCCACAAAGGCACCGGTCAATCCGAGCGCCACAGCGGCGACTGCCGCCGTGCGCGCGCGGCGAAATGGAGAACGTGCTTTCTTGGGGGCGGGTAAGCCGTGGATCAGTTTCGGGTTGAGTTTCATAAATGTGTTTTCGTGTCCTGCACACGCGTCGGGTCGTGTTGGGCGGGGCGGCTGAAGGGAGCCGCCGGTCGTTGGTACAGCATTCCGTATCGATGCGGGTGGGTCAAACGAGAGGTTGTGAATTCCTTGAGGTAGGCGCAGTGCACCCCGCCCCGGCGTGAGAGCTCTGTCGGGCAGTTAGCCGGCGTGCACCGAGACTGTCGTGCTGTCGGGCGTGTAGTAGTTGCGCGCCGTGCTGATCTTGGTGGTACTGGGCGAGATAATGGCGCAGTTGTACACCTTGGTGTTGCGGCCGAACTTGTTGTCCGTCACGACGGCGCCGTAGATGGGGCCATATGATTTCTGCGCCACGTTGATGGTGCAGGCTCCGCCGTCGGCGAAGTTGTTCGTGAAGGAGAAGTTGGAGACATCGCCGGTGTCCTGGGTGATCTGCACACCGGCGTTGTGGGCGCCGCTCAGGGTACTTCCGTACACCTTGACGTTGCTGCCCTTTTGAATCTGGATGGAGTCATCGTGGCTCGGCTTGCCGCCCTGATTCGGGTCACTGGCGTAGTGCAGGTTGCCGTGCAGCCAGGAGTCGGCGATCGTGACGTTGCTGCCGGTGATGTGAACAGCGTCGATGACGCCGTGGATGTCGAGACGGGTCGCGGTGAAGTTGTAGCCGTAGATTCCGTTCACGTCGGGCGACGGTTTCGACGGGTACAGTTCCGAATCGATGATCTTCAAACCAGAGCGCCCTCCCAGGTTGTTGATCAGGGCGGCAGGGGCACTGAGGCTGCGACCACGAATAATCGAGTTCTTGATTGTGACGTTGATCGCATTGATCTTGACCAGGCCGCGAATGTCGAGACCGCTGATGACCGTGCCGGCCGTGGTGATATTGATATCGCCGTAGTGCACCTTGAGGGTGGTTCCGGACGGAACTCCGGTGCTGCCGGCACTCGCCGTCGCGATCCGAACCATGCCACCGGTTGCAGCCTGGGCGGGAGCGGCCAGGCCGGCCAGGGGAAGGAGAATGGCCAGGGTCGCTGCGGCCACGAGAGTCGGTGTTCGCCTGCTCGAGCTGCGCCGCGTCCGCGTGCGTTCCAGACGAACGGCATACGGCAGATCGGAGCGGATGAGGGCGGGACGAGGTGAATCAAAACGATGGGCGGTGGGGTGGTGCTGGTGCGCATCGCGCGAATGCAGCGGGGTGAGGGTGAGCGGTCGATGGTGTGAACGTGAGATATGGTCGGTCATGAATTCGTTTCGGGTGATGCACGTTCGGGTATGCGGATGAGGCAACCGCAGGGAGTCACCGATAGTTATTAGAGTGTTACCCAAAAATGAAATTACGTCAAATTAACTTTGCGGTCCCTCGGGATCACGGTTCGCTTCGTAGCGATGACCCAGGATGCGACGGGAACCGTGAAG
Organism: Cryobacterium sp. PH31-L1; assembly: GCF_030063145.1. Lineage (GTDB taxonomy): Bacteria > Actinomycetota > Actinomycetes > Actinomycetales > Microbacteriaceae > Cryobacterium. The sequence goes on from NZ_JASISM010000010.1 coordinate 27,385, forward strand.
ACACCCGGAACCGCTTGAAACCGCCGGTGCAGGGCTAGGGCAAGCACGATCGCACCGGTGCAGAGCAGCGGTGGCAACAGCGTCGCGACTACGACTGGAGCGTGTACGTCGAGGGCGACCAGGATGGCCGCGAGCGCCGTCATTGGAAAAGTGTGCACCAGGTAGATCGGCAGGGTGCGGGAGCCGAGGGACCGAACGAAATCGAAGGCGGGCATTTTGGCGAGCAGCACCGCGACGCAGATGCCGACGACGACGGCGAGCGTGCTCACGACCAGCAGCACGAAGGGAACCCTGGTGAGGGTCAATTTCGTGGTGGTCACGACCAGTGCGGCGTAGCCGAGGCAGAGCAGTACAACGTGCCACCACCGCACCCGGGGAACGAGGCGTCGAACCAGCGGACCCAGATAAATCGCGGCGATGAAGAACACCAGGTACTTGCCCATTTTGTCCCACGGTGAGCCGGTGTGCAGCAGCTGCGCACCGAACAATACCGCGATGACCGTGGTGAGGGCGACCTGCAGCAGCGGTGACCAGCGTCGCATCAGCCAGGCCAGTGTGAAAAACAACGGCAGGGCGTAGATGAACCACAGGTTCGAGCTGGGCCGGAGGAACAGGGTGGCCAGGCTGGCCCAGGTGGCGTTCGGCGCTCCCGACGGGCTGATCGGCGGCAGGGCGAGCAGGAACAGCGTCTGCAGGGTGACCCAGGCCAGGTAGAGATACAGAAGCAGCGACATCCGTTTGCGAAATAACTGCCAGTACGGCAAGCGTACGGCCGACGCGGCCAGAATTCCGGACATGAAAAAAAACAGCGGCATGCGAAAAGTGTCGAACAGCGGGTTGAGTGGGGCGAGGGCACCGGCCAGCCCCACCTCGTCGAGATACATGATCGCGTGGTAGAGCACGACCAGCGTGATCGCGATCCCTTTCGCGACGTCGATCCAGGCCTCCCGGCCCGCCACAGGCGGCGGCACGGGCACCCGGGTCATGTCGGTTCCTCGGTTGATCGGGCGGGTCGGATCGAGCGAAAGAGACGTTGGTCGAATTCGGTGACGAACGGAGGCGGCTCGTAGGCGTAGCGCAGAGCGCTGCGCGAGGCGAACCGATTCAGGGCGAGAGCGAGCACGACCGCCGTGACGGCGAGGATGGGCGGCAGGATCGGCGCGACGACAGCGACGGCGGAAAAGAAGAGCGGCAAGGACAGCACGAAAGAAATCAGGATAACGATGGGCGTGTGCGCCAGGTAAATGGGCAGGGTGATGCGCCCGATCGCACCAAACCACCGCGCGCCGCGCAGGGTTCGGCTGAACGCAATGCCCCCGACGACACCAACCAGGCAGTTCAGAAAGTACAGTCCGAAGACATCGCGCAGGCCGAGCAGCGCCACCGTGGCGGTGACGGCCACCCAGAGCACCAGAGCCACGGCGATCAGGAGCCAGCTGTCGACCGTGCCGATGCGAATGATCCAGCCGCGCAGGTAGATACCGGCCAGAAAGAAGAAGTAATACTTGAGCGACCCGGACCAGCCCACGTTGGCGGTCTCGAATCCGCTCAGCGCGACCAGCGACACGGCACCGGCGATGACGAGCTGCAGCCGGGGGTCCACTCTCCGGCTGAGCTTGGCCACGACGAAGAAGATCGACAGGGCCCAGATGAACCAGAGTTCGAACCGGGGCAGCACCGGGGAGACGATCAGCCCCAGAACGGCCTGGCGCAGGCCAAAGCCTTCGCCCTTCATCGTCTGGCCGAGCAGGAACACAATCGAGCCGACCACCTCCCAGAGCAGGAAGACCCAGAGGTAGAGACGCACCTTGACCGTCCACAGGTCGCGCCACGGCTTGAGCAGCCACTTCGGAGCGAACAGGCCCGACAGGACAAAGAACAACGGCATACGCATCGAAGACAGCGCATCGTTGATCTCGCGCCAGTACGGAATGTTGAAACCGGCGCCGAGCAGCCAATTCGCGGAGTGGAACAGGGCGACGAGCAAAATGGCGATGCCTCGGCCGGTGTCAACCCAGCCGATGCGTTCGGCAGCCGGTTTCGTGGCGGTCATCTGCTGCGCCGAACCGCTGGCAGGGACGGGGTGCAAAGCAGCGCAGCATCCGTTTCGGCAGGCATTTTGCGGGTAATGAGCAGCCCGAGAACAAGCACGAGCAGCACCGACGAGCTGAAGAACGGGCCGAAGAACATGAACCAGACGGCCTTGATTCCGAGAAACAGCAGCACGGCGCTGGCCGTATCGGATGCCACGTGCACTCCGATGCTGCGCACGATGAGCACGAGAATGATGAGGGCGAACAGCAGCCCCGGGATGCCGAAGGACGCCCAGACGTCCCCAATGATCGAGTGCAGTTCGATGTGGCCGCCGAACATGTAGTTATCGACGTAGCCGTTGTTCGGGTCGTAGTTGATCGCGGCCATGCCGGTCTTGGCCGCCAGAATGTCCTGCGGATTGGGCGCTGTCCCCACGCCGAACCCCCACGGCTGATGCTGCATGAGCGCGATCGTGGCGGTAAGTTCGGGGCGGCCGCCGAGAATGAGCGAACCGGTCTCCTCGAGCTGGGCGACGGTGCGCTGCTGGGTGGCTTCACCGAGCGCACCGTCGAGGATGAGGGCCTGGATCACATTGAAGACGACCAGGCCGAGCACGCCGAGTCCGAGCAAAGCGCGCAGCGCCGACTTGCCGCGCGTTGGCCGGGCGGGGCGCATCTGCCAGGCGACCAACAGCACCGTCAGCAGCATGAACGCGAACGTGGAGCGGGCGTCCGTCAGGGTGGCGACGACGGTGAGCAACAGGGCGACGGCCAGCTCCAACCAGCGGCGGCGCAACTGCAGCGTGATTCCGAGCAGCAGAATGGTCAGGGCCACCGAGTACCCGAAGCGCCACGGGTTCGCCGCGTAGAGCTCGCTCGACGGCGAGACCCCGAGCAGGATACCGGCGCCGTACCAGATGGCGATCTGGGCGTCGGGCAGAACGGTGCGCGCCCAGAGCACGAATCCGACGCCGGCCAGCAACCCGATCAGACCGGCGATCGCACCGAAGGCCTGGCCCAGACTGGCATCGTGCGTGGGCGCCGACAGGGCGGTGAGCCAGATGCCGGAGCCGATCGCGATCACTCCACCGAGCAGGAACAATCGAGCCCCCGAGTACTTGCGCAGCACCGGGAACCACACGGGGAACAGAGCCACACAGGCCACCGCCCCCACGGTGACGCCCTGGTCGATATCGAGGCGCAGGGCGACGAGGACCAGAACAACGACGGCGATGAGTTTATTGACGACGGGCGGGGCCTGGTACGCGAACCGGCCCGCGCGGGTGCGCGGGGGCGGCACCGAAGCGGGACGCGCTGCGGTGTTATTGGAACGCACCTGAAAGGACAATAGCCACCACCACCCGGGCCGCACAGGGGCGATTCGGGCACCGTCCCCTGTTGCGCAGCCGCATCGTGCACAACAATAGACGGCTCCGCGGCGAAGCAACAAGGGTGACGCCAGTCAAACTGAGGGATTATCACCCCCCGAGAGGGGGGCGCGGGGGCGGGTGGCCCGCCCTGTATAGTGGCGATTTCGTGAGAGATATTCATTGTGCAACCGGAAGCTGGCTGTGGTCATCAAGAGATTTGCTCGGCTCGTCGCCGACCTGCGCCGGGACCCGGCGGCCCTGGCGCAGCGCGCCGCCATCAGGCTGCGCCTCACCCGCCTGCGCCTGACCAACCGGCTGAGTCGCCGGTCGGTGACGGGGTCTGGCGCGGTCGTCGTCAACCTGACCTCATTCGGTCACCGGATCGATCTGGTGTTCTACGCCCTCGAAACCATCGCAGCCGGGCGGAACCGGCCCGCGCGACTCATCCTCTGGCTTGATGACACGGCCACCGTGGCTCACCCGCCGGCCACGCTTCGCCGCCTGGCGCGGCGGGGCCTGGAAATTCATTCCTGCCCTGATTTTGGACCGCACAAGAAGCAGTATCCGTATGCCCTGACCGGGCCGACCCTCCCCCTGGTAGCCGCGGACGACGACGTGCTGTACCCGCGCCGGTGGCTGGCAGAACTGCTCGAGGCGGCCGCCCGACATCCGTTGGACATCACCGGGCAGCGAGCCCACACGATCACCTTCGACGGCGACGACGTGGCGCCCTATTCGCGGTGGGTCGCCGCCCGCGGCACCGCCGCCAGTTTTCGAACACTCTGCACCGGCGTCTCCGGCATCTACTACCCGCTCGGCCTGCTCGCGGCCCTGCGCGCCGAGGGTGATGATTTTCTCCGGGTCGCCCCACGAGCCGACGACCTCTGGGTCTATTCAGTCGCCGTGCGGCACGGCATTCGCGCCCGCCAGGTCGGTGCGCGGCAGGCCGAGTACCCCGCTATTCCGGGTTCGCAGCGTGGCACGCTCTACCGTCAAAATGTGACCGAGGGGGGCAACGACGCACAGTTCGCGGCGTGCGTGGGGGCGCGCGAACGCGAGCGGATGCTGCGCGATGATCCTCTTGAGTCGGGCCCGTTGCCCGCCGCCTCGGGGCTCCGGGCGGTGACCATTGATGGCGCCTAGGCGAACCCGCGGCACGACAGCGGACCGGCGACTCGTCCCGCCGCCAGCCGGCTCGACCGCGGACCGGCGACTCGTTCCGCCGCCAGCCGGCTCGACCGCGCGCAGCGCAGCCCCGAATTCGGTCTCGCGCAACATGACGATTGCGTTGATCGGAAACGCTTTCCCCCCGCTCGTCGCGCTGTTCTCCGGACCTATTTTGGCCCAGGCCCTCGGAGTCGACGGTCGTGGTGCCGTGGCCGCCGCAACCGCACCCCTTGCCCTCGTGGTCACCGTGGCGACGTTCGGTGTGCCCGAGGCCGTCACCTGGGCGATCGCCCGCAACCCCACCCTGGCCCGCAACGCGTCCAACCGGGGCATGCTCATTCTCGTCGTCGCGGGGCTGCTCGCCATGGGCGGGGTCGCTCTGTCGGCGACCTGGCTGAGCGGCGGCGACCCCACGGTGCAGCAGCTCATTCTGGTGGCCTGCCTGGCCATTGTGCCCAACCTGCTGGTCGGCGTGTTCCGGGGGGTGGCATCCGCTACCCAAAGTTGGCGGCTGGTGGCGCTGGAACGCATCATCACGTCGTCGCTGCGGCTCGCCGTGCTGATTCCGTTCTGGATCACCGGCACCCTCACCCCACTGGTGGCGACGATCGCCGTTGCAGCCATGCCGGTGACCGGCCTGTTCGTCTACATCGGCCGCATGCGCAGCCTCGATCCGCGCGCGTTCGACGTGCCGCGGGAAGCGCGCACGGCCGGCCTGCTCAGCTATGGCCTGCGCATCTGGGTCGGATCGCTCTCGGGCATTCTGCTCTCCCGGCTCGACCAGGTGCTCATGACGCCGTTTGCCGGCACCTACCAGCTCGGCCTCTACGTGGTCGCTGTCAGTGTGAGCGAACTGCCGCTGATCATCAACCAGGCGGTGCGCGACGTCACCTTCGTAACGGATGCGGCCGATTCGGTCGACGCGCGCCTCGCCTCCTCGGCGCGCATCTCCACCATGTTGTGCGCCGGCGCAGCCCTGTTCCTCGGCGTGAGCATGCTGTGGTGGCTGCCGTTCCTGTTCGGCGAAGATTTTCGGCCCGCGCTTCCAGTGGCCGCCGTGCTGCTCGCCGCCGTGGTGCTCGGCACGCCAGGGTCGATCGGCGGTTCCGGCTTGAGCGCGCGCGGACGCCCAGGCCTCCGCAGCACATCATTGCTGATCGCCTGTCTCGTGAACATCGGGATGCTGATCGTGCTGGCACCCCTGCTCGGCGCGATGGGGGCCGCGCTGGCGACCCTGGCCGGCAACCTGATCTCAAGCAACCTGAACCTTGCGTTCATGTACCGCAAATTCGGGATCAACCCGCTGCAGTTCTACGGCGTGCGGCGCACCGACTTCGTGACCCTGCTGGAGTACGCGAAGCGGTTCACTCGGCGACGCAAGCGCTAGCCTGTTCTGGTCGTTCCGGCCGGGATCGTCACGGTCGTAGCTGCGGGGGTCGGCCGGTACGCGAGGCCGTCGCGCAGCCCGCGGGTCGCCGCCAGAAGCGGCCGCAGCGACGTCAGCAGTTGGCGCCGGCCCCCACGGGAGACGACCTCCCAGGCGGCCTGCGCGCTGCGCCGACGCCAGCGCCGGCGGTCGTCACCAGCGAGGTTGCGGGCCGCGTAGACCAAGCGGTTGCGCACGTTGTAGTAATAGTAGGAGTACGACTTGGCCTGGCCGGCACGGTGCTGGCCGGTGCCCTGGGTGCCCCCCTGCGCGTGGGTCGCCTGGGCATCGGCGCAGACCGCGACCGCTCCCCCGGCCTGCAGTACCCGGTGGGAGAGTTCGACGTCTTCCCAGTACAGAAAGTAGTCGTCGCTGAACCCGCCGACCCGGCGCCAGAGATCGTCGCTGATCAGCAGGCAGGCTCCACTCAGCCACGGCGTGGTGCGGGCGCCGGGGTGGTCCCCTCGTTTGCGGGTCGCCCGCACGCGTCCGTCGTCAAGGTACAGGTCGCTGCCGTCGAACCACACCGTGCCGTCCGGCCGCAGGATGCGGGGCGAGACCAGGGTGAGCGGATGCTCGGCGACCGCCTCGAGCAGGCGGGCGACCTGGTCGGCGGCGATGGCGGCATCCGGATTCAAGAGCAGAAAGTGGGCACGCCCATTCTGCTGCGCCTGCGCGACGCCGAGGTTCATCCCGCCGCCGAAACCGAGGTTGGTCGGGGACAGCACGTGCTGCCAGCCCTCCCGCTCGGCGAGCGCCGCCACTCTGGCCTGCTCGGCCGCGTCGGTGAAGTTGTCGACGACCACGACCGCCAAGCCCGGTGCCGCGCGGGACAGCGGTTGCAGGTTCTCTTCGAGCAGCGCGCACGACCCGAAGTTCACCACCACAACGGCGAGGGAGGCGAAAATCGAGTCGGTCATGCGGTCAGTATCGCAGATCCAGGACGATTGCCTGACAAATTCTCAACACCCTAGGCCGCGAAACGGTCCGTCGCCTCGATGATGGCGTCGAGAATTCCGGGCTGGTCAAAGGCGTGACCGGCGTCGGGTATGAGTCGGAAATCGGCCTCCGGCCAGTTCTTATGCAGGTCCCACGCGGTGAACGCTGGAGTACACATGTCGTAGCGGCCCTGCACGATGACGCCGGGGATATCGGCGAGGCGCGAAGCGTTGTCGATGAGCTGGTTCGGCGTGAACCAGCCCTTGTTGGCGAAGAAGTGGTTTTCGATGCGGGCGAACGCAACCGCGAACGCCGGGTCCGAGAAGTGCGCGATCTTGTCGGGCTCCTGCAGCAGAGTGATCGTCGACGATTCCCAGGTGGCCCAGGCGACGCCGGCACGTTCGCGCACGAACTGGTCGGGGTCGTGCAGCATCCGGCCGTACGCCTCGATCAGGTGACCTCGTTCGTTTTCGGGAACGGGCGCGAGAAAGGATTCCCACAGGTCGGGGTAGATGGCTGCGGCGCCGCCCTCGTAGAACCAGTCGAGTTCGACCGGCCGCAGGGTGAAGATGCCGCGCACGACGAGTTCGGTGACCGTCTCGGGGTGGGTCTCGGCGTAGGCGAGCGCGAGGGTGCTGCCCCAGGATCCACCGCAGACCAGCCAGCGGTCGATGCCGAGGTGCTCACGCAGTCTCTCCAGGTCGGCCACGAGGGTCCAGGTGGTGTTGACGCTGAGGTCGACGTCGGGCTCGCTTGCGTGCGGCGTGCTCAGGCCGCAGCCACGCTGATCGAACAGGATGATGCGGTACTTCGCCGGGTCGAACACGCGACGTTGGTCAGGTCCGGACGCGCCGCCTGGCCCGCCGTGCAGGTAGACCGCCGGCTTGCCGTCTGGATTGCCAGAGGCTTCCCAATAGATGGTCTGGTTGTCTCCGACATCAAGCATTCCGGTTTCGTAGGGTTCAAGCTCGGGGTAAAAGGTACGCATGCATCGAGCCTATGCCACGCATCTGTCGGCTTCAGCGGCCGACCAGGCCCTGTTCGTAGGCCAGAATGACCGCCTGCACCCGGTCGCGTAGGCCGAGTTTGTGCAGGATTCGGCCGACGTGGGTCTTCACGGTCGACTCGGAGAGAGAGAACCGCTCGGCCAGTTCGGGGTTGGATAGCCCCTCGGCGATGGCGAGAAAGACCTCGGTCTCCCGCTCGGTGAGGGCCGCGAGGGCCTGAGCGGCGCATCCGTTTTCGGCGTCGGCCTCCGGCAGCTGGGTGCCGAAGAGGTCGAGCAGTCGCCGGGTCACGCGTGGTGAAACGGATGCCTCCCCAGAGACGACCGTGCGGATGGCGGTGATCAGTTCCCCCGGCTCGGCGTTCTTGAGGAGGAAGCCGCTCGCGCCGGCGCGCAACCCGCCGAAGGCGTACTCGTCGAGGTCGAAGGTGGTGAGGATGATGATGCGGGTGGCGGGCTGAGCCGCCATGATCTGCCGGGTCGCCTCGATGCCGTCGAGCCCCGGCATGCGCACGTCCATCAAAATGACCTGCGGGCGCGTACTCGCGGCGAGCGCGATCGCCTGCGCGCCGTCGCCCGCTTCCGCGACGACGCTGAAGTCGTCCTCGGCCTCGAGCACCATCCGAAAGCCGACGCGCAGGAGCGCCTGGTCATCGACGAGCATGATGCGAATCGGATCGGGTATGGTCACTCCTTGTACTCGGCTGCTACTGACATCGGTTCGTCCTCGAAGGTCATCGTGGCGTGCACGCGCCAGCCGTCGTGCAGCCCGGCTCCGGCTTCAAAGGTTCCGCCGTAGATGGCCACGCGTTCCTGCATACCGATCAGTCCGCGGCCGAACGCATGCGCGCTCGGTTCCGGTCCCTGCCGACCGTTGTCGCTGACCGTGACCTCAGCAGTTCCGGGCGCCGAGATCAGCCGCACGACGACCCGCGTCGGCGTATCGGCGTAGCGCAGCGCGTTGGTGAGCGACTCCTGCACGAGCCGGAAGATGGTCAGCTGCACGCTCGGGTTGGTCGGCTCGCGCCCGCTGCGTTCCAGGACGACCGGCAACCCCGTCGACCGAAAGGATTCAACGAGGTCGGCGAGTTGGTCGATCCCCGGCTGCGGGGCCCGGGGCGCAGGGTCGGACCCGACATCGAGCACCCCGAGCAGGCGGCGCATCTCCGTCATCGACCGGCGGCCGGTGGCCGCGACGTCGAGCATGGCCGCGCGGGAACGGTCGAGGTCCTTGGGCGCGATCGCATGGGCACCGTCGGCGAGCGCGACCATGACCGAGAGACTGTGGGCAACCACATCGTGCATTTCACCGGCGATGCGGGTGCGCTCGGAGATGCGCGAGAGTTGCGCCTGCTGATCGCGTTCGCGGGTCAGCTGTGCGGCCAGGTCGAGCAGCGCGGTCACGTAGCGTTTGCTGTTGCCCATATTGACGCCGACCAGGGTCGCGGCGAGCATCATGATAGCGATCTGGATGGCCACCGGAATCCAGGCGATCTCGTCGAGGTCTTCCGTGAGCCACGCGGCCATACTCGCCAGCCCAACGGCTGCGCCGAACCCGACCCACGCGCTGCGTACGTGGGAATAAACCGCGACCGCGTAGAGCGCGAGCAACTGGGCGATGAGGTGCACCTCGCCATAGTCGGCGAAGGTGAGCAGGCCGATCCAGGTCAGGGCCAGAACGAGCCGAGGCATCCGTCGGCGAAAGAACAGTCCGACTGCCAGAACGAGCATGATGGCAGCATTGAGGAGGACATCGCCCACCGGTGCTGGGTCGTGGTCGAACAGGTTGAGCACCAGAACGAGCACCATGGGCACGACATAGATCAAGGCGATCAGCGCATCAGCGAAATGCGGATGCCGGCTCCAGAACCGCCGCACCACGCCGGGCGGAGTGGGCAGACGCACATCTCCCCCCGGCGCGAGGGCGCGCCCGGGGGGAGACGTGGTGGTACTCATTCTTCGATGGTACGGGTTAGGCGTCGCGGCGCTTGAGCAGCAGCGCGGCCGTACCGAGACTCACGACAACCCAGGCCATCACGACCAGGAACGCCTGCCAGGATTCCATGGTGTTGGGGGTGATCATCTCGGAGCCGGCCGCGGTGAACAGGAACGGCATGATGTCGGCCACCCACCCGACCATGATGGAGAACAATGCCACCACAGTAGGCAGCAGCAGGATGATGCCGAGCACCGTCGCGATGCCGCCGGCGCTGCTGCGCACGATCGTGCCGATCCCGACCGCGAACACCGCGATGAGGGCAAGGAACAGCACGTTGCCGAGCAGGGGCAGGAGGACAGCGACGTCGACCAGACTCGCGCTGATGTCCTTGGCACCCAGTATCGGGATGGCCACGAGGAAGGAACCGATCACGCTGAACAGGCCGACGAGGAAGGTGTACCCGAACAGGACGATGACCTTGGCCCACAGTGCCGGCAGGCGGTTCGGCACGGCGGTGAGGGTCGACTTGATCATGCCGCTCGAGTACTCACCGCTGATCGAGAGCACGCCGAGTACGGCGACGATCAGCTGGCCCAGCCCCAGACCGGTCGTGGAGACGAGGACGAACAGCTGTTCACTGCTGCCCATCATGGGGGCACCCGTGTTCGGGTCGAACCCGGCCGTCGCCGTGGACATGGCGAACGACATGGCCACGGCAAGTCCGAGGGCGGCCACGATGACAAGGGAGAAGGTCCAGTAGGTGGAGCGCAGGCTCCACAATTTGATGGATTCCGATTTCAACAGGCCGGTGAAGCTGAGGCCTGAGCCAGCCGACACGAAAGTTGCGCGTCCAGTGGACGGCTGGGTGGGGGTTACGGTGCTCATCGAGCCGCCTCCGTTTCGGTGTGAGAGGAAGAGTCGCCGGTGCGATACTCCACTTCGTTCTGGGTGAGTTTCATGTACGCGTCCTCAAGCGACGCGCTCACTGCCGACAGTTCGTGCAGGGAGATCTGGGCGGCAGCGGCGCGGTCGCCGATCTCGTTCACAGACAGTCCCGTGATCTCGAGCACATCCTGTTCGACGTTCGTGATGGTCACATTCTCCTGTGCCAGCAGGGTGGCCAGCGCCGCGGTGTGCGGAGTGCGCACGCGAACAGATTCACCCGCTGCCGAGGCGATGATGTCGGCGACCGAGGCATCCGCGATCACCCGGCCACGACCGAGCACGATGATGTGGTCGGCGGTGAGGGCCATCTCACTCATGAGGTGGGAGGAGAGCAGCACGGTGCGCCCCTCGGCGGCGAGCTGTTTGGTGAGCTTGCGGACCCATTGAACGCCCTCGGGATCGAGGCCGTTAACAGGCTCGTCGAGGATGAGCGTGGCCGGGTCGCCGAGCAGCGCCGCGGCGATGCCGAGGCGCTGGCCCATGCCGAGCGAGAATCCGCCGACGCGCTTGCGGGCGACGGACTCGAGACCGGTGAGGTTGATGACCTCGCGCACCCGGCTGGTCGGGATGTTGTGGGTGGCCGCCATGGCGCGCAGGTGGTTGTAGGCGCTGCGACCGGTGTGCACGGCCTTAGCGTCGAGCAGCACGCCGACCTCACGCAGCGGTGCCTTGTGCTCGTGGTACGGCTTGCCGTTGACGATGACCGAGCCGAGGCTGGGTCGATCAAGGCCCACGATCATGCGCATAGTGGTGGACTTGCCCGCGCCGTTCGGCCCGAGAAAACCGGTGACCTTGCCGGGCTGCACCGTGAAGTCGACCGAGTCGACCGCGGTTTTGCTTCCGTAGTGCTTGGTCAGGGACTGTGCCTGGATCACGACTGCCTCATTCCGTTAGTGGGTGAGGCCCCGTTTTCGTGCATTGAAGCCCCCATACCAAACGGTATGGTTCAACCCCTGTGTGGCGCATCAACCGGTGGGATGGTTGTGCGCCACCCCCGTCGTACCTGAGTACGACGGGGGCCCGGTTACTTCCTGACCGGCTTTTCGGGGGTGGGCGCTGTTCCGTCGGCGCGCTGGTTGGCGTAGTAATCTCGGGCTTCGACCTGGCGTTCACGTTCTATGCCGCTCGCGATCGTGGCCCGCAGGTGGTCCTGCGAGTAGCCGAATGCGTCGACCAGATCGAGGGCGTATGGGCGGATGCGCGCGATCAGTCGGTCGATGTAGGCCGTGACGGCCTGGGCCCGCTGGGCGGAGAGCCGTCCGTGGATGAGATACCAGGCCAGGTTCTTCTCCACCAGGCCGAGGCCGAACAGGTCGCGCAGCCAAGTGAGCACCTGCTTGGTGCCTTCGTCTGTAGTTGACCCGAGCGCGCGGGTGAAAGACTCCCACTGCAGCAGTTCGCCGTGGGCGCGGGCCGCTTCGATGAGCTCATTCTGGTGCGCGTTGAACAGGTCGGCGGCCTGCTTTTTGGGCAGCTTTGTGGCGCCGCGCAGTTTGCCGGCCACCTCGCCGATCATGCTCTCGACCCGGTCCGTGAGCAGTTCGCGCTGCACGTCGGCATCACGCAGCGCGCCGACCGAGCGGGCCGTTGACCCGCGGTCGGACACCGATTGCCCCAGGGTGCGGAGGCCCGTGCCGTGGTAGGCGCGACCGGCGGCGTGCTGCACGACGTAGCGGGCGAGGGCGCCAGCATCCGCTGTAGCGAACTTGCGGCTGTAGTCGGTGAGCAAGCGCTTGGCGACGAGCTGTAGCAGCACGTTGTTGTCACCCTCAAAGGTGGCGAAGATGTCGAGGTCGGCGCGCAGACCGACGAGGCGGTTCTCGGCGAGGAAGCCGGCACCGCCGCAGGCTTCGCGGGCTTCCTGCAGGGTGTCGAGCGCGTGCCAAGTGGAGAGCGGCTTGAGCGCGGCGGCGAGGGTTTCGAGGTCTTGCCGGTCGTCGTCGGTGTCGGCCTTGCCGCTGAACACCTCGTCGAACTTGACCAGGAACTCGTCGTGCGCGAAGGTCTGCGCGTAGGTCGTGGCGAGGCGCGGGAACAGGCGGCGCTGGTGCCGCTGGTAGTCGAGGATGACCTCTTCGTCGGTGTCGCTGCCGGCGGTGAACTGGCGGCGCTGGCTGCCGTAGGTGATCGCGATGGTCAGCGCCAGAGCGGATGCCGCGGTGGCGGCGCCGTCGAGCGACACGCGACCCTGCACGAGCGTGCCGAGCATGGTGAAGAAGCGGCGACCGGGGCTTCCGATCGGGCTCGAGTAGGTGCCGTCTTCGGCGACATCGCCGTAGCGGTTGAGCAGGTTGCCCCGCGGGATGCGCACGTTGTCGAAGTGCAGTCGGCCGTTGTCGATGCCGTTGAGGCCGCCCTTGAGGCCGTCGTCTTCGCCGCCGACGCCGGGGAGGAAGTCACCATTCTCGTCACGGATGGGCAGGTAGAAGGCGTGCACGCCATGATTGACGCCCTTGGTGATGAGCTGCGCGAACAGCACTGCGGCGATGCCGTCTTTCGCTGCGTTGCCGAGGTAATCCTTCCAGGCGGCGCGAAACGGGGTATTGATGACGAATTCGTTGGTTGCCTCGTCGAAGGTTGCGGTCGTCGCGATGCTGGCGACGTCGGAACCGTGGCCGATCTCGGTCATGGCGAACGCGCCGGGCACGGAGAGATCCATGATGCCGGGCAGGTACTTGTCGTGGTGCGGTTTGGTGCCGAGGTGCAGGACTGCGGCCCCGAACAGGCCCCACTGCACGCCGCCCTTGATCTGCAGGCTTGGGTCAGCGATGACGAGCTCTTCGAAGCCGGCGATGTTTCCGCCATGGTCGTCCTGCCCTCCGAGGTGCTTGGGAAAGGCGCGCAGCACGTGACCATTGGCAGCGAGAACCTTGAGCTGCTCGAGTACGCGCAGGCGGTGGTCCGCCATGGAGAGTCCCTCGATGCGCTGCATATCGGGGCGCGCGGTGACTTCACGGGCCGCGATGCGCACGTCGGCCCAGGTGCCGAGAAGCTGGCGTCCGAGCTGTTCGACATTGACCGAGGGAGCTGCGGGGTCGCCGATGGATTTAACGGGGCCGGTGTCGACGCTGACATCGAGGCGGGGGTCGATCGTCGTCGATCGGGTGCTGGAGCGCTGGGCTGTGTCAACCATGGGTGGTCCTAACTTTTCGCGCGAAGTGGTGGTCGCAACGCTAGGGCCGTGAGGGCGCAGTCGCGAAATGGGCGGTGCGGGGGCGACAACGATATATGCCGCGCGCGGCATCCGTTTTGTAGGATCACTACAACTGACGGCACTGGAGACCTGCGCTCCTCCACAAGAACTCAGCCATTGAACACCCGGCCTCGGCCGGGGAAGTCACCGAGCGAATGGCACTCGCGGCACCCATTAGCGCTCGCGGCACCCATTGGTAGGGGTGCCACGAACGGCAACGGGTGCCGCGAGCCCGTCGAGGAGCTTTATAGGGCGGACGTGGCGACGACCTCGAGCAGGGCGTCGCCGTAGGCCTCGAGCTTCTTGGCGCCGATGCCGGTGATGCCGTCGAGAGCGGCCAGGGTGGTGGGGCCGGCCGCGGCGACGGCGATCAGGGTGGCGTCGCCGAAGACAATGTAGGCGGGAACGCCCTGCTCCTTCGACTCGGCCGAGCGCCAGACGCGGAGCGCCTCGAACAGGGTTTCCTGCGCGGTGCTGAGGTCGGCGGCAGCGACCTTGGCCGCGCTCGGCCGGCGGGCGGCACTCGAGCGCGCCGGCCGGTCCGGTTCGCGGCGCAACTGCACCGTGCGACCGCCGCCGAGGACCTGGGCCGCGGCATCCGTCAGCACGAGGGTGCCGTACTCGCCGGACGTGGCGAGCAGGCCTTGGGCCAGCATCTGGCGCACGACGCCGCGCCAGGCCTGGTCGCTGAGGTCGGCACCGAGTCCCCAGGTGCTCAGCTCGTTGTGCCGGTACTGGGTGGCGCGGGGGGTTTCCTTGCCGCGCAGGATGTCGATAAGGTGGCCGGCGCCGAACTTCTGGTTGCGTTCGCGGTGCAGCCGCACAATGGTGGAGAGCAGCTTTTGGGCGGGAATGGTGCCGTCCCAGGCTTCGGGTGGTTCGAGGCAGGTATCGCAGTTACCGCAGGGTTCGCTGGTCTGGCCGAAGTAGCGCAACAGGTTGACTCGGCGACAGTGCACCGTCTCGCACAGGGCGAGCATGGCGTCGAGGTGGGCTGACAACTTGCGCCGATGGCCGAGATCGCCCGGCGACTCATCGATCATGCGGCGCTGCTGAACCACGTCTTGCAGGCCGTAGGCGAGCCAGGCGGTGGCCGGAGCGCCGTCGCGGCCGGCCCGACCGGTCTCCTGGTAGTAGCCCTCGACCGATTTGGGCAGGTCGATGTGGGCGACGAAACGCACGTCGGGCTTGTCGATTCCCATGCCGAAGGCAATGGTCGCGACGATGACGACGCCCTCTTCGCGCAGGAACCGGGACTGGGTTCGGGCGCGCAGTCCGGCGTCGAGGCCGGCGTGGTACGGCAGGGCGTTGACGCCGTTCTGACGCAAAAACTCGGCGGTCGCATCGACGGTCTTGCGGCTGAGCGCGTAAACGATACCCGCGTCGCCGGGGTGCTCGGTTTTCAGGAACGACAGCAGTTGCTTGCGCACCTCGGCCTTGCCGACGATGCGGTACTGGATGTTGGGGCGGTCGAAGCTCGCCACGAAATGCCTGGCGTCGCCCATCTGCAGGCGGGCCGTTATCTCCTGATGGGTGGCATCCGTTGCGGTGGCGGTGAGGGCTATGCGCGGTACGTCGGGCCAGCGGTCGGCCAGCTCGCCCAGGGCCAGGTAGTCCGGACGAAAGTCATGGCCCCACTGCGAGACACAGTGGGCTTCGTCGATGGCGAACAGGGCGATGGTTCCGCGCTCGAGCAGTCGCTTGGTGGCCTCATTGGAGAGCCGCTCGGGGGCGACGTAGAGCAGGTCGAGGTCGCCGTTCAGGTAGTCGCGCTCGACCTGGCTGCGGGTCTGCGAGTCCTGGCTGGAGTTGAGAAACTCAGCGCGAACGCCCACCGCGGTCAGCGCATCCACCTGGTCTTGCATGAGGGCGATCAGCGGCGACACGACGATGCCGGTGCCTGGCCGAACCAGCGCTGGAATCTGGTAGCACAGGCTCTTGCCGCCGCCGGTGGGCATGAGCACGACGGCGTCTTTACCGTCGACGACCTGAGCGATGATCTCGGCCTGGTCACCGCGGAACGAGTCGTAGCCGAACACGGTGTGCAGGGCCTCGGCCGCTGTGGCAAACTTGCGGGTTGCTGCGCGAATCGGGGCGGCCGTGCGGGCGGGCTGATGAGAAGCGGATGCGCCGCCCGAGTACGCAGGCGGCAGTCCGCCAACCTGCTGGTCGCCGAACTGGCGATCGAACTCGGGCGGCGGTGCGTCGAAGTCGTCTGGCGCGTCGAAATCGCTCGGGCCGTCAAAGTCATCCGGGCCGTCAAACTCACGCGGGCCATCGGCGTCCCGGGGTGGTTCAACGCGGTTGCGGTTCCCGGGCAGCTCAGCGTTCCAACTCACGCTGACAACTTTACCCGGCCCCCCTGACACGTTACCCCGCGCCCCACCCTCCCCTCCGCGAGAGCGGGTGGGGACGACGACTCAGGGGCGGGGCTTGCGGCGAAGGAGGAACAGAGTCACCGCTACGGCGAGGAGCACGGCTACCAGGGTGCCTCCGATCCAGGCGACAGTGGAGAGCGAACTGTCAGCGGCGGTGTCTCCGGGTGGCGGGGTGGCGGCATCCGTCACCGCGGCACTCGCTTCGGTGCCGCAGGAAGGAGCCGCGGCAAGGCCATCGGCGAGAGTCTGCCCCGCGGCCGGCTGCCAATCGAAGGTGAACTCATCGGAGATCGAATGGCCGTCGGTGGAGACCGTCTGCCAGATCACCGTGTACTGCCCGGCGGCGCCGAGCTGTACCGACGTTTCGACCGTCGCGCCGGAGACGGTCGCGCAACCGTCTCCGTAGAACAGCGGCGCACTGGTCGGCCCGGTGACGAGCATCGCGCTGCCGGAGCCGGTTCCGCCAAGGTCGAGCAGCAGGTCATTGGTGGTAACCGAGATCACACCGGGCTGCTCGGTCACCACCGAGTCGGCCTTCGGCGACGAGCCGACGACGTAATTATGAGCGGATGCCGGGGCCGCGCCCCAGCCGAGCGCCCCAGCGACAACGACGGCCGCGAATACGGCCCGGGCCGCACGGCGAGCTGCCCGCCGAGGCGCCCGGCTACTCGCCGCGCCAGCCGGGTATCCTGCCACTGCGCCCTTCGCTGAACCTGCCCTGCCACGTGGTGTCGTAGTGCCCCGCACGAGACTAAGCCTTCGTCTTGCGGCGGGCGGTAACAGCCAGAACGATGCCGACAGCGCCGACAACGAGTCCACCAGCCCCGAGTACTCGAGCCAGCACGTCATCGGATGCGGTGGTGGCCGTCGTGGCCGCTGCCTCATCGTGGGTGGCGACAGTCTCTGATTCAGCGCCGTGCTCGTCACCGGTGGCGGCGGTGACCGTGATGCTGGGCGCGGGGTGGGCCGGCTCGTCCTCACCCTCGACCGTGGGTTCGTTCCACGTGGTCTCGCCCACCACGCAGGTCTGCAGCACGGGGAATTCCAGGGTGTCGCCCTCGGCATCGGCAGGCAGCTGCAGGCTCAGCGCGAAGGTCGTGCGCAGGCCATCGGGGAACGGGGTATCGGCGGTGTAGAGCACCGCACCGGTGCGGGTCGTGATGGTGTTGCCCTCGCCATCGTCGATCGGAGTGGCGACGTCAACGGCCGTTTCCGACACCGCCCAGCCCGGGTTGACCGTTGGAGTGACGCTCGCGATGCTGTCGGGAATTCCGATGCTGATCGACGTCGTCGACGATGCGTCGCACCCGTGCGGAAGCGCAAAGGTCAGCACGGTGTACGCCCCTGCTGCGGTCGTCGGTGTGTCGACCGCGATGTGGGCACTTGCAGCGAGCGGTGCGGCGAGCGCGAGAAGTGCGCCGGCGGTCAGGGCTGTGGCAGCGAAAATTGGGGTCGTGAACTTCATGATGGTCCTTCAGTGTGAGGTGCCCGGCGGCAGCCGAACGGTGCAGGGCAAAGCCTCTGCTACTCATTCGGCGCGGCGGAGAAAATGGTCTGGTTATGGTTGTCAGGCGGCGAGCGCACAACGCGGCGGACCACGATGCCGCATCGGCGATAACACCAGAATCAGATCGCGCGGCGTGAATACCGGCGCATCGTGCCCGATGCGCCGCGGAGCAGCCACCGGGACAGCCAGCTTTGCCGACTCATACAGGGGACGGATGCCCAGGCGAACGTTATCGACGAGACCCCAGAATGCGCGTTCCGCATACCGCAGCGCCATAATTGTCACAATCGCGGCACCGACGTGGGCAAGCCACATGGCCGTGTCAGTGTGCCCTAGGTGCACGCTCGTGCTGGGAACGATCGGACCAATCAGGCCGGGCAGTGCCGAGTGCTGGTGGGTACCCGACGCGGCGATGGCCTCGGCTCCGAGCGCGCCGCCCGCCGCACCGAGCGAAAACAGCCCATGAAAGATGACCTGGCTGATCAAAACGGATGCTGCCCCTCGCCAAAAGGACAGGGTGCGCCCGGCGAGGGCAACACAGACCATGCCGGCGAAGGTGAGCGACACGACGACGGCCAGCAGGCTTGGCACCGAGCCACCACCGAGGGTGTGCGACAGGGCGGCGACAAAGGTCGAGAACGCGGCGACAATCCAGCCATGCGCGAAGCGGGCCCAGCGTGTGTGCATGTGCTCCTCCTCCAGGTCACTCCAGCGTAACGAACCGACCCTGCAAAAATACTGGCGCGGGCGGAGCCGCCCTAATAGGCACCCCCCGAACGCAGCTGATCGCCGGTCAGATCCATGGTGAAACGATCGCCTGCGCCCAGCCGGCATCCGCTCGCCAGACGCCTTCGAGGCAGTGCCGGCCAGCGCTAGGCTGATGGCCTATGTTGACTGCGTTCTTTGGACTCACCGGCGCCGTGATCTTCGGGTCGGCAGATTTTCTCGGCGGACTCGCCGCGAAGCGCATCAGCGCCATGCTCGTGACGGCGGTCGCGGCGAGCTCCGGGCTGGTCGTGCTGCTGCTTGTTCTGCCCTTCGTCGCGGGCGAGTGGTCGGTATCAGCCGTATTCTGGGGCGCTCTGTCCGGGGTCACCGGGACGCTGGCGATCACGCTGCTGTATGCCTGTCTAGCGATCGGACCCATGAGCATCCTCTCGCCGTTGACCGCAGTGGTCTCGGCGATCGTACCGATGACCGCTGGCCTGCTCGGCGGGGAGCGATTTCTGCCGATCGGCTACTGGGCGCTCGGCCTGGCCCTGGTAGCCGTCGTGTTGGTCGGGTTCGTGCCCGAACGCGGCGCCGTGCGGCCACGTCTGCTGGGCATTGTCATGGCGATCGGCTCCGGCACCATGATCGGCGCGTTCATAATTCTGATCGACCAGACCCCGGCCGACAGCGGCTTGGTCCCACTGGTCATGAACCGGGCCGTGAACGGCGGCATCATGTTCGCGGTTGTCGGACTCATCGCCCTGCGCGCGCTGCGCCGACGTCGCGCGCGGGCTGCTACGCCGGTCTTGGTCGCGGCAGGCCGTTCAAACGTTGAAGCGGATGCTGCCAACCCTGCCAGAGTCGACCGCACGGCGCTTCGAACCGGCCTCAAGCTGGCCGTGGCCTGCGGTGTGATCGACGTCACCGCAAACTTTCTGTTACTGCTCGGGCTGCGCCTCGGCGACCTGAGCGTGGTCAGCGTACTCACGGCCATGTACCCGGCCGGCACGATTCTGCTGGCCGCCGTCGTACTCAAAGAACGCATCGCGCCGGTTCAGTGGCTCGGCCTTGCCCTCGCGCTGACCGCGGCCGGAATGCTCGCAATCGCCTGACGCGCATCGGCTACCTGGTCAGGCGCGACCGGTGAAAGCGGGCTTACGCTTCTCCTGGAAGGCGGCGAAGCCCTCGCGGTAGTCGCCGGTGGCGCACAGCGCGGCCTGGGCTGCGGTCTCGTCGCTCATGCTCTGCCACAGGCCGAGGCGTTCGTCGCGCAGCGACTCCACGAGCGCTTTGCTCGCAAGAAAAGCCTGCGTCGCACCGGATGCCGCGCGCATCGCCGCCTGCACGGTCGCCTCGGTCAGTTCCGCGGCCGGAAAGACCTGGCTGAACAGTCCGCCGGCGACGGCCTCGGCCCCCGACATGAGGCGGCCGCTGTAGATCAGATCGAGGGTTCGGTGGGCGCCCAGACGTTCCACGAACAGGGCGTGTCCGCCGGAATCGAGGGTGGCGCCGAGGTTCGCGAACGGCGAACCGATCTTTGCGGTGTCGGCGATGTAGACCACGTCGGTGGCGATGAGCAGGCCGAGGCCCACTCCGAGGCAGGCGCCGTGCGCCGCCGCGAAGGTGGGAGCCGGAAACCGGCTCATGCGCGCAAGCAGCGGGGTGACGAGGTCGCCGAGATACCCGAGCACGTCGTCGGTGCGCGGATCGACGGCCGAAATATCACGGCCGGCGCAGAAGGCCCGGCCCTCCCCGCTCAACACCAGCGCGCGCACGCCGGCCCGCTCGGCCTCCTGGTATGCCGCGTCGAGTTCGACGATCGCGGCCTCGTCGAGGGCGTTGAGCTTGTCGGGCGCGTTCAGCACCACGTGGGCGACGTTGTTGTCTATCGAGAGGTCAATCACGTACATCCGCTTTCTTCGTGCTGTTCGTTGTACAGCTAGACGTCGTAGTCGACGACGACGGTGTCGGTGGTCGGGTGCGACTGGCAGGTCAGTACGTAACCGCGGGCGAGTTCTTCGGGTTCGAGCGCGTAGTTCTCGGTCATCGTGACGTCGCCGCTGACCAGTTTGGCGCGGCAGGTTCCGCAGACGCCACCGGCGCAGGCGAATGGCACGTCAGGGCGCACCCGGAGGGCGGCGTTCAGGATGCTCTCGTTCGCGTTGACGGGAGTGGTGACCGTGTTGCTCTGGCCGTCGAGGGTAAACTCGATCTGAAAGGTCTTGTCGCCCTGGCCGATGATGACGGGCCGGCCGCGGTCGCCGCTCGCCGCCGAGGGCTCACCGGTGGTGAACAGCTCGAACCGCACGTGCGACCGTTCTACGCCGGTACTCTCGAGGGTGTCCCGGCAGAGCTGTACCAGTTCGAAGGGTCCGCAGAGGAACCACTCATCGACCGTGGCCGGGCGAAGAATGGTGTCGAGCATGCGCCGAAACTTCTCTTCGTCGATGCGGCCGGAGAGCAGTGACGACGACCGCTGCTCACGCGACAACACGTGATAGAGCGCGAGACGGGCCGGGTAGCGGTCCTTGAGCTCGGCCAGCTCGTCGAGGAACATCACGTCGAGCGCGGTGCGGTTGGTGTACACGAGGGTGAACATCGACGTCGGAGAGGCGGCGAGAACGGTGTGCGCGAGCGCCATCAGCGGGGTGATCCCCGAGCCGGCGGCCACGCCAACCACGTGCTTGTGATCGAGATCGTGCAGGGTCGAGGTGAAGCTGCCCTGCGGGCTCATCACATCGATCTCGTCGCCGGAGTGCAGTTCGCTGTTGGCCCAGGTGGAGAAGGCGCCGCCGAGGTCGCGTTTGATGGCGACGCTGATCTGGCCCCCGTTGCTCGCCGCGGGCCGGCAGATCGAGTAGCTGCGGCGCAGTTCCTGGCCGTCGATTGTGGCGCGCAGGGCGAGGTGCTGGCCAGGCAGGTAGTCGAACGCGCCCTGCAGCTTGGGCGGAACGGTGAAGGTGACTTCGACGCTGTCTGCGGTGAGCGGGCGCACTTCGGCCACCGTCAGGGTGTGAAAGCGTGCGCGGTGCTTGACCGGCGCCAGGGTCGTGGCGACCTGGTTGGAGGATTCGAGACGTGTTGCAGCCATTAGAGCACCTTGAAGTAGTCGAACGGCTCGAGGCAGTCTCGGCATTCGTAGAGGGACTTGCAGGAGGTGGAACCGAAGTGCGCGAGTTCGCGGGTGTTGAGCGAGGAGCAGCGCGGACATTTCACGGCCATTTTCAGACTGATCGGGCCGACCGGCCCTGAACCGCGCACGGTCGCATGCCCGGTGGGGGCGGCGATGCCGTATTCGCGCAGTTTGGCCTTGCCGATCTCGCTCATCCAGTCGGTGGTCCAGGCCGGGCTCAGCACGAGCCGAATCGACACGTTTTGGTAGCCGGCGGCGGTGAGCACCCCGAGAACGTCGTCGCGCATGGCGTCCATGGCGGGGCATCCGCTGTAGGTCGGGGTCAGCGTGACGGCGACGGCGTCACTGGCGACGCTCACCGAGCGCAGCACACCGAGGTCTTCGATGGTGAGCACCGGAATCTCGGGATCGACGACCTGGGCGGCGATCGTCCAGGCCGCCAGCGATGCCGCGTCGGCGGGACGCGGACGAGCCGTGGCCTCGTGCGTAGCGGTGTTCACCATGATGCTCCGGGGTGGGCGCGAGTGAGAACCTGCATTTCGGCGAGCAGAAAGGCGAGGTGTTCGGAGTGCTTGCCGGTGCGGCCGCCGCCGGAAGCGACGAAACCGCGCGGAATCTCCAGCTCAGCTTCGGCGAGCACCGGCGCGATGGCCGCGTCGAACGCCGGGCGCAGGCTCGACGGGCGCACCGCGATGCCTTCGAGGCGGTCGATGAGCGGGTCGTCGCGGAAGATCTCCTCGACGTAGGGCCAGAGGTCGGAGAGGGCGGTGATCATGCGGCGGCGCGACTCGTCGGTGCCCTGCGCGAGACGCAGCACCCACTGAGTGGAGTGGTCGCGGTGGTAGTCGACCTCTTTCACCGCTTTGGCGGCGATCGCGGCGAGTGTTGCGTCAGCGGATGCCCGCAGCCGGCTGTGCAGCTCGAACAGGTAGTGCGACACGATGAACTGGCGCGCGATGGTGTGCGCGAAGTCGCCGTTGGGTTGCTCGACGATGTGCAGCGAGCGAAAATCGGGCTCGGTGCGCCAGTAGGCGAGGTCGTCTTCGGTGCGGTCCGTGGCGGTTCCGGCGTAGTGCAGCAGCGACCGGGCGTGACCGATCAGGTCGAGGCCGACATTGCCGAGGGCGACGTCTTCTTCGAGTTCGGGGGCGCGGGAGATCCAGGCGCCGAGCTGTTGGGCCAGAACGAGCGAGTCGTCGCCGAGCCACAGGGCATATTCGGCGACGTCGGGGGTGGCCACGGACGGACCTTCGATGAGCTCGGCGTCGAGGGTGGTGACGTCGACGGCGACGTGGCCGTGGGCATCCACTTCGATACTGTCCTTGTTCACAGCGTCAGTCACAGGTGCTTCACTCCCTCACTCTTGGAGTAGTAGCTCGCGTGGCGGTAGTTCTTACCGGCGGGTGATTCGAAGAAGGCGCCCTTGGCGTCGGGGTCACTCGTGGTGATGGCGGCGGCGGGAACGACCCAGACCGAGACGCCCTCACTTCGACGCGTGTACAGGTCGCGGGCATTGCGCACGGCGAGGGTCTCGTCCGGGGCGTGCAGGGAGCCGACGTGCACGTGGCTCAGACCACGGTTTGAGCGCACGAAGACCTCCCAGAGGGGCCAGATTTCTGCTGCAGAATCGCCGGGAGTCGTCATTTGGCTGCCATTTCTTCGGTTCGTGCGGACTGTTTGTGGGCATAAGCGGCCGCGGCTTCGCGCACCCAGGCGCCCTCGTCGTGGGCGTCCCGTCGACGCTGCAGACGCTGGGCGTTGTTCGGGCCGCGTCCGGCGAGCACCTCGTGGAACTCGGTCCAATCGATCTCGCCGAGATCCCATTGCTGGGTCTCCTCATTGAAGTGCAGGTCGGGGTCGGGCAGAGTCACGCCGAGCACCGCGGCCTGGGGCACGAGCATGTTCACGAAGCGCTGGCGCAGTTCGTCGTTGGAGTGGCGCTTGATCTTCCAGGCCATCGACTGGGCCGAGTTGGGCGAGTCGTCGTCGGGCGGGCCGAACATCATGAGTGCGGGCCAGTACCAGCGGTTGACCGAGTCCTGCGCCATCTGGCGCTGCTCCTCGGTGCCCTGCATGAGCTCGAGGAGAATCTCGAATCCCTGGCGCTGGTGAAAGGATTCTTCCTTGCAGATGCGCACCATCGCGCGGCCGTAAGGGCCGTAGGAGGCGCGGCAGAGCGGTACTTGGTTGCAGATGGCAGCGCCATCGACGAGCCAGCCGATCGACCCCATGTCGGCCCAGCTCGGGGTCGGATAGTTGAAGATGCTCGAGTAGCGAGCCTTGCCGGCGATGAGGGCATCGGTCATGTCATCACGGGTGGCACCCAGGGTTTGCGCGGCGGAATAGAGGTAGAGGCCGTGACCGGCTTCATCCTGCACCTTGGCCATGAGGATGGCCTTACGCTTGAGGCTTGGGGCGCGCGTGATCCAGTTCGACTCGGGCTGCATCCCGATGATCTCGGAGTGCGCGTGCTGCGAGATCTGGCGTACGAGCGACTTGCGGTAGCCCTCGGGCATCCAATCGCGCGGCTCGATGCGCGAATCGGCTTCGATCAGATCGTTGAACTGCTGTTCTTCGACGCTGATAGCGACGGGTGCGCTCGTATCGGGCGTGATGGTGCTTGTCATCATCGGCTCCTGGTCTGCGTTGACTGCGGTGGTCGTGGTCGGATCGGAATCGTGCACAAGCTGGCGACGCTAAGGTGATGCACGTCAGGAATTTTGCGCACGCATTGTCAATCTATTACCAACCGATCGTTCAGTTAGTATATAGTCACATTATCGGTCGGGCAACCCCCGACCTGCACGGCAACTCAACGAGGAGAACCGAATGACGGAAGCACCGCCCGTAGGCAGTGAGGCCATGATGCAGCGCGACCGGGCATCCGCTTCTCTCGGCATGATCGTGCACCGCAATGAGCCGGGTCACTCCGTCGTCTCGATGGTCGTTCGCGACGACATGCTGAACGGTTTCGATGTGACCCACGGCGGTTTCGTCTTCGCCCTGGCCGACACGGCTTTCGCCATCGCCTGCAACGATTCGCACCACGTCACGCTCGCTGCCGGCGCCGACATCACGTTTCTGAAGCCGACCACGAGCGGCCAGAATCTCACCGCCACCGCGCTGCTGCGAGTGAAGAGCGGTCGGAGCGGCATCTACGACGTGCGTGTCACCGTCGACAACGACGTCACGGTGGCCGAATTTCGCGGCCGCAGCCGCACCACCAACCTGCCCGTCCCCGCCCGCAACCACCTCTAACCCTTCCGGAAGGCACCATGTCAACGCTGACCAAGACCCGTCTGCACGCACCGGCACTCGAAGAGCTCGACGCGGCAGAGCGGATGCCGCAGGGCGAGATTCGCTCGCTGCAGCTCACCCGACTGCAGCACACCGTGCGGCACGCCTACGCGAACGTACCTCTCTATACGCGCAAGTTCGATGCTGCCGGCGTGCACCCCGACGACATCCGCACCCTCGAGGACGTTGCCCTGCTGCCGTTCACGACCAAGGAAGACCTGCGTGTCTCGTATCCGTTCGGCATGTTCGCGGTGCCGATGGACCAGGTCGCGCGCATCCACACGTCGTCAGGCACCACCGGACTGCCGACGGTCGTCGGCTACACCAAGAAGGACCTGGCCATGTGGGCCGGCCTCGTTGCCCGCAGCCTGCGCGCCTCCGGAGTGCGCCCCGGGATGAAGGTACACAACGCCTACGGGTATGGCCTGTTCACCGGCGGGCTCGGCGCCCACGCCGGCATTGAAGCTCTTGGTGCCTGTGCCATCCCCATGTCTGGCGGGCAGACCAACAAGCAGGTGCAGATGATCACCGACTTCGAGCCCGACGTCATCCTGTCCACTCCCAGCTACCTGCTCACCATCACCGACGCCATGGTCGCTGCCGGCCTCGACCCGCGCCGCTCGAGCCTGAAGGCTGGCGTGCTCGGTGCTGAGCCCTGGACCAACCAGATGCGCCTCGAGCTCGAAGACCGCCTCGACTTTGACGCGCTCGACATCTACGGCCTCAGCGAGGTCATGGGGCCGGGCGTCGGCAACGAGTGCATCGAGTCGAAGGACGGCCCGCACCTCTGGGAGGACCACTTTCTGCCGGAAATCATTAATGGTGACACCGGCGTCACGCTGCCGGACGGCGAAACCGGTGAGCTCGTCTTCACCTCGCTCACTAAGGAGGCCTTTCCGGTCATCCGCTACCGCACCCGCGACCTGACCCGCCTGCTTCCCGGTACCGCCCGGCCCGGCATGCGCCGGATGGAGAAGATCACCGGTCGCAACGACGACATGATCATTCTGCGCGGGGTCAACCTGTTCCCGACCCAGATCGAAGAGATCGTGCTCGGCATCGAGCACCTCTCCCCGCACTTCGTGCTCGAGCTGACCAGACCGTCGCGCATGGACGAACTCACCGTGCGCATCGAACGGCATGAACAGTCCACCGAAACGGAGTCAACGGTTGCCCGAGCCCTACTGATCGCACTGATCAAGGACCGGATCGGCTCCAGCGTCAATGTCTTTATCGTCGAACCCGGCACCCTGGAGCGCAGCACCGGAAAGCACAAGCGCGTTTACGACCTGCGCTAGCCGGTCGTAGCCGGCACGGCTCCGTGAGAGACTCAAGACCTATGTCTAAAGTACACACCCCCAAACGCGGGCGCCCCGGCTACGACCAGCGTGCCATCTTGGCGATCGCCGTCACCGCATTCAATGAATTCGGCTACGACGCCACCTCGATGGGAGTGCTCGCGACCCGCCTGTCCCTCTCGAAGGCGGCCATCTACCACCACTTCTCCTCCAAGGATGAACTTCTGCAGCTCGCCCTCGACGAAGCCCTCAACGGGCTCGAGGGTGTTCTGCTTGAGTCCGGAGCCGTGACCGGCAGCGCCATCGACCGCCTGGCCTACGTGCTCCGCGGCGCAGTGATCGTACTCGCCGATAGGCTTCCGTACGTAACGTTACTGCTGCGGGTGCGCGGCAATACCGAGGTCGAGCGCAACGCCCTGACCCGCCGCCGCGCCTTCGACCGCGCCGTCTCGGCATTGGTCGTCGAGGCCCGTGATGAGGGATCACTGCGCAGCGACATCGATCCGCGGGTGGTCACGCGCCTGCTCTTCGGCATGGTCAACTCCATCGCGGAGTGGTATCGCGCTGAAGGCCCAGAGGATGCCGCGCAGCTCGCCGAGGACGTGCTCGCCGTAGCCTTGGACGGCCTCCGCCGCCGCTAGCAGCTCCCATAACAACGAAGGGCCACGCACATTGTGCGTGGCCCTTCGTCTATGTTCTTGCCGTTTGACGATCCCGGCCCGTTCAGAGGGTTGGAGGGGTGTCGGGATATTCGCGGGGTGCCGAGTTTTCGGGGTGTTTTGCGGGTCTCCGCATGCTTTTCGCGGAGGCCCGCAAAACACCCCGAATGTTTGAGCTGAGGAGCGAGTGTCCCGTCGCTCCGCAGGCGTAAGGCCAGGGTCTTGAGCACGCGACTGAACGCGGTCGGAGGAGAGCGGGTTAACGACAACAGGGCCACCCGTGGGTGGCCGTTAACGCAGGAA
>NZ_JASISM010000011.1 GCF_030063145.1 Cryobacterium sp. PH31-L1
AGTGCTGGCCCGTTGAAAACAGCTGGCGTATCTTCGCCCAATCATCCATATTGATCACCCTCCATAGTGGCTGGTGGCCCTGTTTTCAATCGGCGATACTGGCCCTATTTTCGGTCGGCGTTAACACAAGATTGATCAACACGTCGGATAGTGGGAAACGAACGATAATGACTGGTTCACGCCGGTATTGCATCGACCCAAACTTGAAATCGCACTAAGGAGTTGTTCGTGCTTTCCGGTACGTTTTCCGGCAGCGAACACGATGCTATCGACCGATCCGTCCTCTTCCAGTCTACGAAAGTCTCGCCCGCGCCCTGGAACTGATCCCCTGAGGGGTGGGACTCACCGCCGGGAATTCTTCCCGTGCCTCATGGTTGTCTCTCAGACGCAACGTCTCCAGCGGGATAGCTCTCGTCGCGGTCACTCGCCGTGATCCTGTAGCTCGGTTTAGCCCGCGGTCGAAATGGCTAAGAGTCCGACAACACTCAGGGCGTATACGATGACGCAATGTTGTGGCCGTGAAGCGCGAATCGACTGCGGCCAAGTCGACGCCGGTACCTAGTTTGACGCCCGATTGCGTCGTTTTTGGATGCGATAAGTGATTTCAATTCCCACGCAACCGGGGATCGCTGTTCCAATGGCCACGGCGAGTAGGTCACCGGTCGGCAGCTGCAAGTCGAAGAAGTCGCGAAGGAACGGCACGATGAGGCAGCCGAGCAATCCGATGTACATGCTCGCCAAGATAAGCGCCCGCGATCGATTAAGTGGTCGGATCAGTACCGCCAACACCCAGAGACCAACCACAGACACCGCGAGGACGGATGCTGTCTGCGCGGAATCCTGCGTATTTCCAACGGTGACTCGTGAGTACGTGTTCACCGTCAAGATCACCAAGCTGATCGCGATACCTGCTGGAATAGAAAACGCCAACGATCGTCGCAGGAATCCTGGGAGGTACCGGCACTGATTAGGCAGTAGCGCGAGGAAAAACGCCGGAATACCGATCGTCAAACCGTCGGCGGCCGACAATTGGCGGGGCAGGAAGGGAAATTCCCACAGGAGCAGGCCAAAGGCGAGCGCGAGTAGCACGGCATACACAGTTTTCGTGAGGAAGAGTTTCGAGACGAGTTCAATGTTCGCGATCACGCGGCGTCCTTCGGCGACCACGATGGGTAGGTGGGAAAACTGTCCATCGAGGAGTACCAGCCTGGACACCGCCTTGGTGGCGTCGGCTCCGGATCCCATGGCGATTCCGATATCCGCTCGCTTGAGCGCGAGGACATCGTTCACTCCGTCACCCGTCATCGCGACGACATGTCCACGATTCTGTAAGGCGATGACCATGTCGCGTTTCTGGGTCGGCGTGACCCGCCCGAAAACATGGTGGTCCTCCAGCACGTCCCCCATCAGCGAAAGGTCACCAGGCAAATCTCGGGCGTCGTAGCCATCGCCCTCGAATTGCAGACCGACTGTGCGTGCCACGGCAGCGACCGTACGCGGATTGTCGCCAGAGATAATTCGAAGCGCCACCCCTTGCTCTCGAAAGTAGTCGAGAGTCTCCTTCGCGTCCGATCGAATCCTCTCCCGAAAAGTGATGATCGCGACCGTGCGCAGTGCACGAGGGAGCCCTTGCGGTGCTAACTCCGATTCGCGCAGCAAGTGATGCGAATGGGCGAGCACCAGCGTGCGCAGGCCCGCGCCGGCTAGTTCTGCCGTCGCATTCAAGACCGCGCTGTCGTCGGGGACAGACGTGTTCAGCACTGTCTCCGGGGCCCCCAACACCCATGATCCTGGGGCAATCCCGGAGTCGAACGCGACCGATCCCCATTTTCGCGTGGACGAGAACGGAATGACGGTGACAGGGCTGAGCCCTTCAGCACCGGCGAACTCAACGACTAGGCCGCGAGCCGTGGCGTTGGCATTCGCATCGGTGCCGAACCATCCGAGGACCTCACGCCATCCGAGAGCTGACGGTGTATCGACCTCCCGCACAGAATCCAGAACGAGGGTTCCGTCGGTGAGCGTACCCGTCTTATCCAGGCAGACCATATCGACCCTGGCGAGACCT
The DNA here is from genome assembly GCF_030063145.1 of Cryobacterium sp. PH31-L1. GTDB lineage: Bacteria > Actinomycetota > Actinomycetes > Actinomycetales > Microbacteriaceae > Cryobacterium. Next base: position 2,069 of record NZ_JASISM010000011.1, read on the forward strand.
TCCACGGCCGGCAGCTCCTGCACGAGGACCTGATTTCGGGCCAGTTTCACGGCTGCCAGCGCGAAGGCGATGCTCGTGATCAGAACCAGGCCCTGCGGAATCATGCTGATGGTGCTGGCCGCGGCGCTGACCGCTCCCTGCCGCCAGCTTCCCGACTCGATCGCTTGAGCCCACCCTCCCAGAGCCTTCATCTGACCATTGACGACGAGGGCGATCAGCGGGATGAGTGCCCAACTGATCCACCGCACAATGCGATTCAACGCATTGCGTAGTTCTGAGTTGACCAGTGAAAACCGCTTCGCCTCTTGAGTCAGCGCGTTGGCGAAGGATTCGGTGCCGACTCGCACCACTCGGGCACGGCCCTGACCGGCGATCACGGCCGAACCAGACAAAACCTCGCCCTGTTCCGTCATGGACGCGGGGTCGGCTTCCCCGGTCAGAAGAGATTGATCAAGTTCGAGGAAATCCGCTTGCAAGACTTTGGCATCGGCGGCGACTTGATCTCCAGCTCGCAGCACAAGAATATCGTCCAGTACGACGTCTGCCACGGCAACCTCGATAACGCTTCCCGCTCGCAAGACGCGTGCCTTCGGCGCGTGCACGACGGCGAGTTTATCTAGGGAGCGTTTTGCACGATATTCCTGAACCACGCCGATGAGCACGTTGGCAATGACGGCTAGCCCAAAGAGTGAGTCCTGCCATTGGCCCAGCGCGAGAAGGAGCACGAACGATCCCCCGACGATCGCGTTGAACAGGGTGAAGAGGTTGCCTCGAAGGATGTGCCAGAGGCTCCGGCTCGAATCCGACGCGATTCGGTTGTGCAGGCCGGCTTCCATCCGACGTCTCACGTCGTTCGCACTCAGGCCGTTCTGGGCAAGCATTTCCTCGTCGATGACAGGGAGCGCCAGCGCCGTCCGTACCATTCGCCGTGGCAGTGGAGCTGTCATCCGGTGTGCACATCTCCAGCCGTGGACCGAGGAATGGTCACCGTGACGGTGAAACGTCCATGGTGCAGATTTTCTAGCCGAACGGTGCCCTGCGCCAGGGAACTGATTGTTGACACGATCGAGAGGCCCAGGCCGCTCTCGCCAGAGCTGCCTCGTTGTGCGTCGGTGCGGGTGACCCGATCAAGAGCCATGCCGATGAACTCGTCCGGCGTTCCGAGGCCGGTGTCCTCAACTGAGAGCTGGAGGCCGTTCTGGTCGTATTTCAGCCGTGCTCGTACGTCGCCCGATACCGGACTGGCCCGAAGCGCGTTGCTGATCAGGTTGTCGATGACCTGGGCTAAGTGCGTGGTGGAGATCTGAAACGAGAGCGGATCGTCCTTGTCGTCGACAACGAAGTCGACCGTGATCGTTTTGTCCACCGCGAGGCGCTGGGCCCGGTCCGAGGCTGCGCCGAATTCTGCCACGAGCGATGACCCTGGAGTGGTTGGAGGTGCGTGGCCAACCTCAAGTGTCGAAAGTGTGAGGGGGTTCGTCGCCAGACGCGAGTGGCGATAAACGGAGCGTTCAGCCTCGTGCAGGTCCCGGCTGAGTGCACTCGCGTTGCCTTCGCTCAAGTGGGCGAGTTCGAGCTGAATTTTGGGCCGGGCGGTCGGTGTGCGCTGCTCATGGCTGGCATCGGAGACTGTCTGCTTTTCTCGCATGGCGGTCTCTAGGACGCTGGCGATGAAGTGGTTGAGAGTTTGGGCGAGCGCGGCCACACCGTTATTCACGAGCACCGTCTCATACCCGTCGGCGCGCAAACCGCGCTCGAGTGCGAACCCCGTCTGGGCATCGTCTTCGACGATGAGGATCGATTTCACGGGTGATGCTTCCTAACTGGGGCGCGGAGCAGAAAGCGGATCATGCCGTCTCGCATCACAAACTATCGACACATCCCTACGGTGCCCCGCTGCACAAAGTACGCCTTTTCTGTGCGGAGTTTCAACCAATGTCCTGCGATCTATCGGTTTGGCGTGATCTCGGCCGCCCAGGATGACCCTATGACCGTCACTATCACCCGCGTATCCGATGCAATCGAGCCACCCGGAATGGCCAAAGATCCCGATGACGACAAAGCTGACCACCATGGACGTTTCAGTACTCGGGCCCACGTTCAATGCGGCTCCCAACGTTCGCGAACTCGTCCTCGAGATCGGCGACGCCGGCGCTCCACTGCTCGTGGGCGCACTGGGAAGCGCCGTCATTTCGGCCATTGGGCTGGGCGCGCTCGCAATTCTCATCTTCGGCGTAGCCGATCTCGGCGCCACTGCGCGTCGCACCCGTCCATCGGACGATTCAGAGTTAGACAACACGGCAATACGAGGCAGGTGCCAATTCTGCTGAAAACCCTTACCAGGCTTTAGGAGGGACGCCCTAGACCGGCTCTTCCGAGGTCCGGGCCGCGATGACGTTCTCGTCGGCCGCTTCCTCTTCGCGCTGCTCGTTGTGCGGCGCCGTTCCGGAGAGCCGCAGCGTCGCTAGGAAGCCGAGCACGAGGAACCCGGCTGCGGCGAAGGCCGAGTACCGGGTGCCGTCGCTGAAGGCCTCCCGCGCGGCATCCGCTACAGCCGGGCTGTTCGCCTCGAGAGCCGGGATCGCGGACCCGGCACTGTTGACGACCGCGTCGACGATTTGGGTTTGGGTCTGGGCCGGCAGGCCCGGCACGGAGGATAACTTCGCGTCGAGCGATGCGCCGACCGCGGTGAACAGCACGGTGCCGAGTATTGCGATTCCGAGTGCGGACCCGATCTGCCGGGCGGTGCTGGAGGTGCCGGAGCCTTGGCCGCTCTGCGCCACAGGGATGTCTTTCAGCACCACGCCGGTCAACTGAGCGGTGGCCAGACCGACGCCGATCCCGTAGACGAACAGGAACGGCACGACCTCCAGCCAGGTGGCTTCCGCGGTGATCATGATGCCGAGCCCGGTGACTCCGATGATCTCCGCGATGATGCCCACGCGCACGATCGTCTCCGGCGAGGTCTTGTTACCGAACGCGCCCGACAGCCCGCTGGCCACGAAGGAGCCCAGCGCGAGGGCGAGCAGCACGAAGCCGGTCTGCAGGGCGTCGTAGCCGAGCACGTTCTGCAGCCAGAGCGGCAGCGAGAGGATGATGCCGAATTCGCCGAGCGACACGATCATGGCCGCGATGTTGCCGTTGCGAAACGACGGGATCGCGAACAGGGAGAAAGCGAGCAGGGTGGTCTTGCCGGCCCGTTGGCGGTGGAGACCCCAGTAGACGAAGGCGACCCCGGAGAGGATGGTGATCAGGAACACGAACGGGATGACCGACAGCTCGTACGGCCAGGTCCAGTCGCCGATCGTCGGGGCGTTGTTGGTGAGCCACCAGCCGTAGCTGCGGCCCTCGATCAGTCCGAAGACGAGCGAGGCGCTGGCGATGACCGACAGGATGGCGCCGACCACGTCGACGCGGCGGGGCTCCCCCGCGTCCCGGGATTCGGCCACGAGGACCAGCACGCCGAGGATGATGACGATCCCGAGGGGTACGTTGATGCCGAACGCCCAGCGCCACGAGTAGTACGTGGTGAGCCAGCCGCCGAGTAGCGGGCCGACTGCGACCATGCCGCCGATCGTCGAGCCCCAGATCGCGAATGCGATGCCGCGGTCCCGGCCGCGGAAGGTGGCGTTGATGATCGACAGTGAGGTGGGCAGCACCATGGCCCCGCCGACGCCCTGGATCAGTCGGGCCAGGATGAGCAGGTCGCCGGACTGGGAGAACGCGGCGAAGACGGATGCCGTGGCGAAGACGATCACGCCGAGCAGCAGGATGCGGCGGCGCCCGAAGCGGTCCGCGAGGGTTCCGAATACCAGCAGCAGTGCGGCGAAGACGAGCGTGTAGCTTTCCTGCACCCACTGCACCTGGGTAGAGGTGATGCCCAGGTCGTCCACGATCGAGGGGATGGCGACGTTGATGATCGTGGAGTCGACGATGATCAGGGCGACCGCGACGCTGATGAAGACCAGGCCGGCCCAGCGACGGCGGGCCGAGGGGGCGGTGGGGGCGGTGTCGGTCATGCGGGTACCAATCCTCGCGTTGACGTGGAGGAGGATCTGCGGATGCGGATCGTGACGGTGACCGTGAGAATGACGACCATCGCGACGAGGGCCGCGATCGCGGTCGGGGTAGAGAGGAGGGTGCCTGTGAGCCGGGCGACGGCGACCCAGGCAAGACCCCAGCAGAGAGATGCGGACGGGGCGAGCCGACCACGCCCGGAGAGGGCGATCAGCACGCCAACCAGACCGGCCACCGCGATCACCCCGACTGCCCAGACGTCCGCACTGATGCCGAAACCGCCGAAGCCGGCGGCGACGAGCACGGCCGTCACGTTCGCCGCGGTGGCGATGCTGACCCAGCCCAGGTACAGGCCGATCGTGCCGTCGACCACAATCGTTTCGACCATGTTCTTCGGTCGAGAGGCGACGGTGAGCTGGAACGCCCGGATAAGCACGGCCAGAAGCAGCACGATCACGGGGACGCTGAGTGCGAGTAGGTCGAACTGGATGCTGAGGATCCAGGCCGCGTTCAAAACCAGCGACGCGGCGACCAGGTAGCCGAGGGTGCGCTGCCGGGCATCTGCTGTCTGCGCTGGCAGGAACTGCCAGATGGCGTAGGCGATTAACCCGAGGTAGATCGGCGTCCAGATGCCGAATGCCGGGCCGTCGGGAGCGATTGGGGTCGCGTCGGCGGCCAGAGCCCCACCCGATGCGTTCTGGATCGGGGTTCCTCCGGCGGCGCCCGAACCGATGAACGATCCCACGATGGCTAGAATCGCGCTGACCAGCACCACGGTTTGGCGCAGACGATCCCGGCCCTGTTTCATCTCAGTCTCCTATTAGTCAGCTAGCTGATTAGTTGACGCTAGCACTAGATTAGGGGCATGACCATACCTGATCCGGAACCCACGGCGGAGCAGGAGCAGAGACCGAACCCAGTGCAGGAGTCCATGGCTTTCTGGCCGACCGGACGCCTGCTCTCGACCGCCGCGCGGCTGGTCGAACACGCCTGGGTGGAGGCGTTGGACCAGCTGGGACTTACCCACGCCGGCATGATCGCACTGCACCTGCTCGGATCGGGGCCGCTCAGCCAGACCGAACTCGCACGCGCCGCCCGCGTGCAGACGCAGACCATGTCCCGCACCCTCAAACGACTCGAGCGCGAGGGCTACGTGGTGCGCACCCGGGACGAGCACGACGCCCGGCGACACTCCGTGGTCAGAACGGATGCCGGCACCGCCGTCTGGGAAAAGTCCCGCACGTTAGAGGCCGACCTCTTTCCCGAGCTCGCGAACGCGGACGCGATGCGTGACGCGCTTCTCACGATCATCTCCGCCTCCTCAGCCCGTCGCTGGTGACCCGGCCGTACGACACCTGGCAACCGGGGCACCCCACCGGTGTGTCTCCTAACAGCTACAACCAGATCGTGATGGCCCGGAGGACAACTCCGCCGCGGTGGATGACGGTGCGCTTGTCATGCCCGGTCGCGATAACGCACATCGCTGCTCACTGCCTGGGCTGATCTTGCCCACTACCCGTGCATTTGCCGGCCGGCCGCGCGACTGTCGCACTCGTCTGGTGCCTGATGGTCGCGTACACGGTGTTTACCGTGGTCTGATGTTCCCTCTGGCGTCATGCAACGCAAGGATTCGATTTCGCAAGCCGAACGGCGATCGGGACATCTTTGAATCATTGTCGTCTACTCGGTTGCCGGCGGTGCCGAGACGGAACTTGTCAAGGTCGATGAGGTCAGTGGGAGTTTAGGCGACTCGGAGAAGTGCTGGAAACACTGCTGCAGAGACAGCCCTCCCCGGGCGGCCCGGTCATGATTGGGTCTGTGCCCCGGCGTCGCTGGAGACCTCGGCGATCCGTTTGATCGCCGCGAGGGTTTTCGGGATGCCATCGAGGGCTTGCTGGGTGCGGTCGATGATTTGAGCGTGGGCGTCTTCGCCGAACTTGTCCTCGAACATGGCGATCCCGCCCGGCAGGAACTCCCAAGACTCGGTCAGTATCGTCCCGGTCTCCGCGGCGGTGAAGCTGAAGCCCCAGCGGACGAAACTGCCGCCCACAACCCAGGCGAACTCGCGACCGTGCTCTGCCGTCACGACCTCAGACCGGGTCTCCCAGGTCCGATGCGGGAGCTCGTTGTGCCCGGTGAACCAGGCACCGACTCGACCGGCTTCGGAATCGTCGTCCCACCAGCATGACGTACAGACCGGGCTCCACTCGCCGGTGCGGGTGATGTCGGAGAGCAAGTCGTAGAGAAACGCGGCCGACGCCTCGACGATGACGGACTCCTGGTAGCTGAGGATGCGTGTCCCACTCATGCGTTGACCCTATCGGAGGGGGTCACTTCTTCTGCCGTCGGCTGCCGCCGTGCCAGTCTTCTTGCTTTCCGACCGTGCCCGCGTCGACTCCAAACGCGGCTAGCTGTGGCTGCTCGCGCAAGCTGCGCTTGAGCTCGGCAAAACCTGAGAAACGGGCCAGACCGACGACGTGGTCCCACAACTCGACTGCCAAGTCCTCGTGTGGCAACCGGCTGATCACCGGTCCGAAGAAGGCCACACCAGTGGGTGGCGCGAAGTGAATGATGGGCGTGCCCACGTCTTTTCCTGTGAGGGAGAGCGCTTCGTCCGTCTCCTGCTGGATCTCGATGTCCCATGATTCGTCGTCGAGAGCGTCCGCCAGCTCGAGCGGGAGGCCCGCCTCGGCGAGGATCGGCTCCGCGAACCCACGCGTCCCGCGGAGCTCACGCATCTCGACCTCGCTCCGATGGTTGTCCGAACGGGGGGCGGTGTCGAAGATGTGAGTCCCGAAGGCGGCGTACAGCGGCGCCATCGCTTCGCGGCCGTACTCCGCTCTCGCTCGGGCGGCCACCCGCAGGAGCCGGAGCCCGGCGGTGTGGCCAGCTTCGTACTCGGGAGGGAACTGCGCGTCGTAGTCGACCTGAGCATTGACCAGCCGCAACGAGATGAACCGCCAGTCCACCGTGTAGTCGCGCTGCGCCTGCACCTGCCGCACCCACTTGCTGGTCATCCAGGCGAACGGGCAGACCGGGTCGAAGTAAAAGTTGATGTCGGCGTCCATACCTCCACCCTAGGTCAGTGCCGCAAACACGACCGAGATCCACCCCGCGATGTGTGCTTGACTCCGGAGATGGCAGACCGGTTCAGGACTGTGACGAACGCCGGTCACGGCCCACAATAAATCTGAACGGCGCCCGCGACGTCCCGGTCGAATTGGGTCAGGAGCGCGATGACGTCGTCACTGGACACCCTGATCTCGACCGAGAGTGTCGAGCGCGTTGCCCCGGGCAGGAACTCAGCGAAGAAGTCGTGCCGATGCAACGCCCCGCTGCGGTTGCTCATCAAGACGTTGTTAGCTCGTCTCTGGCATCGGCCGCGAGGTAGTCCACAGCGAGATGAGAGCGACGCCCAGTCCGACCATGAGGGCGGCAGCGTTGACAGAGCCGGAAATGATACCGATCGTTGCATCGTAGGTGACGAGGCGCACCAGCCCGGCGACGATCAGGATTGCTCCGGTTGCAAGCAGGAGCACAGGCATCCTCAGTAGACAGCCGAGCGCGGCGATGGCACCGAGTACGACCAGCACGAGTGCCTGTATCAGGTTCACCGAGACGAACTGCAGCGGCGTGTAGTGGAGCAGCGAGAACAACGAACTGAGGGCCGTGAGACCGGCGACTATCAGACCGCGGGTACGCCAGCCCGTAGAGGTGGCAGGTGTGACACCGGTGCCTCCGGTGGCGTTCATGACAGCACCATCGCAATCCGAGCCGGTCGACCGTGCGTGAGCGACCACCGGGGTCTCAGCAGTCCATCGACGCCGGCGATCCGTCCGGCGGCCGTTGCCAGAATCACGAATTGTGCGGCGAACATGAGGTAATAACTCCAATGCCACTCTCCGGGGGTGTTGAGCACGGAGAGGGTGATGGCGATGGTCTGCAGGATACCGATGGCCGCAAAGAAGCGGGTCAGGAAGCCCACGAGCAGGAAAGCGCCCAGGCAGAATTCCGCGATCAGCACACCCCAGCCGAAGAGCGCGAAGTTGGGAAAAATGACGTTTTCGACCAGCCAACTGAACGCTCCGAGCACCGGATGCTTCACCGCATCCGCCGTGTACTGGTAGAGGCCGTTGTCGGCAGCCTGCCCGAAGTCCGGCGGGCGTTTCCAATTCACATTCTGTAGCCACATCAACCCAACTGCAATCCGGACGGCGGCCAGCACCGCTCGAGTGGGACGCCCGGTCTCGATCTGGTTGATGACTGGCAGTGCGGTCGTGCGGGTGGTCTTGGTCATGGCCCTCTCTTTTCGTGTCAGGCGCAGGCGAACATCGACGTGGCGGAGGTTACCGAGGACCATTGTTCGGTGAAGAGTTCACTCACCCGGTCGAGTGCGGGAGCGAGGGGCAGTATCTGGCGACTCACCAGTGCCTGATCGTCAAGGGCTGCAACCGGGTGCCAGTAGATTCCTTCCGCCGTGACCGTCACCTCGGGGATCATCGATTCTCGCGTGATTGCGACCCCCTCTTCGGCGACGCCTTGAAGCGCGATGGGACGGATGACCTGGTCGGCTCGCGGGATTCCGAGCCCGTCGAACAGCGTATGCAGGTCGTCGAGGGCCGGATCATCATGCGCCGAGATTGTCGCGGCCACCCTCACGGTGAATCCCTCATCGAGCGCTACTCGAATGCCGGCAAGGGCCCGTTTCCAACTTCCGGCGCCACGGTGCGAGTCGTGTACCTCGGCGGTCGGCGAGTCCACACTGATTTGCAGTGCGAAGCCCTGCCGCGGCATCGCCTGCAGTTTCCGCAGCCCCTGGCCGCGGAACAGCATCCCGTTGGTCAGCAATGTGGTCGGCAGCCGGTCGACGCAGGCGCGCACGATAACGTCGATGTCGGGGAGCAGGAACGGTTCGCCGCCGGTGAGGTACAGCTCCTGCACGCCCCAGTCGGCGGCCTCAGTGACGAGCGCCTGGATGTTGTCTATGCCGAGCAGTCGCGGATCGGTTTTCGGCGACGACGCGACGCAGCAATAGTCGCAGGCCAGGTTGCAGTGGAAGTTCGTGTACAGCCACAGCCGCGCTCCCGGCATCCGGTTGGGGGGAATCATGCTGCCGGGGTTTCGCGGGCGGCCGCGGCCGACGGTCACGTGGCCGGTGTCCTGTTCGACCATCAGGGTGCTCACGAGGGTGTTGCCCGTTTTATCGCACCATCGGCGCACAAGTTCCAGTTCACTCGCCGAAGACACCGCAAACTCGGCCGTGTCACCCTCGGTCATTTGCTCGAGAGTGCGCATCAGCGCCATGATTACCATCGGGAGTCGACCCCCTGTTCTTTGATCGCTTGAAATAGCCCCTCGTAGCCCTCGAGGTGCGGCCCGACCCATCGGGTGAGTCCCTCCAGCTCGAGGATTCGTCGGTGCGCCGGCACGTTCCAGTCCATGGCGAGCAGTTTCGCCACCCACGGTGCGTAGACCGCCTCAGGCAGAGTGTCGAGGGCGGTGAACATGCAGTGCGAGTAGGTCTCGGTCTGCCAGACCGGCTCGAGCATCCCCGGCATCAGGTCGCCACGGCCGATGTTCTCCCACACCGTGATGCCGATTGCGGCGACGTCAGCATCGCCAGCAAGCACCGCATCGATCGCGTCCAGCTCGCTGCGACCGGTGTCACCGTGTTTGCCGATGTCACTGTTGAAGCGCTGGAGATGGAGTTGATCGACATCCACCCCGGCCGCGCGCAGATAATGCAGAGGCAGGATCGCGGCGTGAGCCGAGTCCGCCGACCCGAGGGCCAATCGCCGGGTCGCGATGTCCTCGGGACCGGACCAGCCGCTTCCCGCCGCCCCGACAAATACCGTCGAAAAGTTGGCGTCCGTGTCGCGCATGGCCAGCGCCCGCACGTGCCCATCGGTCTGCAGCACTGACCGCGCATACGCAAGATTCGTATTCCAAGCGATGTCGATCATCCCGGCCTGAAGAGCGTCGACGAGACGTCCGTAGTTCGAGAACAACACGAAGTCCATCGCGGTGTCCGGTTCGTCGAAGTATTCGCGGATGCCTTCCCAAATGGGAACGACATTAGGGGTATACGCGACCGCTCCGATGAGCAAGGGGGCTCCGATGAGTTTCGACATTCGAAACTCAGAACAGCGGAAGGCCGGTTAGGGCCTTACCGTAGAAGTCGTAGAGCACGTCTGCGGTCGGCGCCATGACCGACCCCGCGCGCGCATCCCGGAACGCCCGCTCGATGGGCAAATGTTTCGAGAACGCCGCACCGCCACACACCCGCATGGCCGATTCGGTGATTATGAGCGCGGCATCGTTTGTCGAGGCCTTCACCCCGAGCACGAACAGCGCAGTGTCTTCGGCCGGGGTCGCCACTTTCGCGGCCGCCTGAGCGAGATAGGACGTCTGCGCCGCCAAGGCGATGCTCATCTTCGCAATCTGCGCCCGGATGGTCGGCAATGCGGAAAGCGCCTGATCCAGATGCTCCAGACGGGCACCGGTCACGTGCGCGACGGCGGCATCCACGGCTGCGGTGGAGAGCCCCAGGGATACGGCCGAATTGCCCAGGTTGAACCACGGCAGCACCGTGGCCATCATTGTGCCGAACCCACTGCCCGGTTCACCGATGCGATGGCTCGCCGGAATGGTCACCGCAACTGCCATCGGGCTCGATGCATTACCCCGAAGCCCCAGTCCGCTCCAGGGACCGGCGATATCCAAGCCTACGGTACCGGCAGGGATCGCATATAGGTCGACCGTCTCCGGGTCGACCGCACTCTTCGAAGACATCACGTAAACATCGGCGTAGCCAGCCGAGGTCACCCAGCTTTTATAGGCAGAGAAGCGAACGTCGTCCCCGTCCGCCACCGACTCCGACACAGGAGCCCAAAAGTGCGACCGCGACCCTTTCTCACTGAACGCGAGTGTGCCGAGCACTTCGCCGGAAGCCATCCGCGAAAGAAGGTGCGGCATCGCGGCGGGCGGGGCGGATGCCACCGTAACGGCAGCCGCGACGTGCATCAGGTAAATCATTGCGGTCGATCCGCACGCTGCCGCAATGGAGCCCAGCACCTCCGTGAACTCGACGGGACCGGCCCCCATACCGCCAGCTTCCTCGCTGATCACCAGACCGAGCAACCCGCTCGACCGGAGAGCCGCGACTGAATGGACGGGGTACGTGCCCTCGGCATCCACTTGTTGGGCGTGAGCGGAAGCTACCGCGGTTACCTGCGCTACCGCTTCTTCGAGGGTCGAGTGCGTCCTGGTCATCCGGTCTCCTGGCATCGTTGCTGAAGCTTTTCGACACCGTAGTCGCGGCGCCGACCCGCCCATTATCCCCCTCACGGAGGTCGGAGCGGTAAAGAACTTCTTCGGGGTGTCCAACGCCGGCCGGTGGCGCATCACTGACCACCGCCGCCTCGGCGAACGCAGAAGGGAATAGGGCGACTATCGGCTTCTACTCGAGCGGATCTGCGCAAGCACTATCTTGATACCGAGTACAGCCTGAATTGCTGCGGCTGGGCGAAGCTAACGGGATCCTGGTATGTCCCTCACCACTCCACTTCTGCGTATTGAGGCTGGGTCCGACGACCTCCAGCTCGCGTCCGAGCGGAGCAGCGAGCGAATCTCAATGACCCGACGCTGCTCTGGGCAGACCCGACCAACCAAACCCGATTCCGCACCTGTTCAAGGTAGGACCGGAATCGAGCAGTTCTTTTGAATGCGCGGTCAATATGCGGCTTTCCTGACGTAAACGCGCGCGCTTCAAATCTCTCGCAGACGGGCGAAATCGTCAGTCATTTCCTGCAGGGTCCAGTCCATGGCCGCGTTCCAGAACCGTGCCCTCACTTGCGGGTCAGCGCAGCTGACCACCACTGCCGCGGTCGGCCCCGTATTCGCAGACATCGCTCGGGGCTCGAGTACGCAGAACATGTTGCCCTCCGGGTCAGCCAGAACCGTCCACGGCACCTCGCTCTGCCCAATATCAGCGGATGTTGCGCCCAGCGTTTTCAATCGCGCGACCAGTTCCGCTTGATGAGCCAAGGACGAGGTGGCAAGGTCGTGGTGTGCGCGGTACTTCACCGTCTTGGGATCTGGAACTGTGACGACGTCGACGCAGACGGCGGCCGGATCGGGCAGGACTAAGCCTGAGGGCTCAACGTTGGTCACACCCGGACCCAAGGCCGGCGTCGGCCGGGACGGCGTCTTCCGCGGCGGTGGGATCGCTGAGCCCGGCGGCTGCCTTTACGCTGGCCCTGAATGGCGATGGCCGGGCATGTGCGCCCGTTCCCCATCGTGATCGAAGATGGTGAGCAACTCCACGGCGCCTTCGTACGCCTCGACGGCGTGGGGGGTCATCGTGGAGAACTCCGCGGCCTCGCCCTCGTGTACGAGGATCGTCCGCTCCCCCAGTCGCAGTTTCACGGTGCCGTTGAGCACCGTGAACCACTCATAGCCCGGGTGCACTTGCTGTTCGCACACCGCGCGGTCGGACGTATAGCGCATCTTGGCGATCGTGACGCCGCGGCGGTCCCGTTCGCGTGAGAGGAGCCAGACTGTCGAGCCGATGCTGGTTTCAGGCTCGGGCCGAATAACGACGTCGTCGTCACCTTCTGGCTCAACGAGCTGGTCAAGCGTCGTACCCAAGGCTTGAGCGATCGGTACGAGCTGGTCCAAGGCCATCCGTCGGTGACCGGTCTCAATGCGGCTCAATGTCGATGGTGACAAGTAACAGCGGGTAGCAAGGGTGTCGAGCGTCCAGCCACGCGCGAGACGCAGGCTCCGAATGCGTTGCCGAACCAGGTCACCAATCATTTCTTGCGTCATACGCAAGAGCCTATGCCATAAGCGCGTTGTGCCAATAGTCTTGGGACTATGACGCACACTCACAGCTCCCACGATCTCTCCAACCACGAACGGCTCGGTCACGGCATTTTGCCAGAACACGATTCCGTCCTGCCAGAGTTACTCGCCCTGGACGCGGCGCTCGGCGCTCCGATGTTGGCAACCGCGCTCGACGCGGCAGGTGCGCTGCTCGAGGCCGAACCACTCCGTGTCATCGACCTGGGTGCAGGAACGGGAACGGGAACGATCGCATTGGCAACCCGCTTCCCGAACGCACGGATTCACAGCCTCGATGCCTCCTTCCAGATGCTGGAACGACTCATCGCCACGGCGGAAGCAGCAGGTGTCGCTGACCAGGTGGGGACGCATCTTGTTGACCTCGACGGAGACTGGTCCGACATCGTGCCCCCCGGCGTCGATCTCGCCTGGGCGGCCCTATCCCTGCACCACATGACGGATCCAGAGGAGGTCCTGCGGCAGGTGTTCGAGGTTCTCCGCCCCGGCGGAGTCCTCGTCGTCACCGAATTTACCGATGTCACGACCTACGACCCGGCCGACCTCGGCACTGGGCGCAACGGCCTCGGCGCCCGCGTTGTCAACGAACTCGCCGCCCACGGTTACCCCGCCACGGCTGAGTGGACGACCGTACTGGAGACTGCTGGTTTCGCCGCAGTGGAGCGGACCGCCAGCGCACTCACAGCGTCCGCGCTGACGCCAGACGGTGCCCGCTACCTAGAAGTACTCCTCGCCAGGCACCGAGCCCTGATCAGCGAAAATCTGAGCCGCGAAGACCTGGCGGCCCTCGACGACGCAATTGCAACTCTGTGCGTAGGGACATCGCGCCTTCAAATGACATCGGGTCGCGCCTTCTGGACGGCCATCCGGCCCACTAATGACGACCCCAACGTCAGTGCCGCGCGAGACGGCGCCAACCCGATCGCACGTGCGAAAGACACCCCGGCCGATGAGGCTCGGCGATGACAGCCTCACTGCAGACCGACGTCGTCATCGTCGGAGGTGGCCCCGCCGGCTTGGCCGCCGCGGTCGCGCTCGGGCGCTCCCGACGTGAGGTCATCGTCGTGGACGCCGGCGCACCCCGCAACGCCCTCGCGGAAGGCGCTCACAACCTACTCGGTCAGGAAGGTGTCTCGCCGATGGAATTGCTCGCTCGCGGGCGTTCGGAGGCAGAGTCATATGGAGTTCGGATCCTGTCGGAAGTGGCCACAGGTGCCTCCGGCGTGCTCGACGACTTCACCATCGAGGTGGACGACGTTCGAATACACGCGCGGCGCGTCGTCCTTGCTACCGGGCTCGTGGACGATTTACCAGCTGTTCCCGGCGTTGCCGAAGCGTGGGGCCACACCGTGCTGCACTGCCCGTATTGCCACGGCTGGGAGGTACGCGACCAGCGCATCGCCGTTCTCGGCCGCAACGAAAACGCCCTGCACCAGGTCATGCTGTTTCGACAGCTCAGCGAGCACGTCACCTTCTTCCTCCATGACGCGCCAGAACCGACCGAGGAGCAATGGGAACAGCTCGCCGCTCTGGGAGTATGCGTCGTGACTCCCCGGGTTGAGCGACTCGTCGTCGAGGGCACGCAGGTGCGCGCCGTCGAGATCGAGAGCGGTCGACAGTTCGCCGCGGATGCCGTCGTCGTCGCGCCACGACTCATCGCGCGCACCGTGCTCTACGAATCACTCGGAGGCGAGCGCACCACGACACCATACGGCGAGCAGATCACAGCGGATGCGCGAGGCATAACCGCCGTACCGGGTGTCTGGACGGCCGGAAACGCTGGCGACCTCTCAGCCATGATCGCCGTCTCAGCAGCCTCTGGACTCATGGTGGGCGCGGCCGTGCACGGCGACCTCACCGCCGCCGACCTCGCCCAGGCAGTGCGGGCGCGACGCGTACCGTCCTCTGCCGCACGGGAAGCAGAGAACCACGCCGCCGTATTCAGCGATCGGCGGCACGGAATCGGAACACGTTCCAACGGTGGAGAACCGCCGATTCCTCCGCACTCAATGCTCCAGTGACCTTTTTTCAGCTCGCGCGCGGCGACGTCGGGACGGAGGACGCCCACGGGTCCAGATCCGGATCCCACGACTGGGGCATTCCAATCGGGTTTGGATACGGGAAAACCGTTTGGCACGCTCTCGCAATTGGCGCGAGCGTACGCGCGATGCCCGCGATCTCGTCGTCGTTCAATCCGCGCCACGGACCGAGGGCCAGCTGGTTGGTCATGTTCTCGGCACGATCCACTGACGTCCTGCCCTTTTCGCTGATCTCGCCCTGCCGGGTCAGCAACCCCCGAGTTATGAGCTTTTCGACTTCAACGGCCCACTCCTCTTCAGTCCAGCCACGTGCCTTCCGCACACTGGTCGCGTCGAGGTCCACCGCGCTCCGCAACACGATTGAGCTGATGCCCGCGATCCCGTTCTCGACCAGTGCGATCACATGGCCGTCTCCGCGATGTTCGCGAAGCGTGGCCGCGGCCTGCCAGAGACGGCGATACGGATCCGCCTCCACCGGCAGATCACTGTTCGCCGCCGCCAGTGGCCGACCAATGGTGTCGACATCTGCCGCTACTTCGGCGAGTACATCAGCCGCGTCGGTGACTGATCGCTCGTCGGGCACGAGATTTCGCAACGTCACTGCGGCACCCCGCGACCGCGCGTCTAGAACCCGGTCCACGGTCACCGTCGACCACACGGCTGGCAGCACTCGGTTGATCAAGAAGGGGGCGAACCCACTGAAGATCGCCACGACCGGGGCAGCAGTCACAGCGCCCAGCGGGGCGGCACGACCAGTGAAATATCCGTCCCAGTAACGGGTGAGTCCGATCTCTGCGAACGCCTCCCGCGCCTCCGGGGAGAAATACGTCACAGCGTGGATCGGCTCAAACAACGTCCACAGTGCCCGAACGTGATGCTCAAGCTCAATCATCAGACTCCCTCGTCGTCGCCTCCTCCCGAGTCTAGGGCGCGCGGCGACCCCGAGTTCTAGCGTCGCCCTCCCACGGTCAGATCGAAACGTACCAGCGGCTCGCCATCACAGGATCTACCGTCACCCAATTTTCCGACGCCCGAAACTACGTGCTCGATTTCCCTCAGTACGATGCGACGATCGGACCAAAGTGGGGTGACGATTTGATGTTGCGCCTTGGGTTCCTTCTGGCAAGCTCGAAAATAGAGGACAGTTCAGTCCGGACGTTGTCGCGCTTTGGAGCTCCACCGTTATTTCAAACCCTGTGACCGGCTTCCCCAGATCGCGGCGGGATCTCGCTACGGCCAGCGACTACGACGTACAACGTTAGGCCGTCAGGAGTTTCCAAAAAGTTGCGCTCACGAGCAGTACGGAGACGCGTTCGACCGCATTCCAGCCACGCTCGTCATACAGCCGAACGGGCTGGTTACTGGGGAAGCGCGACCTACTCAGAGCTGCCGGGAGATATGTTGGTGGAGTACTCGGCCAAGGGGGCCATGGGGGCCATGGGGGCCATGCCGACGATTTTGGCTTTAAGCGGTGATCACTCACGAGTCCTAATAACTACGTCTGCCTAGGTTGTGAGGCTTGCTGGAAGCAGCGTTGCGCAGCGCGAGGCCGCCAACGGCCGCGACGCCCCCGGTGAGGATGGCGAGGACACCCAGCCCGGCCCCCAGGGTCACCGTGCTAGCGACTGCTCCGACGAGAAGTGGACCCCCGGCGTCGCCGACTTCCCGGCCGAGCTCGGCGTTGCCCATCGTGCGCCCCATCCGCTCGGCTGGTGTGGTGGCGGCTAGGTGCGCGAACGCGAGAGGGGTGGCCACACCGATTCCCGCGCCGATGATCAGCGCGGCGAGGTAGAGGGTGGCTGGCATGGGTATGACGGCGAGTGCACCGATTCCAGTAGCGATCAGGAGGAGGCCGGCCGTGGTACCTGTCCGTGTGCTGATGCGGCCGTTGTCGCGGAGTCGGCCCACGAATGGCTGCGTGAGTGTGGAGGCGAGTGCGAGTACCGTCACGGCGGCCATGCTGGCAAATAGCCCGAGGTGGAGCGTGGTTCCCAGCAGGGGGAGGAATCCGACTGCGACGCCGAGAGCGCCGGTGCTGGCCGCGAGTACGAGTGTGGGGATGAGGAAGGACCGGTCGACGGTCTGCTTCACCAGATCTATGAGCGTGTATCGGGGGCGGGGAAGAACGGGCAGGCGTGGGACAGCGAGGATGACCCAAATCGCGGTCGCGACAGCGAGGATCGTCAATGCGATGAACAGGGCCCGGAAGCCATCAAGGCCGACCAATGCTGCACCGATCAACGGGCCCAGGGCATAGCCGAGACCTTTCCATGAGCCGTACTTGCCAAAATATCGTCCCGCAGCACCAGGGCCGGCCATGCGGGCGACTGCGGCCGAGGATGCCGGCGAGAATGCCGCCGCTGCCGCTCCTTGGCCCAGGCGAGCAACGCCCAGCAGAATCGGGGTGCCAGCGAAGATCCCGCAGAACGACGCGGCCGCGAAAGCGATCAAGCCACCGACGATCACTGGTTTGACACCGATCCGGTCACTGAGGGAGCCGAATACGGGTTTCAGGATCACTTCGGCCAGATCGTAGAGGGCCAGCAATAGCCCGAAGGTGAGGAGGTTCAGCCCGATGTCGCCGGTTTCGGCGCCGAGAGCTGCGGCGATTCCGTGCGCGCCGAACGCGGTCGTGAATCCGGCCAGGTACAGGGGAGCGACAACACCGCGTGCCGGCGACAGGCTGGCAGTCGCGGAGTCGCCGCCGGGCATCAGCGCGCGTCCGGCACGGGGCGGCCTGTTGAACGGCGGTCGTGCGGCTGATGATCCGTTGACGGGATCGGACCGATACGATCCAGGAACGGTATCCGGTTCAGTACCCGCATCCCGTATCGGTTCCATAATCCGGTATAGAAGGCGATAACGGCGGTCGCGACGAGGAATGATCCAAGCACTTCGCTGGCGTAGTGTACGCCCAGATACAGGCGAGAAGCGGCGACGACGAGCGCGAAGCCGAGTCCGACGATCGCGGCCGAGACAGCCCAGCGTGTGCCGCGGGCGAGGAAGTAGATCGCGATGGCGAACGCGACTGCGAACGTGGTGTGGCCGCTCGGGAAGCTACCCGAACCGTCAGAGGGAACGAGCGGGTTCTGCAGAAGGTGCAGATCCGGCCGGGGCTGTGCCACGAGTAGCTTGAATACCTCGCTGGAGAGCCACCCGACGGCGGCGACTGACGTGACGGCGAACGAGTTCACCGGGGATCGGCGCACGAACAGGAGGAAGGCGAACAGCAGCAACAGAATGAGGATGATCGCCGGCGGGGACAACACCGTGTTGATCGTCAACGCGATCGCGTTTCCAACCGCGATGTGGTCCCGACTCAGCAGCTGGTCGATGCGGAATTCTGCTCCGGACAGGCGGGGAAACAATTTGACCCCGAAGCCCAGGATTAGAGTGACCAGCACCAACAGCAACGGCACGGTGATCCACCTTCGCAGCTGCGGCAGGTGGGTCAGACGAGCGCGGGCATCGGGGGGAGTTATGGATGTGCTCATCGGGCGGTTTCAGTAGATTCGGGCGGCGTGTCCATCGCACGGGTACTCGCGTGCATGAATTGATACACCTGCTCGGCGTACCCGTCGAGCACGTTCTCGCAGGTTCGAAGGTGGCCTTCGGCGGCCGTGGCCTCTGGCAGTGCGAGGACGTCGCGCTTCTTCAGATCCCGGAACCAGCGTCGCAGCCGGTCGAGGCTCTGCTCTTCCTCTTCCAACTCTCCAAAGGTGAACTTCGCTTTGGCGATCTCGCGTGTGATCTCGGCTTCGAATTTCCCGCAATCGGCCACGAACTCGGTCCACTCGTCGACCCGGGCAGCGGCAAAGGCATCACGGATCAGGTTGGTGGAGGCGTCGTCGCGCGGAGATGCGTCGATTACGGCGAACGTGCCCGCCCCGTTGCGGGTCAACTCACCCGCCCGATCAAGTGCGGGCTGGAAGGTGGGACCGGCCGGGAGCGCCCAGGTCCCCGGCGACACCGGCACCGCGCCGGCCTTCCGAAGTTCCCGCCAGACGGCGACCCGGTGCCGGGATGGCTCGGAGGATAGCTGAACCAACACCAACACCCATCGAATATTTTTCGTCACAAGAGTTACTGTAACATTGGTTACATGAAAGATCGATCAGTGAGCGCATCAGAGACACCGCCAACCCTGCTCGATCGGACATTCTTCGTCAGCCTGATCCTCAAAGGCTTAGACGGCGTGCTCGAACTCATCGGCGGCATCCTGCTGCTGGTCATCTCGCCCGCGCAGATCGGCGCAATCACGCGATTTCTGACCCAACACGAAATCGCTGAAGATCCGCACGATCTGATCGCGAATTACTTGGTGCACCTGGCCGGTGGCCTCAACCTGTCAGCAGCGTTATTCGGCGCCATCTACCTCCTGCTGCACGGTCTGGTGAAGGTGGTCCTGGTCTGGGCCGTTCTTCGCGATCAGCTCTGGGCTTACCCCTGGATGATCGCCTTCCTGCTGATTTTTATCGTCTATCAGAGCTACCAAATCGCGGTTTCGTTCTCATGGGGCTTGACCCTGTTGACCGCTTTTGACATATTCATTGTGTACCTCACCTTGCGTGAATACGGCATCCATCGGGCACGGCGCCGGCGCGTAAGAAACGACACCGCAGCCGGATGAGCAGCTGCAAGACGGAGCAGTTTGTCGTGCAGACCACGACAAACGGTTTGGACTCGCAAAGCCCGCAGGCCGGACCCTCGAAGGGCGGTCGTACCCAATATGTTGCCTGGCCAGGTCTTCACTTCTGGCGAAGACCGGGGCGTTTCGACTATCAATGAGAAACCTTGTTCTCGATCGTCTGGCCGTGGAAGAAGTCGGGAACAGCTTCGAGGTCGAAGCTCACTGGTGAAGCGGGTTTTGGCCGGTAGACCACTCGGGAGTGGTAGACGAAGCGAAGCAGGAACCCGACTGTGAGCAGAGCTGCCTGGGTCACGACGCTGGGGATCGAGGTTGACCCCACGATGAGCCAGAGCAGGAAGGTGCGGAGCGTTGTTTCGGTGCCATTGAACGCAAACGACTGCACCAGGCGAATCCAAAAGCGTCGCCCTTCGTCGCGTAGATCATGGAACACGAACCGTTCCTGCAGCAGGAAGTTCGTCCCCATGGTCACAACGGCAGAGATGGTGGCCGCCAGCAGATACCAGACACCAAAAGCTTGAAGCGCTGCCATTATGGCCAAATTGCCTACCGCACCGGTCGCCCCAATGAGTGCGAATCCTGACAGCCGCCCGAAGCGAAGGGTTGCCAGCTGAGCCAGGAACCGAAGGCCCTGCCGAATATCGGCTTTCGACTCGCCGGCGTGACGGTGACCAAACACGAACGGCTCCTCGACGACCCTGACGGAGTTGCGAGCGAGGATCTCGAGGAGGATTTTGAACCCGCGGGGCCTGAGCGAATCTAGGTCGATGGCGGCGCGTCGGATGGCGAAGAATCCGGTCATCGGATCGGTGCAATTGCGAAGCCGGGTCGGGAACATGGCCCGAACCAAAACGGTCGCGGATATGGACACCAGCTGGCGCCCTGGGCTGCTCAGGCCCGCAGAGGAGCCCCCGCTGAGGTGGCGTGAGGCGACCACGACGTCCGCATCCTGGTCGATGCCCGCCCCCAAAAGCACCGGGATCGCCTCCGGGGGGTGCTGCAAGTCGCCGTCCATGACGATGCACCAGTCGCTGGCGGATACCGCCAGGCCCAGGAGAACCGCCCCGGACAGCCCGCCAACGGCGTGCTCACGGCGGATAAGACGAACGGGGATCTGTGCCGCGGCCGCGACTTGGGCAATGACAGCAGGGGTGTCATCGTTCGAGTCATCGACGAAAAGGATTTCGGCCACCCGGCCGTGTAACGCAGTCTGGATACGTTCGACGAGTTCACGCACGTTCAGCGCCTCGTTAAATGTGGGCACTATGACTGAAACTTTCATGGCCGTCTGCTTCCTGGTCGTAAGGGAGTTCGGTGGCGCTGGCAGCGCTGCTCGTGATCTGCGCCGCTCTGGGCCGCACGGCGCCCTGGGTGGGGGCCTCTTGTCTGAATCGGTCCGGTCATGGGCGCTTAGTGAATGAATAGATGATCGTGCGATGGACGACTTGGCGGGAGAGCACTTCATAACCGGCGGCCTCCAGAGTGTGAACGTCGGTCCCGTGAATGTTGTCGGGGCTGCCCTTGATTTCCAGGAGCCACACGCGTCGGGCCGGCTCAAGTGTCGCTGTGACCTCGGCGAGCGGATGCGTCGTATCCCACAGCTCTGATCGGGCCGGATACGGCGTCTTGAGGGTGACGTCCCGAAGGCCCTGGAAGTCACTAGGGTAAAGGTGCATGGCGAGCCGGGGTCGCTTGCGGTGATGGGTTGTTTCGTCAAATATCACGGCATCGCCCTCCCGAGCCTCAGCGCCCAGCGTGGCGGCCGCCTGCGCCAGGTCGCTGCCGCCGTCTTTCGCGTAGGGCCCACGCTGGACGACGTCGGTTGGAACAGCCAAAAGCAGCAGAATCGGGAGCAGAGCAACCCGGACTGCCTGATGCCTGAAGGTCCCTATTCCGGCTGCCATCGCGAGGGCAACTCCCGGTAGACAGAATGATACGTAGCGGAGGTTGTACGCGGGCGTCACCGCGTTTAGGCACAGTAGACCGAGCGTCGGTAGGACTACCCAGAGCAGGGCCAGGAGGACCGGAGAAGAATGCTCCGCACTTCGAGCCCACGTCAGGGTGGCGCTGATGGCTGCGGCAATTATCAGGAGCCACGCCACGACGGCGAGAGACGGGTTAACAAACCATTGGTTTTCCAGAACGGACGTCGCCGTAGCGTATCCGCGATGAGCCAGGAATGCGATCTGGCTTCGTTGCGCGTAGCCCTCAGCCACGATCGGCAGAGCCAACGTCACCGCCAGAGCGGCGGCCAGCAACCAGAGCTTGCGGTGGCGTCGATATGTCCGCGACGTAAACAGGAAGGCTCCGTGTACGAGCAAAAGCAGACCGAGGTACAGGAACAGGTAGATTCCGATGGCGAGACCGCAGGCGTAGCCGACCCACGCAAGCGTGCGGGATGTGCTTGAGGTGAATTGGTGCCGCAGAAGGATGAGGAACACGATCGTGATCCAAACCGCCATTGCCGTTGTCAAGGCGTAGGATCGGGCATCTGCGCCCAGATAGCTGCTGCGAGGGAGCACGGCAGCGATCACAGCGGCGACGATCGCCATGTTTCGGTTCATCAGCATCCGTCCCAGGACAAACGTGCCGGCGACGAAGACGCCTACGGCGATGGCACTCGGCAGTCGCACCGAGAGCTCGGACGCACCGAACGCCTGGATCCAAAAGTGCAGGAAGAGGTAATAGAGGCCGTGCACGGCGTCGACGTTTTTCAGCATTCCGAACAGGGACGGAACCGTTCGCTCGGCCGACATCACGCTCGCGGCTTCGTCACCCCAGAACGCGGGGATCCACGAGCCGGCAAACGCGGCCAGGAACCCGAAGAGACCCAGGCCGAGTGGAAGGCGCCACCGGGCAAACTTTCTCAGCGAGGCTCGCTGAACCTCAGAGGGTGGCCGGATGAGCGTGACTGTCATAAGACCCATACTCCGGGGTGGAGATCTGGCAAGGCCGGTAGAACAAACGATATTGGTTGAAAGTCTTTACAGGAAAGGTGTGCTTAAGGTCGCTGGGCTCCTTCGACAAATGACGGTGGCGTAGTTTTGGAGTGCTCGCCGCCGGGATACGCCCTTCGTGAGTGAGGCCCGCGCACAAGCTCAGAAAGGACAAATCCGTGAAATCAATCCTCATCGTCGAAGACGATCCCCAGATGGGGCGTGCGCTTGAGCGCGGCATTCAGGCCGAAGGGTACGAAACCGTGCTCGTCGACAATGGCGTAGACGCGCTCATCACGTTGGCGAACGGGCAGTTCACGGCGGCCATCGTCGACGTGATGCTGCCCCATATGACCGGGTTTGAAATCTGCCGGCGGGTGCGGCAGACGGGAAGCGCCATGCCCGTGCTTCTGCTCACCGCCCGTGACGCTGTCGACGACCGAGTGTCCGGGCTGGATGCCGGCGCGGACGACTACCTCACCAAGCCGTTCAGCTTCGCCGAGCTCGCGGCAAGAATCCGAGCCCTGATTCGACGCGATCCCGCCGAACTGTGGGTCAAGGTCACGGCCGGGGACCTGACATTGGATTCCCAGTCGCGGAAGGGACAGGTCGGAAGAAACTCCTTGGCGCTCAGCCCGAACGAGTTCATGCTGCTGCGGGGGCTCATCACGCAACTCGGTGTGCCCATGACGCGGGGGGAGATCCTGGAGTCCGTCTGGGGGACGGCCACGCACATCGACACGAACATCGTCGAGCAGTACATCAGCACCCTGCGCAAGAAACTGGCGGCACGAGAAAGCAACGTTTCCCTCATCACTGTGCGCGGTGTGGGGTATCTCGCGAAGGTCGACGAGTGAACTGGTTTCGACACCTCTCCATTCGGTGGAGGATCACGATCGGCAGCGTTGTCGTCGGCGCCGTCCTCCTCTCCATCGCGACCTATGCGTTCCGATTCCAGATGGAGCAGGTCCAAATCGCCTCCGATAAGAAGCTGCTTTACGACGCGAGTACTCCTTATCTGACGGAGATCGCGGCCCATCCGGCGCAAATAGATCCACCGGCCGGCGAACAACACGTCGCCGTCGTGAATCCGGCCGACATTGTCATTGTCAGCAACCTCCCCGATAAATTGTCCGGTCGATTGTCCAGTCTCACGACGCTGGGCGACGGATCGCATTTCATCACCGAGTCGCACTCGAACTACCTCGTGATCGTGAGAACGGTTCCGACCCCGGCCGGAGACTGGCATGTCGTGGCGACGCGGGACCAACGGTTGACAGCTATCGTGATCGCAAACGTCACAAAGGTTCTCAGCATCGGTGCCCTGTTCCTCTTGCTCGGGTTCGGGCTGGCTTCCTGGCTCCTGACCACAGCGGCCCTTCGGCCTGTCGCGCGCATGCGTCAGCGCGCCGAGACACTTCGTGCCAGCGGTTCATCGGAGCCACTACCGGTGGGTCCAGCCCGGGACGAATTGGCTGCCCTCGCCATCACATTGAACGACTTCATCGACAGCGTTCGGGCGACCGCCGCTCGAGAAAAACAAATGGTCTCCGACGCCAGTCATGAACTGCGAACACCGATCGCCCTGCTCAAAGTCCAGCTCGAGCTCGCCCATTTGAGTGAGGGCAATGCCAAGGCACTCAGGGCTGACCTGGAACTGGCTGAAGAGTCCGTGGACCGCCTTTCCAGGCTAGCGACAAACCTCCTCACATTGTCCGCGCTCGACGCAGCCCATGAAACCCCAGCCACATCCGGGCAGACGCTCATCGCAGAATTCGTCGCGGCCTCGGACAGAGCACGTCTGTTCGCCTTGGACAAAGCTGTCAATATCGAATTCGAGGTCGATGACGAAACAGACGGCCGGAACTACTCGATCTCCGCCACGCACTTTGCCCAAGTGATCGACAACCTGATCAGCAACGCACTGCGGGCAGTCCCAGAATTAGGAGAAGTACGAGCGCGGCTGCAGCAAGACCCGACGGGGTTATACCTATCAGTAGAGGACTCCGGCCCCGGGATGCCCGAAGAGTTCATCGGCATCGCCTTCGACCGATTCACCCGCCCTGACGCGCAGAGAGGTGGTGACGGTGGCAGCGGCCTGGGACTCGCTATCGTCTCGGCGATCGTTTCACAGTCGAAGGGCGCCGTGCACCTCGCGAACCGGCCACAAGGCGGCTTCACGGTCACCGTGACGATCCCTCCAACCCACACGAAAGGGCCACAGCGTCATAGGCCTTCACCGTAAAAGTGCGCGGCTGACGCCAATCGCTCAGACGAACTACCCAGAATCGCGGGGTGTCCTCGCCGTCAAACCCATCATCGCTTGAGACGTGCCCGCGCGGGAACCTTGAGGGGGACGGCTACGTTCCGGTAGCGGATCCTCTTCCTCGCTCAGTTCTGGTGCGGCGCATGCCGACCGAAACGCACTGGTTTTCCAGGTGCCATAGTGTCGGACCATGGATCTCTTAGAATTGCCCACGCTCTCGGGATCGCTCGTAACCCGTGAGCCCCTGTCATTCGATCACGTAGCCGAGCTCTGTGACGCTGCGAACGACGGCGAGCTCTGGCGTGCGTGGTACACCTCCATCCCGCACCCCGAGGCGATGACCGCGGAGGTTGAACGCCGACTTGGCCTCCATGAGCAAGGAAAAATGCTGCCGTGGGCCACTCGGCTCGGCTCAACGGGACGGATCGTGGGAATGACAACCTTTATGAACCCGAGCACCGATGCCCCGCGACTAGAAATTGGCTCCACTTGGCTGGCGAAGAGGGCTCAAGGTACGGGCGCGAACCGAGAGGCCAAGCTCCTCCAACTGGGGTACGCCTTCGACGCTTTGGGCTGCATTGCCGTCGAGTTTCGCACCCACTGGCACAACCGCCAATCACGCCAGGCGATAGCCGCTTTGGGCGCAAAAGAAGATGGAGTGCTGCGCAGCCACTCAGTTGGACCGGACGGCGCTCTGCGCGACACCGTTGTATTCTCCATCACTGCGAGTGAATGGCCAGCCGTGCGCCTTGGCCTTCGGCATTCATTAGCAACGAGGGAATAAGCGCTGAATAAACGTTGACAGCATCAAATCTCGCTGGACCGGCGCTGAAGAATGAATCCTGATCAAACGACAATTTCACAAACCGTGCCGAGACTCGAATCCACGACCTCAGTCAAATCACGCGATTTTGACCGTTTCACAGACACACAGAAAGCCTGATCACGAGCTTCTTGCGTGAGATGTCGTCACCATTATCTCAACATCTCGGTCTGTCTCGGTGGGTCTAGGGGCAATAAAGGGTGAAAAAACATGTGTGCGTCAATTCCTAACGTGCCGAAGTCATCGGCGAGTGCACTCGTCATCCCGGCAGAGCCGCCGATCGGAACCACTGGTCAATGCGCCGCGCCGAAGCACCGATTCGTCACAGCGGTATGGGGCCCCCCATCCCACTCCGTGGCAGCGGCAAAAGTGTCATTGGACCGGTGTTTGCCGAACGTACAGCCTCGACCATGGCAGTGAAATTTGTGATCGCTACCGTGACTTTTTCTCGCGACTCAAAACCTAGGTTGGTAGCGTCGGACAATTGTCTCGTGAAAGCCAGAACGAAGGGAAACAATTCCGAGATGACGGCAATCCCAACCGAGACGCCGAATACGTAACCGGCGCTCCGACCGTCCCTTTTCATGCCGGCAGGGTTGGAGAGGCCTTCCGGAACGTTGGAGATGAAGACCGCTGCCAGCCTGGCCGGGCTGACGGCACCACCGGCTACGAGTCCGAGTCCGAGCACAACTGATTCGGGGATACCGTTGAGAAGGGCTCCCACAGAGGGCTGCTTCGCGCCGGACTGCTTCCGATGTGTGGCTCATCGCCGGGCAAGAAACGCGTTGGCGTCGACATAGACCAAGGGACCCGCCAGAAAGCGCGCCGCTGTCGGCCACAGACCACCCGCCCGGGCCGCTTCATCAACAAGATCACACCGGCATCAAACCGACATGACCGTCAAGGGTATTGTCCCCCACCACGACAGTGCAGAGCCCAGAACCAGTGCTCCGTCGGCAAGCGTTCCCCAGAAGAGCGCCTGGACCCAAACCGGCGTGGACGTCACCCTTTCAAGTCTTGATTGCTGTGTCAATTTCTTGATTCGAGAAGGGGCTTTACGTCCGTCCATCAGAGGTGCGCACTGTTCACATGCATTTGCGGCATCGCGCGCAGGGAATTGGAACGATCCGTACACCCACGAAGGTGGGGCAGACGGACACTGACAACACACGTAATCTCGCAGATGCCAACACGGCCCTCGGTTCTGTACCTATCGTCGGACCGGTCCCTCTGCCGCGCTCCCGATTGGGGACCATGATGAACACCACCCGACCCATCATTCTTGGGGCCGGTGCTGCGCTACGGCGCACCGTGCGGGATGCCGGGGTCTGGGCATGAGCGATTTCGGCAATGACATGGTCCCTGAATCCTACCGACCCCCAGCTGATCGATTCCTAACCGCACAAATGTGGTGGATTTCGAGCGAACTCGTTCGGCGGCATCCGCACCTGCTCATCTCCCGAGTTACCGGTACCTCTGGCGCCCCGCTGCTGCTCGTGCACGATGAGCAGGACGGCATGCGCATTCAGCTCGAACTCGATGGCGGCATAACTTTCGTGACCAGTTCAACCATTGGACAGATCACCTGGATGCAAATACTTTCGGCGTCGACATCCCATGAAATCGTGACGACTATCGAGCGTCAGAGCGGGCTACAACGACCCGGTGTAGAACCGACCACCACGCCGCGGGCCCTCGTCTACCGTGTCATCGAAAATTTTCTACTCTCGGTCGTCAACGACGGCCACGAATGGGACGTCGTCACGGCCCCCATGCCTTTCACCGCGCTCACGAGCAGCGACCAGCCCGCCTCCGAATACCTCCGAGCGTTCCCCTCCACGCAGACAGCCGTTTCTGCTTATGTCGATTCATTGACGGTGAAACCGGCCGCGGGCGGGACTCGACTTTTTCACCAGCCGTTCTGGGCATTGCTGCGCGATCTCGAACCGATCGCAATCTTCGATATCGCTGGAACCATTCACACCCAGCTGGATTCTTACGAGATGATGCCGCTGTTCGTGGACGCTGGACATCGTCTTTCGCCGACCACATTGCGGGTACTCGGCTCCTACCAGCCCTGATCAGCTGCCGATGGGGCGTAACCTGCCACGCCGCACCGCCGTCACCGTGCTCGCGATCACCGGGCGCGGCGTCGGGAGAATTCCGATGAAATGGATCCCCCATCTCCTGCAAGCGAAAAAGCGGGTGCGGCGAGGTCCTCCGTCGTTGATGTCGAGGGCAACTGGCTCCGGTGCCACCGGCCCGACTCAGGCTGCGCTTCAGGCGCCACGCTGCAGCGTTGGCCTCCAGCTCGGACTGGTAGATCTTGGGATCGCTGCGCCGGTTGCGCTGCAGCTCGGCCCGGCGCTCCTTGTTGCGCTCAGCCCACTGCCGAGTGATCTGCTTCGTGCGCTCCGGCTCAGCATCCCGCCTCGCCGCGGCGCGGGCGTTCACCCCATCGCGATGGGCCTCGTAGTAGCGGTGTAGTACTCGCGCACCTTCTCGCGATTCTCCGCCACCCACCGCTGCTGATAGTCGCGCCGACGCTCCGGATGCTCGTCTCGCCAACGCTTCGCCCGTTCCCTCCCCCGCGCCCGCACCTCCGCCTCACGATGCCTGCGAGCGGAGGCCCGACGCATCGAATCACGATTGAGCTCCCGTGCCCGGGCGAGGTGCTTCGATCGCCAGAGCCGATTCAGCTCGCGGATCCGGTCACGGTTCGCCGCCACATACTGGCGCCGCCGCTCCGCTGCATCATCAACAGGCGGATGCTCCGCCAGCGCCTTCCGCGCCGCGGCACCTTCTTCAGAGGGTCGTTCATGATCGCGGCTACTCGGCAGGCGGCGGAGCCAGCTCCCAAAGCAAGCAGTTCCGAGCGATGCGCCGTCGGATTCGTGATCACACGCCCGACCACGACGCGTAGCCGCTCAGCGTTCTCGTCCGCGATCCCGGCGACGGGCTCGAGGCAGTACGCGATGTCGTTCTGCAGGTTAGGGCCGTCATCGTCGACCTCCGGATAGTAGAACAGCGCAGCTAGAGCCGTGCGGCTGAGCAGGTCGTCGAAATGCTCCTGTGGGATCGTCACGTGAAGCCTCCAGTACGCGGTCGTGGGTGAGCCAATCATGCTGCTAACAGGTGGTGCGCGGACCGTGACGGGCTGTCAGTGTCGACCTGTCGAGCACCGGCCAGTCAAGGCTCCCCCGCCGTCAGCGAGTTGCGCTCGCGTCGTGCCACGGCGCTCGCCCGTTCTCGGACTCCTGGCTCCACGACATTTTCCAAGGCGCCCACTCTTGCCATCGCTGACGAGAAATGCGGTTCATGTCAGGTCGGGCGGTGGGGCCAGATGAGAATGCAAGAACCTTCAAGATTGGTGGCCAATAAGTGTCGACTCCTGGGTCAGATTTCGACCGGACCAGGAGACGGGGGAACCGGTGTTGGTTCGCCGCTGAGGATTGCCGTCACGATCATCTCTGCCCGGGGCACGAGAAGGTGTCGGCCCACGCCAGGACGCCGCGTTCGGCGAATTCGTTGGGCACGTCACCAGGTTCCGGCTCGGGGTCGGCCGGGTCAACGCGGAAGACGACGGGTTTGGCGAGTGTGCGATCGGGGTTGTTCACCCATCCAGGGAGCGGGACATGTTCTTCATTGAGCCGCCACGCCACGAGAGCCGCGATCGCGGCATCCCACACGCGATCTCCAGTGTGTTCGGGCTCCGTCAGGCCAAGAATTCCTCGAACAAGTCCGTGTTCGGCGGTGAGGTTATCGTTCAACTGGATGAGCGCCCGGAGCGCCCGGTCGGCATCGTTTACCCGAAGGTGTTCACGGATCGCTTCTGCCGCGCTGGCAGCGTCGTCTCGACGAGTGGGAGCGGCATAGAGGCGGTGCCCGGCGCCGGCGAGCAGCCGATCAACGGTGCTATACGCCGCGTCTCGTCCACGCTCATGATGGGAGACGCTGGCCTGATCGATGCCAGTCAGCTCGGCCAGCCTCGCCTGAGTGAGATGTTTACTCCGGCGAGCGGCCCGCACGAGAGTGGATGATACGGCCACGACACCCTCACCTTCTAATATGACTGCTAAGTCATATTCTATGGCAACCCACTCCCGCTTGTCAGCCTGCGCGCATCCGCTGGCCGAAAGACTCAGCGCCGTCGGCGGGCAGAGTCTGCACCATGCGACCGCGGGCCAGCGCCTCCCGAACGCGCGCCGCCATCAATTTCAGGAGGCTGATCGGCCCGATCACAAGGAATTTGATCGTATTCCACAGACACACGATCACGAGCAGGTTCAGCCAGCTCGCACCACCGGCTTCGATCTGGGCTCGGCAGTAGATCACGGCAAGCGCATACGGAACGGCGAGCAGCATCGCCAGCACCCCCCACTTCAGCCCGCGCCGCGTGTTGATCGCGTCGATCACGATGGCGGTTGGCATGAACCGGCGCAGGAAGAAGTAGCTGCGGGCGGTGGCGGCCAGAATGAGTTCGAACATGGCGCGGCCTTTCAGATGTTCGGCAACAAGAACCTGAAAGGACTGTGAGTCATGCGATCGCAACGAGCGATGGCGCGAAATAGAGGTTGCCTAGCGACACTCTAGAACCAGATGCCTGCGGGCGAAAGAACCCTGCTCTCCCTTTCACGGTGGATGCTCACGGCACGGGCTCAGCAGCACCCGGCCTCGACATTCTGGACATCATGACGGACGAGGGAACTTTTTTGGTAAAGATTGCCGGGAACATTTAGCTAAACCTCGAGGTCGACGAGTTCGATCACGTCAATGCAATGCCGACCGTCTCGTGCGGTGAGAAGCGGATGCTCGTTCGCCAGGCTCACTGCTGTGGTCAGGCTATCTGCTTCAACGATTCCGTAGCCCTGCAGTTCTGAGGCCACGCCTAGGGATCCGTCCTGCACGATCTCCGAACGGGGCACCGTCGTCAATAAGGATGGTTCCCACCCGAGCCTCCCAGGCCAGCCACTCGTCTAACTGCGCCGCAGACTCTTGCTCGGTGACCTGATTCGGCGGCGTGACCGGACCCCGATAGATGAACATGTACTTGCCCACGCAGGTTCTCCTCACGAGGACTCAGCGACCAGACTCGTATCCGATGAGCCAGGGAAGTCCATAACGGTCGATCACCTGGCCATCTGAGGCACCCCACGGCTTCGGAGCAAGGCTGTCGACGACCCGGCCACCAATTGCGAGCTTGTCGAACCACTCATGGAGGGTTTCCGGGTCGGCCGTCCCCAGCAACGAGAGCCGAAACCCTTCAAGACTGACCGAATCCTCGCCTACTGCTGCATCGGATCCCGCCAGGGTGACGACGCCGTCGAGCATTCCGTGGGCGATGGCATGTGGCGGGCCGTCGCTGCGACCGAATTCCTCAAAGGTGTGCAGGGACAGTTCCCCACCGAAAATGTCCGCATAGAAGCCGAGGGCTTCCCGCGCTGTTCCCGGGAAGGTGACATAGATCTGAAGCGCCGCCATGCGCACAGCCTACCCAGATGGCCAAGACCGTTCCACGGAGCGTGGCAGCTTTCGTGCTGGCATCCTAAATCTGTACCGAACCGCCTGCCAAAGCTCTATAAACCATTGCGTCGAGGCGACAGAACGGCAGCGACACTCGATCTTGGTTCATCGCTGTCAGCGCTCTTTGAAAAGTAGGCCAGTTTCGCTGACAGTTTCAAGCGGTCAATGCAAGGGTGTGGCCGTGAGGCCTCCTAATGTGCTTCGTAGGAGGAGTGAAAATGGGACGGAAACCAAAGCCGCCGGAGCAACGGATGGCATTCTTCACGGCACGTGCGTCGGGTACGTCGCTGCGAAAGTCTGCGGTGCTGGCCGGGATATCCAGGTCCACCGCCTGTCTGTGGCTCAAGCAATCGGGCGGAGTCCGGCCACGGGCGACGAAGCCGCGGTCGGCGTTGCGGTTATCGCTCGATGAGAGGGAGAGCATCTCGCGCGGACTCGCCGCGCAGCGGTCGCTGACGGCGATCGCTGCCGAGCTGGGCCGGTCGGTCTCAACCGTTTCACGCGAAGTACTGCGCAATAGCGGCTCAAGCGGCTACCGCGCGGCTCCGGCTGAACGTCTTGCTGTCGCTCGAACACGCCGGCCGCGACTGGGGAAACTCGCCCTCGACGATCGGCTGCGGGAGCACGTGGAATCCAAGCTCAATGTTTGCTGGTCCCCGCAACAGATCTCGAAGAGGATGCTCTCGGAGTTCCCCGATGACGAGCGAATGCGC
Organism: Cryobacterium sp. PH31-L1; assembly: GCF_030063145.1. Lineage (GTDB taxonomy): Bacteria > Actinomycetota > Actinomycetes > Actinomycetales > Microbacteriaceae > Cryobacterium. The sequence continues at coordinate 33,896 of NZ_JASISM010000011.1, forward strand.
GTCTCATACGAGACCATCTACACCTCGCTGTACGTGCAGGCACAGCCTGGTCTCAATGCCGAATTGACCGCCAAACTCCGCACCAAACGGCTGCGCCGACATTCGCAACGGTGCGTCTCCTGCGGTGGAATGAAGTCGCGGATACCCGACCTCGTTCCCCTGAATGATCGCCCGGCTGAGGCTGACGATCGACAGACTCCGGGGCACTGGGGGGTGACATGATCGTGGGGCGCTACAGCACCTCTCACATCGTGACTCTGGTCGAACGGCATAGTCGTCTGCTGATCGCCATACCCCTGCCACTTGATGCCAAGAGTGAAACGGTTATCGCGGCGCTTATCAATGCCTTCAAGACGTTGCCGGTGCCAATGTGCCGAGCGTTGACCTGGGACCGCGGTAACGGGATGGTCCGTCACGCAGACTTCACCGCAGCCACGGGGATCCCCGTCTTCTTCTGCGACGCGTACTCGCCGTGGCAGCGCGGCACCAACGAAAACACCAACGGTTTGATTCGCCAATACCTGCCCAAGAGCACCGATCTCAACCTGACCAACACCACGCGACTCGAGGAGATCGTGACCGAGCTCAACAACCGCCCACGCAGAGCATTGAAGTGGCAGACTCCTCATGAGGTCTTCAATGCCGCCGTTATTGCATTGACCGCTTGAAACTGTCAGCGCCAACGGACTACTTTTCAAAGAGCGTCGACAATCTGGGACTCCTCGATGGTCAAGATCGTGCTTGGGGGTGGGTCCAATTCTCGGGACCTGCATGATCTCTCGACTTTGATCGGTGACCGCGACGAGCAGACCGACTCGACGACGATCGGCGATCGCGGTTCACGCTCATCGCAGCGCTCCATCCGTCGGGTCCCGATCATGCCGCCCGACACGATCCGCACCCTACCCTTCGGCACCGGGCTGATTATGCTTCGCGCGGCACCGCCCATCATCGCAAGTCTGCAGATGTGGACCGCCCGCGTCGACGCCAAGGCGCTGCGCGCAAACCGCGAGGAAATCGAAGCGCTGATGCGGGTACCGACTCAGCATGTGCCCGCACCCGAGCCGGTCAACGAGCCGGACTGACGGCGAACTCGACGCTCGAAATTGCGTGCGCCGACGTTTACGTGCCAAAAATCTCATTTCTGAACTGGGGGCATCCGCTATACCTGCGTGACCCCGCCCACTGCGTGCTCACCCCGGAGTGAGAACGCAGAACTCGTTGCCCTCGGGATGAGTAAGAACTACCCACGGCACGTCGCCCTGCCCAATGTCTGCATCCATCGCTCCCAAGGCTCGCAGCCGAGCGACTTCAGCCGCGTGGTCGTCGTGTGGGTACGGTCGCAGGTCGAGGTGGACGCGGGTCCACACGGTGATGTCGGCTACGCGAACGAACTCCAGATATGGACCGACTCCCGCCGCCGACCGCAGCCGTGCAAAATCGTCGGTCACCTCATGGAGGGTCCAGTCCATAGCCGTGTTCCAGAACCGTGCCATCGCCCGCGGATCCGCGCAGCTGACGACTACTGCGGCGATCGGCCCGGTATCCGCGTAGATCGCTCGAGGCTCGAGCACGCAGAAGACGTTGCCCTCTGGGTCGGCCAGAACCGTCCACGACACGTCGCCCTGCCCGATATCAGCGGATGTTGCGCCCAGCGCCGTCAACCGCGCGACCAGTTCTGCTTGATGAGCCAAAGACGAGGTGGCTAGGTCGAGGTGTGCACGGTACTTGACCGTTTCGGGGTCTTTGGCTGTGACGACATCGACGCAGACAGCGGCCGGATCCGGCAGGACGATGCCGGGCGGTTCAACGTTGGTCACGCCGGGACCTTCGCTGGACACTCCCCAGCCGAGCGCATCCGCCCAAAACCGGCCGAGCGCCGAATCATCCCGCGCCTTGAAATTCACCTGCACCAGTCGAAGGGCCATAGCGCCCCAGCCTATTGGCCGGTCTCATTTGAGACCAGACCCTGCCCATGTCAATCTTCATTTGCCAGAGCTGCCGCGCTGGATGTCTCCCGTCGACTGCCGCCGCGAACGCCATGGTGCGGCAGGTGCACCTGAGTAGGTTGTTAGCGCATGAGCGCCGCCACCGACACACACCGCTTCGCAACACATCACGTTCGAGAGCTGTCATCCACTAGGTCTTGGGAGTGCTCCCGCCAAGTGCACGCCTCCCCTATTTATAGGAAGCACCGCGGCCGCACTGGTCCGGGCAAGCGGACGCCGCTCGGCGGCGTTCTTCCTGAATTGTGACCACGGGGAGTTGGCCTCGCAGGGTGCGAGAGCGACCAACCCGCTGGTTGAGCCGCGAGCTTGCAAGCGTGTCGAGACCCGGCGAGACCCCTCCAGGCACTCAGCTACTGGCGAGGGACACTCCCGATTCGTCGGCGAGCGCCTTGATGAGCGCGGAGGCGTTCTCCTCTCCCCAGCCGGCATCCATCGCGGCATTCACGTAGTGCGAGGCCGCCGTCACGGTGGGCACAGCCGCTCCGAGCCCGGAGGCGAAGTCCTGGATGAGCCCGACGTCCTTTTGCATGAGCTTCAGGGCGAACGACGGCGAGTAGTCATCGGCGAGCACGGCCGGGCCGACACCGTCGAAGATGGGCGAACGGAAGTCGGTCACCTCGAGCACCTGAAGAACCTTCTTCAGATCGAGCCCCGCCTTCGCTGCCAAGGAGAGCGACTCCCCCAGGGCCAGCAGCTGCGACGCCACGACGAGGTTGCCCACGAGTTTCATCCGCACGCCGGAACCGCCGGGACCCATGAGGTGCACGGTCTCACTGATGGGCTCGAAAACCTTCTTCGCGAGATCAAAAACCTCGGAATCTCCGCCGACCACGATCCACAGACCGCCGCTGTTCGCTTCCCCGCGCGAACCGAAGACGGGAGCGTCCAGAAAACGAACACCCTTCGCCTCATACGCTTCCCGCTCGGCGGCACTAGCCTCAGGGCTGATCGTGGAAAGGTCGATCACGATGGAGCTGCTGTCAACGACGGATGCGAGTCCCCCGGCTTCGAGCACAACCGAACGCACCGCTTCGTCATTGCTGAAGCAGTACATGACGACCTCTGCTCCGTCGACCGCTGCGGCCACGCTGGGCGCCGACGTCGCGCCAGCCGCGACGGCCTCCGCAACAGGGGCGTCTGAGCGGTTCCACACGGTGACGCTGTGGTCGGCCGCGAGCAGGTTTTTCACCATGCCGAGCCCCATGGTTCCGAGTCCGAGGAATGCGATCTGCGTCATTTTGTCTGCTCTCCTGTTGTAGTTGCGATTGCCGGTGTGTTCGTGGATTGCCAGGACTGAAGGAATCTGAGGAACGCCGTTGCCCCCGGGTCCTGAAGTCCGATGCTGCGTTCCTGCAGCCAAGAGGCTCGCCCGCGTCGGGACTGGAGTTCCTTCGACGCGATGACTCCGTTCTCGGCAGCAGTAATAGCTGAGCCGAGTGCGTCTTCCTCGGGCGCAGCGTTGAGCAGCGCTTCGGCCGCGGGGAACATCGCGTCAAGAATCGTCTTGTCGCCGACCTGGGATTTGCCTCGCTGGCTGATGGATTCCGCGGCAGCGAGCGCAAACTGCCCGATCTGCGCTCCGGCGATCGATTCGGCCTTGCCCCACACTCGCGAGCCAGCGAGCAGGGCGCCGGCCACGAGCGCGGCCATGGTCGACGGGTTCGCGTTCGCGAATGCCTTGGCACAGGCCAGCACGACCTCGGCGGGGGTGGCCCCGTCCGGAAGCACGGCCAGCGCCTCTTCGACGGCTGCGGCACCCAGCGACACCGTGATGCCCAGGTCGCCGTCTCCGAGGGCACGATCGAGTTCGCCCAGTTCGTCCGAGTGGGTGGTGAACTCGCGGAGGCAGTTGCGAACCGCGATGCTTAGTTCAATTCCGTTCATGGTTGACTCACGCTTCCTTGAAAAACGGTGATTCGGCGGGGGCATTGAGCAAAGCGAGGCGCTCGTCGTTCAGCGTCAGCAATGAGATGGATGCTCCAGCCATTTCGAGGCTCGTGGCGTACTCGCCGATGTAGTTCTTGTCGATCGAGATGCCCTGCTCGGCCAGCAGCTGGTGCACCCGCCGGAAGAGAAGGTAGAGCTCCTCGAGCGGCGTCGCGCCCATGCCGTTGACGAGCACGGCGACTCGGGCGCCGGAGGTGATGCCGAGGTCGGCCACCAGACGTTCTGTCAGCATCTCGGCAATGCGGTCTGCCGTCTCAACGGCGCCACGGTGGAATCCGGGTTCACCGTGAATGCCGATGCCCACCTCCATCTCGCCGTCACCAAGCTCGAAGCTCGCCTTGCCGGTGGTGGGCAGGATGGTTGGCGACAGGCCGATGCCCATCGTGGCGGTGTTGTCGATGATGTCTTCCGCAACGGCGGCGACCTGCGCCAGGGAGTCGCCGCGCTCGGCGGCTGCGCCAGCCGCTTTGAAAGCGAACATGATGCCCGCAACGCCGCGGCGGTCAGCGGATCGTTCCTTCGGCTGGCTGGCCACGTCGTCGCGCCCGACAGCCGACATGGTTTCGATGCCTTCGAGTTCGGCCATGTCGGTCGCGAGGTCGAAGTTGAAGACGTCGCCGCCGTAGTTGCCATACAGGTACAGCACCCCGGCCCCGCCGCTCACCGCTTTGGTCGCTTCCAAGACCTGGGCGGAGGAGGGAGACGAGAAGACGTTTCCGATGGCCACGCCATCGCACAGGCCGCGCCCAACATAGCCCTTGAAGAGGGGCAGGTGTCCCGATCCGCCGCCCGTGACGATGCCGACCTTGCCGGCGACGGGAGCATCCGCTCGCACCAGCACACGACGGTCAGGGCCGGGAGTCTTGAGCAGGGTGGGGTGGGCCAGCAGAATCCCCTCGACAAACTCGTCCACGAAGGCGCTGGGCTCATTGATTATTTTTTTCATTGTCTTGGTCCTTTTCCAGCTCAGGTTCGTACTAGGGCAGCGTCGGAAGTCGTCGTGTCGGCGCCGGGCGGCGCCTTCGTCTTCTTCGGCCGTTTAGTTCGTGTTGATGAAATCGAGTCGATGATCATGACCGTGATCAGGATCACGCCCTGGGCGATGGCGTACTCATACGACGAGAGTCGAATCGCGGTGAATCCGCTCGAGACGACCTGGAGCGTGAGTGTCGCGAGCACCACGCCGAAAACCGAGGCGAAGCCACCATTCGGATTTGTTCCCCCGAGAACGGCGATGACGATTACGAGCAGAACATAGGAAGACCCGTAGTCGGCGGATGCCGTGGGGTTGCGCGCCAGGAACAGCACTCCGGCGAGGCCCGCGAGCAGGCCACCCCCGGTATAGGTCTTCATGAGAACCGCGCGTCGTGGAATTGCCGAGTAGCGTGCCGCCACCGTGTTGGCGCCCTCGAGTTGAATCATGCGACCCAGGGCCGTGCGATTCACGAGCACGGCCACCAGAACGGCCGTGAAGACGAAGATGATGAACAGCAAGGGGATGTTGGCGACCGCCGCTTGACCGATTGCGCCGAGCATGGTCGGGGCCCCATAGAGGGTCGATCCGCCCGTCCAAACAATGGCGATTCCATTGTAGATCTGCATGGTCGCCAGAGTCGCCAGGATCGGCGTGATCCCAACGACGCTCACCAGGAATCCGTTGAAGGCCCCGCCTAGCATCCCGGCCACGATTCCAGCCAGTACGATGAGAAATCCGAGATTATCCGCCAGGCCAGGGTCGCTTGCGGCGACCGCCGTGTGCAACGTTGAGATCGTGATGGCCGAGAAATTGGCGATCGCAACCAGTGACAGGTCGATGCCGCCTGTAAGCATCACGAGCATCATGGCGATCGCGATGATGCCGATCTCGGGAGCAGCCACGGCGATGTTCTGGAGGTTGATCGGGCTCAAGAACACCCGCGGATTGAGAATCGTGAACAGAGCGACGGCCAAGAGTAGGGCAACGACCATGCGTCCCGCTCCGCGCTGCACGCCGGTGGGGCGGGCCACACGCCGCGTCCAGCTGCCCACCTGATCGTTGAATTGCCGAACCGGATGCGAGGTCGACGAGGGCGCTTCGTCGCGCCGCGGTGATTTCTGGCTCATCAGACCAACTCCTGTTCTTTCTTCAGGTCGGTGTCGAGATCTTGAATGACGCGCGTTCGTCGCGCATCCCGGTGAGCGGCGATGGCCTGGATTCCCACGCCGACGACGAGCAAGACGCCAACGGCGGTTCGCAGCCAGGCACTCGGCACTCCGACAAGCAGCAGGCTGTTCTTGATGACCTGCACGAGCAGCACGCCGAGCACGGTTCCCAGTACGGAACCACGGCCGCCGAAGATGGCGGCACCACCAAGAATGACCGCAGCAATGATGTCGAGCTCACCGCCGACGAGGTCGCGTGGGTTGGCGCTTCGGCTCAGCACGATGTGGATGACTCCGGCGATTGCGGCCAGGGCGCCGACGAGCATGTATACAGAAACCTGCGTGCGTTGCACCTGGAATCCGGCTCGTCGCGCAGCCTCGATGTCACCGCCGATGGCGTACAGGGAGCGGCCGAACATGGTGCGCTTCAAGACCCACCCCACGGCCAGGCAGAGGAGGATTACCGGAACGACCAGCACGTGCAGGTACGCCCGGCCGGTGTCTGTAGTGACGTCAAAAAGGTTGCTCGTGGCGAGCGCTGCCATCGACCCCGGCAGGTCCGCGAAGTACGTGGCACCCACGTAGGTGTACATCGCTCCGAAGAACACGCCCTGGGTGCCGAGCGTCACGATCAGCGTGGGCAAATTGAATCGGGCGATGACAATTCCGTTGATGAAGCCGAGGGCAACTCCCACGCCGATCGCGATCGCGAAGATACCCGGCAGGCCCGGATCGAACCCGGCAGTGAGGCAGAAACTGACGGTCGAGTAGCCGGCGAAGATGGCGATCGCCGCGAACGACACATCGATCCCACCCGTGATCACGACGATGAGCACGCCGAGAGCGAAGATCACCGGCACGATGGAGCTTCGAAGAATCGAGAACCCGGTGTTGAGGGTGAAGAAGGTGGGATTGGCAATGGACATCGCCACGATGAGCCCGAGCAACACGAGGGCGAGCACGCCCTCGTTGTTGGTGCCTCGCAGTCTGCGCAATACGTCCATCAGGCCGACATCCGTTCTTGAATCGTGTCCACTGAGATCTGGTCTCCCTCGAGTACGTGCGTCAGTCGGCCGTTCTTGATGACCAGCACCCGGTGACACGCGGCAACGAGTTCGGGGGCATCGTCGGAAATGATGATCACCGACATCCCCTTGGCCGCTTCGACGCGGAGCAACTCGAGAATTTCTTCCTTGGAACCGATGTCAACGCCCACCGTGGGGCCATTGAGCATGAGCACGGTCGGCTCCGTCGCCAACCATTTCGCGAGAACGACGCGTTGGGCGTTTCCGCCCGACAGCGTGCGAACCGGGGCATCCGCGTTTCGCGCGTTAATTTTGAGGCCAACGAAGAAGCGCTTGATCGTGGCTGCGGTCTGCGTTCGGCTCAGCATGCCCCAGCGGGTGCGGTGGGATTGCAGAGAGGCGGCGACGATGTTGTCGGCGATTGACTTGTCCAGAAACAGACCCTGGGAGAGACGGTCTTCGGGCACGTATCCGAGTCCGGCCGCGACGGCGTCCTGAATCGAGCGAATGGCCACGACCTCACCGGCGACCCTGATCTGACCCTCGTCCGCAACTTCGACGCCGAAGAGCGACTCGGCAATTTCCGTGCGCCCGGAGCCCAGCAGGCCGGTCACGCCTAGAATTTCGCCCTTGTGGAGCCCGAAAGAGATGTCTCGGTAGGCACCTGCCAGAGAGAGGTTGGTCACCTCGAGTGCGAGGGGCGCGTTCACATCCAACTCACTGACCACGCGGGAGTCGTCGACTTCCCGCCCCGTCATGTAGCTCGAAATGGAACGCTGGTCGAAGTCGGCTGTCGGCCCGCTTACAACCTGTCGGCCCGAGCGCATGATGGTGAGCCGCTGGGAGATGGCGAGCACCTCTTCGAGCTTGTGCGACACGAACATCAGGGCAACTCCCCGTGTTCGCAGGCGCTCGACGAGCGCGAAGAGTCGGCTGACTTCGGTGTGCGTGAGGGCCGTCGTGGGCTCATCCATGATTATGGCCCTGGCATCGTTGACCAGGGCGCGGCAGATCGCTGTCAGTTGTTTGTCGGCAACGGAGAGGGTGCCCACTTCGCGATCGAGATCCAGATCGATGTCCAGTTCCTGCAGGATGGCCTCGGCTCGTGGCCGAATCGATGCCGGCGCGTAGAGACGTCGCCCCACAGCCACCTCGGCCGTAAGCACGATGTTCTCGGCCACCGTCAGGTTGGGAAAGAGCGAGAAGTCCTGGTAGATCACCTGGATGCCGCCCTGAATGGCAGCGTGCGCGTTGATCTGGGCGAAGGAGACGCCGTCGATGATGATCTCCCCCGAGTCCGGGCGTTCCGCACCCGAGATGATCTTGATCAGGGTCGACTTGCCACAGCCGTTCTCACCGGCGAGGCAGTGCACTTCGCCAGGGATGAGATCGATGGAAACGTCGGCCAATGCGGGGACTCCACCGAAATTCTTGTTGATTCCGCGGGCCGACACGAAAGGCGCCGGCGGCGAAGAAGCGGTTGGGGAATTCACAGAAGTACCTTTCTCACGAAACAACCGGGGCGCGCATACAGCGGATGCGCGCCCCGTCGACGTCGGACTGCTAGAAGTCGTACTTGGCAGCAGTCTCAGCGTCAGCGGCCACCGAAGCGGCGCCGACGAAGACGTTGTCGTAGCCGTCGAGCTTCTTCAGCGAGTTGTAGCCGTCGATGCCGAGGTCGGTACCCGCTTCGATGGTGCCGCCGTCGGCCAAGATCTGTGCGATCGCCAGCTGGGCCTCACCGGCGAGTGCCGGGTCCCAGAAGAAGATCTTGTCGATCGAGCCGTCGGCCAGGTACTGGTTCGCAACGGAGGGGATGGAGGTTCCCATCACGCAGACCTGGTCTTCGAGGCCGGCTTCCTGCACGGCACGGGCGATTCCGGGAACGTCGTTTCCGGCTGAGCCCTGGAAGCCGGCGATGTTCGGGTACTTGGCCAGCACTTCCTTGGCGCGCTCGTAAGCGGTGCCCTGGTCATCCGTGCTTTCGATGGGTGTTTCCACGCGCGTCATGTCGGGAAAGTTGGCCATTTGGTTGTCGTAGGCCGCGCCGACCCATTCCATGTGCGTCTGGGCCGTGAGGCCACCGACGAACTGTACGTACTCGCCGGTTCCGCCCATGCACTCACCGAGGTTGTCCATGATCTCGGAGCCGTAAGAGGCGTTGTCGAAGGCCTCGATGTCGATGTCGACGTTCTCAATTCCGGTTGCTTCGTGGGAGACAACGATGATGCCCTGGTCCCGCGCCTGCTTGAGCACCGAGGAGAGCGCTTCGGGCGAGTTGGGGACCACGGTGATGGCGGTCGGCTGCTGGGCGATGAGGTCCTGCACGATCTGTACCTGCTTTTCCGGGCTGACGTCATCTGCGCCCTCCTGGCGGGCGTCGATACCGGTGCGGTCGGCGAAGGACTTCACGCCGACCTCCATGCGCTGGAACCACGGGATGGTCTGCGCCTTGACGACGGTCACCATGACCATGTTCTCGGGAGACTCGGAGGCGTTCGTGTCACCGCCGCCGACGCTGCCCACAGAAGAGCAGCCGGACAGAGCGATGGCCGCTCCTACGAATAGTACGGCGCCCCGAAGGGCATGCTTGTGGTTCATTCGTTAACTCCTTTGTGAACGCTTCGTGACTCGGTCACGATCGAGGCGGCTCGTCTGTGATGCGCGCTATGGAGGAATTTATCCCCAATCCGCACGATCTGTCAAGCGATAATGAGCACAAATTGCGCAGTTTCACGCATTTGACGCACACTGTGGCCATCAAGGCGCTTCGTCAGCCGCCCAAAGCTTTGTGCCTGCGCGTTTTCACAGAGCCAGTGCGCGTTTTCACGCAGAATGCTTTACTTTCACCGGACTGCGCGGATAGCATCCATAGGAAGAGATCCACAGGAGGTACACGCGTGTCCAGACAGACAGAAATAGCTGAGATCCTCAGAACGCACGGCTTCCAGTCGGTCAACAGCCTCGCCAAGCGCTTCGCGGTGACCACGTCCACGATTCGGCGTGACCTGGAACGGCTCGAAGCGATGAGTCTCATTCAGCGCACCCACGGCGGTGCTGTCCCCGTTGCGCCCGTTGAATCTCCCGCCCCTGTCGCGGATGAGTTGCACATCGCGGAGAAGCGAGCAATAGGCCAGGCCATGGCCGATCGCATTCTCGATGGCCAGATCGTGCTGCTGGACGGAGGCACGACGACGCTTGAGGTCGCCCGCCATCTCACGAAACGGCGACTCACAGTGGTGACGAACGACCTCCGGGTTGCCGTGGAGATTGCTCAGCGGCGGTCGGCGCATCTCGTGTTCATCGGCGGGGAGCTTCTGCCCGATGTCTACACGATGTGGGGGCCAGCATCCGTCATGCAACTGTCGAACCTGCGAGTGGACGTGGCTGTATTCGGCGCGGACACGGTGTGTGACGACGGTCTGTACCACACAAGCAGTTACGAAGTTGAGTTGAAAAGGTTGATGCGATCCATCGCAAAGGAGGCCTTCTTCGTGGCCGACAGCTCCAAATTCGGTCGCGAGGCGCTGTTCAAGGTTCTCGAGGTGAATGACTTCACGGCTGGGATCACCGACAACCTTCTCGACCCCCTGCGCGCATCCCAATTCCCGATCCCCCTCATTCAGGTAGGAAAAAACCGCTCCGCTTAGCCGCCTCGACTCTCATGTGCTCGAGACCCAACTTTTGCCAGCAACGTCTTCTCGGCACGGTTCCCCGGGGCGGGAGCGCGACCACTCCGCTGGCCCCGCCGCGAGCTTGCGAGCGTGCCGAAACCTGGTGCAACGGAGTACGAGACCCTGCCCCGGCCGGCATCCGCAAATCGTTTAACCGGGTTTCGACACGGGCGCGAAAAGCGTGCGCCCGGCTCAACCAGCGGGTGGCGGCGGGAGCGCGGGCTCTCCGCTTGCCCCGCCGCGAGCTTGCGAGCGTGCCGAAACCTGGTGAAACGGAGTACGAGACCCTGCCCCGGCCGGCATCCGCAGATTGTCCCACCGGGTTTCGACACGGGCGCGAAAAGCGTGCGCCCGGCTGAACCAGCGGAAGGGGGGATAGAGCCTGGCCGTCAGGGCAGGGGCGGGTGGGCTCGCCGACGTAGTCGGCCAGGAGGGGAGGGGGATGGGGCCCTTGATGCGGCGCCCTCCGCGGCGCTTTTCCCAGTCGTGCCCATGCCCATCTTCAGGAACCAGAGCCGCCGCGCTGGCTGTCTCCCGTCGAATGCCGGCACGAACGCCATGGTGCGGCAGGTGCACCTCCTAGCGAGCGCGGACCACGACGGTCTGCCCAGATCACAGGAGGCAAGGTCCCATGGCATTTCACACCCAGCAATCACTCTCGGGCTTCATCTCTTCCGATCCGCAACGAACACTCACCGAGAACGGCGACACCCGCTTCTACGTGCGTGTCGGCCAGCCGCACTTTCTCCGCGAAAACAGCGGCAATTTCACCGCACTGGAGCCGACCTTCCACGACCTCGTCGCGTACCGAGCCACCGCCGAACGAGCTCTTACCCGCTTCGCCAAAGGCGACAGTTTTGTCGCCGAAGGATACGTGCGCACCTTCCAGGTCGAACGCGACGGCGAAGCCATCCACCGCGACGAGTTCGTCGCCAAGAAGATCGGCCACGACCTCGCACGCACCACCTATCAAGTCGACCGCACCCATCGCACAGCTTCGGACATCGAGGTCGAGCACGAGGCGGAAGCTGCTCACACCGGCTCGAGGCGGTGAACCAGCAATGTCGGAGTCACTCGTCGAATGGACATCCGGCGATCACGACGATGCCTTCCGAGAGGCCTCCTTGGACGACCTCGACTCACACATGGCGGAGCCGCCGCATCCGATCAACTGGAACCTGCTCAGCGCCGACGACGCCGAGGCCGAATGGATCGAACTCAACCGCTGGGTGAACTGGCTACGCCGCACCTACGGGCTGCCCGCATCCGTCGTGCCACCCTTCTGGCACCAACACCCCGAACTTGTCTGGGAACTCTCCGCCCTGCACCTGCACTGGCTCGGCGCCTACGACCCCGACCAGCACGGCTCAGCGCCGCTCGGCTGGCACCGAGACTTCGCGGATGCCCGCCAGCGGCTGCGCGACTGGGTCGCGATCTCAGGGACGCGGCTGGAGCGGGACCGGGCGACACGGCAGACGGCTTGGCCAGGAGAACCACCCCCGACACGGTCGAAGACGTGGTCATCGGCGATCGCGACGAGGACTTCGTGCAGTTCGTCATCGACGACGTCGCCAGACGGCGCGAGGCGGAGGGCGCGCTTTATGCACGCGCTGACTCCGCTTGATCCATCGACTCGTCGCTGACAGTCTCCACTCGATCGACGAGTTAGTACCCAGATGGGTTCACCTGCCCGCACCGCCCGCAGAGGTAGCAATGACAGGAATAGCTCACTGAGTGAGTTGGAACTCCGCCCACAACGGATAGTGGTCCGAGATTCGCCAAGACACCTCCGCACGTGTCAGGCCGCCGAGCACGTGCGGCACAAAATCGAACGAACCGGCACGCAGCGCGTACGTTAGGGAGGTCAGCAAGGATTTTCCGTCAGGTTCGGAGAACCATGCGATCTGGTCGTAAAAGTGCTTCGACGAGTCATTGTCGAACACCGTCCGTGGAATGTCGTTCAATTCAGCCGGAGGCCACAACCCGGTCGACACAAATGCTTCAAACAGTGGGTCCCCGATGCGGTCAAGGTTGAAGTCACCCAGCACCAGGAGGTTCTGGTTCCAATTGTCGCTCCGGTCCGCCCAGGCACGCATCCACTCTGCGAACGCCGTGATCTCCGGCAGCCGCGCACTCGGATCAGCGCCCCAGATGACGTGCAGCGTGGTCAACGTGAACTCCGCGGATCCACGCACGAAGCTGGCGGCGTACGGGGTGCGGGCGAACTGTTCGGCGGGCCCCTTAACCGTCGCCGGCATAACGATTTCCCCCACCAGCCCCGACGGCTGCACCCGAGTGGAGTCATAGAGAAATGTCAACCGTTCCCCGTTGCCTGGCCCGCCCTCAGTGACGTCGGAGACGATCACCCGCCACTCGTCGCCGAGCTGCTCGAGCAGAAAGTGCAGGGCGGTCGTGTTGCGACGCACTTCTTGAATAGCGATCACGTCAAAGCGTGCCACGACTTGAGCAATGCACGCGATGGAGTACCAGTCCCGCTTAGGAGAGTCCCCCGGTTGGGAGCGCCATTTGGCCGTTAGATCCCCGAACGCCCGAAGATTCCACGTCGCGATCAGGAGATCAGACGGGTCCTTCGGCGGTACCACCTCAGCCAACGCCGCTCTGAAAGCGACCGTGTTTTCAGCCACGTCGGGCGGCATTTTGGTCGTCATGATCTATAAAAGCACAACCGCACATGCAGTGGAATAACCTAACGCAAACGTCTTTCCACACGCGCCGGGACGCGACCCGCCCCAGACAGTAACTAGCCTGACACATGGGTTCTGCCTACATACCGTCGAGCACCCTTGCCGGCGCCTCGGGTCGAAATTGGCCAGTTCGGCAGTTTGTTTCCGGTCATCAGCTACTGTGCGAGTGGTCGCCCGCTAATCAAGCCCAGCACGATGCCCCACAAACCATGATCACCCAAAACACAGATGCTGCTCAAACGGGTCCGGCCGATCACGGGAACCCCGTCTGATGTCACTGATTGCGCGCCCACCCACACGTTCCTCATGCTGGACCAGTCGACCTTGGTCACAACCTCGCGCGCACGAACCAAGAGGTGGCCGGGCTCAGCGCTGGGCTCCGCGCACGGAAAGGAGTGCGGCTGCACCACAGTACGCAATTGTGCACGAGGCAGAAGTTGCTCACACCGGTATCCGTTCTCGGGATGTGTCGGTTGCAATGGCAGCGTCCTTGGGCGGGTAGGCCTCCGGCGATAACGATTAATCGCTCGGACAGAATCAGTGGACGACCTAGACGAGCCACTCATTACGGAGCCACCGCATCCCATTGATGGGAACCTAGTCAGTGCCGCCGACACAGAGGCCGAATAGCTCGAATTCAACCGGTGGGCGAACTGGCTGCGACGCACCTACGGGCTGCTGGCATCCGTTGTGCCGCCGTTCTGGCATGGACACCCCGAACTCGTCTGGGAACTCTCCGCACTGCACCTGCACTGGCTCGGCGCCTACGCCCCCGACCAGAACGGCTCAGCCCCGCCCGGCTGGCACCGAGATTTTGCGGATGCCCGCCCAGCGGCTTCGCGACTGGGTCGCGATCTCGGGCACACGTCTGAAACGCGACCGGCCGACTCGGCAGATTTCATGGCCAGGTGAACCGCCCACCAATGCCGTGGAAGACGTGGTCATCGGCGATCGTGACGAGGACTTCGTGCAGTTCGTCGTCGACGATGTCGCGCGTCGCCGCGATGCCGAGGCATCGCTCTACTCTCGCGGTGAATCTAATTGATATCGCCAAACCTTGGCGCTTACGAAGGGCGCAAAAGGCCCCGCGTCGCTGTCGCAGTTGACGCACCTGAGCGCGACTGTTCAAAGGGCAGGGTAAAACGCGACACTCTAGGGCTCGTGACGCGCAGAACCCAGTACTCGTGTGGATGTTCCCGCTCAGCGTCCGTCTCCCTACGTGTCAGGGTTGGGTGAGGCCAGTAGCTAAGAGCAAGTCCGCCGTGTGACGTAGGGCGAGAATCAGGAATCATCACCATGTCCAGCCCGTCTTTGATCGCCGTGCGCGACGATAGTCATA
>NZ_JASISM010000012.1 GCF_030063145.1 Cryobacterium sp. PH31-L1
TCCGCCCACATGCCGCGCATGTCGTCGGCCCACTCGTCGGGCACCTCGAGCTCAACGACGAGAGTCGTCACCCCGTCGGTCTCGCTGAACGAGTAGCTCTCGTGCAGCCCGACGGCGGGCCCCGCGCAGTTCTCGACGTCGTTCTCGATATCGCCGAGATAGCGGATAGACACGAACTCGTGGGGCCGATTCTCGACGATGGTCCCGAAGAGCCCGCTCACCGTGCCGTCGTCGTTCGGGCCGAGGAACCGGATCTCGTCACCCTCGTTCCAGCTGCCCTCGTAGGTCGATCCCTCGTGGAAGGCGCCCGTCCATTCGCGGTAGGTGTCGAGGTCGAGCATGACGTTCCAGACGTGCTGCGCCGGAGCGTCCACATCGACGCTGAATCGAAGACTCTTCATGGTTCTTGTATAACCGAGACACCCTGGCGGCGCAAGATCGCCTACAAGGCCGGTTGGTCGACGGGCTCCGCAACTCGGCGGTGTGGAACGGCGGAGGACAACACTCGTGCCCGGCGCCTGTGTGATTCGACCGCCGCTTCGACGAAATGGGTTACATGCGATCTGACGCCGGGGTCGCATTGACCGCCTGATAGCCCAACCCACCTTGTCCGTGATGCGGGAGGTGGTCTCTTTCGATACCTGCGCGCCATAGATCTGGTTGAAGTGCGCGCTGGTCTCCCAGGTCGTGAGGCCGCGGCCATACAACGACAGCACGATCTCATCGACCCCAGTCAAGCGCCGATGTCGTTTCGGCACGATCACCGGAGTGAACGTCCCCTCCCGGTCACGAGGCACCTGGATCGTCACCGGCCCCGTCGTGGGACTGATCACTATCTTCGTGCGAGTTCCATTGGGCACGTTCGTATCGTCGCGCTCGTCCGGGGCACGGTTCTTCTCATGGCCGAGATGCTCGGTCATTTCCTCGTTCAGCGCGGTCGCGAGGAAGGTTTTGGTGAACTGGCCCAGCAGCCCATTCGGGCCATCCAAGGTCAGGCCCTGCTCCTTAGCCAGGCGCACCCATTCCTTCGCCGCCACCGCCTCACGCGTGGGCTCAGATTTAGTCTTCTTCGTCACAGCATCAAGTGTCGTCATCACGGCACCTTTCCCGCCAGACCTAAGTCCGACGCGTCAGGCCGGAAACACCGTTTAAGAGACAGTCCCTCATTCCCGTCGGCGGCCAACTCGTCAGTGATACGAGTGCCCACAATGCACATCGCGCAAAACTAGAGATTTGTGTATACCGCGGGAAATCGTAGCCGCGCGACCAACTTTCTGTCGTGTTCGACGTGTAGCCCATGTCGTCGATACCGAGGTGGGATCGCCCCAAGCAGGCGCCTACGTCTGAAAGTTGATGAGCTTGTGCGTGCCGTCGCAGAACGGTTTGATTGACGACACTCCGCATCGACACAGGGCGATTGTTGCGCGTAATTGTGGAATCACTTCTCCTTCGGCCGTGCGCAGCTCCACACTTCCGCGAACAAGGAGGGGACCGTTCTGGCAAGCAATAATAATCGGATCCAGAGAGTGACCAACGGACGCACCCGGGATAGGCCAGTCAGCGCTACCGGAGGCGCTACCGGGTTCAGCCGCTTTAGACATTCTGAGACTGTCCTTTGGCAAGAACGTCCTCCTCGGCCGGTCGTTCGGCCGCGCGGGGAACAGGCAGAGGGATTCGCAGTGACGAGCGTCCGGCAGCCCACGCGTCCAACATGTGCTGTCCCATGAGCCCGTCAACTAGAAGGCACGCTGACGCGCCGAAGAGAATGTCGTCTAAGAGCGCTGGTTCCTCTGCTGCCAGAGCTCCCGCTAAATCCCTCGCTGCAATCTGCTCATGAACAGCATCCGCCTCAACGTGCTCGTCAAAATACCTGGTGACGTCGGCTCCATAACCCAGTCGACGGAAGCCATCGCCATACTTACGGTTTGGAATAGATGAGGTCATTTCGAACGCGGCGAGGTGGCCTACTAACGCGCCTCGGAGTCGGCGTTGCAGTCCGAATAGCGACATCGTATTGAGGGATGCCAACGTGATGGCCGGCACATGGTCTACATAGGCTCCATAGCGGGTATTGAGTCCGAGCCCCCGCATGGTCCCAGCAAAGATGGCCGAATGCATTCGCTCCGGACGCCCACCACCGTATTCGTCGGCCTGAATTTCCACCAGTGCTGCCTTCGCCCGTCCGGTCAAGCGCGGGATCGCCCACGAATGCGGGTCTGCCTCTTTCAGCGTGTAAATGGAACGCTGCACGACGAACTCGGTAGCTTGCAGTTGCGTGACCTTCGTGGCGAAGTGGCGCGATAAGCTCGGGCCGGAATCGGGCTTCGTCAGCGCGAAGAGCGTCGCGGCGACATCGTCGGCATGGGCGCTGCGCGACTGTGGAAGAGAGACAGTGTTACGCAGCCCGCCTTCGAATGCGTTCTCAAGAACCCGCCGGGCGGCGATCATGCCTGAGTGCCATTCCCACGCATCACCACCAGGGATAACGTCACCGTACGACAATCCGTAGAGCAGGAAAAGCGAGAACTGCACGTCGTCGTCCTGAAGTACGTCGTCACATGTCGCTACCGTTTCCTCAACGGTCTCGGACAGACCCGCGGTTTCCTCGGTTGCGAGCTCGTACTCAAAAGCATGGAGAAGGCGCGTGCTGAGAGGACCGCGGGAAGTAAAAGCAGGACCGGACGAAACGGCGAGAGCTTCCAAAGTTGTCATGCCGCCCAGTTTCAGCAGCATGTTACGAGCCGTCAACCCCTCCCCGGCACCATCTCAGAAAAAATGTTGATTAAAATTCGCTGACATAAACACAGCGCCCGCGCGACAAGGGCGGCGCCCTCTCTATCAACAGTGTTTGAGGCACCGGGATCATCCCGAATAGTGTCGTAAAGGCGGGGAAGGCGTTCCCTTGCGCGGAAGCAGATCAAAGAAACCCGCCGGGAACAACGAGGCTCCGAGATCCACGCCCGGGCCGACAAAGTCACTGAGCTGCTTTGGGATGCAGTATTGCTCTGCCCTTCTCGCCCAGTCAGGCGATACGGGATACCTGCACCGTCACGGTAGCGTCGAGGCCGTCCGGGATTTGCGCGAGCAGGACGTCGGCGACCTGTTTGGCGGTGTTTGGCGTGGCCGCATCGATGCTCGTTCCGAGACGGACGGCCACTGTCGTCGTTCCTCCGGCGGAACTGACGTGGACGCGATCGAGGCGCTCCGGGTCCCCGGTCACGACGGCAGTGAGCATGTAGGAAACTTGGGCGAGCGATAGGGCAGGTGGAAAGACATCGCTAACACCGTGCACGGCGACAACGAGTG
This sequence comes from Cryobacterium sp. PH31-L1, assembly GCF_030063145.1. Taxonomy (GTDB): domain Bacteria; phylum Actinomycetota; class Actinomycetes; order Actinomycetales; family Microbacteriaceae; genus Cryobacterium. Next base: position 3,307 of record NZ_JASISM010000012.1, read on the forward strand.
CTGTCAGAACATCCTCATCAAGGGGTTGCGCATCCTCGTTGACGTTGGCACTCATCAGTTCTCCATATCTTTATTGGCCATATCTTCATGCAAGTCTTCGATGGTGATGTTGATCGAGGTGATGTTTAGTGCGGTGTGCTTGGTGAGCGCGTTGGAAATGAGCGCACGCAGCGTGTGCGCGGCATCGGGGATGGGCTGGTTCCAAAGAATGCTGGCCGCGACGGAAACGTCAATGGGTGCGCCGAGTTCTTCAACGTTGCCTTCAAGGTGGGAGGTGCCGATCAGCATTCCGGGGACGGTATCGCCTACGGTTCGGATCAGAGCGAGGACGGCGCCTTCGGTGAGGCTCAGATTCACGCGGTTGTCGGGGTGCGGTAGAGGCAGAGAACGTCCCGCGCGTACCTCGCGGTGAATGTTTGTCATGATGTCCTGAAACCAGTTTTCCCGCGGCGCAGGCAAGTCAGCAACGTCTTGTTGGATTAGGCTGTGAAAGAGCTGTGATACGCGGGTGAGGCCTTGAAGCGCATTGAGGCACTCCGGGCAAGTCTCGATGCGAGGGTCGAAGGGCGTGCGGCCGGCTGCGAGGTAGTCGCTGAGTTCCTCCACCGTCTTCCCGCAATCGAGTGTTCTGGGTTCGCTGTCGTTCACCGCCATCCCTCCATCTGTGCGTAGATGCTGGCTCGGGCTCGGGCCAATTTGCCGCGCACGGTCGCTGCGGGTAGTTCCATTTCTTGCGCGATATCGCCGTAGCTGAGTTCTCCGACCTCGCGAAGCAGCCAGCACCGACGTTGATCTTCTGGCAGTGTGTCAAGCGCCGCTGAGAGCGCCTTCAGTTGCGCGTTTCTCACGGCAACATTTTCCGGTTGCATATCGGCGGGTAGCGCCGATTCCAGATGAGCAAGTTCTACCTCAGCGGGTTTTCGTCGCAGGGAGGTGAACGCGAGGCGACTGGCGATACGCATCAGCCAGGGCCTCACCGCTGCGGGGTCACGCAGCTCCGGCAGGCGCCGCCATGCCGTGTGGAATGCGTCTTGAACGATGTCGTCCGCATCGGCCATAGACCCGACAATCCGCGCGGTGTACGCGCGCATTAACGGGCCATGCCTCCGGATCAACGTTTCGAACGCGCCAGTGTCACCGCTGACGGCCCGCCCCACGAGGATCGCGTCAGCAACGCCTTCCAACCGATCCTTATCGGGCTGTTGCACAAGTGCGCTCATGCTCCCCGAATCTTTTCTAGAGACTTTATGACGAATTGTCAGTTCCGTGCGTCTTACCTGTTGAGCGACACTACCGCTCACACGCATCACGACATAGTGCTTGCGTTCACGCTTCCCAACACGTATTGAGGATGATCATGGCTAACGACACCCAGCACCCCACCGTTCCCACACCACCCAAGCCGGCCGGCGCTGGTGCGTCCCGCGTGGACCGCGCTGCTGCCTCGCCCTCCCCTGTTGATGATTCAGCGGGTGGGCACACCACCATCGCCGATGGCGTCGTGGCTAAGGTCGCGGGAATCGCTGCCCGTGAGGTACGCGGTGTGTTCGCCCTCGGTGGTGGCGGTGCTCGTGCGTTCGGGGCGCTGCGCAATGTCGTAAACGCCGAGGATCTCACGCAGGGAGTCAAAGTTGAGGTCGGCGAGACCCAGGCGGCCGCCGACATCACCATCGTCGTCGAATACCCCACTCCCGTCCATGAGGTCGCATCGGCGGTCCGTGCGGCTGTCAAGCGTGCCATCACCGATCTTGTTGGACTGGAGGTCGTCGAGGTGAACGTCGACGTTAACGATGTGCACCTGCCCTCCGACGACAAGGACGACAACTCCGAATCCCGCGTCCAGTGACAGCCACCAGAACGGGCATCATGATCGGCGCTGTCCTGGCGCTGACCTGGATCGTGTTCGGCTCCTGGGCCTCCCTATTTGTCGCCGTTGCGATGGCTATCGGGGCGCTCATCGGTCGAATTGTTGAGGGAAAGCTCGATGTGTCGAGTCTCGTCTCCGCAGTCCAGGGCAAGAAAAGCTCGTCGTGACGACCACCGACCCTGCTGTCGGTGAAAACGGAACCACCGGCGGGCGCACACGAATCAGTCCGCGCGCGCTCGACCGGATCGTCTCCACCGTTACAGCCGAAGCCTTCGGCTCCGACCCGAAGAGAACGTCCGTCACCGTGACCGACGACGGCGGAACGCTCACCCTGGTGATCACCACCCCGGTGAAGGTCCCGTCGCTACTTCGGGTGAACGACGACCACAACGTGATTGGCCGGACCGGGGGGACAGTCCTTGACCGGGCAACAGCCGCGCAAGCGGTCATCACGTCGCAGGTATCACGTCTAACTGGGTACCACATCGGGCGAGTCAGTATCCGCCTCACCGGAGCCGATGTGATCCAAGAGAAGAGAGTGAAATGAGCGAGACCACTGCTCTCTACCGTCGAATCAAACGTCGAGAGACTCACTCATCTCGGAGTGTTCTGGCGATAACCATCGCGGTGATCGTGATCCTGGGCTCTGCCTACGCGATCACGGAAATGGTCCTGCACCTGGCCGGTCAACCTGCGCTGGTCAGCGACATGTTTGGGGTTGCCCAGGCAACAGCGGGTCTGGCGGAGTACACCGCCGGGATCGTCGTCGCTGTCGGCATCGTCACCGCTCTGATCGGGGTCATCATCATGATCGTCTCCCTCACCGCGGGACGCCGGGCACGGCACCTCGTCGAGACGCAGAAGACCTCTGCGGTGGTGGACAACGCGGTGATCGCCTCCGGGCTGGCCCGCCACGCCGCCTTCGCGGGGAATATCAGCCCGGACAACGTCCGGGTCAGCGTCTCGCACCGCTCAGCGGTGGTGACGCTGACTCCCGCGATCGGCGCGGCTATGGACATAAACTCCGTGACCGCAGCGGTGCAGGAACAGCTGGACTCGTACGCCCTCATCCCGAAAGTACGGCCGCGCGTCGTCATCGACGAGCAACGAAACGGCGGATCATGAACAACACCAACAGGTTCCTGAACCGCACCTTGTCCTTCATCGTCGGCCTCATACTTGCCGCCGTGGGTGTGGGCGTGATCCTCGTGGCCACAATCCCGCAGGTCAGAGACGCCTACAAAAACACCGCCCCGACGGTACTCGACAACGTCACCAGCTGGTTTGTCGCCGCTCCCATCCCTGGACTTCCACACAGCTGGTGGTTCATCGCCCTGATCGCGGCTCTGGTGCTTCTGATCATCCTGCTGCTGGTGTTTATATTCCGGCAGGGCCACGGCCACACCGGAACTCTGTTCACCAATACGCCAACAGGGCAAGGACACATCACCGTCGATTCCAAAGTCGCCGAACAACTGATGCAGTCAGCCCTCAATGAGCACACCGAACTCGTCTCCTCGCGCGTCAGTATCTACGAGGTCAACGGCACTCCCGTGCTGAAGATCTCGACCACCGCCCGCCGCGGGGTGTCCCCCAAACAGATCGTCGAGGACGTCGAGGATACTCTCGCCTCCCTCAACGTCTTACTTGGCCGAGACGTCCCCGCAGCAGTCCAGATCGGCGGAGGATTCCGAGCCGCTACCAGCAAACCCATTCGGCTCCGATAACGAGCGCCGCCCTGCACCCGCCTGGAACGACCCATGCCCGGGCGGGTCCACGCCGCAGCACCCTCCCTACGTAGACGAACGGTGATCAGGTGACGTTCTGGCTCAGAACCGTATCTCAGCGACGACCACGCGCAGTCTGGTTCGCGCTCGGCACAGGAATCATCTGCTGCCTAGCAATAACAATCTTCGTCCTCGCCCCCGTCCTCTCACTCATCGGAACCGGACTCGCATTCATTCCCTTTATCCAACTGCCGGTAGCGCAGATCGCATTTGCAACCATCGGCGGGTACGCCCTCGTCCTCGGACTTTTGGCCCTCACCGGCCTGAGCCGAAACGGGGCCTGGTCTTGGATCCTCACCATCGTCGCAACAATCTCCTGCCTCACCACGTCCATCTACCCCCTCTTCGCCGTCGCCTTCGCGGCAGTCGACAACGCCGGCGACGCTATCCCCTGGATTGTCGACTGGATCACTCGCACCCGCGACGGAATCCATTAAAGAACCACCTGTACCCACATCCGCACCACCCCCTGTCCTTACACCACCCCTTCTATACAAAGGAACTTCATCATGGGCTTCTTCGGTTTTCTTCTCCTCGGCCTCCTCGCCGGCGCCATTGCCAAACTCATCCTCCCCGGCAAACAGGCCGGCGGATGGTTCATCACCCTCATCCTCGGAGTCGTGGGAGCGTTCCTCGGCGGATGGCTCGGCGGCCTCCTCTTCAACGCCCCCCTCGAAGACTTTTTCAGCCTTCAAACCTGGGTCCTCGCCATCATCGGATCTCTCATCGTCCTGGTCATCTACGGCTTCATCGCAGGCCGACGTCGCGCCTAAACGCCAGCCAGCATCAGAACGCACCGCCCCACGAGCACGGCCCACCCTGCAGTAAATGCCGTCCTGCCCGGGCGGACTTTAGCCAACTGCGAAGGATCACATAGCTCCGTCGGCGTTGAGCTTCAGGACCAAGAACACGTCTTCAATAGACGAAATGGATACGTCCTACCCCGGCACGCTGACCCCGGACTCACGCTCAGCCGCCTCGCGTACCACCCGCAACTCCATCACCGTAATCGCGAGTATCGGACTCGACGATGAAAGATCCCTCACTCGTTCAAGCCCAACCGGTGATCTCGTCCCCCGCGAAATGCGGGCGCGAATCGCATAGTCAGATATCTCATTCACACACCACACAAAATCACTACCAAGGAGGACCCATGAGTGGTCGCAATACAGTTGTTAGAAGCCTGCACGACATCGGCCTTGCCGCCTGGTTCGGCGGATCGTTAATGGGCGCCGTCGGATTGAACGGTGCCACCGCTCGTGCCGCCTCCCCGCAAGATCGGCTCCGGCTGTCATCTCTTGGCTGGGCCAAATGGGCGCCCGTGCAGCTGGCCGCGCTTCTTGCCCACGGCATCGGCGGTATCGGACTGATCAGCGCCAACAAGACCCGCCTGGCTGCGCAACAGGAAAGCCGCACGAACACGACCTGGAAAACGATCATCACCGTGCTCGCCGGTGCAACAACCGCATACTCCGGGATCCTCGGCCGGACGATGAAAAACCACCAAGACGAACCCACCGAAGGCGTTACCGATCCTGCAGACGGTGCCTCCGACCAGCTCGCGTCTGCGCAGCGTCAGCAACGCGTCTTGCAGTGGGTGACACCCGCCCTCACCCTCGTGGTGATCGTCCTCGCCGCGCAGCAAGGCGAACAACAACGCCCCGTGAAAGGGCTGCTGCAGACGACCATCAGAAACTTTCGCAAATAGCACACCCGCTCAACCACTTCCCGGTGGCTGAACTCTGCACCATCTCACAACCATCACCTCGTGAACCCAGACCCCGTCCACGCCGCGACAACACACCGCCATCGTGGACGCCCACCATTGGAGCTGCCCATGTCAAACACTAACGACCCCGCCCACGACCGCCACGCGCCGAACCCCGTCGTCGCCCGTGCCGCCGGCAACAACACCCCGGCCTGGGACCGCGTACTCGAACGAGAAAAAGCACAATTCGGGGGGATGAAGTTCGGATCGGCATTCTTCGGCTGGCTCACCGCCACCGGAACTGCGGTACTCCTCACCGCCCTGCTGGCTGCGATTGGCACAGTCATCGGGTTTAGTACCAATCTCGACCCCGGCCAAGTCACGAACGACGCGGCGGACAACGCTGGCACCATCGGAGTGGTCGCCGCAATCGTCTTCGCGGCCATAGTGCTCGTGGCTTACTACTGCGGCGGTTACGTCGCCGGGAGGATGGCACGCTTCGACGGACTCAAGCAAGGCGTCGCAGTGTGGTTATGGACGATCATCATCGCCATCGTCCTCACCATCGTCGGCTTCATCGCGGGCAACCAGGCCGATGTCCTCTCCGGCCTCACCAGCGTGCCCCGCATCCCCCTCAACGGCAATGACGTCACCGCCGCCAGCATCACCACGACCATAATCGCCTTGGCCATCAGTCTCCTCGGCGCCATCCTCGGCGGCCTCGCTGGCATGCGCTACCACCGCCGAGTGGACAGCGCTGGCGTCGCACGCTGACAACGCTGCCCACCGCAACTTCACCACCGCACCACAAACCCGCACTACACATCCGCACTCACCCCACCCCTCCCAGAAATGAGAAACGAATGATCAACACGAACAATGTCAACGACCTCATCGGCGCCGACGTGTATGGCATCGGCGACGACAAGATCGGAACCGTCGGGCAGGTGTATGTCGACTCCGATACTCAAGCTCCGACCTGGGTCACCGTCAAAACGGGTCTGTTTGGTGGATCGGAGACCTTCGCACCGCTGGACGACGCGACCTTCGACGAGGGAATCGTGCGCGTCGCGTACGAGAAGTCGATGGTGAAAGACGCCCCCCGCATCGACGATGACGGCGCTCTGAGCGAAGAGGAAGAATCCTCCCTCTACCGCTACTACGGCAACGAAAAGCGTCCCGATGTCACGGACCCTGGCGTCTACGACCAAGACGCCGACGCCAACACGGACGCGACCACAGGCTACGACACCTCCGGTCCGACCACCGATACGGCGATGACTCGCTCGGAGGAGCGCCTGCAGGTCGGAACCGAGACAGTTGAAACTGGTCGTGCACGGCTTCGCAAGCACATCGTCACCGAAAACGTCACGACCACCGTCCCGGTCAGCCATGAAGAAGTCACCCTGCAGCGCGAACCCATCACCGACTCGAATCGGGGCGATGCAACCGCCGGACCCGAACTCAGCGAAGAAGAGCACGAGATCGTCCTCTCCGGTGAGCGCGTGATCACCAGCAAGGAAACCGTTCCCGTGGAACGAGTCGCGCTCGGCACAGAAACCATCACCGAGCAACAGCAGGTCAACGCCGAAGTTTCCCGCGAGGAAATTGAACTCGTCGACCCGGACACCGATCCCAATTCCGCCTCAACGAGGTAACCCATACTGTCATGCCAGCCGGCCAGCCCTACCCGGCTGGCTGGCATGACTTCCGGCGGCGTCGGCCAAACACGACCGACGCCGCCTTACCCCGAACTTAGATCTCAACTTATTGAAAGGTTCTTCCCATGAATTTTCCTGCCGTATTCCAAAACGGACTGGCGGCCGTGATCGCCTTTGTCCCCTTAGCGTTGCTGTTTCTGCTTATCCTCATCGTCGGCCTCATCGTCGCCAAAGTGCTCTCCAAAGCGTTGGAAAAGCTACTGGAGAAAGTAGGCTTCGACCGGGTCGTCGAGCGCGGCGGGATCAAGAAAGCTCTCGCTAATTCGAAGCTGGATCCCTCCGACATCATCGCCAAGATTCTCTATTACACGCTCGTGCTGTTCGTCCTTCAGTTCGCATTTGGTGTATTCGGTCCGAACCCAGTCAGCGACCTACTCGCGGGCATCATCGCCTTCCTGCCAAAGATCATCGTGGCAATCATCATCATCGTCATCGCCGCAGCGGTCGCCGCGGGCGCGAAGGGCCTGATCCAAAACACCCTCGGCGGGCTCTCTTACGGGAAGGCACTGGCCAATATCGCCGCCGTGTTCATCTTGTTCATTGGTATCACAGCAGCACTGAACCAAATCGAAGTTGCTACCACCGTCACCACACCAATCCTCATCGCCGTCCTAGCTATCATCGCCGGCGTTATCATCGTCGGAGCCGGCGGAGGACTGATCAAGCCCATGCAGGCACGATGGGAGTCCTACCTCAGCAAGGCCGAGGAAGAGGCCCCCAAAATTCAAGAGCAGGCAAAAAACGCACCCAGTATCGCCGACCAAGCCAAACAAGCGAAGCAGCGCGCCGAGAACGCCACCACCACCTCACCTGCCGCACGACGAGCCCGATAACACCACCAGTTGACCCCGCCCATCATGGGCGGGGTCAACCCCACCCCACCAGCCGCCACTCCCAAGCAAGAGGACACCGTGTTTCGCTACCTCCGCTACCTTCCCGTCATCCTGCCAGTCTTGAAACGACTACTTCGCAACCGCAAAGCCGGACCAGGCACCCCAGCCAGCCCGAAACGACGTCACTAACCCTCAGGACGAGCACCTCAGCCCTGCACACGATCTGCACGTCAACACCTTTAGCGAATGAAAGAAGATAGTCATGGGCTTTTTCGGATTCCTCCTCCTCGGATTCCTCGCCGGCGCCATCGCCAAACTCATCCTCCCCGGCAAGCAGGCCGGCGGCTGGTTCATCACTCTCCTCCTGGGCGTCGTCGGCGCCCTGCTTGGCGGGTTCCTCGGTAGCGCGCTCTTCAACATTCCCCTCCAAGACTTTTTCTCTCTTCAGACGTGGCTTCTGGCTATCGCCGGATCGATCATCGTCCTGCTGATCTACGGTGCACTCGTCAAACGGCGTCACTCATGAATGACCAGGTGCCCATGAGAGATCACTCGACTGCTGAGGAGATCACCCTCCACGAACAACGACTCCGCTTCTCCACCCGGGTCGTTCCGTTCGAACGCGTCAGGATCGAGCGGTTCATAGTTACCGAGCAGCGAACGTTCACCGTCGATATCAGGCGCGAAGAACTCCGCATCGTTCGACAACAGATCTCGGAAGCAGATCTGGGGCTCGCCGCGCCGACAATCTTGCAGGAGCCCCCTCGTGACGACATCATCATGATCCTCAGCGAAGAACAGGCCGTCATTACAAAGAAAATCGTTCCGGTTGAACGGGTACGCCTGCACACGCACATCCTTACCGAATTGCAGGAAGTCGCAGAAGGACTCGGCCGCGAGCGCATCGACGTTACGTACGCCACGGATATGTGACATCCGCATCACGCGCACCTTCTGAAGAACTTCTGGTTAGACCAATGACCGAAACGGAGCACGAAAACACTCCGCTCTCAATGACCGCTGCCGTGATCTACAACGTAATGAACGAAATTTACACGCCGTCAAGTCTGACGTCGCACAGGAGGAAGAGGCCGCGAGCTGGACTGCCGCACGTTCTTTCCAAACGTCCGCTGGGACGCCGCGCAGGACGCGGCACACCCATAACGCCGGAACGGACATGGGCATCGTTGCTGGCAGCGACGTGCTGGCGTCCGGTGCTAGTTCAGGTCGTGACTGAGGAATTCAGCAACACCCCGAGCGCGGATGGTCCGCCGTGTCGGTACGCCCGGCGCTGCCGGTCAGCCCCGGAGCCCCGTTGCCACAACCCCTCCAACAAGTCTGCCACTCGTGGCCCGTCACCCGTCTCGGCCAAAGCAGCCTCAATGTGGCGAAGCATAGTTTGCACAACCGCCCGGGCGCTCTGCCTCTCGCGGGTGATTGGGTCGAGGAGTTCGCCTCGGATACCGTCGCGTGCAGCGTGCCATAACGCGGCATCCAATAGTTCCGGCGAAACGTTCAGCGGCGCTGTACCGGCTTCGGCCTCCGCCAAAGCTGTCTCAACGAGGCCTCGAGTCAAAGCAACGAAGAGCGCTGTCGCTCCCGAATCAAGCTGAGCATCGGCGACGCGCACTTCAAGCGTGGGGTGGGATTCGGACAGACGCGCACTCCACCCAATCGCTGCGGTGTCGGGAGTTGCACCGACACCGACGAGCTCACGGATGCGTCGACCATAGTCGGTCGCATCGTTGAACACCGGAGGGCATCCGTTTGTTGGCCAGCGCCGCAGGAGAACCGCCCGCCATGAATCGAAGCCCGTGTCCGAGCCGCGCCAAAAAGGGGAGTTTCCGGTCAATGCCAGCAGAGTCGGCAGCCAAACTCGCATACGATTGAGCGCCTCCACGCCCGCGTCCCGGTCGGGAACACCGATGTGAACATGGGTACCGCTGATCTGGTGGTCGCCCACGGCCCCGCGCAGTTCAGACTCAATGACGCGGTAACGCGCTTTGTCTGTCAGAACCGGCAACGTAGAGGTATCAAACGGCGTGCCAGTACCGGCTGCGATCGAGTTCTGACTCCGCGCGAGGGTCGCGAGCCTGATACGAAACGCGCGCAGATCACCCTCCGCCTCGGCCAAGGAGGTGAAAATTCCCGTAGTGAACTCCACCTGAGATTCCAGAAATTCTGCCGTTGCCCGACCTCCACCACCGAACGCCTGAGTGGAAAGGTCGTTGAGCACTTGGCTGCCTATGTTGGCGGGCTGCAATGTTTTCGGGTCTAGGAGAAAGAATTCTTCTTCAAGTCCGAAGGTCGACATCTTGCCTCCTCGTTCTAGGTTCTTATCTGAAGCGTTCGATTAATCCGCTGGTCAGGTTGCGCGAGAGCGCAGCAGAGTGAATGAGCAGTCGCGCACGATGAGGGTGGTCACCGGCGGCGCGACGTGCTGCTCGGGGTCGCTGGAACAGGCCAGTTCCCAGACAGTTCCCGGAGCCGTCGGAATTGTAAACTCCACTCCATTCTCCGCAGCGTTCAACAGCAGGGCGAAAGTGTCGGCTCCCGTGTAGGCGAGGACGAACACGACGGAACGGGCGTCGGGGTTGTCCCAATCCCCGTCGCTGAACCGGGCAGCGTCTGACCGGGTGATCTCGACGGTATCTTTTTCACCGGATTCCGGCGCCTGGCGAAACCATTCGGGTCGCAGCGCCGGGTTGGATGCCCTCAGGGCGATCAGCCGTGTTGTGAAATCGAGTAGTTTCTGGTCGGTGCTCTCCCAGTCGTACCACGAAATGTTGTTGTCCTGGGCGTAGGCGTTGTTGTTACCGCCTTGTGTGCGTCCGAGTTCGTCCCCGCCGAGAAGCATCGGCACCCCGGCTGAAAGCAACAATGATGCAAGCAGATTGCGGCGCTGCCGATCCCGGCGCTCGTTGACCGCCTCGTCGTCGGTCGGCCCTTCTGCCCCATTATTGGAGGACTTATTGTCGCTCTCGCCGTCGTTGTTGTCTTCACCGTTGGCGGCATTGTGCTTGGAGTTGTACGAGGTGAGGTCATGAAGGGTGAAGCCGTCGTGGGCAGTGACGAAGTTCACGCTCGACAGCGGTGACCGGCGGGAGGCCTCGTACACGTCAGGACTACCAAGAATGCGCTGGGCGAGAGTGCCAAGCACAGAATCTGTTCCGTTCCAATAGTCACGCACGTCGTCTCGGAACTTGCCATTCCATTCAGACCAGCCGGCAGGGAAACCACCGACCTGATAACCGGCAGTGTCCCACGGCTCGGCAATCATTTTCACCGGCGCGAGCACCGGATCCTGCGCGATCAGGGTGAGAAAAGCACTGTGGATCTCTGCGGCCCCGTCCTGACGCGTGAGGGTCGTGGCCAGGTCGAAACGAAAACCATCCACGTGCATCTCAGTGACCCAATATCGCAGCGAGTCCATGATCAGGCCCAGTGCCGCAGGGTGCCCCACATTCACACTGTTACCGGTGCCGGTGGTGTCGAAGTAGGAACCTTCGTCCCCTTCCACCAGCCGGTAGTAGGCCGCGTTATCGATACCTTTGAACGACAGGGTCGGTCCCAGGTGGTTGCCCTCCGCCGTGTGGTTGTAGACCACATCGAGGATCACCTCAAGCCCGGCCGCGTGTAGTGCTTTCACCATGTTCTTGAACTCAACGACTTGCCCTCCCCCGTCACCGGTCGAGCTGTACGCACCATGCGGGGCGAAGAAGCCGATGGTGTTATAGCCCCAATAGTTGCGCAAGCCCTTTTCCTCAAGGTGGCTGTCCTGCACGAACTGCTGTATGGGGATGAGTTCCACGGCCGTGACACCGAGATCAGTGAGGTGCTTGATCGCCGAAGGATGCGCGAGTCCGGCGTAGGTTCCACGAATGTCCTCGGGTATCTCGGGGTGGGTCTGAGTGAAGCCCTTCACATGGGTCTCGTAAATCACCATAGAGCTCAGTGGGGTGCGCGGTGCTTCTTCCCCCTCCCAGTCGAAAGTCGTATCGGTCACGACGCACAGCGGCGTGGACCCGGCGGCATCCGTTTCGTCCATCTTTTCTGGTTCATTCATATCGTGGCCGAACACCGCCTGGCCCCAGGTGTATTCGCCCTCGATCGCAGTTGCGTGCGGATCGAGGAGGAGCTTATAGGAGTTGTGGCGCAGTCCACGCTCTGGAGCCCACTCGCCCTGCACGCGCAGCGCATAGCGAGAACCGACACCGAGATCCGGCACATGGCCGTGGAAGACATGTCCGGTGCGCTCGGACAGGGCCGTGCGCATCTCCGTACCGTCACGAAAAACGCACAGCTCAATAGCGGATGCCGTCTCAGAGTAGATCGCCACGTTCGCTACCCCCTCCACGAGTGTGACTCCCAACGGATAAGGGCGGCTGGTTGCGGAGTGTGCCATGAGGGTCCTTGCGCTCGAAGACGATGCAATCAACGAAGACGCGACCGCGACGAGAACCTACCCTGATTCCTGCTGATAGTCAGAAAAGATTCCGGACGGAGTCAGGTGCAATCTTCATCCGCAGAGATCCGATCACCAAAACTGACTGTGGGACACCAGCGAACTGCGGTTTGACCCTTCGCTGAATTCTCCGACCGTGTCTCACCGGAGACTACTGGGCCAACAGGGTGAGCTCGGCGATAACCCGCGGATGAGCAAGTATTCGAAAGTGACCGCCGGTGTCTAAGCGCACGTTCTTGGCGCCGGGCAACCAGCTCCCCCCAGGGATGTGCGGATCGAATTGTCCAAACACCGAAACAATTCGAGCGTTAACCGTTACTTCGCGATCGAGCGCAAGAATTGTGGTATTTCTTGGCGAGAAAATCCGAAGGCTCGGTGGAAGCATATATCGGGCGTAGAGCGAACCTCCAAAGGGGACGGCAATGGCAAGCATCCCCCGCACCCGGTGCTCCGCGGCAGGCTGCACCATCACGTACTTTCCGATAAGGCCGCCCTTGCTGTGGGCGACAACGATTGCTCCGGTGAGGTTGTTCTCTACTAGATACGCAGTCACATGTTTTGCGGCCTCGACGATGGGTCGACGGTTGAGGTGAAGAGGCTGAACGACGTGCACGGGATGACCGCGATCGTGCATGCTCGTGATGAGGGGTTGCAGGAATTTCCACGACTCATAAATGCCTGGGATAACGACGATGGGCGTCCGATCGCCCGAGTAAAATGTTCTCGGGCTTGTCGTGTTGACGAACGCGCGGGCCTGCCAGTTAAGTGCATACGCATAGTCCGCCACCCACCACGACATGTTGCGAAGCCACTGCAGCGTCACGACCACTCCTTCTATCAGGCAAGCACAGGAAGTCCGACGGCAGCCCATGCGGCCGCCCCCATGTGCGTGACATTAGCGTAAGTTCGCTCAGCTGACGGCGACGCCCTGATCGACACGAATTGATAAACTTCGTCGTCGTATATCCCCGTAGTATGTCGCCATGACCGATCATCCTCCGCGCGCTGCTGCTGTGATCTACAACCCGGTCAAGGTGGATCTCGCCGAACTTCGTGACGCGGTTACGCAGGAGGCCACTGCCGCGGGATGGGCAGAAACACGCTGGTTTGAGACGACTGCAGATGACGCCGGTCAAGGTGCGACCAAGAAAGCCTTATTGCAGAACGTGGACCTCATTATTGCGGCGGGTGGGGACGGAACTGTTCGGGCGGTTGCCGAGGCGCTTCGAGGCCACGATGTGCCTCTGGCCTTGCTGCCGTCCGGTACGGGAAACTTGCTCGCGCGTAACCTGAAACTGACGTTGGACGCCTCACCTGAAAGCATTCGCACGGCCTTTACCGGAGTCGAGCGCAAGGTCGATCTGGGAATGATCAGCATCGAGCGAGAGGATCACACCCGAGACGAGCACGCCTTTGTTGTCATGGCCGGCCTTGGCCTCGACGCCAAGATGATCGCAAACACCGACGAGGACCTTAAAGCCAAAGCCGGCTGGGCGGCATACGTGAAGGCCATCGTCGCATCGCTACGAGACCCCGCGGAACTTCACCTCCGGTTCCAACTCGACAACGGGCCACTCACCCGTCGAACAGTCCACACGCTCATCATCGGAAATTGCGGGTCGCTGCCCGCAAACATCCTGCTGATGCCCGATGCAATTGTCGACGACGGACTATTCGATCTCATGATGACGCGGCCCACGGGAGTGGTGGGCTGGGTACGGGTCTGGTTCAAGGTCGCCTGGACCAACGGTGTCGTTCGTCGCACCAAGGCTGGACGAGCTATCGCGGGAGAGCATAGAAACGATCACGATCTGCACTACGAAACAGGGTCAACCCTCCGGGCCCGTTTGACTCGACCCGATGAAATCGAACTCGACGGCGACGGCTTCGGAAAGGCCGCAGCATTTAAAGCCTGGATGGAACCCCAAGCGCTCCGCATCATGACCCCCACACCCGCACACTAAAGTGATCGATAACGCGTTTCTAGAACGAACCACCTCTCAGCTCGACACCCATACTTTTCGGATCCCCTACGTCGGCACGGGATCCGCTCATACCTATCTCCTCCTCCACGGAATCGGCCTCTCCCATCGGGAATTCACGGGACTGGCCGGCATACTCTCGCAGACCGGTCAGGTTCTATCGTTCGATCTGCCCGGCTTCGGTTCGACGCAGAAACCAGATCGCCCGCTGACCGTCGAGGATTACGCCACAGTCATCGCCGAAAAACTACTCTCACGGGCGGTGGGGCCGGTGATAACGGTTGGACATTCCATGGGGGCACAGTTCGCCGTCGAGCTCGCCCGCCAACATCCCAACCTTGTCTCGCACGTCGTACTCATCGGCCCCGTCGTCGATGCCAACCGACGCACGCTGACCGCACAAGGATGGGGGCTCCTTCGAGACGGTCCGCGAGAGCGCCCCGCGACTCAACTGATGGTTATGCGCAACTATCTTCGCTGTGGCGTCCCCTGGTTCCTCACAGCCGCCCAAGCAATGCGAAACTACCCAACCCACGTCAGAATCAAAGACCTGACGCACCCACTTCTCGTCATCCGCGGCGAACGGGACCCAATAGCGAAACCAAAGTGGTGCAGTTGGCTAAGCCGGCAAGTGCCCGGCGGACGCCTCATCACTGTACCCAAGCATCGGCACAACGTCGCCCACTCGAACGCAGCAGCCACAGCCGCCGCGATCTTGACCTTCGAGACAAGCGTGCGCTAGCCAGGGAGGCCGTCAGAAGCGAGAGGTGCGTTAGAACTATCGGAGTATCACCTAGGTTCGGCTGGGCGATAGCGGTTTACACCATCTTTCTCAACCCCTGATAAGGAATCAGGATGAGTCCTAACATCTGCTCATGGTTTCCTCCGAACACGATTTCGAACTCGCCGACGTGTTCGGCCTGGTGACCGACTCCCTGCGCACACGACCCCCGGACACCACCCCGGAGCTGATCGTACGGGCATCAGCGAAACGCCGTGCGCTACGCCATCAGGCACTGACTGCGAATGTCGCCCGTATCGACCGACAACTTGACCAACTCGCCAGCCGTCAGAACCCGGCTCTCATGGCCGGAACCGGTATCGGACCGTCTGTTGCCGAGCACCTGCTCGCCAATGCCAGCGACAACCAGCACGCATCTCTACCAAGGCCGAGTTCGCCGCCCTCCGCGACGTCGCATTCAGACCGGCATCCGGCAGCATTTCAGTCCCTCGCGCGGCGGTGAAGAGCACGCTAACGCTGCCCGGCACCATATCGTGCTGCTACGCAAACGCAACAAGGAACTTCGGACTATGACCTTTATCGCCCGACGCACCGGTGAAGGCCTTGCCGACCGCGACATCGCCCGCTGCCTCAAACGCCACGTCGCCAACAAAATATTCGAATTACCCACCCAGAAGACCTACTGTCCCTCTGCCCAGTGGACCGCAGCTTCGGCAACGCCGCCACACCCTCGGCATCGTCCGCACCCACGCGGGCAAACAGCTCAACGCCCCCTACCAACGCTTACGCCGATTCGAGATAAGACAACGCGCTGACACCGACCCAGAAACCACCTTCACCGCACGGCTCGACGACAAATCCCGACAATCGAATCTCCAACAATAAAAAACGCCGAAAACACCGATAAAAGAGACACTCCTGACAAGATCACTAAGCAAGTGAATGTTTACGCGGCAGGCGTGAACCAGTACTCTCCGAGCCATTCAAGAAAGCTTTCTGCCTGGTGGTTGGCATGACCCAATCGGACCTTGCCGGTACTTCCGTCGAAAATATCGTCGTATCCGGCCAATTGCCTCACCGCAGTAGTTGAGAGGGGCCGAAAGCCCATCGTCCACTCGGGAAATTGGCGGGAGATTATCCGCTCTTCACTCACCGTGTGAATGCTGCGGTGTCGGGGGTCTGCGCTAATGCTGGCGAACCGAGCGCGAACCTCGTTAGCAGGTCCCTCCAGAATTTGAACGAATTTACCCTCGTGGTAGATGAGCGCTCCGGTGAGATGCGCCTCAACGTTGTTCGCTCGCGCTTGCGTAAGAATCGCGGCGATGTCCTCGTCCGACAAGGGGAACGCCGCAGCGCTGACATAAGCAATAGAAAGCACGTAGTCCTCCGGACGTGTAATGATCCCCATACTCCTCCTCGGCGAGGCGACCGGACAGACCCCAAGCGAGGGGCAAATCAGGCTCGAACCTCCTGAAAAGACGGTCACGCCCCAGATCGAGAAGGTAGTTCCCATTCCCGAACTCGCCACGGCATAATCAAACAACTGCCCCGCACGATGTCGACGAACTCCACCACTAAGCGGGACGTGACCGGTCACAGGTCACGTGGTCGTACGACCAGGGTCGCTGTCCCACAGCAAAGATCGCGTAGACGCACACCCCGCCAAGCGGGAACCTGAGTAGGTCGACGCGATTCCGCGCTGAGCTAGTGGTGGAGCGTTCATCTGAACGCTTCCGGGATGTTGGAGGAAGATCATGATTCGACAGCAGAGTTCTGGGGCGGCGGTGGTCCCCGGCGCGCGAGGCATTCCCGCGCACGCGTCCCGAGGGACGTCCACGACCATGAACCGGTGCGGCCGCGCTTTGAGCGCGGTGCTCGCGTGCGGCCTGGTGGCGGCCATCGGTGTGGTGAGTGCAGGCTCCGCCTCCGCAGCGATTCCCACCTTCCCGGACAACCTCCTGGTATTCCCGAACCGGGACTTCGTCTCGATTCAGGGGTACGCGGGGCACGCAGGGGAGACGGCGACGGGGCAGTCAACCGGCCTGGCGTCGGGACCGTGGGATCTGCAACAGGCATCGTCTCAGGCGGCGACGTCGCCTTCGAGGTGAACCACCCCGGTGGGGTGTGCTGGGGCAACGGGACCAGCCTGAAGGTGACGCCGGACATCCTGCCGGGGGACGTCGTCTCGATCAGCTTCGCGGCCGCGGTCGCCGGCGATACGACCGTCCAGGACGCGTACGTGACCGAGAAGTCGGTGATCACCGGAAGCACGTTGACCGTTACCGGCCACATCGGCGCCGGCGTCGACCCCGCCTTCACCGAGCAGCGGATCGCGAACCCGGACCTCCTGGCCACCGCCGTCGCACGAAAAGGTTGCCGGACATGACCGGACAACTTTCCTCGATCGAGCCCAGCTTCCAGGGGGCAGCACGGACGGAGCTGCCTAACACGATGGAACAAATTCGCATCCTCGTCGTCGACGACCACACGACCTTCGCTGAGCTACTCACCGGTTCTCTTGATCGCGAACCCGACCTTTGCAGCGTCGGGTTCGCCAACAGCGTGGCCAGCGGCATCCAAGCCTGCCTGGCGCTGTCCCCCGACGTCGTCATCATGGACTACCACCTGCCCGACGGCAGCGGATTCGTCGCGGCCATCGCCATCCTGGCCCGCGCGCCCCACATCCGCATAATAATCCTCACCGGCGACCCGGCGCTGGAAGCCCTCGAACACGCCGCAGCGATCGGCGTTTGCGCTTTCCTGCCCAAGGACGGCACGCTCGCCACGGTGCTCGACACAGTCCGGCATGCGCGCCTCGGCGGCTTCACCGTGCATCCTTCGCTGGTCGGGCGGCTCAGCGCAAGGCGCCGCCAACGCGTCGAAGAGATCTCCTTTCCCAATTTGACCAAGCGTGAGCTCGAGGTACTGCGGCTGATGGGCGAGGGCTCCGATGTGCGAGCCAACGCCAAGGTGCTGGGCATCTCCGAGAACACCTGTCGCGGCCATGTCAAGGCGATCCTGGGCAAACTGGGCGCGCACTCGCAGCTCGAAGCCGTCGTGATTGCGTCCAGACTCGGTTTGGTCCCGGCCCAGCACGCCTAATCGCCCCCTGAGGCCCTCACGGCCGGAAGAAAATCAGGCTGCCGAACGCTCCGAGGTACGCGCTGCGGTGCAACGTTTTCTGCTGGTGGGACTGCTCGCGATGGTGCTCGTCGCCGTGCCGGTGGGGCTCTGGGTACGCGCTCAGACCACAGCCACGCCATATCCCTCGGCTACCCTGGAGTTCCCATGACGGGCACGCGAGCGATCACCATCAGCAGACTATCTACCTCAGAATTGTTGTCCACACATCGCCCGTAAGACGGACGATAACCGAGACACCCAAAGCGTCACGGAGCATCGAAAACGCTCCGAATCGTTCCCTAAGCGCCCCATTCCCGTATGACCCGCCTGAGAAAATGCCCGGTGAGCGGGGGCAGAAAACCACCGTCCCGGAGACGACTTTCAGTGCGTCGTCACGACGAGGAAGTCATCTAACAAATTCCGTTTGCTTCACCCGCGAATTTACTTATGACTCACGCGCCGAGTTCGGAGATTCTTCGATACAGAGTTGCGCGCGACATGTTCAGATCGCGAGCGACCTGAGTGGCGGATTCGCCGGCGTTGACCAGTCGCCGGGCATTGAGAATTTGGCTTTCGGTGAACTGCGGGCGGCGGCCGCCGAGATCTTTGCCGGCCGCGCGACGCTTGGTGACGCTGTCGACGATGCGTTCGCGTTTGATCGCCAGTTCCATCTCGGCCAACGCGGCCATGACCGTGAATACCATGCCGCCCATCGGTGTGCTCGTGTCCACGTCTCCCCCGCCCAGGTTCAACACACGAAGCGCGACTCCGCGGGTGCGCAGCGCTCCCGCGAGGTCCAGCATGTTCGCTGTCGACCGGCCCAAACGGTCAAGCGTGGTGACAACGAGAGTGTCGCCACCCTCAAGGGCGTCTAGGGCCGTGTCAAACTCCGGTCGCCGTGCCCGTCCGCCACTGACACCGTGATCAACATAGACATCGTCGCGACGAACGCCGGCAGCGATCAGATCGCTGACTTGCCTATCCGTCGTCTGACTCTTGGTCGAGACCCTCGCGTAACCAATCAACTTCGCCACTGATGCCTCCAGGTGTCTCGCAACCGTCTTTGCCTACCCAAATACTATGGGGAGGTAAAAACACACGTTGCGAGACACGCCGACTCCTCCGTTGCCTCTCACGACGCTGGCGAGATCCCTGTCAACGTCTGGGGCGTGGTCTGCGATCTTCAGAACATGTGTCCACGGTGCTTCTGTCTCGTCAAAGCGTCTCGCAGCCCACGGGTTGTAAGACACCCGGACATACCGGTCCAATTCGGCATCGACTCCCGCGCCGGGACCGAGCGCTGCATCCCGCATCGTACTCAGCCGATCGCCGCCAGCCGCATCGTCGAACACAGGGCGGGCAACCAGATGTGGTTGCGGAATACTCAGTAGATGGTTCTCCAGCAGGTTTTCATCACCGTACTGATGGTGGCCGCCGTTTGCACTGTCCGCGATAGGCGTGCTCGGTGCGCGCTGGCACGCATCTCATGGCGTCGACCGAACGGATCGTGAGCGCGCCGACCGCGACGCTATTCGGAAAAGACATCGGACCGCGCAAGAGATGGCTGCAGAAGAACAGGACCACGATGCTGCCAGCATGCTGCGAGGAGTTGCCAACGCGCGCTGGTTGTCTGACCACGAGAGGGACTTGAACTGTGGTCGTACCAATTTGTGAACGACGGTCGCGAATTTCTGGCCGAGCGGATTGTGCGTGAGCTCAACGCCGCCACGAAGGCCGACGTCGCCCTTGTTGCTCTCGGCCTTTTCTGTGGCCTGGCCGCGATCATCTGGGGAACGTGGCTCGCGTAGTGCAGACAGAAGTCCGCCACACCCACACCCGGCGCGTGCGGATCCATTGTTTTTCGTATTGCACGATTGGCACGTGGATACCCGTTGAGATTGACCCGACGGCGCCATGCTCCTAAAGGCTAGCATTGGTGCGAATCGATAGCATTTGGAGGGAGGGCGGCTGCTTTGAGCCGTCATGAAATGGGACGAATTGAAAGTCCACGATCGCAGAGATAGCGCAGAATTTTCCCCGTTCTGCCAATTGCGGCGTCGCTTGTGAGTTGATTGATTACGTGAATGAGGTGTGTCAAAGTTCGCGGTTCTGCATCGATAGTTGTCTGATTCATACACTTGCCAGGGCTCTCGGGGTTCACGATAAGGTGAAGAACAAGTTTCATTCCTTGGGGGGTTTCATGGCGTTTGATTTCTGGTACAGCGACCTGCCCACGAAGAGCGTGCGATTAAAGGGCGAGAGCACCGAGGCGCACGCGAACCGCGAACTCAATGAACTCGTCGGGCGCGGCTGGGAGCCCATTAGCGTTACTAGATCAACCGTCATCAGTTCTATCGGGTTCCTCCGTCGACGCCCGAAGGACGCATCATGACGACCCCGTCACCAGACCCGAGACGCCCGCCCGGTATTCACCCGGGGGACCTTTCGACTCCCCAGAAAAGTCGCATCGCAAGCTGCTGGCCTGGCTTTTCATCATCAGTGCTGTCGTCGCCCTGTTCGCAGGATTCTCCTCGTGCGGCAGCAACAATCGCGGCGATGACGCGTCGTCCGCGCCGCTCCCCAAGTCGGTCAGTAAGTACACACAGACCTGGGGGCAGTCCTACTCTGAAACGAGCTGCGCGGAGTGGAACGATCAACTTACCGCCGCGCAACGGTTCGCTGTCTCCGCCGACATCTTGGCCTCAGCAAGAAACAAGATTGGCGGAGCGACCGGTCTGCCAAGGGATGCGCTCATTGATGAATTCAGCTCTGGCATCACGACCGCATGCACCGTGCCATCGATGACATTGACCGACGTCTTGTGCGGGCTCTACGCAACGGAGCCCAAGATCAATCCGTAGCCACAAACGGTTGGTGGTCTCTACGATTCGGCGTTACGAGAGGGAGTTACAGCATTGGGTGCGTTGGAGCAGTATTGGGCTGGCATAGGACATTGGCTACAAATTCAGGCGGAATCGTTCAATCGTCTGATCGAACACAACGGTGAGAAAGGTCGAGCGAACGAACTGACAGTGGCCGATTTTCTCGCTCGACTACTTCCTCCCAACCTCGGCATTGGGAGCGGCATTATTCTCGACCGGGAAGGCAAGCAATCACGCCAATGTGACCTAATAGTCCACGAGGTTCACAAGCACCCCCAGCTCTTTTCGCAAACGTCACAATTCGTTTTTCCCGCGGATACAGTGGTCATGACCGTAGAGGTGAAGACCACTCTCGACGCTTCCGAAGTTGAGAAGATCGGCAAGAATACTGAATCAGTGCGGGCGGCGCACAGGGCACAGGCCGACACGAAACCCCCGCTCGTTGCCGTGTTCGCGTTCTCAACCTCCGCTTCGCCGCACACGACCTTGTCGTGGTTCAAGACGCTTCTGCCTGGTCAGCGGCCAGATTTGGTCTGCGTTGTGAATCCAGGCATTTTGTACGCAATTGCAGCGGTTGAGATGGTCGGTGAATGTGTCCTCCTCCACCGGAAGGACGTTGATCGCAACCGAATCTCAATGACATGGCAAACGGTCGAGGACCACCAAAGTGCAACGCTGGTCGATGGGGTTTCATACCCTGTAGCCATGGTGCGATCGAGCATCGGTAGTTCACGCAGCGTATTCGAGCCGGGCCGCGCCCTCCTGCTATTTAGCGTGAGAGTTTTGGCGGCTCTAGGGGAACGTGGCAGCCTCGGTACCGCGTGGTGGGAGAGCTATTTGGACGCTCTAACCCGCGAGACTGAGCAGATAAAACACGTGGCTTAGAGGCGTCGCACCGCCATAAATTGTGCGATGGTCAATACTGCCATGCCAAGGTGTGAAGCTCCGAAGGCTATTGATTCACGAAATGGATGCGGGTTCACGTCCTCGGTCACAATGGTCACGGGCCCACTCAATGGCTGGAAGTGCAGAGCGTACGCAAGGAGCTCGACCTGAGGCTGTTCCTCATCGTCGCTGTCCGCGTCGAGTATTTTGGGGCAAAGTTGAAGCACATCAGATTGCAAGCTGTGTGGGACCGATCTGACTACGAGAGTGTCATGAGTTGGCACCGCCCAAGTGGCCGCAATGTTTCGGTCGTTGAAATCCCTGCAGGTTTTCGGCACGCAGGGAGGAAAACCCAGTTCCCCGGCGCGCGAAAGCCTGTACATGTCGTCCAATACCGTCAGTGCGCGGCCTTCTTGGCCTGCGCAGGCGTCCTCGAGTACGAGGAGGCTAGACGCGTCCACTATATACAGGCCGCACTCACCTAGCCTCTGTTGATGCTTGCCAGAGGCTGTTCAGCTGTTTCGCGTTCACCCGAAGAAGCTTGCTAGCCTCCAACTCACTCAAGCGCGATTCGCGCACAGCCCTCTGGACAGTGCGAATATATGCGGAACCAAACTCTTCGCTGCGCAAGACCGGTGTAGTGCGATCAATACCAGGGACTGGCGTTGATGGGTCTTTCTCCAGAATCGCGTTATCTCGGATATGGTCGATGAGATTCTGATCGGCACGACCGACCTCGGTGAGCCGAATAGCAATCGCAAGCCAACTCGCCTTAAAATAGTTGGAGGCAAGTCGAATAATATCGGTATCGTTGGCCGTTACGAGGCCATCGTGTCTATCTCCCACGTATTTTGCAAAGGCTTCTTGCGGCAAGAGGAACTCCGTCGCGACCTTATTGCACCATCGTTCTTCGTCCGTGTCGTCGTAGTAACAAGTTCGGCCTGCGGTGCCGGCACCTAGATGGGCAAGCTCGTGAAGGAGCGTGAATGACCTAAGTGCCCCTCCGCCATAGTCTTTGTTAATAAATATCACCGCAGGCAACTTGTCCAACGAGAAACCTCGAAAGCTCTTCTTACCTGCACTCTGCATCATGACTACGATGCCTAAGTCTTCGGCTCGCTTTCGTAGGAGTTTGAAAACCGCAGATTTCGATGAAGCTCGCTTCTGTTCAGGCAGCGCCCATTGCAGATGCGCTCCGAGCCGCCCGGCGTAGGCCGCAGCGGCCTCATTAGCATCACGTGGGAGAATTCTCGGTGACGTTAGACTCCCATCTTCTACCCACCGAACTAGCGTTTGAGCTCGCCTAGCAGCTCTGAGCGCTGCGGATTCCTTTTCAGGCTCCGGAGTGTTTTCGTGCCTGGAGCCGCGAAAACGTGCGTCGACGGCAACTGTTGTTGGTGGTTCCGGGAGCAGGAAGAACTGAAACGACCTACCCAGCCTGCTGGATATCGTGCGGAGCTGTCCGGTGTTTGGCGCCGATACCCCGGCCATCCAATTGTCAATAGTGCCGGGAGCAAAGTGGCAACGTTCGGTTAGGACTTCCGGGCTTATGCGCGCCTCATTAATCGCCCAACGCAACACATTCGCATTGATTGGGATCATCACCATGAATATCAGTGTATGGCCAATCGCCATCACGGCGGTATCGCTGGGGAGGGGTCCCTCGCTGTCTCGGTTGCTCGAGCACTGGTCACCAGGTCAGAAATAGTCTCGGCTCAGCACTTCACACGAAGTTGTCACTAGTAATTTTCGGCAATGTATTCATAGGCTCGGTCAAAGAGCTCGCCCTTAACGGGCAGCTTGAATCTGCGCAGCTTCTTTCGCAACTCCACGCGCACATCCCTCTCCCCTTCGAGAGTGCGCACCCAACCGTCGAACCCAACATCGATCACAATTTGGTCGACAGAACGCACGACATCCGCGATGATGACGGTTGCATCACGCGGTTTGAACTCTTCAAAGATCTGAGTGAGCGCCCCTTTTCGCGGATCTGGTAGCAGTGCCAGCGAACCGTCATCATCCGCTTTCTCGGCGATCTTAAAGTCTCGGGCAACGGTGAAGATCTCACGCAAGAACTCCAGCGAATCTTCACTCCGGGCGAGTTCAGCCAGCCTTAGCCGCTCCAACCTCTCCGCCAAGGCTTTATAAACCGGATGGTCATGGCCCGCGCGTCGTTTCGCGATCCGTACCGCGATCGAGTCCATGATTTGCTCTGCCGACTTGGAAATGACCTCCGGCGCCTCGGCACCATCGAGCAGTCCCTCGTTGATGAGTCGCTGCACCGTCCGTTCATCGGCGATGACCACGTCGAACAGCGGGTTGCGCACCTGCACGTTCGAGATGTGCTCGTGCACCAGCGCGAGGGTCTTGGCGCCGAGCCGCGCCCAGAGCAGGGCGCTGTCACCGTCACTCGGGGTGATGGCCGCATAGACCTTGGCGACCCAGAGATAGTCGTGCCGGCGTGGCTCGAGCCGGGTATCCGGCGCCAGAGCCTCCCAGATGCCCGCAACGAGTGCGAACTGGTCGGCGAACCGGTCGCGGACAGGCCCGTGCGGCACGCGTTCGATAGCGGCTTCCAGAGTGGCAAAGTTCATCGTCAAGCGATCGATGCCAGCGAACCGGTCGAGTAGCGCGTCCAGCTCCCACTCGAACTGATCGACCAAGCCCGTGTCATCAATTTCGGCCTGCGGAACGTCGGGGTCGTTCGGCTTCATCGCGCGAGCGAATCCGTCGCCGAGCCCGATGTAGTCAACGATCAGCCCGTACGCCTTTGGCTGCGCCGTCTCTGGATGCGACCACGGCCGGTTGGTGCGCGTGATCGTCTGAAACAGCGTGTGGAGCTTCAGCGGCCTGTCCAGGTAGAGCACCCCCTCGATGGGCGCGTTGAATCCCGTTCCGAGCTTTGAGGTGACGATGAGAAACTTCAGTGGGTCGGACGTGTTGCGAAAACGGTTCAGCAGCGCTTCCTCTTGCACATCGGTCAGCTCGTGCGCGGCAAAGGCAGGCTCGTCTTTCGCCGCCACCGACATAACGACGGATGCCCGATCCTCGCCCCGTTCAGCGAGCATTTCCGACAAGACCTCGTGATAAGCGGCGCACATTGCGCGGTTGTAGACCACGATCTGGGCTTTCATGCCGAGCGGGTCGACCGTTGAATAGAAGTGTTCAACGATGTCCTTGCAGACAGCGCGGATGCGCTCGGGGTTCGCGATGAGTGTTGATACCCGGCTGAGCCGCGCCGCGATGAATTCCTTCTCGGTCTCATCGAGTTCTTCGTCGGCGGCCAGCTCCTCGAACGCCTCATCGAGTCGTTTCTGGTCGATATGAAAGTTCACCATCCGGGCCGACACACGCATCGGCACCGTGGTTCCATCGGCAATCGACCGGTCCGAATCGTATGTGTTCAGCGCCTTGCCCGGGTCACGGTCGTCGCCGAACAGCGCAAAGGTATTGCGGGTGAGGTCGGCGATCGGCGTGCCCGTGAACGCGAAAAAGGAGGCGTTTGGCAGCGACGCGCGCATCTGCTGGCCGAACGTGCCTTCCTGGGTACGGTGCGCCTCATCAACGAGCACGATGATGTTCTCGCGGTCGTTCAGGTGCCCGGCTCCGGCGAACTTGTGAACGGTCGTGAAGATGATGCCACGCTCATCCGACATCAGCAGCTTGCGTAGGTGCGCGGCGCTCGTCGCCTCGGTGAGGCGAGGCATGCCGGCAGCATGGAACTGGTCAAAGGTCTGGCGCACCAACTGCACCCGGTCGGCAATCGCGATGATCGTCGGGTTCTTCAAACGCGAGTCGCGAATGAGCTTGGCCGCCGCGTAGCTCATCGCCAGCGTCTTGCCCGAGCCCTGGGTCTGATACACCAGCCCCTTCTGCGGCCCTGGCTCATTCGCGCGGCGCGCGATGGACTCGACGGCCTCGAATTGAAAGTAACGCGGTAAAATCTTCACCAGCTGCGGCACCCCATTCGTGACGATGGTCTCGTAGAGCACAAAGTCGCGAATGAGCTGCAACACCGTCTTCGGGGCAAGTAGCGACTCGACGCTGAGCTTTACCCGCTTCCAACCGTCGAGGGTCGCGGCAGATTCGGTTGCCCCCCAGCGCTCCCACCGGTTTAGCGGCGCCCGCACGGCCCCATAGCGAAATTCCTTGCCCTCGGTCGCAAAGGACAGCAGGTTCGGCACGAAGAACGGCCGCCGCTCCACCTCGTAGTGCTCGCGGATGTCGTGTGCGCCGAGCACCCAGGTCTTCTTCGCATCGAACCGGGTCTTGGTCTCGCCCACCACGAGCGGAAGCCCGTTCACCCACAGCACGATGTCGAACCGGGCGCTGTCCCCGATCTTGCCATAGACGACCTCGTCAGTTACCAGAAACTCGTTGTTGCCCGGATGCGCAAAATCGAGCAACGCCACGGGAACATCCCGCACCGGATCGGTCAGTTGCACGGTGTTGCGCCCGCGCAGCCAGGCCAGCAGTGCCTGATTAGCCCGCACCAACCCGAGGTCGGCGCCGTCGATCACGGTCATGCGCAGGTGCCGAAGCACCTCGTCGACGCGGTCGGGCCTGCCAGCGAGCGACGGGTTCAGGCGTTCGATCGCCGCCCGAGCACGGGCTTCAATGATGACAGATGCGTTCGCTCGCCTGAGCTGATCGGCCGGCATGTACTTCCAGCCACCCGCGACGAGTAGGTCGACGATTGGCATTTGGACGACGGATGCTTCGTTGAAACCGCTCATGCGGAGACGCCCTTGAGGAGTCGATCGTAGGAGGCGGGGATTTCGTGAGTGCCGGCAAGGAGTGCCGAGAGGAGGTGCGACCGGAGGTTACCGGCTGAAACCGTATGCCGAGCCGACGTCTGGGCACAAGCCGCTGCCGCTCGGAGAGTTGCAAGAATTGAATCGGCCGACTCCGCGTCGGCTGGTACTTGGACGGCAGCCTCCAACAGCCTTGGCACGCTGAGCGTCTTGTTTCTTCCCGCGCCGCCGGGAGAGTGCTGAACGAGGAGATCGCGGCCATGCGCAGTTCCAAAGAAGTGATTGAAGTACTCCACGGACCAGACTTGTGACCCTTGAAACGTTGGAAATCGATGTGACGCGATCCGCCCTTGCGACTCCTCTCCGAGCAATGCCACGGAACCCTCCCACGCGAATACGATGTTGAAAACGAGATCACCAGGCGCAACGTAGAAGACTTTCTTGCTCCCCAAAGCCGCACCTTTTACAGGTTCTTTTAGAAAGACACCGCGCCCATACGAACGCGTACCAATCTCTGCATACTCGGCAGTGGTCTCCACTTCGACGGGCCGACGAACCCGCAGGAGCTCGTTGCCGATCTTCGTCTGCTTCCACCCCGCTGAAGGCGTCAGCATGGTCTCTCTGAGTTGGGTAAGCACCCGCGCCGAAATTACTTCGTGCTCGCGGGCAGCTCCGATGATCTCATCAACCGCGCCGATGAGGTCGACGATGCGGCGCTGTTCGGCGATTGGTGGCACCCAGAGGGGTATATCCGCTATCGCCCCAGCACTCAGCTCAGTCATATTCGTCGAACCAGTCCCACGAGAAACCAATTCGTCCTCGGCGGTACTGAGAACGTAGGCAAGGTACTCCGGCAGAATGTCGTCGCCAGGACGAACTATCGTGACGTGGCTGTCGGCCGTTGATTCCAACTCACCCAGCCAGAGTGCAGATCGCCCGAGCGTCCCACGTCCCGTGGAACAGACAAGGGTGTCGCCACGCTTGAGGTATCGATCGTCGCTCAAGGCGCGTACTCGCTCCGTGAGCTTCGCGTGCTTCAAGTCGACGTAATTCGAGTTGATGCACTTCTGGTTCACGACAACAAGTGCATCGGAATCATCGGGCTTGACGTACCTTGGTGTTATGCCGCGTCGAAGGACCGACGTAACCTCCCCGATCGCTCGCCGCTCCCACCCCTCACGCATCGAAGCCTGCCGCCCGCAAGCGCTCGTCGAGCGCGGCCTGCGCATCCGCCAGCCGCTGCTGGGCCTCGCGCATCAGGATGATCGCCTCCTCAACGTTGGCCTCTGCGACGGTTTCGGACTTGATGTAGCGGCCGATGTTGAGGTCGTAACCGTTGTGCTTGATCTCATCGTGGTCGACGAGGCGCAAGTGGAGGCCGCCTACCCCGTCAATGTCGTCGCCCGCCTGGTACGCGGCGGCGATGGTCTCGATGTCGGAATCCGACATCACGTTCTGGTTCTTGCTCGGCGTGAAGCGAGCGGAGGCATCCACAAACAACACGCGACCGACGCGCTCGGCCGGCTTGTGCGCGCGGAACACGAGAATGCACACCGGGATCGAGGTCGAGTAGAACAGGTTGCTCGGCAGACCAATCACGGCCTCGAGCTGATCGGAGCGCAGCAGCTCCTCCCGAATGCGCGCCTCCTTACCACCACGGAACAGCACGCCGTGCGGCATCACGACGCCGACGCGTCCGGTGTCGGGCTTCATCGTCTTGACCATGTGCTGGATCCAAGCGAAGTCGGCGTTAGTGGCTGGAGGCACCTCGCCGATCGCGCGGCCGAAGCGGTCGCCGGCCCAGACATCCGCTCCCCAGTTCTTGAGTGAGAACGGCGGGTTGGCGATGACAAGGTCGAAATGGCGCAGCTCGTCACCGTCGAGCAGCTTGGGCTCCCGAAAGGTATCGCCACGAACGATCGTGAAGTCCTCGACACCGTGCAGATAGAGATTCATCTTGGCGATAGCGGAGGTGGTGAGGTTGATTTCTTGACCGTAGAGGCGGAGAGTGCGGGAGTCGCCCCCGGCCGCATCCACGGCTGCGACCGTCTCGACGAGCATGCCTCCCGAGCCGCAGGCGGGGTCGGCGATGGACTCCCCCGGCTTCGGAGAAAGCAACTTCACGATGAGGTGCACGACATGGCGAGGTGTGAAGAATTCTCCGGCCTTCTTGCCGGAGGCTTCAGCGAACTCCCGGAGCAAGTATTCGTAGGCGCTGCCGAGCATATCGCCGGTGACTGTAGCGGCGTCGAGTTGCAGTTGGTCAAACGCTCGAAGAAGTGCCACGAGCGCAGTCTCGGGGAGCCGTTCAGTGTTTGCCCAGTTCACATCACCGAATACTCCATCAAGAGACCCAGGGTTGGCTTCCTGGACGGATAGTAAAGTGCCGGCCAGCATGTCGCCGACGTTTTCGACGGTGTTGTACACGTCGTGCCAATGGCATCCAGTTGGAATCTGAAAGATGTGGAAGTCGGATTCGATCTCGTCGTCGAGGTCGGAGCCGAACTCGACGAGCGCACGGGCGTGGTTATAGTCCCAGGTGTCGCTGATCCATTTGAAGAAGAGGACGGGAAAGACGTAGCTTTTAAAGTCGGCCGGATCGACGGGGCCGCGTAGGGCATTCGCCGCATCCCAGAGGGCTCCCTCAAGTTGGCGCTGGGTGAGGTGAGCAGGCTGGGTCGAGACCAATGTCATCTGTAGTTCTCCTTGCAGGCGGAATCACTCAGTCGAATCACCCCGTGAATCTCTACTCTGGCATGCGTTGATGGCGTCGAACACGCAATACCGCCACTATCGGGGCGAGGCTCCTCGCCATCGTTTCGAGTGTGGGGCAATTAGAACTCTGAGGCGTGCCCGATTTCGCGCACTCAGCCTGACCTCGACGGCGGAATGTGCCGCCCGCCGGCGGTGAGGCCGCAGCTTCCAGCGAGGTTGGATGGGTTGAGGGTTAGGCGTCGCGTGGCCCTCGACACGCTCAGGTTCGATTCCTTGCACAAGACGAAAGCCCGGGCTTATGAACGCCCCTCGCCAATTTGCGGTGGCCGGACTTCAAACTTCCAAAGCGGGAGATCATCGGAATGGAAGTCATGCGGAATTAAAGATACGAGCGCACCTGGCTCAACAGCTATGTCGAGCGCAGTCACACCTAAGTCGTTCTGTGTGCGCCCTTCAAAGAGGCGCGAATACATCTGCGACAGCCAACCAATGATGTGGAAATCTTGGTCGACGTCGTCCTGAAGCGGCTCAACGAGCATAGATAGTCGAACTAGTTGATCCCCAATTGTTTCTACGTCTTGCCGCAGATTCCAGTGCCCGTACTGGATAAAGAACATGATGATGTTCTTATCCTCCGTCGTCACAACAGGCCCTGCGCCGCTGGAAAGAATGATCTTGCCGGGCGTGAACTCTGCGTGTCCATCTTTGCCAATGGTTCTCGGCTGATCAAGTTCGGCCCAGACGTCGATTCGAAGAGGCGCCATTACACCCATTGAGAGGTCGCCGAGAATACTCATTTCGTTGGCCGCGACCGCATCGCCCAATGTAATCGTGTGTGAGTTCGTCGATTGATGGGTGAAGGAGTCAATCGGTAGGAGTAGCCACATCGAAGCTACTGATACGTACGCGGCGATAAAAAGTTCCGCGCCGTAGAGATCGGCAAACCGCTGGAGTCGACTACGTTCCGCGTCGCTAATCTTGAGCGGCTTTGTCGTCTTTGCCGCCGTATCGATTCCCGGATCCTTGACATCGACAACAATCCGTCTCCCGTTGCGAAGGGCAAGGAAGTAGTCGGCCGGCTTTAGGTGTTCACCGTCATAGTAAATTTCGCCGGTATCGACGAATGTCATCAGTTCGCATCCGTCGAGAGCTGCTACTAAGGAAGCAAACATAGCCTGAGCTCGCCAACCTCTAACTGAGGTCGGTGCGCTGAGCGTGGCTGCAATATCTGAGCGCAACCGCTCGACGACAGCGTCAAGCCGACGAGGGTCACTCAGCTGAGTGTCCCCGGCGGTTATATCGAGACGACGAAACAAGTCAACTCCATCGAGGGCAGCCGTCCGCGGAAGCCGTTGAAGCACCATTCGATCCCAATCATTCGGAAAACGGAGTCGAGCAAAGCACGACTCGACCGGTCCTATCGAATATACGGCGCGGCCACCTTTCAGGCCCGCACGGGGACATTGCCGGCTCCGGATCCGGCATCCGTCCAAAAATAGGGAGCTGCAAAGTGCAGTTTCCGTTAGTAGGACGCCAGCCCCCTTACCACTCGCCCCTGTGGTTCTCTGACAGCTGGCCTGATTGGTGTCAGGCCAGCCGTCCCGCGTTACAGGCTGCGGAGGAGTTCCACGATTTCAGGTAGAGGGGCGAGGCTTTCCGCGAGGCGGTCGATGAGTTCAGGTGAGGGCTTGCTGGCGATTGCGGCAGTGAGACGGACCACCTGCTCAGCGGTGAGGCTGAGGCTGTCGCCGGTGTTGGGGTCACACCCAAGCGCAATCGCATTCCCGAACAGCACAGCCGGGGTGCCGAGGGCGTGGGCAATGATCGTCAGGGCCAGATTTAGCGGGGAGCCATTGATGGCTCCTTCATCGTCGACGAACAGGTCGATATCGTGGTCGAGCCGAACGACGTCGAAGGTGTCGCAGGCGATGCTTTGCTGCAGTGAGGTGACGGTGTGCATGCGGTCGACGCAGATGCTTTCCATTTCGTCGAGAGTGATGCGCAAGCCGTGGAGGCCCTCGGTCGTGTTCGCCGTGCTGGTCATGGTTATCTCCTTCGCTTTTGGGGTTGCGGATGGCGAGTTGCCGGCCCGAGTTGGCTTGTGCTTGCCGGTGTGTGTCACTTGGTTTCTCCCTTGAACAACTGTTTTTTGTGCCTTCCGGCGAGAGAAATCGATAGCGAGCGGGAGAGCCGTAGTGCCCAGAATCTCAGGCGAAATAAGGGAGCCTGCGACCACGTCTGAGAATCTGGGAACGGAGGCGCGACGCGAGCTACGATGACCGGCCGGAATGGACTAAAAATGTTCGTCAGCACAGAACAGCACCGCGGAGCGGCTCCACCGCCGTCGAAGGGCACTCGTATGGGCTGCGGCCGGGCTGGAGGGCGGTGCGGCGAGTGCCGTTATTCTGGCCGGATGAGCTCCGCGACAAGAGCGACAGCGACTTTCAGGACGACGAACGGCGAAAGCGCCGGTCCGAAGAGGTCGCCCGCATCATCCCCGGCCTGTCAGTCGACGAGAGCACTCGTGCCGTCGAGCGCTGGTGCGCCATGCTCGGGTCACAGACGTCTATGAACGACGGCGATCGAGGAACGTTCGCGGATTTCCGCGCCGGCCTCGGTCATGGATTCAACGGACTTCACCAGATGAGCTTGTCGCACCAAGTCTCCGCGTTCGTCCGTGACGATAGCCCCTAACGTCGGAAATTCGATGAGGACACCATCACCGGCTCCTACTGTCGGAACGCCCTGATCGACGGTGTGTCTGCCAGGAGCTCTGCGAGCTGCGTGCCTTCATCGCTGCCGCCCAGGAGCAGGGGTATGAATCGGGTCAGGGCGACGAAACCGCTGGACTGATCTGCGCACACGCCGAGCGACACGAGGTGTGTGCTTCCGTTCGACGTGGTCAGCTCCACGCAGGGATAGTGCTCCTCCGGCGCGATTCCCTCGCGCACAGCGTCGGCGAAGGTGTTGCTGTCGAGCTGTTCCTCGATCAAGACGACCTGGTCGAGGTTGATCCAAATGTCGTCGGCGCCGATGATCGGCCGGGAGCGGTCATGTCCGTAGGTGGTGACGGCAAGTTTGAGAAAACGCATGAGGGTCCTTTCGCAACTGATAGGCCTTGACGCTAAAGCGCGGACGCTGGCGGACGCCGCCGATCAGGCCGGTCTGTGGATAACGTCGCGCGGTTGGGGGAGTGTGAGGGGGATGTTCCCCCTCACCGGGTGAGACCTCCGCCTGGCGGCGGTCTCACCCGGGATTAGTGGCTGGTGTTGTCGAGGGCGGCGAGGGCGATATCCAGTGCACGGTCGTAGCTGATTCCTGCCGGCCGGATCGAGCCGGGCACGAATCGTTGCGACTTGGGCAGTCGAAGTGTCCCTGCGTATCCTTCGGGCGCATCCTGCAGGGGCCCATAGCCGGGGTGCAGGAGCAACCACTGGTTGAAGGGCTGGTCGGCGTCGTGGAGGACGGCGGCACGAAACTTGTCGCTGGGATTCTGGCACCGGGCCCAGAAGAGGTCGGCTTGGCCTCGGGCAGTGAGGCGTTCACTCACCGGGCGGGGCGTCACACCGGGGGTCGTCAGGCGCTTCATGGTCGCGGCGTGCACATAGGGACGTAGGCGGGAATCGTCGCGCGCGGGAATGTCGTTCAGGGCTGCTTGGGCGGCGCGTTCAGCTCGTCGTGCGGCGCGGTGCGCTGCGCTATCGTCTGCGTGGCTTCGGGACCATTCGGTGGCTTCGATGACGCAGCAGATGAGATTCCAGTCGTAGCTGTAGAACCGGAGGAGGGCGTCCCGGTCGCGCTGTCTGTAAGTGCCGGATGCCGCGTATCGGGCAAAGAATGCGTTGGCTGCTTTGCGGTCGGCTGCTATGTCGTCGCTGGTGCGTTCGGGACGGGTGGTGACGGGGAACTGGGGCATGATTCTCTCCGCTCAACTGATTTTTTTGCCTGGCTGGCAAGAGAATCGATAGAGAGCGGGAGTGCCGGAGTGCACGGCTGGTCGGGGGAAATAAGGGAGCTTGCGACCGCGCCCGAGCAGGTGGGCACGTAGGCACGGAAGCGAACTACGATGACCGGCCAGACAGACAAAAAAACGACAAGGCGTCCGCGTAGCGGTCCGAGGACCCGCAGGGTCTCCCCCGGGGGCCCCACGGGGTTGCGTCTGGTCCGAGGCGGTAGCTCCGAAGTGCGGCCACCGCTTCGTGGGGCTGAGCACGCCGAGGTTGCCGGCCTCCCGCCCCGTGTGGTGATCGCCACGCTGGTCACTCCTCGCGGCGCGCTCTTGGTCGCTTCTTTGCGAGATGCGTGGCCCTGCTGCCGCGGGCCTCGTTGATCGGCGGGGCGGTTAGTGGCCTATTTTGGCGATGAGGTCGGGTCGGAAGCCGGCCCAGTGGTTGTGGTCGTCGATGACGACGATGGGTGCCCTGCTGTAGCCGAGTTCGTCTTGCACGTAGGTGAGTGCGGCGGGTGTTTCGGTGAGGTCGACGACGGTGTAGTTGATGCCCTGCTTGTCGAGGGCGAGTTTGGTCATCCGGCAGGGTTGGCAGTTTGGTTTCGTGTAGACGATGACGCCGACTGTTTCGTTCATCGCGGGGCTCCTTTCACTCACGTCTTGGGGGTGGTGCTGTTCGGTAGCGGAGGTTCGCTGTGCCCGGGAGGGAGCGACCATTAGTGCGGGACCGAGTGGTGGGGCCAGTGGGTGAGGAAATAAGCGACCGGAGGGAACGCCGAGCCCAGTTGTCCCACCGGTCGGCACACCGTGCGCACGTTGGTCAGCGCCCGCCCGGGCCAGCAGTCTCCTCGAACGAACAGACACCACCCCTACGGTGGGTGGAGCTTTGCGGTTATCCAACGGTCATCGGATCAGCGGTGAACGCGACGTCGAGGTGCAGGTGGTTGCAGGTGTCGTCGAACTGGGTGAAGTGCACCACCGCCAAGCGGATGCCGGCCTCACGCCGGCAGTCTGCCTGTCCGATCCGTGCCCCGGTGGGCATGACCGGGTCGAGCAGTCCGATCAGGCGCAGGGACTGGCCGTCGGCGCCGGTGAGGCTGCGTCCGCCGAGGGAGTAGAAGTCGACGGCTCCGCCGCCGCCGTTGATCCAGTGCGAGGACTGGGTGCCGGCGCCGAGGAGTTGCCCGGTGCATTTGCGGTTGATGTCGCTGACGCCGACCTGGTGAAACTGGTTGACGGTCAGGACCATCACCTGCAGGATGCGGGTGTCGATGCCGCAGTCCGGGACGGTCTGCCCGCTGGCGATCCACCGGATCTCCTTCAGATGGTCGGGGACGAGGCCGCGCAGCTGCCCGTTGTCGGCGGCGGTGACGAGCTGTTGCGCCAGAGCGACTGCATCCCCGCCGACCCCGCACGCGCCGGCGGAACTGGCGGTCAGTGCGGTGACGACGTCGGTCGCCGGCGCGAAGAACGGTGCGTAGTGTTCCGGGTCGGCGTTGATCTGCACAGCGGATGCTGCCGCCGATGGCGTCATCGTCTCCCACCCCGTGAGCGCGATGAGGCGTTGGAAGAACAGCCGGGCTGAGATGGTGGGGTCCATCCGCTCCGCAAGGGATCCCCAGGTGGCGCGTTGTTGGAACAGGCTGCGGCTGTCCGGGCCGGCGGTGTCGCCGTGGTCGAGGTTGATCAGGCTGGACTCCCCCATCGCCGTCATCACGCCGAGAGTTTGCGCCTGCGCGGTGAGGCCGAGCTGGACGCCGGCGTTGATGATGTCGGCGGCGTTGGCGAGCTGGTCTCCGCTATACCCGGAGACGGCGTCGTGCTGGGCGGCATCCGCTCGGTTGACCGCGGTCATGCCGCAGGTGGTGCCGGTGCCGGAGGAGAGGGCGACGGTGCCGCCGACGGTCAGGAGCAGGCCGGTGAGGCTGGTGGCGAGCAGTTTGACCAGGCCCATGGTGTTAGAAGATGGTGCCGACGGACAGGCCCTCGTCGGTGTTGGTCAGTTGCCGCTCCCACTCGGAGCGGATGTGCTCCACGTGCGCTTCCGGGTGCGACCCATATTTGAAGATGTAATGTCCATCGGCGAGGTTCTCGATGGTGCGTGCCGTCTCCGGGGCGAACCCGAAGGTTTGCTGGCACCAGAGGGCGTCTTCGGGGCGGGACTGCCGGTAGACGATGACGGTTTGTGCTTCCTGGATGATGGCCATGCCGGGTGAGTCTTTGGGAATGTCGGTGCCTTTGTGCATGACGAACACGTTCGAGATGCCCAGGCCCCGGGAGAGTTTTTGGTTGGCTTTGATCAGCTGCGCCGACGGTCCACCGATCATGTGCCAGCCCTCCTCATAAACAACGGTCGTCGCGGAGGTGCGTTCGCTTCGCAGCCGGCCGAGCATCCACATGTTCCCGATCGCCATGACCACCGGCACCGCCGGGCCGTCATCGGGCAGCTGCGAAATATCAAACGATGTCAGCTTGCCGCTGAGGTCCACGGCTGCTGAGGTTTCGCCGTCGAGGAGGCCGGCGTATTCGTCGAGCAGCCCGTTCAACGTCCACTTCACGGACAGGCCGGCCTTATGCAGGTCGTCGCGGGCGGTGGCCGACAGGGTGCGGTAGTCGTCATCGTCGACGACGAGGCCGAGGTTCGGCAGCACGTCGGCGAGCACCGGGGCCCGCCCGTGTGTTTGGCCGACGGTGCGGCGGAGGGCTGCGCGGAGGGCTTCTTCTTCCCAGCCGTTGAGGGGCTGGTCTCCGCGAGCTATGCGGGTGACGATGTTCAGCAACCGAATTTGACCGTCGACGCCGGTGCCGCGGGCGATCATCGGATCGAGCAGGTTCAGGGTAGTGCCGGTGCCATCGGTGGTGAACCGGATCGGTTCAAACCCGTAATGCCGCACCACGTTGGAGTACTCGCCCTCCCCGTTCTGATCCTTCTTGTCAAACACCACCCCACGCCGGCCCTGCAGCAGCAGGGGCCGGACGACGTAGTTGCATTTGGTGTGGGAGCTTTTGCCGGCGCCGACGTCGCCCATCACGATCACGTTCGGACTCGACACCTCCCGCGGCTCCGAGTTATACGCCGTCACGGGGTCGTGGGAGATCGTCGTACGGGAGAGCACGTCCCGCCCGTTGACGACACCGCGGGTGCCGGTCGGCGGGCCGATCAGCGCAGTGTTGAGGATCTCGGCCTGCCGCGTCGTCGTTGGCGCGCCAGCCAGCGCCGGCGCGTAAAAGCCGCGCCGAGCCGCCGCCGCCTGGGTGCGCAGCGGCGTGCCGGGCAGTGCCCACGGCACAATCTCCACCGCACCACGGCTACCGGCCGCGTCGGTCCCGCCAGCCTTGTCGCCGGGGACTTCGACGGGCGGTGCGAAGCGGCGCAGCACGGGCAGTGCCCACAGCTTCGCGCGGGATGAATTGGTGTCGTTGGGTGTGGTCATGTGAGGGCCTCCTTGTCGGATTTGCCGGCCAGGCGGCTGTAGACGCGGGCGGAGAACGATGGCGTGGATGCGGCCAGGCCGCGGCCCATGGGCCACGTCGTGCCAGATGCGGCGGCCTGGTACGAGTCGAGCCAGTCCAGGCTTTCAATGCCCAGGCCGGTCGAGCAGGTTTCCTCGAGCTGCCTGGATGCCCGCGCCAGTTCTTCGCGGGAGCGGACGGAGATGGTCACGAACCCGATCCAGACGGCGCCGTGGTGCTGCGAGCCGGAGATGAGGTCTTGCCGGCGGCGCCTGGCGGCCGTCATGTGCACGTCGGTATCGTCCGTGTCGAGCTGCCCGGCCTCCCTCCGGGAGAGGGCTTCGGCCGTGTCGCGGACCAGATCTTGCCGGGCAGCGACTTTCGCCTCCGACGCCGGCACCAGGTGTAGATGGAAGCTGACCGAGCGGATGAACTGGATGTCCTTCCCGATCAGCAGGTCCAGCACCCACAGTTGGGTGCGGGCGGCGGTGGCGAGCGCTTCGGCGCGGATCGCGGCGGTGCGGTGCCACCACCGCACCGGCAGCCCGGTGAGCGGGTCGATGCTGTCGACGATGTGCGCGGAGAATTCCTCCTCGGCGGGTTCGCCGACCCGGTTCGGGTGCACGTCGGCGACGAAGTCGATCGGCCGCGACGGGTTCTGCTGATGCCGCACCACCGCCGCCACCTGCCGCGCCGTCAGCACCTCCACCCGGCCAATCTTCGACTCCGCCAAACCACGCTGAGTCGAGGCGATCTCCTGCCGCATCAACGCCCGCCACCCGTCCCGCCCATCGCCGTATTTGCGAGCGGCGTCGATGAAGGCGGGGGTGAGCGGCCAGTTCACGGTAACGAAGTGGCGTTGCACCATCGCATCGTTCCCGGTTAGGCGTAGTACTTCTTCGTAGGAGGCGACCGCGTCGACCGGCGCAGCCGGGTCGAGGTTGTTCAGCACCCAGAATTCCTGCAACGCCGTATCGGCCGGCAGCACCCGAGTGGTGATCTGCACGTCTTGCACGAGAACGGAGGGCACGGCGCGGGCGGCGAGGAACGCACCCCAGCCGTGGGCCGCGCGCGCCATCACGCTGGCCGATTCGATCCCGCGCAGCTGCCCGCTGACGGTGAACGTCACCGACAGGTAGCTCTGCTCCCCAACGGGGGCATGCCAGGCAATGCCGGGCTCGCCCCGGCCGTATTGCAGCCAGCCGAGCCCGTCCGACCCGTCCGGGTTCGCCCGCATCGCCACTACCGCCCGGCCCGCCTCCGCAGCAGCCGCCCGGGCCGCCGCGCCCGTGGCGGCGCGGGCCTCGGCAAGAGCCTGCTGGAGCTGGTCCCACGCCCCGACCTCGTAGGGCACGAACCGGGTCGTGCCATCGTGACTGCGCTTCTTCCACCGGGCGCGCTTGCGCCGCCGGTCGACGATCGATCCGCGGTGCGTTTTCGCGGTGACCAGGAACGTCACCCCGCAACTGACTGCGGCCGCGGCGAGGGCGGGCCAGCCGATCAGCGGGGTGAACACCATCCCGAACACGAG
Source organism: Cryobacterium sp. PH31-L1 (assembly GCF_030063145.1). Classification (GTDB taxonomy): domain Bacteria; phylum Actinomycetota; class Actinomycetes; order Actinomycetales; family Microbacteriaceae; genus Cryobacterium. The sequence goes on from NZ_JASISM010000012.1 coordinate 41,704, forward strand.
CGAGCAGGCCAGGAAGATGATCCGGGCGCGAGAGTGCGTCCCGCCGAAAAAAGAGCGGTGTCCACTCTCCCCACCCAGATAACGGATGACCGTCCGGTTACGCAGGTCCGTCATCATGGGCGATCTCCTCCCAGAGTCGGGGTGTCATCCATCGACTCCGTCACCTGCTCCCCCGCCGTCTGCGCCAAATCCACGCCCTTCCCGACGACCTCGACACCCTTGTGCGCAGCGGCGATCCCCGCCGCCGCGATCAACGTCGGAACGCCGACAACCGCGCCCGCGCCGGTCGCCGACTCCGCCGTCCCAACGGCGGCAAGCCCGGTCTCAGCCGCGGCCGCGCCTCCGCCAGCGGCCACACTGGCCCCGGCAGCTCCCGCCGTCGCGGTCGCTGCGCGGCCGGCGCCGATCGTCGCCCCTTCACCGGCCGCGCCAGTGCCGGCTGCGGCAGCAGCAGCGCGATTACCGATGACCTCCGACAGGCTCCCCGGAGCTGTCGAGGACTCCGAAACGCGCTCGGTCGTCGAGTCCGTGGACTCTTTGGTGGTTGTTGAGCTGGACCGATCCTGGCTGGAGGGTTGGCCGTAGCGTTCGGTAGCTTCAGTCATGGTCTGCGCCCCGATGTGCTTCCCAACGTCCACGGACGGACCGGTCGTGCCACCGAAGGCCATCGGAATAATCGGCGCGAACTTCATCAGCAGAAGCGGCGAGAGCGCGGCCATCAGCAGACCGATGATGGCTACTAGGAGCGACACCATCGATTGCAGACCGAAGTTGTTGCCGAACGCGCTGAGCTGGTTCGCCGTCATGGAAAACGCCAGACCCAGCAGCAGGAACAGCAACGGGTGTGCGGCAAGAATGCCAATCCACAGCGCGGCGATCTTCAAGCCGAAGGAGCGTTTGTTCTTGTCGATGATCCACACCAGCCCGAGCGGCAGCAGCACCCCGGTGAAGTACAGCGTCACCAGCTGCACCAACAACATCAGCAGCACCAAGAAAAGGGCGAAGATCATGCAGATCATCAAGATGACGCCCATGACGATCCCGCCGGTGATACCGACCGGGTCAGCCTGCTCAATCATGGAGCTGAACTGCCCGGTGACAGTCGTCGCCGTGCCGGTCAGGCCCGCTGCGACAAAAACGTCCGTCAGGGAGTGGAAGAAATTGATCAGCATGATCCCGAACATCGGCCCAAACATGGCCCCGAGCAGGAACGTCCCAAAATAGAGACCCACGGACTCAACCAGGTCGCGGCCCGCCTGGGCGCCGCGCGCCGTGCGCACCGACTGCGGGATCAACAACAACACGGCCACGAAGATCGCCGTGGCGAAGCTGATCTTGTAGGCGCTAATGAACCAATCCGACGTCAAATCCGGCAGCGTCGCACTGGTCAGCGCCGGCATGATGTCGCGGCTCATGCCCGTCGCCGTGTCGCGAAGCATCTTGAAGGAGTTGCCCCACGGGTCGGACCAATACGACGCGACACCCACTGCAGTGTTGAAGGCATCGGCGATAGGTTGAACAGGGTTCCACCAACCGTCATCGGTCGCGAGCATGAGTGCCTGCGCGAGCATCAGCATCCCTCCGTGAATGGCTGCCCCACCGAGTACAAACTCTCCGGCGAACGGTTACCGTCCGCATCGAAGATTTTCCAATTCCCGTCTTCCCACACCGTCACAACCGTGATGGCCGAGTTCAGTGTGGGACTGAGCGCTCCATCGATGACAAAAGCAGTGCCAATCGACACTTCAACTCGATCACCGGCCGCCGATTCCACGTTCCAAACACCGGGAATGGTGCTCATGTAATACGCGACACCAGGTCCAACGACGCCGCCCGACAGATCGGGCTGACCAGACAGATACCCGGGCAGATCGCTCATTACAGAGTCGCGCGCCATCGCGCTGCCACCGACAGCGGCAGCGTCGTCGGCGGATGGATAGGGAAAGCGTTGAATCCACCGCACAAAAGACGCTGCGAAGTCGACTGCGCCGTTGGTCGTTTGCGGCGCCGCCTTCTGTGCAGCGAGCACCATGGCGGCGTCGCGTGCCTCGCCGCCGAGGCATCCGGTCGGCTCCGCTTCGACCGGTGGCGTACTCGGCGACGGTGTGCTGCTTGTCACCGGGATTGTCGGTTCAGCCGTGGGTGTGGCGGTGCCGGCCTGGCTGCCGTAGTAGACGGCGCCGGCGATGATGAGGGCGCCAACGAGGATGGCGGCGCCGACGATCCAGGGCCAGGTGCGGCGGGTGGGTGGTGCGGTCGCATGCACGAGAGCTCCTATCCGAAGACGGCAAGGATAGCGCCGACGATCACGGCGAGGGCGGCCAGCACGCCAAGGGAGATACCAGCCCACATAGCCTGATTGCGAGCTGTCTTGTACTCGTTCGGGTTGCCGCCGCTGGAGGCGCTGGCCATCTTGATGATGCCGATGATCAGGAACACGATCGCCAGGATGATGCCGATCCCCCACACCCCGGCGAGGAGCTTCTGCCAAAGCAGGGTAAATTCCGTCCCGAAGATGGTGAAGTCCGGCAGGATGCCATCGAGTGGGTTGTCAATCGTGCGCACGATGGTGCCCACGAGGGTCTGCAGGGATTCTGTGAGCATGGCGCTTCGCCTTTCGCGGCTATCGGACGGTGGCTTGCAAAGTACGAACGACGCCTGCCGCCGCGGCGGCGAACGCGCGTCGCGTCGGCGGGGCGAGATGCCCGAGGGTGATCTGCCCGCGCTCAGCAATGTGCGGGTCATACGGGATGGTGAACACCTGCTCGACGCCGGCGTCGGCGATGATCTGATCGACCCGGTCGACGACCTGCCGGTTCTCCGGCCGCCCATCGGTCAACCGCAGGATTGTCGCGTGGTCGGCCAGGCTTGCGGCCTTGCCGCCGGCCGAACGCATCACGTCCAGCAGCGCGACCGCCTCCAGCACCGCGTCTCCGGCGTTGAACACCGGAATCACCAACGCGTCCGCCGTGTCGACGGCGCCCTGGAACGCGGACGAGGAAGGTTGGTTGCCGCTGTCCATGACTCGGATGCCGTAGTACTGGTCGACGACTGCCGCGACAGCCGTCACGTCGTCGCGGGTGAGGCGCGGCCTGCGACGGACGGTGCCGATCACGGAGGCGAACGAGGTTTGAGGCGCGGTGTAGCCGGCGAGCTGGCCGGCGCTGCTGATGGTGTCGACGTCGCGGACGAGTTCGCCCATGCCGCGGGCCGGGTTCCCTTCAGCCCGGAACGAGAGGGCGCCGGGGTCGTCGGAGACCTCGAGGATGCACACTGATCCGCCGCGGGCGGCGGCGAGGACTCCGCCGGCGATGATCGCCGACGGTGTCTTCCCGACGCCGCCTTTCTGGTTGGCAACCAACACGCTCACCGCGCGGGTCCAGGTTGCCTGCCGGATCGTTTCCTCATCCCGGCGCAGCGCCTCGGCCTGCTCGCGCTCCGCCAGCTCCGCGGGCCCTGGCGTGATCGACAGCCCGAGGCGGGAGAGGATGCCGCGCAGGCCGCGCTGCGCGCCCTGCGCTGGTGGGGCGGTGGAGAGTAGTCCGAGGTTGTGGTCGGCGCCGCCGAACAGGTCGGCCAGAGCCGGTTCCGAGGGGCGTCCCGCCGGCTGCTGCGGCGTCGCGGCGGCCGGCGCACCAGTCTCGTCGACGGCCCGGAGCTCTGGGGCCGTGACTGCAGGGCGTTCGTGGGTGGGGGCATCTGCTTCGATGTAGCCCTGGGCGCGTGAGGCGCCGCGAAAGGCGGTGCTGACGGGTGGGTCGGTGTGCTGGTTCGTGGTCTGTGTCGTTGTTGCCTGATTCTGAGTGGACACAAGAAAATCTCCCTCTCTAGGACTCGATACGGTGCTCGTCAATCACCACAACAACACAGCGATTGGCATCAGTGACGGGGTTGGCCGAGCGCCGACGGATTGTGGCAACAGCCGGGCCTATTGCTGCCAGCGGGGCTGTCGTATCCGTTCGAGCGGACCGGGTGCGCACCGTCACTTTTTCCTTTCTGTGCGGCGTCGTTGCCGTCTACGTCGAGAGTAATGCTCACCTCTGACATTGGAGGCGACACACCGCCAAGAAGACACAAAATGCCCTCGAAAAGTCCCGGCGGCAACAACCAGTTCGGGACCTGGGTAGGCCTCAGGCTGGGTTGGCGGGTAGTGGCGGCAGGACGATGCAAGGACCTGAATGGAAGCGGCTGGCGCCGCTGCAACCCCCAAATTTTGAGCCGCGTTCGCGGCCTGTTTTTGAAGGGCTTGTTTGACCTTTCCGGCCGGTCATCGTAGCTCGCTTCGCGCCTGCGTTCCCAGATTCTCAGACGCGGTCGCAGGCTCCCTTATTTCGCCTGAGATTCTGGGCACTTTCGGCTCTCCC
>NZ_JASISM010000013.1 GCF_030063145.1 Cryobacterium sp. PH31-L1
AGGCTAACCAGACCCCGGCCAACCCCCACAGAATTCCCTCGCAGGAACCAGGCGGGCCCCACGTGCACACAGCACGCGAGGCCCGCCTTCTTTGCGCGCCCAGACCCGGGACGGCCGGACCGCAGACGCGTCACGCAGGGCGGGTTGACCGCCTACTTGGCCTGGGCGTAGTTGTCTACGGTGGCCACCGTGAGCATGAAGTCGACCGGAAAATCGCCGAAGAGTAGTCGCCCCGCCGTCTCGGCGGCCGTGACGATGATCTGAGCCACAGCGTCGGCCTGCTCCGCCGGCGTGTGCACAATCACTTCGTCGTGCAGAAAGAACACCAGGTGTGGTGCGGTATTGAAGGGCGGGCGGGCACCGGGTACCGGCCACGTCGACCCTTGGTCGAGAGAACCGGACGTGCCGACCGTGTCGGACGCGGCATCCGCTGCAGAATGGGCCGCACTCGAAGGATCGCGCGGCGCCGGTCTCGGCAAGGCCGTGAGCTCGCGGCGGATCTCGGCCATCCAGCACAGGGCCCATTCGGCGGCGCTGCCCTGCACGATGAAGTTGCGGGTGAAGCGGCCCCAGTCGCGGGCCTGGCTGCGCGCGCGCCGCTCATCGCTCGCTGTTGCCGCCGGATCGTACGCCTGCGCCTGGGCCTCATGCCAACCCGGGCCCGGGATCGGCGACGAACGTCCGAGTCTGGTCGTGACGACCTCACCACGTTCGCCCGCACGGGCGGCCGACTCGGTGAGAGCGATCGCCCGGGGATAGGCGCGGGCGAGGCGGGGCATCAGCCGACCGCTTTCCCCGGTCGTGGCGCCGTACATGGCGCCGAGCATGGCGACCTTGGCGTGGTCGCGAGTTTCGACGACGCCGCTCGACACAATTCCGGCATACAGGTCGGTTCCGCGGCCGGCAGTGGCCATGCTCGTGTCCTGAGCCAGCGCCGCGAGGATTCGGGGCTCGAGTTGGGCAGCGTCGGCGACGACGAGCTTCCAGCCGTCGTCGGCGACCACGGCACCGCGAATCTGTTTGGGCAGCTGCAGTGCTCCCCCACCGCGAGTGGCCCAGCGACCGGTCACGACACCGCCGGGCACGTAATCGGGATGGAACCGGCCGTCGACGACCCAGGACTCCATCCAGGTCCAGCCGTTGGCGCTGAGCAGCCGGGACAGTTTCTTGTACTGCAGCAACGGTTCGATCACCGGATGCTCCAGCTTCTGCAACTCCCAGCCGCGCGTGGACGTGACGCTGAGCCCCGCTCGCTTCAGCGCCTTGAACAACTCCTGCGGGGAGTCAGGGTTGAGGTCCGGATCATCCAGTTCGAACCGGATGCGCTGGGCCAGCAGTTCCAGACGCTCCGGTCGTACCCCAGGCGCGACCCGCGGCCCCAGTTCCCGGGTGAGGAGCACATCGTGCACGTCGGTGCGCCAGGGCAGTCCGGTGTAACGCATCTCCGCGGCGATGAGCGCCCCGGCGGATTCGGCCGCCAACAGCAGCCGCAGTCGGCCCGGTTCGTCGGCGGATGCCACGGCGTCCAGCTGGCGTCGAAACTCGCGCGCTGCGCCGGAGTCACCGGCAGCGGCATCACCGGAGCCGTCAGAGTCAACGGTGGGGTCGACGTATTCATCCGCGTCGAGATCCAGGTCGAACAGTGTCGCCCGGGGCTCCGCCTCGTCGATTGGTCCCGCGCCCACCACATCCCAGCGACCTGGTGCGGCCAGCGCGAGTGGGCTCGTCATCGTCAGGGCGGAATTCTTCAGGATCACGTGACAGAGGCGGAGATCATGGCAACGGTTCACACGGATTCCGGCCACGAGCAGCACGGGATAGATTCGTGCGGTGTCCTCCCAAACCCAGCGGGGCGCTGCCGGGTCGTGCTCTGCCGGTTCACGCGTGGCCGGCTCGAGCGATGTCACGAACGAGTGAAACTCGGCCAGGGTGAGTCGGCGGGTAGTCCCGAGCGGGAGGCCGGCTTCGTCCAACGGTTCGACGAGCACGTCGCCCCCGCTTGATTGCCGCACCAGAACATACACCCGTCTATTCTGCCCGGTGCCGTGCCGGGTATCGGACGGCACCGTACCCATCGGCTTCGCGGTGCCGATGGGTACGGAGTCTGCGAGGAAGCGCCGGAGCGGGGCCGCTCTAGCCGGCGATCTTGTCGCCGTTGGGCGCGACCACCCACCACACGCCGCCAACACCCTCGCCGGTGGTGTCACCGGCAGCAGCGTCGCCCGCCCAGTAGTAGAGCGGAAGTCCATTGAGGGTGACCTGTTTGGTGCCGTCGGTGCGGGTGATGACACCAACAGTGCCGGTTACACCGTCAACCGTGGGGGTATCAGAGTCGGCGACGACGGCTGGCCATTTGACGAGGCATTCGCCCTCGCAGGTGCTCTTGCCGGAGTCGGCGACGTCCTTGTCGAACACGTACAGGGTCATCCCGGCGGTATCGACGACGATCGTGCCGAGTGAACTGTCCGCGGTGGCCAGAGCCGGCTTGACGGCGGCGTCGCTCGTCGCACTGGACGAACTCGGGGTGTCGGCTGCCGGTGTCGTCGTTCCCTGCGAGCATCCGGTCAGCGCGAGAACGCTGAGCGCTATCGCCCCGATGACGGGCCCGGCCTTGAGCCAAATTCTGCTGTTCATGATTGCTTCCTTCTCTCGGTGCACGCTTCTCGAAGTGGTGCGTGCTGAGGTGCTATTCAATGAGTTGAGATGACTAGGTGCGTAGTGCGGTGATTCTCGGCGTAGGGATCCTTGGAATTACCACGAGGTGTAGCCGGGAATGGTTCAGTGCTCCGAGCATTTCTTTGGCCGAGAGCCCCGGCGCGCGGCAATGTCGTTAGCTTTGCGCCGTGCGGCGTAAGGAAGTCGTGAGGATCAGCCAGGAGCGTCCCCGGCGGGTGTCTACTTTCTCCGGTGCAGCACACAATTCGCGCCGCCACGTCTATCTCTCGCCGCCACAGAAGGAGCTTTCGTGCTCGACTTTGTCTATCTCCTGGGCGTCTGTGCCCTGTTCGCCCTCGTCGCGCTCGTCGCCTGGGGGGTCGAAAAATTGTGATCGTGTTCTCGGTCCTTGCCGCCGGACTTGCCGTGGCCGCCATCGTCTACCTGCTCGTAGCCCTGATCAAGCCGGAGTCGTTCTAATGGACAACTGGCAGATAGCACTGCAGGCGGCAACCGTGGCTCTGGTACTAACGCTCATCTATCGCCCGCTCGGTGACTACATGGCGCTCATTTACACCAGCCGGCGGGACCTGCGCGTCGAGCGTGGCTTTTACCGGCTGATCGGTGTCGATCCGCGCTCCGAACAGACCTGGCAGTCCTATCTGCGGAGTGCGCTGGCGATCTCCTTTGTTGGCGTGCTGGTGCTCTACGGGCTCCAGCGGCTGCAGGCCGCGTTGCCGTATGCCCTCGGCTTTCCGGCTATCCCGGAAGGTCTCTCGTTCAATACAGCCATCTCGTTTGTGACCAACACCAATTGGCAGTCCTACTCCCCCGACGTCACCATGGGGTATTCGGTGCAGCTTCTCGGCTTGGCCGTGCAGAACTTCGTTTCGGCCGCGGTCGGGCTGTGCGTGGCCATCGCCCTGGTGCGCGCGTTCGCGGCCGTCCGCTCGGGCACCATCGGCAATTTCTGGGTGGATTTGACCCGAGGCATCCTGCGCCTGCTGCTACCGGTGTCGGTGCTGGTCGCCATCCTGCTCATCGCCGCCGGCGTGATCCAGAACGTGGCCGGATTCACGTCGATCACCACCCTCACCGGAACCACGCAGTCCCTGCCCGGCGGCCCGGTCGCCTCGCAGGAGGCGATCAAGATTCTCGGCACCAACGGTGGCGGCTTCTTCAACGCCAACTCGGCGCATCCGTTTGAAAATCCCACGGCTCTCACGAGCCTGCTGCAGGTCGTGCTGATGCTCGCGATCCCGTTCAGCCTGCCGCGCACCTTCGGCACGATCGTGGGAGACCGCAAGCAGGGCTACGCCATTCTGGCCACGATGGCGAGCATCTTCGTCATCTCCCTCACCGCGCTGACCCTGTTCGAAACCCTCGGCGGGGGGACAGCTCCCCAGCTGGCCGGCGCGGCCATGGAAGGCAAAGAGACGCGGTTCGGAATCGGCGCGTCGACGCTCTACGCGACAGCCACCACCCTCACGAGTACCGGCGCTGTCAATTCCATGCACGACTCCTTCACCGCTCTCGGCGGCCTGATGCCGATGTTCAACATGATGCTTGGCGAAGTCGCCCCAGGCGGTGTGGGTTCCGGCTTGTACGGAATGCTCATCCTGGCCGTCATCGCCGTCTTCGTCGCCGGGCTGCTCGTCGGCCGTACACCGGAATACCTCGGCAAGAAGCTCGGCCCCCGTGAAATCAAACTCGCCAGCCTCTACATCCTGGTGACCCCGACCCTCGTGCTGGCGGGCACGGCGCTGTCGTTCGCGATCCCTGCCGTGCGAGCGGATGTCGAGGGCACGTCGATCTGGAATCCCGGCCTGCATGGGCTGTCGGAGGTGCTCTACGCCTTCACCTCGGCGTCGAACAACAACGGCAGCGCGTTCGCCGGACTCACCGCGAACACTCCCTGGTTCAACGCCGCTCTCGGTGCCGCGATGCTGCTCGGCCGGTTCATACCGATTGTGCTCGTGCTCGCACTCGCCGGAACCCTTGCCGCCCAGGACAAGGTGCCGGCAACGACGGGCACCCTGCCGACCAATAAGCCGCAGTTCGTCGGCCTGCTGTTCGGCGTCACGATCATCATCGTGGCTCTGACTTACTTTCCCGTGCTCGCGCTCGGACCACTCGCTGAAGGGCTGCAGTAATCATGACCACTCTGGAAACGGTATCCGTCACTCCCCCGCACAAGCCACGCCCGCCGGCGCGCGCCACGGGTGCCATCAGCGCAGCCCAGCTGCTCGCCGCCCTGCCCGGAGCGTTTCGCAAGCTCGACCCCCGGCAGATGTGGCGAAACCCCGTCATGTTCATCGTCGAGACCGGGGCGCTGCTCACCACCGCCCTCGCGATCGCTGAACCGTTTCTCGGCGGCCCGGCCACCTCGGGCGGCGACACCGTGCCGCCCAGCTTCACCGCGGCGATCGCCGGCTGGCTCTGGCTGACCGTCGTGTTCGCCAACCTCGCTGAGTCCGTGGCGGAGGGACGCGGCAAGGCGCAAGCGGACAGCCTGCGCAAAACCCGCACCAGCACCCGTACCGCGCGGCTGGTCGGCTACGACAGTGAAACGGATGCCGCCGCCCAGCACACCCCGACCGAACAGGTGTCCTCGGCCGACCTCACGCTCGGCGACGTCATCGTGGTCGTGGCCGGCGACCTCATACCCGGCGACGGCGACATTATCTGGGGCATCGCCTCGGTGGACGAATCCGCCATCACCGGAGAGTCGGCACCGGTCGTGCGCGAATCCGGCGGCGACCGCAGCGCGGTCACCGGCGGCACCCGGGTGCTCAGTGACCGCATCGTGGTGTTGATCACCAGCAAACCGGGCGAGACTTTCGTGGACCGCATGATCGGGCTGGTCGAGGGCGCCAAACGGCAAAAGACCCCCAACGAAATGGCCCTGAACATTCTGCTCGCAGCCCTCTCGATCGTGTTCGTCGTGGTGACCCTCACCCTCAACCCCATCGCCGGCTATTCCAATGCGGCGGTGAGCCTGCCTGTGCTCGTAGCCCTGCTCGTCTGCCTCATTCCGACGACGATCGGCGCCCTGCTCTCGGCGATCGGCATCGCGGGCATGGACCGGCTCGTTCAGCGCAACGTTCTCGCGATGTCGGGCCGTGCCGTCGAAGCCGCCGGAGACGTCACGACACTGCTGCTCGACAAGACCGGCACGATCACCTACGGCAACCGGCGCGCCACCGAATTCGTGCCGTTGGCCGGCGTTGAGACCAGCGTCCTCGTGTATTCCGCCGCACTGTCGTCGCTGAGCGACCCCACCCCGGAAGGCAAATCCATCGTCGACCTGGCTGTCGCCCAGTGCCTCGAACGGCCCAACGCTCAAGACGGCATTGTCGTGCCGTTCACCGCGCAGACCCGGATGAGCGGAATCGACCTGCCGGATGGTGCCCAGATTCGTAAGGGAGCCGGGTCGGCAGTCATCGCCTGGGCATCGGAAACCACCCCGAGCGACCCATCCGCGCTGGCCGAGCTCGCCGGCCAGGTCGAGCGCATATCCCAGGCCGGCGGCACCCCGCTCGTGGTCGCCGTGGGCTCAGCAGAGGGGAAGCGACAGATCGTGGGCGTCATTTATCTCAAAGACGTCGTCAAGGAAGGCACCGCCGCACGATTCGCGGAACTGCGCGCCATGGGTATCTGCACCATCATGGTGACCGGCGACAACCCGCTGACCGCCAAAACCATCGCTGCCGAAGCCGGGGTCGACGACTTTCTGGCCGAAGCCACACCCGAAGAGAAGCTCGAACTCATTCGACGCGAGCAGGCCGGCGGCAACCTCGTGGCCATGACCGGTGACGGCACCAACGATGCCCCGGCCCTCGCGCAAGCGGATGTCGGCGTGGCGATGAATACTGGAACCAGCGCCGCGAAGGAGGCGGGCAACATGGTTGACCTCGATTCCGACCCGACCAAGCTCATCGACATCGTGCGGATCGGCAAGCAACTGCTCATCACCCGCGGGGCACTGACCACTTTCTCCATCGCCAACGACGTGGCGAAGTACTTCGCGATCATTCCGGCGATGTTCGCCGGGGTCTTTCCAGGGCTCGCCTTTCTCAACCTGATGCAACTGCATTCGCCGGCCTCCGCCATCCTCTCGGCCATCATCTTCAATGCGCTCATCATCGTGGCCCTGATTCCGCTGGCTCTGCGGGGCGTCAAGTACCGCCCGGCCGCGGCCTCCAGCATTCTGAGTCGCAACCTGCTGGTCTACGGACTCGGCGGGGTGCTCGTGCCGTTCATCGGCATCAAACTCATCGACCTTGCGATCACCCTGATTCCGGGGTTCTAGACCGTGTCTGCCAACCAGAAAGAAGCCCGCTCATGACCAGTACCCGTTCCAATGCCCGTCACTACGGCGTCGCGGTGCGCGCCATGCTCGTGCTCACGGCGGTGCTCGGCCTCGCGTACCCGCTCGTCATCACGGTCGTCGGCCAGGTCGGGCTGTCGGCGCAGGCGAACGGTTCGCTCCTGACCCAGAACGGTTCCGTCGTCGGCTCCGCCCTGATCGGGCAGTCCTTCACCGATGCCGACGGCGCGCCGCTGCCGGAATGGTTCCAGTCCCGGCCGTCAGCGGCGGGGGCCGGCTACGACGCGGCTGCCTCCAGCGGCAGCAACTGGGGTCCCGAGAATGCCGATCTGATCACCGCGATCAAGGAACGTCGTAAAACGATCGCGGCGTTGGAAGGGGTGAAAGCGGATGCGATACCCGCCGACGCGCTGACGGCATCCGCTTCGGGACTCGACCCGCAGATTTCCCCGGCCTATGCCCTGCTGCAGGTTCCGCGAGTCGCCGCGGCACGCGGACTGTCGGAGGGCGAGGTGAAGTCACTGGTCGAGTCTAAGATTGCGGCACGAGACCTCGGCTATCTGGGGGAACGGACCGTGAATGTGCTGCAACTCAATCTGGCCCTCACCCAGCTGGGTGGCTAACGTGAAAGTGGGGTGGTCAGCGTGAAGCGTGGCCGACTGAGGGTGCTGCTCGGCGCTGCCCCCGGCGTCGGCAAAACCTACACAATGCTCGAAGAGGGCCGGCGTCTGCAGGACGAAGGCCACAGTGTGGTGGTGGCGGTCGTCGAGACGCACGGTCGGGAGGCGACGGCCCGCATGGTGGTCGGCCTCGACGTGATCGACCGCATCGAGGTGCAGCATCGGGACATCGTCCTCACCGAGATGGACGTTGACGCCGTACTGGAGCGGGCACCGGAGATTGTGCTGGTCGACGAGATGGCGCATACCAACGCACCGGGCTCCGCTCGCCAGAAGCGCTGGCAGGACGTGCAGGTGTTGCTCGACGCGGGTCTGGACGTGATCACCACAGTGAATATTCAGCATCTCGAGTCCCTCGCCGACGTGGTGGAGCAGATCACGGGGGTGGCCCAGCGCGAAACGGTACCCGACGCCGTGCTACGGGCCGCCGATCAGATCGAGGTCGTCGACCTCGCCCCCCAGTCCCTGCGCAACCGCTTGGACGAGGGACTGGTGTATCCGTCGTCGCGCATCGACGCCGCGCTGTCCAACTATTTTCGACTCGGAAACCTCACGGCACTGCGGGAATTGACTCTGCTGTGGCTCGCCGACGAGGTCGATTCCGCGCTGCAGAAGTATCGGGCCGAGCACGGTATCAGTCACAAGTGGGAGGCCAGGGAACGCGTGGTCGTGGCGCTGACCGGCGGACCGGAAGGCGAGACGCTGCTGCGTCGCGGGGCGCGGATCGCGGCGCGGTCATCCGGAGGCGAGCTGGTCGCCGTACATGTGACCAGCCAGGACGGCCTGCGCGTCTCGCATCCGGGCTCGCTCGCCGCGCAGCGCGCGCTCGTCGATGAGCTCGGGGGAAGCTTTCACCAGGTGGTCGGCGACGACGTTCCGCGCGCGCTCGTGGACTTCGCGCAGGCCGCCAATGCCACCCAGCTCGTCATCGGCGTGAGCCGGCGCGGCAAACTCGCGGCGGCGCTGACCGGCCCGGGCATCGGGTCGACGGTGATTCGTGAGTCCGGCGACATCGACGTGCACATCGTCACGCACTCCGCCGCTGCCGGAAAATGGACGCTCCCACACCTCGGCGGCGCGCTCTCAACGCGTCGGAGAGTGCTCGGCTTCGTCGGCGCGCTCATCGGCGGGCCGCTCGTGACCTGGCTGCTGGTCACCTATCGCTCGGACGAGTCGATCACGAGCGACGTCCTCAGCTATCAGCTGCTGGTCGTACTGGTCGCCCTGGTCGGTGGCATCTTGCCGGCGGTCTTCGCCGCGCTCCTGTCGGGACTCACCCTGGACTTCTTCTTCGTCGCGCCGCTGTACACCGTTACCGTGGCCGAGCCGCTGCACGTTCTGGCCCTGGTGCTCTACGTTCTGAACGGCGTTCTGGTCAGTTACGTGGTCGACCAGGCCGCGCGGCGTACCCGCATTGCGGTGCGCGCCCGCGCCGAATCCGAGCTGCTCGCGACCGTGGCCGGCGGTGTGCTGCGCGGCCAGGACGCGCTGCAAGCGCTCGTCACGCGCACGCGGGAGGCGTTCGGTCTCGTCGGCGTGCGGCTGCGTGTCGGTGACACCGTGCTTTACACCGATGGGGAGCCGGTCGGTCCCGATGCGGTCACCCTGATGCCGGTTGGAGACCGAGCCGTGCTCGAGCTGCACGGACCCGACCTCGCCGCATCGGAGCGACGGCTCTTACAGGTGATCGCCACCCAAATGGATGCCGCGCTCGAGCACAAGGACCTGGCCCAGACCGCGAATGCGATCGCGCCGCTGGCCGAGGCCGACCGGGTGCGGAGCGCCCTGCTCGCTGCGGTCGGACATGACCTGCGGCGCCCGCTCGCTTCGGCCACCGCGGCCGTGAGCGGGCTGCGCGCCACCGACGTGACTCTGAGCGCGGGAGACCGCGCCGAGCTGCTCGCGACCGCCGACGAAAGCCTCGAATCCCTCTCGGCGCTCATCACGAACCTGCTCGATGTGAGCCGCCTGCAAGCCGGCGCGCTGGCCGTGCGGCGGGGCCCGGTCGATGTGGCCGACGTGGTTCTTCCTGCCCTCGACGAGCTCGAACTCGGTCCCGAGCAGGTCGACCTCGACCTTAGTCCCCGCCTCAGCACGATTCTGGCCGACGCGGGGCTGTTGCAGCGAGCCATCGTGAACGTCGTGGCCAACGGCATCCGCTTTGCTCCCGCCGACTCGCGGGTGCGGATCTCCGCCAGCGAATTCGCCGGGCAGGTGGAGATCCGGGTGACCGACCACGGACCGGGAATACCCGCCGGGCGGCGAGCGGATGTCTTCGTGCCGTTCCAGAGACTGGGCGACACTGACAACCTCACCGGCCTCGGTCTCGGCCTGGCCATCGCCAAGGGTTTCGTCGAGGGCATGGGCGGCACGCTCGACGCCGATGACACGCCCGGCGGCGGAGTCACCATGGTCATCTCCCTGCCGGCCGTTCCGGACGGCCCGGCCGAGGAGGAACCCGAATGAGAATTCTCATCGCCGACGACGACCCGCAGATTTTGCGTGCCCTGCGCATCACGCTCGGCGCGCGCGGTTACGAGATCATCACGGCCGGCGACGGCGCCGACGCGCTCAACGCCGTCATCGAGCAGCACCCCGACCTGCTCATGCTCGACCTGGGCATGCCGCGCCTCGACGGTCTGGCCGTGATCGAGGCGGTGCGGGGGTGGAGCCAGGTGCCGATTCTTGTCGTCTCCGGTCGCACCGGTGCCGCCGACAAGGTCGACGCGCTCGACCTCGGCGCAGACGATTACGTCACCAAACCGTTCCCCCACCGAGTGGCGCATTCTGGAAGTTCTGCTGCGCAACCCCGGCAAGCTTGTCACTCGCGAGCTCCTGCTCAGCGAGGTCTGGGGGCCGCACCACACCAACGACTCCGGCTATCTGCGGCTCTACGTTGCGCAGCTGCGAAAGAAACTTGAGGCGGTGCCGGCTTCGCCACGCTACCTGCTGACTGAGGCCGGCATGGGATACCGGTTCGACCGCGATCAGGCGGCGTCAGCCGGGTGAATCGCCGCCGTGGCAGACGATTCACCCGCTGCGCGCTCGGGTAGCGCTCTAGTCGCCGCCGAGGTCCACCGAGAGCTTCACGACCTTGCCAATCGGTTGCGGTGCGCCGGTCGCATCGGCCACGAACGAGTTCGTCGTGACGTAGACGCTGTTACCGGCGAGTTCTATTGCCGACGGTGACGTCACCGGAATCTGCAGCACGCGTTCGGTCAGGGTCGGGTGGAACACCGACACCTGGCCGGTGCCGTTCGGACCACCGAACAGTTCGGTGACGGCGATCAGTCCGGTGCTCTTCGACACGGCCAGGTCCGTCGCACCGACGAACCCGCCCTTCACGAACTGCACCTCACCGGTGGCCGGGTTGAACCGGTAGACGGCGCCGCGTGCGCCGAGGCTGGCGTCTTCGGGACCGCCGGGCAGGCTCGTCACGTAGAGCCAGCCGTCACCGCCCTGCTCGACGTCGGTCGGCACCGGTTCGAACCGATAGCCGAACCCGGCCGTGCAGGCTGGGAAGCCGACCCCGGCAGCGATCTCGGGAGTGACCATGATCGGGTCGCCGGCCGGCAGCACGGCCGCCGTGCTCACCGTTCCGTCGTAACCGACTTTGACAACGGCGTTGGCACCGGCATCCGCTACATAGACGCCATCATCGAGGGGGAGGCTGGCGTACGGGTGGGTATCGACGATTCCGTTGTAGCTGGCGGGGCCGGTGGGCGCCGCCGGATCGAACTGGTCGAGGCAGGTCTGCGGCAGGTCGACGAACCCGTAGCTGTTGACCTGGTCGGGGTTCGCCGTGCTCTCATAGGCGAAGAGGTCGGCCAACGGTGCGGCCACACCCCCCACCGGCATCGAGTACAGCGCCGATGCGGTGTGATCCTGCGTGTTGGTCGAGTAGTAGACGGTACCGTTACGCACGGAGACGGCTCCGAGTTCATCGCCGGGGTTGGCGCTCGCAACGACACTGGTCGTGCCGTCGGGACTGACCTTGGTGAGCACCCCCAGTGCGTTTTGCGAGACATAGGCTGTATCGCCCGCCCCGACGCCCAGACTGAGCGGTAAGAACAGGCCGCTCGCCAACACTGTGGGTCCGCCAAGTGTGGGAATCTCCACAGCGGATGCCGGGGCTGCGATCATCGCGGACGAGACGGCCGTGACGCAAGCTACGGCGGTAAAAACCAACTTTTTCACAACGTGCTCCTTGACTCGATGTGGCTTTCAGGGTGGATGTCCGAGAAAACACGACGGGTCGCGGAGAACGGTGGAACTGGTGAATGCGTCAGCGAGTACTTCCTGTGTGCGGCGCACCGGTGCGACGTGGATCGTGCGTTCCCGAAGAGAGCCGACGCACACAAACGCCGACGAAGGCACAGTATCCCCGAAGCTGAGAGTTGTCTAGGTAATCTGAACTTCGAGCTGTGTCTTCGTCGGCGGTCGTGGGCGGCTCCACGTCACTACCCCGCTCACAGGCCTGGGATCAGACGGTGCGCGGTGCCTTTGCCAGGTTGGCCTCGAGCTCGGCGATTGTCTGACGCACGCCATAGGCAGGGCGGTCACGCTCGACGCGCCAGCTGTCGACGAGGGGGCCGATATTGACGGTGTCGAAACCGAATTCGTCGTAGAGCTTGGTCACGAAAGCAGAGGCATCCGCAAAGTCAGACGACGTGGCCAGCGCGCGCCGCGCGGGGTCCCCGCTCGGGAAGGAATCCGCGGTGATGTCAGCGGCCATGATGTGGTTGAATCCCTTGGCCACGCGAGACGTTGGCAGGTGCTTCTGCAACATGCCCGTCACGGTCGCTTGACCATTGTCGAGGGCCTCGATGTGTCCATCGCGTTCGAAATAGTAGTTATTGGTGTCGATGACGATCTTGCCGGACAGGGGCTCGACGGGCACGTTCGCGTAAGCCTTCAGCGGCACGGTGACGACTGCCACGTCGGCGGCTTCGGCGGCCTGCGTGGCGGTCCCGGCGCTCGCCTTCGGACCTAATTCCGCCAGGAGGTCTGCCAGGGTTTCCGGTCCTCGTGACTTGCTGATTACGACGTCATAGCCGCTCTCGATCGCCTTGCGCGCGACCTGGCTGCCGATGTTTCCTGCACCGATAATTCCAATAGTTGTCATACTGGCGACAACGAAAGCGAACCCAAAAATGTTCCCGCCGTGCGGCCACGCGGAGAGGCGGGGCGGCGCTGAGAAGAGAACGGTACACATCTGATGCCTCGATTCACCACGAAGTTATTGCAAAACGGCAACAACGTCGGCATCGTGATCCCGGACGCGGTCGTTGCAGAGCTCGGCGGCAAACGCGTTCCCGTGTTGATCACGCTCAACGGCACCTACAGCTATCGCAACACGACCGCTGTCATGGGTGGGCTCAATCTGGTCGGACTGAGTGCTGAACACCGGGCTGCCTCCGGACTCGGCGGCGGAGACGCCGTGGAGGTCACTATTGTGCGAGACGACGAGCCGCGGGAGGTCGAGGTGCCGCCGCCGCTCGTAGTGGCGCTCGCGAACGATTCAGATGCTACTGCCGCCTGGAACAGGCTGTCCTACAGCCGCCGAAAGGAATATGCGCGGGCCATCGCGGATGCCAGGGGTGACGAAACGCGCGCTCGTCGCGTAGCGAAGACGATCGCAGAACTAGGTGGTGAGTCTTCAGCGCAGTGACGATCGAATCCTGGGCGATCAAGCATCCGTCCCAACGATGCCGGCCCTGCGACGACTCGCGCACGGTGCCTCGCTTGACGCATGATCAGCCCGGAACGGTGCAGATCCCGGCCCGTGTGGCGTCGTTCTAGCCGACGGCTTTCTTGAGCAGGGCCACCAGCCGATCCTGATCGGCAGCGGTCAGCTTGGTGACGGCGTAGGAGGTCGGCCAGAAATCGCCGTCATCAAGGTGCGCGTCTGGCTGAAAGCCGATGGTGGCGTAGCGCACCTTGAACTTCGCGGCGCTCTGGAAGAACACCACCACCTTGCTATCTCGATCGGCGTAGGCCGGCATGCCGTACCACGTCTTCCCGGCCAGGTTCGTGTTGCTCGTGACCAGCGAGTGCAGGGTCTCGGCTAACTCCTTGTCTGTGCCGGTCAGGTCGGCGATTGCAGCGAGGCATGCTGCCGCCAGGTCGGCGCCGGCCTTGGCGGCTTTCTCCTCGGCCACAGCCGCCCGCATGGCTGCCTTTTCCTCTTTGCTGAAGGTGGTGCTCATGGTCTGTTCCTTTCCAGGGGCCGATCTATGCCATCTACTGTAGGCGGCGTCTCGGACATCCGTTTTATGCGGTTGAGTGAAGAAACGCCAGCGTGCGGTGCAGCAGCAGCGCGGCCGCCTCCGCGTCATACGACGGCAGCGAGCTGTCGGCGAAATCGTGCTGGTCACCGGGATACAGAAAGAGCTCAGCCGCGTCGGTCGACTCGACCAGCGCACGGGCAGCATCGATGTCACCCTCGCCGACGAAGATCGGGTCAGCGTCCATGCCGTGCACTTGCACCGGAACGCCATCCGGCCAGGCTGCGCCGAATTGAGAGACTGGAACGCAGGAATAGTACAGCAGGGCCCCGCGTGCGCACCGGCGCGTCTGCGCCAGCTTCTGGGCGGGGAGCACCCCGAGGGAGAATCCCGCATAGACCAGTTCCCCCGGTAGTCCCTCTACCGCCTGTTCGCCGCGGTAGATCAAGTCGCCGAAGCCGATCTGCTCGGCATAGTTGACGCCACCATCTACGGTTTCAAAGGTACGGCCATCGAAGAGATCGGGTGTGTGAACGACATGCCCATCCCGGCGCAGTTCGTCGGCGAAGGAAACGATGCCCTGTGTGAGTCCCAGGGCGTGATGGAACAGAACGACTTCGGCCATTTCGGGAACTCCATCCGCTTGAACAGCAGGAACGTTGAGCATGCTAGTAGTTCTCATGACTGAGATCAACGTTGCCTCGCCGTTGGCGGGCGTCCCCGCGTCACTCGTCCCAAGTAGGCTGGGAACCGGCCGCGCGCCCGTTACGGCGACCGCAACGGGACCATCTCTCCGCTGGCGTCTTGGCGCGAGCGCGTGAATGTTACTCCTGTTGATTGGCGGCGGCGCACTGTCTCCCCTGGCTTTCGGGGTTGTCGCGGTCATTGGCCGTCGTCGGTTGTGGGGCATCACTGCCGTCGCCGCGGTCGCCGTAGCGCTGCCGGAGGACCCCGTCGGGCGCATCGCTCAGGGCTCGCTGATTCTGGTGGCCCTGCTACAGGGCCTGATCATCAACCATTGGTGGCTTCTACTTCTCTGGGGGCGGAAGGAATACGGACTCACGATCTTCGGCAACGCTCGCGGAGAGATGGTTCGCCGGACAGCGCGCGCTCGGTCGACGCAGCGTGCAGCGCCCGTGCCGGCAGAAGCTACGTCGATGATTCCGGCGCCTCGACTTCTGACCGTGTAAGCAGGTCGACTGAGCGTGAGCATCCACTCGCGTGATACCCCCACGACGACTCTTCCTCGTCTCCCCCACGGTAATCTGGACCTCACCGCCATTGCACCGTGCGTGCGCGATACCCCACCCGAGGAGAACCACATGTCTGTCGGCCTGCTTGCTGTCGTCGATGACATACTCACGGCCGCCCTCAAGGCGAGCGCGAAGACCGCGGGCGTCGTCATCGACGATGCGGCCGTCACCCCGCAGTATGTGCAGGGGCTCTCGCCGGCACGCGAACTCCACGTTGTCTGGCGCATCGCGCTCGGCAGCCTGTTCAACAAGTTCGTCATCATCATCCCGCTCGCACTACTCCTCTCCGCGTTCGCGCCGTGGGTGTTGCCGTTTCTGCTGATCTTCGGCGGGACCTACCTGTGCTTCGAAGGTGCGGAAAAAGTCACCGAGTGGTTCGGCACCCATCACGTCGCCGACGAGACGGAGTCCCGCGACGAAGGCAAACTCATTTTCGGCGCAATCCGCACCGACCTCATCCTCAGCACAGAGATCATGCTGATCGCGCTGGCTAGCCTCGACCCCGGCTTCGGCATCTGGATGACCCTCGGCGCCCTGGTGGTCATCGGTCTCGGCATGACCGCGCTTGTCTACGGCGCCGTCGCACTATTGGTCAAGATCGACGACATCGGCTTGGCGCTGCTGGAGAACCCCGCCCGCCAGGTGCGAAGTACCGGCGCACGCATCGTGGCATCGATGCCCACCGTGTTCCGTGTGATCGGCATCATCGGGACGGTCGCCATGCTCTGGGTTGGCGGCCACTTGGTCATCACAAACTTCGCAGAGACGTTCTGGCACGGCCCCTACGATCTGCTCCATGTCGTCACGCACTCGGTCGAATCCGCCGGCCCGGCTGTCGTCTGGCTCACCGACACGGCCCTGTCGGCCGTATTCGGCTTGGTCCTCGGGCTGATCATCGCCGGGATCACTTTCGCACTGTCGGGCCTTCTCAAGCGAAGTAATCCTCCCGTTTCGACCACGGAAGATTCCACACGGAGCGTCTAGCGGTCATACCGACAGCACGCCACGTCGCGTCTGGAAGCCACAGCCGAACGATCAACCATCGGCCGAGCCCGCGATCGGGTGAGATTGACGAGGCGGGGACGAGTGATCAATCTGGCGCTCCAGTTACGCGCGGCTGCTGAACAAAACGATGCCCTGCACGCGGATCTCGACCAGGAATTCGCCACCCTGATCGGTACCAACCGGGACGCACACGACGTGATGGACGCGCTGTGGTGGGCGGCGCATCCGCTACAGCCGACACCATCGGGCGTGATAGACCCTGGTGTGCACCTCGTGAAACTGCAATCCAGTGTGTTCTCGCGTGACCACACCCGCCGTGCCGCCGCACGTGCCACCAGTCTCCGCCTACGTCGCTCCGTAGTCGAGCGGATGCTCCGAACTGCACTGTCAACGGGTCGATTGAACCGGCAGGCCGCTCCTGCGTCAACGCATCCGCTGCGCCAAAGCCACAATGAATCCCTCGGGACCACGGTACTGTGAGGGCGCGATAACCCGCGTTGGCTCTCTGAGTCCCCACATGTCAGATACGGATGCTCGCGAACTATCTGGCGCGAAAGCCAGCCAGCGGGGCATTGTGCGCGTCACGGGCGTCCGGTCTCTCAGCGCGAAGTCGCGATCGTGCCTCGTGCTCCACCAGAACCGGGATGAAGTCCCTGACCGGCTTGTCTGACAGAGAGGCATAACAGGCCGTCACGACCGCCTGCACCCGATCCGCTGGAAGATCCGAAAACCGCTGTTCAAGCCTTCGAACCACGTCGTCAACCGCATGCTCTTCTTGAATTGCATCCATGATCCATTCTGCGCCCAATCAACACAGTCGGACAAACGTCAGGTTTACCCCCAGACAGACAACGATGGCGTTCGTGTATGGCCGCGACGACGGCCCTGTCGGGGATGTGGACGCTCCTTGCCGTCGGTGTGGACAAGCTCTCAGCGGCCCGCTCACGCTTAGCTGTCATGGGCGACACTCACGACGACCGCGCATAGGTCGATCGTGGGATTCCCCCGGGACCCGACTACTCCCAGGGCATTTGCCGGAGACGTCTCGCTTGCCGGAAGCGTAACCGACGCGTCGAGGAGCGTGTCAGAGGTCTGACACGATATATCTTATGAAGAAGCTCATCGCGCCCATCGTCCTCGTTGCCGCTCTGTCCCTAACCGGGTGCGGCGCCACGGACGCCGCACCCGTAACGACCTCACCCGCTGCCAGCAGTGAGGCCAAGCCTGTCGAGGCAGCACCAATAGCTCCCGACCTGACTGGCGGCTGGAAGCAGAGCAACTCGCAGAGCGAGACGGACTTCATGACGGCAACGATCGTCGATGGCGTCATCAGCATCGACTGGGAACTGGGGAGCGAAGACATCACCGCCGTGTATTGGGTCGGCACGTTCGAAGGCCCGGCCGATGCGAACGCAACGCACACCTGGACCTCGCAGCGAAACGCTGCAGAGACGGATAACGCCTTGATGGCGTCCACAGACAACACCAAAGAATTCACGTACGAGGACGGCCTCATCAGCTACTCGGTGAGCATCCAGGGCGAGTCTGCGACCGTGGAGCTGAAGCACACCTAGCTGCTGGTCCTCCACGCGCTGAGCATCCGTGAGTCGACCCATGCGTCACAGAGTGACACCCTGCGTCTGGCTGAAGGCACCAAGGCGCGACTGCAACTCCCAAAAGGGAGTCGCGGCCGGCGGCTGGCGGTTATCGCGCAGAGCAGTAACGATGCTCACCGCAGCATCCAAGGCTGCACGGTACGACAAGGAGTCCGAACCCACGCCTGACGCCCAACTGCCCCAGCTCAGCGACGGTCAACGAGGGATGTGCCAGCACGTTGACCGGGAGGCCCCCTCGACTAGCGGGACGATGAACACCACGGGTAGCCCGGTAATCACAGTGAGAACGATGAAAACGGTGCCAACCGACGGCAAGAGCCACCCGGGAAGTCGGTTGGCAAGGTTGTGCCAGCGCTCGGCGTGCGACCACGCGTAGGCCGCAGCCGCGAAGGCACCCCGGTTTGGCTGGACACAGGCGTCGGGGAGCGTGCGGGTGGTGTTATTGAAGGCGGCCAGCTGAAAACCTGCGCCCAGTATGCTTGCAGCCGCCGTCTGCCTGCCACTTTGAACACTCATCGTCGATGCACAGCTGCACGAGGCCGGCATCATCCGTGGCGCCGTCAAGCGTCACGGTGAGCGTGTTGGCCCACCCGGTCGCGGGGCACGCAGTCATGATCGGACACCTGCAGCCCGCCAGAATTGCACTAGCGACAAACACAGCGCTAGTACCGACGAGACGAGGGTGCGAAAGTGGCTGGCGAATCGGACCACCCTTGTTACGGGCGAGTCGGGCGCAGGTATGGCGGAGGTCGTTCGGACGACTGCTCTGTCAAATGATCCCCAGACTCGCCCAGAGACGGAAAACATCGCAGCGCCGGGGGCTCGGGCGTCGCATGCTTGAAGGACTCCCCCGCAAACGTGAACTACTCCGTGACACCCGCGAATAGGATCGCGAGCTCGTCGAGTTCGACTTCCCAGCCCTCTCGGTTCTGCTCGAGACGTTCGCGACGGTAGCGGGTGCCGCCGGGGAGTGTATCGAAGCCCGATTCGATCACCGTGACATCCGTCCCGGAACCGGCTTCGGCGAGGGTGAAGCGCACGTGCGTCGAGTACTCGTCGAGCTGTTCGGCGGGGATTCCCGACCAACGGAAGCCGAATGAGGCGTCGGGCACGACCTCGGTGATTTCGATTGGAAAGCTGCCGTAGTCATCCCAATGGACGCTGCCCGTTGCGCCGGGCTCGAGCGCGGCGAACTCCACACCGTCGCCAAACCACTGGACCATCACCTCGGGGTCGGTCAGCGCCGTCCAGACGCGCGCCCGCGAGGCTTCGATGTGCACGGTGCGGGTCACGGTGTGCCCCTTGATTCTTGCGTGATCAGACACGGTGTTTCCTTCACGTTCCAGCCGAGCGCGACGGGGTATCGCCCGCCGAGCGGCACGCCAACAGGTTCTGCAAACGCACAGCGTCGAGCCTACCCACGAATGCGTATCTGTTCACGGCCGGAAAGGGGCAACGCTTCAGCGGTCGGTCCGTGGGCGCCCATAATGCAGGTACGCCTCACGACTTCAAACAGTTGCCGTGTGAGTGTTCCCCCTAGTCCAGAACTGGTAATCGGAAGAGACCGGTTTGCTCAATCCTTTCGTCGCCACCGACTAGGAGAGCGCCCGTCGATAAACCGATTGGTCCACCTGCGATATCACCGAATTGCCTAGTCGTCGATGACCGCGCGGCCGTCCCGTGTCAGGGCAGCGAGACTATCTCGCATCGACTGCACCTGAACCGGCGAGTGCCCAGTCCAATCGACGAGTTCGCCGACCACTTCCACCGGTTCGCGGGTGCGGAAGGAGTGAGTCGGATTGCCGGGGAACTTCTTGTCCGTCACATTGGGGTCATCCTCGAGTGCACCTCTCGGTTCGACGATGTAGATGCGTCCCCGGCCGTCCCCTACGGCCAATTCAGCTCCCCAGGTTGCGGCGTCCACCGTTTCCGTCAAGTAGACATGGTTCGTTCGCCTCCCGGCTTCGAAATTCGAGTCGCGACCAGGGACCAAAAGGTCACCCAGCGCCAAGTCTGCCTTTGTCCCGTGCAACAGAACACCGGGTTCGTAGACATCGAATGGTTTGGGCTCGCCGGTCATTGTCACCTCCACAACGGTTGATAGCAGATCTTAACTCGAAACGTTGGTCCGCGACCTCGCCAGAATCCGGCGAGGCGGTCAGCCTTTGCTGTGCTCTGCTCTGCTCGTATCCAGCCCGAGCGGCGAGCGGCCGAAGCGACAGATTCATCGCGTGCACACCGACCAGGTGCTCGGAGCCATTTTCAGGAATGATCGTTTCGGCCGTGCTGCCCTCGGCGCGGAGCTCGGCGACCTGAGTGGCGAGGTGCACTCCCCCGGGAAGCGGCGTTAAAGATTTGTCGCGGAACGGTGACAACACCAGCACCCGTCCGTATCCGACGGCCAGATCTGCAGTCTCGGCGTTCGATCGGTATTCACCGTCGATGTACGATCTTCGATTCGGTACGGAAGGCCACTGGGACAACTAACGGCGACGGCATCCGTCAATTTGACTCCGTAACCGGTTGCAGCTCGACCCGCGGTGTTTTTGCGAGCGGGTCTCGTCGAGTCCGACGTCGGGCGGTGGAGAGCCCGCCACAGATCAGTAACGGGCTCTCCTCAAGTCTCTACCTCGCGAGAAACTCGAGTACGTTCCGGTTCCATTCGTCCGTGTGCGACACCGTGAGTCCGTGCGGAGCACCTTCGATCAGCACGAGTTCGCTGCCGGAGATGGCCTCGTGTGTACGCTTGCCGCTGACCTCGAACGGCACGATCGTGTCGGAGTCGCCGTGAATCACCAGGGTCGGCACGGTGATTTTCGTCAGGTCGTCGCGAAAATCCGTGGTCGCAAATGCGGTCGTGCAGTCGAGCGTGCCCTTCGGCGACGCTATTTCGGCGATGTCGAGGTTGTAGGAAATCTGCTCGGAGCTGACCTTGGGCCTGTTGACCAACGAGGGCTTACCGGCCGTGAAGAACATTTCAAGAAATTCGTGCAGAAATGCCGGCCGGTCGCCAGTCAGTCCATCGTGGAACCACTGGGCCAGTCCGGCGTCGACACCGCCCTCGGGGTTGTCCTCCGACTTCCAGAGATACGGTGTTACTGCGCTGGCGAAGACGAGTTTCGCGACACGGTCGGTGCCGTAAGTGCCGACGTATCGGGCGAGCTCACCGCCGCCCATCGAGAAGCCGATGAGGGTGACCTCGTGCAGGTCGAGGGTGTCGAGCACGAACTTCAGGTCGGCAGCGAACGTGTCGTAGTCGTATCCGTTCCAGGGCTGGGATGACTGGCCGAACCCGCGGCGGTCGTACGTGATCACCCGGTATCCGGCGTCAACCAGTGCGGGTACCTGACCTTCCCACGACCTGCCGCTGAGGGGCCAGCCATGAATCAGCACGACGGGCTTGCCGGTGCCAACGTCCTCGTAGTGCAGTTCGACGTCGGAATTGTTTGGGGCGGGAACGTTGATGAAAGGCATACTCTCTCCTTGTTATTGGGATTGTTCCTTGACCGTATTCGGGATGTTCGCGGGGCGGAATCAGGATTTGCTAGGAGAAGGCTGAATTATTCGATCACAGGTCCTGCCCCATTCGTCTTAGCTCTCTTGTGTTTCGTGCTGCTCATCGCGTGGCTCATGCAGGCTTGGGCTGTCATAGGCGTCGGTACCATCAAAATGGTCGCCTATATCGGTAGCGCCCCGGTGATCTCCGCCCTGACGACGCACGTGCTGCGCGCGATTGTCGCGCTCTCTCTGGCGTTCGTCACTGAGGCCTGGCAGATTTATGTGCTCATCATCGTGCTTCAGGCCGCCTCGGCCACGTTCCCCCCGGCATTGCAGGCCCTCATCCCGGCCGTACCTCCGAAAGCGAGCGACTACATCCGGGCGCTATCGCTGTCTCGTTTGGCCTACGACCTTGAATCTGATGAAACTGGCACTCAGGATTCGCTACTCGCCGTGGGGTACTCTGCCAAGGAAGACATTGGCGGTTCATTCGTGGACTGTGGGCAGAGAAGTAGGTGAAATGATGCTGAAGCGAGCGGTACGGCGGGTTATTGCACCCGTCTATGTGTCGCCTTTTGTCTCCTTTCTTGCTCTGGTCGCGTTACTCTTTGCGGTGTTTGCCATTCACTCCGAAGCCACCGGGCATGCCGTGCACATCCCGGCCCCTGCTTCGACCAGTGTTGCTGCTTCATCGGCTGTGGCTGAGCAACAGGCGTCGGTGATGGTTATGGCCGCTGTCATGGCCGCTCCCGTCATCGCGGCGATCACGTCCGGAAGCCTGAACGGAATGCTGGATTGCGCTCTGCTGGCAATGACGTGCATCGTACTACTCACCCTTGTCGTCATGGTGTTCCTAACTCGGCTTCCTGCCACGTATCGGCGGCTTCTCGATGCCGGCGGCCTCATCCTGAACTCTTGGCGCACCGCCGCGCTGCCCGTTCAGCGCCCCAGTCTCACCCTCCTGTCCATCTGTCGCGTTTAGACCGAGATGACGTTCCGAGCCAGCATCTGGCTTCGGAACTTCGCCGTGCCCTCGGCTCCTCGGTCTCTACTACTACTTAACGACGAATGGATGAACGATGCTCAACCCACGAACTTTTCTATATGCGACTGTGGCCCTCGCGGCCACACTGACTCTCAGCTCCTGTGCCGGTGGCAGTCCCGCCACCGACTCAGCAAGCCCCTCCGCCAGCCAAACCACAGCGGCCTTCAACTCAGCGGACGTATCGTTCGCGCAGATGATGATCCCCCATCACGAGCAGGCCGTTCAAATGAGCGATGACCTCCTTGCGAAGGCCGGTATCGACCAAAGCGTCACCGATCTCGCAACCGAGATCAAGGCTGCCCAAGAACCCGAGATCACGCAGCTGAAAGACTGGTTGACGGCGTGGGGCGAGGATGACAGCAGCATGGACGGCATGTCCGGCATGGGCGGCGGCTCCGACGGAATGATGTCCGACGACGACATGATGGCCCTGCAGGACGCTTCGGGAGTAGAGGCCAGCACCCTGTTCCTCGAACAGATGACGGTACACCATGAGGGCGCTGTCGCGATGGCGCAGCTCGAAATCGATGACGGTGAGAATGCGGACGCTCAGGCGATGGCCGCCAACATCGTCAAAACGCAGACGGCTGAGATCGCCGTCATGGCCGATCTCCTCGCCGCGCTCTAAAGAGACACGTTCGGCGCGCTGTTCTTTGGAACAGCGCGCCCGTGGAGCCCAGCCTTCGTTTCCCGAATGACCCGCAAGGACATAAGAATGCATCGCCGTTACACTCCCCCTCTGGTTCACCTCGCTAGCGCGGTAATCCGTGGATAGCACCGGTCACGTCGCCACGGCGCCCCTAATCTCCGGTGCCACTCCCCCCATGACGCGACGCGATCTGCGCGCCATGGAAGCCATGCTGAGGACGGGGCGATCCGGCCCGTCGGAAGCTGCCCCACCCGCGAAGGTTGTTCCTCGGCAGATCCCGCTTCGCCAACGTGCTGCGGCCGGCAGCGCCATGGCGATGATCGCACTGTTCGCGATCAGTACGTCGCTGCCCGCGCTTGTGGTCAAGACGAACACGCCACAGGCCGCTGCTAGCAGCGCCGCCCCGACGAACGATTTACAAAGCGTCAGCGCCGCTGGGGTAGCATCCGTTCTCATTGAACGCGACGGGTACGCCATCACGGAAGCGCCCGAACCGGCCTCGTACACCGACGTCGCCAGCAATGGGAAGTGGGCGAGCCTGAGTCCGGGCCAGATCAGCGATAAAGGCTGGGCCTTACCGGTTCTGGGCCGGATCTCGAGCCCGTTCGGTTCTCGCCCGAACAAGCCCGTGGATGGTGTCGGTGACTTCCACAACGGAACCGACATTGCCGCGCCCTGCGGGCAGCCCGTCTTTGCCGCCACCGGAGGGAAAATTGTCACCTCGGGCTATCAGGGTTCCTACGGCAACTGGGTCCTCATCGACCACGGTAACGGCGTCGAGACGGGATATGCCCACAACAGTCAGCTTCTCGTGGACTCCGGTCAGCTAGTTGTGGCCGGTGAGATCATCGCGATCGTGGGCTCAACCGGTGCATCCAGCGGCTGCCACGTACATTTTGAAACACGCGTCGACGGTGAACGCATCGATGCGGAACCATTCATGAACGCTCGGGGGGTCTCTCTTGGCTGAGCACAGGACTCTCGCGAGGATCGCAGTTGTCGCGGTGACGGCATTGTGGTTACTCGGAGTCGCCGGGCCGGCCCAGGCGGTGGAGTATCCGAGCTGGTCTGATGTGGAAAGTGCTCGATCGTCCGAAGCCAGCACACAAGCGCAGGTCACGGAGTTGACCGCACTGATCTCGGGTCTCACGACCGAAGTGGATGTCGCCCGTGCGGAAGCAGATCGGCGCGCGACCGACTATGAAGCCGCCCAAAGCGCGTTCGACGGGGCAACCTTGCGGGCGACCAATTTGCAGAGCCAAGCGGATGAGGCCTCGGCCGCTGCCGTCGTCTCCGGAGAGCAGGCCGGCCGGCTCGCGGCGATGCTCGCCCGCACGGGAAACAGCGATCTGTCGCTGTCCCTGTTCGTGGACGGGTCCAGCGCCAGCGACCTCCTGAATCAACTCGGTTCGATGAGCAAGCTGACGCAGCGAATGAGTCTGGTCTATGATTCCGCGGCGGCCGACCGAAATTCCGCCCGATCACTTACGGATCAGGCACAGAGTGCACAGCAAGCACTTGGCGCCCTGGCCGAGACGGCCGAGACTGCGCTGGCCGAGGCGATGGCCGCGAGCATCCGCGTTGAGACGGCACTGGCCGACCAGCAAGCAGTAGCCGCAACCCTGCAGGCTCAGCTTGCAGTACTCACCGAGGATCGGGCCGCGACAGAAGTCGACTACACCGCAGGTGAAGTAATCCGCCGAGCGGCCGAAGCTGCTGCCGCCAAAGCGCGAGCCGAACAGGTTGCGGCAGCGGCCGCGGCAGCGAGCAGACCGGCCGGCGGCAGCAGCAGCAGCACACCCAGTGGACAAGGCTGGACTTTGCCCGTGTCGGGATGGATCAGCTCGGCATACGGGGCCCGCCCCAACAAGCCCGTAGCCGGAGTCGGTGCGTTCCACTATGGAACCGACATCGCCGCGAGCTGCGGACGCAACGTTCACGCCGCATCCGCTGGAACGGTCGTCTACGCCGGCTGGCTCGGATCCTACGGCAATTGGGTTCTCATCGACCACGGTGACGGCACCCAGACAGGATACGCACACAACAGTTCCCTCTTGGTTAGCACCGGGCAGCAGGTGTCCACCGGCACCACCGTTGCGCTCGTGGGCAACACAGGCGCGTCCTCGGGCTGCCACGTGCATTTTGAAACCCGAGTCAACGGTGCACGCGTCAATCCACAAACCTTCATGAGCGATCGGGGAGTCACCCTTGGTTAGTTTGCCCCATTCTCAACGCCGGGCCCAGGCCCTCACCGTGCTGTTCGTGAGCTTGGTCGCCCTTACGGGTTGTTCGGCCAGCGCTTCGAACTCGGCAGCAGGGTCGCTCGGCACCGCTCCGGTTCCGAACGCTTTCGAGCACGTGCACGGCCTCGGAGCCGATCCGCTGACGGGAGAGACCTATGCGGCCACGCACCACGGGGTATGGCTCGTCCCGACCGGAGCTCTTCCGGATAGCTACTTGGCGGGGGCGCCCCGACCCGATACAGCGCAACCGATTCAGATAGCCGGTCTGGCGCAGGACACGATGGGCTTTACCGTCGCCGCGCCCGGCCAACTGCTGGCGTCCGGTCATCCCGATCCGGCTGCACCGAGCGACCTCGCGCTTCCGAATCTGGGACTCATTTCCAGCATGGACGGGGCGTCATCCTGGACGACAGTGTCGCTGGCGGGCAAGACCGACTTTCACGACCTGGATGCCGTCCCTCTCGACGACGGCACCCTCCGCGTCTACGGCTACGACGCGGGCGCCGGGGCGATCGCCGTCAGCGACGATTCCGGCCTCACTTGGTCGCCTGGGGCGGTCCTCGCGCTCCGCGACCTGGCTGCGGACTCATCCCAGGCCGATCGACTCTACGCGACAACCGTAGACGGTCTCATGATGAGCACCGATGCAGGCCGAACGTTCGCCACAGTGGTTGGCGCTCCAGCGCTCCTCCTGGTCGATGCCGTCGAAACCGACGCCGACAGCCAATTGGTGGGGATCGATCCGAGTGGCGCGGTCTGGCGCCAGACCGCCGACACGTGGACACAAACCGGAACGACCGGACGCGCCCCCGAAGCGTTCACCGTCGTCGGCGGCGGCCCCTCCCCGTGGCTCCTCATCGCTGACGCTACCGGCATCGCCGCCAGCGACGACGACGGTGCCACATGGACCTCGCTGATTTCACTGGCCGACTGACACCGACCGCTGACCGACACCGGCCATCCGACCGACGTCCGCATCATCGATTGAAGGAAATTTGATGAATTCGTCTTTCACCCGTCGAGCCTTTCTCGGCGCTTCCCTTGCTATGACGACCACTGCTGCACTGGCCTCCTGCGCGCCGTCGGCGCCTCCGGCCGCACAAGTGGTCGATCGCATCCTGCCAACGGATCGGCTCGTTTCACAGTACGAAGACGCTCGCCCCTCGAACGGGACAACGATCACGCAGAAACTCAGCGCAGGCGTGTTCGACACGACCGTCGCCGGGATTGCACTGACCACCTGGGGATACAACGGGGCTCTCAATGGGCCCGTCATCCGCACCAAAACCGGGAACACACTCAACGTCCCGGTCACCAATACGCTCGCGGAATCGACAAGCGTGCACTGGCACGGCCTGGCCCTGCGCAATGACAATGATGGGGTGCCGGGTGTGACGCAACCGGCGATCGCTGCCGGCGGCGACTTTGAATATAAGTTTCGACTCAACCAGCCCGGCACTTACTGGTATCACTCACACGTTGACATGCAACGCGAACGCGGCCTCTCCGGCGCGCTCATCATCGAGGACCAGCGTGAGCCGTTGCTCTACGACCAGGAATGGGTCATCCTCCTCGATGACTGGCTCGACGGCATCAGCGGCACCCCCGAGGACGCTCTCGACGAACTTTCCACGGGTATGGACATGTCCGGCATGGATATGCCCATGACCCACATGCTGATGGGCGCCAGCAGCACGTACCTGGGTGGCGACGCCGGGGATGTACGCATTCCCGCCCACCTCTTCAATGGAAAGGCCACAGAGGATGCGGAGGTATTCCAGAGCCGACCGGGCAACCGTATTCGTTTGCGGATCATCAACGCGGCCGGAGACACCGCCTACCGGGTGGGTGTGCCGGGCCAGAAGATAACCCTGACGCACACGGACGGGTTCCCGGTAAAACACGAGGATGTCGACGCGGTCGTGCTTGGCATGGGCGAACGCATCGATGCGATCCTCACCGTTCAGGACGGATACACGCCGCTTCTGGCCATCCCCGAGGGGAAGGACGGCCGCGCGTACGGCCTCATCAGCACGGGTAGCGGCACCGCCCCAGACGCCGCCACACTTCCGTCAACCCTGGACGGCACAGTCACCGACGGCGGGCGTCTCACCGCAGACGAATCCGTTCTCCTCACCGCCACGAAACCCGACCGCATCCACACCATGCGTCTAACCGGCAGCATGGGAAAGTATGACTGGAGCATCAATGGGCGTCGCTTCGATATGAAGAAACCGTTCGCGGGCGCCTTTGATATCAGTCTGGATGAACGCGTCCAGGTCAAGATGGTGAATGACACCAGCATGTGGCACCCCATGCACCTGCACGGACACAGCTTCCAACTGAGCAACAACGGCGCACGCAAAGACACGGTAATCGTCCGTCCAAAAGAGACCGTCACGTTTGAATTTGACGCCGACAACCCCGGACAGTGGATCGCCCACTGCCACAACGCCTACCACGCTGAACGCGGCATGATCGGACTGTTCTCCTACGTGCGTTGACACGCCGCAGGCGGCGAGAATCGCAGCAGCTCGGGGCATTCGGCAGAAATCCAGTACCAATGGATACCCCTAGAGGTATATTGAGACGACGAGGCACGAAGAAAGGAATCAATCATGATGTGGGGCACTGGGAGTATGGGGTGGTCTTGGGGGTTCGGGCTGCTGGCTGTGGCAGGGATCGCAATTCTTGTGTATCTCGTCATCCGCCTGTCTACCAAAAACGGGGGTAGCGACCCCGCGTCGTCGCTGACTGCGTCGCCTGGTCCAACCAGCGCGCGGAAGATTCTCGACGAGCGGTTCGCGCGCGGGGAGTTGACGGCAGAGCAGTACCGTGACCAGATTCGGGTGCTCGGCGAAGACCGATGATGGTCGATATCAGCCGTCGAAAGGCTCTCATTCTCGGCGGCGTCGGCATTGGCGGTGTGGCCCTCGGCGGGACAGGCTTGGTTCTGAATCAAAAATCGGCAACCACTCGGACTGCGGTAGCTGGGTCAGGGGTCGCTCTTGTTCTTCCCACCGAGCTGCGCAGCTCCAATGGAGTTCTCACGGTGGCCTTGGAATCGTCGCCACAGCGAATCCGTATTGCCGGCCGGGATGTGCATGCGCTCACCTACAACGGAGGCCTTCCCGGTCCCACCCTGCGCGTTCGGGCCGGGGACATTATCAATGTCAGCCTCCGCAACGGCCTGACCGATCCGACCAACCTCCACGTACACGGCCTTCACGTGTCCCCCGACGACAATAGCGACAACATGTTTGTCATGATCAACGCTGGCGATTCCTTCGACTACTCCTACGCGATACCCGCGGATCACCAGCCGGGTGTGTATTGGTATCACCCGCACCAGCACGGATCCGTCGCCGACCAGGTGTTCGGAGGCCTCTATGGCGCGATCATCGTGGAAGACCCCGAGCAAATTCCCGCCACTCGGGAGCGCGTACTCGTCATCTCTGACATCTCTTTCGATTCCTCCGGCACGATTTCAGTGGCCACCGAGATGGAAAAGATGTCGGGTCGAGAAGGCGAGCTCGTTCTGGTGAATGGACAGCTCACTCCCGAATTGAATGCTCGTCCGGGCGAACGGGAACGCTGGCGCGTTGTCAACGCGTGCACCTCCCGCTACCTGCAGCTTCGCCTCGACGGGCAGCAGATAACTCTCCTCGGAGTAGACTCCGGCCGGTTTGAAGCACCGCGCGGCGTCGACGAAATGATCCTGGCCCCGGGCAATCGTGCCGACCTCCTCGTGACCGCTCGCGCCGGCACTTCTACGCTGCGCGCCCTTCCCTACAACCGGGGCACGTCCGGCGGAATGATGGGCAGCACTGGGTCCAATTCTGCCGAAGTCGCTCTGGCGACGTTCACGGTCTTCGGTGCCGACACCGCAGCATTTGCCGCCATACCCGACCAGCCCGTTCCGCCCGACCTCCGGACGGGCACCGTCACCGCGCGCCGCGAGTTGGTCTTCGCCATGGGAATGGGGGGCGGCATGAGCGGCGGAATGATGTCCGCGACAATCAACGGCCACGCATTTGATGCCGCCCGCATCGACACAACCGTGCAATTCGGCAGCGTCGAAGAGTGGATGCTCACCAACACCAGCACCCTCGACCACCCCATGCACCTGCACGTCTGGCCAATGCAAATCGTCGAACGGGCCGGCCAACCGGTCGAAGAAGTGATCTGGCAGGATGTCGTGAATGTGCCAGCGCGCAGTACTGTGCGCGTGCGGGTGGCATTTACCGACTTCAGCGGCCGCACCGTTTATCACTGCCACATCCTCGACCACGAGGACGCGGGAATGATGGGCATCATTCAAGCGCTTTGATCGCGTCCGTGTCATCCCCGTTCGGGGCAGGACACATCGCAGGTTTCACACGCGAGTGGCCGGAGCGCAGGCGCGCCCCGGCCATCCTGCGGTGAGAGGGCTTAGTCCTGTGTGCCGTCTTCGACGGCGACACCGTTGATGTCGTCGCTCGTGTTTTCGGTGCCTGTTTCAGTACCGGACTCGGTGCTGGATTCGGTGCTGGATTCGGTGCCGGTGTCGTCGGCGGTTTCGCCGTCGTTGGTGCCGTCTTCGACCTCGTTTTGCACGTTGTCGGTGTCGGCCGTGGTCGCCCCGGGCTCAACGGTCGTGTTGGACGACGAGGGGCTGGCGGGAGTGGCTTGGGCGCCGGCGGTGAGGGTGATGCCGCCGACGAGGGCCAGGGCCAGGGCAACTGCTGCGCCGCCGGCGATTTTCATCTTCTTCTGCATGGTGTCTGCCTTTCGTGAGAGGGCTCCGCAACTGCGGGGCCATACTTCCAAGCTAGAGAGGGGCAGGTGAGATGAGCGTGAGAGCCCACACGTCGGTGCCCGATTAGGGGCGGAGTGGGAGGTTCACCGTGATGGTGGTGCCGATGCCGACCTGCGAGGTGAGCGCGATGCGGCCCTCGTGGGCCTGGACGATCTGCTGCACCAGGCTGAGACCGAGGCCGTGCCCCGGGCGGGATCGTGCCTGGTCGGATCGCCAGAACCGGTCGAAGGCGTGCTTCACGTCGTTGTTGTCCATGCCGATGCCGCTGTCACACACGGTGACGGTGCAGGTGCTGTCGTGGACGTCAGTACTGACGGTGACGACACCGGGCGACGGGGTGAATTTCAGCGCGTTGTCGATGACGTTCGCGATCGCTCGAGCGAGCAGGCCCGGGGAGCCCAGGACGACCGCGGCTTGCCCCAGGTGAACGTTCAGCCGGGAGGCATCCACTGGGTTACTGGAGCGCGCGTCGAGGTCCTGGCGAACCAGGTCGTTCAGGTCGACGAGTTCGTACGTTCTCTTCAGTTCAGCTCCTCCGCCGCTGGACAACAGGAGGAGGTCGTTGGTGAGCTCGGTCAGCCCGCCGACGGCGTCGAGCGCGGTCTGCATCGCCCGCTCGTACTCGGCCGGGGTGCGGGTGGTGAGGAGGGCGAGTTCGAGTTCGCCCTGGATGATGCTCAGCGGGCTGCGCATCTCGTGGGAGGCGCCGTCGACGAAGCGTTGCTGCAAATCGTAGCTTTTCTGCAACGGTGTCAGCGCGGCGCGGGCCATGAGAAAACTCGCCAGTGGGATCAAGACCAACAAGATGGCGTAGAGCACGATGAGTCCGGTGCGGAGGTTGGCGAAGCCCCGCTCGGCCGCGTTGAGGGCGCCGGCACCGTCCGATTCAGCGGCGTCGAAGTCGAAGGTTCCGGTGACGAAGATGTAGATGCCGACCGCGAACGCGGCAAACAGCACCAGCTGCACCAGCGTGTAGGTGACGGTGAGTCGAACCAGCGCGCGGCGAAACATCAGCTGTCCGCGGTGATGAGGTAGCCGGCGCCGCGCCGGGTTTCGATGATGTCGGTCTCGCCGGGCAGCGTGAGCTTGTGCCGCAGGTAGCGAATGTAGGTTTGCACGACGTTGCTGAACCCCTCGTAGTTGCTGTCCCAGGCATGGTCGATTAATTCGGTGGCGCTGATGATGGTGCCGGCGTTGCTCATCAGGTATTCCAGCACAGCGAATTCCTTCGCTGTCAACACAATCGTGCGCCCGGCCCGCACCGCCGTGCGGGTGGCGGGATCGAGAGAGACTCCCTGCGCCTGCAACACGGGTTGCTGTGCCCGCGGAGAACGCCGAAGGAGCGCACGCACGCGGGCCAGCAGCTCGACCAGGTGGAACGGTTTGACGATGTAGTCGTCGGCGCCGGCGTCGAGCCCTTCAACCTTGGTGCGCATCGAATCCAGTGCGGTCAGCATCAGCACCGGCACGTCGCTAGTGATCAAGCGGATGCGGCGGCACACGTCCATCCCACCGCCCGGCAGTCCCGGGAGCATGAGGTCGAGGACGACCAGATCGTAGGTGTCGATTTCGAAGGCCTGCACGCCGTCGGGCGCGGTGTGGGCGACGTCGACGGCGTAGCCGGATTCGGTGAGGGTACGACGGATGACGTCCGCGATGCGGACGTCATCCTCGACGACGAGTATCTTCACGCGCCGCCCGACCAAAGATCGTTGGCCGGGCAGTTGGCCGGGCAGTTGGCCAGGCAGGTCGCCGGGCCGTTGGCCGGGCAGTTGGCCAGGCAGGTGGCCGGGCCGTTGGCCGGGTGGTTAGTCGGCTTGTTCACCGGTTCCTGCTCCCTTGGTTGCGGTGCCGTTGGCGATCTGTACGCCGTTGGCGCTGACCTGGATGGTGAAGTCGACCTGGTTGGTGGAGCTGCGGTAGAGGCTGAACGTGTTTTCCGGAAAATGCCCGGCGCCGGTCTCATTGTCGAAGGAGAGCGTCGTTTCCGTGTTCGGTGCGAGGGTCACTCCGTCCAGGGGAAGGTAGTAGGCCTCGCTGGCTCCGGTGGTGACATCCGTCATCACATAGTAGGTCTCCAGATTGGTCAGCGGGTTGCTGGTGGTGTTTTCGACGGTGATCTGGAGCCGGTCGGTGATCGCTGTGCCGGAGCCGTCGACGTTGTCTTCGGCCAGGGCGGACACGACCGTCAGGCCCGGGGTGGTGCTCGTGTTGGTGATCGGATTTGATGTCACGGGCAGTACTGTTCCGGCCGTGGCGTTGGAGGAGGTCGTTGCTGCGGGGGTGGCGGGTGCGTTCAGCTGGGAGAGGGCGATTCCGCCAGCGGCGACGAGGGCCACGAGGGCGACGGGGATGACGATGAGTTTCAACTTCATGATTGCTTCCTTTGCAGAGTGCGCCTCGTCGTTGCGAGGGCGGCGAAGACCACGGCGGCAAGAGTTGCCACGGTGAGGGTGATGGCGTAGGGCAGCATTGCTGCCCACACCAGGCTGAGGGGTTGTTGGTTGTACTGGTCTTTGATGCCCAGGAACGCGAAAGTGAGGCGTTCGAAGTGTTTGGTCACCGACGACACTTCCAGGCCGTTGCGGATACCGTCGAACGCGGAGAACTGGGCCAGAACGGCCAGTTCATCGGCTTTCTGGATCTGCAGGGTGGCGAACAGTCCGCCGGGAACCTGGTTGTCCGGGTCCATGGTGTCGCCGATCTGGGGAATGATCAGCACGAATGCGAGCCAGATCACCAGTGCCACGATCAGTCCGGTACTCAGCCGGGTGGACAGCGCGGTCAGGCCCACGGCCAGTGCCGTCCAGAACACCAGGTAGAGCCAGGCGAAGCCGCCGGCGATGAGGAGTCGGGCCACGTCGATGCCCTGGATCGGGGCATGACCGATCGTGACCACCGCGATAAGTGAGACCGCGGTGAGGGCGGCGACGACACCGAGCCAGACGATCGACAGGCCGAGCATTTTGCCGCCGGCGAACGCGAATCGACCGACCGGGCGGCTCAGAAACAGGTGCAGCGTTCCGCGGTGTTTCTCTTTGGCGATGGTGCCATAGCCGAGGACGATGGCGAACAGGGCTCCGAGAATTTCGAGGTACTCGATTCCGCCGCGCAGCAGCTTCAACGGGAAGAGTTGTGGAGCGGCCGCCGTAACGGTGCTGCCGCTGTTGGCCAGATTGGCGACATAGAGGTTGTAGGCATCCAGCTGGTTGCGGAAGTCGGCCGACGCGACAGCTACGGAAATCAGCGTGGCGACGGCCAGGAACCCGATCAGGATCGCGAATAGACGATCACGTCGGAGGTCCAGCAGTTCCTTCTCGGCGACAATCCAGGTGCTATTCATTCAGACCACTCCTCAGTGTGTGGCGTGGTGTGACGACCACAATCCAGGTCATTGCGATGAGAACGGCCACCAGCAGCAGGATGCTGAGCCAGGGGCTGCCGGTAACGCTGTCATCGCGCAGCACGATGCTCGCGGCTCGTTTGAACTGCTCGGTAATTGTGAACGGGCCCGTGACCGCACCGATCAGGTCAAAGGAAGCACTGCCCGGCGCTACCAGAGCGGGAACCGGATTCAACAACGCCACCGGCCGCGCAGCGGTGCCGATTTGTGGGAGCACGAACGCGATCGCACTCCAGATCACGAAGGGTACGAGCAACGCCGTTGTCTCTTTGCGACTGTAGAGCCCGGTGAGCATGCCGAGCAGCGCGAAAATCATCATCAGTGACCAGGACAGGGTGGCGAATGCGATCAGTCGCACCGAGGTGTCAAACCCGAGGGGCGCACCCATGATGATGCTGATGGACGCCCAGCTGATCACCGTGCTGGCAGCCAGAACGGCCGCGATCACAGCGCCCAGCCCCAGAAACTGCCCGATCAGCCTGTGAATGGTGTCCACCGGCCGGCTTAGAACCAGATCGGACGTGCCCGACTGACGATCACGCAGGGTCGCCTGCACGCCGAGGATGATCGCCATGAGTGCGCCGATCAGTACCACATAGATCACCGAATTGCGTGAGTAGTACAACGCCGACACCGCCGCGAACGGGTTCGGCGCCGTGGTGAGCCCATCGGCGAGGATCTTTTCGTACACCCGGGTGACGGTCGTGTTGGTGAGCCAGCCGATGAGTGAGGACAGCGACACCATCCCGAGAAACAGCACCAGCAGCAGCATTGCGACCCGGGCACGGAGGGTGCAGAGGACTTCATGCCGAGCGCTGGTGAGGATGGTGTTCATGCGGCGGCCGAATCGAGCTGAAAGTAGATATCTTCCAGGGATTCGTCCGCGGGGAACGCGGCGAGCGTGTTGCTCATCGAGTCGTGGTGCACCAGACGCCCATGGTTGAGGATGCCAATGCTGGTGCAGGTCTTTGTCACCTCGGACAATAAGTGCGTGTTCATGAAGATTGTCATGCCGAATTCGTGGTTCAGGCGAACGATCGTTTTACGCAGGGTGCGTACGCCTTCCGGGTCCAGCCCCGACGTCGGTTCGTCCAGGAACAACACGGCCGGCGCGTGCAGCACGGCCTGGGCGATGCCCACGCGCTGGCGCATTCCCTTGCTGAAGGTCCCCACGCGCTGGTTGTCATGACCGGTGAAGTCCAGGAAGGTCAAAACGTCGCGAATTCGAGCGTCCGGGCGGCGCAGTCCCGACAACCGGGCGAAGAACCGCAGGTTCTCCAGCAACGTCAGGTTGTCGTAGAACTGCACATTTTCGGGCAGATAGCCGATGGACTGGCGCACGCCGGCGGCATCCGTTTTCACGCTGTGACCGTTGATCATCGCGTCGCCGGCCGTGGGTTCGAGCAGGGTGGTCAGCAGATTCACGGTCGTGGTCTTCCCCGCCCCATTGTGGCCGAGGAGCCCGAAGACCTCCCCCTGCGGTACATCAAGGGTGAGGTCTGCGAGGGCCTGATGCGCGCCGAAGCTGCGCGTCAAGGCTGCGGTTGAGATAGCGGATGTTGTCATAACACCGAGATTATTGACCCCTCCGTGAGACCACGATGAGAGACACCAAGCCCGAGCTTTAGCTGCTGCGCACGACCGAATGGAGCTACCGTGCACGCACGGTCTGGCGACGTGAAACGAGGGCCCTGATGATGACGGGAACCACGGAGAGCACGACGATGCCGATCAGCACGAGATCGATGTAGCGCGCGGCGAAGTCGGCGACGCCCGGAATGTGGGCCAGACCGAAGCCCAGCAGCACCACCCCGGTCGTCCACAGCGCGGCGCCGATGATATTGAACAGGGTGAACACCCGCCGGGGCATCTTGCCGACGCCGGCCGCGACGGGAGCAAAGGTACGCACGACCGGCACGAACCGGGCGATGGTGACGGCCGCCGGCCCGAACCGATCAAAGAAGCCCTGAGTGCGGGTGACGCTCTTTCGGCTGAACAGCCCGGAGTCGCGCCGGTCGAAAATACGACGGCCCGTCGTGCGCCCGATGAGGTAACCGAGCTGGTCGCCGAGCGCTGCCGAGACCGCGATGGCCGGGATCACGACCCAGAGCGGCTGGCTGATCACCCCGCTGAGGGTGAGCACGCCCGTGAAGAACAGCAGGGTATCGCCGGGCAGGAAGAACCCCACGAGCAAGCCTGTTTCCACGAACACGATCGCGCAGACGACCACGAGGCCCCAGACGCCGGCACCGGCGATCACGGACTGTGGATCCAGAAAACCGGACGTGGGCAGTGCGGTAACGATCATGGTATTCATGCTGCAAGGGCTTTCTCTGAGTTTTCTGAAGGCGAGCCGCGCATCCGCTTCTGCGGTGTTTAGACGGTGGCGGTCAGTTGGGCGTTCGTGGTGTGGGCGCGGCGGGTGAGCACGACCACCAAAACGAGAATCACGGACAGGAACAGCACACTCGTTCCCGTGGTCCCGAGCCCCAGGCCGCCGTCAGCGACAGGCTGGGAGAGCAGATCGCCGGTCGAGGCGCCCAGCGGGCGGGTGAGGATGTAAGCGATCCAGAAAGCGAGCACAGCGTTCAGGTGGAAGACGAAGTACGCCACAGCCACCAGCGCGATCGCGCCCGTGAAAACGAGCAGCGCGACGAGGAACCCGAGGTTGAGTCCTTCGGCGACGAGGTCGCCGGCGGCTGTGCCGAGGGCGAAGGTGAACAACACGGCCAGCCAGTAGAACGCCTCCCGGCGGGTCGTGAAGATGGAGTGGATGGACAGTGTCTTCTCCGAGATCGCCCACACCGTGAAGGTCGCAGCCAATGCGATGGCGAACACGACCGTCGTCAGCCACAGGGGCACCCCGAGATTGTCGGTGAGGTTATCGGTGATGAGAGTTCCCACGACGCTGATGAGCACCACGGCCAGCCAGTACACGGCCGGGGTGTATTTGTGCAGCTTGAATTGCACGATCAGCGCGGCGACCAGCAAGACGGCCATGATGACCGACGTGATCGACAGGCCCAGGCCGAGGTCGACGTTGAGGAAGTCCGCGGCGGTCTCCCCCACGGTGGTCGCAAGGACCTTGATCACCCAGAAGATGAGGGTTACCTCGGGCACCTTGGTCAAGATGTGCCGGACGGGCGAAACGGTCGTGGAGAGCGTTGAGGTCGTGGACAAGTGTTCCTCCTGGGATGGGGTCGGTAGCACCAGCGAACACGGCCCGGTCTAAGACTTCTCACAGAACCAAACAATCGACACCTTTCTTCCTCGTGAGCAGCGACCTGCTCGACGGTGAAGGATCAGGACGCGGCTGGCTTCACCTGCGGGAGGGTGAGGGTGATCGCTGTGCCCGCGGCGGAGCTGTCGACGACGTGCACGGATCCGCCGTAGCGCACCGCGATTTCTCGCACCAGGGACAGTCCGATCCCGAACCCGGTGCGGGCGTCTCCGCCTCCGTCCATGGCCGTTCCGGAGTGTGCGAAGCGGTCGAAGATGCGGGTGGGGTCGATGCCCTGGATGCCGGGGCCGCGATCGCGCACGGTGACCGCCACCGTCTTTTTGGTCACGGTCACGTCCACAGTGATGATCGAGTCTCTGGGGGCGAAGCGCACCGCGTTATCGAGCAGGGCGACCACGCACCGGGTGATGCTGGACGCGGGCACGCGCACGGGCGCGGGCTGCGGGGCATCCAGCTCTATGGTGATGTGCTTGTCGACGGCGATGAGTGCCATCGACTGAACGGCGGTATCAACGGCAGCGACCAGATCGACGATGGCCGTGTCCGGCACGGCCGCGCCGCCGATTTCGGCCGATTCGAGCAGGTCATTGACGATGTGGATGAG
The DNA here is from genome assembly GCF_030063145.1 of Cryobacterium sp. PH31-L1. Lineage (GTDB taxonomy): Bacteria > Actinomycetota > Actinomycetes > Actinomycetales > Microbacteriaceae > Cryobacterium. Next base: position 37,248 of record NZ_JASISM010000013.1, read on the forward strand.
GTCCTTCGCATCACTGCGGAGCTCCGCAACGACCGCGGCCGACGGGTCCTCGGCGGGGAGGGTGCGCTGCAGTATTTGCAGGCGGGCATCAAGCACCGCGAGCGGGGTACGGAGTTCGTGGCTCGCGTCCGCAACGAATGCCCGCTGGATGCGCAGCACGTCGCCGAGCGGTTGCACGGCCCGGCGGGTGACCAGCCAGCTCAACACCCCGGCCAGAACGATCAATCCCACGCCCAACACGGCAGCCGCGCGCAGCAGCTTGAACGCGCTGACCTGCAAGTTCTCGGTGTCCGGCACCGGTTCGAACAACTCACCGGGCGAGATCTCGGACAGGATGTACACGAACACGGCCACGATGACCACCGCAACGACCGCGGCGCACGCGATCGCAATGCGAGTGCCGACAAGTCGGGAAGCCCGACGGATGGCAAGGGTGTCGCTGTCGACAATGCGATTACTGCGGATCATGGTTGTCCCAGGCGGTAACCCTCACCGCGCACGGTGAGGACGATGTCGGTGTCGGTCTTCCGCCGAAGATAATGCACGTAGGTGTCCACCGTTCCAGCGGTGTCCGCAGTGCTGAACACGGTCTGCAAAATCTGCTGGCGCGAGAATGTGCGCTGCGGGGCATCCGCCAACAGTTTGAGCAGTTCATTCTCTTTGACCGTCAGAAGGATACGCCCGTCATACGGGGAATAGATCGTGCGACTGTCGGGGTAGTATTCCCAGCCACCGACCAGCACCGTGCGACCCTCCCCGGTGAACACCCGGCGAATGGCCCGGAGCCGGGCGAAAAGCTCATCGAATTCGAACGGCTTGACCAGATAGTCATTGGCACCGACGTCAAGCCCGGCCACCTTGTCGCCGGTCGTGCCGAGGGCGGTGAGCAGCAGAATGGGAGTGGTGACCAGTTTCCGGCGAAGCGCTTCCACCACGCCGAGACCGTCCAGCGTGGGTAGGCGCCGGTCAATGACCATCACCTCGAACTCGCCAGCAAGGCCGACGGCCAGGCCGTCCCCGCCATCGGCCACCAGGGTGACATCGTAAATTTCTGCGAGCACGTCGCGGATCATCGGGCCGAGCTTGGCATCGTCTTCGATCAACAGCAGCCGAGCGCCAGCTGTGCTCTCAGCGTGCATGCCTGACTCCTCCGCGGACGGGTTCGGCAGGGAGGCCGGATCCTCGTTCGCTCCAGTGTGCCAGTAGTAGCCTCCAGGCGGCGTTCACCAGCGCCACCGCCGCCAGCGAGTACACGATGGACGCCACAACATCCGACGGGTAGTGCACGCCCAAATACACCCGGGACGCGGCCGTCGCGAGCACCACGACCGTCGACGTTCCGATCACAAACGGATGCCAGCGGCGGCCGGACGTGACGAGGATGATCCCGAGCAGCAAGCAGGCGGCGAAGCTGGTGTGTCCGCTGGGAAAGCTGAGACCGCCCGGTTCGAGCAGGAGAATGTGCGGCAGCGACGGAATATCAGGCCGGGCCCGATGCACCAGCAGCTTGATCACGTCGGCCCCCAGCGTGGGAATCATCACCACCGCCACGAACCGGATCGCCGGCCCGGGTCGCCGGGTCGCTAGCAGCACCGATCCGGCGGCCAGCAAGACAAGGACTGCGCCCACGGCGGGGCTGAACAGCCAGTCAATGCTGAGGGCCACCGCGTCCACCGGCGCGGTGTGGGTCGTGTTCACCAGGCGAAGCAGGTCCATCTCTCCGGCCGTCCACCCTGCAGACCCGCTCAGCACGAACCCGGTGAGGATGACGGCGAGGATGACTCCGGCGGCGGTAAGGGCGGTCCGGGCGAACCGGTGGAGTGGTCGGAGGTCTGTGCTCATCCCCCTAGAGTTGCCCGTGACGTCACAGAACCGTCTAAGAATAGTTCTTGCCGTGCGAAGCATCGTCCCTATTCGTACTCGTAGCGATTGAACCTTTCGACTGAGCGGAAGAAAGAAACTACGTGCATCATGACCTGGTCATCTCGCTGGTCTTGTCGACCCTTGTTTGGGGCCTGTTCGGTTGCCTCGTCGAGGAGGGTTATAAGAAATATTGGACGTCCGGAGGACATCTTGCTATCTATTTCCTATGTGAGCGCTGCGGCGCTCTCCCTATCAGACCAAGACATCGTCGCGATTCTCGTGCAAGCGCGAGCGAACAACGTAGCGCATCACCTCATCGGCGCCCTCATATACCACGAGGGCAGATTCATACAGATTCTCGAGGGGCCCGATGACGAGGTGCGCGCTCGGTTCGCAATTATCAGCGCAGACCCGCGACACCGCCTAACTTACACAGTGAGTGAAGAGCAGATTGCGTCACGCCAATTTCCCGAGTGGACGATGGGTTTCCGGCCCCTCTCGGATATCGCGGTGGAGCAGTTGGCCGGATATGACGACATATTCGACGGAAATACCGGCAAAGTACATTTGGGAAAACAAACCGCCAAACAGAGAGTTTTCTTGAATGGCTCGCAGAATATTGGTTCTCGCCTGTCCCGTCCCAAGCGCGTGCTAATTCCGTTCCTGCCTGAATCCTGCCCTTTCGGTACAGACAAGAAACCCTGATCGAATCAATTTCTAGTAGTCAAGACGTCACGAGCCGACTTTGCTACCGTGGGGCGTCCTCTAAGGAGCTTCTTGGTGAACAGCGCAATGTTGTGCTCGAGCCCACCGCTGCCTAAGCGTTCAGGCGTGCGGCTAACTCGTGGAGGGTGGGAACGGTGTAGTCCGGTTGCGCGAAGTAGCTCGGATAAGCTGCATCGCCTCGGTTGATCCAAGCGGTGCGGAGTCCCGCTTGAGCTGCCCCGTGGGTGTCCCAGGGATGCACGGCGACCAGTAGCATCTCCGCCGTCGGAACCCCGAGTGCTTTCGCGGCGTACTGATAGGCGGAACCGACGGGTTTCCACGCCGGTGCGTCCTCGACAGTGAGAATGGCGTCAAAGTTGTCTCGTATCCCCGCTTCGGTCAGCAGGGCTTGTGCCAACCGTGCCGACCCGTTGGACAGAGTGGCAAGGCGGTATCCGGAGCCCTTCAATGCCCTGACCCCGTCTGCGACGTCGGGGTGTAGTTTCAGCGTGCTGAGGCCCTCCAAGACATGGGATACGGCCTCATCGAGAGGACACGTCAGGGCGACGTCGCGGAACAGATGATGGAGCATCTCGGTGCCTATCAAGGAGAATTTCGCACTGCCGCCAGACGCGGCGAGGGCGAATCCATCCCGAAGCAAGGATGCGAACCAGATGTGGGCCAGATAGCCCGGGGCACCGACCTCCACAAAACGACTCTCCATCGGTAACATGTCCGAAAGAGTTTCGTTGACATCGAAAATGATCAGTGTTGTGGCTGCATTCATGGTGGAGTCCTCAAGATGTTAACGCCGAGCCAAAACAGGGCCAATAGTGCCGTTTGAAAACAGGACCACTATCTGTGTTTTCTACTATGCCGTATCAGCGGCGGGCTGGTGGCTCTTGAGTCGATAGCTGACGCCTTGGAGGC
>NZ_JASISM010000014.1 GCF_030063145.1 Cryobacterium sp. PH31-L1
CTCCCAACTCGTCCACCACAGCGACCGGGGCGTGCAGTATCGAGCGGTGCGCTACACCGAACGCCTCGCCCAGGCCGAAGCCGTCGCGTCCGTCGGGTCCAAGGGCGATAGCTACGACAACGCCATGTCCGAGGCGCTGAACTCACTTTTCAAAGCCGAACTCATCCGCAACCGCGGCCCCTGGTTCGGGATCGACGACCTCGAGATCGCCGTCGCCGAATACTTCGATTGGTTCAACCAACGGCGCCTCCACGGCGAACTCGGCCACATCCCACCCATCGAAGCCGAAACCAACTTCTACACCCACCAGCCCGCCATCACCCAGATGAAACGGGCCTAACCGAGCCTCCACAAAACCCGGGGCTTGACAAGTAGCGCACCCCTGACGACCACCCTCAACGGGATTCCCGTTGGAGGTATCCGAGCATGGCGTGTCGGGTCGCCGGGACGGTACTTGCTGCGGCTACCGCCGGAGGTCGTTGATGGTGCGGTCGCCTAAGAGCCAGCTGATCCCGACAAATACCCCGCTGACGATCGAGGATGCGAGGAGGAAAAGCAGGGCCTGTCCGATGAAGCTTGATGGCGTGCCGATGATCGTCGTCGTGGCCAGCCCGGCTGCGGCGCTGGCCATCGCCGTCGCCAGGAGCCGGCTGAGACCCCACACCGCGTCTGGCCTGGACTCGGATTCGTGTCCGCGGTTTCGGAACGTTCGTCGAAGTAGGACGTGAGCTGTCGACCATCCGACGATGTTGGCGATCGAGATGCCGGCGGCGATTCCGATCACGGTCAGCTGTGGGGGAAGCAGTATCGCTGCTGCCAGCGCACCGGCTGCAGAGAGCAGGGCGATGGTGAGTTGTGTGATGAATGGGCCTCGAGCGTCTTGCAGAGTGAACGATGTGCGGTTGAGGACGTAGGCCTGGCTGAAGCCGACGAGGCCGACCGCCAGCACCTGCAAGATATGGCCGATTAGGGGCGTGCCAAAGATCGCCTCCGTCAAGATCGGCCCGACGGCGACGAATACTGCCGCGGCGGCGAGTGACACATACGCGACCGGTCGAAGCGCGAGAGTAGACAGGGACTCGACTTCAGCCAGGCTGTTACGTGCGGCCGCGCCGCTCATGCGTGTGTACAGCGCCGTGGTCAATGACACGGTCACGATTCCATGGGGCAGAAGCATCAGCAGGTAGGCGATGGACAGGGAGTTCAGGCTCGGCCCGTCGATGCCCAACTGGTTGAGTGACTCGCCCGCGCCGTTGGCCACGTTCGCGGTCATCAGGTACGCCAGCTGACTGGCTAGTACCCCGGCCAGAGTCCAGCCAGCCAGCGAGGACATGCGGCCGAGACCCGCAAAGCCCCATCGGAAGCGCAGACGGAAACCGATGCGACGCAGCGGAATCAGCAACAGCAGAGATTGGACGGCGATGGCCAAGGTCGCGGCCCCGCTGAGGACCGCGACCATCAGCGGGCTCCACGAGTCAACGTTGCCCAGTCCGGAGGGCAGAGCGACGAGGAACACCAGGATGCCGGCGATGCCCACGACGTTCGATATTGCTGGGGCCCAGGCCGGTGCACCGAACACGCCGCGGGCGTTCAACACCTGCGACAACACAGCAAAGGCGATGAGAAAGAATATCTGCGGCAAACACCAGTACGCCATCGACGTGGCAAGCCCTAGCCACGTCGCGGACCACGTCGTGGCATAGATCCAGACGATGCCCGGCGCACACAGGGTGAAGACGACCGTGGCGGCGGCGCCTCCGAAAAGGATGATCGTCAGGAGGCGGTCAGTGTCGTCCTGTCCCGCGGGTCCCGCGTGCAGGTTCCGAACAATCTGGGGAACAAGTACAGCGCCGAGGACGCCTCCGGCGATCAGGGCTAACAGGTAGGTCGGTGCAGAGTTTGCGATTTCAAACGTTTGACCCGCGACGGCCGTGCTGGTTCCGCCGATGGCGGCCACCAGCAGAATGGCCTTCGCAAAACCCAGCGCCCTGGAAACTAGAGTCGCCGCCATCATCGAGCCGACCGCTCCACGAGCGCTCACCGTGCACGACCTAAACCACTGCTTCGGCGTCGACACCCGTCCCTATATTCCCCCATTCATCAAGATTCCCACAACTCAGGCCGGGTGCCACACTCACGTTCTCGCCCGCGCTCCATAGTGGTTTGCCTCTCGACGGAACCCTGCCTGGGCAGGACTAATTGTTGGGCGCTGACTGCCATGCTTGTCACATGGCGAAACCGAACGATCTCCTCGCGGTCCTTGTCGACGCTGATAACGTGCCCCGGCAAAGATCGGCGCAGTCCTCGCCGAGGTCGCACGTTTCGGGACTGCCTCGGTCAAGCGGGTTTACGGCGATTGGACCAAGCCGAACCTGAGCAGTTGGAAGCCAATTGCGAGCGAGCACGTGATTCAGCCGATGCAGCAGTTTGCCAATACGATCGGCAAAAATGCGACCGACAGTGCACTGATCATAGACGCCATGGACCTGCTCTACACTCGCCGCTTCCACGGGTTTTGCATCGTGTCATCCGACAGCGACTTCACCCGTCTCGCGTCCCGCATCCGCGAAGAAGGCGTCACCGTCTATGGGTTCGGAGAGCGGAAGACACCCGAAGCGTTCCGCAACGCGTGCGATCAATTCACCTACCTCGACGTACTCGAAGAGCATGCAGCGGAGATCACCTCCGCAGCGCTCACGCGCGTTCCGCCCCCGAAACTGCGAAGCGACACGAAGCTCATATCCGGTCTACGGACGAGTGTCACCACAGCATCAGGAGAAGACGGATGGGCAAACCTTGCCACGGTGGGCCAGCTAATGCGGAAGCAACAGCCCGACTTCGACTCACGAAACTGGGGCTACGCAAAACTTTCCGACTTGGTTCGAGCGGCGGAACTCTTCCTCATCGAGACCAGACCCACCGGTGGACTGCAGGTACAAAACAAAAAGAAGAACGGTGACTGACCTGGTCGCGACCGAGACAAGAGCACGCGCGCTGTAGTCGGTATTCATTCAGACCGACTGCCGGACTCAGTGCGACCGCCCGGAAGACGGACCTCCAACGGGACGGCACACCCGACGAACACGTATCGCGTCGCGCCAAATGCAGGCTGGGACCTTCATGCCCGTATGCCTCGCCCGAGAAAATGCCCGGTGAAGGGGGGCCAACCGGGGCAAGAAGTAGTTGCATCGACGCCGCCGGCCGCCCCCTAGTCGCCGCACGTTCTTCAACGCCAATAATGCGACTGTCCCCACCCGAGCGTCACGAACCGAGTTCGGAAATTCTCCGATACAGAGTGGCGCGCGACATACTCAGATCGCGCGCGACCTGGGTTGCGGATTCACCGGCGTTGACCAGGCGGCGCGCGTTCAGGATTTGGCTTTCGGTGAAGCGTGGGCGGCGCCCGCCTAGATCCTTGCCTGCCGCGCGACGTTTATTTACACTGTCCACGATGCGTTCGCGTGTGATCGCCAGTTCCATTTCGGCCAGCGCCGCCATGACGGTGAAGGCCATGCCGCCCATCGGCGCACCCGTGTCCACGTCTCCCCCGCCCAGGTTCAACACACGGAGCGCAGCCCCGCGGGTCCGCAGCACCCCGGCGAGCTCGAGCATGTTTGCTGTCGACCTCCCCAAGCGGTCAAGCGTGGTGACGACGAGGGTGTCGTCCTCCTGCAAGGCGTCGAGGCCGCATCAAATTCCGGACGCCGTGCCCGCCCGCCGCTGACTCCATGATCGACATAGACGTCGTCCTTGCGAATGCCGGCGGAAATCAGATCCATGATCTGCCGATCCGTAGCCTGACTCTTGGTCGAAACCCGCGCATACCCAATCAGCTTCGCCATTGACGCCTCCAGATGTCTCACAACTGTCATTTCCTACGGAAATCCTCGAACTGCGTAAAAACACACGTTGCGAGACACGCCGGCTCTTAGCCTTTCCGGGGTTGCCAGTGCCCTCATCGCTGTCACCGAGCGGACGTGCGCACCGGATGTCTGCAGGATTGCATCGCACCGATCTGTCTCGTCAAACTGTCTCGCAGCCCACGGGTTGTGAGACACGACGCTCTGATAAGCCGATGGATCTACAACCTAAAGAGATTGGTTGCGATAGGGGGCCGAACTACCGACGGATTTCTGCAAGGTTGGCAGCGATCGCTCGAAGTACGTGCAAGAGGTTTCTGCTCTGTGTCTCGGGTGATGCGCCCTGAGCAGTTGCGCCGATGCTTGGCATCGGTATGAGCTTCGGATATTCCGTTAAGTCGTACTCGATCGAGTCTGCGTAGTTACGCACCGGTCGGTCATCACCCGGAGCCCAGTCATAGACGATTGCGATACCGGCAGCGACCGGGGTGCCCATGTGTCCCCGTGGCGATGAGTTCTTGTCAGCCGGAATCTGCCAGAACACCCTTCGACGCGCTCCCGGCGCGAGATCGAAGCCTGTCGCGAACAGCCGCCCCAGCGCTTCACCGATCACGTCACCGTCTGACTGCGCTCGGAAGGTATCGCCTACGAGGCTCATTCGAATGTCGCGTGCGGTTGTGCGCCCATGGTTCTCAATAATGATGTCCATTGAGCCTGCACCCGCGAGCCCAGGCACGATGTCAATTCCAACGTAGGGACGAGTCTGGGCTTCGCTGTTCTGCGCCTCTTGAATCGCAGTCTCTCGCATCTGCCGTGAGGTGAGCCGCAACTGCACCACGGTGAACACGATCGCCGCTAGGGCAACGACGACACCGACGAGAGTCGCGATCGCCTCGATCCACGACGGAACTAGGTCGGCAGGAGTTTCAGTCGCAATCATCCACATGGACCCAAGCTAACGTCGCGCACCGACATCGCCGATCACGCTGGTCAGTTTCGCCCTCGCGGAAAGCCGCGCCGGCTGCGCAATTGCGAGTCTGGCTGAGCCCAGTGAACGAAAATCTCGCTGTAGTAAGGGAGTGGCTGCCGAGCGTTGTTCAGACGCCAGATCGTCTTCGTTAAGAAGCGCAGGGGACGTAGCGCGAGCAGCATTCCTTCGACTCCGATCCAGGCGTCCTCGTAGTTCTGGGCGACGACGCGTTCCAAATTTCCAAGGCTATCTCCGCTTAACGCGTTGAAGTTCGTGAGAATCGGAAGTCCGCTAGCGTCGAGGTGTCGTGCTAAAGCGAGGTGCTCTTGTTCCTTTTCGCTTGGCATCCGGCGGCGCTTCTCCGGCGCGTGTGACTTCACGAGGTCGACCCATCTCGACACGGGATCATCAATGAAGTCACCATCACCCTGCACCATGCGGTTGATGTTGTAGTAGCGGTCTGTGCGCGCAAACTTCGTCAGGAAATCAACCACCGCCTCGGAGCCAGTGTTCTCGGAAGGAGCATCCTCCAGCTCGACCTGACGCTCACTCGCGACCTCTTCGACCCGCTCCAGCAACCGTCGAAGGTCATGCCCGTAGCTTTTGAGCATCCCGGTGTCTGGAAACTGTGACGTGCGCGCATAGTGATCGGATACAAGGATCAACTTCGCGATTCGCTCAACACCATTCGACAGGCCAAAAAACGCTTCGAACGCACGACCTGGGTCGTTATACGACAGCCTTCGGATCGAGGTCATTCCACCGCACAGCAACGACTCCGCTAAGTACGCCTCCTGAAGCACGGCACGCTCAATCGCAGTCTGCCCACGCGGCTCGGGCCTGAAGAGGTCAAGGTCGCTCACATCCCTACGGTATTGCACACGCGCCACCCGATCACATTCGACCCATAGGGTGTGGACATGGGGATAGATGAGCGGGAAGTAAGGTCGACGGTAGACGATGTTGTCTTCGCTATGCGCCGCATCCCACGGTCTGAAGCGAAGTTCCCCCTGATCTCGTGGCCTGCAGGGTGTTGTGAGCAAGCGGCTTGTGCGCTTGCAGCCGTCCTGGGGGACCGCGGGCCTGGCAACTGGGTAATGGTCAGCGGGCACCACGGCGATAAAATCAGCGGACACTCTTGGTTGGTGATGAAGGACGACTTTGGCTATGACTTCTTCAGCATCGACGTCACGCTCCATCAATTCCCCGAGGTGTCATCTCAGCCGTTCGTTCACTCCGGTTCCTCACCAGCCCGAGCTTGGTTAGACCAGCGCGTCACCGAGTCGCGTGTCTGGGACTGGCATTGGCTCGGCAACGAGCAGCAGCCGTTCCGTACGACGATCCGGCAGGTTCGCGAAGCGCTGGGCCCACTGTCGTGACCGAGATACCCAGCTCAAGACTACGAGTCTCCGAATGACCTGCAGGGTATACAGACCAGCCCCCCGACGGACGTGGGCGGATGCGACTTATTGCCCCGTAGTGTCGGGCACATGATCAACATTTCCAGCAGCAACATAAGCGACGCTTTCAACGACTGCGCCCTTTTGTCAGCGGCGGTTAGGAATTGAGCCGGTATCGACGGTGAAAATTGAGCCACGTGTTGTGAGTTCATTGTGCCGCGTTTCCGGCGCGGACTGAAGGTAGCGATTCGATGCGGGTATTGAGCTGCCGAGCCGGGCCCGGTCGATGCGCCGGTCTGCGTCGTTCGACGCTGGTACTCTTACAGCTATGCAGCGTGAAGTTGGTTTCATAGCTCAGTATGAAAGCGGCACCTGTACGGGGTGCGGTGCGCCGATCCAGGTAGGCCAGGAAATCGCGACCTCCTGGGCCGGGCGGGTGACGCGTTATCACCACATTGAGCCATGCCCTGGCGCGACTCCGATCACGTGCAGCATCTGTGACGGCAATTGGTGGGAATGTGATTGCCCATGAGTGCCGTCGTGGTGTGAATGTCGGACAGATTGGGTCGTAGCGTCCAGCGCGATCGACCGTGCTCTTTATCGCTGCTCAGGGCATCCCTATCCTGAGTCCCGCTGACCTCACCCTCGATCTCCCCATTTCGCAGAGGCCGAGATGCCCTCCGGGCGGCCAGCAGCCGGAGTGAATCGCTATACCTCGGAGCGTGCGGGAGACCGAGTCTTAAGCAAGCCCTAGGCCAGCTCGCGATGATCAACCCCTCCTGCATCAAGCCCATTTTCACCAATTCCCAACACGTAATTACAGGACTTGACGGGCTCTCGTCCGGCTCGCAGTCGCCTTGAAATTGGGTGTGTCGACTCACGCATGGGCTAAAACGAAGTCAATGTCGCTCCCTGCAAATAGGCTGGTCGGAGTTTCATCAACTCAGGGGGAAGTGCACAAGAACCATGACGGACACCACCATCGACACCACAGCCGGAGCGAAGAACAACGGGGCGTTCCTGTGGTCCATCGCTAATCTGCTGCGCGGCACCTACAAGCAGGCCGACTACGGCAAGATCATTTTGCCGTTCACCATCCTCCGCCGCCTCGATGCCCTGCTCGAGCCGACCAAGCCGCAGGTGCTCGACAAGTTCAACGCCCTCAAAGACTCAAACGCCGCGCTCGACTACATTCTGCCCACGGTCTCGGAGCAGGCGTTCTTCAACACGAGCCTGTACACGCTCGGCACCCTCAGCGGCGACCCCGCCAACCTCAAGGCCAACCTGCTGAACTATGTCGACGGGTTCTCCGCCAATGTGCGCGACATCTTCGACCGGTACAAGTTCGCCGAACAGGTCTCCTACCTCGATGAGAACGACCTGCTCTTTCTCGTGCTGCAACGCTTCGCAGCGGTGGACCTGCACCCCGACCGGGTGAGTAATACGGAGATGGGCCTCATTTTCGAAGAACTCATTCGCAAATTCGCGGAGTCCTCCAACGAGACCGCCGGAGAGCACTTCACCCCGCGCGAGGTCGTGCGCCTCATAGTAAGCCTGCTGTTCACCGAACACCCCGACGAAGACCCGGCAACGTCGCTCACCGTGCCCGGAGCGGTGCGCACCGTGTACGACCCGACCGCCGGCACAGGCGGCATGCTCAGCGTCGCCGACGACTACGTGCGCGACCACTACCCGAACGCCTCACTCACCCTGCTCGGCCAGGAACTCAACGCCGAGTCCTTCGCCATCGCCAAAGCCGACATGGTGATCAAGGGCCAGAACGTGGAGAACATCATCTGGGGCGACACCCTCACCAATGATGGCTTCGTGGGCAAGACCTTTGACTATGGAATTTCCAACCCGCCCTTCGGAGTCGAGTGGAAGAAACAGCAGGAGTTCGTGCAGAAAGAGTACGACCTGCACGGCTTCGACGGTCGCTTCGGCCCCGGCCTCCCCCGCGTCTCCGACGGGTCGCTGCTCTTTTTGCTGCACCTGGTGAAGAAGATGCGGCCCAAGTCGCAGGGCGGCGGCCGTGTCGGTATCGTGCTGAACGGCAGCCCGCTGTTTACCGGCGGGGCAGGCTCTGGCGAGTCGAACATTCGCAAGTATGTGCTCGAGAACGACCTGCTCGACGCGATCATTGCGATGCCTACCGACATCTTCTATAACACCGGTATCGCCACCTACATCTGGATTCTCGACAACGACAAACCGGCCAGCCGTCAAGGCCGTGTGCAGCTGATCGACGGCACCGACCAGTGGGTCAAAATGCGCAAGTCCCTCGGCAGCAAACGCCGCGAGATCAGCGCCGAGCAGATCAGTCACCTCGTGGGTCTCTACGGCAACTACGACGAGCCGGCCGAGGCCTCCAAAATCTTCAATACCGCAGACTTCGGCTACACCACCATCACCGTCGAACGCCCCCTGCAACTGAACTGGGCCTGCGCCACAGAGCGCATCGACAGCGCCGTCACCGTGAAGGCCCTCGCCAAGCTGACGGATGCCAACCGCACCACCCTACGCACCGCGCTACTTGCGCAGGGTGCGGTCAGTGCCGAACCCACCAGCGCCGCGACCGCGTTCACCAAGCTGATCAAGAAGACCCTGACGGATGCCGCGCTCACCCTCACCGCGCCGCAACTGAAAGCCGTCATCGCGGCGCACCCAATCCTGCGCCGCCACCGCGCCGGTGGTGACGGATGCCAAGGGCAAACCAGTGGCCGACACGGACCTGCGCGACACCGAGAACGTGCCCCTCAGCGAGAACATCGACGACTACATCGCCCGCGAGATCGCCCCGCACGTCGACAACTTCTGGGTCGACCGCAGCAAAGACAAAATCGGCTATGAGATCCCGTTCACCCGCCACTTCTACAAATACGTGCCACCCCGCTCCCTCGAAGAGATCGACACCGACCTCAACCAGCTCGTCCGCGAGATCACGGTGCTGCTAGGGCAGGTGGAACGCGCGTGAGTGTGGTCCGGACACCCGTTTCCCGACTTGGGGAATTCGTCAACGGTCGGGCATTTAAACCCGATGATTTCACTGAGGAAGGTTTACCGGTTGTCCGGATTCGAGAACTTCTGAATCCAAGCGTTGAACCAGATCGCTTCTCAGGATCCGTTGCACCACAAAATCTTGTGAAGGATGGGGATCTTCTCTTCGCGTGGTCCGCAACACTTGCCGTGCGGTTTTGGACGCGGGGTAACGCAATTCTGAACCAGCACCTGTTCAATGTTTATCCGCATGCCAACGTATCGAAGGCGTTCCTTCGATGGGCTCTCGAACATGCGATTGAAGAACTTGCCGGACACATGCATGGTTCGGCAATGACGCACATAACACGAGAGATGCTAAAGGATGTCTCCGTGGATCTCGCTTCAATACAGGAGCAGCAGCAAATTGCAGAGTATCTGGATCGTGAGACCGGGCAGATTGACGAACTCATCACCAAGCAGGAGCAACTGGTCGCCACGCTGACCGAGCGCCGCCAAGCCGTCATCACCCAGGCCGTCACCCGCGGCCTCGACCCCACCGTTGGATACAAGGATTCAGGAATTGTTTCCGTTCGAGAAATCCCGAGCCATTGGATTTCGACGCTCATAAAGCATCTCACTGTGCCGGGTCATTCGTCGGTAAAAGCTGGTCCGTTTGGAAGCCATCTGACAGCTGCGGATATGGCCGAGTCGGCGGTGAAAGTTTACAACCAGCGCTCCGTTCTCAGCGGTGATCCGTCGGTCGGTTTGGAACGGGTTTCAAATTCTAAATATGCAGAGTTGAACACGTTTGCGACTGGACCCGGAGACTTTCTAATCACGACGCGTGGCACCATTGGACGTGCTTTGCAGCTTCCTGCGAACGCAGAGGAAGGGATAATCCACCCTTGTCTCATTAGGGTGCGCCTGAATGAAAAGAGAGTTGTCCCGAATCTCCTTCTTCGCCTCTTCAACGAAACTGATCTGCTTCGAAACCAATTCGTCCTTGCAAGCAACGCGACGACCATTGAGGTCATCTATTCCAGCGCACTCCGGGAATGTCGTATCGCTTTACCGCCGGACCTCGCCGAGCAGGTCGCGATTGACGACTTCCTAAAAATAGCCACCAAGAGAATCGATGCCCTCGTGACCAAGGCGAAGCTTGCTGTGTCACTGCTCCGCGAACGGCGCCAAGCCCTCATATCCGCAGCGGTAACCGGCAAGATCGACGTGAGAGGCCTCTGATGGCACAGCACAACGAGAAGCCGTTCGAAGAAGAGATTGCGCTGTACTTGCAGTCGCAGGGTTGGCTCTATTCCCCGACCAGTGCCGGTTACGACAAGCAGCGGGCCCTGTTTCCGGAGGACGTGTTCGGCTGGTTGGAGGATACCCAGCCGATCGCGCTGCACAAGGTGGTGAACCCGGCCGATAACGCCATCGCGCAGGCAAAGGGCCGTGAGCAGGTGCTGACCCGCCTGGCGAAGGCGCTGGATCGTCCGCTCGATGCGCAGGGCGGAACCCTGTCCATTTTGCGGCGTGGTTTCAGTGATGCGCCGCTGAAGTTTCGGATGGCGCAGTTCAAGCCGGCGGATGGCCTGAACCCGACAACATCCGCTGATTATGGTTCCATGCGGTTGCGGGTGATGCGGCAGGTGTATTACTCGAGTGCGAATACGAACAGTATCGATCTGGTGCTTTTCGTGAACGGGCTGCCGGTGGCGACGCTGGAGCTGAAGACAGATTTCACCCAGTCGGTGCAGGATGCCATCAGCCAGTACCGCATGGATCGGGCGCCGAAGGGTGAACCGTTGCTTTCATTCGGGCACCGAGCACTGGTGCATTTCGCCGTGTCAAATTCTGAGGTGCATATGACCACGCACTTGGAGGGGCCGAAAACGTTCTTCCTTCCTTTCAACCAAGGGAACGACGGTCGGGCGGGGAACCCTTTGAACCCAGCCGGTTCGCCGACGTCATATCTGTGGGAACGGGTGCTGCAGAAGGATGCCTGGCTGGGGATCTTGGGTTCCTTCATGCACCTGCAGGTGGAGAAGACCACCGACCCGGTGACCGGTGTGGTCGAAAAGAAAGAAACACTTCTGTTTCCGCGGTTTCACCAGTGGGAATCGGTCACGAAACTCATCAATGCTGCCCGCACCGAGGGGCCCGGGCACCGGTATTTGATTCAGCACTCGGCCGGCTCGGGCAAGACCAACTCCATCGCGTGGACCGCGCACCAGCTTTCCACCCTGCACAATGCGCAGGGCAAGAAGGTGTTCGATTCGATCATCGTGATCACCGACCGTACGGTGCTCGATGACCAGTTGAAGGAAGCGATTCGGCAGGTTGATGCCAAGAGCGGTGTCGTTGTCGGCATCGATTCGAAGATCAGCGGGTCGAAGTCGGCCCAGCTGACGGATGCGTTGACGTCCGGCGCGCAGATCATTGTCGTGACCATTCAAACGTTCCCGTTCGCCCTCGACGCGATCAAGAAGTCCGGCGCTTTGGCGGGCCGCAACTTTGCGATCATCGCCGATGAAGCACACTCCTCCCAAACCGGCACCACCTCGAACAAGGTGAAATCGGTGCTGAGCTCGGAGGAACTCGCTGACCTCAACGACGGCGGAGAAATCGACGTGGAGGCCGTACTGGCGGCCGAAATGGAGTCCCGGGCGGCAGCAGCCAACATTTCGTATTTTGCGTATACGGCCACGCCAAAAGCAAAGACGCTGGAGCTGTTCGGGCGACGCCCGACCCTGGACGCATTGCCGCAGGCGTACCACCTGTACACGATGCAGCAGGCGATCGAAGAGGGCTTCATTCTCGACGTGCTGAAGAATTACACGCCGTATAAGGTCGCGTTCAAGCTCGCCCACAACGGTCAGGAGTATGACTCCGAGGGGCCGCTGGTGGAAAAGAGCGAGGCGGTGAAAGCGCTCATGCAGTGGGTGAAGTTGCACGATTTCAACATCACCCAGAAGGTGGCGCTGATCGTGGAGCATTTTCGCGAAAACGTCGGCTGGCGCCTGAACGGCAAGGCAAAGGCGATGGTCGTCACCGGCAGCCGCAAGGAAGCCGTGCGCTACATGCTCGCTTTCGAGGAATACATTAAACGCACCGGGTACACCGACATTCGCGCGTTGGTCGCGTTCTCCGGCGAGGTCACAGACCGAGAATCCGGGCCGGACCCGTTCACCGAGGTGAACATGAACCCGGGGCTCAAGGGCCGGTCGTTGCCCGAAGCGTTCAAGACGCCCAGCTACCAGCTGATGCTCGTGGCCAACAAGTTCCAGACCGGCTTCGACCAACCGCTGCTGGTGGCCATGTACGTCGACAAGAAACTCTCCGGGGTCATGGCCGTGCAAACCCTGTCCCGGCTCAACCGCACCGCGAAAGGGAAAGACACCACCTTTGTGCTCGACTTCGTGAACGAGCCCGACGTGATCTTGGAGTCCTTCGAGCCCTACTACCGGGACGCACGGCTCAGCGCGACGAGCGATCCGAACCTGGTGACCGACCTGCGGGACAAGCTGGACGCATCCGGTATTTATGAAGAATTTGAAGTGGATGCCGCCGCTCGCGCCGAGCTCACAACAAGCCCCGGCAATAGCGCTCTGACCGCTGCGGTCGGCCCCGGTAAGAGCCGGTTCAAGAAGCGCTACGAAGCAGCCGTGCTGGGTACTGACACGGAGGAAAAGGACCGACTCGAGAATTTTCGCTCGGACCTGACCGCGTTTATCAACGCCTACGACTTTCTCTCGCAGGTGCTCAATTATGAAGACACCGGGATCGAGAAACTCGCCATCTATGCCCGGGCATTGGCCCGGGTCATCCGCGCGGACACCCTGCACCAGGCGATCGACCTGACCGGGGTGGAGCTGATCGGATTCTCCATGCGCAAGAAGGACACCGTGCATATCAGCCTCGGGGCTGGCGGAGACCTGGACCCCCTGACGGCCACCGGCACGGCGAGCGTTCAGGAGATCAGCCTCGCCCACCTACTCGAAGCCGTCGAACAGCTCAATCAACTCTTTGACGGTGCGGACTTCACCGACTCGGACCTGATCGGCTTCTACACCCACGTGAAGGGTAAGGCGAAGGAGAACGGCAAGATCGCGACGCAGATCTCTGCCAACAGTGAACAGCAGTTCCTCGCCAGCCCCGATCTGAAGGGCTCAGTCGTCACCGCGATGGTCACCGCCACAGACAACTTCGCGGGCATGACCGCTGAAGCCCTCGGCAACGAAGAGAAGTTGTTGCGCTTGGTTGAGCTCATTGGCCGGGCGCTGTACCGGGATGAGCAGGCGGCGGCGTAGCACAGGGTGAGATGTTTTTCTGCGCCACCATACTGGGAAGCGCCGAGCACGGCTGATTCGTGTCCCTATCGGCAGCTGTCCGCATCGAGTAGGTGAGTGACCAGGCTGGTCAGGTCGTAGGTGCCCGCTTTTGCAGCGTGGAGGATCGCCCTCCTTCTACGGCGCGTCCTCCAAATCAATGATTGGCTCAGCGAATTGTAGATATCGGCGGAAACGCTACTTGCCTCTTCGGCTTGCCCGATAGGCGATCCGCGCAGAGGCACGCGGACCTTCTGCGGCGAGTTGGTAAAGCGTTCTAGGGTTCGACGATTTTGCTGTTTTCGCGAAGCTCTGCCTCGGTAAGTACCCAAAGGTACGCGACGGGCCACGGCGACGGAGGGGCAAGGCCACCCGTAATGGTGCGAGTAACGCGGCGGCCGCATACGACTAGTCCATGGACGAGGACGGCGTCCAGCAACTCTTGAAGTGCCTGCTGCGCCTCACGCACGGCCGCGAAGCCACGATCCTGGACGGCACCGGAAATGTCTGACCAGCCGCCGGCCGCGTCCAGCAGTGCGTCCGATGCGCGCGTCGCCGCAGGATCGACCTCGCTTTCAACAGTCCGCAGGTATCTCGTACCCGCACCCGCCAAAAGGTCCCAGATCTGCTGTCCTTTAGCGAGCGCCTCCAGCGGAACGGAGTCTTCATCTGGTGCCTTCACGATCCGGATTGGTTCAGCCGTAGGCTCACCGACGAATCGATCGGATGCCCACTTTTCGTGGTTCAACTTGGTGCTGCGCAGAAAACTGACGGTGAACACATCTGCCTGTTCATCGACTCGCTTGTGATCGTCCGCGCAGAGCAAGATCAAGTTGTCATATCCATCTATGTCAGCGCGGTCGCCATCGCGGCCGCGTGGACCATCTTCACGCTGCGCAATAATGTGCGCCTCCTCGCCGAGGATCAGCCCCGGTGATTCGGCGCTGTTAGCATCTACCGTTAACGATTTGCGACAAATCGCGCAAGCGTTGTGCGCTCGGCTCCAGAGCAGCTTTCGCGTTTTACTCGAGACGCTCAATCCGTTGCCCCAAGTTGACCGTCGTCTGCGATTTCGGGTTCAACGGTGGGCCGGAGTTTAACTGGATTGACATTGACCGAGGAAATGCGTGTCATACGTACATTGTGGCTTATGGTGAACCCGCCTGACAGATTGAACCCTGATCCGAGACGCATTCTCTGTTTAGCGCGTCGCTACAACCTCGACCCAGCCCATGGAATGAGGCTTCGATGCTTTCGGTAAACCGGTCGACGTGGACAGATATAGGCTTGATCGTGATTGTTTCGGTGAGGCGGAGGGCCAGCTCAATCGCAAAGCTGAGACTGTCGCGGTGCTCTGCTCGCATCTGAGGTCGATGTTTGTGGTCGTCGACGACGTCGACGGGAGCTTAAAAGTGCTTTTGCGGATTCCCGAACCGGTCAGGTTCAGGCTCCGACGGATTCCACCGGATGTTAGTGGGGCTAGGTCTCTGCCTCCGTCCGTGAGAATGACCGCTACCGTCGGATTCGATGACTCGCCAAGTGTTCTCTTCTACGGTCGGAAGGCGTGACCGACGGTGGGTCTTCCAGGGACTTGGCGAGTTGAACGTCCTCGTCCCCATCATCGCCGATGCCATCGAGGAGCAGGGGCATGAAGCGGGTGAGGGCGGCGAACCCGCTGGCCTGGTCTGGGTACACGCCGAGCGACACCAAGTGTGTGCTCCCGTTCGAGGTAGTCAGCTCCACGCACGGATAGTGCTCTTCCGGGGCGATACCCTCGCGCACCGCGTCCGCGAAGGTGTTGCTGTCGAGCTGTTCCTCGATCGAGACGACCTGGTCGAGGTTGATCCAGACGTCGTCAGCGCCGATGACCGGTCGAGTGCGGTCGTGTCCGTAGGTGGTGACGGCCAGTTTGAGAAAACGCATGAAGGTCCTTCCGTGATGGGTAGGCCTTGACGCTAAGACGCGGAAACCTGTGGCCGCCGGCGCCCAGGGCGATCTGTGGATAACGTCGCGCGGTGGGGGTGTGTGAGGGGGCGTTCCCCCCTCACCGGGTGAGACCGCCGCCTTGCTGCGGTCTCACCCGGTGTTAGTGGCTGGTGCTATCGAGGGCGGCGAAGGCGATTTCCAATGCACGGTCGTAGCTGATTCCGGCGGGTCGGATCGTGCCGGGCACAAATCGTTGCGACTTGGGCAGTCGAAGCGTCCCTGCATATCCTTCGGGAGCGTCTTGCAGGGGCCCATAGCCGGGCTGCAGAAGCAACCACTGATTGAAAGGCTGGTCGGCGTCGCGGAGGACAGCCGCACGAAACTTCGCGGTCGGGTTGAGGCACAGAACCCAGAAGCGGTCGGCTTGGCCTCGTGCCGTGAGGCGTTCACTCACCGGGCGGGGCGTCACCCCGGGGGCCGGCAGGCGCTTCATTGTCGCGGCGTGTACGTAGAGACGGAGGCGGGAATCGTCGCGAACGGGAATGTCGTTAAGTGCTGCTTCGGCCGCGCGTTCAGCACGTCGCGCGGCGCGGTGCGCGGCGCTATCATCTGCGTGGATTCGGGACCACTCTGTTGCTTCGATGACGCAGCAGATGAGGTTCCAGTCGTAGCTGTAGAACCGGATGAGGGCGTCACGGTCGCGCTGTCTGTAAGTGCCGGTTGCCGCGTATCGGGCGAAGAATGCGTTGGCTGCTTTACGGTCGGCTGCTATGTCATCGCTGGTGCGTTCGGGACGGGTGGTGACGGGGAACTGGTGCATGATTCTCTCCGCTCAACTGATTTTTTTGCCTGGCTGGCAAGAGAATCGATAGAGAGCGGGAGTGCCGAAGTGCGCGGCTGGTCGGGGGAAATAAGGGAGCTTGCGACCGCGCCCGAGCAGGTGGGCACGTAGGCACGGGAGCGAACTACGATGACCGGCCAGACAGACAAAAAAACGACAAGGCGTCCGCGTAGCGGTCCGAGGACCCGCAGGGTCTCCCCCGGGGGCCCCACGGGGTTGCATTTGGTGTCAGCCGGCGTTGCCGAGGTACGACCGCTGATTCACGAGGTTGAGCACGCCGAGGTTTACGAGCTCCCGCGTCGAGCGATGATCACCCTGCTGGTCGCCCTGCGGCGCGCGCTTGGTCGCTTCCCTGCCAGACGCGTGGCCCTGCTACCGCAGGCCTCGTCGATCGGTTCGGTGGTTAGTGGCCGATTTTGGCGATGAGGTCGGGTCGGAAGCCGGCCCAGTGGTTGTGGTCGTCGATGACGACGATGGGAGCGCTGCTGTAGCCGAGTTCGTCTTGCACGTAGGTGAGGGCGGCGGGTGTTTCGGTGAGGTCGACGACGGTGTAGCTGATGCCCTGCTTGTCGAGGGCGAGTTTGGTCATCCGGCAGGGTTGGCAGTTCGGTTTCGTGTAGACGATGACGCCGACTGTTTCGTTCATCGCGGGGCTCCTTTCACTCACGTCTTGGGGGTGGTGCTGTTCGGTAGCGGAGGTTCGCTGTGCCCGGGAGGGAGCGACCATTAGTGCGGGACCGAGCGGTGGGGCCAGTGGGTGAGGAAATAAGCGACCGGAGGGAACGCCGAGCCCAGTTGTCCCACCGGTCGGCACACCGTGCGCACGTTGGTCAGCGCCAGCCCGGGCCAGCAGTCTCCTCGAACGAACAGACACCACCCCTGACGTTGGTGGAGCGGCGCGGTTAGCCAACGGTCATCGGATCAGCGGTGAACGCGACATCCAGGTGCAGGTGATTGCAGGTGTCGTCGAACTCGGTGAAGTGCACCACCGCCAAACGGATGCCCGCCTCCCGCCGACACCGAGCCTGCCCGATCCGCGCCCCGGTGGGCATGACCGGGTCGAGCAGGCCGATCAGGCGGAGGGACTGACCGTCGGCGCCGGTGAGGCTGCGGCCGCCGAGGGAGTAGAAGTCGACGGCGCCTCCGCCGCCGTTGATCCAGTGTGACGACTGGGTGCCGGCGCCGAGGAGTTGCCCGGTGCATTTGCGGTTGATGTCGCTGACGCCGACCTGGTGAAACTGGTTCACGGCCAGGACCATCACCTGCAGGATGCGGGTGTCGATCCCGCAGTCCGGGACGGTCTGCCCGCTGGCGATCCACCGGATCTCCTTTAAATGGTCAGGGACGAGTCCGCGCAGCTGCCCGTTGTCGGCCGCGGCGACGAGCTGCTGCGCCAGAGCGACCGCATCCCCGCCGACCCCGCACGCGCCGGCGGCACTGGCGGTCAGCGCGGTGACGACGTCGGTCGCCGGCGCGAAGAACGGTGCGTAGTGGTCCGGGTCGGCGTTGATCTGCACAGCGGATGCTGCCGCCGATGGCTTCATCGTCTCCCACCCCGGCAGCGCCACTAGGCGTTGGAAGAACAGCCGTGCTGCGGTGGCCGGGTCCATCCGCTCCGCCAGGGATACCCAGTTGGCGCGTTGCTGGAACAGGCCGCGGCTGTCCGGGCCGGCCGTGTCGCCGTGGTCGAGGTTGATCAGGCTGGACTCCCCCATCGCCGTCATCACGCCGAGGGTTTGTGCCTGGGCGGTGAGGCCGAGCTGGGCGCCGGCGTTGATGATGTCGGCAGCGTTGGCGAGCTGGTCGCCGCTATACCCCGCCACCGGGTCGTGCCCGGCGGCATCCGCTCGACTCACAGTCGCACCGGCGCAGGTGGTGCCGGTGCCGGAGGAGAGCGCGACGGTGCCGCCGACGGTCAGGAGCAGGCCGGTGAGGCTGGTGGCGAGCAGTTTGACCAGGCCCATGGTGTTAGAAGATGGTGCCGACGGACAGGCCCTCGTCGGTGTTGGTTAGCTGTCGCTCCCACTCGGAGCGGATGTGCTCCACGTGCGCTTCCGGGTGCGACCCATATTTGAAGATGTAATGCCCATCAGCCAGGTTCTCAATGGTGCGCGCTGTCTCCGGAGCGAACCCAAAGGTTTGCTGACACCAGAGGGCGTCTTCGGGGCGGGACTGCCGGTAAACAACAACGGTTTGGGCTTCCTGGATGATGGCCATGCCGGGTGAGTCCTTGGGAATGTCGGTGCCTTTGTGCATAACGAACACGTTCGAGATGCCCAGGCCCCGGGACAGCTTTTGGTTGGCTTTGATCAGCTGCGCCGACGGCCCGCCGATCATGTGCCAGCCCTCCTCATAAACGACCGTGGTGGCCGAGGTGCGTTCGCTGCGCAACCGCCCGAGCATCCACATGTTCCCGATCGCCATGACCACCGGCACCGCCGGGCCGTCATCGGGCAACTGCGAAATATCAAACGACGTCAGCTTGCCGCTGAGGTCCACCGTGGAGGAGGTTTCGCCGTCGAGGAGGCCGGCGTATTCGTCGAGCAACCCGTTCAACGTCCACTTCACCGACAGTCCGGCCTTGTGCAGGTCGTCGCGGGCGGTGACCGACAGCGTGCGGTAGTCCTCATCGTCGACGACGAGGCCGAGGTTCGGCAGCACGTCGGCGAGCACCGGAGCCCGGCCCTGCGCTTGGCCGACGGTACGGCGCAGGGCCGCGCGAAGGGCTTCTTCTTCCCAGCCGTTGAGGGGCTTATCTCCGCGAGCGATGCGGGTGACGATGTTCAGCAACCGAATCTGACCGTCGACGCCGGTGCCGCGGGCAATGGTCGGGTCGAGCAGGTTCAGGGTGGTGCCGGTGCCGTCGGTGGTGAACCGGATCGGTTCAAACCCGTAGTGCCGCACCACGTTGGAGTATTCGCCCTCGCCGCTCTGATCCTTCTTGTCAAAGACCACCCCACGCCGGCCCTGCAGCAGGAGGGGGCGGACGACGTAGTTGCATTTGGTGTGGGAGCTTTTGCCGGCGCCGACGTCGCCCATGACGATCACGTTCGGACTGGACACCTCGCGCGGCTCCGAGTTATACGCCGTCACCGGGTCGTGGGAGATCGTCGTGCGGGAGAGCACGTCGCGCCCGTTGACGACGCCGCGGGTGCCGGTCGGAGGGCCGATGAGCGCGGTGTTGAGGATCTCGGCCTGCCGCGTCGTCGTGGGCGCGCCGGCCAGCGCCGGAGCGTAGAAACCGCGGCGCGCCGCGGCCGCTTGGGTGCGCAGCGGTGTGCCGGGCAGTGCCCACGGCAGAATCTCCGCCGCCCCGCGGCTACCGGCCGCGTCGGTCCCGCCTGCCTCGTCGGCAGGGACTTCGACGGGCGGCGCGAAGTGGCGCAGCACGGGCAGCGCCCACAGCTTCGCGCGGGATGAATTGGTGTCGTTGGGTGTGGTCATGTGAGGGCCTCCTTGTCGGATTTGCCGGCCAGGCGGCTGTAGACGCGCGCCGAGAACGATGGCGCGGACGCGGCCAGGCCGCGGCCGATCGGCCACGTCGTACCCGACGCGGCGGCCTGATAGGAATCGAGCCAGTCCAGGCTTTCAATGCCCAGGCCGGTGGAGCAGGTTTCCTCGAGCTGCCGTGATGCTCGCGCCAGTTCTTCTCGGGAGCGGACGGAGATGGTTACGAACCCGATCCAGATGGCGCCGTGGTGCTGCGAGCCGGAGACGAGGTCTTGCCGGCGGCGTCGAGCGGCCGTCATGTGCACGTCGGTGTCGTCGGTGTCGAGCTGCCCGGCCTCCCTCCGGGAGAGGGCTTCGGCCGTGTCGCGGACCAGATCTTGCCGGGCAGCGACTTTTGCCTCCGACGCCGGCACGAGGTGCAGGTGGAAGCTGACCGAGCGGATGAACTGGATGTCCTTCCCGATCAGCAGGTCCAGCACCCACAGTTGGGTGCGGGCGGCGGTGGCGAGGGCTTCGGCGCGGATCGCGGCGGTGCGGTGCCACCACCGCACCGGCAGCCCGGTGAGCGGGTCTGTGCTGTCGACGATGTGCGCGGAGAATTCCTCCTCGGCGGGTTCGCCGACTCGGTTCGGGTGTACGTCGGCGACGAAGTCGATCGGCCGCGACGGGTTCTGCTGATGCCGCACCACCGCGGCCACCTGCCGCGCCGTCAGCACCTCCACCCGGCCAATCTTCGACTCCGCCAAACCACGCTGAGTCGAGGCGATCTCCTGCCGCATCAACGCCCGCCACCCGTCCCGCCCATCGCCGTATTTGCGAGCGGCGTCGATGAAGGCGGGGGTGAGCGGCCAGTTCACGGTAACGAAGTGGCGTTGCACCATCGCATCGTTCCCGGTTAGGCGTAGTACTTCTTCGTAGGAGGCGACCGCGTCGACCGGCGCAGCCGGGTCGAGGTTGTTCAGCACCCAGAATTCCTGCAACGCCGTATCGGCCGGCAGCACCCGAGTGGTGATCTGCACGTCTTGCACGAGAACGGAGGGGACGGCGCGGGCGGCGAGGAACGCACCCCAGCCGTGGGCGGCGCGCGCCATGACGCTGGCCGATTCGATCCCGCGCAGCTGCCCGCTGACGGTGAACGTCACCGACAGGTAGCTCTGCTCGCCCACGGGGGCGTGCCAGGCAATGCCGGGCTCACCGCGGCCGTATTGCAGCCAGCCGAGCCCGTCCGACCCGTCCGGGTTTGCCCGCATCGCCACCACCGCCCGGCCCGCCTCCGCAGCAGCCGCCCGGGCCGCCGCGCCCGTGGCGGCGCGGGCCTCGGCAAGAGCCTGCTGGAGCTGGTCCCACGCCCCGACCTCGTAGGGCACGAACCGGGTCGTGCCATCGTGACTGCGCTTCTTCCACCGGGCGCGCTTGCGGCGGCGGTCGACAATGGACCCGCGGTGCGTCTTGGCGGTGACCAGGAACGTCACTCCGCAACTGACCGCCGCTACCGCGAGGGCGGGCCAGCCAATCAGCGGGGTGAACACCATCCCGAACACGAGCGAGCAGGCCAGGAAGATGATCCGGGCGCGAGAGTGCGTCCCGCCGAAAAAAGAGCGGTGTCCACTCTCCCCGCCCAGATAACGGATGACCGTCCGGTTACGCAGGTCCGTCATCATGGGTGATCTCCTCCCAGAGTCGGGGTGTCATCCATCGACTCCGTCACCTGCTCCCCCGCCGTCTGCGCCAAATCCACGCCCTTCCCGACGACCTCGACACCCTTGTGCGCGGCGGCGATCCCCGCCGCCGCGATCAACGTCGGAACGCCGACAACCGCGCCCGCACCGGTCGCCGACTCCGCCGTCCCCGCGGCGGCAAGCCCGGTCTCAGCCGCGGCCGCGCCTCCGCCAGCAGCCGCACCGGCTCCGGCAGCTCCCGCCGTCGCGGTCGCCGTGCGACCAGCACCGATCGTCGCCCCCTCACCGGCCGCGCCAGTGCCGGCTGCGGCAGCAGCGGCGCGGTTGCCGATGACCTCCGACAGGCTGCCCGGAGCTGTCGAGGACTCCGAAACGCGCTCGGTCGTCGAATCCGTAGACTCTCTGGTGGTTGTTGAACTGGACCGATCCTGGCCGGAGGGTTGGCCGTAGCGTTCGCTGGCTTCAGTCATGTTCTGCGCCCCGATGTGCTTCCCAATGTCCACGGACGGACCGGTCGTGCCACCGAAGGCCATCGGAATGATCGGCGCGAACTTCATCAGCAGAAGCGGCGAGAGCGCAGCCATCAGCAGACCGATGATGGCCACCAAGAGCGACACCATCGATTGCAGACCGAAGTTGTTACCGAACGCGCTGAGCTGGTTCGCCGTCATCGAAAAGGCCAGACCCAACAGCAGGAACAGCAGCGGGTGCGCGGCGAGAATCCCAATCCACAGCGCGGCGATCTTCAAGCCGAAGGATCGCTTGTTCTTGTCAATGATCCACACCAGCCCAAGCGGCAGAAGCACCCCGGTGAAGTAGAGCGTCACCAGCTGCACCAACAGCATCAGCAGCACCAGGAAGAGGGCGAAGATCATGCAGATCATCAAGATGACGCCCATGACGATCCCGCCTGTGATGCCGACGGGGTCGGCCTGCTCAATCATGGAGCTGAACTGCCCGGTGACGGTCGTCGCCGTGCCGGTCAGGCCCGCTGCGACGAAAACGTCCGTCAGGGAGTGGAAGAAGTTGATCAGCATGATCCCGAACATCGGCCCAAACATGGCCCCGAGCAGGAACGTCCCAAAGTAAAGACCGACGGACTCAACCAAGTCGCGGCCCGCCTGAGCGCCGCGCGCCGTTCGGACGGCCTGCGGGATCAACAGCAACACGGCGACGAAGATTGCCGTGGCGAAGCTGATCTTGTAGGCGTTAATGAACCAGTCCGTAGTTAGGTCCGGCAGCGTCGCACTGGTCAACGCCGGCATGATGTCCCGACTCATGCCCGTCGCCGTGTCGCGGAGCATCTTGAAGGAGTTGCCCCACGGGTCCGACCAGTACGACACCACTCCGGCTGCCCCATTGATGGCGTTACCGATGCCGCCCACAAGATCTCCAAAAAATCCTGGGTCGTCACCGGGCGTGGTCGCCAAGCCCATCATCGTCAGCACCCGTTCGTGAAGGGTTCACCGATCGAGAACAAGTCCTCCGTCGTGCGTGTCCCTTCAGACTTCGCAAATTTCCACTCGCCGTTTTCCCAGCGCACGGTCACGGTAATCGATCCTTTCAACGTTGGGCTCATTGCCCCTTGCACGACGAGCCCCGTACCGATCGTGGCGACGACTTCATCGGTCGACGAGGATTCGATGTGCCACACACCAGGAATGGTCGACAGGTAGTATTCCGTCGCGTCCGGCACGAGCCCGCCTGAGACGTTCGGATTATTTGCGAAGAACTCTCGCAAATCTTTCGTAGGAACATCAGCGGCGAGACCACTTGCCGCGACGGAGTCCGCATCGTTCGACGGCGGGTAAGGGTACTGGTGTAGCCACCGCACGAAGGCCGCGGCGTACTCGACGGCTCCGCTGCTCGTGTGCGCTGCGGCTTGCTGGGCGGCGAGGACCATGGCGGCGTCGCGTGTTTCGCCACCGAGGCATCCGGTCGGTTCCGCATCGACCGGTGTTGTGCTCGGCGTCGCCGTGCTGGTCGCTGCCGGCGTTGTCGGGTCGGCTGTGGGTGTGTCGGTGCCGGCTTGGATGCCGAAGTAGACGGCGCCGGCAATGACGAGTGCGCCGATGAGAATGGCGGCGCCGACGATCCAGGGCCAGGTGCGGCGGGCGGGTGGTGCGGTCGCGTGCACGAGTGCTCCTATCCGAAGACGGCGAGGATGGCGCCGACGATCACCGCGAGGGCGGCCAGCACGCCGAGCGAAATCCCAGCCCACATGGCCTGGTTGCGGGCGGTTTTGTATTCGTTCGGGTTGCCGCCGCTGGAGGCGCTGGCCATTTTGATGATGCCGATGATCAGGAACACGATCGCCAGGATGATGCCGATCCCCCACACCCCGGCGAGGAGCTTCTGCCAAAGCAGGGTAAATTCCGTCCCGAAGATGGTGAAGTCCGGCAGGATGCCGTCCAGCGGGTTGTCAATCGTGCGCACGATGGTGCCCACGAGGGTGTGCAGGGAATCTGTGAGCATGGCGCTTCGCCTTTCGCGGCTATCGGACGGTGGCTTGCAGAGTACGCACGACGCCTGCCGCCGCCGCAGCGAAAGCGCGCCGCGTCGGCGGGGCGAGATGGCTGAGGGTGATCTGCCCGCGCTCAGCAATGTGCGGGTCGTAGGGGATGGTGAATACCTGCTCGACGCCGGCATCGGCGATGATCTGGTCGACCCGCTCGACGACCTGCTGGTTCTCCGGCCGCCCATCGGTCAGCCGCAGAATCGTGGCGTGGTCGGCCAGGCTTGCGGCCTTGCCGCCGGCCGAACGGAGCACGTCCAGCAGCGCGACCGCCTCCAAAACCGCGTCTCCGGCGTTGAACACCGGAATCACCAGCGCGTCCGCCGTGTCGACGGCGCCCTGGAACGCGGACGAGGACGGTTGGTTGCCGCTGTCCATGACGCGGATGCCGTAGTACTGGTCAACAACTGCCGCGACAGCCGTCACGTCGTCGTGGGTGAGGCGCGGCCTGCGACGGACGGTGCCGATCACGGAGGCGAACGAGGTTTGAGGCGCGGTGTAGCCGGCGAGCTGCCCGGCGCTAGCGATGGTGTCGACGTCGCGGACGAGTTCGCCCATGCCACGGGCAGGGTTCCCCTCCGCCCGGAACGACAGCGCACCGGGGTCGTCGGAGACCTCGAGGATGCACACCGATCCGCCGCGGGCGGCGGCGAGGACTCCGCCGGCGATGATCGCCGACGGAGTCTTCCCGACGCCGCCCTTCTGGTTGGCGACTAACACGCTCACCGCGCGGGTCCAGGTTGCCTGCCGGATCGTTTCCTCATCGCGGCGCAGCGCTCCGGCCTGCTCGCGCTCGGCCAGCTCCGCGGGCCCCGGCGTCATCGACAGCCCGAGGCGGGAGAGCATGCCTCGCAGGCCGCGCTGCGCGCCCTGCGCCGGTGGAGTGGTGGAGAGCAGTCCGAGGTTGTGGTCGGAGCCGCCGAACAGGTCGGCCAGAGCCGGTTCCGAGGGGCGTCCCGCCGGCCGCGGTGGCGTCGCGGTGGACGGTGTACCAGTCGCGTCGACGGCCCGGAACTCTGGGGCCGGCGCAGGCGGGCGATCGTTGGCGGGAGCATCCGCTTCGATGTAGCCCTGGGCTCGTGAGGCGCCGCGAAAGGCGGTGCTCACGGGTGGGTCGGTGTGCTGGCTCGTGGTCTGTGTCGTTGTTGCCTGATTCTGACTGGACACAAGAAAATCTCCCTCTCTAGGACTCGATACGGTGCTCGTCAATCACCACAACGACACAACGCGTGGAATCAGTCACGGGGTTGACCGGGCGTCGGCGGATTGCGGAATTTGTCAAGGCGAATGAGGCCAGTGGGAGTTTAGGCGGCTAGTTCGAGCCCGTCATTCTCGGTGGGTTTGTCGGTGGGTTTGTTGATCCATGCCGTCGCGGGAATGGACAGGATCTGTGGCG
>NZ_JASISM010000015.1 GCF_030063145.1 Cryobacterium sp. PH31-L1
TCGGGGCCGTCGCCGGTGGGGGCGGTGAAGTAGTAGCGCTGGGTGTTTTCCGGGCCGACGAGCACTTTGATGTCGGTGCGGGCGGCGGCGGTGGTGTCGAACATGACCTGCACCGAGGCGGCGTCGGTGGGGATGGTAGACGAAAACCCGGAAACGGGCACAAAAAAGCGGCCGGACCTGCGATAACAGGCCCGACCGCATCCGCTCAACGAATTTCGCGTTTTGTGCAGATTTCAGGAAAGCACGATGAAACTTTCTGCTCGATCAGCGGACATGAAGGGCGCGAGTCGCGCGTCGACAGTTCGCGGCAGGGGTTGGAGCCTAACCCTTCCTGATGGTGACGAGGGCGCCATCGGGAGCGTAGTAGTTGTCGGCAAAGTCAATCTTTGTCGTGGTCGGTGCGATCACGGCGCAGTTGGCCAGGCGCGAGTCGCGCCCGAAGGTATTGCCGGTGATCGCCGCACCCTGGATGGGACCGTATGACTTCTCGGCAATGTTCACGGTGCAGGCCCCGCCATTGGCGAAGTTGTCCGCGAAGGTGAAGTCGGATACCTTTCCGCGGTCCTGGGTGATTTGCACGGCAGCGCTGTGCGAGTCGGTCAGGCGGTTGCCGGTGACCGTGATGTTATTGCCAGACTGAACCTGGATGGAGTCGTCGTGACTGGGCGAACCGCCCTGATTCGGGTCATTGCGGTAGTGCATGTGGTCGTGGATCCAGGAGTCCTGCAGGCTCACATTGCTTCCCGTGATGTGAATGCCATCAATGACGTTGTTGATGTTCAAGCGCGTTGCCGTGTAGTTATAGCCATAGATTCCATTGGCATCGGGCGATGCGGTGCTCGGGGAGAGCTCGGTGTCGGTCACGACGAGGTTTCTGAAGCCGCCGAGGTTGTTGATCAGGGCGCCCGGGCCGTTCATGGTGCGACCACGAATGATGGAATTCCTGATGGTGACGTTGGCCGCGCTGATCTTGACCAGGCCACGAATGTCAAGGCCGTCGAGAACTGTGCCGGCCGTCGTGACATTGATGTCGCCATGGTGAACGGTCAGTGTGGTTCCGGACGGAACACCCGTGTTGGAGGCACCAGGCATGCCACCCGGTGTCGGAGTCGGCTCGGGTGACGGTGTCGGAGCCGGTGTCGGAGTCGGAGTCGGAGTCGGAGTCGGTTCGGGTGACGGAGCCGGAGTCGGCTCGGGTGACGGAGCCGTAGTCGGCTCGGGTGACGGTGACGGTGCCGGAGTCGGCTCGGGACTGGGCTCCGTTGCGCCGCGTTCAAAACCGGCCAGTTCGAGGTTCAACCTGACGTCGGCGACGCTACTGGACAGAGTTACAGCGCCGTTTGTCTGCGTCGTCACGGGAATCGTGACGGTTTTGGTTCTACTGGTACCCACCGGCGCCGTGAACGAATACGTTTGGGTGTCCTCTGGGCCGACAGCAATTTTCACCTGACTTCTGGCCGTGACCCCGGACGTGAAGAACTTCACATCGACGGATTTCAGGCCGGAGGGCACTGTGCCCAGCTGAGCGGTGACGCTCCGGCCAGCCGGGATCTCGATCGAGGTGCTCGTCGTGTCGGCGCTGCCGCTTGCGCTCCCGGCAAAGGCCGGAACAGCGGTGAGGCCAGAAAGGGCGACGGTCGACACCGCGGCTGCGGCCAGAATGACCAATCGTGGGTTCCGGCGTGGGCGGACGTCGGTGACAGGCCGAGTGGTTGTGCTTGAGTTGTGTTTAGAGATGGACGTGCGGGTATTTCTCAATGCCATTAGTTAGTTACGTATATTCTTTGTCGCGCACAAGTCCGGGAACGTGCGGGTGATCAGCCGTAGAGGGCCTCAGTGTACTTTATGAGCATTGCCCACTTAGGGTGTGCATGCAAATCGAGTGGCCTCATCTTGGCTGGCGCGACGGGAGTTCGGCGCCCAAAAAAGCGGCCGGACCTGCGCTAACAGGACCGGCCGCTTGGAGTCTGCGAATTTAGCGTTTGCGCTTCTCGCGCACCCGCATGCTGAGGTTGATCGGGCTTCCCTCGAAGCCGTAGATCTCGCGCAGCCGACGCTGGATGTAGCGACGGTAGCCAGGGTCTAGGAAGCCGGTGGTGAACACGACGAAGGTCGGCGGGCGGCTGGACGCCTGAGTGCCGAACAGGATGCGCGGCTGCTTGCCGCTGCGCACGGGGTGCGGGTGGGCCGCGGCGAGCTCGGCCAGGAAGGCGTTGAACTTGCCGGTGGCGATGCGGGTGTCCCACGACTCGAGCGCGAGCTCGAGGGCCGGAACCAGTTTCTCCATGTGGCGACCGGTCTTGGCCGAGATGTTCACGCGCGGGGCCCAGGCCACGTGGGCCAGGTCCTGCTCGATCTCACGCTCAAGGTAGCGGCGACGGTCGTCGTCGATCTGGTCCCACTTGTTGAAGGCGAGCACAAGGGCGCGGCCCGACTCGATGACGAGGTCGATGACGCGGATGTCCTGCTCGCTGATGACCTCGGTCACGTCGAGCAGCACAACGGCGACCTCGGCCTTTTCGAGGGCGGCGCTGGTGCGCAGTGAGGCGTAGAAGTCAGCGCCCTGCGAGAGGTGCACACGACGGCGGATGCCGGCGGTGTCGACGAAACGCCAGACCTTGCCGCCGAGTTCGACCTGCTCGTCGACCGGGTCGCGGGTCGTGCCGGCGAGCTCGTTGACGACAACGCGCTCCTCCCCCACAACCTTGTTGAGCAGGCTGGACTTGCCCACGTTCGGGCGGCCGAGGATGGCGACGCGGCGCGGCCCGCCGACTTCCTGCTTGGCAACGTTGGAGATTTCGGGCAGCACGAGCAGGATCGCATCGAGCAGGTCGGCCACACCACGACCGTGCAGGGCGGAAACCGGCCACGGCTGGCCGAGGCCGAGCGACCACAGGCTGGCCGCTTCGGGCTCCTGGCGCACGTCGTCAACCTTGTTGGCGACCAGGAAGACAGGCTTGCCGCTCTTACGCAGCATGCGCACGACGGCCTCGTCGGTCGAGGTCGGGCCCACGTTGGAATCGACGACGAACATGACCAGGTCGGACAGATCGATGGCGATCTCGGCCTGGGCGGCGACGGAAGCGTCGATGCCCTTGGCGTCGGGTTCCCAGCCGCCGGTGTCGACGAGGCTGAACTTGCGTTCGTTCCAGTCGCCCTTGTAGGCGACGCGGTCGCGCGTCACACCGGGGGTGTCTTCGACGACGGCCTCACGGCGGCCGAGAATGCGGTTGACCAGCGCCGACTTACCGACGTTCGGGCGACCGACGATGGCGACCACCGGAACGGCGGGCAGGTACTGGATGGCGTCGGGGTCGTCGGTGACGGCCTGAAGTACGTCGAGGTCTTCCTCGTCGAGGTCGTAGTTGTCGAGGTCCGTGCGCAGCGCGGCGGAACGCCGGGTGGCCAATTCCTCATCGAGGTTGGCGAGTCGTTCCGCCAGCTCGGTATCGAGCGCTGAGCTCGTGTCGTCGTCGTATTCGTTACTCATTCAAAGCCCGCTTCGTGCATGTGTGGTAGACGTCGATGACCGCTTCAATGGTCTGCTCGAAGTCGAGATGGGTGGAGTCGACGGTTATCACACCGTCTGCAGCGCTCATGAAATCGACAACCTGTGAGTCAGCGCGATCGCGTGATCGCAGCTGTTCTGCCACGGTTTGGGCCGATTGGGTCGTTATTTCCGCAGAGCGTCTAGCCATTCTAGCCTCCTCGGAGGCCGTGAGTAGAATGCGCACCTCGGCCTCGGGGGCGACGATGGTCGTGATGTCGCGTCCTTCGACCACGACGCCGGGCCGATCCACGTTGGCGGCGAGGCTGCGGAACAGCTCGGTGAGCGCCTCACGCACCGCGGGAACGCGGGCTACAGCGCTAACCGCGGCACTGACTTCCGGTGAGCGGATGGCGTCGGTCACGTCGGTCTGCCCCACCGTGACGTAATATTCGTCCGGATCGGTACCGATTGAATAGTCGAAGTCTTTGAGCAGCGCGGTGACGGCATCCGCTTGGGTCTTATCGGTGTTGCGGTCAAGCGCCAGCCAGGCCAGCGCACGGTAGGCGGCGCCGGTGTCGAGGTAGGCGAAACCGAGGCGACGTGCGGCGGCACGGCTCACGCTCGACTTGCCGCTGCCGGCCGGCCCATCGATGGCGACGAGGGTGGGGAGGGTATGACGGGCCATGAAAGTCAACCAGCAATCCGCCAGCCGCGGGCGGCCAGCTCTTCGGTGAGGCGAATGACGGCCTCGGGTAATACGGAGATTTCGGCGAGACCGATCTGGGCACCCGGCGAGTGTTCCAAGCGTAAGTCTTCAAGGTTGACGCCGAGCTCACCGATGTCGTTGAGCAGCCGGGCGATCTGGCCGGGCTGGTCGTTGACCATGACGACCATCGACGAGAACCGACGGTCCTGGCCGTGTTTGCCGGGCAGGCGGGCCACTCCCGCGTTGCCGCCGGCGAGTTCCTCGGCGACCTTGCGTTGCGAACCCTGCGCGGCCGGATCTTCGAGGGCCTCGATGAACCGGTCGAGGTCGTCGCGGTAGGCCAGGAGCACGTCGCGCACCGGGCCGGCGTTGGCGCCGAGAATCTGCACCCATAGGTCGGGGTCGCTCGCCGCGACGCGGGTCACGTCGCGAAGGCCCTGGCCGGCCAGGTTGAGGGAGGAGTGTGCGGCCCCGGTGAGGCGGCGGGCCATCAGCGTGGAGATGACCTGCGGCACGTGCGAGACCAGGGCAACGCCGAGGTCGTGCTCTTCCGGCGTCATCTCGACCAGGATGGCGCCGAGGTCGAGAATGAGGTCGTCGATCGCGCCCGCCTGCTGGTAGCTGATCGCGTCGTGCGCGGCGACCACCCAGGGGCGGCCGATGAACAGGTCGGCGCGGCCGGACAGCGGTCCGCCCTTCTCCCGACCGGCAAGCGGATGCGACCCGATGTAGCGACTGATATCGGCTCCGCGCTCGCGCAGCTCGGCGAGCGGGGCCAGCTTGACGCTCGCGACATCAGTCACGATCGCTCCCGGGTACGCCTCGAGTTCGCGGGCGACGATCTCTGCGGTCACGTCGGGCGGCACGCAGACCACGATCAGCTGCGGCAGGTCGCCGTCTTTCGCGGCGCGGCCGGCACCATAGTCGATCGCGATGCGCAGGTTGGTCGGTGACGCGTCGGCGAGGATCGTCTCAATCTTGCGGTTGCGCAGACCGAGGCCGATGCTGGTTCCGAGCAGGCCGACGCCGACGATACGCACCGGGCCGACGAGGCGGCTTTCCCCCATATGCGTCAGTCCTCAGTTAGCTTCGGGACGCGCGCTCGGCGCTTGGCGGGAGACGGTGAGCAGCTGGCCGAGTTCTTCACGGGTGAGTTCGCGCACGGCGCCCTGCTGCAGGGTTCCGAGATTCAGGGGCCCGAATTGGCGGCGCACCAGGTCGACCACGGGGTGACCGACGGCGTCGAGCATCCGTCGCACGATGCGGTTGCGGCCCGAGTGCAGGGTGAGCTCGACCATGCTGTAGCCGCCGCCGGGAGGGCTCGTGAGGATGCGTGCCTTGTCGGCGTGAATGGGGCCGTCGTCGAGTTCGATGCCGCTCTGCAGCGCTCCGATAGTCTGCGGCGAGACGCGGCCCTCGACCTTGGCGATGTAGGTCTTCGAGACGCCGAAGGAGGGGTGGGCGAGAACGTGGGCGAGGTCACCGTCGTTCGTTAGAATCAGCAGGCCGCTGGTCTGGGCGTCGAGACGGCCCACATTGAAGAGGCGTTCGTCGAACTGGTCGGTGAATTCGCGAAGGTCGGGGCGTCCGCTCTCGTCCTGCATCGAGGAAACCACGCCGACCGGCTTGTTGAGCATGAGGTAGCGGCGGGTGGTGTCGAGCTGAACGGCCACGTTGTCGACGGCAACCTGGTCGCTTTCGGGGTGTACCCGGCGGCCGAGCTCGGTGACGACCTTGCCGTTCACCCGCACTCGGCCGGAGGTGATGAGGTCTTCGGAGACCCGGCGGCTGGCTACGCCGGCTGAGGCGAGCACCTTCTGCAGGCGCACGCCGTCCGCTGCGGCCTCCGGGTTGAAGTTGGGGTCGCGTGGCGCCTGGTCCTGGGGGGTGTTGTCGGTCAAAGTAGATCCTCGAATCCGTCGGTGCCGCCGTCGAGCAACGGCGAAAGGTGGGGTAACTCGTCGAGCGAGTTGATTCCGAGCTGGGTGAGCAGCAAGTCTGTGGTGGCGTAGTTGATCGCGCCGGTTTCGCTGTCGGTGAAGGCCTCGGTGACGAGACCGCGACCGAGCAGGGTGCGCACGACGGAGTCGACGTTGACGGCGCGAATGCTGGCGACCTGGCCGCGGCTGATCGGCTGTTTGTAGGCGATCACGGCGAGGGTTTCCAGGGCCGCCTGGCTGAGCCGACTGGGATTCTGGGTGAGTACTAATTCGGTCACGAGCTCATCGTGCGTTGCTCGCACGTAGATGCGCCAGCCGCCGGCGACCTCGCGCAGTTCGAAGCCGCGCCGCACAGCTTTCGTACCGTCGGGGCTGCTGAGCCCGTCGAAATCGGCGACGAGACGTGCAACAGATGCCGCCACCTCCGCGACCGGCCGTCCAACGGCGGTCGCGAGGTGCACGAGGCCCTGCGGCTCGTCGGCGACCATGAACACGGCTTCGAGCTGTCGGTCGAGGACTTCCTGCGAAACGGATGCTGCGGCATTCGTTTGCGGGGTGCGGGACCGCGTGCCGGTGGTCGGGTTTTCCGTAAGTCGAAAATCAGTTGTCATAGTCGGCCCCTAACGATGCCAGGTTCTCGTCGGACCACTCGCGCCCGGTGAGGGACTCGGCGTTCCAGCGCAGGGTGAGCTCGCCGAGGGGCTCAATCTGGTCGAAGGAGAGCGCTCCATGGCGGTAAAGCTCGAGCACGGCGAGAAAGCGGGCAATGATGACGCCCTTCAGGTCGGCGCCGGCGATGAGCTGCCGGAACGAGATCGGCTCCCCCGGCTGCAGCATGGCGACGACGTAGGCGGCCTGCTCGCGGATGCTGACCAGCGGCGCGTGCAGATGGTCGACGCCCACAACGGGCAGCTCGCGCGGTGCGAGGGCCATGGCAGCCAGGGCGGCGAAATCGGCGAGCGAAAGCGTCCAGACCAGCTCGGGGGTCTTCTGACGGTACTTCTCCTCGAGCCGCACCGACCGCACGTGCCGGCGAGTCTCCACGTCGAGCTGGCCGGTGAACCAGCCGGCGGCTTCCTTGAAGGCACGGTATTGCAGCAGGCGGGCGAACAACACGTCGCGGGCTTCGAGCAGGGCAACATCTTCGGCGTCGACGAGTTCACCCTGCGGCAGCAGTCCGGCCACCTTGAGGTCGAGCAGTGTGGCGGCGACGACGAGAAACTCGGTGGCCTGGTCGAGTTCTTCGGCAGCGTCGAGGCCGCGCAGGTAGGAGATGAACTCGTCGGTGACCTGGCTGAGCGAGACCTCGGTGATGTCGAGTTCGTGCCGGGTGATCAGTTTCAACAGCAGGTCGAACGGGCCCTCGAAGTTGCCAAGGGCGACCGAAAACGCGGGCTTCTCGGCCGCGCTAGGCGACTGCGCCACGGTGGATCAGTTCGCGGGCCACCTGCAGGTAGGCCTTGGCGGCCGCGTGCTCGGGCGCGAAGTCGGTGATGGGTACCCCGGCGACGCTCGCATCGGGAAATTTCACGGTGCGGCCGATGACGGTTTCGAGCACGCTGTGGCCGAAGGCGTCGACGACGCGCTCGAGCACCTCCCGGGAGTGCAGGGTGCGGGAGTCGTACATGGTGGCGAGAATACCGTCGAGTTCGATGGCCGGGTTGAGTCGGTCGCGCACCTTGTCGATGGTTTCGATGAGCAGGGCGACGCCGCGCAGGGCGAAGAATTCGCACTCGAGCGGAATCAGCACGCCGTGGCTCGCGGTGAGCGCGTTCACGGTGAGGATGCCAAGCGAGGGCTGGCAGTCAATCAGGATGACGTCGTAGTCGGCGGAGACCTTGCGCAGCACGCGGGCCAGAATCTGCTCGCGGGCGACCTCGTTGACCAGGTGCACCTCGGCGGCGGACAGGTCGATGTTGGCCGGGATGACGTCGAGTCCCTCGACCGAGGTCGGCTGGATCGCGTCTTTCGGGTCGACCTTGCCGTTCAGCAGCAGATCGTAAATGGTGGTGACGTCGTGGGTCGGCACGCCGAGGCCGGCCGAGAGGGCACCCTGCGGGTCGAAGTCGACGGCGAGCACGCGGCGGCCGTAGCTGGCCAGGGCGGCACCGAGGTTGATGGTCGTCGTGGTCTTGCCGACGCCACCCTTCTGGTTGCAGAGGGAGATGATGCGGGCCGGACCGTGGCTTTTCAGTGGCTCCGGCTCGGCGAACTCGTGTTTTTCGCGTCCGGTCGGACCAACCGGCATGTCGTCGAAACCGGGTAGCGAAATTCGCTCGCTCAACTTACGCGTCACTGGCCCGTCCTTGATTTGTCCTGCACCCATCACTTGGTCGATTGTAGCGAGTGGAATGGCCCGTCGCCGCAAGGATCGCCGCTGTGCCCCCTGATCAGCGAGCTCGGGGGTGGGCGGTGGTGTACATGTCGCGCAGGGTGTCCACCGTCACGAGCGTGTAGATCTGGGTCGTGGCGACCGAGGAGTGGCCGAGGAGTTCCTGCACCACCCGCACGTCAGCGCCGCCGGCGAGCAGGTGTGTCGCAAAGGAGTGGCGCAGGGTGTGCGGTGAGACGGGCACGGTGAGCCCGGCACGCTCGGCGGCAGCACGAATGATCAGCCAGGCGTTCTGCCGGCTCACGCGTTGCCCGCGCAGCCCGAGGAACAGGGCCGGCGTCGAGCGTCCGCGGGCGGACAGCATCGGCCGGGCTCGCACCAGGTAGTCGGAGACTGCGGCGCGCGCGAAACTGCCGACCGGCACGATGCGCTGTTTGTCGCCCTTGCCGGTGAGGCGCACCGAGTCGAACTCCTCCACGAGCACGTCGTCGACGTTGAGGTCGACGACCTCGCTCACCCGGGCGCCGGTGGCGTAGAGCAGTTCGAGCAGGGCCTTGTCGCGCAGTCGCTGCACATCGTCACCGTCGGTGGCCGCGAGCAGCGCCGTCACCTGGTCGATCGAGATCGCCTTGGGCAGGCGCAGGGCTAGTTTGGGGGGTTTGGTGTCGTGCGCAACGTCCGTTTCAACGAGGCCCTCACCCTGCAGAAACCGGTGGAATCCGCGCACGGTCGAGAGAACGCGGGCGATGGAAGCCGCCGTCAGCGGCGATTCCGGGCGAAGTCCGAGGTACTGCACGAAGGCCGAGATGTGCTGCCGGGTGACGTCGCGCAGGTCGGTGATCGGCCGCGGCGGACCCTCAGCCGAATCTGCCCCGAGCCAGGCCGTGTACAGCCCGAGATCACGGCGGTACGCGGCGACGGTGTTCGCGGCGAGACCACGCTCGACCGCCACGTGCCGCAGATACCCATCTACCGCCGTGGCGATCGACATGTTCAGGCGGTGGTGTGACTGCTGGGCGAATGCAGGCTGAGCGGATGCCGCGGCCACGGCAGGTCAGCCGCCGCAAGCGTGCTCCACCCGCGTGAACGGGCCGCCTGGGCGGCCAGAACGGCCACGATCAGGATCGGGTTGGAGATGCGCCGCGCCAGCACGGCGTCGACGCACTCGTCGAGCGGAACCCAGCACAGTTCGATATCGGCTTCCTCGTCGGTGCGCGCGAAAGCCGGAAGCGATGACACCCCGCGGGCGAGGTACACCCGAATGGCTTCGTTGCTACCGCCGGGCGAGGTGTAGAACTCGGTGAGCAGCGCCCAGTCGGAGGCGACGACATCCGCTTCTTCAGCCAGCTCGCGCTTCGCGCCGACGACGGCGTTCTCGCCACTCACGTCGAGGAGTCCGGCCGGCAGTTCCCAGCCGCGCAGGCCGGTCGGGTGCCGGTACTGCTTGATCAGCAGCACCCGGTCCTGCTCGTCGAGGGCGAGTACGGCGACCGCGCCGGGGTGGTCGAGGTACTCACGGGTGATGCTTGCGCCGTTGTAGTCGAAGCTGTCGCGGCGCACGTTCCAGATGGCGCCGTCATAGACGATGTCGCTCGCGGTCACGGCGACCGGAGCTACGTCATCCTGAAGGTCAGGCACTGAGTTCTTCTTTCA
Source organism: Cryobacterium sp. PH31-L1 (assembly GCF_030063145.1). GTDB lineage: Bacteria > Actinomycetota > Actinomycetes > Actinomycetales > Microbacteriaceae > Cryobacterium. Next base: position 10,122 of record NZ_JASISM010000015.1, read on the forward strand.
CCTCGAACAAGCGGCTGGCCTGCTGGCGGTCGAGTGCGGCCTTGATCAGGCCGCGAAACAGCGGATGCGCATGGTTCGGCCGTGACCGTAGCTCCGGGTGGGCCTGCGTACCGACGTAGAACGGGTGTTCTTCGCGCTTGAGCTCGACGTATTCGACCAGGTGCCGGTCGGGGCTGGTTCCGGAGAACCACAGGCCGGCCAGGGCGATCTGGTCGCGGAAGGCGTTGTTGACCTCGTAGCGGTGACGGTGACGTTCGGATGCTTCGTTCGCGCCGTACAGTTCGGCGACGAGGGACCCCTCGGCGAGGGTGGCCGGGTAGAGGCCGAGGCGCATGGTGCCGCCGAGGTCGCCGCCGGCGATGATCTCGACCTGCTCTTCCATGGTCGCGATGACCGGAAACTCCGTTTCCGGGTCGAACTCGCTCGAGGATGCCCCGGGCAGGTTGGCCTTGTTGCGGGCGTATTCGATGACCATGCACTGCAGGCCGAGGCACAGTCCGAGCACGGGAATTCCGTTTTCGCGGGCGAATTTAAGGGCGCCGAGCTTGCCCTCGATGCCGCGGATTCCGAAGCCACCCGGCACGCAGATGCCGTCGAGTTCGCCGAGCAAGCGGGCAGCTCCCTCGTCGGTTTCGCAATCGTCGGAGCCGATCCAGACGATCTTGACCTTGGCCTGGTTGGCGAATCCGCCAGCTCGCAGCGCCTCGGTAACCGAGAGGTAGGCATCCGGAAGGTCGATGTATTTGCCGACCAGACCGATCGTGACCTCGTGGTTGGGGTGGCGTACGGCTTCGAGCAGGTTTTCCCAGCCGGACCAGTCGACGACGTCCGCCACGAGGCCGAGGGCGTTGACGATGTACTTGTCGAGACCCTGGTCGTGCAGCATGGTCGGGATTTCATAAATCGACGCAACGTCGACGGCATTGACGACGGCGTCTTCGTCGACGTCGCACATGAGTGCGATCTTGCGCTTGTTCGACTCGGAGACCGGGCGGTCGCTGCGCAGTACGAGGGCGTCGGGCTGAATACCGATCGAGCGGAGCGTCGCGACGGAGTGCTGAGTGGGCTTGGTCTTCTGCTCGCCGGCCGCGCCGAGGAACGGCACGAGCGAAACGTGCACGAAGAAGACGTTGCCGCGGCCGAGTTCGTGGCGCACTTGGCGGGCGGCCTCGAGGAACGGCTGGCTTTCGATGTCGCCGACGGTGCCGCCGACCTCGGTGATGATCACGTCGGGGCGCACATCGTCACTGGCCTGCAGGCGCATGCGACGCTTGATCTCGTCGGTGATGTGCGGGATGACCTGCACGGTGTCGCCGAGATATTCGCCGCGGCGTTCTTTGGCGATGACCTGGGAGTAGATCTGCCCGGTAGTCACGTTGGCCGATTGACCGAGGTTGATGTCGAGAAAACGTTCGTAGTGGCCGATGTCGAGATCGGTCTCTGCCCCGTCGTCGGTCACGAAGACCTCGCCGTGCTGGAACGGGTTCATCGTTCCCGGGTCGACGTTGAGATAGGGGTCGAGCTTCTGCATGACGACCCGCAGGCCGCGCGCGGTGAGAAGGTTTCCGAGGCTGGCCGCCGTCAAGCCCTTACCGAGCGAGGAGACCACACCCCCGGTCACGAAGATGTGCTTGGTCGTGCCGTCTGATCTGTCCGTAAGTATATTTTCCACCACGGGCTTCAATGCTATCACCTGAATTTCGCCGATCATTTTGGCTTCGCGAGGTCGAGCAATTCGCGGGCATGTTCGAGACCACTCTTGGAGTCGGGCAGCCCCGAAAGCAGGCGCGCCATTTCGGCGGCCCGGTCGTCGCCACTCAGCTGGCGCACGCTCGAGGCTGTGACGGATCCGTCGCTGTCCTTGACCACACTGAGATGGTTACCAGCGAACGCGGCCACCTGGGCGAGGTGGGTGACCACGATCACCTGGGCGGTTTCGGCCAGTCGGGCTAGTCGGCGTCCAATTTCAATGGCTGCGGCCCCGCCCACGCCGGCATCGATCTCGTCAAAGACGAAGGTGGGCACCGGGTCGGTCGCGTTGATGACGACCTCGATGGCGAGCATGACCCGAGACAATTCGCCACCGGATGCCCCGCGCGCCAACGCCCGGGGTTCGGCGCCCGCGTGCGGCTGCAGCAGCAGGCGTACGAGATCGCTGCCGGTGACCGTGAACTCGGGGCCGGGTTCCACCTCCGCGAGCAGCACGGCGTCCGGCATCGCCAGCGCGCCGAGTTCCGTGGTCACCCGGGCGCCGAGCTGCACGGCTGCCGCCAGGCGCAACGCGGTGAGGGCGGCGGCGAGATCGGTGACCAGCGTGTGGTCGGCATCCGCTTCGGCGCTGAGCTGGTCGATTCTCTCGGAGTCGGAGTCCAGCTCGAGCAGCCGGGTGCTGCCGGTGTCCAGAAATTCGATGGCTTCCTCGAGACCGCCGGGGTACTTGCGGGCGAGGATTCCCAGTTCGGCGCGGCGTTCCTGCACGATTTCCAGTTCGCGGGCACCGTCGGCGTCGAGGCCGTCCAGATAGCTGGCCAGTTCGGCGGCGATGTCGGCGACGACGAAACCGACGTTGGCAATCGCCGCGACCAACGACGGCAGGGCGACGTCGTGCGGCGCGACCCGGTCGAGGGCGCGTCTGGCTGCTTCGAGCAGGGCCACGACGTCGGGCAGGTCGTCGGGGTTGTCTTCGGCGGAGATGAGTTGACGGGCCTGCTCGCCGGCCAGGCGCAGCTCTTCGAGATTGCCGAGGCGTTCAGCACGTTCGGCCAGCTCGGCGTCCTCGCCCCGCTGCGGGGCGACCGTTTCGATCTCGGCCAGTGCAGCGCGCAGGTCGTCGGCCTCGCGAGCACGCAGGTCGCGCTCCGTGACCAGCCGGTCGAGATCCTGTTGGTTGGCCTGCCAGCGGTGGAAGGCGTGCTGGTAGTCGCCGAGAACGGCGGCGAGATCGGGCCCGGCGAAGCGGTCGAGGGCGTCGCGCTGGGCGGCGGCGGAGCGCAGGCGCACCTGATCGCTCTGGCCGTGCACCACGACGAGGTCGTTGCGCAGGTCACCGAGTACGCTCGCCGGGGCGCCACGGCCGCCGACCATCGCACGACTGCGCCCTTCGCTCGAGACCGAACGTCCGAGGATGAGTTCCGGCCCGTCGAGGTCTCCCCCGGCGTCGCGCACCCGGTCGGCCACGGCGCTGGCCGGGTCGATGACCCAGCGGCCCTGCACGAAACTTTGGGGCTGGCCCTGCCGAACGGTGCCGGCATCCGCTCGATCGCCGAGCAGCAGCCCGAGGGCGGTGACCACCATGGTCTTGCCGGCGCCGGTTTCACCGGTGACGGCGGTGAAACCGGGGCCGAGCGGCAGCGTGGCCTCGGCGATGACGCCGAGGTCGCGGATGAACAGCTCGTCGATCACTCGCGGCCGACCGGGCCGCGCCAGCCGGTGACCGGCAGGTTGAACTTATTGACCAGGCGGTCCGTGAATGGGCCGATGTGCAGGCGGGCCAGGCGCACCGGAACGCTGGAGCGCCGCACGATCACGCGGGCGCCGGTCGGGAGGTCCTGGGTGCGGCGTCCGTCGGCGCACAGCACCGCGCGGGCGCCGGTGCGGGAGAGCACTTCCACGGCGAGTGACGACTCCGGGCCGACCACAAGCGGTCGCGCGAACAGGGCATGGGCGCTGAGCGGAACCAAGAGCAGCGCTTCGACGCCGGGCCAGACGATCGGGCCGCCGGCCGAGAACGAGTAGGCGGTCGAGCCGGTCGGGGTCGACAGCACGACGCCGTCGCAGCCGAACGACGACAGCGGGCGACCGTCAACCTCGACGACGACCTCGATCATGCGTTCACGGCTGGCTTTTTCGACGGTGACCTCGTTGAGCGCCCAGGTTTCATAGACGACCTCGTCGGCCACCTTGACCCGCACCGAGAGGGCGAGGCGTTCTTCGACCTCGTAGTCGCCCTTGAGGGCACGCCGCACTGCCTCACCGAGGTCGTCACGCTCGCTCTCGGCGAGAAAACCCACGTGGCCAAGGTTGATTCCGAGCAGCGGGGCCGAGCAGCCGCGCACGAGTTCGGCCGAACGCAGGATGGTGCCGTCGCCGCCGAGCACGATCACCAGCTCAAGTTCGGCCGTTGACACCGTGTCGCCGAGGATGGCGATGTGGCCGTCCAGTTCGGGCGATGAAGCGAGCAGGTCGGCCCGCTCATCGAACGCGAGCACGGGCACGGCACCGGCAGCGATGAGCTGCTCGCACACCGTCGCGGCGGCCTCGAGCGAGTCGGCCCGGCCGGTGTGCGCCACGATCAGAAAGTACCGCGGGGTGTCGCTCAATTCGTCACGCTCCCACCACGGAATCGACCCGGTCCATCCATTCTGTCGGATTTGTGCCGGCGGTGGCGCTCATCCAGCATAGGTACTCGTGATTTCCGGCCGCCCCAATGATGGGTGACGCGATGACGCCGCAGGTTTTCAGGCCCAGGTCCCAGCCGGCCCAGAGTACGCCGGCCACCGAGTCGCTGCGCAGGCCCTTGTCGTGCACGATGCCCTCACGGATGCCGCCGCGCCCCACCTCGAACTGTGGTTTGATCAACAGCACGAAGTCGGCGCCGGGTGCGGCTGTGGCCACGAGGGCCGGCAACACGGTGGTGAGCGAGATGAACGACAGGTCGGCCACGACGAGGTCTGGGCGGGTCGCGATTCCGGACGCCCCGGCGAGCGTTTCCGGGGTCGCATAGCGGATGTTGTACCCCTCGACCAGCAACAGCCGCGCCTCGGACTTCAGTTGCGCTGCCAGCTGGCCGTGGCCGACATCAGCCGCGATGACCTGCGCTGCGCCACGCTCGAGCAGCACCTGGCTGAACCCGCCGGTGCTGGCGCCGGCATCGAGAGCCGTGCGTCCGGTGACGTCGAGGTTGAAGGCGTCGAGCGCGGCGTTGAGCTTGTGGGCTCCACGGCTGACATAGTGGTCGGTCGCGGCCACCTCGAGAACGGCGTCCGCCTCTACTCTGGTGCTGGCCTTCACGACCGGCACTCCGTTGACCGTGACGAGGCCGTCGGCGATGAGTTTGGCAGCGACCGTTCGTGACCGAACCAGGCCACGATCGGCGAGGGCGGAGTCGAGGCGGGAGGCGGGCATCCGTTCTGGCGGGCCGTCAAGGGGGTCGGTATCGGTCGGGTCAGTGTCGTTCATGTGCTCGGGCATAAATGGGTCTGTTTCATGGTTTCGGCGGAAATTCGGCACGGAGGCGTCGGTCACGCCTCGCCCGCCTGTTCGGTGTCGGCGTTCTCGAGTTGTTCGCGCAGCTGCTCGTGCAGCCGCCCGAACGCCTCAGCGCGCGCTTCGAGCGGCTGGGTCTCGATGTCGGCGAGGTGCCCGGCGAGATCGACTGATTCTGGTTCGGGGTTCACAGCTCTAGGCTACTGCTCGAGATACAGTCGCTCCGGAACGTTGAGGCCGTAAATCGCCCGCCCGGATTGGTAGATTGCGGCGCAGGCGGCGCGCAGCAGGTTCACCCCGCCGTCGCCGGCCTTGAGAATCTGTACGTCATTGCCATGCACCCGCACGCTCGCCCCGTTCACCGTCGCGGTCGAACCGTCCTTGGAGAACGCCGTCTCCGGGTACGGCTCGTGCAGTTGCTGCAGGTTTTCGATGATGAACGCCGGCCGTGACTTTTGGTCGGCGGCGAGGGCTTGTTTGGCCCGGTCGATGCCGGTGAGCACGAGTACGGCGGGAATTCCGGCCCGGTTGGCACCGAGAATGTCGGTGTCGAGCCGGTCGCCGATGAACAGCGCGTTCTGCGCGTTGAACCGCCGAGTCGCCTCCAGAAAGATGGCCGCTTCGGGTTTGCCTGCCACGAGCGGCAGCCGGCCCACTGCCGTGTGCACGGCGGAAACAAGCGTTCCGTTGCCCGGAGCAATGCCGCGGGCCACCGGAATGGTCCAGTCGGTGTTGGTCGCGATCCACGGAATTCCGGTGCCCACGCCGTCGGCATTCAAGGCGAACGCCGCTTCGGCCAGGTGCACCCAACCGACGTCGGGTGAGAAACCCTGGATGACGGCGGCCGGTTTATCGTCGGCCGAGCGCGTCACGACGAAACCGCCCTTGACCACCTCATCGACCAGGCCGTCGCCACCCACCACGAGGATGCGCGAGCCGGGTGCGACCTGTTCAGCAAGAAGCCGCACGGCAGCCTGCGGAGAGGTGACGACATCCGCTGCGGCCACGCTCAGCCCGAGCTGAGTGAGGTGGTCGGCAACCGATTGGTCGGTACGCGACGCGTTGTTGGTGATGTAGCCAACGCGCATCGTCTCGGCGGCGCGATTCAGGCTCTCGACGGCGAACGGAATCGCCGCCGGTCCCGCATAAACCACACCGTCAAGATCGGCCAGCAGCACGTCAACGCCATCGAGCGGCGTCGCCGACTCAGGCTTTCGGCGATGCAGCATCCGGCTCCGTCTCTTCATCCTGCGACACGGATACCGCGGCCTCGTCCTCGGCGTTCGCCTGGTCGTCCGCGGCCTCGTTTACTGCCTCGTCGACCTCGGCGGTATCAGCCCCTTCGGTCACGATGTCGTCGGCGTCGACAATTTCAGCGGCAGGCGCAAGGTCAACGGCACCAGCCGGAACATCGCCGAGGCCGGCCGCGGCAACTGCGCGAGCAGCCTCGCCGGCGTCGACCGATTCGTCGTCATCGTCATAATCGTCGCCAGCGTCAGCCGCTTCGGCGGCGAGAGCGTCATCGTCGTCCTCTTCCATCTCTTCGATTTCGATGGTTTCGTCATCGTCACCGGAGGCTCCAAGCGCGGCATCAGCGCGAGATGCCCGTTCGAGCCACTCGTCGGCTTCGTCCTCGCGGCCGAGTTCGGTCAGAACCTCTGCGTAGGCGGCGAACAGTTCGGGGCTGTAGGAAAAGGCCGTGTTGGGGTTGAGCTGGGGAATTTCGAGCTCAACGAGCGCGGCATCCGTTTCACCGAGGTCGAGGCGTGCCCCCGACATGGCGATGGCCAGACCAACCTGTACGGACGGCGACAGCGTACTGCGGTCAACCGAGCGACCAAGCTCGAGGGCTCGGTCGGGACGGCCAACGCCACGTTCGCTGTCGACCATGAGGGGCAGCTGGTCGTTCGAGCCGGAAATGCGGCGGTAGGTGCGCAGTTCGCGCAGGGCCAGGGCGAAGTCGCCGGTGGCATACGCGGTGATCGCGAGGCTCTCCCGCACAACTCCAATGCGGCCGGCCCGGCGGGCGGCGCTCATAACGTGCTGGTGGGCGAGCTGCGGGTTCTCGTCGATGACGCGGGCCGCCATCGCGAGGTGGCGGCCGACGGTCTCGGCGTTCTCCTTGGTCAGGGTCTTCAGCTCGTTGCGCGCAATGCGGTCGAGGTCGTTGGCCGTGATGTCGTCCGGAAGCTCAGGGTCGTCGTGGCGAGGACGCACCGAACGCAGCTCGCGCTGCATGCGCTGCTCTTCGGTCATCTCCTCTTCGACGACGCGGGCGTCACGGTCGTTACGGGCCGGGGCGCCGTCACGGGTCCACAATTTCTTGCCGGCGTCGACGCGTGGGGCACCGGCCCGGTTTGGTGAACCGCCGCGCTGGGTCCACGGCTTGCTGTCGTTGTCGCCGCGCGGACGGTCGTTGCTGGGCCGATCGCTGCGCGGCCGGTCGCTGCTGGGCCCATCGTTACGCTCGGGCCGTACGCCGTCCTTGGCCCACGGCTTGCGGTCCCCGCTCTGCGCCGGACGGTCAGAGTTACCGCGATACGGAGGACGCTCGCCCTGAGACGGACGATCCGAGTTACCCCGGTACGGAGGCCGCTCGCCTTGCGCCGGACGATCAGAATTACCCCGGTACGGAGCACGGTCGCTGCCGCCGGAGGCTCGGTCAGAGTTGCCCCGGTACGGCGCGCGTTCGCCTTGCGCCGGACGATCAGAATTACCCCGATACGGGGCGCGGTCATTGCCGCCGGAAGGGCGGTCCGAGTTGCCACGGTACGGAGGACGCTCGCCCTGCGAGGGGCGGTCAGAATTGCCCCGATACGGGGCGCGGTCATTGCCACCGGAGGGGCGGTCAGAATTGCCACGATACGGAGGACGCTCGCCCTGCGGAGAGCTGTCCGCGTTACCCCGGTAAGCCGCCCGGTCGTTGCCGCCGGTAGGGCGATCCGAGTTACCCCGATACGGAGGACGCTCGCCCTGAGCCGGACGATCAGAATTACCACGGTACGGAGGACGCTCGCCCTGCGACGGACGGTCAGAGTTACCCCGGTAAGGCGCCCGGTCGTTACCGCCGGAAGGACGGTCAGAATTACCACGATACGGAGGACGCTCGCCCTGCGACGGACGGTCAGAATTCCCGCGGTACGGAGCGCGCTCGCCCTGAGCCGGACGATCCGAATTGCCACGGTACGGAGCCCGGTCATTGCCGCCATAAGCGGGCCGATCGGAGTTGCCGCGATACGGAGGCCGTTCGCCACCTTGTTGCGGGCGGTCCGAGTTGCCGCGGTACGGCGGCTTGGCACCATCACGGCCGCCGGAAGGTCGCCCGTTCGAGGGGCGGCCGCTCTGGTTCGAACGACGGTCATCCTGACCGTTGTTACGGGAATCGCCGTCGCGGGGTCCTGAAGGGCTCACTTGTATCTCCTGTGTAATTAGTCCGGCATTTCGACAGACCTACTTAGCCTAATCCCTAGCGCAAATTCGCGCTGAGAACCCGCTAGATACCCGTACAGATGGTTCACCAACCAGAAACTCGCTCTTACCGCCGTTGAAGCACATCGCAGCAGGCGAAGCGTTCAGGTTGGGGGGGGGTGTCGGGATATTCGCGCAGGTGCCGAGTTATGGCCCTTTTCCGGGAGGCATCCGCACGTTCTTCGCGGGTGTCTCCCGGGAAAGGGTCATTGTTTGACCTGAGGAGCGAGTGTCCCGTCGCTCCGCAGGCGTAAGGCCAGGGTCTTGAGCACGCGACTGAACGCGGTCGGAGGAGAGCGGGTTAACGACAACAGGGCCACCCGTGGGTGGCCGTTAACGCAGGAA
>NZ_JASISM010000016.1 GCF_030063145.1 Cryobacterium sp. PH31-L1
TCCGCAACCGCGGCCCCTGGTTCGGGATCGACGACCTCGAGATCGCCGTCGCCGAATACTTCGATTGGTTCAACCAACGGCGCCTCCACGGCGAACTCGGCCACATCCCACCCATCGAAGCCGAAACGAACTTCTACACCCACCAGCCCGCCATCACCCAGATGAAACGGGCCTAACCGAGCCTCCACAAAACCCGGGGCTTGACAATACGATTCCCCATTCCTGAACTTTAGCGCGAGACCCGCACCACGCTGTCGGGCACTTCTCTCCCAGTCGACCGCCATGGCGTGGGGCGCCCGTAGGGGGCGTCGAGCGCGACAGATCTGAGGCAAAACCACCTGGCGGCCGAGTGCGCCGACGTTTTATCACAGGCGAACCCTCTACGGGACATGGTTCGCCTCTAGCCAGTCGAAGCTGGCTAACCCGCGGCGACATTGCCGCCACCGCAGCGCCGCCAACATTGATGGCGCGATAGTGTCTTAACTGAGTCGGGCGCTCAAGGCGTCCTCATCTGCTCTGGGGGTCACCATCCGCACGTCACTTGCGTTAGCCGCTATAACGATCGTCGTCGCTGCTCTCGCAGGCTGCACAGCGTCGTCACTGCCGGAGTCATCCGAGACCACCGTAGCAACGCCAGAAACCCAAACGACGGCGCCGGATACTGTCGCTAAAGCGACGCTCACCTTGGATGAACTGCACGAGGCCTACATCGCCACGGGTCTGCCCTGTGAATGGGTAGTCACAGAGAACGTCATGTCCGGTTCGTTTGAATCGGGCGTGTGCCGCAACAGTGAAAACGGTCTAAATACTTTCGCTACTCAGGCCGACCTGGACGGTCTCCTGCAACTTAACGAGGCCAGCCCCGAGACTGGCCTTTTCCTCGTCGGTGACCTGTGGGTTGTTGGAAGCGAAAACCCCGAAGATCTCCTGACGGCCCAGATGAGTATGGGCGGAGAACTTTGGCCGGCAGATTCGCCCTTCTTCGAATCGAAGTAATCCGGCGGAGCCCCATTCTTATTGGCGGTCGCATCGTGGATATGGCGGCCACGTTCATCGATCGCGGGCCTGCCTCTTTCCAGCCGGCTCGTTCGAGAGCCAATCCCTCCCAACGAGGCCGCTGGTTCAGGCTTCTCGGCGCTGTCGTGACCGTTGTAAAACATCCACAAGAGGAACTCTCTGCGGGACGGTTGCGCGAATGTGCAGTTTCAGGGCTTTGTTTTCCGTGCGCCCGGGAGGGAATTTCTCATTGAGAATCGATGGGCTGGTGTCGAAACAAAATGGAATCACGGCGTACGAATCCGGAGGCCTCATAAAGCCGGATCGCGGATTCTCTGGATGGGCGCGACGTCAGGTCCAGGCTCCGCAGTCCCAGCGTCTGCGCTCTGGCAATCATCGCGGTCAATAATTCACGAGCGATCCCTCTACCACGGGTAAGTTCGTCCACCACAACGTCATCAATGTGACCCCGGACCCCGGTCGGGATGGGAAACGTTACGAGGGTGGCCATTCCTACAACCCGACCAGCGAGCTGCGCAAGGAAGAGATCGACTGACTCGTTCTCCAGCATCCGATTAAGAATTTCCCTGTCGAACATAGCTGTCTGTGACAGCTGCGGAAGCAATCGGCGAATCTCGTCCGCGACAGCGTCGTCGGCGTGGGTGGCGATCGAAATGGTCAACTCATCTTCCATAGGGAGAGGCTACCTGTGCCGAGTCAGACTGCCGCAACCGATGCCATAGCGGAACCCTCTACGGGACGATGAGAAGTCGGATGTCGGCGCGAACCTGCACGGACAGGAGGGCTGTGGCCAGGAGGCAGCGCCGGCCGCGCCCCGCTCACGAGGGTTACGCCGAATGTCAGAGCACAGTCATGCCTGGTGCTGCCGGAGCGCTAAAAGTTCCGCCCGCTGTTGCTGTGGTCGAATTGCGGTCGTTATCAGGGTCCGGTCGTAGGCCACTCGCGCATCGCTCTCGATCAGTAGCACGCGCTCGAGCTCATTGCCGGTGACCTTCGACCGCGTGCTGCGATAAATGCAGTTGTGCCGGTAGACCTCGCCGTCGTGCTCATAGAAGTAGGCGTCAGTCTCGTGGATGTGGAACTTCACGTCGAGTGCCGTCGTGGTGCGCAGCTCGCCCACCAGATACTCCGGTGTGGTTGTCACAACGAACTGAAATTCCTGGTCGGTGTCGTTTCGCACTCGATAGTCGAGATAGTTGAACATCACCGACGTCCCCGTGCCGAACGGGATCTGCCGGTTGAAGTCGGGAAACAGGTCCAGGCTGTCATGGTGGTGGTGCTCCGTGATGGTGAGTGGGCTGTGCAGCACCATCCAATGAAGCAAGTTGGTGAATTGGCAGATTCCGCCGCCCAGGCCCGAGGTGGCCCGTCCCGAGCTGATGGTTAGGCCATCTCGGTATCCGCGGCCGGCGGTCGTCGCCCCGATGAGGTGCCAGAACGAGAAGGTCTCACCCGGGCGAATGAGGACGCCGTTGATGTGTGGGGCTGCCAGCGACAGGTTCACGGCCTTGTTCTCCTGCAGCTGGAGGTCGACATTTCCGAGTTTGCGGCGAATTAGGGAATTGTGGCTGTAGAGCAGGATTGGGAGTGGCTCGGCCCGCTGAATGGCGAATCGCACGCGGTGCGCCAAGTTGCGAACGTGGCGGAGCACAATCATCTTGCGCAGCGAGATTCGATAGGTGAACGGCGAGATATCGCCAAAAAGCATTCGTGCCATCGTGTTCATTCCCCCCATGCCGATCGTCGCAGCCGCGAAGGAATAGTGCAACTGGACGACCGAACGGCAGCGCACCCCTTCAGCGCAAGACCTCGTCCGTTCGTTCGTCCAGGACGGGCAGCACGGCCGTCCGCACAAGGCCTGGAGACCGGGCTACGCGAGCAGCCGAGTTGCGCCCGTCCCGCAGGGGGAACCCCCTTGCGGGAATCTGATGAAAGCCACCACTGCATCTCGAGAAGCGACACCCAGTCGCGGTGCCCTAGCTCTGGCAACACAACTCGAATTTATCTAAGGGCGGTGGCGATCAGGCTGCGGATGTAGTCGTAGTCCGGGTTCTGCGGGTCGACGCCATTATCCGGAACCAACTCGACACTACCCACCGGTAGATCTCTGGTCTTGCCGGCCAGGTTTGCGAAGTAGCCGAGCATTCCCTGCGGTACGTCGGTCTTGACGACCTGCTGGCCCGCCTGGGCCACACCTTGGAACTTTGTGAGCACGTTCGCCGGGTTGAACTGTTCGAGGATCGCCTCTTGCAGGATGCGCTGGCGGGCCATGCGGTCGTAGTCGCTCGTTCCGTGCCTGGAGCGTGCATACCAGGTGGCGTGGTAGCCGTCCATATGCTGCTGGCCCGGCTCGAACCACTCCGCCACGTCATGCAGTGCCTCATCGCCGCCGAGCGGAACACGGTCGGTGACCGTGACGTCTACGCCGCCGAGGGAATCGATCAGGTCGGAGAAGCCTTGCATGTCAATGAGCACGTAGTACTGGATGGTGAGGCCGGTGATTCCCCTGGCGGCGTCGCGCATGCCTTCAATCCCTGGTTCGCTGCCGGCGGCACGGGCGTCGGGGTACATCTCCGGGCTCTTCAAAGCGACCTCGGTATAGATCGAGTTGAGCATGCAAACATTCACGTCGCACCGATTGGCGTAACCGTAGCCGTCCGGGTAGACCGCCTTCAATGGCGAGTCCGCCGGGAACGGCACGACTTCGAGGTCGCGGGGTAGGCCAATGATGTCGGCCTTGCCCGTCTCGGCATCGATGCTGACGACCGACATGCTGTCGGGCCGCATACCCAACCGGTCGGCGCCAGCGTCGCCGCCGAGCAGCAGGATGTTGTAGCGGCCGTCGACGGGCGCCTCCGACGGTCCAGCCGCGAAAACCGAGGATAGGAAACCACTGGCCGTTGTGGCTACGGAGGCACCATACCCGGCGACGCCGACCACGGACACCAGCACGACGGTCGCGAGCCCCGCGATAAACGGGCGCGCCTTCGGTCGGGCCTTCACCAGGCGCACTAGCCGGATCGTGTCGAACGTCAAGACAACCCACACCACGGCATAGGACACCATCACGACGGCGATGATCCACAAACCGATCGAGTTAGTGGCCACGGTGAGCAGCATCTCCGGATTCATCGCATATGCGGCGCCGGTCACTACGACAAGGGCGAGGAAACTCAGCGTGGCGCGTAGGCCAAACCGGCCCAGTGCCCGACTACCGGCGAGCACCTGAGCGGAGCCGGGGATGAAGATATTGAGGACGACGAGCCACCAGGCCCGCCGAGTCATGAAGGTTCGGGATCCGGTATTCGGGTACCGGATCGGACTCCTCGCGCTGCTCAACGTTTCGCCCGCAGTGACGTGTTCCGCAGTTCTACATGACGGGCGAGGAGGGCGACCTCACCTCGTTCGACGACAAGACTCTCCCTATCCACCGCGAATTGCACGTTGTCATTCCAGATATTGACTGCTACGGGCTGCATTCCCACCGCCCCAAAGTCGTCATACGCAGCAGGGAAGAGAAGCATGTCAGAGTCCCTTTCTACGTGAGACGCAGCTATTGGAGGGAACGAAGTTCCCCAGGCCCAATCACGGGTGTCTGGAGCCGAGGCTGTGCACCCAGTCAGCACGAGATCGTTGCAAGTACAGCCAAGTTTCTGGCACGGAACAGTGCACCCCCAAATTTTCCCCATACTTGCACCGTATCGCTACAGCGAAAGCAACATCGACTTCGGGGCGACCGCACCGAACTTCTGGCGCTGCCGGGAGCAACCAAATCACTGTCCGTGGACAGAACCTTCACAATCTGCCTCGGTTTCCCCTCCGGTGACATTCAGGTTGGACCGGTTGATTCGGAACCACGCACAGCGTCCAAAGGGTATTAGGACGCGAGTCTCAGCACCTGCGACCTCAAGAAAGACCCACTGACGGATTGAGTGCCAGGGCAGCCTGAGGAGGATTCCCCTGGCCAGCATGGCGCCCAGCAACTCCAGTCTCGGTAACGAGGGCCCCGTCCGCGCGCCACAGCCGTCGCCGTCGAAAGCGGTAACCTCGGAAGGGCCCAGCGCGACGTCGAGGGGCATGATCGGTCTAACGCAAAGAGATAGTTCGGTCACAGACCGGGCGCAAGGGGACGGGGCTGTGTGGTTGACGCGAGCAGGCGAAGCAAACGGATGATCGGGATCGCACGTCATGGTCGATTAAAGCGCTCGAATCCGTATGCCACCGCCCTCAAACTGGTGGCAGCCGTTCTGACCGTTGCCGTAGTCAGCACCTCAGCCGTGGCTGCTGTCGCGGTGTGGAGCTTCAGCAAGACGGTCGACGACAATGCCATCGACATCACCGCTGGCGACACGGCAGCGCCCGTGCCACAGCTCGAAAGCTACGAAAACGGTTTCAACATTCTCATGGTGGGCGTCGACAACGATGCAACTCAAAGCGCGGCGTACGGCGACCGCGACGGCACCCTCAACGATGTGAACATTCTCGTGCACGTGTCCGCAGACCACAGCAACGCTGTCGTCGTGAGCATCCCACGCGACCTCATCGTGGCGCACCCCGAGTGCACCGACGTCACGACCGGAGCCGAGTTTTCAGCGATGGCCGCACGCCCCATCAATGAGGCAATGTCCCGGGGCGGGCTACCGTGTGTGGTCAAAACCGTGTCCGAGCTGACGGGACTCACCATCCCGTATGCCGGACTTATCTCGTTCAACGGGGTCGTGCAAATGAGCGACGCTGTCGGCGGAGTGCCCATCTGCCTGGATGCACCCATCAACGACGACTCTGCAGGCCTGTATCTGCCCGCGGGCACGAGCGTCGTCGCCGGAGACACCGCACTGGCATTTCTGCGCAGCCGCCACGGCGTCGGCGACCAAAGCGACCTGGCACGGATTTCCTCCCAACAGATCTACATGGCCTCACTCATGCGCACCGTACAGGGCAACGGAACCCTCACGAACATCCCGACCCTGATCAACCTCGCCAACACCGCGGCATCTAAAATTAAGCTGTCGACGTCCCTCGCCGATATCGACACCATGGTATCCATGGCCCTGGCCCTCCAAGACATCGACCTGGATCGGTTGCTGTTCGTGCAGTATCCCGGCACGACCGGAGACTCCCGCTTCCCCGGCAAGGTCGTTCCCACGGAAGCGGTGGCCGCCGACATGTTCACCAAACTCGCCACCGATGAACCCTTCACCCTCCCCGGAACAACGCCAACACCGGCTCCAACACCGGATGCACCGGTGCCGGTCGAAACGTCAACGCCGGCGACGACCGAAACCGGAGTCCCCACTCCACAGCCGACCGTTCAAGCGTTGGACGGACTCACCGGTCAAACAGCGCAGGATGACTCGTGCGCCCAAGCCGCCACCGGGTGACAGCGATCACACCGCGCTATAAAAAGCACGAAATAGGCGTAGGTGTTTCCGGCCCGCCACGAACAATACCTTGTCCTTCACCTATGGCGTCCCGCAAACCGAACGGCTAACGGGACGTCCGCACCTGAAGAGGACCTCCCCGTAATTCGACTGTCGGCGGTACCCGGTACGGTAACGACAACTAGCTATATTGGAGGCCACTGTGGACCACTCTCATCCGAACGACATTTTCATCAAAGCCGGTGGAGTCGAGGTCGAAAAGCCGCCTCTCGTCGTCGACGGGGACAACACTCTGAGCGGCACACACAATGGATCAGTGTGCGTGCACGACGGGACGCTCACTATCGTGCGAGGCGCCACCCACAACGGGTCGCTGACGGTGCAACCATCCGCGCACGTCGCCATCCACGGCGTGCACAACGGGTCGTTGACAATCGGTTCCTCCGCGACGAGCGAAGTCCTCGGGGCACAGAACGGGAGCGTGCACGTCGACGCCAATGGCGCTCTTCGAGTGGCGATCGGCGGCCGCCTCGCCGGATCCTTGACAGTCGCCGGTCGAATCGAGAACGCCGGCGTGCGAGGCGGCACGGTCACCAAGATTGGCGGAGAAGTCATCGACCTCCCTGGGTCGACGATTAAGGAACCACAGCGCGGCGCAGATGGAGCGAACGTCGTTCGTTGGTAGGTCAGCGCCACAACGTGTTCTCGAGTCGTCACTGACGGCGAAACACCGCTTGTAGCGGCGAGTGTGGCGTCCAGTTAGCCGAACGCTCAGCGAGATGGCGCCCCAGGCTTTTGAGCAGCAGCCTGCGCCTCGAGAAGTGCGACAGTCTTTTCGCTCGCATCACGAATTCGATGAAGGGCGCCGACGATGCTGATGCTCGCGAACACGACTACGAGGATGAGCACAACGAGCAGCCAGACGGGATCCATGTCCCTATCCTTTCAGTAACTCCTACCTGCGCCCGCAGGTGGAACGTCTCACGCGACGCGGGCGTTTCCCAAGCGTAGTGGCGGGAACTGACGGGTTTGCGTGTCAGCCCGTACAATCGTGCTCGTGGATTGGGTTGCGGGAACAGTGCCAATCTATTTAGATCGCTGGGCTATCCAGCCACACGGCGAAACGGTGACGACGCCCTCCAGCTGGTTGGTTCCGGGGCGCTGGCATGATCGAGACGTCATGCTCAAGGTCGCTCGGATCGCCGAAGGGGGCCGCGGTGGCCCCGTCCTGGCCTGGTGGGCAGGCTCGGCCGCAGCGGAGGTGTATGAGGTCAACGACCAGGCCGTTCTCATGGGTCGGGCATCCGGGCATCGTGACTTGACCACGATGAGCCAGACAGGTCTTGATGATGAGGTCACCCACATCCTCTGCGGAACCATCTCGTCTCTTCACAGCGCCTCTGCTAAAGCACGGACCATGTTTGCGGACAGGTCACGGCAATCGCCACGATGGAGGGCAACGCTGCGGCCGGTTTTGCAGCCGGAGTCCTGACCGTAGATCAGCTCGTTGCTCAGATGGACATGGTCGCCACCGGGTATGAGCATGTGTTGGTGAACGATTCTGAGGTCGGAGACCTAGTCACGGCTTCCGTGATCTTCCTGAAAACAGCCGAGGCTTCGCCCAGTGGTGCACGCTTTGACCATGAGTCGGCTGAGTGGCAGGGTGCCACGTCTGCCATCGCCGCGGCATGTCACGCGGCTGGATCCTCCATCTCGATGCTCGCTGACTTCGGCGGTTAGGCTGCCACGGAGCAAGACTCCGGACGATCAGCCGCATCCGCCTCATGCCGATTCGGATAACCACGACGTCCCCAGTCACTACCCTTGAACCGCTTCGTCATTCCGTGCAAATATTCTGCGCTCGATTTTATGTGCCCGGATTACCGCTCTAGCACAGGCGCAATTCACCGCACACGGTGACGTCACCGTATCTCACCGTGGTTTCAATGAAACCGACTAAAACTTCGTTTGATTTGAGGTCTTCGTCCAGAGGGACAAGCCCTATCGGAGGTTCATCAGTGACGACTGTGTTGGACAGTGGACTAGGCGGCGTTTGCGCCAGCGTTCTAATGATCGCGTTGTCGGCTCGGCCCAGTGTCACCGTTACTTGCTCACCGCTACAGTCGTACCGGCCTTGAACAGGCTGCGCTGCGCTGTTCCAAGCTCTTCCCAAGCGGCTTGCGTATCCACTGACGTCAGAGGCCATAACGCCACGCACGATCGTGCTGCAAATTCTTGGTCGAGGAGCAACGCGGCCGCTGAGGCCTCCAACGCCGGTGCGAAGGCAACAAGCGTGACCCGGTAAAGAGAGCACGAATAGCGTCGGGGCGCGTCCGGGTTGCTGATCGAGCCGAGTGGCTCAACGCTGCACGCATCTAAGTTACGGGTCGCGGTTGAAAACATACCGACGGTATTATCAGCGAGGCTCGTCGCACTTATCGCTGCGGCTGCGGCCGTAGGCCGGCTTTCGTTTCCTAACTGTGGCCCCGCCTTTACCGCGGCATCGGCGCACCCAGTCAATATCGCCGTCGAAAGAATTATTAAGGCCGCAGCGAGGCGGCTAATAGATATGGCCATGACATACCCGTTCCTGTGCCGGTTGCGGTGTCGGGCTGGCGCGCCCTCGTACTTGGTGACGGACCGCTTCCGCGACAGTCTCGACCGAACAAACGTTGCCGCCCAAAGAGCCTAGAGGGACTGGTACACAGGGTCTCGCCGGTTGCCTTCCTGCGGCGAGTAGGTCACGAAGAGCTTGGAGATCAAGCGGTCAACGTGTTCCGTTACGTTCCGACACAGGAACCCGATACGGGATTCCCGTTGGAAGGTTACGCATCCGAGAAGGGCTGTCGGATCGCGGAAACAGTTCTTGCTGCGGCTACCGCCGGAGATCGTTGATTGTGCGGTCGCCCAAGAGCCAACTGATCCCAACAAACACTCCGCTGACGATCGCGGCTGCGAGGAGGAAAATCAGGGCCCTTCCGATGAAGCTGGCTGGCGTGCCGATGATAGTCGTCGTGGCTAGCCCGGCTGCGGCGCTGATCATTGCCGTCACCAGTAGCCGGGTTAGGCCCCACACCGCGGCCGGCTCGGAGTCGGGTTCGTGTCCGCGTTTTCGGAAAGTTCGTCGGAGTAGGACGTGAGCTGTCGACCATCCGGCGATGTTTGCGATCGAGATGCCGGCGGCGATTCCGATAACGGTCAGGTGCGGGGGCAGCAGGATCGCCGCTGTCAGCGCACCGGCTGCAGAGAGCACGGCGATGGTGAGTTGTGTGATGAACGGGCCTCGGGCGTCTTGCATAGTGAAGGATGTGCGGTTGAGGACGTAGGCCTGGCTGAAGCCGACGAGGCCGACCGCCAGCACCTGCAAGACGTGGCCGATGAGGGGCGTGCCAAAGATCGCCTCAGTCAGAATCGGCCCGACAGCGACGAAAACTGCCGCAGCGGCGAGTGACACATATGCGACAGGTCGAAGCGCGAGATTGGACAAGAACTCGACTTCAGCGAAGTTGATGCGTGCGGCCGCGCCGCTCATGCGTGTGTAGAGGGCCGTGGTCAATGACACGGTCACAATTCCATGGGGCAGAAGCATTAGCAGGTATGCGATCGAGAGGGAGTTCAGGCTTGGCCCGTCGATGCCCGATTGGTTGAGTGACTCTCCGGCGCTGTTGGCTATGTTCGCCGTCAGCAGGTAGGCCACTTGACTGGCAAATACCCCACCCAGAGTCCAGCCGGCCAGCGAGGACATGTGGCCGAGACCGGCAAAGCCCCATCGGATGCGCAGACGGAAGCCGATGCGACGCAGCGGAATCAGCAGCAAAAGGGATTGGACGGCGATGGCCAAGGTGGCGGCACCGCTGAGGACCGCGACCATTAGTGGGTTCCACGAGCCAGCGTCACCCAGTCCGGAGGGCAAAGCGACGAGGAACACTAGGATGCCGCCGATGCCAACGACGTTCGAGATTGCAGGTGCCCAGGCGGGGGCACCGAACACGCCTCGCGCGTTCAACACCTGCGACAAGACGGCGAAGGCGATGAGAAAGAAAATTTGCGGCAGGCACCAGTACGCCATCGACGTGGCAAGCCCTAGCCACGGCGCGGACCACGTCGTGGCGTAGATCCAGACGATGCCCGGCGCACATAAGGTGAGGACGACCGTGGCGCCGGCCCCGCCGATCAGGATGATCGTCAGAAGGCGGTCAGTGTCTTCCTGGCCCGAGGGGCCAGCGTGCAGGTTCCGAACGAGCTGGGGAACAAGTACGGCGCCGAGGACGCCGCCGGCGATTAGGGCGAACAGATAGGTCGGCGCCGAGTTCGCGATTTCAAACGTTTGACCCGCGACGGCCGCACTTGTCCCGCCGATGGCGGCGACCAGCAGAATGGCCTTCGCAAAGCCCAGCGCCCTGGAAACCAGAGTCGCCGCCATCATCGAGCCGACTGCTCCACGGGCGCTCACCGTGAACGACCTGAACCAGTGCTTCGCTGTCGACACCCAGCACTAGATTCCCCCATTGGTCAACATTCCCACAACTCCGTCCCGGTGCCACACTGCCGCAATTGCCGCAATCGCCCAAACCCCGTTTTGAACTGTTTCCCGGGGGAACCTCTACCGCAACACTCTGTGTGAACGGATCGCCCGTAGTGCTCGCGACTTTCGGTCCGCGAGAGTCAGCGGTGAGTGAGTTCGCTTGGACTCGCGTTCGTCGTCGGGTGACGCCCCAGTGCGTGACTCGGCCGATCGCTTCGATCACAATGCGTGAGGACATCTTTGAGTTGCCGTGAGCGCGCTCAATGAATGTGATCGGGACTTCCACGATGAAAGCGCCCGAGCGTTCAACATTCCACGCCATCTCAATTTGAAAACTGTAGCCATGGGAGGAGATCTCACGGCGGAGGACCTCGGACAGCGTTGTGGCCCTGAACGCGCGAAACCCGGAGGTGATATCGCGCAGTTTGCTACCGAGCAGGAGCCGCGCATACAGGGTGCCTGCGCGGGAGATGAGTTTGCGGCGACAGGGCCAGTTGAGCACACGACCTCCAGGCATCCATCGTGTTCCAACTGCCAATCCAGCCCCAGCTTCGACAGCGGTGAGAAGGAGGGGAAGTTCTTCCGGCTGATGGGACCCGTCAGCGTCCATCTCGACGATGACTTCATAGTCTCGTTGCAACGCCCATTCGAATCCGGCGATGTATGCGGCACCCAAACCAGCCTTCCCGGGGCGTTCGAGGACGAAGAGTCTCGATTCTTTGGCTGCTACAGATTTTGCCAGTTCGCCGGTGCCGTCAGGGCTGTTGTCGTCGACGATGAGAACATGCAGTACTGGGTCAGCGGCAAACACCCATTCGATGATGGCTTCCACCGTCTCGGCCTCGCAGTACGTAGGTACTACAACGAGTGTTCTCAAGTGATTTTCTGTGGCCCCCATCGGGACCACGTTAGCGTTCATACAGGGCGATGACGGAACGATTCGTTTTGTGCGAGCTGGTGTCGAAGAACCCCATCGTGTGGAAGGCCGCGTTTATCTTCCGGGCAGCATCGGTACCTGTTGAGCCGGCCGTGACAACCCAGATGCGTTCGAGTCCCACCAGCTTCGACTCGATCTCATCGAGTGATCGTGTTTCATCGGAAAAAGTACCCGTCGTTGTGAAAGGTGCCTCGAATGCAATGTCTTCGGTGCTGGTGAACGCCGCCGGGTAGGCGTAGAGAGCTAGTCGCGGCCTGAGCGTGGATTTGCCCGTATCCTGCAAGTAGATTCCGTCGCCCTGGGCCGCGTTGGAGCGAATGTAGTCGGCAATCTGGGAGAGATCACTGCCGCCGTCCTTCGCGAACGGTTTTCGCTGGGAGATGTAAGTGGGTGCGCTGGCTAACACGAGAACGCCAACCAATGCCCAGACGACCATCGCCCGCGCCGATAGCGTGAAAGCAATCGCCAGAAGAACGGCGACTGCCGGAGCGGTGAAGGAAAGATACCGGGCGTTGTACAGAGGGCCCACAAGGGCATCAGCGGTCAGGAGCAGAACCAGCGGAACCGAAAACCAGGACGCAGCAAGCCGAAATGCGCCTCCATGCGGTCCTGCCCAAAATCTTCGACACCGAAAAGCGAGCACGAGCAAGGCGCACCACGCTAGTGCCGCAACAAGCCAGGAACTATCAAACGCTGGCTTCGCGAAAATAGTCCAGATAGTGACGACCGGCAGGTCGGATAGCCATGCAATCTGCTCCTTCTGCTGGACGCTCACAACAAGAATTGGGAGTGCCGCCACCACGGCGCCGGATGCGGCGAACAACCACGCCGCGAGCACGCGGCGTGCGCGATAGTCCAGAAGCAAGAAAACAAAGTGAACGGCGAGGATGAGCACGGTATATAAGAAAATATAGGTTCCGGCTGCGACAATGACCGCGTAAAGGGCCCACCAGCGCCAGTCTCTGGTGCGCGCGGCCACCAGAAGGACGATGGTGGCCCACGTTACAACAGCTGCACTCAGCGCAAACGAGCGAGCTTCGATACCCATGGAGGTCGTACGTGGGAGCACAGCAAAGATCACGCCTGCCATGACGGCAACTCTCATGCTCGTCATGGACGTGACCAAGACGACCAGCCCTGCAGCCGCAGCCCCAACGGCAAGCGCGGAGAACGACCGTGTCGCCAACTCGGACTCGCCGAACACGCCCACCCAGAACTTCAATAGGGAGTAGTACGCGGCGTGCACCGCATCCTTGTGTTCGACAAACGCAAAGAGCTCCTGCCAACTGAGCCGGACCGCCCGAAGCGTCGCGACCTCGTCACTCCAAAAAGCGGGAACCCCGGAGCCAGCGATTGAGATGACAAAAGCAACCAGGCCGACGACCGCAGCTGCTTGGTTCGTCCTGCCTGGAGTATGAATGTTTACTTCGCCCGCGAGATGGACTCTCGAAACCACAAGTGGAAGTGCGTGCACGATTGGCCCCCCGATCCATTTCTGAGCCTATTCCATATAATCCTTTGGCGAGGCCACGCACGTCCCGCAAGCCGGACGGCCAGCGCGACAGATCTGGGGCCACACCGCCCGGCGGCCGCGCACGGCGATGCCGTGTCAGAGGGGAACCCTCTACGGGATCACATCGAGTCACGTGCGCCGGCGACTTTGCTTTCGGGGTCGAGGGTCCTCGAAGGGATCACGCGGTCGGAGGGTCCTAGAGCTTGGTCATCTGGCGCAGGGCCCTGATGTGGGATTTGTATGCCGTTCGGCCGTCCCTCGTCAATGCGACCCAGGTCCAGGCCCGTCCGTCATGTGTCCGCTTGTAGACGCGCACATAGCCTGCCTCTCTGAGAGTGGCGAGATGCTTGCTCAGGGACGAGTCGCTGATGTGCAACGAATCGCGGAGCGCTGCAAACTCCGCCTCCACCACCTCGACCAGGAAAGCGCAGATCGCCAATCGACGCGTGGGATGAATAGTCTCGTTGAGCTCGGCCATCCCCGTCACGATCGTTATCGCCTCATCTTGGATGCCAGTGTTCGCTCGAAAACCCAGCCGCTTGCCACCACCAGGACACAGACGACCGGGCCGGCAACCCAGGCAACCCAGACGACATCGCGCTCGATGACGAAGGCCCAGCCCACTGCCAAAGTCGCCAGGCTGAGCATCAAAAACACGGTGGCATACGCTGTAGCCCGACCGCGACCGAATTCCGTAGTCCGGGTGCCCGTCACGCGTCGTCGCGCGAATTCCAGGAGCATCGTTGAAACAGCCATCAGAACCACGGCGACGCCTCTGCCAATCCCGTCGGCCAACAGCACAGCGACGACCGCCGCGCCGACGGCGACTCCGTTGGCCGGGTAAAACCACCACGGCGAGCGAGATCGTCGCACAGCTGCGCTACGTGACGCATCGGCGATCGCCAGCGATTCCTCAGCAAGGCATTCATTTTCCATACAGGAAAGTAGACATCCATATCGACAGCATGTCAACCGGATCGAGAGTCGCGTGCTGCACAAAGACCAAAAGGACCTAGCCCGCGCTCCGCAAGCCGAACGCCCTACGGGACGAGCTCTTTGAAGTGAGGTCGGCTTCTCGCGCATCTACCTAATTGCTGCCGATGAAGGAGAGGGGTCGGGTCGATTTCATAACGCCATCAAAGGGAACGGGCGCAAGAGGGGGGTCCCGTGACTAAAGCGCCATCAATTGGATGGGGCCATGAGTAATAAGATCACCAGGCGTCTTATCCCGGTCATTTCTGCATTGTCTGTCGC
>NZ_JASISM010000017.1 GCF_030063145.1 Cryobacterium sp. PH31-L1
ATGACTATCGTCGCGCACGGCGATCAAAGACGGGCTGGACATGGTGATGATTCCTGATTCTCGCCCTACGTCACACGGCGGACTTGCTCTTAGCTACTGGCCTCACCCAACCCTGACACGTAGGGAGGTCCTACTTCCCTGTGTCCACCAGAAACACACTCTAACGATTCGCTCTCCGTTATACACATTCCCGGCAGCTTTGGCGTATCCGGTGTATTGGATGTAATGGTATTCCTGCGAGTAGGCATAGCTTGACCCCCAGACGAGCTGGGTTGTAGCGCCCTTTGGCGGGGTGGTCGGGTAGGTAGTCCCGACAGGGTTGTCGCCCGGTGTAATTGCGTGCGATTCGGTGACCACTCTGAGTCCATCCTCAGGACCAAGTTGCTGGCCACTTACAACGATGGTGTCGGAACGCTTGGTTTTCTCGGGACTGTCGGCGTATACCGCGCTAGATCCCAGACCTGTCAGTAACAGGGCGACACTCGCTGCCGCAATTATCTTCTGAATTTTCATTTTTACCCCATTTCTTGTATCGCCGGGACGAGATACAAGCGCCGACGATTATTACTTGATTGTCGACCTCATCTGCATTGTCGACTGCGATTTGCTTATCTATTCCCCCCTAAACGCTTTTGTGCGTTCCCTCACGGTATACCCGGCCTTCAATATCCATCAAGCAACTCGACAGCGCGCAATCAGGGTGCTAGGTATTTCTCGGGCATAACCAAATCCTTTTGACTTAAAGAAAGCAGAAGGAAATCATGGACGGTTCAAAGTGACACTCCGTGCGTTCTCAGCGAGTGGGGTCGTCCTCGCCGACGAGGACGTGACGCTCACCTGGGTCCGAGTCGGCGGTACCAAGCGTTGTGGAGGCCCTGAGGAAGCGGCCCGGGTCACCCTCGTAATTGCATCCTGAAGCCATCAGGCTTTCTCGAGATGGGGTGTGTCCTGTAGGACCTTCGCCTTACGGGGATCTCAGCGCAGACGTCGACAGGGTTGGCCTCACGCGATGCGGTCCCGATGAGCGTCCGGCTTGCGGGACAGGCGTCAACCGACGATTCGTAGGCTCAGCTCCCGGGTCTGCAACCAGCCTGACTCCTCAATAGATGGTTCCGGGAGGTTGACGACAGAGTGTCCTACGGTTGTGGAAATTGTAGTCGGTAGCGGGATGGAATCGACCTACCGTTTCTCTTCCGACAGTTCAAATATCGATCGCGCAAAAGTTCACCGCTGGCTCAGCGAGTAGAGCTATTGGGCCAAAGGAAGGTCTCGAGAAACGCAGGACTAAGCCATCAATGCATCCCGCAACTTCGGCGTCTAAGAGACGATCTCAGCTTAACAAGTGCCTATTCCTAACCGTCGCTGACACGTTTCACTCTGTTAGCGAAGTCGGTGATCGGAGGAGGACGCCTCGACACTGTATGAAGACTTGTTGTAGCGTGAGAGAAGACAGAGCAATGCTTTGCAATTACATATAAACTGGGGGAAGTTTAGATGACTACGATGAACAAGTTCCACCGTGCAATTCGTTCCACCCTGGCGGTCGCAGCATTGGCAGCGCTCGTCACGACGGGGCTGGCACCCTCTGCGGCCGCGGCCGCGTCGGCGGCGGCTACTGATTCTTCTGGTGCTGGCGTCGTTCAGATGGGACGTATGGTTGCTGGCGAATTCGTGGCCATGACCGAAGAGGAAATCCGATTGGCTACAGCGACCTTGCCCACGCCGCCTTCTGCGAAAGAGTCCGTGACGCCGCAGCTCATCGATTGGGATCAGTGGTATGGCTGCTTCTCACTCAATCACTCCGACGACGTCTTCGCCGAGTACAACCATTACTGGGACGGGGTTGGGCACGATGTGAGGCTCAAGTGTGGGGAGGGCAGCCCGGACAACCCGGACTCGGGATGGGGATACAAGCACATTCGCGCCAAGCACGAGGGCCAGTGGCAGGTACAGCTCAACGCAGCACGTCAAGCCGGCTGGGGGTCCGAGGCCCAGGGAGTTGAATCCTGGGACGACCTCATGGCGGCGGCGGCGGGAGAAGCCATCACTTGGCCTGAGTACAAGGGTGGAAATTCGATTAGCCAGACATCATGTGGCGTGACGGAAGTATTTTTCTGGAATACCCAGACCGGACAAACCGTGTATTCGTTCCGGGCCCGAGCCGGCTGGTCGAACACGAACGACCGTCTTTTGACGGCGTTCCCTCAATCGGCGATATCCTGCTAACAAGTCGGAGAAGACATGGGCGTTGAAGAGCATCGCGTAGTCAGATTTTTCCCTGACTATGGGGCGCGGTGGTGCCTCTGGGAAGATGGTAGCGAGAACTACACTCCAACAGCAACAGAACTCGGCGCGTCTGCGCAACTCGAGGATCAAATCGGAGAATGGTACGACTTCTGGGAAATACATGTCGAACCGGGAATTGGTTGGGATAATCCGGCAGACCGCGAGGCCTGGAGGACACAAGGAAACCGAATCGTTGCAGATCTCAACGAGGAGCTAAATAGCAAGGGCATATTCGTGCGTCAACAGTTTGCCTGAACGATTCCACAGAGCGGGAGCATAGATTGGTGCTCCCCTTCTGTTGCGCCCGGTGGACGGGTATGAGTGAGGGCGCCGCGCTCGGCGCTCTGCCCTGTCGTTGCACCTTTGTGGATGCTCGGTGCCTCCGGCTTCGCGCTCGGTTAGCCTTCCATTTGCGAGAGTGCTTGGACGTTCAAAGCTCCGCAGTGGGGCAGCAGCCCTGCGTCAGATTCGTCCCAGAAGTTCTGCTCGTTTCGTCTCAAATTCTGCCTGCGAAAGTAGGCCATCGTCACGCAGCTTGGCAAGTCGTTGAATCTGTTCGACAGGATCAGGTGATGAAGGCAGCGAATGGTTGCCGCCTTTTCGCGCGAGCCGAATTGCGACAACAACGACGGCGATCATAACGAGTGCAATGATGGCGATCACACCGACGATGACCAGTGTATGGAGACCATTCAAGCCAAAGATTGTTTCTCCCCTTTCGAGGGCATGGTGCCCACGCTGAACATGACGGTACCTGTTCTCCGGCGCCTCCCGCAGAGAGTTTGCCTGCGGACCCGCGCCGGTGGCTCAGGTCAGACTAGGCTTTACGGGGCGATCCCTTAGCCATAGCAAGATAGGTACCTGTGCCGAGCACGATTCCAATGCTGAGCGCAATGGGGAACGGAAAGTTCCCGTTCACCCAGAGCGCCGCAAAAAGAAAAAAAGCGGCGACAGACAATGCAGAAATGACCGGGATAAGACGCCTGGTGATCTTATTACTCATGGCCCCATCCAATTGATGGCGCTTTAGTCACGGGACCCCCCTCTTGCGCCCGTTCCCTTTGATGGCGTTATAAAATCGACCCGACCCCTCTCCTTCATCGGCAGCAATTAGGTAGATGCGCGAGAAGCCGACCTCACTTCAAAGAGCTCGTCCCGTAGGGCGTTCGTATTGCGGGATCACTTATCGGGCTTCGTATATCTCGCGTCGATGTCCAAGGCGGAGGACGAGCACGATCAACATGTCGTCGTGAATCTCGTAAATGATGCGGTAGTCGCCCGTTCGGACCCGCCATTCGCCAGAGCCTCCAACGAGTTGGATCGCCTTGGGTGGCCGCGGATCGTCTGCCAGGAGGTCGATCGCTGCTTGAACTCTCCGGCGGACTGGCGGATCGAACTTGCGCAGTTGCCGTTCAGCGGCTGGTGCGATCTTCACCGAGTAAGTCATACGAGGCCGAGGTCTGTTTTCACCTGTTCCCAAGGAGTCGGTTCGCTTTTCGTGCGACGCATCTCTTCACGGGATTCCTCAGCGGCACGAATATCGGCCATGTCTTCGGCCAGTTCAATGAGACGCTCCAAATCGTCGGCGTCGATAACAGCCGCAACTCGCCGCCCGCGGCGAGACAAGAAGACCGGCTCGTGCTCGGTATGAGCGCGGTCGATGATGGATGCGAGCTGGTCGCGTGCATCAGAGACGCTGACGGGGACCGTGGTGTACATGTTTCAAGCGTACGTTCCGTTCCCCAGATGTACAAGCGATCTTCAAATCTACAAATGGCCCCTCGCGCAGGCTTCTCGTTGCCGGACCAGCAGGCCCGGCAACGAGAAAACTGTTGAGGGCCCCGATCAGTGGCCCGATTCGAACTGACGTTGAATAGTGCGATAAACGGTCGACCGTGCGACGTTGAAAAGTTCCGCCAGTTCCGCGCTGGAGTGAAGGCCGGCGTTGTGGACTTCGATCAGGTGTTTCTGCTGCGCCGCAGACAGCTTGGGCTGCTTACCGCGAAGCCGTCCTTTCGCTTTGGCCACCTGCATTCCCTCCCGCGTTCTGGCGCGGATCAGATCGGACTCGAATTCAGCGACCATTGCCAGGACGTTGAAGAGGAGACGCCCGACCGGGTCGTTCGGATCATGCACCGCTCCGCCAATGCTCAGCTTGACGTCTTTGGCCGTCAGCTCGTCGATGATGTCTTTCGCATCTCGGAGTGATCGTGCGAGTCTGTCGAGTTTGGCGACGACGAGAGTGTCTCCGGCACGGCAGGCCGCCAGCGCTTCGCGAAGCCCGGGTCGGGCCCGGTTCGTTCCGGTCAGACCGTGATCGGTGTAGATCAGTGACGATCTAACGCCCAGTCGTTCGAGGGCGTTTTGTTGGGCGGTGAGATCTTGTTCCTCTGTGGAAACGCGTGCGTATCCAATTAGTAATCCATCCATGGCGAAACCATCCCGCTCTGCTCTGAACAGGTCAATAACTGTCGCAGTGGGGGTCCGGCTTGCGGGACGTGCGTGGCCTCGCCAAAGGATTATATGGAATAGGCTCAGAAATGGATCTGGGGGCCAATCGTGCACGCACTTCCACTTGTGGTTTCGAGAGTCCATCTCGCGGGCGAAGTAAACATTCATACTCCAGGCAGGACGAACCAAGCAGCTGCGGTCGTCGGCCTGGTTGCTTTTGTCATCTCAATCGCTGGCTCCGGGGTTCCCGCTTTTTGGAGTGACGAGGTCGCGACGCTTCGGGCGGTCCGGCTCAGTTGGCAGGAGCTCTTTGCGTTTGTCGAACACAAGGATGCGGTGCACGCCGCGTACTACTCCCTATTGAAGTTCTGGGTGGGCGTGTTCGGCGAGTCCGAGTTGGCGACACGGTCGTTCTTCGCGCTTGCCGTTGGGGCTGCGGCTGCAGGGCTGGTCGTCTTGGTCACGTCCATGACGAGCATGAGAGTTGCCGTCATGGCAGGCGTGATCTTTGCTGTGCTCCCACGTACGACCTCCATGGGTATCGAAGCTCGCTCGTTTGCGCTGAGTGCAGCTGTTGTAACGTGGGCCACCATCGTCCTTCTGGTGGCCGCGCGCACCAGAGACTGGCGCTGGTGGGCCCTTTACGCGGTCATTGTCGCAGCCGGAACCTATATTTTCTTATATACCGTGCTCATCCTCGCCGTTCACTTTGTTTTCTTGCTTCTGGACTATCGCGCACGCCGCGTGCTCGCGGCGTGGTTGTTCGCCGCATCCGGCGCCGTGGTGGCGGCACTCCCAATTCTTGTTGTGAGCGTCCAGCAGAAGGAGCAGATTGCATGGCTATCCGACCTGCCGGTCGTCACTATCTGGACTATTTTCGCGAAGCCAGCGTTTGATAGTTCCTGGCTTGTTGCGGCACTAGCGTGGTGCGCCTTGCTCGTGCTCGCTTTTCGGTGTCGAAGATTTTGGGCAGGACCGCATGGAGGCGCATTTCGGCTTGCTGCGTCCTGGTTTTCGGTTCCGCTGGTTCTGCTCCTGACCGCTGATGCCCTTGTGGGCCCTCTGTACAACGCCCGGTATCTTTCCTTCACCGCTCCGGCAGTCGCCGTTCTTCTGGCGATTGCTTTAACGCTATCGGCGCGGGCGATGGTCGTCTGGGCATTGGTTGGCGTTCTCGTGTTAGCCAGCGCACCCACTTACATCTCCCAGCGAAAACCGTTCGCGAAGGACGGCGGCAGTGATCTCTCCCAGATTGCCAACTACATTCGCTCCAACGCGGCCCAGGGCGACGGAATCTACTTGCAGGATACGGGCAAATCCACGCTCAGGCCGCGACTAGCTCTCTACGCCTACCCGGCGGCGTTCACCAGCACCGAAGACATTGCATTCGAGGCACCTTTCACAACGACGGGTACTTTTTCCGATGAAACACGATCACTCGATGAGATCGAGTCGAAGCTGGTGGGACTCGAACGCATCTGGGTTGTCACGGCCGTCTCAACAGGTACCGATGCTGCCCGGAAGATAAACGCGGCCTTCCACACGATGGGGTTCTTCGACACCAGCTCGCACAAAACGAATCGTTCCGTCATCGCCCTGTATGAACGCTAACGTGGTCCCGATGGGGGCCACAGAAAATCACTTGAGAACACTCGTTGTAGTACCTACGTACTGCGAGGCCGAGACGGTGGAAGCCATCATCGAACGGGTGTTTGCCGCTGACCCAGTACTGCATGTTCTCATCGTCGACGACAACAGCCCTGACGGCACCGGCGAACTGGCAAAATCTGTAGCAGCCAAAGAATCGAGACTCTTCGTCCTCGAACGCCCCGGGAAGGCTGGTTTGGGTGCCGCCTACATCGCCGGATTCGAATGGGCGTTGCAACGAGACTATGAAGTCATCGTCGAGATGGACGCTGACGGGTCCCATCAGCCGGAAGAACTTCCCCTCCTTCTCACCGCTGTCGAAGCTGGGGCTGGATTGGCAGTTGGAACACGATGGATGCCTGGAGGTCGTGTGCTCAACTGGCCCTGTCGCCGCAAACTCATCTCCCGCGCAGGCACCCTGTATGCGCGGCTCCTGCTCGGTAGCAAACTGCGCGATATCACCTCCGGGTTTCGCGCGTTCAGGGCCACAACGCTGTCCGAGGTCCTCCGCCGTGAGATCTCCTCCCATGGCTACAGTTTTCAAATTGAGATGGCGTGGAATGTTGAACGCTCGGGCGCTTTCATCGTGGAAGTCCCGATCACATTCATTGAGCGCGCTCACGGCAACTCAAAGATGTCCTCACGCATTGTGATCGAAGCGATCGGCCGAGTCACGCACTGGGGCATCACCCGACGACGAACGCGAGTCCAAGCGAACTCACTCACCGCTGACTCTCGCTGACCGAAAGTCGCGAGCACTACGGGCGATCCGTTCACACAGAGTGTTGCGGTAGAGGTTCGCCTGCGGGCACAGACACGATCAGATTCTGGCGTTCTCCTGGTGTCGTCGGGCTGCCTACTCGGGGTCGATGATTCCATGTTCGGCGCGCGCTTGTCTGATCAGTGCGTTGCGACCTTCGAGGTAGGGCTCGATGTCTTCGATGGGTGCGATTTTCAGCTCTTCTAAACCGATACCGTGAGTGCGCAGCACGATGTGCTGACAATCCACAGTGGCGTCGGCAACAAGATAATCGTCCACACTGCGGACATCAAAAGTGACGTGCTGCCCTGAGACCGATACTTCGATTC
Source organism: Cryobacterium sp. PH31-L1 (assembly GCF_030063145.1). Taxonomy (GTDB): domain Bacteria; phylum Actinomycetota; class Actinomycetes; order Actinomycetales; family Microbacteriaceae; genus Cryobacterium. Next base: position 7,474 of record NZ_JASISM010000017.1, read on the forward strand.
TCTCGGACAGGACGGGAAGTTGAGCGGTCCGCAACCGGTTCATGCGTTCCTCGAAGGGTTCCCCTGTGACACGGCTCGACCCTGGAAATGACTGCTGCCGCCCCTGGGGTCGGCTGTCCCGTTGCTGACTTGTTTGGCTCGGCAACGGGAGCCGGCGAGTATGTTTCAGCGGTCGACCGACTGTCGTTGGACGGTGCGGTAGACGGTGGAGCGGGCGACGTTGAACAATTCAGCGAGCTCGCTCGTGGAATGCGTCCCCGCGAGGTGCACTTCCATCAGGTGACGTTGTTGCGCTGGCGACAACTTCGGCTGTTTGCCGCGGAGGTGGCCTTTTGCTTTGGCGACTTGCATCCCTTCGCGTGTTCGGGCGCGGATGAGGTCGGATTCGAACTCTGCCACCATCGCGAGGACGTTGAACAGCAGGCGCCCGACCGGGTCGGTCGGGTCGTGGACGGATCCGCCGATGCTGAGTTTGACGCCCTTGACGGTGAGTTCGTCGATGATGTCTTTCGCATCCCGGAGAGAGCGGGCAAGTCGGTCGAGTTTGGCGACGACGAGGGTGTCGCCGTTCCGGCAGGCGGCGAGTGCTTCGCGGAGGCCGGGGCGTGCTCGGTTGGTGCCGGTGAGTCCGTGGTCGGTGTAGATCAGGTTCGATCTAACGCCGAGGGCTTCCAGGGCGTTTTGTTGGGCGGTGAGATCTTGCATGTTCGTGGACACGCGTGCGTATCCGATCAGAAATTCATTCATAGTTCGAACGGTGCACTTCGGCCGGTCGAGGGGTCAAGAACAATCCCGCAAGCGGCCCCCAACCGGGTACCCTTCCTAGGCTGCGAGCTCCGACAATTGGCCCCTCTTGGAGGACCTAATTTCGCGTCCGCTGATGGTCCCTCATTCGAAACGCGACGTCTATTGGATGAGGCCTTCCCACTGTGATTCGCGTTATCCGGTCCGGACCGGATGGCCGGATTGGCACCCAACATTTGCTTCGCACTCGGCAAGCACCCGCCCTTCGCCCGTAGATAGGCTTCGCACATGACTCTTCCTCTTTGGATCCAAATCCTCACGATTGCGCTTCCGGCGGTAGTGAGTGTCTTTGCAGGCATCTGGTCGGCGCGTTCTGCTGGTCGAGCAAAGGCGGCGGAACATGAGGCGGCGCGATTACGGGCACTTGAAGAGCGCATAGCTCAGAAGAAGTTTGAGCTCTACCAGCCGATGCTTGAAGTGCTTGGGGACATGATGACACCGGGCAAGACGGAAGCGGCGCTCGCGGGCGCGGGGGAGGTCATGTCCGACTTCCAGACGTTTGTTTCGGTATGGGGTTCCGACGACGCAGTGCGGGCCTTCTACAAATTCCGGGTTGCATCGAGCACCAACCCGCCGTCAATGATCACCATCCGACTCGTCTCTGATTTCATGATCGAAGCGCGGCGAGATCTTGCGTGGCCCAACACAAAGCTGACCGGCCGAGAAGTGATGGGGATGCGCATTAACGAAACTACCCCTCAGCTCGAGGAAGCGCTGACCTTGGATTTCGACGCTCTAGCAAGGAAGTACGAGTGGCACGCACCCTGGTATCCGGCGCCCACGACGAGCAATTCAGTCGCAAGCGGTTCTCCGTGAGGGTTCCCCTGCGCCACAGCGTCGGCGAACCCCGCTACCGGATGGTTGGGCCCGAAACTTGTGGCGCTCGACGTCCCTCAGAGACGCCCACGGATCGCCAAGGTGCGGACGCCGGACGTCGGAATCCGCGTCTGTCGCCGCGCTCGAAGGCCCGGCCAGGAAAAGCGCCACTTCGAGTGCCCCTATTGGCGTAGACCGAAATGCCGACAGATGGTGCCGACCAGTCATGGACACGTAGATAGTTCTTTTCGGTCTTAGTGTGGAATTGTTGTGGTGGCCGGACATGTACAAGGTAAAGGTCTTCGACATGCCTTGGGGGGTACTCGCGTGGATGACGAACTCGACCGCGTTCTGGGAACGACTCGAACGTGGGCCCCGGGCGACGACGTAGCCATTGCTGACGAAGCTAAGTTGCTGGCAATTGCCATCGCGGCTGACGAACGTTCCACCACGCGCCGTTGGAATCACCGGGTCAAACTCGTCGCCGGCTTAAGCGCCATATTCGCGCTCGGCGGTGCAACGGCGGTCGCCGCCGTACCGGCACTCTTGGAATGGGCGCCTTGGGAGCCCGATCTCGTCATCGAGCGCGAGTTTCCCGTGGCCCTCAGCGACAAGAGTCAATCGTGCGTGGTTATCATGCGCGTCGATATCGATGACTCCACCCCGGATGCCGAGGCGGCGCGCAACCTGCACGACGCGCAGGCATTCCTCTCGAGCAATGACTGGTCGCTCGTTCAAGGCGACCTTCGTATGTTGACGCCGAAGGAGCGCGACATGATGCGTCGGCAGGGATTGTCTAAATCTGCGATTCTGACAACATCCGTGTCCGACCAGGTTTCCGCGGCATTCCTCGATGCAGGACATCTCAAACCGGGAATGTCGCTTTCGGCGGTCGGCCACTGCGGTGACGGTCCTACCCCGTGACCCGGCACGCCCGGGGTAACCAGAAGGACTTGATGCGTAAACGCATCGGAGAATTGCACGAGCGGCTCGCCTCTGATCTGTTGAACTATCTGGCCCGTCGTGTAGATCCACCGGAAGATGCTGCCGACCTCCTCAGTGAGACGTTCCTAGTCGCCTGGCGGCGCAGCGACAGGATTCCCGACGACGCCGAACAATCAAGAATGTGGATGTTCGTCACGGCGCGCGGCGTGCTCGCCAACCACCACCGCGGGCGCCGACGACGGTTAGCGTTGGCCGACACTCTGCGCGAGCGGCTTGCGACCAGCCAACGCCGATCCTCATCTGAGGAGAATCAAACGATCGTGATACTCGATGTCCGCGCGGCATTGGAGTTGCTTCCAAACAATCAAAGCGAACTCGTCCGGCTCGTTCACTGGGATGGCTTCACGCTCATTGAAGCAGCCCAAATTGCGGGCGTCACCGAATCCACCGCCCGAGGCCGATACGAACGAGCGAAGAATCGATTGCGTGTGGCACTGTCCGAAGCGGAGGACGAGCAGCGCGGATCCAGGGTGCTGTCAGACCAAACAGCAACCACCGCGTGAATCTTCGCCGTCAAACCTTGCCTCGGCAGCACTAATGAAGGAGAAGAGCCCTATGAGAAACCTTGCACGTATCGCCTCACTTGCCACGGCATTCCTGGCTGCCGGGATGCTGGCCGGTTGCGCCGCAGTCGCGCCCGGTGGTGCGCCTGACACTGCGGTCGCAACCACCGTTCCCTCGGCCGCCGCTGAGCCACCTGAGTGGCCCTCGGTCAGCGAAGCGGGAACCGGACCGACAACGTTCACCATTCCGAACCCCTCTCCTGACGCGTTGTACCTTCTCACGGAATTCACCTGCAGTAGCGGTGAATTTGATGTCGTCCTCGTAGAGAGCTCGAGCGTATTCATGGCTGGCACGTGTGGAGGCAGCGGTGGGTACCAGATGACCCTGCCGACAAACGAAGACCAGTACACCATCACTGTCGACGTGGAACAGGGCGAATCCTTCACGTTCACCGGGCGCTTCAGCAAAACATGATTGACACGTCCGACTGGCGAGGCGCCGGAATCAGTAGGTCAGATCGACATGCTCTCGCTGTCTCTCTGCAGCCAACATGGGGCTTGAGGACGCGGATAGCGTGCAGGACTGCGCCATGTGGTGCGTACGAGACCAGGATGTATGGAAGCGAACCGACGGTACCGGATACGAGCGAATGGAGGATGGTGTCCTGATCGCGTTACAGGCGACGGTCAGCGAAAACATCCAGGCGGAGGACGGCCAACGTTTCGCACCGCCGAACGAGGTGCTTCAGGCATGGAAGTCACTCCGATTCATGACCGAGGCGGAAGTTCGAACGCACATGCAAGACCCCTAGGCGCGTCACGACGATTGGCATGCGAGACCGTAAGAGGTTCCCGATTGCGGACGTTCACCACCGTGGCCACGTTCGCATTCGTGGATACTATTTCGCCGGCGCCGCGTTTGTTGGTTGTCCTTTGTTAACGCCGAGCCAAAACAGGGCCAATAGTGCCGTTTGAAAACAGGACCACTATCTGTGTTTTCTACTATGCCGTATCAGCGGCGGGCTGGTGGCTCTTGAGTCGATAGCTGACGCCTTGGAGG
>NZ_JASISM010000018.1 GCF_030063145.1 Cryobacterium sp. PH31-L1
TATGACTATCGTCGCGCACGGCGATCAAAGACGGGCTGGACATGGTGATGATTCCTGATTCTCGCCCTACGTCACACGGCGGACTTGCTCTTAGCTACTGGCCTCACCCAACCCTGACACGTAGGGCAACGCCGGCAAGGACCTAGGTGGCTGCCCGCGACTCATAACCGACACCCAATTCTCTACGCACGCCGAACTCAGAGCCCGCGATATCGGTTGCACGCGATCTTGGGAATGTCTCGAGCTACCTTCTATCGCCGATCAAGTGCTTTGATAGCGCTCCGTGGGCCGTCCTCTGGCGAGACTCTTGAGAGGGACGGTGGCGACGAGTGAACAATGAAGGCCGCGTAAGAGCGCCAAATCCACATGTCTGATGTCCCGAGTATTGTTCGCAACATGGAACTTGTAGACGGACTACCCCCGAGCGTGGCCAGTATTGCCGTGTTTCTGGCCACTAAAGCCAAGGCGTACAACAATCACCTGAAGTGGAACGAGCAGGCCATGTTCAAAGCGGACCTGATGAACGTACGGCATCGTTGGCGGACAGTCGATTCGTTCGCTTTTAGCTCGAAGTGTCTCTCAGAGGGTATGCGAAATGAGGATGTCGAGTTACTGGTCGGCTGGCTAGCGAAGGCCCAAGCTGGGCGGCGGCTCGTGCCCTCGAAGTCATACCGCAAGTTCCGCTTCAATCCTCCACCCGAAGAAACAGTGTTTCCCGCCTATAGCAATGACAGGTGGTGATGAAGTGCGCATGGGTCGCGGTTTAGATCGTGTCGGTCGAGCCCACCATAGTTGTCCTACGAAGCAAGACAGCGAATTCGCCTGGGGTAAAGGATTCGCGCACCGTGAGCGTTTTTACCACCAGCTCGCTGAGATATGCCAGATCGATCTGTGCGAATCAACATGATCAATCTGTTCCCGCCGGGCATACTCGGTATTGACGTGCCCCGTTGCGACTGCGACCAATGCATCCGCGGCGTCGAAGCGACTTCACCGTCCACGCGTACGTCGGCAAGTCGTGTTCCCGGGCTAGTCGTCGATCATTTCGGTGAGCGGATGCGGACCGGTAAGTACGGTCACCGGCTGACCCGATCCACCTATGCGTTACCCAACAAAACGCCGTCAAGCTACGACAATCGTTCTAATTACTCGCCTCGGCAGTGGGAAACCGATGGTTGGGTTTACGAGGACGAGGATCACACACGTTACTCCGACGCGTTCTGCGCGCAACAACGTGACGAGGCGCTGATCAACTTCGACTTGAACATGGAATTCTTTTCGCAGATCCCACCAGCTGATTTCGAAGCTGCTCTGACCAAAATGCTGCAGAAGAACAAGCAGCTGCGGCCAGTGAGCGATCTGAAAGATTGGACAGGGGATGGAGGATTGTACGTGATGGTCTTCGATGAGTATCGGCAGGTCTACGTGGGTCAGTCCGGGAACATTCGTGCACGCATCAAGAAACATTGGAGTGGCACGAAAGCGTTCGATCGGTTGCTCTGTGGGTCCCCGGAAGAATCGGTGCTGTCTATCGACTCGTTCCGATGCCTCGACACCACTCGTATCTTTGCTGCGCGCACAACCCGTGTTGACGTTCTCGAACGGAGAATCCTCAGCACGCTACCAAAGGAATACGTCCTCAATCGTGTCAACGGTGGGAGGCCCGACGGGCTGCGGCTGATGCTCTTGGGCCTTGAGACTAATCGCCGGCGGCTACTGCCGGAATGTTTGCCATCGATAGAGACCTAATTCTTCTCCGCACGCACACAACCGCGGTGTTGCGGCTCGATCACTCGTCGTCCACCGAATTTCACTTTGACTGGCGCCGATTACCCGGCGGCAGAAATGAACAAAGGCGTCGGCCGACGTCCTCGCCGTTCTCACCGTTCTCACCGTTCTCACCGTTCTCACCGTGAAGGTTCCGACCACCGGGGTCTTGAGGAGGCCGGTGACCTGACACTGAAGGATTTCACAAGATTCCGCAATCTGTTCAGGCAGTTCTCGGACACATGTTCTCCCATCCTGACAGCCGTCCGAGGCCTGATAATTGGCTCATGCTTTCGACCCTTGCATTCCGCAAATGTGCACCGTCCGAATCACCGTCGCCGAGCCATCTAGTCAGTAAGTAGGCCCGATGTCGACAGAACAGCTGGTCCAGGTTGAACCGGACTACGGGAACGAGTTCGTGCCGCGGCCGTTCAGCCTCACGCCGGATGAGCTGGCTGAGCTCCCTGTAACCGTAGCGAGGGACCCCACACAGGTGGTTGTTTGGGTGAGATACCCAGCCGTTGCCGAGCGGGTGCGCGGTGTGGCCCTTGCTTGGACGCAGCGCGCTGTCTACGTCGAGTGGGAAGCTCGGGGCATCCATCGAGTGTGGGTGTGGGCCTCAGCTGTGGAGCGCGCGGCCGACGATGCAGCTGGTGCTGCTGTGGTCTCTGAGTCCCCTCGAGCAAGCGCGATATCAGCGCTCGGCACGGAACCCTTGGTTCAGCTCGTCAACGAAGAGCTCGCGCTCATCGGCGCTGAATTTGTGCGTTCGATGTCGAAGCCCACGGGACCATTCAGCTCGGTGGTGTTCGGGACGATCGACGGCCATTCTGTGCATCTGGACTTCCTCACCGACCCGGCGACCGATATGTGCGCTGGTGAGCAGGGAGATTGGGGCTCTTCCCGGGCAGAGCGCAGCTCCTACATTCGAGGAAGCGATCCAGGCTTACCCATGGGCGGTGGCGGTAGACGCACTCGAGCTGGGTCAGTCATCCGGGTGACGCTCGCCCCGGAGCAAGCCAGCGGGAGGCCCCAAATGGGTATGCAACTCTTGTTGATCGCCCCGCGGTTTACTTGCGGGTGGCGCTCCCCGTGTGTCGGGCGAAGACCGTCTTGAAGGAGACCTTGCTGGTGTAGGAGATGGAGCCGTATCGGAAGAGGCGGGCGGCGACTTGCAGCACGAGCGCGGCAAGGAGGAAGAGTTCGATGATGACGATGGCTGCTTCCCAGCCGGAGAGGGAGCCGAACGCGTTGCGCAGCATCGCGGTGATCGGCGCCGAGTACGGGAAATACGTGAAAATCTGGACGACGGGACCGTGCGGGTCGGACAGGACTAAGGACAGCGCGTAGAGCGGAACGATCATGAGCACGATCAGTCCGGAGAACCAGCTGCCAGCATCTTTCGCAGTCGGCATGACAGCGCCGATCGCGACGAGGGTGCCGGTGAACAAGGCGAACCCGCCGATGGCTAGGAGGGCTCCGACGATCATCTGCCCGGGTTCAACCGTCAAACTCGACAGGTCCAACTCCGGAATGTTCAACGATGTGCGGAAGAACACATACGCGACCAGGACGGGCAGCAGGAACACGAGGACTTGAACGAAGCCGACGACGAAGAGGGAGATGACCTTCCCGCTGATCAACACGGTGGGGTTCAACGTCGTCAGGATCATCTCCGTCACCCGGTTCTCTTTCTCCTCTAGCGTGCTGGTGAGCATCTGGTTGGAGAGGAGAGTGAAGACCAGGAAGAAGATCACGACGAAGATCAGCGGAGGGATCATACCCAAGAACCCGTCCGCTTCAACACCGTCGGTGTAGGTCGTCGCGGTGATGGGCACGTTGCCTTGCGCCAACGCCGTCAGGGCGGGGTCTCCGATGCGATCTTGAGCGCTGGTGATCAATACTTGCGTGGCGAGGCCGTTGTAAGCACCATTACCGAACAAGCCCTTGTCGACGCCGTACACGTGAACCGGGGTCTCGGCGGGGTCGGCCGGGTACACAAAGTGGGCTTCTTCCTTCCCGGATTTCACGGCGGCGATTGCGGCTGTGTCGTCGGTGACTGCGGTGCCACCCAGCTTGGTGGCCACGGCAGGGTCCACATATCCTGAGGCGTCGCTGTAGGTGAAGGCCAGTTTGGTGTCCGCTTGACGCGCGGCCGTGTCCGCTGCGGTCATGTTTCCGAGGACCACGAGGGCCAAAACGATGCCGATCGCGATGGGCACCAGCAGGGTGATGAACCAGAAGCGTTTCTTGCCCAGTGTTCGGGATACTTCGAACGCGAGGACGGTGCGGAGGTTGTGCTGGGCCATCTCAGGCACCCACCATTTCGTTCTGCGCGCCATAGACCGTGACGAAGATTTCCTCCAGGGAGAGTTTGCTGGTGGTGAAGCTGCGCACCAAGACCCCGGCCTGGACCAGGTCGCGCAGGATCAGCGCCTCGTCGACCGTGTCGGTTAGGGTGAGTTCGGCATAGTTGCGGTCGCGAATGCTGACCTCGTAGTGCGGCGACGCCGGGATCTCCCCCGAATAGCTGACCCGTATCATCGTTCCGCCGTACTGGTTTTGTACCTCGGAGATCGTCCCGTACGCTTCGGCGCGACCGTCCTTGAGCAGGATGACTCGGTCGCAGAGGCGCTCGACTTCTTCCATCTGGTGGGTGACCATCAGCACCGTGGCGCCGGCGCGTTTCTGCTCCTCGATGATGTCCATCAGCAGGCGCCGATTGACCGGGTCGAAGCCCTTGGTCGGCTCATCCAGGATCAGTAGCTCTGGGTCGTTCATGATCGTCACTCCGAGCTGCACTTTCTGCTGCTGCCCGCCGGAGAGCTTATCCACCCGCGACTTCGCCTTGTCACCCAAACCCACCCGCTCCAAGTAGGTCATCGACCAGGCCGATGCGGCATTCTTGCTGAGGCCCTTGAGCTGGCCGAAGTAGGTCATCACGGTGAGGACAGATTCCTTCTTGTAGAGCCCTCGCTCCTCCGGCAGATACCCCAAGCGGCTGCCCGCTTCCGGCGTGAACGGCCGACCGTCCACGTGAAGAACCCCCGCGGTTGGAGCGTAAATCCCTAACAGCGCTCGAAGCGTTGTCGTCTTTCCCGAACCGTTAGACCCGAGAAAACCGAAGGTCTCGCCCCGCCGCACATCAAACGAGAGGTCCTCGACGACCGTGGTACCCCCGAAATCCATCCGAAAGTTCTGAACATGGACGAGGGATTCAGTGTTGGGCACCATGCCCACACTCTATCGAGGAGGCCCAGCCGCCCATCCGTGCCCGAACTGGTGCCCGGCCCGACTACGCGTCACTGTCCTGCCGGCTACGCCACGGACTTTCTCGGGCGTTCGGTTCCTCTGCCCATTCCCGGTGAGGGGACACCGGTTCGTGAGCTGACCTACACACATTTCACGGTCCTCTTGGACCCGTCACGACGCCTAGCCGTCGTGACGGGCGTCAATATGGACGGCGACCAACTCGTCGACCTCGCTCGCGGCGACGACTGGCATCTGGACGCGCGCGACCGGAAAAGCCGTACGCCGGGAGTGACCTCGATCGTGGACATCTCGTGCGAAGCCGTGGTCTCTGCGCCCACCGCGCTGACAGAGGGAACAAGAGGCACACCACGGCCAACGCTTCCAGCCTGGGTCGTACTAATGCGCCGGCCCCCTAGTAGCGCTGAACGGGACTGCACAACAAGTGATAGCCCCGTGCAACGAACATGGCAGCCAGAGGACGGGCGCAGTCGCGGCAGAGAGCGACACCAGGGCGATTGGCATCGACGACAGGCAGCGTAGGAGGAACATACGGACGGCGCACAGAACTACGTGCACTTTCTCTGAGGTTTCCTGATGCGGACCGTACGGATGCTGCTCGCGTTGCACTCTCTCTGGCCGCCCTAGATTGCGCCTCAGACGCACGCCGAGCCTTGGGCGTTCGCTTAGTTGCGGTTGTGTAACGCACCCGGGCCGCGCCTATCGAGTAACGCTTCTTCTTGACCTTCATACAGAGCAGGTACCCTGCAGCCACGAGAACATCAAACCACTCACGAACGATCGCTTTCGTTTCAGACTCGTGTAGATCTTGCACTGTTAGGTGCGCAGCGCATTCACCAGGCGATACCCCTGAGAGAATAGACCGATCCTCGATGAATTGCGCAAATAATGTCGCTTGCCACTGCTGCCGCGGAAACGGGAGCCCTGGCTCTCCTGTCGTGACGACGTCCAGAATGGCTGGCCAGTGTCCTTCGAACTCGTCGAGTATCCGCGCGCGGAGGTCCGAGATCAACCAGGCTGGCTCAAGCAGGAGAGCCTTGGCATCCATGGCCGCCCGACGAGCTTGCGCTCGATCCAGGGCCGCCTGCTTGTCCGCAGCGATGACCGCGTCCGCAGCCATCATGACTCGCCGCGCCGCAGCACGAGATGCTTCCTCTTCGGCTTGAGAGAGTCTCTGTGCGGCCTGTAGCTCTAGCCTCAGCGCTTCTATCTCGGCCCGATTCTTTTCCAACAGCTGGAGCCGATCGCTGGTCACGCCCGCTAGGCATAACTTCAGGCGCGCAAGATCCTCAACACTGAACTGGCCGGGCGTGCACGTGGCGGGTATCTCGAACTGACGCTCGCCTAGAACGACCTGCTCGACGGCGGTGCCGATCTGCGCGGTCACAGGATTGAACCAGAGCAGAGGCAGCCCGGCACCGATGACCGCGGCATGAGTCGGATTGATGACCACGAGATTGTCACTCGCCCGCCGATCAGCCGCTCTGCCCACCACGGTGCGTGCGTGAGCCTGTCGAAGCTGCGCGCCGTGGTGACCGAACAGCCACACATCGACGATGCCCATTGACTGATACGAGTCGTGGCGCTCCTGCCACTGAGCAGGAGTAAGAGCCGAGTACTGAATCTCAAAAGCCATTCGACTCCCGTCCGACGCTGTGATCATCACGTCAGCTCGGCGATCACCTGCGATCTCTTCCTTCTGCACCGTGAAGCTTGGATACAGCCCGCGCAACCAAACAGCTATGCGCTCGCACGCCTGCATATGGAACAGACTCTCGGGCGCATGGCCGCCAACGGCGTCACCACCGCCGTAGTGTTTGAAGCCGTCCCGCCCTCGCGAACGGCTGACAGTGGTGATCGCCGGACTCGGGCAATCGCGAACAGGGCAACGCAGGTCCTCCTTCGCCCAAGCCCGCAACTCTTTCGCTTCACCATCAGGAAGCAGAAAGAGGTCACCAGCAACAAGACGGCGCCCGTAGACCAGGCGCGTCTCACCATTCTGAAAATCAGCAAGAACGCCTGATATATGAGCCATACGTGCAGGCTACCGAGAACCACCGACAGCGCAGATGCACTGTCTCGCACCCAATCGCACTGAGCCAGAATCTGACCCGCACCTAGCCAGGAACCGCGCCTGGACACCACGCCAAAATGGGACCTTTGACATGAGACAACTGAATTTTGTTAAGTCTTTCTGGGCAAACAGGGCGCGCCAATGCCAAACACAAGTCAGAATATCCGGCAGGGACTAGGGCCACGCCAGCACAGATTCATGAACATGTTTGGGAGACAGGCAATTAGTAACCTTCAGAGACCGCAGGCTCGGAGAACTTTCGTTGAGTAGATGCGAGCGTGCAAATTCCGTTTCGTAACGACGAATCGAGGTAATCATGGATCTAGCTGGCTTGGCAGCGCTTCTGACTGTTGCCCTTGGCTTTGTGACGGCAATCTTTGCAATTCTCCAAGATAGATCGCGGCTGCGCACGCTGGAACGCTTAGTGACGCTGAACGTCACGATGGAACCCGGGGATGGGAGGAACTCTGTGCGGGACTTGGAGAACATTTTCGCAGCTCGGCTTCTCAGGCGGAACAGCCGACCTTTGCCTGTCAAGCTGACGGCGTCGACCTTGGTCCTTGGGATCGTCGGATCACTCCTCGTGATTCAGGAGGATAACAGCTTCGTGTTTGATGTGTTTTTGCGCCTGGGCATGCAGCTAGAAACAATCAACGTGGTGCGCAGTCTTCTGTGGGGCTCCGGCCTTGTCGTCTTGCTGGGGGCCATCGGCGCCTTCATTACGTTGGGCGTACTGGGCGCCGATAAGGCGTTCACACGGCTCCGCCGAAAGCTCGGTCGATGGCGTCTTGACGGGGCAAAAAGCGGCGCAGGCGCGGAATCCGTTTTAGAGGGTTGAGACCGAAACTCACCTATCTCCGCGGAACATCGGGGCCTTTCGACCGGGCTTTGGGCTACTGACGGCCACCTGTTAACGCCGACCGAAAATAGGGCCAGTATCGCCGATTGAAAACAGCGCCACCAAAAATCGATCATGGAGTTGATCTTCGTCAACAGCAAGCAAATAGAGCAAGGCCTCTTCGCCGAGATGTTCGTAAATCAATCGTTCAGTTGCTTCAGCCATCTGCTCCTATTTCTCACTGCAAGGTCACCACAACAACGGCTTTACGTTGCGCAACCAACAACACCATCGGCACATGCGTCCAGGCGTCGGGTATCGACCAGCCCCCTAACGCCGGCGAACATCCCCAAGCATACAAAGAGGCCACCATGGGACTGTCTCTTAGACGGTGTTTCCGGACTGACGCGCTGGACTTAGGTCTGGCGGGAAAGGTGCCGTGATGACGACACTTGATGCTGTGACGAATAAGACGAAATCTGAACCCACCCGTGAGGCGGTGGCGGCGCAGGATTGGGTGCGCCTGGCTAAAAGGAGCAGGGCCTGACGCTGGACGGTCCTAATGGACTGCTGGGCCAGTTCACCAAAACCTTCCTTGAGACCGCGCTGAACGACGAAATGACCGAGCACCTCGGCCATGAGAAGAACCGTGCCCGGGCGAACGCGACGACACCAACGTGCGCAACGGAACCCTTAACGACACTTCTTGCTGTCCACTCACCAAGCGGCAGTGCGATAGCTTCAGAACGTGGCTGACGACTTGATTTCTCGACCGCGTCCCGTTTACGTCCTGGGTGCTGGTTTCTCAAAGGCGATTCATGAAAATATGCCGATCACCGATCAGCTAGGACGCCAGATCAAGGAGCGACTCCCGACTGGATTCGACATGTCGGGCATTGAAGCGGGTGGTTTCGAGGACTGGCTCACCCTGCGCCTCAGCGAGCTTCCTTTTCTCGAGGGACACGTGAACAAGATGCGGCGGGCTGAAGCGGAGCGAGTGATCGCGGAAATCGCAGGCATTCTCGATGACCACGTTGCCGAGGCGTCGGCGACCAGCTGCCCGCTCTGGCTACAACAACTAATCTTGCTCTGGCACAGTGAGCGAGCAATCGTCATCACATTCAACTACGACACGCTCCTCGAGCAAGCGATTAATTTGGTTCGACCCGTGATCAACGGATCCCCGCTGGCAACGACGGTATACGCCGACCAAATCGTATTCCCCGCGCCGCCTGGCCCCCCGGCCGAGTACATGATCGACACGGCGAGTCACAACTCTCAATCCTTTCAAATCCTGAAGCTTCACGGCTCCCTGAATTGGTACTGGGCGGTGGGGGATCCGACTGGGTCGACACTGGTGCGTATGCGGGAAAAGCGCGTACTCGGCAGTGTGCCGCTCACCATCGATTATGACTTCGCTGGCGCGAAGACATTGGACCGATACCTCATTCCACCGGTGACCGCGAAAGACGGGTACTACAACTCTTACCTATCGCATGCGCTCTGGCGGAGCGCTAGCGACTCAATTCGGATCGCACCACGCATAACGCTGATGGGCTATTCGATGCCAGCCAATGACCGCGTGACTGTTGAGCTCATCAATCAATCCAACGCAACCTTTGAGATCGTGGATCTCGACCCGGGAAGCCCAGAAGATCCGAGGACTCTCGCCGGCCGAATTGCGCGACTCGGACCTGTCGATTCGACTACCGGTGGCGCGACGGCCATTTCTGATTTCGTCAGCAAGAAGCTCAAATCGACTGCTTCTGCCCTCTCATCAGCAACAGTGGTTGCTGATAGTGGACGCGAAGGTGACAATGTCGTCTTGGCAGTTCCATCCCGCCGCGGTGTCAGCTTCTATTGCCTCTACGAGGACCAAGACGAAGCAATTCAGACATACCAGATCGACCCCTCTCTAGCGCGAGGCTCGAGTTCCCCGCTGAACGAGATTGCCTACAATCAGATGCCTCGTGCCAAACAGTCTGTAGATCTGGGTGATTTCTTCAACCGACGCAAGCTGCGCGCCCGTCTGGAGTCAAGCGGGCCCTTGGTGATTAATGCAAGTGACGGTCAACTCGTTGCTGTGAGCGCTGTGGAGATGACCGTGGAGCGATGGAAGATGATTCGCCTTTGCGCCGCGCCACTGGGGTAGACCGCGCCGTGGTCGAAAGCCACGCTGCGTGCGTTAGCCAGACGGTCAGCGACGCAGATCGAGTGCGAAAGTCGCCATCCCAGGGTGGACCTGATCGAGTGTCACACGGGGACGGCCCCCACGACAGATCTAGGCCTGATCAACGCAACTGCGCTGAGACCGTGTCAGAGGGGAACGGCTTGCGGGACGGTTCGACCGTGGTGTGTTGCGGGAACCTCGTCGATCTGATCCCGCGGAACTTACTGGGAATGCGGCGCCGCAGCGCAGATCACCGCGTTCCTGGCCCTTGTCGAGCCTTCTGATGCCCTGTCGCTCGTGCCCGTCTATGCGCTTTTGCCCGTGTTAGCTTCGACTGCTCCTACGTGCCACTGTGGAAGCCACGCCGGGACACGATGGGTTTTGCTTGATGTGACCGCGAATACGAGCGCCCTCGATTCGATCAGATGCCAGGATATGAAGGCGAGCAGAAGGGTAAACGCGAATACGAGAATGAGATTCAACGCGAGTGACACGTGTCCGAAGTAATGGAGGACGAGTTGCTGCACGGGGAACGCCCAGAGGTAGATTCCATATGAAAGGTCTGTCTCGCCCCGGGTTTAATGGAGGTTCTTGATCACCCGGAAAGGTTGAGAATCATGCCAGCACTGAAGAAGTATCCGCCGGAGTTGAAGGAGCGAGCGGTGCGCCTGCTGCTTGCCGCTCGTGAAG
>NZ_JASISM010000019.1 GCF_030063145.1 Cryobacterium sp. PH31-L1
CGGCAACGGGAACCCCTGACGGGAATCGAGAGTTCAAGTGTGATCGAACGCTCGTAGGCCGCGTTACCAGCACTTGACCACAGTCGTGACTGCTATCGGGCAGGTATCTATCGGGTGGGCGAACTGCAACGTTATATGGACGGACGCTACTGAGTATGGTGACGACACAGCAGCGTATTAGGCGCTAATCCTCGACGTGTCGGTACCGCGTGTCAACGCGCCGATCAGCTTTCGGCGCGCGCTTCTCGCGGCTCGATGTGCATTTGACTCTGGGCAGAAGAAAGGGGGTGGGCGCTTTAGGTTGCTCTCCACAGATGGTCGGCAACTTTGGTCCAGTCCGCTGACTCGTCGGGGAGGTTCTCAGCCAGCATGATTGTGGCACTACCGCCGCTTCGCAGAGTGATGGGCAGGTTGCTTGAACACCCGCTAACGGCTTCTAGGTCGTCGACAATGACCACGCACTGGTCGCCCGCGTCCGAGAGTGCGGCGTAGTAGCTCAAGCCTGCGTCAGTCCAGAGCAGTCGGGTTGTGTCGGCGTCGAGGTCCTCGACTACGGTCGGCGTCGCACCGGCCGGTATGGTGTCGGCCTTAGACTGCGGCTGGTCGAACACCGCAAGGGTGTCTGGTGCCGAGCACGAGGTGAGAGCGCATACCGCGAGGGCACATCCGATGAACGTCGCGATTCTTCTCTGAAATGAGTTCATACATCCTCACCGTAGCGCCACAGATACCACGTGCGTAAGCGAAGCGCGAGGGGAACGTCTTGCGGGACGCTTGGCAGGGAATGCCTTGGCGTCCCGGTTCGGCTAAGGGGCGCGTACGCGTATTTCCGATAGCGGTAGGGACTCCATCAACGGATGCACAGGCAGTGCATCCGAGAAACGTGATGGTGGTGGTCCAGCCAGCAAGATCGGCCATCACAGAGCCTTGACCGCCTGCACGCTGCCAGTTACACGCTCGCCCAACGGCCACTAGGCCAACCAATGATCGAGCTGCCCGAGTGCGTCAGCGTGCGCCAGGTACCGAACGCTACCGTGACGTCGTTCGCGCCCACCTCGCTTTCATCGTCGGCGAGGACCCAACCTCCACCTTGGTGTCTCGCCTCTTTCTGCTCGACGACGCGGCCATCACGGCCGCTAAAGTGGGCCGGGACACCGGCCTGGTGCGCCAGGCCAGCACCATGGCACACGAGCTCGTCTAAAACTCAGCTGTCAGAGAAGCGCTCAATAAAGACAACAGCTGCGTCGCGGGCCTTCGACCTCGAAACCCGACCGGTGCACTCGCCCTCCCGTGTGGCTCCCGACCAACGCTGGGAGGAAGCGACCTCAGAACGCCACCAAAGATCACATACACGCATCGATGGGAATAGGTGCTCCATGAACGTTCGTCGGCGGAGGCCTGGGTCAGAGCATAGAGCCTAGATCGGAACCGACAGACGGATACGTCGCGGTCGCCGATTTTAGTTGTCGGGTGGTGAGGCCCAGCTTGATTGCGAGGCCGAAGATGTTGATCACTTCCGAGTAGCCGGGGCCGAGCAAATGTGCGCCGAGGATCTGGTCGGTTGCTGTATCAATGATGACCTTCGTCGCCGCGACGGCCTCACCGACTCGGTAATTGGCGTACCAACTGCTGGTGTCGTTGTAGCGCACAGCGATCTCGCGGCCGTCACGCCCGGCTTCGTGCTCGAGCATGCCGACGCGGTTCAGCTCCGGGATCGTGAACACTGTCGTGGGGACGCCGGCATAGTCCGGCACGGTTGTCGTGCCCTTGAGCATGTTGGATGCTGCCACCTTGCCCTCGAAAACGGCGATGGGCGTGAGGCGTTCTCCGGGAGTGTCGGCGGCGTCGCCGGCGGCGGCGAAAACCGACGGATTGCTGCGGCTTTGCAGGTGGTCGAAGACATCGATCCCCTTGGGGCCCCAGGCAATGTTCGCCGCCGCCAGATTCAGGCCGTCGATGTTGGGCACCCGGCCAGCGCCGTGCACCACCAGATCCGTATTGATGACGGTCGTGATGCCGTGCTTCTCCACCGTCACCTGAAGTCCCGTGGTGCTGCGATTCACGCGGATTTCAGCTTGCTCACTGCGCTGCACGAGTAGATCGACAAGATTGGGGTCGAACGCGCGTAACGGGCGCATGCCGTGATCGATGATCACGCAGTCCACGCCAGCGCGGGCTGCGATGTGGGCGAACTCGAAGGAGACAAACCCGCCCCCGACGAATACGATCCGGCCGGGAAGCTCCTCGAGGTTGAGAAAGTCGGTGCTGTCGATGAGGTGCTCGTGTCCGGGGAAGTCGAGGGGGCGCGGTCGGGCACCGGTCGCGATCAGAAACCGCTTCGCTTGGTGCTGCACGCCGTTGATCTCGAGGTGATGGGGCCCGGTGAAGTGAGCGGCACCGTGAAAAGTGCTGACACCGTTGCGCAGAAGTTCGTCTTCCATGCTCTGAGGCACACCGTCGGTGAAGCCGCGCTTGTGACGCATCAACGCCGCCCAGTCCAGCGTGAGCTCATTCTGGCTGATGCCCTTGCCCTGCATCAGATGGGCGGCATCGATCACTTCCGCTCCCCGACGGAGGATCTTTTTCGGGTCACACCCGCGCAGCGCACACGTGCCCCCGTACGGCAGGGCATCAACGATCCCCACGCGCCATCCCTGTGCAGCGCACCTATTGGCTGCTGTGGTGCCGGCCATTCCGGCGCCGATCACAAACAGGTCGTATTCCTCAAACGTGTCGCTCATGCTGTGGTGATCGCATCGCGCAGTTGCTCCAGAGTGGGGACGCCGGCCAATCCTGTCGGGGTCGTGTAGATGCGGCAGGCCATTCCCACCGGCGCTCCCGGGTCAGGAAAAAGGTCTGCTCCCCTCAACAGAATGCTCGGGGATCCTCGAAAATTGATTGCCTCCGCGTCTTCCAGATTCTCGACCAACCGCCGGGTCACGACGGTGCCCGGGTGTTCGGCTGCGATCAGATCGAGCCGCTCAGCGGCAATTTTCCAGTTCGGGCACCCATCGAAGTACTGCAAGGTAATGTCCATGTCTTCACCGTAAACGTTGCACTATGGTGCAAGGTCAAGTGGTGGAATGGGAATATGCAAATTAGAGACCTAGCCATCGCGAGCGGCGCGACCGCACAGGCCATACGGTTTTATGAGCGGCGCGGCCTGTTGGATCCCGCCGAACGTGCGGGGAACGGGTACCGGCGGTACAACGACGCGGCCCTATCGCGCCTGCGGTTCATTCGGTCTGCCCAGACGGCTGGTCTGACCTTGGCCGAAATTGGCAGCATCGTCACGGTGAGAGACGCAGGCGAGGTGCCGTGCGGGCACGTCTTAGACCTTCTCTCGGCGAAACTTACGGATGTGCACCGCCGCCAGCAGGAGTTGGCACTTCTTGAATCAGAGTTGCAGCACCTCATCGAAGCGAGCCAAGCTCTTGATCCAGGAGACTGCGAGGCGGGCAGGGTCTGCCACGTCATCGCTCAAGCTCATCAGTAGCGCGCAACACCTTCACGCCACTAATCGATGCGTATTCACCGCGAAATAGCGATGTAGCTCACAGGCCTCCACTTTGACAGTTCTCGCGGTCCTGACATCTCGCGTCCCGCGAGCCGGACCTTCAGCGGGCGAGATCGCAAACAGCTCGAGACCGCTAGCGGTCGCTCACGCCTACTTCGTTTGGTTCGGGTGCCTCGTGAACACGTTGACGATCTTCACTGTTCTGCCCTCGACGTAGAACCAAATGCGTGCGCCCCCAGAAAGTTCGTACTGCCACTGATCGTGTTCGACGCCGTCACGAACAATGGTCGCAAGTTGACCCTTAAGCTGGTGGCATTTGGGGTCCGACTGGTTCGGGGCCTTCGCGAGCCGGTCCCAGGCGTCCGCGGCTGAGCTTTTCTGGGTAGCGACGATGTCGCGCCATCCAGTCACGGCTTGACTCGTCACATGCTCGATGGCGAATTCTGATGATTTGAGGGGGCGTGCGACGAGCCCCTTCTTCGGTGGCATTAGACGCGTGGCTTCTTGACCGCCACAGGTTCACGAAGCCAATCCGGTTCTTCCTGGCCCCAGCCAGCAGCAACAGCCTCCGCGGTGTTCTGCCACGCCTTGATCTCAGTGAGTATCCGCCCCGGCTGATTCACAACGAATGCGCCGCGAGCCGTGTCGATGATTTCCTGGGCGCAGGTTCTCTGGTCCTGAACGCTGAGCAGCTTGATCCAGGGAAACGGTCGTGCGAGGCGATCCTCTAGAGTGCCTCTGTCATCCAGTGACACGGCGATCAGCTGTGCGGCGACCTCGAGGATCCGTTCATGGGCAGCCGATTCACGCTTCGTGGTGAGGACCAACGTTTCGCCATCGCGCCGAGTGACCTCGACGGGTGCTTCCTCAGCGGCAGCGAAGACCGCTGCAGAATTACGGGACAGTTCCGACGATTGCACAACGCGTCGCTCGGCAGGGGTGAGTGTTATTGGCGCCATGAATCGAGTCTATTCCGAATGTGTTCTGAATTCAACGCCAGCCGGTCGAACGACTGGGGGCGTCTGAGAGTTCATGTCATAGCGCCCGGAGCCGAACGCTGACCGGGACAAGTCCGGTTCCCGGTGCAGGATCAGGTACTGAGATGGGCGAACGGCTAGAGTCCGATCACGGAGTTACGGAGTAACGGCGTTCGATGCCTGAGGTAGCTTGACCCCACTCGCTGCTGGCGACACGTTCCTGGTGAGCCTTGAAGGCGGCTGCGTGCTCGAAGCGCTCCTCAACCAGCCACACCAGCGGATCGCTAGTCGGGGTGACGTTAAACAAGCGGCATCCCGGTTCGGCGCGGGTCAGGGCAACGTGCAGTGGTAGGTGATCCCGGACAGTGTTTGCCTGGTCCTGGGTGTGGCAGACAAGCTGCCCGCTCAGGCACACCGCGCTGTCGAGGAGCTTCTTTGTCATCTTGTAATTGGTCAGCGACACGCCGCCCATCACCGGGTGCTGTTCTACCTCGACGGTGAATCCGTGGCGCTCGAAGAAGGGTCGGGCTGTGATGCTGACGTCGGCTGTCAGTTCTGTCAGCTGCGCCTGACGCGCGTGGACCTCAACGCGTTCGATCAGTTGTCGTGCTACCCCTTGTCGCTGGTATCGAGGGGCAACGAAGAGCATGTCGATATACCCAGCAGGGTTCACGTCGGAGAAGCCTGCTGGTGTACCGTGCACGGTGGCCACGTAACTGTTCCGCTCCTGCATCGACGCATGCCAGGCGGGCAGATCTCGCGCTTCTGGCCGAGCCCACGCCTGAATCTGCTCCGGCGAGTAGTCGGCGGCAGCGGTCTCGGTCACCGAGCAAGGAATATTGCCAATGTGTCTGCGGCATCCGCTTGACCATAGGGGCGGATGATAACGGCTTGCGCATCGGTGCTCTGGTTCAACTCCACAGACCTAGCATCTCACCGTGGCTGGCTCGACCGCGCGGCATATACGGTGTCTGGGTAGCCGAACCCTCTACGGGACGCGGACGAGCGGCGGCTGAGTGACCGAGGATGCCTGTTGATCGAGGAAAATATCGATTACCTTCCGAAATACTGCTGGCTGCTCAACCCACGGATAGTGCCCGCACGCGTCGATCGTCGCGGAGGCTCCGCGGGGAAACAGGCTTGCCAGTGCGCGCAGGGGTGCGAGACCGACGAGGCAGTCCTCTGCTCCAGCAATTACCAGTACAGGTGCGGTCATCTCGCTTAGCAGTGCCGGGAGGTCCTGTGGTGGGACGACACTGAAGTAGGCCGTCGCGGCGGCCAGATTCCAGCGTCCAATCCTGGCGTGCAATCGTTCCGGTTCTCCCCAGTTGGCGTAACCAGCAGCTGCTGAATCCTGCTGCCAGACGTTGAAACCGTCATCATCCGATGCTTGGGGTCCGGCTTGCAGCGCCAACAGTGCTGCGTCGAAGTCGGCGTCTCCGCGCCGTCTATCGATGAGAATGTCGGCATCTGCCGGTTCAATAACTAAGTACGTTGCCGGCGGGGTGATCAGCACCAAAGCGGCAACGCGGTGCGGAAACTGCGCGGCGTACGCGATGGCCAGCCTCGTTCCGGCAGAGTGGGCGACGAGCACGACGCTCTCCAAGCCCAGATGAATGCGGAGCTGCTCCAAGTCGTCGGCTTGTCTCCACCACGAGCCACGTTCCGGCGAACTCTTCGCCGTGGTTCGACCGACACCGCGTAGGTGCGGCACGACTAGGCGGTGCTGATCGCTGAGCCCCGCCAGGTCGCCCAGGTAGCTGGGATGGCGAGCCGCGCCTCCAGCCAAGAGGATGAGCGGAAAGGCGGTACCTGCATTTGGAACGTCGTCAAAGTGAAGCACACAACCGTCGGAGCTGTCATAGCGGGGCATGCCTTGACGTTACAGGGAGCGTGACAGCGTCCGCCCAAGGCACCGTGGACTCAGTGAAAACGCTCGTCGTCGAACTGCTGAACGCCGCCCTCCATGCTCCAGGCGGCGGCGAACGGCATCAGGGCCTCGATGGCGACGGCGCGCACTCCTTGGTCGGTCGGAAGTAGTACCCGGATGCCCGGGTAGTAGTCAAAAAGGACCTGCCTGTCGCGACCGCACGGGCCGACAACACCGCGCCCATGATTGCCAACTGCGACTATTGTCGTGATGTCTCGCCCTCCGTTCGTGCGAGCCGCGCCGAGCGCCACCAAGTCGGCGCACGGTCCGCCCGTGAAGTGGAACAAGTTGACACCCGCAAACATACGCCCGTCCGCCGCACGAACGGCTGCGCCCATGGTGTGAGCGCCATCTGCGTCAGGCCCCGCATCGGTGTTCGCGTCAATGACGCGGCGGGCGAGCTCGATGAGCTCAATATCTTCGGCGGTCGGGACTTCGAGCACAGCAGCTGGGAACATGAAGCAATCCTACGGATCCACGTGAATCCGAACGACGGACCACATCCCGTCATCGACCGGCGTGCGGACGCCGAAACTTCCGCAGATGCTGGCCGCACGACGCTCAAGAGGAGCGCCCAGCAGGAACCTTGACCGGGCAACACGTGGGGTCGGCTGCGAGTACTGTTGGCTGGTGTTTGAACCTCGTTACCTTAGTAAAAATGTCAGCTTGCGCATACTTCGCTCGAGTGATGCGCCAGCACTTGCCGCTGCGTATCTGCGCAATCGTGAGTACCTTTCTCCGTGGGAACCGGTGCGTACTGAGGAGTATTACACCGAGGCGTGGCAAGCCTCGGACATTGCCAGCCGCCTTGTTGCGGAGAAAGCCGGCGAGGGGTATCCCTTGGGTTTGTTTGCCGACGATAGCCTCGTGGGCCGGTTTAACGTGGCAGGGATCGTGCGCGGCCCCTTCCAGAGCGCCGGGCTAGGTTACTGGGTCGATAACACCTATGCGGGCCGCGGACTAGCGTCTGCGGCCGTTCAGGTGATCGTCGGAACGGCGCGTGACGTGCTTGGCCTCCACCGCATAGAGGCGAGCACTCTCCTGCACAATGCTGGCTCGCAACGGGTGCTGCTGAAGGCGGGTTTCCGGCAGATTGGTATGGCTCCACGGTACTTGCAGATTGCCGGGGAATGGCAAGACCACAACCTTTACCAAGTTGTCCTCCACGACTAAACCCCTGACCTTCACGTCAACGAACGTCCGGAGCTAGACGCGTAGCTGACTCTCCGTATACGGAACCCTCTGCGGGTCCTCAGGACCTTTCGCGATAGAGCCTGCGCCGCCAATCAGAAAATTGGCTTCGGTCGTCCATCTGGTGTCTTGCCGAATCGAGCCAAGAGCAGGAGCACGAGCGCGGTGCCCGATAACAGCCCGTCCAAGAGGCCTGCGGGAAGCAGGAAAACCATCAGCGCCAACGTCACAAGGCAATTGATTATGGAAAGCGCCAGTCCCCACAACTTGTTCCTCAGCAATCCAACGGCGCCCAGCACGCGGAGAGCTGCGAAAATTCCGCTCATAGCCATCATGAGATAGAGGTTCTCTTGCAGATAGGGAAGTGCGAAGACATCGGCATTTTCGACGATGGTCGTCTGCGGGATCTTAAGAGCGAGCAGGACGAGGAGGCCAATGAAGACCAGCCCCTCCATAAGGGCACCTTGAATCAGGAGCAAGCTGGCCGCCCAACGATATTGCAGCCGCTGCGTAGTGTTCATTCCGCAACCATATCGGCCATAAGACGGTCCGGATGTCTAACCTGTTGCGGGACTGTTGTCTTGGCGCGAGCGGAACAGGTCGCTGCTGAGCCTGGCGTACCGCTGGGAAGGCAAGTCGTCCGGTGCGCATCATGCTCTTATTCAGATACTGGAAATCTCAGGATCCAGACAATTCAAGAGGGTTGTTCTTGAGTTTGCGAACTAACCCGCCAGCGATGAGCCGAGCGGCGGCCGTCGCGGGTTTGCGGGAAGCTTGATCGGTCACACAAGACCCGAATTCCGCCGCGAGTCCGAGCCGCGGATACGCCGTTAGGACTTCCGACCGGAAGCTTTCTGGGAGGGCCTCCGATCGACTGCCGGAAATATCTAGACCCGTCGCAACTTCCAGCAAATAGCCCTCCAGATCCTGCTCCGGATCGACTTCGGGCCAGTTGTGCCGCACGATCACCTCGAGAGCCCGAGTGCGACGACTCGCCTCCCAGCCTGCCCCGGCCGTGAGAGCCCAGGCGACGTGGCCAGCGGCAAGCTCATACGAGAGCGTGTCGTTGTCGAACTCGACAGCCAGTCCGACATCGTGCAGGACAGCAGAGACATAAAGCAGTTCCGCGTCGAACCCTTCCCGCATCTCAAGGGATGCGAACCCGACTGCCCAGTACCAGGACCGGATGCTGTGGTTAAGTAGCGCCCCGGGCACGTACTCCGTCGCAACCTCCAGCGCGGCACGCGCCGCCACCGAGCCAGGTACAACAAAGTCGACCATCTTCATAGCCCAATGCTATCCGGCCACTCGTCTTGCACTACGACGTGCCGACCTTGTGCCGAAGTGTCGTATCCGCCGAACCCGCTGCGGGCGGGGACCTCTTCAAAGTTTGCGGCGTGCCGTACTGAGCTTGGATCTGTCGACGTGCCTGTCTGGGGGTTGCAAATACTATGCGTTGGGAAGGGTCAGGACTTCGGCTTCTCCATCGGTGATGGCGATGGTGTGTTCGCTGTGTGCGGTGCGGCACCCCGTTCCGCTGCGTAGCGTCCACCCGTCTGGATCGGTGATGAGCTTGTGCGTGTCCTCCATAGCCCAGGGCTCGAGCGCGAGTAGGAGTCCTGGGCGGAGCTTGTAGCCCCGGCCCGGGCGTCCAGTGTTGGAGATGTGGGGGTCTTGGTGCATCGTGGAGCCGATGCCGTGCCCGCCGAATTCGGTGTTGATTGGATAACCCGCGTCGGCTAGGACGGTGCCAATAGCCGACGAGATGTCGCCGGTGCGCGCCCCGGGACGTGCGGCTGCGATGCCGGCGGCGAGAGCGTGTTCGGTTGCCGCGATCATTTTGACGCTGTCGGCTGGTCGTGATGCGCCCACGAGGAAGCTGATGGCTGAGTCCGCTGCGACTCCACTGAGGATGACTGCAAGGTCCAGGGTGAGGAGGTCGCCGTCGGCAAGTGCGTAGTCATGGGGAAGCCCATGCAACACGGCGTCGTTGACCGATGTGCAAATGTAGTGCCCGAACGGTCCCCGACCGAAAGACGGGGCGTAATCGACGTAGCAGGACTCCGCACCGGCTTGGACTATGAGGGCGCGAGTCCACTCGTCGATGTCCAGGAGGTTTGTGCCGACCACGCTGCGGTTCTTGACTTCCTGCAGAATGGCTCCGACCACGGCTCCGGTCTTGCGTGCTCGGACGAGTTCGGCGGGGTTCAGGATTTCAATCATTCGACTCCATTCAGAATCCAATAACTATACCGGTCATATTATCCCGGGCTAGAATCTTGGCCATGGTCAGATTGCCGCTTACCCCTCTCGAAATTGAACGCGGTCAGCGCCTCGGCGCCCTGTTACGTGTGGCCCGAGGCCGCCGAACCATGCTCGAAGTAGCTCTCGCGGCAGGCGTCTCGCCCGAGACGCTGCGCAAGATCGAGTCGGGTCGAGTGGCGACACCTGCTTTCCCGACCATCGCCGCGATCGCTGACGTAGTTGGACTCTCCCTAGACGCGGTATGGACCGAAATGAATGACAGAGCACGAGCTGGCGCCGCGTAACGGTCACGAGCTACACGCCCGCAA
>NZ_JASISM010000001.1 GCF_030063145.1 Cryobacterium sp. PH31-L1
CTTCACGAGCGGCAAGCAGCAGGCGCACCGCTCGCTCCTTCAACTCCGGCGGATACTTCTTCAGTGCTGGCATGATTCTCAACCTTTCCGGGTGATCAAGAACCTCCATTAAACCCGGGGCGAGACATATTTCATTCTGGGTGGGGCCGGTCATCGTGGGTGTGTATGCGGCGGTGATGGTGTTGACGATTGCCGTGTGGGATCCAGAAGCCGCCGTCCCGGGGCTCAGGTATCAGCAGATCGTCGCGGGACTTGGTGACGCGGGAGTGGACGTCGTTGGTTCCGTGATTGGCTTGATTGTGTGGGGTTCCGTTGGCCTCGTGCTGGTTCTAGTTTTGAGCATCCTCGGACTTACTGGGCGCGTCGGACGCGTTCCCGTAATTATGGGGCATCTTTTGGTGATTGCCGGCGGGACGCCGGCCTACTTCTTGGGGTCGTTTTCGCTTGGTATGGACGTCGCGGACACGTTCGCCGTGTCGGGTGGCGTCCACGTACCCACAGGCGCAGTCCTTTACTCCTTGAGCGGGGTCGCTCTACTCGTCCTCGCCGTTGTCGGTATCCGCACAGCAGCGAATCGCCAGCCGGCGCTGGTGTGAGTCGAGTCTGCACGCAGCTGGCAGCATCCCGAAGCTGCACCAGTTCTGCCGTCCCATTCGCACATGCGGAAAGGCGACAGAACACGTTCTCTACAAATGTCGGGCCCGACGCGGTGAGAACGTGAAGCCGCGCGACCTGAGGATGAAGCCTGTTAACTCGATCAACAGCATGATCCAGGGGCCCCACGGCCCCATACCCGTCCGACGTTATTCGCCGCCTATCGGCATGGTTCCACTCAGATCCGCACCGATCGTGTGGATTCACGGAGGTGGATTCTTCAAAGGCAACCTCGACCAGCCCGAGTCTCATGACGTCGCTCGATCGCTGGCTGGGGCGGGATTCCATGTCGTTACTGTTGACTATCGGCTCGCGACTCTCGCAAGGCTTCGGTGGTCTTCGAGTGGTTTTTGCAGGAGCCCGGCAGTCCACTATCCGGTCCCGGTCGACGATGTCGTTGCAGTGGTGCGGGCGGTTCAGCTCGAGGCTCCCACCGGGGTGATTCTGGGCGGTGCAAGCGCCGGTGCGTGTCTATCGGCCGGCGCAGTGCTTCGCATGGCGGATCAGGGGGCGTTACCTCTCGCAGGCGTCTTCTTTGCCTACGGACTGTTCCATGCCGCCCTCCCGAAACGGGCGAGCACTTTGCGCCGTCGCCTTCGTGGCAAACGACGTTTTGTCCACACGCCGACACTTCTCAACCTGACGAATCTCCACTACGTGGGCACGCGGAGCACAATGTTGGAAGCGCACGCATTTCCCGGGGGGCACCCCCTGCACGACTTCCCTCCGACGCTCATGATCGACGCGGACCGCGACTCGATGCGCGCGTCCGGCGGTCAGTTCGTCAGGGAACTTCAAGCTGCCGGGATCGCAGCGAACTACCACGTGCTTCCCGATAGCTTCCACGCTTTCCTAAACCGTCCGAACGAGCCCGTCTTCGCGGACGGGTTACAACTCATAATCGACTGGGCCCGCGACATTGAGTCGAAACAGACGTGAGGCGCAGCAACCGAATTCAAGCGGCCCTCGTCCCGTAGGGGGTTCCGCATACGGGCGGCGTTCTACGCGAGACTGTCCGGCATTCGCTCCGGGGAGGTACCTGAGCTTGGCTGCACCTGAATCGCGGACGTGTGTCGACAAGTTCGATCCAATGTTGTCGGGTATCGTCAGCAGCCCGGAGTGCAAATGCCGGTGCGACTACGTCCGCCTTGGCCAACTCGGGCGACGATGGGGCGGCGGGACCTCCTCGATAGAGTGTGGGCATGGCGCCCCACAATGAACCCCTCGTCCATATTCAGAACTTCCGCATGGATTTCGGGAGTACCACGGTCGTAGAAGATCTTTCGTTTGATGTGCGGCAGGGCGAAACCTTCGGCTTTCTCGGGTCCAACGGTTCAGGAAAGACGACGACCCTGCGTGCGCTATTGGGGATCTACGCTCCAACCGCGGGGATTCTCCACGTGGACGGCCGGCCGTTCACGCCAGAGGCCGGCAGCCGCCTGGGGTATCTGCCGGAGGAACGCGGGCTATACAAGAAGGAATCTGTCCTCACCGTGATGACCTACTTCGGCCAGCTCAAGGGCCTCAGCAAGAAGGCCGCATCGGCCTGGTCGTCGAACTACCTGGAGCGGGTGGGTTTGGGCGACAAGTCGAATTCGCGGGTGGACAAACTCTCCGGCGGGCAGCAGCAGAAAGTTCAGCTCGGAGTAACGATCATGAACGACCCGGAGTTGCTGATCCTGGACGAGCCGACCAAAGGGTTTGACCCGGTGAATCGGCGACTACTGATGGACATTATCGAGGAGCAGAAACGCGCCGGCGCCACGGTCCTGATGGTCACCCACCAGATGGAAGAAGTCGAACGGCTCTGCGACCGCGTCATCCTCCTCAAGGGCGGCCGGGCGGAGGCCTACGGGACGATACCCGAGGTGCAAAACCAGTACGGCGGGACGATGATCCGGGTCAGCTACTCGGGGGAGATCCCGGTGTCACCGCACTATGAGATCAGCACTCGGGACCGCAACTATGCCGAACTCACCCTCACCGACACCATCGACGAGGCAGTTATCCTCCGCGACCTGGTCCAGGCTGGAGTACTGGTCCGCAGCTTCACGACGAGCAAGCTGTCCATGGAGGACATCTTCGTCACCGTCTATGGCGAGCAGAACGAAATGGTGGGTGCCTGAGATGGCCCAGCACAACCTCCGCACCGTCATCGGGTTTGAAGTATCCCGAACTTTGGGAAAGAAACGGTTCTGGTTCATTACCTTGCTAGTGCCGATCGCGATCGGCATCGTCATGGCTCTCGTGATCCTCGGCAACGTGTCGGCCGCCGATACGGCCGCCAGCCAGGCCGACGCGAAAATCACGTTCACCTACAGCGACGCGTCCGGGTATGTGGACCCGGCCGTGGCTACCGCGCTGGGCGGGACAGCCGTCACTGACGATGCTGCAGCGATCACCGCCGTGAAATCCGGGAAGGAAGAGGCCCACATTGCGTACCCGGCCGATCCAGCGACGACCGCGGTGCAGGTGTACGGCGCCGACAAGGGATTGTTCGGCAATGGCGCCTACACCGGCGTCGCCACCCAGATCTTGATCACCAGCGCTCAGGATCGCATCGGCGATCCCGCCCTGACCGCCCTAGCGCAAGGCAACGTGCCAGTCACGACCACGACCTACACCGACGGTGTCGAGGCGGCCGGATTCCTGGGCATGATCCCGCCCCTGATCTTTGTCGTAATCTTCTTCCTCGTCTTCACGCTGCTCTCCAACCAAATGCTCACCAGCACGCTGGAGGAGAAAGAGAACCGGGTAACGGAGATGATCTTGACGACGTTGAATCCCACCGTGCTGATCAGCGGCAAGGTCATCTCCCTCTTCATCGTCGGTTTCGTTCAAGTCCTCGTATTCCTGCTTCCCGTCCTGGTTGCGTATGTGTTCTTCCGCACGTCGCTGAACATCCCCGAACTGGATCTGTCGAGCGTGACGATTGAGCCTGGGCAGATGATCGTTGGAGCGCTGCTGGCGATCGGTGGGTTTGCCCTGTTCACCGGCACGCTGGTCGCGATCGGCGCGGTCATGCCGACCGCGAAAGATGCCGGCAGCTGGTTTTCCGGACTGATCGTGCTCATGATCGTCCCGCTCTACTCGCTGTCATTAGTCCTGTCAGACCCACACAATCCCGTCGTACAGATCTTCACGTACTTCCCGTACTCGGCACCGATCACAGCGATGCTGCGCAACGCGTTCGGCTCCCTCGCCGGCTGGGAAGCAGCCATCGTCATCACCGAACTCTTCCTCCTTGCCGCGGTCGTGCTGCAAGTCGCCGCACGCCTCTTCCGATACGGATCAATCTCCTACACCAGCAAGGTCTCCATCCGGACGGTCTTCGCGCGACCTACTCGGAGCGGCACCCGTAAGTAGTTCACGGGGATCAACAAGACTTGTGGACTTGTCCGGTCCCTCCTGCTCGGTCGGGGCGGGGCGAGCGTCGCCCACGACGGTTAAGTCGGCTCGAGTGCGTCGAACGCTACCGCCCAGGGGTAGGCCTGGATCGCTTTCTCGAATGTAGGAGCTGCGCTTTGGGCGGGTAGATCCTCCAACTCCTTACTCACCAACAGAACAGCGCACAGATCGGTCGCGGGTTCGGTGAGGAAGTCCAGATGCACGAAATGGCCGTCGATCGTCCCGAACACCACCGAGCTGAACGGGCCAGTGGGCTCCGACATGCCAGGCACAAACTCGGCGCCGATCAGCGCGAGCTCTCCATTGACGAGCTCAACCAAGCGTTCCGTGCCGAGGTCTGATATTGCACCTGCTCGAGGTGACTCGGCTACGACAGCAGCACGAGCCTCGGCGTCAGCTGCGCGCTCGACGGCAGAGGCCCAGACCCACACTCGATGGATGCCCTGAGCTTCCCACTCAACGTACACAGCGCGTTGCGTCCACGCCAAGGCTACGCCGCGCTCGCGCTCGGCCACGGCTGGGTATCTCACCCAAGCACGCACCGGAGGGGGGTCCTTCGCCACGGTGACAGGGAGCTCACCCAGCTCATCCGGCGTGAGGCTAAACGGCCGCGGCACGAACTCGTTCCCGTAGTCCGGTTCAACCTGGACCAGCGGCTCTGTCGACATCGCGCCTACCTACGGCCTAGGTTACTGGGCGCCAGAATATGAGCCAACGTGGATTCCGCCAAGTCACGAGTGCGGAGTGCGAGGTCCGAGAGCATGAGCCAATTATCTGCCCTCGGACGGCCGTCAGGAGGGCGGAACCCGTGACCGAGACATGGCTGAGCAAAACAGATGTTGCGGAATCACGTAAAGCCTTGCGCTTCACGTTGGTACTCATCAAGACCCCTGAGGTGGAAACCTTCTCGGTCGAGCACGACCGGAACGCCAGCGCCGAGCCAATCAGGTCCGTCACGGTGCTTCAGGTGTCTCATAACCGTTGATTGGTTCCAAAAACGTTCCCCTTGGTTCCGATACATAGTTGTGAGACTCCCCAACCCGACGGGTGGGTCTAGTTCCGGCAAGCTCGGAAATAGCTGGCGAGACGTCTCGTAACTATGAGGATACGAGACACTGGCGACCCGCGCCGGAGCCAACGCAGTGCGTCAAGTACCAACCACAGAACGTCGTCGTCTGGCGCGAAGGTCACAGGCGCAGTGTGGTGTCGTAGGAACCGCTGAATATTGACCCTCCTCTGGTTTCTGACATCCTTTAGACACAGCGATAAGGCAGGGGACGAAGTGGCAGATCAGGTTACAAACTCGCGATCAGTGTTCGTGGTGCATGGGCGAAATGAGGCACTACGCAAGTCGATGTTCGACTTCCTGCGCAGTATTAACCTTTCCCCCATGGAGTGGAGCCACGCTGTTGAGCTGACCGGCGAGGGATCCCCGTATATCGGCCAGGTGCTCGATGCTGCGCTGGACCACGCGGCGGCCATCGTCGTCCTGATGACACCCGACGAAATCGCGTACTTGCAGCCGCAGTATGGATACGATGACGCGGACCCAGAGACGAAGCCCTCTGCACAGGCCCGCCCGAATGTTCTCTTTGAGGCAGGCATGGCGCTCGGCCGTGATCCACAGCGCACGATTCTCGTTGAGGTCGGCACCGTTCGTCCCTTCAGTGACATAGCCGGCCGACACTCCGTCCGCCTTAGCAACGACTCGGCGCGCCGTCAGGAGTTGGCGAACCGGCTTAGGACTGCCGGATGCGACGTTGACCTTCAGGGGACGGACTGGCATAGCACCGGGGACTTCACGGCACCGCCTCTTCCTGGAGAGGGGTTGCCGCTCGGGCGGCGCCTCCCGTCAAACACGAACTACCGCAAGGCAATCGACTTTGACGTGAAGTACTACAACAAGGGCAGCAACCGCGTTGACAAGCTGCAGATCATCAATCGCGGCACAGAGACCGCGCTCGATGTGAACATCTCTTTGCCGGAGGACGCCGCATTGCAGCTGCACGACTTTCAGCCGATCAAGAAGATCCCCGGGGGCGGACGGTCAGTGACGATCGACGTTATGGGTATGGGGCGAATGTTTGGCGGCCCGGGCATGGACGACGTCTTCGACGTGACGGTCTCGGCACGTAGTGAGGCGGGCGAGCCCGTTGTACAAGAGATCTTCCTAGACACCAACAGCTGAGAGGAACAAGAACGTGAACGATGAAATCCGAGTGCCCGCAGGCTTGCCGCTCGATTCTGACGGCTTTCTGCGTCGGGAGTGTCCGAATTGTGAACATGAATTCAAATGGTTCAGCCACCAAGAGGGTGATCTAGACGCCGAGGTCGTCGATCAGTATTTCTGTCCACTATGCGGTGAAGCTGCCGGCACGGACTCGTGGTGGACGCCGGCACAGCTGGAGTACATGAATGGCGTGGGTGGCCCCGCTATAGACCAATATGTGCAGGACTCGGTCGAAAAGATGTTCAAGGGCGTCAAAGGCCTGAAATTCAAACCGGACCGCTCTTTCTCGCTTGGTATCGAAACGCCGGACGCTCTTACTGAGCCGGACGACATGATGATTGCAGAGCCGCCATGTCACCCCAACGAGCCGATCAAGGTGCCCGAAGAGAACGCCGCCAAGGTGCACTGCCTCATCTGCGGCACTGCGTTCGCGGTGTAATGAATAGGACGCCGCGGTCGAGGACAGGTGCTGCATAGAGCAACCCGACATGCGTGCCACACGTCCCAGGCTTTGGTAGGCGACACCGAGACACGCGAGGCGTGTCTCGTAACCTGTGTGTGCCGAAACTCATGGGATATACGACGCTGACGTCTTCGGGTTTAGCGTGGCCAATCGGGTCGCTGCGCCAGATAGCGATCAGAAAAAGCCGCCACGTAGCGCCGAAAGCCACAATAGGACCACCCTGTTAGACGTAAGCATCAGGAAATCCTGACGTGTACGACCGGGTAGACCCTGATGGACCCCGCGAACGAACTGCGCTTACTTCAGATCAGCGCTGTAGGTAACGCCGGAGTTGAGGTGGTGGCCGTCGAGACGTTTGCCCTTTTCGCCGCGTGGGTCATCTCGTTCGGCGTCGATGAGCGGAACGGCAACCCGGGTCGTGTGCACCGAGTCGCGTGTCCAATCGCCCTCGGGGTCAACGTCCCAGTCGCCAAGGATTATGTTTGGGCCGCCCTTCAGCAGAGCAATGATTCGTCTGATCCTAGGCCGCTTCACCTGAGCGACGTTCCAGTGCTTGCGTGCGCGATCTGCGAAGAACGCACCACCATGCCCTCCGAACGGTGCCGGCCGTCCTTCGAGCTCGTCGGCGGCGATCGGCACGATGACCGTGCTGATAAGGGAGCTCCATTGGATTGCTTCGTCTTTTGTGAAGATCGCTGGGCCCAGTACGGTCGTCGAGTGGATACCCGCGATGTTGGTAGTGGTGAGCGGGATGTCGTCGT
This sequence comes from Cryobacterium sp. PH31-L1, assembly GCF_030063145.1. Classification (GTDB taxonomy): domain Bacteria; phylum Actinomycetota; class Actinomycetes; order Actinomycetales; family Microbacteriaceae; genus Cryobacterium. Next base: position 7,517 of record NZ_JASISM010000001.1, read on the forward strand.
CGGTGCACACTTTTGTACCAGCGATTGTTGCCACGTGGATTGCGATCGCCTCCGCCTTGCGTGCATCGCGGCGCGAGCTGAAGGGTTCCACCGTTTGCAGGATAACCGAGCCGGGGGCATCGCGGAGCTGTTCTGCAGCCTCATTGTGCCGCTGATATACACGAGCCATGCTGGTGGCGATGCCTATATAGATAGAGTTCTGTTTTCTGTTCTCGTACAGGTAGAGCCAGCAGGATTCGGCCAAGGCACTCAACCTTTCGCAGTTTGGGCGGACCTCGACGCGACGCCCGATCCACGTAAAGGATCCCATGAACACGACCCTCGCCGCCTCGCGAATCGGACTCGCGCATAGGAGCAATCAATGCTGCAGAAAGTACGCGAGTATAGCCTTACAGAGATGAGCGAAACTCCGCGAGATGGAGAGATTCGATGCCCACGATCAAGTCCTATACAACGGCCGGCGGTAAGCGCTACCTCGTGCGCTACCGCACACCTGACCGCCGACAAACGATGAAGCGTGGCTTTGCCACGAAACGCGATGCGGAACGATTCCTCGCGGGCATCGAGATATCTAAGGACCGCGGCGAATGGGTCGACCCGACCAAGTCGCGAGTGACCGTCGCTGACTGGGCCGAGCAGTGGTACGAGGCGCAGGTGCAGCTGAAACCGACGACGCGGTCCGGGTACCGACACGGCCTCGACAAGCACGTACTGCCAAGGTGGGGCGCGACGCGGTTGGGGGAGGTGAGCCACGCTGACGTCCAAGCGTGGGTTTCTGACCTGTCCGCGCGACTCGCACCATCGACCGTGCGCCAGATCCATCTCGTGCTCTCGGGCGTTCTCAAGTACGCCGTCATGGACAAACGCATTCCTGCCAATCCGTCCGATGGTGTCCGCCTCCCCAGGATCGTGAAGAGCTCAAGAGGCTATCTCAGCAACGACCAGGTGGCTCGCCTTGCCCGCGCCTGCGGGCCCGACGCCGACGTCATCATCTTGCTGGCCTACACCGGCCTGAGATGGGGTGAGATGGCCGGCCTCAAGACAGCACGAATCGATCTCGACCGGCGCCGGATTGACGTGACCGAGGCTGTATCTGATCCTCGAGGCCACGTGATTTGGGGAACACCGAAGTCGCATGAGCGACGTTCCGTGCCGTTCCCCGATTTCCTCTCGGACTCGCTTCGGGCACGTTGTGAAGGTAAGCACCCCGACGACCTGGTCTTCATGGCTCCTGACGGCGGAGTGCTCCGTAGTGGAAACTTTCGAAACCGCCGCTTCAAGTCTGCCCTCGCGTCGATTCAGGCGGATGACCCCGAGTTTCCGAAGGTGACACCACACGACCTTCGTCACACGGCTGCAAGCCTCGCGGTCTCCGTTGGAGCAAATGTAAAAGCAGTGCAGCGGATGCTCGGACATTCGTCGGCCGCGATGACCCTGGACGTCTACGCAGACCTCTTCGACGACGACTTAGACGCCGTGGCAGTGGCCCTCAATGGCAGTGTTCCATTTTCAAATGTGTTCAAAATGTGTTCACTGGAGGAAAATGAGGCCGAACCGGAGCCCGAAAATGGGCATAAAAAAAGGCCACTCCCCAGTGTTTCCTAGGGAGTGGCGGTGGTGGCCCCGACCGGCGTCGATCCGGTGACCTTTCGATTTTCAGTCGAACGCTCTACCAACTGAGCTACAGGGCCCCAAAGCTGCGTTGAAAAACGCCTCTTCTAAGGAAAAAAGCCCTTCCTTTCGAAAGGGCTATTACCTTTGCGACCCTGACCGGACTTGAACCGGCGACCTCCGCCGTGACAGGGCGGCGCGCTAACCAACTGCGCTACAGGGCCTCGATGTAAAAATGTGAATCTGTGTGCGAGGCACTTGGTAAGACTATTCTATTTCGAGTAATGCTTCGTGCACGTGCAGTTTGCGTAGCCCCAACGGGATTCGAACCCGTGTTAACGCCGTGAAAGGGCGCCGTCCTAGGCCGCTAAACGATGGGGCCGTGAGCCACAATGTTCATGGCTGCCGAAGAGTAAGCATACGGTCTTGTGGGGAGAAGGCCAAATCGGCGCGCGCGGCATCCGCTCGATTGGCCAATAATTTTCAATGCCAGTTCGCACCGCGCCTGTAAATGAGCGGGCCAGCGGGCATTTCGCGGGTTAGATTCACGGGTAAGGCTGGGTGAATCGTGTCTAGCTTGTTACGCTGAAGAGTCTGCTTCGGCGCACGTGGCGACTGCTATAAGCCTGTTGGGAAACAATGATTCGTACGAGAACCGTGAGCGACCACGGGACTGACCTGCCCACCCGCCGCTGGCGTGCGACTAATCGCTGGCCCCGGCGCACCCTGGCCCTGACCAGCATCATGGCCGCCATGACACTGCTGGTCACCCTCGTGAGTCCCGTCGCCCCGGCCAGGGCCATTGATTATCCCTCCTGGCAGGACCTGCAAAACGCCAAGGCGAACACCGCGTCGGCGGCCGCGCAGGTCACCGCTATCGAGAATCTCATTGCCGGCCTGCAGGTGCAGGTGCAAGAGACGCAGGCCGCAGCCGAGAAGAGCGCCAACGAACTCGAGGTGGCTCAGCAGGAGTTCGACGACGCCACCCGCCGGGCCGAGGACATCCAGACCCAGGCCGACGCGAGCAAAGCCACAGCGGATGCCGCGACCAAGCAAGCCGGTCAGCTCGCCGCCCAGCTCTACCGCACCGGTGGCACCGACCTCAGCGTGAACCTGTTCCTGGAGGGCCAGGGGGACGGCGCCGACGCCGACCTGCTGTTGGCCAAGCTCGGCAACATGAGCAAGCTTGTTGAGCGCAGCTCCGACGTCTACGAATCGGCGCAGTCGGCCACGAACAACGCCCAGTCTCTCGGTGACCAAGCCAAAGTCGCCCAATCCGAACGGGAGACCCTGCGCGTCGCCGCCGAGGCCGCGCTCGCCGCGGCCCAGGCTGCCGCCGAAACAGCAGCGAACGCGCTGGCTGAGTCGGAGGCCAAGAGTGTCGAACTGGAACAGCAGCTGCAGTTCATGCGCGACGCCCAGGCCACCACGACAGCCGGGTATGAAGCCGGAGTTGCCGAACGCGCCCGGCTTGAAGCCATCCGGGTTGCGGCTGAGGCGGCGGCACGGGCCGCAGCTGCCGCAGCGGCGCGGGCCAACAGTGGAGGCTCCGGTGGTTCCGTGAGCATGACCGGCTGGGCTGTACCGGCCAGCGGACGCATCACCGCCGGTTACGGCCCCCGCTCGACTATCTGCAGTGACGGTGGCCAGTGCAGCGGCAGCTTCCACTACGCCACCGACCTCGGCACCGGCTGCGGTTCCCCCATCTACGCCGCCCACGCCGGCGTCGTCACCTGGGCCGGCGTTCTCGGCACGTACGGCAACTTCGTGAAGATCAGCCACGGCGACAACGTCTCAACCGGGTACGCCCACATTCAAAACGGCGGGTATAACGTTCGTTCCGGCCAGTCAGTGTCCGCCGGGCAGATCATCGCCTATTCCGGGGATACCGGGGCCGCCAACGGCTGCCACCTGCACTTCGAAGTGTGGATTGGTGGAAACCGCATCAATCCCGTTCCATTCATGGCCGACCGGGGAGCATCACTTGGCTAAGAGCACAACAGCACCGAGCACCACCGCACGCGCACGGGTACGCACCAAGTCGAAGCGGATGCTGTCGGCAGTGGCGATCGGCGCGGTCTCGGCGGTCACAGCATCCGTTGCCGCCGCCGGCGGGGCCGCCTTCGCCGCCCCCGATTATCCGAGCTGGAACGACGTAGAAAAGGCCAAGCAGAACGAATCGACCAAGCAGGCCGAGATCGCGACTCTCGGCGAGCTGCTGAGCGGGCTGGCCAGCCAGGCAGCGAAGGCCGTCACGACCGCGCAGATCGCGGCCGAGGCCTACCGAGTGACGCAGGATGCTCTAGACGCCGCCACCCTGCGCGAAACCAGCCTCAGCGAGCAGGCGGCAACCGCCGAAGCCACCGCGGCGACATCCAAGATGCGGGCCGGCCTCATCGCCGCGCACCTCGCCAAATCCGGTGCCAGCGGTCTGTCACTCAACCTGTTCTTGAACGGCAACAGCGCGGATGACCTGCTCAGCCAGCTCGGAACGGCCAGCAAGCTCAGCGAACAGTCGGAGCAGATCTACACCGAGGCCGTGCAGGACAAGAACGCGGCCGAGTCCCTCGGGGAGCAGGCCGCATCGGCGACCGAGGAACGCGAACGCCTCACCGAAGAGTCCAAGACCACGTTTGATGCCGCCACGGCCAGTTCGACCGCAGCGGAGGCCGCCTACGACACTCAGCAACGCAAGTCGAGTGAACTGTTCGAACAGCTCGCCCTGCTCAAAGACACCACGGCCGAGGCCGAACGCAGCTTTCACGCCGGTGAGGACGCGGCCGCCGCGGCCAGCGCGTTTGCAGAGGCGCAGGCATCCGCTGCTGCCATAGCGGCTGCCGCAGCCGCGCAGGCCGCGCGCGACGCCGCAGCGACAGCCGGCTCGGGGACTGGATCGGGGTCGGGGTCGGCTTCTGGATCGGGCTCGGGCTCTGGTTCGGGTTCGGGTTCGGTTGCGCCGTCCGTTCCGGCCACGCCGTCCCCACCCGTCGCCGTGCCCAACGCGGGCATCGTCGCCACCGCGCTGACGTTCGCCAACGCCCAACTCGGCGATCGCTACGTCTTCGGCGGCTCCGGCCCAGATGCCTGGGACTGCTCCGGCCTCACCAAAGCCGCCTACGCAGCAGCCGGCATTTACATCGGCACCCACTCGGCTACGAACCAGTACAACACCATGGCCAGCCAGGGCAAGCTCGTTTCCTTCGCCCAGGTGCAGGTGGGTGACCTGGTGTTCTGGGGCAGCCCCGGCAACTACTACCACGTGGCGATTTACGCGGGGAACGGGCAGGTTCTCGAAGCGCCCAACCCCTCGGCCCGAGTGCGTGTGCACAGCATCTGGTCGTCCTGGGCTGTCGCGCCCTACGTGGGTCGCCCGGCCGCTTAACGCCGCGCCAGATAGGCCGCCCGGTGGCTTATTCAGGAAATGCTCGGGAAATCGCGCAATGACCGGCGGACCAGTGCCCGAGTCGCGTTCCTACCCGGCCGATTTCCTGAATTAGCCCCGGCGAGCGGGCCCACTGGCAAAACGAATCCCCCTGGTCGGCCAGGGGGGATTGGTCAGTGCTGGGGGCTAGTGGCCCTCAGCGGCCAGCTTCGCAATGCCGTCGACCACGATCTGGTTGGCTTCGGCGGCGTCGCCCCAGCCTTCCGTCTTGACCCACTTGTTCGGCTCGAGGTCCTTGTAGTGCTCGAAGAAGTGCTCGATTTCTTTGCGGGTGTACTCCGGAATGTCGAGGACATCCTGAATGTGGTTCCAGCGCGGGTCGCCGGCTGGAACAGCGATGACCTTGGCGTCGCTTCCGCCGTCGTCGGTCATGTTGAACACGCCGACGGGGCGCACTGAGACGCCAACGCCCGGGAACAGCGGGTAGTCGAGCAGCACGAGAACGTCGACGGGATCGCCGTCGAGGCCGAGCGTGTTCTCGAAGTAGCCGTAGTCGGTGGGGTACATGAAGCTCGTGTAGAGCACTCGGTCGAGGTACACGCGACCTGTTTCGTGGTCTACCTCATACTTGTTGCGGCTCCCGCGAGGAATTTCGATGACTGCGTCATATTCGGCCATGGCTGGTTTCTCCCTTGATCAAAGTCTGCCGCTAACGTTACTGGATGGAATCTCCCCGGCGCCCGCGTCTGACCCCGGCCGTCGCCGACATTCGCCGGGCCGTGCGCGAGCTGCTGCCGCTGGAGGGCCTCATCCTGGTCGGCCTGAGCGGCGGCGCCGATTCGCTCGCGCTCGCCGCCGCGACCGCTTTTGAAGCCGGGCGGGTGGGTATCCGTGCCGGCGCGGTCATCGTTGATCACAACCTGCAAACCGGGTCAGCGGATGTCGCGGCGCGGGCCGCAGACACCGCCCGCGGTCTCGGCCTTGACCCAGTGCTCGTGCTGCGCGTGACGATCGACGATGACGGTTCCGGCCCGGAGGCGGCGGCGCGCACGATGCGTTATGCCGCTTTCGACGCGGCGATGGAACAAACCGGGGCCGTCGGCGTATTGCTCGGCCACACCCTCGACGACCAGGCCGAAACGGTGCTCCTCGGCCTCGCTCGCGGCTCCGGGGCGACGAGCCTGCGAGGCATGGCGGCGCGCACCGGGCGGATTCTCAGGCCGATGCTGGGCATCCGTCGTGCGCAAACCCGGCAGTTTTGCGTCGATGCCGGCCTCGAGCCGTGGAGCGACCCGCAGAACTTCGACCCGCGCTACACCCGGGTGCGGGTGCGAGAAACGGTGCTGCCACTGCTGGAGAACGAACTCGGCCCCGGGGTCGCCGTGGCGCTCGCCCGCACCGCCGAGGCCCTGCGGGAAGATGCGGACGCCCTCGACGAGCTGGCGCGCACGATGCTGAAGGAACACTGGGCCAGCGGCAGGATCTCGGCGGACCTGCTGGCAGCCCTGCCGGCGGCTGTACGGCAGCGGGTGATTCGGTTCGGAGTCGAGGCGAGGAACGGTGTGTGGCTGACAAGAGTGCAGACCCTGGCCGTGGCGGCGCTCGTGACCGAGTGGCACGGACAGGGGGCGCTCAGCCTGCCAGGTATTAGAGTTGTACGGCAGGACGGCATTTTGATCTTTTCCGCGCCTGGACCCACCTGACACAAAGGACTGCTCCTCCCACATGGAACCTCGCGACATTGACGGCGACCTCACCGAGATCCTGATCAGCGAGGAGCAGATTCGGGCTCGCCTGGCTGAAATGTCACGCCAGATCGAAGTCGACTATGCCGGCGCCGACCTGCTGCTGGTCGGCGTGCTCAAGGGCGCGGTCATGGTAATGGCCGATCTGGCCCGCGAATTGCACCACCCGGTGACCATGGACTGGATGGCGGTCAGTTCCTACGGCTCCGGAACGCAGTCCAGCGGCGTCGTACGCATTCTGAAGGACCTCGACACCGACCTCTCTGGTCGCAACGTGCTCATCGTTGAGGACATCATCGATTCCGGCCTGACCCTGTCGTGGCTGCTGGCGAACCTGAAAACGCGCGGTCCGGCATCCATTGAGATCTGCGCCCTGCTCCGCAAGCCCGATGCCGCCAGGGTCGACATCGACGTGAAATACGTGGGTTTCAACATTCCGAACAAGTTCGTGGTGGGCTACGGCCTCGACTACGACGAGAAGTACCGCAACCTGCGCTCGGTCGGCATTCTCGCCCCGCACGTCTACTCCACCGTTGCAGCGTCCGCGCTCTAACAACGCCCGGCACCGCGCCTAAGTTCTCCTTTGGGCGAACACACGGCATTCCTTTGTAATCGAGCGCTAGCCTGAGGTCACCATGAACGTCAAGAAGCTACTCCGCGGCCCGATTCTCTACATTGTGCTCGCTGTCATCGCCGTCTGGGTGGGGTCAAGCCTCATCACCATGAGTGGATTCCGCGAGGTCTCGACGCAAGAGGGTCTCAGCTACCTCAAGTCGGGCAACGTCGTCGAAGCCACCATCGTCGACGGTGAACAGCGCGTCGACCTCACGCTGACCAAGGCCAGCGGCGACCTCGGCACGCAGGTGCAGTTCTACTACGTCGCCCCGCGTGGCGAAGAGATCATCACCGCGGTCACCGCGGCGAACCCCAAGGACGGCTTCACCGACGAGGTTCCCCAGCCCAACTGGGTGCTCTCCGTGCTGAGCTTCCTACTTCCCGTTCTGCTGATCGGTGCCTTCTTCTGGCTCATGATCTCGATGCAGGGCGGTGGCAGCAAGGTCATGAAGTTTGGCAAGTCCAAGGCCAAGCTCGTCTCCAAGGAAAGCCCGCAGGTCACCTTTGCCGACGTCGCCGGTGCCGACGAGGCCATCGAAGAACTTGAAGAGATCAAAGACTTTCTGAAGGAACCGGCCAAATTCCAAGCGGTCGGCGCCCGCATTCCGAAGGGTGTGTTGCTCTACGGCCCTCCCGGAACCGGTAAAACTCTGCTCGCCCGCGCGGTGGCCGGCGAGGCGAACGTGCCTTTCTATGCCATCAGCGGCTCGGACTTCGTCGAAATGTTCGTCGGCGTCGGTGCCAGCCGGGTGCGCGACCTGTTCAGCCAGGCCAAGGAGAACGCGCCCGCCATCATCTTCATCGACGAGATCGACGCAGTCGGCCGTCACCGCGGTGCGGGGATGGGTGGCGGCCACGACGAACGTGAGCAGACCCTCAACCAGCTGCTGGTCGAGATGGACGGCTTCGACGTGAAGGCCAACGTCATTCTCATCGCCGCCACCAACCGCCCCGATATTCTCGACCCCGCTCTGCTGCGCCCGGGCCGGTTCGACCGTCAGATTGGCGTCGACGCACCCGACATGCTCGGACGCAAGCGCATCCTCGAGGTGCACTCCAAGGGCAAGCCGATGGCCGAGGGCGTTGACCTCGAGGTGCTCGCTCGCAAGACGCCTGGCTTCACCGGCGCCGACTTGGCCAACGTGCTCAACGAAGCTGCGCTGCTCACCGCGCGGTCCAACGCCCAGCTCATCGACAACCGGGCCCTCGACGAAGCCGTCGACCGCGTCATGGCGGGACCACAGCGCCGTACGCGCGTCATGCGCGACAAAGAGAAGCTCATCACCGCGTACCACGAGGGCGGCCACGCCCTCGTCGCCACAGCGATGAACTTCACCGACCCGGTCACCAAGATCACGATCCTGCCGCGCGGCCGAGCTCTCGGCTATACGATGGTGATGCCACTCGAAGACCGCTACTCGGTCACGCGCAACGAATTGCTCGACCAGCTCGCCTACGCCATGGGTGGCCGAGTCGCCGAAGAGATCATCTTTCACGACCCGACCAGCGGTGCCTCCAACGACATTGAGAAAGCCACGGCGACCGCCCGCAAGATGGTCACCGAGTTCGGCATGAGTAGTGTCGTCGGTCCCCTCAAGCTCGGTCAGGGCTCGGGCGAGGTCTTCCTCGGCCGTGACATGGGCCACCAGCGCGACTACTCCGAGCGGGTCGCCGAGAGCGTCGACCGCGAAGTGCGCCAGCTGCTCGAAGACGCCCACGACGAGGCCTACGAGGTTCTGATCAAGAACCGTGTAATTCTCGACAACCTCGCCACTGCTCTGCTCGAACACGAGACGCTCGACCAGACCGCCTTGGCCGAGATCTTCGCCAACGTCGACAAGCTGCCGCCGCGCCCGCAGTGGCTCTCCAGCGACAAGCGCCCCGTTTCCGACGTGCCGCCCATCGCCATGCCAGCCCCGAAGGCTCCCATCGACGGCGCAGCCGTTGACGGAGGTATCTCCAGCGGTGACGCCGTTCCCACCAAACCGAAGCGCGCGCCGGCCCGCAACCCCCGCCCCGCAACCGCCTAGGCGCCCGTGGCAGTGGACAGGGCGCGCATCCAGGCGGCCGTCTCGGAGATCCTCGCTGCAATCGGCGAGGATCCGGAGCGGGTGGGTCTGGAAAGCACCCCGCGCCGGGTAGCGGATGCCTACGCCGAGTTTTTCGCCGGCCTCGACCAGAACCCGCAGGACCTGCTGGCGGACTTCGTGCCGGTGGGGGAAAGCACGGGTGAACTCGTGCTGCTGCGCGACATCGCCTTTCGTTCGATCTGCGAACACCACCTGCTGCCGTTCCTGGGCATCGCGCACGTGGCCTACCTGCCGGGAGACCGCGTCGTCGGGCTCGGTCGACTGCCGGCCGTGGTCGAAACCATCGCTGCCCGGCCCCAGTTGCAGGAGCGGCTCACCGAAGAGATCGCCGATGCACTGCAGACCGGCCTCGACCCGCTCGGCGTGCTCGTCGTGCTCGACGCCGTGCACGGCTGCGTCGGAACCCGCGGCCCCAGGCAGAGCGCGAGCTCGACCGTGACCATGGCCTCACGCGGCGCCCTGACCGAGCCGACGGCACGCGCCGAAATCATCGCGCTGATTGCGGCCGGCGGATGACGCTCATCATGGGTGTGCTCAACGTCACCCCCGATTCGTTCAGCGATGGCGGCCGGTGGGCGTCAACGGATGCCGCCATCGAGCACGGCCTGCTGCTGCACGCCCAGGGCGCCGACCTGATCGACGTGGGCGGCGAGTCCACCCGGCCCGGCGCCACCCGGGTGTCGCCCGAGCAGGAACAGCGCCGAATCATTCCCGTGGTCACCGAGCTCGCCCGGCAGGGCCTCAAACTCAGCATCGACACGCTCAACGCCTCGACCGCCCGCGCAGCAGCGCAAGCCGGCGCGAGCATCATCAACGACGTGTCCGGCGGACTCGCCGACCCCGGCATGGCCGCCGTGGCCGCCGACACTGGCCTCACCTATATCGCCATGCACTGGCGTGCCCACGCTCAGCAGATGGACACCCTCGCCGACTACGGCGACGTCGTCACCGACGTCGTCGCGGAACTGAGCGCCCGCGTCGACGCGCTGACCGCCGCCGGAGTGGCCCGGGAGCGAATCGTGCTCGACCCGGGCCTCGGATTCTCCAAAAAGACCGAACACAACTGGCAGCTCCTCCACCGGCTCGACGCTTTCGCCGCACTCGACCTCCCGGTCATGGTCGGAGCGTCCCGCAAACGCTTTCTCGCCAGCGTGCTGCCGGTCGGTGCTCCCGCCATCGAGCGAGACCTGGCCACCGCGGTGGTCAGCGTGCTGGCAGCCCAGGCCGGCGCCTGGGCTGTGCGGGTACACGACGTCGCGGCGACCCGCACGGCCCTGAACGTACTGGCCAGTGTGTGGCAGTCGACGCCCCGCGTCTCGGAGGAATTGCCGGGACCCGCGCCGAGTCCGTCACAATGGACCCATGACTGATTCGATCACCCTCACCGGCTTGCGGGTGAACGCCCACCACGGCGTCTACGACTTCGAGAAGGAAAACGGCCAAGACTTCGTCATCGACGTCACCGTCTGGCTGGATCTGCTCGCGGCGGCGGCGAGCGACGACCTGACCCAGACCATTCACTATGGCGAACTTGCCGAGGAGATCACGGCTGCGGCGGCGCACAACCCGGTGGACCTCATTGAAACCGTCGCCGAGCGCATCGCGGGCGTCGTACTGGCCCACCCGCCGGCGCTGCGCGTGCAGGTCACGGTGCACAAGCCGCAGGCCCCGATCACGGTGCCGTTCACCGATGTGGCCGTGCAGATCACCCGGTCGCGGCCATGACCGGGTCGCAACGCGTCGTGCTCGCCCTCGGCAGTAATCTGGGCGACCGCGCAGCCACCCTCGCCGAGGCCGTGTGCGATCTGGCCGCCCTGCCCGGTGCGGCTCTCGTCGCCGTCTCGCCGGTCTACGAATCTGCCGCGGTAAAACCGGGCGGCGTCGACGAGAACGCGCCACGGTATCTCAACGCGGTGCTCACCATCGACTACACCGGCGACCCGCACGGCCTGCTCGACGCCGTCAACGCCATCGAGGCGGAGCACGGCCGGGTACGCGCCGAACGTTGGGGCGACCGCACACTGGATATCGACCTCATCGTGTTCGGCGACCTGAGCGTCGACGACGACCTCCTGACCCTGCCGCACCCCCGGGCAGCGGAACGAGACTTCGTTCTCGCTCCCTGGCTCGACCTTGACCCCGCGGCCCTCATTCCCGGCCGTGGGTTGGTGCGCGACCTCCTCGCCGCCACCGGCAACACCGTGCACCGGGCAGCGGATACTGCAGACCCTGCGCTGGGAGTCGGGCAATGAAGCGCTCCCACGCGACCGGGCTGCTCGCCGTTCTGCTGATCGGCCTCGTCATCGGCTTTCTCCTCGAGATCGCCTTCGCGGCCTCCGGTGCTCCGATCGTTGTGCCGCCGGTCACGCTGCCGCTGACGCTCATCCTGCTGGGCGCGGTCGTCGTCAGCCTGGCCTGGCAGGTGCGCCAGGGCAGCCATCGCAAGGCGCTGCGCCGCATCGATCCGTTCTGGGCGATGCGCGTGGCCGTGCTGTCGAAGGCGACTTCCCTGTCGGCGTCGCTGCTGCAGGGTGCCGCCCTCGGAATCGTGCTCTACATTCTCACCCGATCAGTCGTTCCTGCCGTCACGTCGCTCTGGCTCGCGGTCGGCACGGCTATCGGGGCGGCTCTCATGCTCACGGCTGGTCTGGTGGCCGAGCACTTCTGCACCCTGCCGCCCGACGATGACAACACCGACGAGTCCGGAGGCACGCGTGCCTGATCGCGATCTACCCCAAGAGCACCTGCCGGCGGCCCAGCTGCCGGCGCCTGAATCGTCCGAGCCGTCGAAACGCCTCGAACTCGCCGACGTTGGGGAGTGGAAGCGCGTCTCCCCGAAGTACGTGCTGGTCGAGATCGTCGGCACCATCCTGAATGCCGTCGTCGTCTGCGGCGGAGCGAGCCTGCTCTGGCTGCTGCTGGATCAGACCTGGGCAATGTGGGTCGGCATCGTGGTGCTCGTCCTGTCGATCATCAACCTCATCTTCGAGCCCCGCCGCGTGCGTTCCATCGGCTACCTGCTGCGAGCGGACGACCTGCTCTTTCGCCGCGGCATCCTCTTTCAGCGCTTCGTCGCGGTGCCCTATGGGCGCATGCAGCTCATCGACATCACCCGCGGCCCGGTCGCACGCTGGCTCGGCCTGGCCGATCTCAAGTTCGTGACCGCTGCGGCGACCGCCGGGGTATCCATTCCCGGCCTGGCCGAGGCCGACGCCGAAAGCCTGCGCGACCGCCTGGTCGAACTCGCCGAGAGCCGTCGGGCGGGGCTGTGACCGAGCCCGCCGCTGCGGTTCCTGCGCCCCTCGCGGCACCGCGCACCGACCTCACCGACGGTGAATGGCACCGCCTGCACCCGGCGACCCCGCTGCTGCGCGGCGGAATCTTCATGGTGGCCATCATCGGCTTCATCGTGGCCAACCTGCGCGAACGCCTCATCGACCTGTTCATCGGTGAGGAGAATTACGGCGGCGATCCAATCGACGAGATCTACCAGCGCGGGGCCACCGGCTGGGCGTTGCTCATCATCGGCGGCGTTCTGCTGGTCATCCTTGTCGCCTTTTATTTGTCCTGGCGCATGCACACGTTTCGTGTCAACGGCGAAATCGTCGAAGTGCGCAGCGGCCTCGTTTTTCGCAGTCACCGCAAGGCCCGCCTCGACCGGGTGCAGGGCGTCAACCTGGCCCGGCCATTGATTCCCCGCCTGTTCGGTGCTGCCCGAGTCGAAATCACCGTCGCCGGGCAAGATGGCAACGTGCAACTCGCCTACCTCGGCTCAAAACTAGCGGATGACCTGCGCCGCGATATCCTGCACCTCGCCTCGGGCCTGCGCCAGGCCAGGCAGCCCGGCATCACACCGCCCGACGTCGCTCCCGATGCCCTCGCCGCCCCGCCCCTGCCCGGGGACAGCACGGCGCCACCGCTGATCGGCCCGCCCGCCGCCCACTCGGCCCTCGGCACCTTCGCAACCGCACGCTTCAACGAGTTTCGGGCGCCGGAACTGGACCCGGATGCCGCGCCACCGGAATCGATCGTGCGCATTCCGCCGGGGCGGCTGATCGGGTCGGTCGTGCTGAGCGGTTTCACCGTCTTTCTCCTGCTGGCCGGTGTCGGCCTCATCATCAGCGTGATCGCCGGCAGCAGCGGATGGGTGCTCGTAGCCGTGCTGCCCGGCCTCATCGGCAGCGCCGGATACTACGTCTCGCGCATCACCAAGACGTTGCGATTCAGCATCGCGGGCACCCCCGACGGAGTGCGCGTGGGCTACGGGCTGCTCTCGACCACCAGCCAGACTCTGCCGCCCGGGCGCATCCACGCCATCAAGGTGTCCCAACCCATTCTCTGGCGCAAGTTCGGATGGTGGCAGATCAGCATCAACACCGCCGGGCAGGCGTCCGGCCGCAGCAGTGGCGCGGTGACGAGCACCACCCTGCTGCCGGTCGGCACCCTTGCGGACGTCGAAAAAGTACTGCAACTGGCGCTTCCCGGGTTCGACACCGACGCCCACCGTGCCCTGGTCGAAAACGGCCTGCTCGGCGGCCGCAAACGTGACGCCGGCCTTGCCGATTTCTACAGCAACGCCCCAGCGCGGGCCGTCTGGCTGCGCCCGTTCTCGTGGTGGCGCACCGGCTGGGCCGTCTCTGGCCCGGTGGCCCTGGTCCGGCGCGGCGTGCTGTCGCGCGACCTCATTCTGGTGCCCCTCGCGCGCATGCAGGGAGTGCGCATTAGCCAGGGCGCCATTCGGCGCCGACTGCGACTCGCCTCGGCCGACCTGCACACCGTCGCTGGACCGGTCAGCGCCTCGCTCAGCGTCATCGACGTTGACGAAGCCCTCGTCTTGTTCGAGTGGATGTCGACGGGCGCGGTGCGATCGGCCCTCGCCGATACCAGCCACCAATGGAGTCGGACTGCGACTCCAGTGCCAGCCACGGAGGCCACCGAATGAACGCCAAACCGGGACGCCTCGGCGTCGGTATCATCGGCGCCGGCCACGTCGGCCCCATTCTCGGAGCCGCGCTCGCTGGCGCCGGCCACGCGATCGTCGGCATCTCCGCGATCTCGCAAGCCAGCCGGGACCGCGCCGAAGCCATTCTGCCGTTGGTGCCGATTCTGCCCGTGCCCGAGGTCGTCGAACGCAGCGAACTGGTCATCATCGCCGTGCCCGACGCCCAGCTGGAAAGCCTCGTGCAGGGCCTCGCCGCGACCAACACCTGGCAGCCCGGCCAGCTCGTGCTGCACACCTCCTCCCGCTACGGCACCGCAGTGCTCGCGCCGGCGCAGGCCGCCGGCGCTATTCCGCTTGCCATCCACCCGGCCATGGCCTTTACCGGAACGAGTCTCGACCTGGCCCGCCTCGCCGACAGCTACTTCGCCGTGACCGCTCCAGGCCCGGTGCTGCCGATCGGGCAGGCTCTCGTCGTGGAGATGGGGGGCGAACCGCTCATCGTCGCCGAGGCGGACCGCGCCCGCTACGCCGAAGCCATCCAGATCGTCACCGCCTTCTCCACCTCGATCGTCGAGCAGGCCACCCAGCTGCTCACCGGAATCGGCCTCGAGCATCCGGGGGCTATTCTTGGTCCGCTGCTGCGCTCCGCGATGGAAAATGCCCTGGGGCGCACGAGCCCCGAACGACTGGACCTGGCCGGGTTCGACCAGATCGAGCAGCGACAGCATCCGTTTGATGACGACCGGGAGGTCGAATGAGCACCATCGAAGTTCTCAGTACCATTACCGAACTGCACGACCGTCTGGGGCAGGCCCGCGACCGCGCGGCGCTGACCGGGGGCGATACCCGCATCGTGCTCGTACCCACCATGGGTGCGCTGCACGCCGGACACCTCGCGCTGGTGCGGCGGGCTCGCGCGCTCGGCGACATCGTCGTGGTGTCGATCTTCGTGAACCCGCTGCAGTTCGGCGCCGGCGAAGACCTCGACAGCTACCCGCGCACCCTCGACGCCGACCTCGCCGCCCTGGCCGCCGAGAACGTCTCGTTCGTGTTCGCGCCGAGCGCCCGCGAGATGTACCCCGGCGGTGCCAACGACACCCGGGTGGCCGCCGGACCGGTCGGCTCGCTCTACGAGGGCGCTGCGCGCCCCGGCCACTTCGACGGCATGCTCACCGTCGTGGCAAAACTGCTGAACATCGTCACACCGGATGCCGCGGTGTTCGGCCAGAAAGACGGCCAGCAGGTCTTTCTCGTGCAGCGGATGGTCGCTGACCTCAACGTGCGCACGGCCATCGAGGTCGTCGAGACGGTACGCGAAACGCGCGGCCTGGCCCTGTCGAGCCGCAACCGCTACCTGGACGAGGCGCAACACACGGCGGCGCAGGCGCTGTTCGCCGGGCTCAGCGCGGCGGTGGAGGCGGCGCCAGCCGGCCCGACTGCCGCCCTCGCGGCTGCGAATGCGCGCATCGCAACCCAGCCGCTGGTTAAACTGGACTATCTCGTGATCGTGCACCCTCTGACGCTGCTGGCGGTACCGGGCGATTATCGCGGGCCGGCCCGGATGCTCGTGGCCGCGCAAGTGGGCACCGCCCGGCTGATCGACAACGTGTCGCTCACCCTGGGCTAAGGGTCAGCATCCGCTTTATTGTGAACAGACAGTACCAACGAAAGAAGTATATGAGCCAGCATCCCACGCCCGCCGCGACCGACGACGAGGGTTTCTCCGACGCGGAGATGAACGAGCAGAAGGCCGTGCGCCTTGGTAAACGAGACCGACTGAACGCCGCTGCCGCGAGCCCGGCCGGCGGCGCGTACCCGGTGTCGGTTCCGGTCACCCACACCATCCCGGCCGTGCGCGCCGAATTCGGCGACCTCGAAGCGGACGCTGTCACCGGCGTCACCGTGGGACTGGCCGGCCGCATCGTGCACCTGCGCAACACCGGCAAGCTGTGCTTCGCGAGCCTGCAGTCCGGTGACGGTACCCGGATCCAGGCCATGGTCTCCCTCGCCGCCGTCGGCGACGAGTCCCTCGCCGCCTGGAAGGACCTCGTCGACCTCGGCGACCACCTGTTCGTCACCGGAGAGGTCATCTCCAGCCGCCGCGGTGAGTTGTCGATCATGGTCAGCGACTGGCGGGTCGCAGCAAAGGCCCTGCTGCCGCTGCCCAACCTGCACTCCGAGCTCAGCGAAGAGACCCGGGTACGCAGCCGCTACCTCGACCTGATCAGCCGTGAGCAGGCCCGCACCAACGTGCTCTCCCGCTCCAAGGCCGTCGCGAGCCTGCGCCGCACCTTCACCGACCTCGAGTTCATCGAAATTGAGACGCCGATGCTGCAGGTCATGCACGGCGGGGCATCCGCTCGCCCATTCCAGACCCACAGCAACGCCTTCGACACCGAGCTGTTCCTGCGGATCGCACCCGAACTGTTCCTCAAGCGGGCCGTGGTCGGCGGTATCGACCGGGTCTATGAGATCAACCGCAACTTTCGCAACGAGGGTGCCGACTCCACGCACTCGCCCGAGTTCGCGATGCTCGAAGCGTATGAGGCATACGGCGACTACAACTCCATCGCCGACCTCACCCAGAAGCTGATTCAGGACGCCGCGTTCGCGATCGCCGGGTCGCACGTCGTCACCTGGGCCGACGGTACCCTGTTCGACCTCGGTGGCGACTGGGACCGCATCGGTATGTACGACAGCCTGTCCGCCGCCGCCGGAATCGTGATCACCCCGGAGACGCCGCTCGCCGACCTCGTCGCGCTCGCCGCGCGCGAGGGCATCGAGATCGACCACCCCATCCACGGCAAGTACGTCGAGGAACTGTGGGAGTACTTTGTGAAGGGTTCACTGGTGCGCCCCACCTTCGTGATGGACTTTCCGATCGACACCAGCCCCCTCGTGCGTGGTCACCGCTCGGTGGCCGGCGTGGTGGAGAAGTGGGACCTCTACGTGCGCGGTTTCGAGCTGGCCACCGGCTACTCCGAGCTCGTCGACCCGGTCGTGCAGCGCGAACGTTTCATCGAACAGGCGAGCCTCGCCGCCGGGGGCGACCCGGAGGCCATGCGCCTCGACGAAGAATTTCTGCGCGCACTCGAATACGGCATGCCGCCGACCGGTGGCATGGGCATGGGCATCGACCGTATGCTGATGGCCCTGACCGGCCTGGGCATTCGCGAAACGATCCTCTTCCCCCTGGTTAAGTAAAGGTTCTGATGAGATTCCTACCGAAAGACGAGCTGGAGCCCGACAAGGGCGGCCGTAAGCCGCCGTCGATGAACCGCATCGCGATCTGGGTTATCGTCGGCGGCGTCGGCGTCTATTTTCTCGGCAGCGGCATCGTCGGGCTCCTCAGCAAGTAGCGGGTCTCCCAGCTTTTTGCGCGTAGTCTGGGGGTGTGATTGAGAACTTTTGGGGTAACGCGATCTTTTCGGTCGTACCCACCATTGCGCTTGGCCTCATCTTCTGGATGCTGATGCGCTCGATCCTGCGCGCCGACCGCACCGAACGTAAGGTGTACGCCGAGATCGAAGCCGAAGAACGCGCCCGGCTCGGTCTCGACAAACCGGTCACCTAAGTACCAATGTTCGGCATTGACGGCCCGACCATCACCGTTCTGCTGGCCCTGATCGTCGACTTCTCCGTGCGCGTCGTGGCCATCATCGTGGTCCCGCGCAATCGCCGCCCGATGTCGGGCATGGCCTGGTTGCTGACCATCTTCTTCATCCCCTACCTCGGCGTGCTGCTCTTTCTGCTGATCGGCTACCGCACCCTGCCCAAGAAGCGCCGGCTGATGCAGGACGAAATCAACCAGTTCATCCTCAACAGCACCGAGGGAATGGACTTGGTGAGCCGCGAGCATCCATGGCCAAGCTGGCTCGAATCGGTCGTCGAACTCAACCGCAACCTCGGGGCGATGCCGCTCGTCGGCGACAACACGGCCAGCCTGATCAACGAATACGCGGTGGCGTTCGACACTATGATCGCCGACATCAACCTGGCCAAAAAATATGTGCACGTCGAGTTCTATATTCTTTCCCTCGATCACACCACTGGGCCCTTCTTCGACGCCCTCGAGAACGCGCACAAACGCGGCGTCAGCGTGCGGGTGCTCATGGACCACATTCAGTCGATGCGAAAGCCAGGCTTTCGACAGACCAAGAAACGACTGACGGACGCTGGTATTCCGTGGCAGTTGATGCTGCCGGTGCAGCCGTTCAAGGGCAAATGGCAGCGCCCCGACCTGCGCAACCATCGCAAGCTGCTCATCGTCGACGGCACGGTCGGATTCATGGGGTCGCAGAACATCATCGACCGCACCTACAACATGCGAAAAAACATTCGTCGCGGATTGATGTGGAAAGACTTTATGACCCGGCTGGAGGGCCCGATCGTGTCGGGACTCAACGCCATATTCATCACCGACTGGTACAGCGAAACCAACGAACTGCTCACCCGAGACATCGAGCCGGTGCATCCACGGCCGGTCACGGATGCCCTCGACTGCCAGGTCGTGCCGAGCGGCCCCGGGTTCAAGGGCGAGAACAATCTGCGCCTGTTCCTAGCGCTGCTCTACTACGCGCAGGATCGCATCATCATCACGAGCCCGTATTTCGTGCCAGACGAATCCATCATGTATGCCATCACGACCGCCGTACAGCGTGGGCTGCACGTGGAACTGTTCGTGTCGGAAATCGGCGACCAGGCCGTGGTCTATCACGCCCAGCGCTCCTACTACGAGGAGCTATTGACCGCTGGCGTGCACATCTATATGTACAAGGCACCGTATATTCTGCACGCGAAGCACTTCACGATTGATGACGAGGTGGCCGTCGTCGGCTCCAGTAACATGGACCAGCGCTCGTTCAGCCTCAACATGGAGGTATCGCTCATGGTGCGCGGCCGGTCGTTCGTGCGCAACCTGCGCGCCATGGAAGACGAGAACCGACGTAACAGCCGCGAGCTCACCCTCGAGGAATGGCGCAAGCAGCCCTTGCGTTCCACTATCCTCGACAACCTCGCCCGGCTCACGTCTGCGGTGCAGTAGCGGCGGTGGGGCGGAACGTTTCACGCCGCGCCCCCCATGCAGCCCAGGGAGCGCTAGGGTTCAATGCATGATTCGCACTCCCTGCGGTTTGATCGTGTCACTGACCCGGGCGGCTTGACATGAGCCCTCCGACCGGCGGCGGCAACCTGAGAGAGTCCCTGCGCACCCAACTCTGGCCCGTGCCCCTGGTTGCGACCCTGGGGGCCATGATTCTGGGGCAGTTGGTGCCCTACGTCGACCGCCAGTTGGAGGACCACCTGCCGGCAGTCGTGGCGGGCTTTCTGTTCGGTGGAGGGCCCACGGCGGCCCAGGCGGTGATGCAAACAATTGCTGGCTCCCTGGTCACCGTCACATCGCTGACGTTTTCACTCACGGTGGTAACCCTGCAGCTGGCGAGCAGCCAATTCTCCCCCCGCCTGTTGCGTACCTTCTCCCGTGACGCTTTCGTGCACAACACGCTGGCGCTTTTTCTCGCGACGTTCGTATTCTCGCTCACGGTGCTGCGGAGCATCCGGGCGGAGACGAGTGAGGGAGACGGTTTCGTGCCGAGGATCGCGATCACGGTCGGATTCGGGTTGACGCTGGCTAGCGTGATCGTCCTGGTGTTTTTCCTGGACCATCTGGCGACTCAGATTCGTGTTGAGACCATGATGCGGGATGTCCACGACGAGGCAGACCAGGCCATCGAACGAATCTTTCCCCGGGATGAGAACCCCAGGCCGGCCGAGCTGTCCGGTTCAAGGCCGGGAGCCGTGCTGATCAACAGCGCCGTCTCCGGGTTTCTGCTGGGCATCGACGCCAAAGCGGCCTGTGCGGCCGCGGTGGAAACGGACACCCTCGTTGTCATCGATGCCATGCCCGGGGATTCGCTCATCTCCGGAGTACCGTTTGCGCGGGCCTGGCCGGCTGACGGCCATGCGCTGGACGGCCAGCGGGTGACCGATCTGAGCGGTGGGCTCACGGACAGCCTGGCGAAGGGATTCGAGCGAACATCCACCTGGGACGCTGGCTTCGGCCTTCAGCAGCTGCTCGACGTCGCCAGTCGCGCGCTCTCACCGGGAATCAACGATCCGACAACGGCCGTCCACGCCCTCGGGCACATCTCGGCAGTGCTCTGCACGCTTGCCGCCCGCCACACCGGTCCGAAGCTCTACGTCGACGAGCAAGACCGGCCACGGGTCATCCTGAACTATCCGACGTTTGAGAACTTGCTGGATCAAGTGATGCGCCAAGTGATCCGGTATGCGATGGATGACCCGAGAACCGCGGAACGCGTCGTGCGGATGCTGCGTGAACTGAGTTGGGTGGTTGGACCCGGTCCACACAGCAGCGCGGTCAAGACCAAAGTCGCCGCGGCACGGATCGCGATCGCGGCGGCCGATCTCTCGGACGATGAGAAACGGCGGCTGCAGAGCGAGTGTGAGGCTGCGGCAGCAGCCGGCTCCGGTTCCTGGCCGGCGCGCTGAGGCAGAGGGAGTGCGCCTCGTTGTGCGCTGGCGGCGGCCGCGCGCCGGGGCCGAGCCCAGCATCCGTCACGCTGTTCCTATAAAACAAGGCGTGACTGCTGCTGCGGTGCAGTAGGCAGCCCATAACGCCTACGGCGAACAAACGCCCGCGAGCGTCGCAGGCTGGTTACTCTCGATGTAACGGCACCAACTGCCCTGGCGCCAAGGGAGCGATCATATGTTTGAGAGATTTACCGACCGAGCTCGTCGCGTCGTCGTTTTGGCCCAGGAAGAGGCCAAGATGCTCAACCACAACTACATCGGCACCGAGCACATTCTGCTCGGGCTGATTCACGAGGGTGAAGGCGTCGCCGCGAAGGCCCTCGAGAGCCTCGGCATCTCGCTGGATGCCGTGCGCGAGCAGGTTCAGGACATCATCGGCCAGGGGCAGCAGCAGCCCACCGGCCACATCCCCTTCACGCCCCGGGCGAAGAAGGTTCTCGAGCTGAGCCTGCGCGAAGCGCTGCAGCTCGGCCACAACTACATCGGGACCGAGCACATTCTGCTCGGCCTCATTCGGGAGGGCGAGGGCGTCGCCGCCCAGGTTCTCGTGAAGCTCGGTGCCGACCTCAACCGCGTTCGCCAGCAGGTCATCCAGCTCCTCTCCGGTTATCAGGGCAAGGAGCAGGTGGCGGTCGGTGCCAACGAGCAGGCGGCCAACACGGCCGGTAGCCAGGTGCTCGACCAGTTCGGTCGCAACCTCACCCAGATGGCCCGCGATAACAAACTCGACCCGGTCATCGGGCGCGAGAAAGAAATCGAGCGGGTCATGCAGATCCTCTCGCGCCGCACCAAGAACAACCCGGTGCTGATCGGTGAGCCCGGCGTCGGCAAGACCGCCGTCGTCGAGGGCCTCGCCCAGGCCATCGTCAAGGGTGATGTGCCCGAGACGCTGAAGGACAAGCAGCTCTACTCGCTCGACCTCGGCTCGCTCATCGCCGGCAGTCGTTACCGCGGTGACTTTGAAGAGCGCCTGAAGAAGGTCACCAAGGAGATCCGCACCCGCGGTGACATCATCGTCTTCATCGACGAGATCCACACCCTGGTGGGTGCGGGAGCCGCCGAGGGCGCGATCGACGCAGCATCCATTTTGAAGCCGTTGCTCGCTCGCGGTGAGCTGCAGACCATCGGTGCGACCACCCTCGATGAGTACCGCAAGCACTTCGAGAAAGACGCTGCCCTCGAACGCCGCTTCCAGCCCATCCAAGTGAACGAGCCGTCGCTGCCGCACACCATCAACATCCTCAAGGGACTGCGCGACCGCTACGAAGCGCACCACAAGGTGTCCATCACCGACGGTGCCCTCGTGGCCGCGGCGAACCTCGCCGACCGCTACGTCTCCGACCGGTTCCTGCCCGACAAGGCCATCGACCTGATCGATGAGGCCGGCGCCCGCCTGCGCCTGTCGATTCTGTCGTCGCCGCCGGAGCTGCGCGAATTCGACGAGAAGATCGCCGTGGTACGCGCCGCCAAGGAGCTCGCCATTGAAGAGCAGGACTTCGAGAAGGCCGCCGGCCTGCGCGACGAGGAGAAGAACCTCCTCGGCGAGCGTCTGCGCCTCGAAAAGAAGTGGAAGTCGGGCGACGTCAAGACCACCGCGGTCGTTGACGAAGGCCTGATCGCCGAAGTCCTCGCCCAGGCCACCGGCATCCCGGTATTCAAGCTCACCGAGGAGGAGTCCTCGCGGCTCGTCTTCATGGAGAAGGCACTGCACCAGCGCGTCATCGGTCAGGAAGAGGCCATCTCGGCGCTCGCCAAGACCATCCGTCGCACCCGGGCTGGCCTGAAGGACCCGAAGCGTCCCTCCGGATCCTTCGTCTTCGCTGGCCCCACCGGTGTCGGCAAGACCGAGCTCGCCAAGGCGCTCGCCGAGTTCTTGTTCGACGACGAAGCCGCCATGATCTCGCTCGACATGAGTGAGTACGGCGAGAAGCACACCGTGTCGCGCCTGTTCGGTGCGCCTCCCGGATTCGTCGGCTTCGAAGAGGGCGGCCAGCTCACCGAAAAGGTGCGGCGTAAGCCGTTCTCCGTGGTGCTCTTCGACGAGATCGAGAAGGCTCACCCCGACATCTTCAACTCCCTGCTCCAGATTCTGGAAGAGGGCCGGTTGACGGATGGCCAGGGTCGCGTCGTCGACTTCAAGAACACCGTCATCATCATGACCACCAACCTCGGTACCAAGGACATCTCGGGCGGACCAGTCGGCTTCCAGCTGGAAGGCGACACCACCACCGGGTACGAGCGCATGGCCGGCAAGGTAAAAGACGAGCTGAAGAAGCACTTCAAGCCCGAGTTCCTCAACCGCGTAGACGAGATCATCGTGTTCCCGCAGCTGACCAAGCCCGAGCTGCTGCAGATCGTCGACCTGTTCATCAAGCGTCTCGGCGTGCGCCTTCTCGACCGGGACATGACCGTCGAGGTCACCGTTCCGGCGAAGGAACACCTGATCGAGGTCGGTTTCGACCCGACGCTCGGTGCTCGTCCGCTGCGTCGCGCGATTCAACGCGAGGTGGAGGACCGCCTGTCGGAGAAAATCCTGCAGGGCGAGCTCAACGCTGGCGACCACGTGCACGTGGACTACATCGACGGTGCGTACGTCTTCACCACGACGACCCGGGTTGACCCGGTCGGCGTCGGCGTGAACACGGCGGCCGCCGTGGGAACAGGTCCGGCCACTCCCGACCTGGCTATAACTAGCGACTAGTTCTACCAGCTCGCGAGAGTGCAAAAAGTGCCCCAATGGACTTCCATTAGGGCACTTTTTGCGCTCTCGCGGGAGAAACGGGGGGTGGTGGTGCCGTCAATAGACTAGGGGAGTGAAATTGGAAACGAGATACACGGTGCGCCGTGCTCGCACCAGCGACGTGCCCGGCATCGAAGCGCTCGTCGAGCCCCTCGTGCAGCAGCGCATTCTGCTCGGCAAGGACCGTGTCGTGTTCTACGAGGCCGTGCAAGAATTTCGGGTGGCCGTGGACTCGTCCGGCACGCTGATCGGCTGCGGCGCACTGCACGTCATGTGGGAGGACCTCGGCGAAGTGCGCACTCTCGCGGTCGACGCCGCGTGGCTCGGCCGCGGGATCGGCTACACCATGATGCAGCGCCTCGAAGCGGATGCCCGCGACCTCGGCCTCAGCCGCCTGTTCTGCCTCACTTTCGAGGTGGGCTTCTTTACCCGCAACGGGTTCAGCGATATGGGCACCGAAACCGTAGATCCGGCCGTGTACGCCGAGCTCGTGCGCTCGCCCGACGAGGGCGTCGCCGAGTTCCTCGACTTGGCCCGGGTGAAGCCGAACACGCTCGGCAACACCCGCATGGTGAAGCGCCTGAACTAACGAATGTGGGCGCGATCGGCCCGATCACGGCTTAAAGCGCTGCTCATAGGAGCAAAATACGCGGAGTTAACCCCCCGGACACGGGCCGTCGCTAGGCTGCGAACTATTGCACCTGCAGGCCGTGGGCCGGGGGAACTTTCGACAAGCACGACCTCGGGCGCAATGACACCTGCATCATTCTATGAATGAGGAGATCCATGTCATCCGCCGTACGCAGCCGTTCCAGGCTGGTTTTCGCCACACTTCTTGGGGTGAGCCTCGCGGCTGCCCCGATCATCGCCGTACCGGCCAACGCCAACACTGTCGGCACCGGGGTAATCATCAACGAGGCCTACCTGAACGGGGGAAGTTCGGGCGCAACCTACCTAAATAAGTTCGTCGAGCTCTACAACCCCAGCGACGCCGATGTGTCGCTCGACGGCACCTCCATCCAGTACCGTTCCTCGGGCGGAACCTCGAACCCGACCGGCGTCGTCGCCCTGACTGGCACTATTGCTGCCGGCGGCTACTACCTCGTGCAGGGCAGTTCGAACGCGGCCAACGGCGCTGCGCTGCCGGCACCGGATGCTTCTTTCGGCACCTCTTTCGCCGCTGGCTCCGGAACGATCTTCTTCGCCAACCAGTCGACGGCACTCACAACTCCAGCCACCGGTTCGCTGACCAGCCAGGCCGAGATTCTGGATCTGATCGGCTACGGCAGCTCGAACACCTTTGAGGGAACGGCCGCCACCGCGGCATCCGTGACCGCGTCGGTCAACCGCACAGCATATGTGGACACCGACGTCAACGCCGCCGACTTCACCGCGTCAACTCCGACGCCGACCAACGCCGCCGGAGACACGGGCACACCGGTCGAACCCGAGCCAGACCCCGACCCGACCCCAGTCCCCGACGAAGTGACCGCGATCGACGCGATTCAGGGAACGACCGACAGGAGCCCGCTCGCCGGAACAGTCGTGAAGACCTCGGGCGTCGTCACAGCGGCCTACCCGACCGGAGGTTTCGACGGGTTCTACCTGCAGACCGCCGGAACCGGCGGCGAGCTGAACTCTGCCAGCCACACCGCCTCGCAGGGAGTATTCGCGTACTCCAGCACGGCCACCGCCAACGTTCAGATCGGCGATCATGTGCAGGTAGTCGGAACGGTCGTGGAATTCTTCGGAATGACCGAGGTCACCTTCGGCACCGCCGCCGACGTCACTCAGCTCTCCACCACTGACGTGGTCGCCCCGACCCCGGTCGCTGTGGCCTTGCCAGCCAGCGCCGAACAGCGCGAAAGCCTCGAGGGTATGCTGCTCGCCCCGCAGGGTGACTTCACCGTCACCAACAACTACACGACCAACCGGTACGCCGAGATCGGCCTCGCCGCCGGTACGACGCCGCTGGTGAACCCGAGTGTGACGGCGCTGCCCGGCTCGGCCGAATATGCAACGGCCCTCGCCGAGAATGCCGGCCGAGCCGTCACCCTCGATGACGGCGCAACGACGAACTACCTGGCTACCGCGAACCAAGGCAGCCCGATTCCGTACCTGTCGACCAGCGCACCGGTGCGCATCGCCGCAGCGGTGTCCTTCCTGTCGCCGGTCATTTTCGACTTCCGCAATGACGTCTGGAAGTTTCAGCCAACGACGGCACTCGTGTCGTCCAATGCAGCGACGGTGCAGCCGGCGACCTTCGCCGATACTCGCACGACTGCGCCGGAGGACGTGGGCGGTGACATCCGCTTGGCGAGTTTCAATGTGCTGAACTACTTCTCGACCACGGGGGACTCGCTCGACGGCTGTAACTACTACAACGACCGGGCCGGAGTGCCGACCACGGTGAGCGGTGGTTGCGACGCCCGCGGCGCCGCAACCCAGATCAGTTTCGAACGCCAGCAAGCCAAGATCGTCTCGGCGATCAACTCCCTCGACGCCGACGTGGTGTCGCTCGAGGAGATCGAGAACTCTGCAGCATTTGGAAAGGACCGCGACGACGCCCTCGCCAACCTGACCGCGGCGCTCAACGCGGCTGCCGGCACCGACGTGTGGGCTTTCGTCGCTTCGCCGGCGGCGCTTCCCACCAGCGAAGACGTGATTCGCACGGCGTTCATCTACAAGCCCGCCGCTGTTGAAACGGTGGGGGAATCGGTCATTCTCACCGAATCCGGCGCCTTCAATGGCCGCGCACGTGAGCCACTCGCCCAAGCATTCCAGCTGGTCGGGGACGACGAGTCGAGCTTTCTCGCCATCGTGAACCACTTCAAGTCGAAGGGATCCGGCACCGGGGACGACGCTGACCAGGGCGACGGTCAGGGCGCTTCCAACCCGACCCGCGTCGAGCAGGCCACCGCGCTCGTGGCCTTCGCCGACCAAGTCAAAGCCGATTCCGGCATCGATCGGGTCTTTCTCACCGGCGATTTCAACGCCTACGACCTTGAAGACCCCATCCAGGTGTTGCTCGAAGCCGGCTACATCAATCAGGGCAACAAGAGTGGCGAGTACACCTACGCGTTCGGCGGTACGGTCGGCTCGCTCGACCACGTCTTCGCCTCTCCCGAAGCGGATGTCACGGTCCACGCCGTCGACGTCTGGAACATCAACTCGGTCGAGTCCGTCGCCCTCGAATACAGCCGATACAACAACAACGTGACCGACTTCTACGTTGCAGACGCGTACCGTTCCTCGGACCACGACCCGGTCGTACTCGGACTGAACCTGTCAGTGCCCACGTCCGTGAAACTCAACCTGCTCAACATTAATGACTTCCACGGACGTATCGACGCCAATACCGTCAAGTTCGCCGGAACCATTGAGCAGCTGCGAGCCGAGTACGGCGACGCGAACTCGCTGTTCCTCTCGGACGGCGACAATATCGGCGCCTCGCTCTTCGCCTCGTCTTCGCAGCTGGACCAGCCAACGATTGATGTGCTGAATGCACTCAACCTCGCGGCATCTGGCGTGGGAAACCACGAATTCGACCAGGGGTTCAGCGACCTCACGGGTCGAGTCGCCGACGCGGCCGACTTCGACTACCTCGGCGCCAACGTCTATAACGTGGGCACTGAGACTCCCGCGATGCAGGAATACGCCATCATCGATGTGGCCGGCGTCCAGGTCGGCGTGATCGGCGCGGTCACTCAGGAAACCCCGGCGCTCGTTTCACCCAATGGAATCGCCAGCCTCAGCTTCGGTGACCCCGTCGCCGCCGTCAACCGTGTTGCCGCCCAGCTCACCGATGGCGACCCGTCGAACGGTGAAGCGGATGTCCTCATCGCCGAGTACCACGAGGGGGCCGGCGCGGGAATCCCCGATGGTGCAACCCTTGAGCAGGAGCTCGCCGCGGGTGGCGCCTTCGCCGCCATCGTGAATAACACGTCGGCGGAGGTCGACGCGATCTTCACCGGTCACACGCACAAGCAGTACGCCTGGAACGCACAGGTGCCCGGAGCAGCCGACGGCGTGACCCGCCCGGTGCTGCAGACGGGCAGCTACGGCGAGAACATTGGGCAGGTCGTGCTCAGCTACGACATCGCCTCCGGTGACACGACCACGGTGAAAAACCGCAACGTGGCCCGCACCACTACAGCCGACACCGACCTCGTGGCCGCCTACCCGCGCGCAGCCGAGGTGCAGACCATCACGAACGCCGCACTGGCCGAGGCCGCGATCCAGGGCAACGTGCCGGTGGGATCGGTCACCGGCGACATCACCCGGGCCTGCATCGGCGGTGTGGCTCCGTGCGCCGAAGACCGCATGGCTCCTTCCACGATGGGCACCCTCGTGGCGAACTCGCTGCGCGCATCCCTGTCAGACGCCACGATCGGCGGAGCCGAGATCGGCGTCGTCAACCCCGGCGGCATGCGGTCGGACCTCTCGCTCGCTCCCGACGGCGTCGTGACCTACGCCGAGGCGAACGCGGTGTTGCCGTTCCTGAACAACCTGTGGACCACGAGCCTCACCGGCGCGCAGTTCAAGACCGTTCTCGAGGAGCAGTGGCAGACGAACGCCGACGGCACGATTCCGAGCCGTCCGTTTCTGCAGCTCGGTCTGAGCGACAACGTGAACTACACCTTCGATGCCAGCCGCGCAGCGGGTGAGCGCGTGACGGGCATCTGGATCGACGGCGCACAGATCGACCCGGCGCAGTCCTACCGCATCGGTTCGTTCAACTTCCTGCTCACCGGTGGTGACAACTTCCGCGAATTCAAGAATGGAACCGACACGCGGGACTCCGGTCTCGTCGACCGGGACGCCTGGATCTCCTATATCCAGGGCAACAGCCCGCTGTCACCGTCGTTCAAGGCCAACCAGGCCTCGATCACCGGCGAACCGACCGGCGCTGTGACCCCGGGTGGCACCGTCACCTTCACGGTCGGCAGCCTCAACCTCACTTCCCTCGGTGCTCCGAAGAACACGCAGCTCGCGCTGACCTGGTCGGGCTCCGACGTGGGGTCGGCATCCGTTGACTCGACTGGTACGGCCATTGTCACCGTCACCGTGCCGGCGGATGCCGTGGAGAACAGCATGCTCGAGATGACCGCAGCGGAGTCTGGCACGATCGTGCGGCTCGCCGTGGCGGTTGCCGTGAGTGCAGAACCGGGGAACGCGCCAACCGCGGCCCCCGAGAAGGAACTGAGCAAGAAGCTCAAAAACGTGGTCGACACCGACAAGAACTCTTACAGGGCCGGTGACACGGTTGTTGTCGAAGTCGGCACGAAGCACGCCGGCGAGTACGTGTCGGTGTGGTCATACTCCAACAAGAAGGCCGACAACCTGGGGGGCTGGTTGCTTGTAAGCGCCGAGGGAATCGTGAGTGTCCCGCTTGCCGATGACATCAAGCATGGAAAGTACAGCGTGTCCGCGCAAAACGCGGGCGGCGACGTGATCGGCTGGTCCGACGTGAGGATCGACAAGGCAAGGAAGGCGCCCCAGCCGCCCAAGCACGGGCACCACTAAGTCGCCGGAACCGGAGCGCCCGCTCGCAATCATTCGGTTGCGGGCGGGTCATTCCGGCAGCAATTACCGCCGACACGCACACCATTACCGAGTTCTGCCACTGAACTTCAATAACCTTGGGGCATGTCGACGATCAAGCAACCGGTCGGCCGCCAGTCCAGCAAGGTGTACCGGCGCCGGCGTTTCGTAGTGGGGCTCGGCCTGCTCGCCGTGCTCGTCATTCTGTTTCTCATCATCGTGCAACCGGGCGTGAGCAAGGGCGACGGGGACTCCCCGAAAACGCCCGCGGCCGACACGACCGAGTCGGCCACGCCGACGGATGCCGCCACCACCATCCCCGAGGTGGCCACCGCCGTCGACGGCGCGGCCTGCGACCCGTCCGCGGTGCAGGTCGCGGCCGTCACGGACGCTACCAACTATGCCTCCGGCGTTCTGCCGCAGCTGTCGCTGAGCCTGACCAATATCGGAACCACCGACTGTGTGATCAACGCCGGCAATGCCAAGCAGGTTTTCACCGTGATGAGCGGGCAGGACGTCTACTGGACCTCCACCGACTGCCAGACCAACCCGATCGATAGCCAGGTCACCCTCAAACCCGGTGTGGTCATGCCGCTGGCGACACCGATCACCTGGGATCGCACCCGCTCGTCCGTCGACACCTGCCAGGCCGAAACCCGCACCGCGGTTCCGGCCGGCGGAGCTTCGTACTACCTGCACGTGACCGTGGACGGCATCGAGGCGGCCGACCCGGCCCTGATGATCCTGAACTAAGGCCAGTCGGTCGACCGGCTGGCACGTGGCTCGGTGTCCAATTCAGCAGATCCGTTCTGCGCGGCGCGGGGGCGAGCGGGCATCCGTTCGCTCGTGGCGTGCGCTGCCAGCTGGGCGTCTGGAGCCTCGCCTGATTGAATGAATGGGTGACCGATACGACTGCCAACACCCGTTCCGAGGCGCTCGCCGCCGCACTGGCAGCGCAAGACGTCGTCGCCGTCGCCTATGCGCTGCGCAATGACTACATGATCGTGCCGCAACTCGTGGTCAACGGCGAGGCGGCCCAGGTGCGCGTGTTCGGCCGCGAAGGCTCAGACAAGCGGATGCTGCTGCTCTTCTCCGCCGCGGAGAACTACGTGCGCGTGGTTCCCGACGACGTGGACCCGCAGGTCATGGTCTGCGACGGCAAGTGGCTGCGGGAGTTTCTCACCGTGCACGCCTCGACCCTGGAGATGGTCTTCTTCGACATTGCCGGACCCAACGTGATGCAGGCCGCCCCGGCCGACCTGCTGAAGGCCCTGAGCCCTGAGCTCGGCCACAGCGACGCCGACTAAGCGAACGGCACGCCGGGAACGTCCCGCGGAGCAGCTGAGCCCGCTGCGGCGGCCGGGGCTAGAAGGCCCGATCGAGTTCGGCGTCGCGCGGTTTGCGGGTGGTGCCGAGTGCCAGGGCGACCGCCGCGTGGATCGACCCGCAGGCGGCGTCAATCTGGGTCGTGAAGCCGAGGCGCACGGCCTCGTTCACTCGCTGCTTCGACATGAGTGCTCCGCGTACCTCGCCGGCCAGGCTGATCTCGCCGAAGGCGACCACATTGTGCGCCACGGCGAGCCCGGTGAACGCTGAAGCGATGGCCAGCGCGATCGCCAGGTCGGCGGCCGGTTCACTCAAACGGATGCCGCCAACCGTCGACACGTACACATCCTTGGTGGAGAGGTTCATTCCCGCGCGCTCCTGCAAAACCGCGAGCAGCATGGCGACGCGGGCGGAGTCCACGCCGCTCGTGACCCGGCGGGGATTCGGTGCCTGGGTGTCGGTGACGAGCGCCTGCACCTCGACCGGCATCGCCCGACGGCCTTCCAACGCGACGGTCACGCACGTGCCGTCGACCGGTTCGGTGGCCCGGCTCAGGAACAGCCCGCTGGGGTCGGGCACTTCGGCGATACCGTCGCCGGTCATCTCGAAGCAGCCGACCTCGTCGGTAGGCCCGAACCGGTTCTTCAGCGCCCGAATGAACCGCAGCGAGGTCTGCCGGTCACCCTCGAACTGGCAGACCACGTCGACCAGGTGCTCGAGCACCCGCGGACCGGCGATCGAACCGTCTTTGGTGACGTGACCGACGAGCAGCACCGGCAGACCGCGATCTTTGGCGACCCGAATCAGAGTGGATGCGACCTCCCGCACCTGGCTGGGCATGCCCGGCGAACCGTCGGAGAGCGCACTCGACACGGTTTGCACCGAGTCGATGATGATGAGGTCGGGCTTGACCGCGTCGATCTGCCCGAGAATGACTCCGAGATCGGTTTCGGCAGCAATGTATAGCTCGGGTTCGAGCGCGTTGGTGCGTTCGGCGCGCAGGCGCACCTGGCTCACCGACTCTTCGGCGCTGACATAGAGCACGCGGCTCTTCGCTGCCGCTGCCTTGGATGCGACTTCGAGCAGCAGTGTGGACTTGCCGACGCCGGGCTCACCGCTGAGCAGGATCACCGAGCCGGGCACGATCCCGCCGCCGAGCACACGGTCGAATTCGTTGATGCCGGTCGGCCAGTGAGCGGCGGCATCCGTTTCAACGTGGGTGATGGGGCGTGCGATGCCGTCGTCGTCGAGCGTGATGGCCTTGAGTTTGCGGGTGAGGCCGGCCGTCTGGCCGGCATCGATGACGGTGCCCCACTGCTGGCATTCGCCGCAGCGGCCCGCCCATTTCAGGGTGGTCCAGCCGCACTCGGAGCAGCGGAAAGAGGAGACTGATTTTGCCATGTTTTGAGCCTAGTTGGGGCCACCGACAGTGAGCTCTGCGGCAGCAATCGACAGCCCGAACCGGCCGTTGCGGTCGCAGAACGTCAGGCCCGACCGTATCTGAACAGAACGCACCCGCAGGGGGGAGAAAGAGGGACAGTGGCCGACCTATGTGTCAGCACCCAGTCTTTGAGGGGGCTGAGTGACGAATTGACCATTGTCGGGCAGGAATTCAACAATGCGAACACGCGAAGTGACACGATTGCGGCGGCCGTTGGGCATTCCGGGCTGGCCGACGCTGTGACGGACTTTGCTCACGGTTGGGACGACCGTCGTTCCGAGATGGTCGGCTCGATTGCGTTTCTCGCAGAAGGCGCGGCTGGCTGCGCGGACACCTTTGAGGAAGTCGACAACCAACTGGCGAAGTCGATTGAAGTTCCGACCGCGATTGCGGCGACGTCCACGGGGAGCGTGGCGCAATGAGGCCGATCGACTGGACACCGGTCAACTTGGGCTCCGACCCGGTTCCGGGGGGAACCGGGGATCGTGCAGAGCGGCGGGTTGTCCTATCTGGAGGTGGCCGACGCGATCCTGAGTGCTGAGCGGCGCCTGCGCAACCTCGACGCCGGGGGCAGCGTGGTCTCGGAGGCGGTCGAAGCGCTGCAGGAGACCGCGAACTCGGTCGCCGACAATCTTTTGCAGGCCGCGCGGCGCTACCGAGCCGTTGGTCAGGCGTTGCTCGACTATGCGCCCCAGTTGGAATCCGCACAGCAGGAGTCGCAGTCCGCGCTGGAAAGCGCTCGTGTCGCCCAAGAGACGGCAGACGAATCATCGCCGGGGTGGCGCTGTCCTTCATCGGTATGGGGGCAGTGGTGAAAGTTGTCGGACGCGTGCTCATGGCAGAGAAAGTCACCATGAAGGTGGGGCAGCAGATCACGGTCAAGCAGTCCCTGCGGTTGCGTCCTGTCGATTGGAAACAGTGGGCTGCTGACATGCGCACTCCAGTTACCCCGCCCGTGAATGGGCAGACGATTTGGCGTGCCCATGGTGGCAAGGCCAACGCCACTGGAGGCTCGTGGAGCCCGGTCGATGTGCTGGGGCTGAGTAATCCGCGAATGCAGATGAGCCTTCCCGATGACAACGGTATGAGTCGTGTGGTCGTTGCGCGTCTCGACGACGCCGAGGCCGTGCAGACGGTCCGCCACGGCTTGCCATATGAAGGAAATCTCGGCGGTGCGCCGGAGTATCGCATCCCGTGGGATGCCCAGGGCGGAATTACAGTGCTGAACGACCTGCCGTTCGTTGTTCCATGAGCGTGGGGCGAGGCACGGTTGCGCAGTTGGCGTACCCGTACGACGTGGGGGTGTGGGGCGAGCCGGGCCATTTTGTCGCGCGCGGGCTGCAGGCATCCGCTCGTATCGGTGGCTGGAATCGCGGGGTCTTTCTGCGCAACGCGAGCGTGGATTCCAGCCTCCCCTCGACGTACCTGTTTGCCCAGGCTCGTGCGCGCGCCGTGGCCGATCGTTCCGACCCGGAGAGCTGGATGGTTTCAGCGGCCGTTTACGCGGTTGACGGATCGGAGTCGCCGGCGAACGCTCGTGCGGAAATCATGAGGCAAGGCTCGATCGGGGCGTTAGCCGAGTTGGAATTTGTCGCTGACGCCGCCCGGGCCGGCAAGCTGCAAGCGGATGCTAACCAAATCTACGCTGAACGTCGCACCGCGACGCCGTGGCTCACCGATGCGGCCTATGCCGGCGATTTTGCGGCGGCGCAGTGGGCGCAGGACCTGAGCGGGTCGTTCGGTACTTTTCCCATTAATCTTCTCAAGCGAGACCCCCGTTCCTGCACATGTTCGCGGCGCTCAAAACTCCGCCGGGGTGGCCAAATGCCAGTCTCGTGCTGGCGAATCCGACGCCGATCACAGACCGGTTCGAGTTGTTTCCCGTTGGCGCCCGCGAGAACGAAGTCGACGTGACCGAGGACGCACTGCTTGGCCGTCGCGAGGCGCTGTGCACGGTGCGGATAGGGTCAAAGGAAGAGATTGATGCGGAGAATTTGTCATGACGAATGAGCTGCCGGACGGCATTGTCGTCGCTGCCACGACCGAGGTCGGGTCGGCGCATTTGGCCGTCGCCCTTGAGAATCAGGATGACGAGGCCATCGGTCGAGCGCTGCGCCTCGACTTTGTCGTCGTGCCGTTGCTGCGAAGTACAGCCGGGGCGCTCGAGACCCGGGTGTTCGCCGCCGCGGACGCCCCAGCCGGCGCGCCACGCTTCAACCTCTGTCTGTTCTCCTCGACCGAGACATTCGCAGAATTCATCAGCAACATTTCCGACCGCGAGTTCGCCCTGCAGCGCGGTGCAGCACTCGTACCGTTTCTGATCCAGCATGCCGATTTTCTCAACGCGGTCGTATTTGATCCCGCCCGCACACAATGTCGGCCTCCGTTGCCGACGTGATCGCCGCATTGGAGCCGCAACCCGGGGATGATGAGGCGGCCTGGGTTGCCGGCGATACGCATCCGTCAGAATTCCGAAGCGATGGAAACCCGGCCCTGTCGCGGGTCACCGGCTTCGACTTGCCGCTTTCCGGGGACTTGTTTTCGATCGCTCTCGACGATGCCGCCGCACGAGACGCGAGTGTCAAGCAACTCGTCAATCGCCAGCTGAAGGGGCTGCCGGTGGCGCCGGTGTTGCGACGAGAACTCGCCCGCTGGCTCACCGAAACCTGCATTCGTGCGGCTGCCGGCGGAGCCGAATTCATGGCCTACCTGTTGCAGCGCAACCGCACCGGGGCGCTCGCGCTGAATGTTGTGTTGTACTGGCAGCACCTCGGGCCGGCCCAGGGAGGCCGCACCCATCTCGACAGTATGGCCAAGCGGCTGAGCGAACGGCTGGCACCCGAGGCGAAACTTCTCAGCGCCCTCACCCAGGCGGGTCCACTCGTGAGGCACAGCAGGGTCACGAGCGCGTCGGCCGACGTGGGCACGCCAGACCTTCCGCTTCTCATCGTTGACTACTGGATTGAGTTTCCCGACCATCGCGGCTTGTGCCTGATCGCTTTTTCCAGCCCGCACGTTGACCTGGCTGACACTGCTCACCTTGATGGACAATATTGTATTGTCGGGGTCATGGGAGCTGGAGACTCCAATGGGGAACGCCGATTCTGTCGCTGCGCAGGAGTGAGCGAGTTAGGTTGCTGCCACTCCCTGATGCGCTGACACCCGCGCGGCATCCGCGCTGATCGCTGGCAGGAATGCCTCGGCCCAGGAACGGTAGCCGCGGTCGTTGGGGTGAAACAAGTCTTTGGCGACGTGGGTCAGGATGCTGCGGAAGCCGGCCCGTTTGGTGGTCGAGTGCAGCGGGACCACGGTCAGTTCGTGTTCGTCGGCGACGCGTCGAATGATCTCGTTGGCCTCTGCCACCTTGACCTCGTTGTGGGGAAGGTGAAAGCACGGCAGGTCGGCGACGAGAGTGTGCGGCGGCAGCGCGGCGAAAATGGTGCGAATGCCCGCTTCGAAGGGTGTGGGGTTCCACTGGGCGATGTCGTTGGCTCCGATCGCGACCGTCACTAGGTCGGGCTCAAGCTTGGCGAAGCGGGGGAGCTGGTCGCGCACCGCCAAAGTCACCGTCGCACCCGACACGCTGAGGTTCACCACACGCACGGTCTGACCGGTGACCAGCCGCACGTGATCGGCGAGCACGCCGACGTAGCTCCTGTTCGGGCTGGAAGCCCCGATGCCCTGGGCCGCACTGTCGCCGATCGCCACGTAGAGCAACTCGCCCGGGTGCTTGGCGTTGTCGCGCCACCAGGCCGAATGCACCGGCAGAGTTTCGTTGAGAAGGGCCTTCTGCCGTGCGAGGTAGCGGCGAAACCAAGTCGTGCCAAGCACAATACCGGTCGCGAGGACGGCAACTCCGGTAGCGACTAAAGAGCGGATGCTGGGGGTTGATTCGCGCACCCACTGAGGCTACTCCGCGGCATCCGTGTGTCGGCTGCACGTTTGCCGATTCGCATCGAACCCCAGTCTCTACTAGAATCGACGGCGGTACCGTGTCCGAGCGGCCGAAGGTGCGACTCTCGAAAAGTCGTGTGGGGGAGACTCCACCGTGGGTTCAAATCCCACCGGTACCGCCACGAAAAACCCCCTACATCCCAGTGTTTCACTGGGGAGTAGGGGGTTTCGTTTTGCCCGGATGGCCGTTATGCCCACATTTTGCCCGGATATTCGGCCTCGACTCAGTCGCGTGATATAAAAGTTGTGAGTAATCTTCGTTTCAGGTCAGGCTTTCCTGTGATTGGTGCGTCATCCGGTCGCGGTCATTCGTGGAGGACGTGTCATGCCTGTTCGTTTATTTTGCTCTACAGGTTAGGGAGTGCGTGCAGGATGACTCGAGTCGGAGGAACGGATGACGCTTTGTCGCGCAAGGTGAAAGACCCGGAGGCATCAACGCGGACGAACGATATGGATTCGGACGCTCAGAAGGACCTGGCCGATAAAAAGTTGATGGAACAGGCCGTCAGCTTGCAAGATGCCATCTTCAACACTGCTACCTTCGCCAGCATTGCCACGGACACCGAGGGCATTATCCAGGTTTTCAATGTGGGCGCGCAGCACCTACTTGGCTACACAGCCAAGGACGTGGTGAATAGAGTTATGCCGGGAGACATGCACGATCCGGAAGAACTAATCGCTCGCGCGGAGGAGTTGAGTGCGGAATTCGGTCGCGAGATTCGACCCGGCTTTGATGCGATGGTGTACAAAGCAAGTCGGGGAATCGAGGATATTTACGAGTTGATGAGCATCCGCAAGGACGGAAGCCGCTTTCCCTCGACAGTGTCGGTGTCGGCGCTTCGAAACAGCGACGAAGAAACTATCGGCTATTTGCTCATCAACACGGACAATACGGCACGCGATGAGGCAGCGGCCTCGCAGTCGGCGCTCGACCAACGACTGCGTGACCAACAGTTTTATACTCGATCGCTCATCGAATCCAACATTGAAGCTCTCATGATGACCGACACTCATGGAATGATTTCCGACGTTAATCAGCAAATGATCGAGCTGACGGGGCGAACGCGAGACGAGCTTGTTGGCGCCCCGTGCCGCAATTTCTTCACCGATCCCGGCCGGGCAGACAACGCCATTAAACGCGCACTGACCGAAAAAAGAGTCAACGACTACGAACTCACCGTGCGAGCCCGGGACGGTGCCGAAACCGACGTGTCGTACAACGCCGCCACTTTTTACGATCGGGAGCGGGTCGTTCAGGGAGTTTTCGCTTCGGCCCGCGATATCACCGAACGCAAACGCATCGAGCGCGCTCTCCAGAAAACCAACAGTGATTCGGAACGAGCTAGTCGTTTGAAGAGCGAATTTCTCGCCACGATGTCCCACGAACTTCGTACCCCGCTAAACGCCATCATTGGCTTTTCCGAAGCTCTTAAAGACGGACACGTCGGGGATCTGACCGAGTCGCAACAGGAGTACATCGGCGATATCTACTCCAGTGGACAGCACCTCCTCGACCTGATCAACGACATCCTCGATCTTTCCAAGGTCGAAGCGGGAATGATGGACATTGAACTGGAACCCGTCGATGTGCACTCCCTGCTGGATGCGAGCTTAACGATCGTTCGCGAGGAGGCTGTGGCTCATGATCTCACCCTCACCTTCGACGGCACGGATAGCCTTGGGACTCCACTGCTCGACCGTCGTAAGACTAATCAGATCGTGTACAACCTGCTCTCCAACGCGGTGAAATTCACCCCCGACCACGGGACGGTCACGCTGTCGGCGAAGCGCGTCGCCCGACCGAGGGTCGGCAAGATCGTCGGTAAACGGCCGGTGCATGATTTTCCCCTGCCGCACAGTGATGTCGACCAATTTTTGCAAATTCGCGTCGACGACTCGGGCATTGGGATCTCCGCCGAAAACATGTCGAAACTCTTTCTCGCTTTCAGTCAACTCGACAGCACCCTGGGGAGAAAATTCGAGGGAACCGGCCTTGGGCTGGCCACGGTGAAGCAGATCGTGGAGCTTCAAGGCGGCGCCGTCGCCGTCGCTAGCGAGGAGGGAGCAGGATCCAGCTTCGCCGTGTGGATCCCACTCGGCCCGACCGACAGTGAAGCTCCGGCCTGGTCCGATCCGAACTCGAAAATCGAGAAAACCGCCACAGCGCCC
The DNA here is from genome assembly GCF_030063145.1 of Cryobacterium sp. PH31-L1. GTDB lineage: Bacteria > Actinomycetota > Actinomycetes > Actinomycetales > Microbacteriaceae > Cryobacterium. The sequence continues at coordinate 45,628 of NZ_JASISM010000001.1, forward strand.
CGGGGCACGGATACTTCCGCCTCGGTACAGGCTTCGACCGATTCCAGCATCCTGCCGGGTGCAGGGGAGAACAGCCCGACGGTGGCCAAAGTTGTGGCGACGGAGCGCGCAGCTCTGGACGATGCAAGCGACGAGGACGGCGCGGCTTCGGACTAATTCACCGCCAGTGCTATCGATCCGGCAGACGGGACAGCGGCGAAGAAGGGCTGACAATTGCCATCCAAGTCGGACTGCTCGTGCGAGCGCTCGTGCGGCACCGCGGCGGCCTTGTGCTGATCGCGAGCGTGGCTGTGATCCTAACCGTGGGTGTGGCGTTGTTAGTGTCGGTCCCACTGATCGATTGGCGTCCTGATCCTCCAGCGGCGACCGTCACCCCGGACTATCGCCCCTGCTACAGCGGCAGTGGCGATTGCATCGGCGGCTGAGCGTCGCTGCCTATGCGTTTTGATCAGAAAAGACTGGTCGCGCTGATCCACGACACGTTGTAGGTAGCGGGTGTGTTGCATACGGTGACGGGACTTTCCAGCGCGATGGTCCGCGATGAATCCCAATTGGGCGGACTCACGTAGGCCACATCGGCGACGGCGGTTTCACAGTCGTAGGCTCCGGCATTGGTGAAGTGGATGGTGCTGTAGGCAGACGCCCCAGGAGCAAGTGGCACCACTTCTATCAGCCCGCTGTCTGCTGCGCGCTTGCCGAGGACCGCCGCCGTAGCGCTGTCTGCGAGGTTGAAGATGGAAGGCGGTCCCTCGACCAGACAGGTGTCGCTGCTGGTGTTAGTAAACGTGATCTCGGAGTAGAACGAACCTGCTCCGCTGGCCATCGGCTGTGCGGCGATCGAGATATCGAGGCTGTTCCCGTCACATTCAGCGGCTCCGGCGGACTCGGACTCCGCCGGACCAGGCGTTTCTGGCGAAGGGAAAGCCGACGGGGAAGCCGAAGGCTGACCGGTACTAGAGGGCGAAGGGGGCGGAGTCGCTGCCGCACCGCTCATCTGGCCAGAGCAGCCCGTCAAGAAGAAGATGACGGTTAGTCCAGCGCAGAGTGCAGAAGTTTTCTTCAAAATTTCCCCCGGTTGTCGTGGTGTCCATTGATGCATGTACCTGCGCTCTGCGACTAGGGACGATGAGGTCAAGTGGTACGAGCAAAATCGCACCCCTGCGCGCGGATGCACGCCTCTCACAGTCGCAGACGCTATCCACGACCACCGTAACGTGTCTCGGAACCTTAGTGGCCCATATAACCCATGGTTAAAAGACGGCCAGAGCCTCGAATTTGTATGCAGTAAGACGCATGCGGGATTTCCTTACGGGCAGGGTTAACGCGATAAATTTGCTCAGGCGTGCTGCGGCGCCCAGCCTCGGCGCGGCTATTCCCGTTGGAGGTGCGGCTAACGGTGCAGAAGCTTTCGTCTCATCACTGGTCGGGTTGGATAGGTGCGCCCGATCTCGGTGAACCCGGCTCGCTGGAACATGGCAAGTGTTCCAGTGAAGATCGCTGATGGCGACGGGGTGCTGGCGGGACCGCAGGTGTCGACGGGGTGGCCTTCGAGTGTGGAGGCACCATGCTGCGCTGCCCAGTCCACTGCGGCGTCGAGCAGCGCAGCTCCGATGCCCTTCCCTCGGTATTCGCGGCGCACTACAAAGCAGGACACCCACCACGCGTCGGGATCGTCGTCAAGGATCCTGGCGAGTGCGCGGTTCTCGATGATTCCCGGCAGCGTCGAGCGCGGTACGACGCGCGTCCAGCCGACGACGTCGTCGTTGAGGTAGGCCACCAACCCGATCGGGACCTCGGCTTCCTGCACTTCACGTCTTAGCGCGCTCCGATTGTCGGGCTCCTCGTGCCGAAGAAATCGTTGGCACCAGCATGAGTTTGGGTCTTTCCTTCGAGGTCCGAAGACGTGCCCCAGTCGTGGCCACTGCTCAGCAGTCGCTGGCACCACGCGCACGGCGGTCTGGTCGAATCCTTCCCCGGCGTCGAAGTCCACGTCTGTCCTCTGCTTTAAGGTTTTCCTTATGACGCTAGACCTCGATGAGCACGGCCGCTCAAAGCCACCCCTGGACGGCAACGAATGGGAAACCTTAACCGGGTTCCTCGACTACCAGCGAGCGACTTTCGCATGGAAGAGCGCCAACCTCACGGCCGCTCAACTCTCGCACCGCCTGCCTCCGAGCAACATGACTCTCGCCGGGCTGATGAAGCACTTGGCCTACGTGGAGGACGACTGGTTCGGGCGATGGCTCCATGACGAGCCACGCCGAGAGCCCTGGGCCTCGGTGGACTGGGAAGCAGAACCGGATTGGGAGTGGGAGTCTGCCCGAGCAGACACCCCAGCCGAAGCGCGCATCCTGGCTCACCTCGACAACACACCCACAAGCAGCGCCGCACTAACCAGGGGGACGGACAAATCATCATGACCAGCAATATTCGCGACGCACATGACCGCGAAACCGAGAACGAGAAGTGGCTGGAAGGCCTGACCGTCGAGCTGCGCCTGCTCGACGTGAACGGAACGCGGAACGACGACGCCGTGGCGACCGCACGCGAGTTTCTGGCCGACTCCGGGGCCCAAGCGGAAGAATCTTTCGGCAGCGCCCATTACTACGCCGCGGAGCTGAGGCTTCCGGCAACTGCAGATGTCACAAAAGGGGTGTGGGGTGCCACCCTGCGCAGCGGTCTCGGCCTGCTCGGGCTGATGGCGCTCGTAGAGACGGTCGTTCCGCTCAGGCATCAAACAGACGTGACGTTCGGGCTCGGGGTGGTTCTGATTACGATCGCAGTGCTCGCGATTATTGCGTTCCTGCCACGACTCCTTCCCACCATCATCGTGCGGATAGTTTCGCACGGGAAAGTCAGAGCGTTCATCGAGGGGGCGGCAGTTGGGCTTGTCACTACGCTGGTTTTTGTGCTGATATCCCTGTGGTCAGCGGACCGGATCGTGTTCAGCGTTCCCGCGCTACCGGTCTTCATCGCGGCGATCGTGCTACTCATCGCCCCACCTCTCTGGGCCCAGTTCCACCACTGCTATAAGGCTGACCCCATCGTGCCACCCGGTTCCGCGCCGGCCGACACGCCACGGATATCTATCGGCATCCGGCTATTTCTGGTCATCACCAACTGGCTGCTCGTCATCATGAGTGTCATCCTCTGCGCCCTGGAGCTGTTCATGGACACCCTGGCTCGCTGAACCCGGCGGGGGTGTCCCTAAACAACACGGAATCGTGTGATCTCAACTCGCTACAGGCCGAGGCGGGTGCAACGTCAGAGTCCAAGGTGTGTCCAACCAGACCGGTCGAGCGCTGCGTGTGCCACAAGCGTCGTGGTCGTGATGCGGCGATGCACCCACCACGCCGCCATCATCCCGTAAGCCGTTCGGCTTACGGGACGCCATAGGTGGAGGGTAAGGCATTGTTCAAGCGGGCCGGAAGCGCCTACGCTTCTTTCGTCGCCATTCAACTGGCAGCTCGCGGCCTACGACGCAGTACTCCGAGTCGAGGTCTCTGCAACTTCGGATACCTACTCCGCCGCAGATGATCCCTACGCTGTCTGTGGCGATGGGAATTGGTGGCCCCTGCGACCATGAGTCCGATGAGGAACTTTTGTTCAACACCGCTCGGACCCTATTTGGGGAGCGTGTTCTGCGGAAGCGGGGAGCTGGAGAGCCACGCTGATCCGGAGCGAGATCCATTCGCTGCCGAAAATGTGCTCCGGGAGAACATGCCAAGTAGATTTACACGTGCCGTCGACGATTAAAATTTCGGCCTGTTTTTTTACACGTTTAGCGAATGTGCGCCTAGAGGTCTTCAATGGGTAGCAGTTCATCCATGATGGGAACGATCTCGACCCGCTGGTCGAGCCCACTACCAGTTCGAAGCAATTCATCCATTTGCTGATGGAAACGGCCGCACGGGTCGCATCCTCAATCTTCTGTTCCTCATGCAGGCGGGGCTGTTTCAGTACCCGGTCCTCCATTCCAACCCGGCTCAAAGGATTGAACAACCGCGTAATCATGCGGATCTCAGGTACCGCCACTAAAAACCCCTTACATCCCAGTGTTTCACTGGGGAGTAAGGGGTTTCGTTTTGCTCGGTACGAGACTGGGACCAAGAGGCCTTGGGTGCGGAAGGCGTTGGAGTAGTCCGGGACGGATTACGGCCCGACCAGCGTCCGCCCTTGGGAGGAGCCCGACGCGCCGATGTCGTGCTGGTTTGGCCCCGTTGCGATCGGTTGGACGGCGACCCAGCTGAAGCGCTCCGACGTCATCACGACCTCTGATGTTCCTGCCACGAGGGCGGTGATCGCGGCGTCCAGGGCCGTGAGATCGTCAGCGGAAAGGTCTTCGGCTAGACGAGCCCGGCTCAGAGTGAGCTGCAAGGCCAGGTAGCGAGAGCCGTCGGTGTTGCGGGCGGATGCCGTGAATGTGGACGCATGACGCTCGACCGGGGCGAACCCGGCCTCGGCCAGGGCGATCGTCCAGTCGGCGGTAACGGGGTAGCCGTGAGCGGCGAGCGCCCCGACGATGCGCTCGCCGAGGCCGGCTCGGCCGGTACCAAGGTCGACTGGGTTGTACTTCGTCACCCCGGCTACCTCTGTGGCGACGAGTACGCCGCCGAGTCGCAGGGTTTCAAACGTCTGGGTCAGAACGCGGGCGGGGTCGGTCACATGGTGAAGTGACAGCGCGGCCCACGCGTGGTCGGCCTCGTGGGGCAGCACGGCGGGCCAATCGTGGTGCGAGTGGTTCTCGGGAGTGTGGGTCGGTGTCATGCCCCGCACTCCATCGAGGCGTACGAGGGACCCGTGGAAATACTGACGATCTTCGACCACGACGGGGAGCGGGCGCACTTATCGGGCCACCGGCATCCGCAATGAGTCTGCCTTCGGGTCTGCAGGGGCAGGGTCAGCTGATCGGCCGCACGGTCAGGATCTGCTCGCCGCGGCCCACCGGACCGGACTCATCGTGGAGCACGCTGCTCGTGAGGCCGTGGCCGGCCGGCCCGAAGGTGACGGTGGTCTCCAGCCCCACCCATGTGCCGGTCGGCTGCCGGTGAAAGTGGATGGTGAGGTCGAGGTTGGGGTACGCCCAGTCCAGCGGCGACTGGCGAACGGCGATTCCGTTGGCGGTGTCCACTAGGGCGATGAAAGCTGCATGCGAGCTGATTGCCTCGCCCGCGACGAGTGCCACGTCGGTGCGAAGCCACGCGCTCGTTTCCCCGGGTAACGGAGGTGCGACGGCTCTCATCTCCAGGGAGGCGACGTACCCTCCCGGCCAGGTGTCGGTCATCGACCACGGGGTCGCGGTGTCGGGTGCGGGTAGGGAGACCGATCCGCCACCAGCGACGGCGGCGGTGTCGGCGGTCGTGATGAACCAGGCGCGAGCGAGGACGGCCGGTCGGCCGGCGATGATCACCGTCGCCTCGATGAGCTCGATGGTGCGACCGGGACGGATCGTCTCGACCCGGACCTCACAGTCTTCGGCGGCGAGGAAGCCCAGAATGTCGAAGCTGATGCGCCCGAGCTCCTTGCCGTTGGCGCCACCCGCCTTGGCTGCTCGGTGCAGGTCGATGGCGTGCACGATCAGGCCGCCGAGCGGGCTGAAGTGGATCTCGTCGGCCTGCCATGCGCCGCCGGCATGCTCGGTCGGCCGGTAGCGGCCGGGCGCGATCGGCTCGAAGTAGGCATCCGCTCGAGGGTGTGCTTCGGGCATACGGCTTCTCCTTTGTCAGACGCGGGCGTTGCCATCCACCATAGGTGTGATTGAGCGCGGAGACTCAGCCCGGGTCGCCCGAACAGGCCGGACGACCCGGGGAAGTGACTAAGAATTCTGCGCGAACGTGGCGTCGACGTAGTCGGTTTCGGGGATCGGGTCGGTGTAGACGATCGCCCCGAGTTCCATCCACATGCGTTCCATCGCGGCGAGCTGCTCCGGCAGCGGCGCGAGGTCGGGCAGCCAGCGGTATAGCGGTACAGCGGCCACCTGCTCGGCGGTCTGGCCGGTCGCGGCACCAATAATGGAAAGGTTCTCGTCGGTGTACCGGTCGTCGCCCTGCAGATCCTGCGCTCCGTGCGTGAGCGCGGTGAAGAACTTTTGGGCAAGATCAGAAGACGCGAATTCTCCGCCATAGAGAACGCCGGTGCCGGACGTCCCGGCGGGGGTGCTCCACAGGTTCACCGCGGTTCCGTCTTCAACGGGCATCGTCCAGAACGGTCCGGAGGCGAACGCGGCGTCAATACTGCCGTTGGCCAGTGCAGTGGGCATGTCCGGGTTACCCAGCGCCACCAGTTCCACGTCGGTGATCGAGAGCCCGACTTCTTCCAGGGCCATGCCTACGTAGAACGCTCCGGTTCCGCCAGCGCCGCCGGCGACGGCAACCTTGCGCCCCTTCAGATCGGAAATGCCGCTGATCGTACCGTCATCGACAAGTGCCTTCGACGCGATAAGCGCCGACGGCGGCTCTTCTTCGGCTCCGGCGGAGACACCCATCGAGCCGACGACCTTCACGTCGAGGCCGGTTTCGACCGCGCTGAACATTCCGGCCGAGAAGCCGGCGACCACGACGTCGAGTTTGCCGCTAGCAGCGAGAGGCACGGCGTCCTGCCCGGACTTGATCGCCTCGAGCTTCAGCTCGATGCCCTCGTCAGCAAAGTAGCCCTTGGCATCGGCCACGTACAACGGGGAGAAGATGGAGAGCTGAACGTGCCCCACGTTCACTGTTTCCAGGCCGTCGGTGGCGGCGGGAGCATCCGTTGCGGCGCACCCTGACAGGGCTAACGCGACGAGCGACATTGCTGCGACGATTTTCAATTTCTTCACTTTTTCGATTCCTTCTTCTTGGGGCTGTTCGAGTTGCGCCATGGCAGGACCACCCGTTCCAGCACGATAATGAGCCCGGTGACGAGCGCGCCGATGACCGAGACGACGATCAGGCCGACGAACATCGTGGCCGGCTGAAACAGCTGCCACGAGTTCCAGATGAGGTAGCCGAGGCCGTTGTTGGAGGCCACGAATTCCACCGCGGTGACGACGATCACCGACATGCCGGCGGCGACGCGCAGACCGGTCATGATGGCCGGTGCAGCGGCGGGCAGCAGTACGTTCACAAACAAGCGGATGCCCGTGGCCTTGTAGGCGCGCGCCGATTCCAGAATGCGGGCGTCGATCTGCATGATGCCGGCCAGGGTGTTGATCTGCACGACGAAGAACACCGAGATAGCCACGGCGAGAATCTTCGGGGTTTCGGTGAGGCCGAAAATGAGCAGCAGCAGCGGCAGGATGGCGATCTTCGGCAGCGCGTACAGCGCGGTGAAGGTGGGGCTGAGGGCCGCGCGAATCGGCCGCACGACACCCATGATGAGCCCGGCGAACACACCGAGAATGGAGCCGGCGATAAAGCCGAACGCGAGGCGGCCGACAGTGGCCCAGATGTGCACGAAGAGGGAACCGTCCGCCACCATCTCGGCGCCACGTTCGCCGATCGCACTGGGCGGACTGAACAGGCGCGCGTCGAGCACTCCCGTGGCCGCGGCGAGTTCCCACAGGGCGAGCAACACGATCGGCGTGAGAATGGCCAAACCGAGGTCGCGGGCGCGCAGCCGCTGCTCACGTTTGAATTCCTGGTCGATGGCCTGGTCGAGTTCGGTGAGGCGGCGGGCGACGCCCTCTGTGACGGTCATTTGAAGCTCATTGAGGCTTGAACCTCATCGCGCAGCGATTCCCAGATGTCCTGTTTCATGCGTGCAAACTCTGGGCTCGCTTCCATGGCGACGCTGCGCGGTCGATCGAACGGCACGTCGATGATTTCTTTTACCCGGCCAGGCCTGGCCGACATCACGACGATCTGGTCGCCGAGCAGCAGTGCCTCTTCAATCGAATGGGTGACCAGCACCACGGTCTTGCGCTCGACTTCCCACAGGCGAACGAGTTGTTCCTGCATGAGGATGCGGGTTTGGGCGTCGAGAGCGCCGAGCGGCTCGTCCATCAGCAGCGACGGCGATCCGGTCGCGAACGCCCGAGCGATGGCGATTCGCTGGCGCATCCCGCCGGAGAGCTGGTGTGGGTAGGCATCTTCGAAGCCGGTCAGGCCGACCTCGGCGATCCAGTTGCGGGCTTCGCTTTCGCGTTCTTTCTTCGGCACCGACGCCATCTTCTGGCCGAACGCCACATTCTCGAGCACGTTGAACCAGGGAAACACTCCGTGCTCCTGAAAGACGAAGGCCGAGCGCGGCACCCGGGTCTGCTCGAAGTTGATCTGCACGTCACCCGACGTGGCCGTCTCGAGGTCTCCCAGAATGCGCAGCAGAGTGGACTTGCCGCATCCGCTTGGCCCAACAATGCAGGTGAATGAGCCCTTTTTCAGATTAAGGTTGATATCGCTCAGGGCGTGCACCTGCCCTGCACCACCAAAAACTTTGGAGAGGTGGCGTACGACAAAGGCATCTTTGCCCACGGTGTCGGTCATTTCTGTTCCTGTCTGTGTAACAAATCCCGAGGTCAAGGGCGTGGGGAATGGCCGCCGAAGCATGGTGGTTGCGGCGAGCTGAAAATGCCCCGATGTAGGCGCGATCCCAGTCGGAAGCCAGGAGCGACGGGTCTGTGTCACTGGCAGCGAACATCCGTTCGGCGAAACGTTCGGAATCGTCCTCGGGTCTAAAGCCTATTGCAGCGCCGCCTTCCGCGCTGAGATACCCCCGGGTGTTCGCCGAAACACCCCAAATGGTTCGGAACCCGGGGCTGGGAACCTGTAGGCATGCGTCGAACAGGCGCGCGGCGTCGGCTGGGGAGAGCCAGGTGGAGAGCGTGCGTTCACCGGTCGGTTCAGCGAAACGGGACGCGATCCGCAGGCAGATTACGTCGAGCCCGAACCGGTCGTGATACAGGCTGCCGAGCGCTTCCACGGCAGCCTTCGAGACGCCGTATAAGGTATTCGGGCGAACCCGCACGTCGTCGGGCACAAGCGAGCCATCGGTCGGCACCGGCACAAAACCAGCAGAGTGGATGCTGCTGGCCAGCACGACCCGCCGGATTCCGAGTTGCTCGGCCACTTCCAGAACCGCCTGAGTGCCATCGATATTGGCCCGCAGAATGTCGGCCCACTCGGCCTCCAGCGGAATTCCGGCCAGGTGAATGACGGCGTCGCAGCCGCGCAGCGCCGTCAGCAGCGCTGCACGATCGTTGACCGGGCATTCCACGAACTCGCAGCCGAACGTGTCAACGGGTGCACGCTGGTCGATGCCCACGATCGTGTGGCCTCGGGCCAGCAGTCCCGGAATAATGTCGGCCGCGAGCGACCCGGCCGCTCCGGTGAGGGCGATTCGTCGACGGGTCATGAGATGAGGGCTCCTTGTTCGTCGAGCAGAGTGCGGGTGCGCGTAATCGTGGGCGTTGCCGGCGGCGGCGACTCCGCAGGCATGCCCGGTTGAGAACGAAGTGCCCATCACCCGCAGCGACGCGTAAGCGCGATTGTCGCTGCTCACCTGACACGAGCTTCGACCTGGCTATTCGCACCTGGGCCACCTGGAACTAGCCGCGCACCCCGCACGTGCAGGCGCTGCTCTCGGTTATGAGAGCGCAGGCGCGCCCGCTCGGATAGGGCGTCAACGCGACCTGAGGTCGCAACCGCGCCCGATGTGGGCGGCGGCTACGGTAACTAACGAACCGGCGCAGCGGCCATTGATTTCGGGCGCGGTCATCTCGCGGATGGTGATAACTCCGCGAGGGGTCCGTTCGGCAGCACGATCCAGCCCTCGCGGCGGGCACGATCGAGCAGGGCCGGTGCCGGCGGTTCGTAGAATCCCAGCGCGGCGCTGCGGGCGGCGAGGGCCGCGATCACGGCGTCGAAGGCATCCGCTGAGGCGATCATGTGCGGGGCGTGCGCGCCGAGTTCGAGCCAGGGTGCGGCATCCTGAATCTGGGCCAAGAGTTGCAAGCGGATGGCTGGATCGGTGCGGTATCCCGTTGTAGAGAACCCCCACAGGCGCAGCGATGCGCCCGGATAGATCTCTGCGACGGCCCCGAAACCGGCCCGGTCGACGGGAATGCCGGCTGCGGCGAGCCGGGAGAGCAGGCCAGCGCAGCGCATGGCGGTGAGCCCAAGCCGGTCGGTGGAGACGCTGAGCGGCCAGCGGCCGGTGATCTTCCGCACCTCGCGGTCGGTCTCACGGTAGGCCAGGGTGCGTCGCCACGCCATTCCGCCGTCGACTCCGGTCAGGTCGCCGCTGGCATGCGCGACCATGAACTGCACGAACTCGTCGGGCCAGCCGAAAGCGCAATCAATGCCGAGCTTCTCAACGGTGCCCGCCGTGCGCACGATGTTCTCGTCGGCGACGCCCAGATGCAGTTCAGTCAGGAACGCCCCGGCGTCAGTCCAGTCGATGACGGCGAGCGCGGTGCCTTTGGGCTCGGCGGCGAGATCCACTCCGGCGGTGCGCATGCGCTCAGCTTACGGTGGACCCGATTCAAGCGGATGCGAGACCGCCGGTCAAGTGGGTTCTTCCTCGTTGGCGACCGTCTCGATCCAGTCGACGTCGTCGTCGCTCAGATAGACGCCGGATTGCTCACTCTCACTATCGGTGGTGACCTCGCCCCCGGCCCTCGTGATCTCGGCCACGAGTTCCGGCGGCACGGCATCTCCGTTGTTCTGCATCAGCCACTCCCGCGTCGACGGAGTCAGCTTGGGCCACCACAGCTCGATATCCATAGGCCGCAGTCTGCCACGCCGGGCGCTGCTGCGCGAGAGCCTGCGGGCATCACATCGCGGCGGCTCCCGGTCGGTAAACTTTGGCTATGTCAGACCAGCACTTCGAGCAGGATGAAACCCTGCGCCTGCCGACCGTTCAATTTCGCGTTGTTCTCGACCTCGGCCCCCGGCTCGCCGCGGCAATAACCCTGCCACCGGAGCTGGCGCATCCCGATCTGTTCGCCGACCGCGACGAGGAGGGCGGGGCGCTCAACCTGTCGATCGATTACGACAGTGGCCAGCTGCACGTGTTGCTCGACGAAGCCGGCCCGAGCTTTCACTTTCACGGCACGATCGACCCGATGGAGAGTCCGTGGCCGGCCGATCAGACCCAGATTCTGCTGGAATGGGCGCTCATGCTGGTGCAGGAGGTCGATGCCCTCGACGACCTGCTCGATTCGATCTATGAGGCCGCCGAGTGGTTCGAGCAGGGGTTCACCCTCTACGTTCCGGAGACCGAACCGACCCAGCTCGAACTGATCGAGGTCGGTATCATCGGGGAGCTGCTCACCCTGCCGTGGCTCGGCTCCGGGCGGGTCGACCACGAGCACATCGACGGTGACAACCATCCAATCGCCCTGCTCTGGAACGTGAACAACGACGACCCTGACGTGCCGATCGCCCGTGCCTGGCTCGACCCGCTGACCGGCGAGCCGCGTACCGCGGCGGAGCCCGGGGTTGACTGGAATGCCGTCGCCATGAGTGAAAGCGAAGTGCTGCAGTGGCTGGTGGGTATCTACACGAACCACCACGTGGCGCCGACGCCGGAAGCACAGATCATGCGCGCGGCGCTCGAGCGCATGGGGGGCATAAGCTGACCCTGCCCGGTCGCTGTACTAGGGTTTCACGCCCTCGGCCAGCGCGCCCGCGGTGTCGAGGGTGAGAGTGGTCGTCAGGTGCATCCGGGCCAGACCAGCATCGTCGTGGCTGACCACCCCGAGCGCCCCGCGCTGGGCGAGCAGGGCGTCGACGAGCTGGTCGACAATTTGCCGATCGAGGTAGGGGGCGCTGAACAGACACACCTGTGCATCGCACCAAATTGCGATTCGATTGCGTAAATCGCAAGTTTAACTTAGTGTGGGTCAAATGGAATCGCAAGAAGAGGGCGCCGTCCAGGCCGAGTACCGCGCGGCGCTGCTAGTGCGGGTGCGCACCGCCATCCGCAATTCCGGACTGGCCCAGCGTGACGTCGCCCGCCATATCGGGCTCGATGAAACCAAGCTCTCCAAGGCGCTCAAGGGCACCAGGCGGTTTCGCCCGGACGAGCTCACCCAGCTCGCCACCGCGGCCGGCGTGAGCGTGAACTGGCTGCTCTCCGGCACCGACGACGGAATGGGAGTATCGGCCATTCCGGCGGCGACCATCCTGCCGACCCGCCACAGCGAAGACAGCGACCACGCTCAGAAACGCCGTACCATCGTCGAGCAGGCGTGGTGGCTGTTCGCTGAGCGCGGCTATTCCTCGGTGCGCATTTCCGATATTGCCGCCGCCAGCGGCACGAGCGACAGCACCGTGCACTACTACTTTCGCACCAAGCGCGAAATCTTCGCCGAAGCGCTGCGCTACTCGGTCAAGCTCGCCTTCGACCGGCAGATCGCCGAATTGCACCTCTATCCCAACCCGGTCGACCGTCTCAAGCGCCTGGCCTTTCTGCAGTTGCCGGCCGGTGTTCGAGGCCGCGCCGAGATGTCGATCTGGCTGCAGATCTGGGCCGAAGCCGCCGTTGACCCGGCCTGGCAGGAGGGACACGCGCAGAGCTATCGCCGCTGGTCGCAGACCGTGCACGACATCATCGTCGACGGCCAGCACAGCGGATGCGTCATCGCGGTCGACGCCGACGAACTCACCCAGCACCTCACCGCGCTTATCGACGGCCTCATCATCAAGGTACTGACCGGCATGCTGACCTCAGATCAGATGTACGAGCAGATCGAAAAATTCATCGACCGCACGGTCGTGACCCCAGCGTCCTGAACAGCCCCACGAAGTACAGCACCACAGAAATGAGCTCCACATGAACAAGAAGGTCATCGTCACCTGCGCCGTCACCGGCGCCGGAGACACCACGGGCAAGAGCGAACACGTTCCGGTCACCCCCGACGAGATCGCAGCGGATGCGGTGGCCGCGGCCCGCGCCGGGGCATCCGTCGTGCACATTCACGTTCGCGACGTCGTGACCAAACAGAGCTCACGCGATGTGGCCCTGTACCGCGAGGTCGTGCGGCTGATCAAGGCGAGCGACGTGGACCCGGTGATCAACCTCACCGCGGGAATGGGCGGCGACCTGGTGCTCGACCCGTCGAACCCCACCCGGCAGCTGCCGGGAACCGACCTGGTCAGCGGCCTCGAGCGGCTTGTCCACGTGGAGGAGCTGCGCCCGGAAATCTGCACCATCGACATGGGCACGCTCAACTTCGGTGAGGGCAGCAACGTCTACATCTCCACGCCCGACATGCTGCGCGAAGGCGCGGCACGCATCCAGGAGCTCGGCGTCAAACCCGAGATGGAAATCTTCGACAGCGGCAACCTCTGGTTCGCCAACGTTCTCGTGGCCGAAGGCCTGATCAGCCCGCCGCCGCTGTACCAGCTGTGCATGGGTATTCCCTACGGCGCCCCGGCCGACCCCGGCCTGCTGCAGGCCATGGTCAACATGCTGCCCGCCGGCGCGAACTTCACCTCGTTCGGGATCGGACGCAACCAGATGCCGTGGGTCGCTCAGTCGGTGCTGCTCGGCGGCCACGTGCGGGTGGGGCTCGAAGACAACCTCTACCTCGCCAAGGGCATCAAGGCCACCAACGTACAACTGACCGAACGGGCCATTGCCATAGTGCACGACCTCGGCAGAAGCGTCGCCACTCCCGACGAAGCCCGCGACATTCTTCAGCTCGACCGAAAGGCATAACCATGACCGATCTGTTCAATAGAGCGGATGCCCGCGCCAGCGTCGCCGACGTGCGCACCATCGCCTGCATCGGCGCCGGAACCATCGGCGCCGGCTGGGCCGCCTACTTTCTCGCCAAGGGCTACCACGTGCGGGTCTGGGACCCGGCTCCGGATGCCGCCCCCAAGGTACGTCAGCTCATCGACGCCGCCTGGCCGGCCCTGACCCAGCTGGGCCTTCACCCCGATGCCTCGCCGGACAACTTCACCGTGCACACCGATATCGCTGAGGCCGTCGACGGCGTGGGTTTCGTGCAGGAAAGCGCCCCAGAGGTGCTGGAACTCAAGAAGAACCTGCTGGCCGACATCGACGCGGCCACCGCCGACGGTGTCGTGATCGCCTCATCCACCTCGGGCTACAGCATGACGGACATGGCCACCCGGGCGGCGAATCCGAGTCGGCTGGTAGTCGGGCATCCATTCAACCCGCCCTACCTGATTCCGCTGGTCGAGGTGGTCGGTGGCGAGAAGACGAGCGCCGCCGCCGTGCAGTGGGCCGCCGACTTCTACGAGTACATCGGCAAGTCCGTCATCAAAATGGACCGCGAGGTGCCCGGCTTCATCGCCAATCGCCTGCAGGAAGCTCTCTGGCGTGAGGCACTGCACATGATCGACAACGGCGAAGCGACTGTCGAGCAAATCGACCGATCGATCACCGACGGCCCCGGACTGCGCTGGCCGATCCACGGCCCGATGACCACCTTCCACCTCGCCGGCGGCCAGGGCGGTATGCGGCACATGCTCGAGCACTTCGGCCCCTCCCTGAAATCGCCGTGGACCCGGCTCGAAGCCCCCGAGCTCACCGACGAGCTGCGTGAGGCCGTCATCGCCGGTGTCGACGACGCCGAGGAGCGCTCGGTCACTGACCTCATCATTGAGCGTGACGCCGCCATCATCGCCGTACGGAACATGATCGACGAGATCAAGGGACGCCGCGCATGAGCGTTCTCGACTCCTATCACTGCACGGTGCAGCCGAACTGGATCGACTACAACGGCCACCTGTCCGAGGCGTATTATGTGCTCGCTTTCGGCTTCGCCACCGACCAGGTGATGGACGGCCTCGGGCTCGACGCGGCCTACCGTTCCTTAAGCGGATGCTCCCTCTATACCGTCGAAGCGCACGTGCGCTATCTGGCCGAAACGGGCGAGGGCGCAGCCCTGACGATCACCACCACGATCGTCGACGCCGGCGCGAAGAAGCTGCACCTCGCGCACGAGATGCGATCGGGCGGCACCCTGCTCGCCACCGAAGAGCTGCTCGCCCTGCACGTCGACTCGGGAACGGGCCGCAGCATACCGTTCCCCAAACCGGTCGCGACCGCGATCATCGACCACCAGCTGCCCGCGGGCGTCATCGCCCCGGACTGGATCGGCCGGGCGGTTTCGCTCTAGCCCCTCGACGACCCACAGCCAACGGTCGTTTCACGTTCTGCAACCGAAAAAGAGTCCCATGTCTACCTCAGCACCATCCCCGCTCGACCCGAATTCGCCGGGTACAGCCCGCTCGGCGCTCGCCGCGGCATCCGGTCAGTTCTTCTCCCGTCGTCATGTTCTCGGCGGCGGCATGGCGATCGGCGTCGGTGCCCTGCTGACCGCCTGTGGCGGCACGGCGGTGGCCCAGCTGCCCGCCCTCACCGGACCGCCCCAGCGCGGCGGTATTCTGCGCGTCGGCCTGGTCGGCGGCGGCGCGGCTGACACCCTCGACGCGCACATCCCGGTCTCCACCACCGACATCGCCCGCGTCGTCAACCTCTACGAGGCGCTGCTCTACCGTGACGAGAACTTCGACCTCAAGCCGCTGCTGGCGCTCTCGGCGACACCGTCATTGGATTCCAAAACCTGGACCGTGCGGCTGCGCCAGGGCGTCACCTTTCACAACGGTCACCTGATGACGAGCCGCGACGTGGCCGCGACCTTCGCCCGCATCATGGACCCGGAGAACCCCAAGTCGGGCGCCTCGAGCCTGACCATTCTCGACGAGGTCGTCGTGCTGGATGACTACCTGCTGGAATTTCGGCTCAACACTCCCACGGCGACCTTCGACGATTCGCTCGGCCAGTACTCGCTCGGAATCGTGCCGAAGGACTACGACCCGCTGCACCCGATCGGTACCGGACCGTTCCGGTACGACTCCTTCACCGCCGGGCGGCGCAGCGTTTTCACCCGCAACGACAACTATTGGCAAGACAACGAGCCGCACCTCGACGAGCTGCGGATTCTCAACTTCAGCGACGACAACGCCCTGATCAACGCGCTCCTGGCCACCCAGGTCGACGCGATCGGCCAGGTTCCGCTGGCCCTGCTCGAGGTGCTCGAAACCGACCCGCGCGTGGATATTCTCAACTCCGAAACCGGCATGTGGCTGCCGTTCACGATGCGCGTCGATCGTGCCCCGTTCGATGACGTGCGAGTGCGCCAAGCCTTTCGGCTGGTCGTCGACCGCGAAGAAATGGTCGAACAGGTGCTCAGCGGCCACGGCACCGTCGGCAACGATATGTACGCGCTGTACGACCCCGGCTACGCCGAGAACCTGCCCCAACGCGTGCAGGACATCGACCGGGCCAAGGAACTGCTCGCCGAGGCGGGTTATCCCGATGGCCTCGACGTGGAACTGGTGACCGCGCCGATCCAGGCCGGTGCCGTCGAAGCGGCCCAGGTCTTCGCCCAGCAGGCCCTCGCCGCCGGCATCAACGTGACCATTCGCCGGGTCGACACCACCACCTTCTTCGGCGACGACTACCTGCAGTGGGATTTCTCGCAGGACTTCTGGTACACCCGCAACTTTCTGCCGCAGGTCGACAACGGCTCGCTGCCCACCTCGCCCTACAACGAGACGCACTGGGACAACCCCCGCTTCATCGAACTGGTCAACGAAGCCAAATCGACCATCGACCCGACCCGGCGAAACGAACTGATTACCGAGGCGCAAACCATCGAATACGAAGAAGGCGGCCACATTATCTGGGGCCATCCCAATCAAGCGGATGCCTACCAACGCTACGTCGGCGGCCTCGTGCCCACTGGCACCGGTCTGCCGCTGTCCGGGTTTGAGTTTCGTCGCGTGTGGATGGGCGGCCAGAACTGATGCTCGGTCTTATTCTTCGCCGGCTGTCGATCAGCGCGGTCATTCTGCTCCTCGTCTCGATGCTCGTCTTCGTGGCGACCCTGCTGCTGCCGGGTGACCCGGCCCAGGCCATGCTCGGCCAGCAGGCCACGCCCGATCGTTTGGAGGCCCTGCGCGAGCAGATGAACCTCAACGATCCGTTTGCCGAGCGTTATCTGCACTGGCTCGGCGGCCTGTTCGTCGGCGACTTCGGTGTGTCGGCGGCGTCCGGCGGATCGGTGGCCGAACTCCTCGGCGATCGTATTGCCGCCTCGCTCGTGCTCATGGCCCTAGCCGCCGCGATCAGCATCCCGGTCGGCATCCTGGTCGGAACCTACAGCGCCATGCGCCGCGGCAAGGCCGGCGATCACGCCGCCACCGGCATCTCCCTCGTGCTGGCCGCCCTGCCCGACTTCGTGATCGGCATCGCACTGGTGACCCTGTTCTCCACTACCGTCTTCACCGTGCTCCCATCTGTGACGATGGCGCCGCCCGGGGAACAGGTCTGGGACTATCCGAGCCAGCTGATTCTGCCGGTGCTGACCCTCGTGCTCGTCGTCATGCCGTACATCATTCGCATGATGCGCACCACGATGATCGAGGTGCTCGACTCCGGCTACGTCGAAATGGCCCGGCTCAAGGGTGTTCCCGAACGCCAGGTCATCTGGCGTCATGCCCTGCCGCACGCCATCGCACCGGTCGCCCAGGTTGTGGCGATCCAGCTGGCCTGGCTCGCCGGCGGCATCGTCGTCGTCGAATTCCTGTTCCGCTATCCGGGCGTGGGGCAGGCCCTCGTCGACGCCGTGACCAACCGGGACGTGCAGGTCGTGCAGGCCCTCGCCATGCTGATCGCTGCCGTCTACGTCGTGGTCAACCTGCTCGCCGACATTGTCGGCATTGTGACCAATCCCAAACTGCGCACGGGAGGAACCCGATGACCACGATCGATACACATTCAGAACCAGTCACCGATACCCCGCCCGGCCTGATGCGCCGCATCATCCGTCAGCGCCAGGCCAAAATCGGCCTCGTGCTCACCGGAATCGTCGTGTTGGTCGCCATCGTCGGGCCGCTGCTCCTGCCCTGGCTCACCGGGTACACCAGCACCGAATTCGCCGGTCGTCCCTTTCAGCCCGGCGGCATGTTCGGCACAGATAATCTCGGCCGCGACATTCTCAGTCGCTTCCTCGACGGCGGACTGACGCTGCTGGTCTACGCCGCCCTCGCCACCGCGCTCGGCATGCTGCTCGGCACCGTCGCCGGCATGCTCGCCGCCTACCAGGGCGGCACGCTCGACAGCATCATCATGCGCGGCAACGATGTGCTGCTGGCCCTGCCGCAGCTGGTCTTCGCCCTGCTCGCCATCACCGTACTCGGCCCGCAGGGCTGGGTGGTCGTGCTGGTCATCGGCATCACCCACGCGCCGCGGATCGCCCGAGTGACGCGCGCGGCGGCATCCGCTGTGATCACCGAAGATTTCATTCGAGCCTCGGAAATGTATGCGGTACCGCGCTGGAAGATTCTGCTGAAAGACGTGCTGCCCAACATCACCGGGCCGCTGATGGTCGAACTCGGCCTGCGCATGACCTATTCGATCGCCGCGATCGCATCGCTGTCCTTCCTCGGCCTGGGCATGCAGCCGCCGACCGCGGACTGGGGCCTGATGATCAACGAGAACCGCATCGCGCTGACCCTGCAACCGTGGGGTGTCATTCTGCCGGTGCTGGCCATCGCCATTCTGACCGTCGGCAGCAACCTGATCACCGACGCCGTGGCCCGCGCCTCGGCCACCGTGGAGGAAAGCAAATGAGCACACTGATCGAAGCCTCGACCGACCTGGCCCTGCGGGCGAACGACCTGCGTGTGGCCACCACCCTCGGCCAGGAAATTCTGCACGGGGTCTCGTTCACCCTGCAGCGGGGACGGATGCTGGCCCTCGTCGGTGAATCCGGCTCCGGCAAGACCACGGCCGGGCTCGCCTGCCTCGGCTACTTTCGCACCGGACTCGAGCACACCGGCGGCACCATCGAGCTGTCCGACGGTACCGACCTGCTGGCGTTGACGGATGCCGGGCGGCGCGGATTGCGCGGCGGCTCCATCTCCTATGTTCCGCAGGATCCGGCTCTGTCGCTGAACCCGGCGATGCGAATCGGCACCCAGATCATGGAGGTGCTGCGCGTACACGGCTACGGCGCATCAGAGGCGGAGCGCCGGGAGCGGCTGGCCGACGTGCTCACGGATGTCGGGCTGCCGAACGATGCCGCCTATCAGCGGCGCTGGCCGCACGAGCTCTCCGGGGGGCAGCAGCAGCGCGTCGGCATCGCCATGGCATTCGCGTTTCGGCCCGAAGTGATGGTGATGGACGAACCCACCACCGGGCTGGACGTCACCACGCAGGCGCTCGTGCTGCAGACCATTCACCAGCTCGTCACCGCCCATAACGTGGCCGGGCTGTACATCACGCACGACCTCGCCGTGGTGTCGGAGGTGGCCGATGAGGTCGCCGTCATGCTCTCCGGCCGCATCGTGGAGCAGGGTCCGAGCGACCGGGTTTTGCACGACCCGGTGCACTCCTACACCCGCAAGCTGCTGAACGCCGTGCCCGACCTCGCCGGGCGCCACCACATCGGCGAGGTCGAGGCCGTGACCGGGGCCCTGCCGATCATCAGCCGGGAGCGCGCGGCATCCGCTCGCGTGGCAACGCCCGAAGTTGCCGGAACGCTCCTATCGGTCAGGGATCTGCGACTGTCCTACGGCAAGAACCCCGTGCTCAACGGCATTGACCTCGAGCTCGGCCGGGGCGAATCGCTCATGCTGCTCGGGGAATCCGGTTCGGGCAAGACCACCGCTGCCCGCTGCATCGCCGGACTGAACGGCAACTTCACCGGCACGGTCAGCCTTGCCGGACAGACGCTGGCACCCGGAACCCGGCAGCGCAGCGCCGAGGAACGTCACCGCATTCAGTACGTATTTCAGTCCCCCCTGTCGTCGCTCAACCCGCGCCGCACCATCGGCGAATCGGTCGAGGTGCCCCTGCACATGTCAGGATCGTTCAACCGCAAGCAGCGTCGCGCCCTCGTTCTGGAGGCGCTCGACCAGGTACAGCTCGCCGCCTCGTTCATCGACCGGCGGCCCGGACAGCTCAGCGGCGGTGAGCGGCAGCGCGCCGCCATCGCGCGCGCCCTGGTCAACGCCCCGTCAGTGCTGGTCTGCGACGAGGTGACGAGTGCACTCGACGTGTCAGTGCAGGCCTCGATCATCGACCTGCTTCGCACCCTGCAGGTGGAAACCGGCATGGCGATGGTGTTCGTCACCCACAACATCGCGCTGGCTCGCCACATCTCGCAGCGTCTGGCCGTGCTGCACGCCGGCCGCATCGTCGACCTCGGTACCACCGACGCGGTGCTGGAGAACCCGCAGCACAGCTACACCCGGGAGTTGCTGACCCACGTTCCGACGCTGTAACCGTGTCTATTCAGGCGCACAACGACGGGGATCTGCCGGGTTTCAACCGGCTGGTCTCCGTGTTCGCCGAGCAGGTCGACCGAGCGCACGGAGGACAGGCGTTCTGTGTGTATCGGAACGGGCATCCGCTCGTGCGGCTGTACGGCGGCAGCGTCGAGCAGCGCGCCGAGACGACAGATTCTGTGGCGACCGGTTGGGGGCCGGACACGCTGGCCGTCATGTTCTCGGGCACCAAGGGCGTCGTAGCCACCGTGGCGGCGCTGCTGGTCGACCGCGGGCTGCTCGACGTGCGTCGCCCGGTGGCGCACTACTGGCCCGAATTCGCTGCCGCCGGCAAGGGCGACGTGACTGTGGCGCAGGTGCTCAGCCACACCGTGGGGCTGGTTTACGTCGACCCGGAACCGGCGGGGGAGTTTGCCGACCTCGACAATGCCGCCAACGCGGCCGTGCTCGCCGCGCAGACTCCGCTGTGGCAACCCGGCACCCGGGTCGCCTATCACGCCATCACGTACGGATACCTGATGAACGAGATCTTTTTGCGCGTGACCGGCCGGAGCGCCGGTGAACTCATCGACGAACTGATCGGCGGGGCGCTGGGGCTCGACATCTACCTGGGCTTGCCACTTCGACTGGAATCACGCGTGACCCCGATGTTCCGGGACGAGGGCTATGCCATCAGCACCCATCTGACCGACCCGGTGCGACGCAAAATCGTCGAGCGGATGTACGCCCAGACCCTGCTGGGAACGTCGCTTCGCGCAAACACCCTCGAACTGCATCGGGCCGAGCTGGCAGCCGGCGGCGGCATCGCGACGGCCGACGGGATGGCCGCGCTGTACTCGCGCCTCGCCGAGGGATCGCTCGTGTCACCGGTCGCGCTGGCTGAAGCCACCCGAACCTGGTCTGAGGGTATCGACGCCGTCAATGACCGGCCGCTCCGGTTCGGACTCGGCTTTGAACTGGCCGACCCCCTCGGCAGCTACGGGCCAGAGATTTCGGCTTTCGGGCATTCCGGAGCGGGCGGCAGCCTGAACGGTGCCTGGCCGGAACATGACCTCGGCTTCTCCTTTCTGACCAACGAAATGCTCGCCGAGAACCACGACAGTCGGGTGAAAGATCTGCTCGCGGTGCTGCACGGCCTGCTCTGAAATCGGGCTCGCACGGGGCACGCATCCGCAAGCGGTAGCCTGAAGTTGTCAGCAATGAAGAGGAGTGATTATGCAGGTCATCGTGAACACCGACAGCAACGTCGACGGCACCGAGCGGGTTGCCGGAGCACTGGAAACCATCGTCGAAGAGTCCCTCGCGCGCTACGGCGAACGCCTCACCCGGGTTGAGGTTCACCTCTCCGATGGCAGCGCCGGCCGCAGCAGCACCGACGACATCAAGTGCACCCTCGAAGCTCGCCCGGCCGGCGGAACCCCGGTCGTCGTCACCGAAAACGCCAACGCCGTCGAGGAAGCCCTCACCGGCGCCCTGCACAAGATGAAGAGCCTGCTCGAGACCCACTTCGGCAAGCTGGATGCCCGTAACGGCAACCTGCCGATGGGTGAGGTCGTCTAACTCGCTTCGCTCTCGTGGCGCGTGTTTGAGACGGTGGCCCCTGTTCAAACCAGGGCGAACCTCCCAAACACGTGCCACGAGCCGGTTCAACCACAGGGTCAGAAGAGAGTGTCGCCGATGTAGCCGCCAGCGGCACAGCCCGGCGGAATGGCGAAGACGGCAGAACCGATCGGTGTGATCCACACGTTCAGCAGGTCGAGGGCGTCGATGCGGCGCTGAATGGGCACGAACTGGGCGTCGACATTTGCTTGAAAAGAGACGAAAAGCAGGCCGGAGTTCGACACGCTGCCGCCCGTAGGCGCGTCGTCGTAGTTGTAGCCCCGGCGCAGGATGCGTTCGTCGGGGTTCTCGCTGCGGGCCCGCCGCAGGTGCGAGAACTCCGGGATCACCAGAAAACCGATCGCGGTCTTCGCTGCAAAATCTGGGGCATCCGTTTCGTTGGTGCCGGACAGCGGCGCGCCGTTGCTCAAAGCGCGACCAACGGATGCCTCCCGCCCTGACCGATCGAGCTTGTCCCACTTGTCGAGGTCCATGGCAATGCGCCGCAGCACGAAGCCGGTGCCGCCGAGCATCCAGCCGGGGTTGTCGGCGGCGCCCCAGACCAGCCGCTCGAAGTCGGGCGTGCCGGGCACGAAATTGACAGTGCCGTCGACCTGACCGAACAGGTTGCGCATGGTCGTGCCGGGCTTCACCGACCCCGGTGCTCGGCGAAAGCCGGTCTGCACCCAGCGCACGGTGCCGAACGAGCGACTGTCTTTCAGCAGCATGCGGGTGGCGTGGGCGACGGTGAGGGCGTCGTCGGCGGCAATCTGCAGCAGCAGGTCTCCGTCGCCCCAGGCTGGGTCGAGCCGGTCGACTCCGAAGGCCGGCAGGGGGCGGAGCCAGGTCGGCGCGGTGCCGCCGGCCGCAGCGACCAGGCCAGGGCCGAAGCCGAACGTCACGGTGAGCCGGGCCGGCGCGACGGCCAGCTCCGGCTCCGAGTCGGCCAACGCCGCCTCACCCTGGCTGAGCCGGGCCGCGTCGCTCGTGAGAACCTTCATGAGCCGCCGCAGGGTCGCAGCATCGGTCGTCGGGGCCAGGTCGAGCGCGATGATGGTGGCGTTGCTCTGCGGCACGGTGTCGATACCCGCCTGGTGCGCGCCGTAGAACGGCACGGTCTGAGCGCCGTTGAGCGGCTGACCCACGACCTGCGGGCGCGCATTCGTCGCCAATTCGATGCCGACCGCGCCGACCGCGCCGATTCCGGCCGCGGCACCTCCCAACAGGAGGTGACGCCGGCTGAGACGACGACCAGGCTGATCGACCAACATTATTTGTCGTAGCTCTCGTTTGCGCCCGAGTAGTCCTTGGCCGGGGCGGTGAACTCCACCGTCGACCCGTCGGACAGGGTGAGTGTGAAGGTGTTCTCGGCGCCCGCGACGATCGGCTCGGTGAGCCCCATGAGCATGAGGTGGTTGGCGCCGGGCGCGAGCTCGTAGGTGCCGTTCGCCGGAACGATGAAGCCGCCCTCTTTCTGCTGCATCACCATGGCGCCGGTGTCGTCGGCGACGGTCTCGTGCAGCTCGATCATGGTCGCGGCCGTTGATTCGGCCGAGACCACGTTGATGTCGGTGTCGCTGACATTCACGAGTGTGCCGAACGCGGCGCTCATTCCGGTCTCGGCACTCTTGACCCAGGGGTCGGTGATGGTGAGGCTCGCGGCCGCGGTCGCCGTGCTGGTCGCTGCGGTGTGGGGGGCTGCGGTGTCGGTCGTGGCCGCGCAACCGGTCAGGGCAAGCAGGCCCAGGGCGGCAACGATGAGAAGGCGGGGTGTGGTGGAGGTCATGAGTGTGTCGTTTCTGTAGTGGGGGGATTGGTGCGTTGTCGAGCGGATTCTGCGCGGCGCGTCAGCGCCACAACGCCGAGAAAGAGGCCGAGGCCGACGAAGGCACCGATGAGCGCGGTGACGCCGATCGGGAGCCCGCCGCCGGTGCTGTCGGCAGTGTTGGTGGTGACCACGGTCGGATCGGTCGGGGTGGTGATAACGGGAGCGGCGGCATCCGTAGTCGGTGTGGTCACCGCTCTGGCGTCGCCAACTCTGAAGTCGAAGGTGCCGGAGATGGGATGCCCGTCGGCCGAGACCACCCGCCAACGCACCTGGTAGGCGCCGTCGGGCAGGGCGGGGTCAACGGCCAGGGTGGCCGTCGGCCCGTCGAGGGCGGCTTCGCCCTCACCCCAATCGGTGCCCGCTGAATCAACGACGAGCATGATCGCGCCGAGCTGCATGATGTTGTCGGTGAACCGCATCGACACCGTGGCCGGGGCCAGGTCGACGTGTTCGGTGTCGGACGGCACGGTGCCGGCCACCGAATCGTGCGCGCTCGAGGCCGGTGCAACGCCGCCGATCGCGAACGCTGCGGCGAGCGTGAGGACCCCGAGTCCGGCGAGGAGCCGGTTTCGGGCATGGGAAGAGAGCATGCGGTACCTCCGAGGAGTTCGCGAGAAGATGGGGTGCGTCGTGGCACTTGTGTGGGCTCGGGGCACTGGGTCAAACCCGTGCCGACTTCTCAAACGAGCGCCCCGAGCGGATGCGACCGCTAACGTGCCGCGAGCGAGGCGCGGCGTGAGGGCTTAGAAGGCGGCGAGCGCGCGCGGCGGGCCGCGGTGTCGCATCGGCGACAGCAACACGGCCAGGTCGATTGGTTCGATCACGCGGTGCAGCGCGGCGCGCAGTCGAGCAACGCGAAGCGGAACGAGCACCAGCCCGAGCGCAATGACCACGGTCACGAGCGCGGTGCGCGCCAGCTCGACCAGCGCCCAGAAGGTGCGCTCGCCGCGGCGCAGCGCGACGATCGTCAGAACAGCCGCCAGAGTGTGGGCGGCCCACATCCAGCCATCAGCGGCCATGGCCGGGGCAGCGGATGCCGCGCCTACGACCACGGTTGTCGAACCGTGATGTCCGGCCACCGTCATGGTGCCGGCGGTACCGCCGAGGCCGAACATAACGTGAAGGAGAACCTGACTCAGGGCCACTGAGAGGCTGAGCTTGGTCGAAGAGAGTTTTTTGCCGGCGAGCGCAATGCTGAGCATGGAGGCGAAGGCCAGGGCCAGAGCAATGCTGACCGGGGCGGGCACGTGGCCGCCGGCGGCCACGTGCGAGAGCGCTGCGACGAGTACGGCGACGAAAGCGGTCACCCAGCCCCGAGCGAACCTCGCCCATCTCGTTGCCATGTCATCACCCGACGTTGTCATGCCACATCCGGAATGTGGCTGAGCCTTCAGGGTAGCGGATGCCGGAGCAAGGCTCGTTCCTCGTCAAGGACGGCGGGTTGACGGTCGCAGGCGGCAGGGCAAATGGTAACGTCGCCTAGGTAGAGCAATTGGTTCCACGCTGCCCGCCACTCCTGCAAGGAAATCGCTCATGCCCCACAGCCTGAATCTTTCGAAGAATCTTCCGCGCACATTGACCGGGCTGTCCAGCGAGATACTGCAGCACCTGCAGCAACTCGCCCGCACGCCCTCGCTGCTGGTGGCCTGCAACTACGGTGGCACGCTGTCGCACCACGTCGCCTCCGACGTGCCGTCGGTGCTGCTGGCCGAGTCAGCGACCGCCCTGCGCGCCCTCGCCGCCCTGCCCAACACCCACACCGCCGTTATGTCCGGCCGGCCCCTGCGCGACCTCGCCGCGGATTCCCGCCTGCCCCGCGAAGTGCACCTGGTCGGATCGAACGGCGGCGAATTCGACTCCGAATTTTTCGACGCCCACGAGCCCTCCGACGAGTCGCAGGACTCCGGCGTTGCCCTCGATCGCCTGCGCACCCGCCTCGGCGTCAGCGCCGCCTTCTTCGCCGGCGATGCGGCGAGCGACGAAATGGCCATGAACACCCTGCACGGCCCCGACCTCGGCATTCGCATCGGCGACGACGAATCCGTGGCCGCGCACCGCATCAGCGGCCCCGAAAAGCTCGCCCAGATTCTGGCCCTGCTGTTCGAACTGCGCAAGGACTGGCTGTTCGGCCAGCACGTCGTGGCCATCGAACGCCACTCCATGCTCGGCGACGGCACCTCAACCGCCCTCGTCACGCCGGAAGCGCGCATCTGCTGGATGACGCATCCGCTGCCCGATTCCGGCTCGCTGTTCGCAAGCATCCTCGGCAGCGAAGAGGCCGGACACTTCTCGATCGAGCCGGTCAAGAAGAGCCGTGTGCTCGGCCAGCGCTACGTCGACAACACCATGGTCGTCGAAACCCGCTGGGCCGACGTGACCGTCACCGACTACATCGAGCCCTCGCCGCTCGGCATCACCAACCTCGTGCGCAAGCTCACCGGCACCGGTCTCGCCCGCATCGTCTTCGCGCCGCGCCCCGACTACGCCGTCGCCTACTTCAACATGCACGCCGCCGACGGTGCGGTGACCATCACCGGCACGCCAGACCCGATCGTGCTGACGGCCGCCGGCGTCGACTTCACCGTCATGAGCGACGGCCGCAACGAGACGGCCACCGCCGTCGTCGACCTGTCGCAGGGTGCCATCATGCTCAACCTGCGCTGCGGCGACACCGAGCCCTACACGGCGGATCCCGCTGGCGAGGCCGCCCGTCGCGGCGCGGTCATGAATGACTCGCGTTCCTGGGTGAATTCACTGTCTCTGCCGAGCGTGAAGCCCTCGCTCGTGGGCCGGTCGGCCCTCGTGCTGCGGGCCCTCTGTTACGAACCGACCGGCGCAGTGCTCGCCGCGTCGACGACCTCGCTGCCCGAGGGTATCGGTGGCACCCGCAATTGGGACTACCGCTACTGCTGGCTGCGTGACGGCTCGATGACCGTGAAAGCGCTCGTCGACCTGGGGTCGACCGATGAGGCCGACGGGTTTTTGCGCTGGCTGGCGGCGGTCGTGGCGGACAGTCCCGGCGCGCAGTGGCTGCATCCGCTTTATTCGGTCACCGGCTCGTCGCTGTCGACCGAGGCGAGCCTCGAGTCGCTGCCCGGCTACGCTGGTTCGCGCCCGGTGCGCATCGGGAACGCCGCCGACAACCAGGTGCAGATCGACGTGTTCGGACCGGTCGCCGAGCTCATCGACACCCTCAGTGCCCGACAGGGAACTCTTTCGGACTTTCAGTGGCATCTGCTGACCGAGATGGTCGACGCCGTCACCAGTCGCTGGCAGGAACCCGACCACGGCATCTGGGAGGCCCGGCGCTCGCCGCGGCACCACACCTACACGAAGACGATGTGCTGGGTGACCGTTGACCGGGCCATCCGCACCGCCGTTCGGCACGGCAGAGACGTCGGGGCGGGCTGGGTGGAACTGGCCGCGACGATTCGCGACGAAGTACTGCGCGAAGGCTGGAGTGAGGAAGCCCAGTCGTACACCGTCGCCTACGACAGCCCCGACTTGGATGCCGCCGTGCTGCACATCGGCCTGTCCGGCCTGCTCGACGTCACCGACGAGCGTTTTCAACTGACGGTGAGCGCCGTGGAGCGCGAGCTGCGCGTTGGACCGACGGTGTTCCGCTACCGCTATGACGACGGACTGCCCGGACTCGAGGGCGGCTTTCACATCTGCACGACCTGGCTGATCGAGGCCTACGTGCTCACCGGGCGCATCGACGAGGCGGAAGCTCTGTTCAACCAGCTGATCGCCCTGGCCGGCCCCACCGGGCTGCTTTCCGAAGAATTCGACCCGGCCACCGAAACGCACCTCGGCAACCACCCGCAGGCCTACTCCCACCTCGGCTTCATCCGCTGCGCACAGCTGCTCGACGAGTACCGCGGGCGCTGAAAAAGTTCGGCTGACTCGCGGTTTTCCGCGAGTCAGCCGTGAAAATGTTGCCCGTCTCGGACACCTGTCCGAAAAGTGTTAGTATCGTCGGATGACTCCGCTGGCTGCCCCCGCCCCGCAGGCGGCAGTGCAGCCAAACGTGCAGCCAAACGTGCAGCCAAACGTGCAACCCGACGAGTCAAAGCACGACCCGCGCGCTGAACGCACCCGGCAGCTCATTCTCACGGCGATCCACACGCTGATCGCCCAACCGGCGGCATCCGTTTCGGTGGCCGAGATTGTGCGTCTGGCCGGGATCAGCCGCAGCTCCTTCTACGCGCATTTCGCCAGTCTCGACGTGCTCGCCGCTGAACTGCTGCAGGCGCAGTTCGCGGACATCGGCTCGGCCGGACTTGATCTGCCGCGGCCGCGCACCGGCGAGAACGCTTCACGTATCGGCTATGCCCGACTTGTCGCTCACATGGTCGAGAACTTTCCGCTGTACGCGAGCGTGCTCGAACTGCCGTTGACCCGCAGCGCGCACGACCAGATCATCGAGGCCTACGCCACCCGCATGCTCGAGTCGGTGCTCGTTTTTGACGACGCCGTCAACGCCGAACTGGTCACGACCTATGTCGCTGGCGGAGCGCTCACTCTGATCGGCGCCTGGATGCGCGGTCACCTCGACGTCTCCGACGACGAACTCGTCGACCAGCTGGTGGCCCTGCTGCCCGGCTGGCTGCTCGATGAGCCAGCTCAACACCAAACCTCAAGCGCAACGCCCGTTCGCGTTGCATCAACCACACAACACTGAAGGCGCATTCTATGAAGATTGAAATCGGCGAAACCCTGGTCTACCCGCACCACGGAGCGGTCACCATCACGGCCCTCGCGACCCGCACCATCAAGGGCGTCGAGAAGCAGTTCATGACCCTCAACGTGCACACCAGCGCGCTGACCATTCAGCTGCCGGTCGACAACGTCGAGCTGGTCGGCGTGCGCGACGTCATCGACGCCGCCGGCGTCAGCGCCGTCTACGAAATTCTGCAGAACGCCTTCACCGAGGAGCCGGGCAACTGGTCACGTCGGTATAAGGCCAACCAGGAGAAGATGGCCAGCGGCAGCGTGTACCGGGTCAGCGAGGTCGTTCGCGACCTGTGGCGTCGCGACCAGGACAAGGGTGTCTCCGCCGGCGAAAAGCGGATGCTTGAAAAGGCACGCCAGATCCTCGTCTCCGAACTCGCTCTGGCCCAGGGCCTGACCGACCAGGAAGCCGGCGACCTGCTGCTCATCGAGATTCAGAACTACGTTGTCAGCGACGAGCCCGTCGAGGTCGCCGTCTAGCCTGTAGTTCCACGGGCGCGCTCACGCGGCGCGGGAGTTGAGCCGCTGCATGGGAGTCTCGTTCGCCTCCCGCGCCGCGTATCCGCTTGACTGCGCCCGATCTGGGTGGGCGCTGCGGTAACCCGGTCGTAGCACCCACATAGATCGGGCGCGATCGTGCGCCAGGCGCTAGACCAGCGCGGCGCAGAGCAGCAGTGCTGGCCAGGAGGCGACGAGCACAGCGGCCAGATAGACCAGGTTGCGCCGGGTGAGCGTGATGCTGTCGATGCCGTACCGCGCGCTGAGCAGCATGGTCAGTCCGGTGACCGGACCGACCGCGGTCGAGACTCCCCAGCCGATGCACGCGGCCAGCACGAACAAAGTGGGGTCGGGCGACAGAGGTTGCACGAGCGCCGCGACGATCGCGACCGAGACCACCGGGTGGACCCCCACGATCGCGCACAGAATCATCGCGAGCATCATGGCCCAGGCAACGGGAACGGTGAACTCGGTCACCGGCAGCTGCAGGTCGAACAGGGGAAACAGCATCCGCAGGCCGACTGCGAGCACACCGGCGGAGGCGAACAGCGTGACCTCACCGCGCAACTGCGGCAGGTCGTGCCGGGCATGCCTGGCCAGCGCGCGCAGGGCACCACGACCGTTCATGATCAGCAGGCCGATCAGGGTGACGCCGAGGCCGGCAAGCAGCACGATCCGCGGCACCGGAACCGTGGGAACCAGCTGGTGCGCCAGCACCACCAGGGCCACGAGCGCGAGCGGCACGCGAATGAGCTCCCAGCTCAGCGTGTAGCCGGTGTACGCGGGCAGTTCGCGGCCCCAGAGCTGAAAGATATCCCAGACGCTCAGGCCGATGGTGACGAGCGCGAGGGCCAACCCCACGAGCACCAGCACGAGGGAATTCGCGCCGGGAACGAGAGTGGTCGCTGCTGCGGCGGCCGCCCAGAACGGCGACCAGTACGCGGCGGTCGAGTAGGCCCGGGAGATCAGCGCCGCATCGGCGAGCCGCAAGCTGGACCGACCGCGCAGGTGGTCACCGACAATTCCGACGGCACCGATGTTGATGATCGCCCCGAGCGCGTGTGTGGCCAGGGCGGTGCGCACTACGGCAAGGCGGCCGTGCAGCCGGGTGCGTGTGATCGGGGAGGTCGGGGTGACCAGCCGCAGAAACGACACCGCCGAGAGCATGCCGATCAGGTCCTGGTTGACCAGAAACAGGTCGCGGCCCACGATCTGCGCGCCCAGAATCAGACCGACCACAACGGATGCGATCCCCACACCGATCAGCACCCCCGCAATGATTCGCTGGGTGCGGTTGACCAGCGTCAGCCCCACCGCCGCGGCAGCGATGGTGAACCCGCCGGCGACGAGTGTCGCATCGGGCAGCGCCACCGAGAGCCCAACGGTCAGGATGATGCCGCTGAGGAGCAGCGCGTAGAGCAGTCGCACTCATATCCCCTGAATCGTTGCCCGTGTCCCCGGTTGGACACGTCCTCCTATCCAACCAGTCTCTACACGCGTCGTGATTCGGTGGTGATAGCGGTATATACGAACCATAACAGGGGTATATCATGTGGCGCACATGCTCGTTAGTGTACAGATCAGCGACCCACTCAGGGTTGTATCGACGCCTTCTCTGCGCCGGTCTCCGTCGTCATAGTGCCCACCGCAGCCTCCGACCATGGGCGGGTTCTTTCTGAAAGAGGTTCCACATGAGTGTGTGCGGTCCGGGCATTCCATCGACCATGATCGGGCAACCGGATGCCGACGCCCGCCCCGCCAGCCAGGGCTCGCGCTATGCCCAGCCTCTGCGCGAGGTCACCCCGGTGATACGCCGTACGGGGCTGGTGATCCTACTCGCGCTCGGAGCCACCCTGGGCACGCCGGCGTTCGCCATGGAGACGCCGGAGGGAACCACCACAACAGTGACGATCACCGAGCAGTATCCGCGCCAGGCGCGGGTGGGGCTCCGGATGGGTTTCACTATCAGTCTGGACGTCGTCGAGCCCACCGGTACTATCGAGGTTTACAGGGGCGCCACCTTGTTGGCGAAGACCGACGCCCGAGAACGGGCGTGGATCTCCGTGCCCACAGGCAACCTCCTTCCCGGCTGCGTCCCCTTGCGATTCGTCTATGTATCGACCGGTGAATTCGAGGGGGCGGAGGCGACCATCAGCGTCGAGATGCACATGGCATCCACTCGCCATCACGGCCAGGCCTCGGTTGAACGCCGGAGTTTGCCTGCGTGATGAAGTTGAATGGAGAAGCGTGGGGGCTCCCCGCTCCTACTTTCGCGGAGCGGCGTTCGCCTTGCGGATGCGACGGCCGTCGGCGACGGTCTGCATATCCTTCAGGGCGGCCTTTTGGCTCTTCTTCGTGCCGCGCGGCGGCAGCTGAATGTTCTGTTCTGCGGCAATTCCCGCCTGTAGCTGGCGCCCACGTTCGAGTTCGGCGTCGAATTCAGCCCCGAACAGCAGGGCCAGGTTGGTCAGCCAGAGCCAGAGGAGAAAGATCACGATGCCGGCCAGCGAACCGTATGTCTTGGCGTAGTTCGAAAAGGTCGTGACGTAGAAGCCGAATCCCAGCGAGGCAACCACGATCGCCACCAGGGCCACGAGTGCGCCGAGCGACATCCAGCGGAACTTCGGCTGCCGCACATTCGGAGTGAAGTAGTACAGCACCGCGATCAGCAACATGACGGCGGCTGCGAGTACCGGCCACTTGGCTAGGGACCAGACGACCTGCACGGTCTGGCCGATGCCGAGGGCCGCGCCGACGGCATCCGTTATGGGTCCCGAAATGGCCAGGATCAGCACGACGACGAGCAGCAGGGCGATGCCGATCACCGTCACAAGTAGCTGCGTCGGCTTGAGCTTCAAGAATGACCGACCCTCATCGATCTCATAGATGCGGTTCATGGCCCGGCTGAAGGCGCCCACATAACCGGATGCCGACCAGATCGCGACCGCGATCCCCGCCACCAGGGCGAACCCGGCCGAGGGCGATGTGCTGAACTGTTCGATCGGCCCGCGAATCACGTCGAGGGCATCGCCGGGAGCGACCGAGGCGAGAATTGTCAGCAGGGTGTCGGCCGACTGCTTGCCCTGCCCGAATACCCCGAGCAACGAAACTAGGGCGATGAGCGCCGGAAACAGCGACAGCACGGCGTAGTAGGTAAGCGACGCCGCGATATCGGTGCACTGGTCGGTGCCGAACTCGCTCAGCGTGCGCTTGACGACATATTTCCACGATGTCTTCGTGACCTCGGTTGGGGAGTCGGGCTTGCGGTCATCATCGGGGGCCGGGGCGTCGGCGAGTTCCTGACTCTGTCCCTGGTCATCCATGGTGTCTCCTGCTCGGTTGAATGAGGCCGGGGATCGCGATGCAGTAGGGCGATCGCGATCCCCGGCCAAGGGAATCTACTGCGTTCCGGGGAACGAAACGCAGAATTGGGTCGATCAATTAGTAGAGGTCGTTATCTGACTTCTGTTTGGCGCTGGCGGTCTCGTCCTGAGCAGTCTCAATGACGGTGTCCCGTGCCGACTCGGCCTCGCCCTTGACGTCGGTGGCTGCGCTCTGCGCGGCCGATTTGACTTCGTCGACGGCGCCCTCGGCGCTGACCTTCACCGCAGCGACGGCTTCCTGTGTCGGTTCGCGCAGGTTGTCCGCCAGCTGTTTGGCGGCATCCGTTGCCTCGGAGATGAACGGCTCTGCGGCCTTTTTCAACGAACCAGCCAGCTGCTTCTCCTTGTCACTGGCGGGCACCAGTGACGCGGCCAGCCAGCCGATGCCGAAGGAGATGAGTCCCACGGCCAGGGGGTTTCCCTTCGCGGTGTTCGCGGCCTGGTGCGGCAGCGCGCCGAGCGTGTCGGTCGCTGACGACGCAGCGTCGCCGGCGTGGGAAGCAGCCCCCATGACGCGCTCCGAGACGGAACCGAAGGCGGACTTCACCTTGTCGGTCTGGCGCTGCATGATCTTGGACGGTGTCACCTTGTCGGCCAGCGCGTCGACGTCGCCGCCGAGCTCGCGCCGGGTGCGTTCGATCTCCGAGCGGATCTGATCGGGGGTGCGGTCGGTGTCGGTCATCGGTTCTCCTCATTCCTTTTCAGTGTTTCCGGGACTTTCTTCAGGGATTCAACGGTGCGTGGGGCACCCTTGACGGCTTTCAATTCCGCGCGACCCACCAGGAACAGCACGAGGCCGATGAGGGCCCAGAGGCCGGCCACGATCAGCCCCGACCAGCCGTTGCCGACCAGATACCCGAGACCCCACCAGAGCGCGATCGACAAGAACAGTATGGTCATGATGGCGGCATATCCCGCGCCGCCCAGCATTCCGGCGCCTTTACCGGCGCGGGTCGCCGACTGGCGCAACTCTGCCTTGGCCAGTTCCAGTTCCTGACGCATCAGTGTGGAGAGGTCGCGGGTGACCTCACCGAGGAGATCGCCCAGGGAGGTCTCCGCGGCTTTCTGCTCCGACGGTGTGTGCAGGTCAGTCATCGTTCGCGAACCGTGAGGTCGGGGTCGTCGCCGAGCAAGCCAGGCTGGTCAGCGAAACTTGTGCGTTCGCTGGTGTCGGTCAGTCCGACCGCGCCGGACTGGCTGACCGAGCCACTGGGACCGGACAGACCCACGTCGCCAACGCCGGTATATCGGGGCGCAGGGACGGAGTCGCCACGGTCGACGCCCGTGTTCGCGCTGTCATCAGCAGAGTCGGCGGCAACCGACCGCGTCAACCGGCCCGCCAGAATGCCGGCAGCTGCCGCGAGGGCGATGAACGTGCCGGGCTTCTGCCGGGCAAAGGAACGCACCTCCTCGAGCAGCGACCCGGGATCGCGGTCATCGAGCCAGGTTGCGACGCTCCCGGCGCGGGAAGCAGCCTGGCGTACGAGGTCAGTGGCCACGCCATCAGCCTCGGACGCTGCGGCCATCTGGTCGAGCTCGCCGCTGATCGAGCGGAGCCCACCGGCAACGCGCGCTTGCTGCTCACCGGCCTGCTCCGTGAGCTGGGTGCGGGCATCCGTCAGCAGGTGTTTGGCCTGCTTCTTCGTCTCAGCCGCGACCTTGCCGGCTTCATTCTTCGTCGTGTTGGCAACGTCGCCCGCCGCGTGGGCCGCAGTGTCGCGAACGTTGGCGGCTTCGTCCGCGGCGACATTTGCCGTGTGAGTCGCGGCGGTCTTGGCGAGAGATGAGCTGTCAAACTCGGAGTCATCGGCGCCGGGCGCCGATGACGTTGCGTACAGGTTGGACATGGAGCTTCCTTTCATGGCGTGTTGACTGGCCGAATGGCCAAGGGAAGTGCGCGGCGGGCACAGTGCCCGCCGCGCACCGGGAGATTTAGTCCTTGAAGACGTCCTTGATGTCTTCGCCGACCTTCTTCGCGCTCGCCGCGGTCTGGTCAGCACGGCCTTCGGCGACCTTGGAGTCGTCGTTGGTGGCCTTGCCGACGGCCTCGTTGGCCTTGCCCTTGAGGTCCTGCGCGGCGTTTTTGATCTTGTCTGCTGCACTCATCGTGTGCTCTCCTTCTGTTGGGTGTTTCCGGGGAACGTTCGGTGCGGGGTGCGCCGAACGCGAGTTGTGGGATCGCCGATCAGCGGATGCGGGTGCTGCGGCTGGTGCGCACCCGAAAGCCTCCGCTGATCTGCAGCAGGGCCGGGATCTGCAAGCCGAGAAGTTCGTCGAGGGCGATGAGGGACTGTTCGACGATGCGCAGGACGTCGGTGGGTGAGGTGCCGCGACGACAGGTCACCGAGACCTTGAGCACGGACTCCCGAGCCACCCGGTAGGTCGAGACGCGCGTTGACAGAAATTCGGGGTGCTCACCGAGCGCTTGTTGCAGTGACTGCTCAGCGACGGCGGAATCGACCTGGGTGGCGCCCCAATCGGTCGTCTGCTCGCTGACCAACCGGCCGGAGTGGCCACCGCCCTGGCGCAGTATGAAACGGAGCAGTAGGCCCACGACCGCCAGCAGCAGAGCGAGGGCGACGATCCAGAGCCAGCTGTGCGTGCTTGTACCCAGCGGCGTGGCCTGGAGCCAGCCGGCGACGTTCGCACGGGTGGCATCGGAAATGGTGCTCCAGGCATCCTGCACAGCGGCTTGCGACGCGAGCAGGCTGAGCAGAACAGCCACAGCGAGCAACAGCAGTCCGGCCAGGAGCAGAACGCTGCGGTTGAGCGCGCGGTTGGTGTTGTTCATGCTCCGACCTTTCCGCCGACGGCTACCACGACCCGCGTCTGTAGCGCCGGTCGCAGCTGCAACCCGTCGAGCTGGTCGCGCACAGCTCTGAGCACCGTGTCGCGGTGCACGGGCTGGCCCGAGGCGGGCACCAGATGCACCGTGGCGAGGCGGCGCGAGATGCTCACCCGGGTGTTGTCCGGATCGATCCCGCCCGTGCGAGCGGCGCGCCCCGCGAGAGCGGATGCGATCACCTCGTCATCGACGATGGTCACCGTGCGCTCGGAAACCATCACGTGCCGGGCCCTGCGTCCGGGCGAGAGCGCCATTACCAGCAGCACGAGGCCGACGAGCGCGCAGCCGGCGGCCGTTCCGATCAGCAGTGACACGGGTGCGCTCGACGCGGACGCCACGCCGTCGGCCAGATCAGCCGGCGCCTTCAGCAGCGCTGGCTGATCCGTCAGCCGCAGCACGATCTCCGTACCTAGCCAGGCGCACAGCAGAATGACCACGATCGCCACTGAGATGGCTGCGGCAGCCCGCGGCGAGTGCAGTTCGCGACGACGGATGCGCCCGTAGGTCGCCAAAGTCGACGCACTCATCGCACGCGCCGTTCCCGAGCGACATCCACCCCGGTCACGCGCACGGTAACCCGACCGATGTCGGCACCGGTGAGTTCGCCGACGCGGCGTCGAATGTCGGTCTGTGATTGCGCGGATCGAGCCAGGATGGTTCCCCCGGTGCGAGTGATGACGGCCGCTTCGCTCGTGACGCGCTGCAGGGAAACCACCCGGATGGACGTGCTGACCGTGAGCGCGAGCATCCCATGGTCGTCGCCGAGTTCGACGCCGACCTGGTTGGGCGCCACGCCGAGCGACTCCGCAGTAACCATGGACACGATCTGGCGCAACGCCCTCGGCACAATGCGGGTTCGACCACGGATTGTGGCCGCCGGCTGTGAGGCATCCGCTGGTTTCATAGTGTCACTGGGGATACCTTCGCCGAGAAACCAGCCCGGGGAGTCGGTCGTGACGCTCACGACGATGAGCGCTTTCCCTGAAAGGCTCCGATCAGTGAGCTCACGTCGAGACGGCCGTCAACCACGCGGCCAACGAGCGCGCCGACCAGCATCGCCAAGCCCACGAACAGAAATGCCCAGAATCCCAGAAGCACCCAGGTCAGCGCGAGAACCGCACCGACCAGCATTCCCGTTCGGGTTGCGCTGGTCACCGAAGTGCGGCTTTGCTCGGCTCAGCGTCGGCATCGTCGCTGGGCAGGTGAATATCGACGATCGTCACATTGACCTCGGTAACTTCGAGTCCGACCAGGTCTTCAATGGCCCGGATGACACTCGAGCGAATGTCGTTGGCCACCTGCTGAAGCTGCACGGGATACTCGGCGACGATCGTCACGTCCACGGCCACCTGGGTCTCGCCGACCTCCACCGAGATGCCCTGGCTCACGTCGGTGTTGTTCATCGCCTCACGAATTGCGCCGAGGGCTCGGGCTGCACCGCCACCGAGGGCGTGCACGCCGGTGACCTCGCGCGCGGCGATTCCGGCGACCTTGGCCACGACTCCATCGTTGATCACGGTCTTTCCCGTGCCGGTGAGTGGCTCACCGGCCAGAGCTGTGCCGGTCGGCGCACTGCTGCGCGGGGTTTTGTTCGAAGAAGCTGCGCTGCCGTTGGTGTCGATGAGGTCCATCTGAATAACTCCTTAGTGCCTGACCGTTTGGTGAGGCTAAATGTGGATTGTTACCTGTAGGACGAAAGCTGTGGCATATTCGTCACGCGAAGTTGAGAAAAATTTTCTGAACGTTTCACCAGGAGGAGATGTGCCCGGCACCGTGCGTGAGCAGGTCGCGTCACCGCTCGATACCGCGGCCGACCGGATGCTCGCCGACCGCGCCGCCGACGGTGACCTGCGCGCCTTCGAAGGCCTCGTGCGCCGATACGGTCCGCTCATGCGGGTGCAGGCGAGGCGCGTTCTCGGTTCCAACGACGAGACCGATGATGTCGTGCAGGAGGCGTTCATCACGGCCTGGCAGCAACTCGGCACGCTTGAGGACGGCAGCGCGGTGAAGAGCTGGCTCATGCGCATTGTCAGCCGCAAGAGCATCGATCGGCTGCGCGCTCGCCGCGAGCACGCCAACATCGACGACACGGATGTCCCGGCACCCGACGAGCACGCCCCGCACGTACTCGCCGAGGCCGAATCGCAGACCGAGGCTCTCGCCCGGGTGCTGGCCACCCTCCCCGAAGACCAACGCCGCTGCTGGACTCTGCGGGAACTCGCCGAGTACAGCTACGGTGATATCGCGGCCGAGTTGGGCCTGCCGCTCTCGACCGTGCGCGGATTGCTGGCCCGTGCCCGAAAAACCCTGCTTCGCG
The DNA here is from genome assembly GCF_030063145.1 of Cryobacterium sp. PH31-L1. GTDB lineage: Bacteria > Actinomycetota > Actinomycetes > Actinomycetales > Microbacteriaceae > Cryobacterium. The sequence continues at coordinate 83,081 of NZ_JASISM010000001.1, forward strand.
AGATGGAGGAATGGCGATGACCGAACTGACGCCGGCAAACCGGCGCTTCCTCGCATTCGACCTCGATGATACCGAGCGGGAACAGTTCGGGCTCAACGGCCACACCATCGAGCAGCTCAGCGACTACCTCGATCGCGACCGAATGCCAGCCGACCCGAGTATCGACGATTCGCCGGAGTGTGAGATTGCCCTGCGTGGTCTCGAACGCTTGCGCCGGGCCCAACGGCTACTGCTCAAGCTGGACCTCGAACGTGAATCGCGGCGCGACGACAGCTGGGTGTCGGCCATTCTCGACAACATCACCCTGGAAGCTCACGCCGGCCGAGATATTCCGCTGACCCATCCTGTCCCGACCGCGCGGCTGGTCGTGACGGAAGGCGCCGTGCGCGGCATTCTGCGTGAGTCCGGCGACCGAATGCAGAACGTGCTCGTCGGCCGTTGTGTGCTGGTCGGCGACGTCAACGTGCCCGGTACGCCGATCGTCATCGAGGTCGATGTGACCGTATTCCCGGGGGAGAATATTCCGCTGCTCGCCGATCAACTGCGCCAGGCGATGTACGCCGCGCTCGGCAAATACACGGAACTTGTCGTCGCGGCCATCGACATCACGGTGAGTGACCTGCAGGCCCTGCCCGATGCATCCGCCCAAGAAAAGGAGCACTGATGACCACGGTTATTCCGTCCACCGACCAGCTTGACGCGCTGGTACGCCAGGTTCCCGGGGTCGACGCGCTGTACCCGGCTCGGTCGATCGTGGCCACAGTACTCTCCACCGCCCTCGATGCGGTGGCGCACCACGCGCCCGCAGCGCCGCTGGTACACACGGTTGCGCAGTCCGATGGCGTGCGGGTCACCGCGAAGATCGGCATCGGGGCCGCCGAGTCCTCGGCTGATGTCAGTGGTCGGGTACACGACGCCATCGCCGAGCACCTGCGTCAGGTGGGCAACCCGACGGTCGCGCAGATCGCCGTGATCGTGGCCCGGATCGGTTGAGCGTCTAGCTGATCGGGGTCGGCCGTGCTAGCTTGCCCGATGAAGCAGAGAGAGATGTTCCTTCAAGCGGATGCCGCGTTGCGCTCCGTCGTCGACCAGATCACTCCCGCGCAGCTCGACCAGCCGGCACCAGCCGAGTGGTCACGCAAGACGGATCCGACGCTGCGCGACATTCTTGCCTCGCACGCCGAGGACGAAGCATGGCTGCCCGCGGTGCTGGAAGGGCGCACGATCGAGGAAGTCGGCGACACTTATAGGGGCGACCTGCTCGGTGACGATCCAATCGGCAATTATGACCGCCTCAACGAGGCGACGACGAAAGTGGTCAACGGCGACCTCAATCCCGACAAGGTCGTACACCTGAGCTACGGCGACTATCCCCTCGCCGAAGCGCTGCAGCACACTGCCCTCTACCGGGCATTCCAGGCCTGGAGCATTGCCAAGCACATCGGTCTCGACTACTCGCTGCCCGACGCGCTGGTTGAAAACCTCTGGGAGCAGATCGCGTCCGACATCGAAATGTGGCGCGGATTCGGCGTGTTTCCGCCCGAGGTGGCCGTGCCGGAAGGTGCGAATCGCGAGGTTCAGTTGCTCGGCAAGGTCGGCTACTGGCGCGCCTGAACTACTCCGGCGCGACGCCGTTGTAGAAGTGCTCGAAGACCATGCTCGTGCGGGTGGAGGCGACTGCGGGGTTGGCGGAGAGGTTCTCCAGTACGAAATCGCGCACATCGTCCGTGTCCCGGGCCGACAGGTGAATGATGAAGTCCTCTGACCCGCCGAGAAAGAAGAGCTGAACGACGCGCGGCATCACCCGGATCGAATCCCGAAACGCCGGGATGTGGGTGCGGGCGCCCGCGCGAATGCTCACGCTGATCAACGCCTGCAGCCCAAGGCCGATCGACTTCGGGTCGACCATGGCAGTGAAGCCCGTCACGATTCCGCGGCTGACCAGCGAACGCACCCGGGACACGCAGGTGGACTCGGCGATGCCGGCGGCACTGGCGAGCCGGCTGTTGGTGGTTCGGGAGTCGGCCTGCAGCGCCGCGACCAGAATGCGGTCGATCTCGTCGAGGGTCTCGGTGACCCGAATCCTCTTCGTTTCTGCCATCGCACATCTCCAATTAGCCGCATATTTCGTGGAATATTCTAGAAGTCTGGCAGATTCTACGGATTTTACCTAGCCGAAACGAATCAATAGCAGTCTTACCTCTATCAAAGCCGAGTCGTTCGGCAGAAGTAACCGAGACGGAGCACTTATGTTGGTCGGCATTCCTACTGAGATCAAGAACAACGAGAACCGCGTTGCGATCACCCCGGCCGGCGTCAATGAGCTCACCCGTCGCGGCCACGACGTCATCATTGAGAAGGGTGCCGGGCTGGGCTCGAGCATCACTGATGATGCTTTTCGCCTCGCGGGGGCATCCATTGTCGACACCGCCGCCGAAGTGTGGGCCGCGGCTGAACTGCTCTTGAAGGTCAAGGAGCCCATCGCCAGCGAATACCCCCTGATGCGTCAGGGCCAGGTGCTGTTCACCTATCTGCACCTCGCTGCATCCGCTGAGTGCACCGACGCGCTGATCAAGTCGGGCACGACCGCGATCGCGTACGAGACCGTGCAGTTGCCCGACCGCAGCCTGCCGCTGCTCTCGCCGATGAGCGAGGTGGCCGGCCGTCTGTCAGTGCAGGTCGGCGCGTACCACCTCCTGAGCGCCAACGGCGGCAGCGGAATTCTGCTCGGCGGCGTTCCCGGAACCCCCAAGGCCAAGGTCGTCGTGATCGGCGGCGGTGTCGCGGGCGAGCACGCCGCGGCCAACGCCCTCGGCATGGGCGCCGACGTGACCATCATCGACCTGTCGCTGGCCCGCCTGCGCCAGCTCGAGGCCCGCTTCAACGGCGAGATTCAGACGCGCGCGTCGACCCAGTATGAGATCGCCGAGCAGGTGCGCGAGGCCGACCTCGTGATCGGGTCCGTGCTCATTCCGGGCGCGCAGGCACCCAAGCTCGTCACCGACGCCATGGTCGCGTCGATGAAGCCGGGCTCCGTGCTTGTGGACATCGCGATCGACCAGGGCGGCTGCTTCGAGGGCTCGCACGCCACGACTCACGACAACCCCACCTTTGCCGTGCACGACAGCGTCTACTACTGCGTTGCCAACATGCCCGGTGCCGTGCCGGCCACGTCGACCCGTGCGCTGACCAACGCGACCCTGCCCTACGTCGTCGCCCTGGCCCAGAAGGGCTGGAAGAAGGCCATCGCCGAAGACGCCGCCCTGGCCAAGGGCCTCAACGTGCACAACGGACGCATCACCAACGCGCACGTCGCGTCGGCCTTCCACGCCGAGCTGCAGACCGTCGCCGACGCTATCGCCTGATCCGCGTCACCCGGGGCCGGCATCCATCAAGCGGATGCCGGCCCCCATCGTCCCCGGGTTCTGACGGGCCGATTCAGGAAATCCGGTTCGGAGGGACAGCAGCCGGAACGCGTCACGAGGTTGCGGCGATGACCCGGTGCAGCGCGTCGCGCAGGGCGGCGAGCTCCTCAAGGGGAACGTTGAGCGCCTCGACGACCCGCGGCGGAATGGATTCGGCCACCGACCGTAGATCGACGCCACGCTCGGTCAGTGTGATATCGAGTGTGCGTTCGTCGGCCACGCGGCGCTGGCGGCGCACGTAGCCCGACGCTTCCAGCCGTTTGAGCAACGGGGAAAGCGTTGCTGGCTCGAGGCACAGCGTCTGGCCCAGGCCTTTGAGCGTGCGCGGGCTCTGGTCCCAGAGGGCGAGCATCACCAGATATTGCGGATGCGTGAGGCCCAGTGGTTCCAGAATGGGCCGATAGAGCGCGATGACGTTGCGCGAGGCGATCGCGAGCGCGAAGCAGACCTGGTTGTCGAGAGCGAGGGGGTTCTCGAGCGTTGACGATGTCATGGGGCGTTCCGTTCCAGCTGGTTGTTCTTCCTGCGTTTAGTTAGTACACTAACAGTTATGACACACGGTAAGGAATCCCACCCGCGCATCAAGGGAGCCGGCGGACTTACGGCTTGGCTCAACGGTCGACTGTTTCCCATTCTCGGGCCGCCGCCGGTCGGTCCGAGCGGGTCCGATCTGCTGCCGGCAGCGCCCGCGCCCGTGCGCGGCTGCCCGGTCTGCGCCCAGCCGATGGACCAGCACGACATCGACCGCACCGGTGAACGCACGCAGCTGCACTGCCCGGTCGCCCTGCACTAGCCCCGCTGTACGGAGCCTCCCTCGGCAGTTTGCCCGCTAGGCTGGGCCGCAATCACGGGAGTCCAATGACGGTAGATCAGGCTTCGCTCGACCTTGCCATTACCGAGCTCGCCGACGGAAGCCAGCGGTGGGCGGCGACCACCCTCGAGGCACGCGCCGAGCTGCTGGAGCACTCCGGGGCATCCGTTGCGGCGGCGGCCGAGCGCTGGGTGGCTGCGGCCGCCAGGGCCAAGGGCCTCGGGCCCTCGTCGCCGCTCATCGGCGAGGAATGGCTGACCGGGCCCTACGGCGTGCTCACCTCCCTGACTGCGCTGGGCCGCACGCTCCGCACGCTCGCCGCAGGGCGGAGCACCCTCGCCGGCCGCACGTTCGGGCGGGCACCCGACGGCCGGGTCACCGTTGCCGTGCTTCCGCACAACGCCTGGGACGGCCTGCTGCTGCACGGCTACACTGCCCGGGCGTGGCTTCGACCGGGCGTCTCGGCGGCGCAGGCCCGTGCCCAGGGCGGGCTGGGCCAGCTCACACCGACAGCGCGCAATGGCGTCGGCCTCGTGCTCGGCGCCGGCAATATCTCCTCGATCGCACCCCTCGACGTGCTCTACGAGCTGATGGCGCACAATCGGGTCTCGATTCTCAAGCTCAATCCCACCTTCGACGGCCTGCTGCCGGTTTATCGTGCGGCCCTCGCCCCGCTCATCAACGCGGGACTGCTGCGCATCGTCACCGGCGGCGCCGACGTGGGCGCCTACCTTGCCCGTCACCCCGGCATCAGCCATGTGCACATCACCGGCAGCGCGGCCACGCACGATGCGATTGTGTTCGGCGGCTCAAAAAGTCCCAGCCTGGGTAAACCGATCAGCAGTGAGCTCGGCGGAGTCTCGCCGATCATTGTGCTGCCTGGCCGCTGGAGCGCCAGGGACCTGCGCTATCAGGCCGAACACGTTGCCACTATGCGTCTGCATAACGGCGGCTACAACTGCATCGCCGGCCAGGTGCTCGTGCTCAGCTCGGCCTGGCCGCAGAAGACTGCATTCCTCGACGCGGTCGCCGCAGCTCTCGCGGCCTCCCCGGTTCGACCGGCCTGGTATCCCGGCAGCGACGAGCGGATGCGCGCGGCCCGTGCCGCGTATCCGGCCGCTCGGTCGATTCCCGGGGGGCGACTGCTCGTGGCGGCGTCACCAGCACGGGCGCACGGGGCGACCGACGGCGATCTGCTGACCGAGGCGGGTGCATCCGCTCTGCCGGAAAATATGCTCGCGACGGAATACTTCGCCCCGGTGCTCGGCGTCGTGGAGTTGCCCGGTGTCGGTGAGGCTTTTCTGGACGCCGCGGTGGAGACCGTCAACCGCGACTTCCTGGGAACTCTCGGAGCCAATATTCTCGGGGCACCAGCCAGCATCCGACGGCTCGGGCCGGGTTTCGAGCAGGCCGTGGCGCGCCTGCGCTACGGAACAATCGCGATTAACGCGTGGACCGGCGTGGGCTTTCTGGCGGCCGCAGCGCCGTGGGGAGCGTTCCCCGGGCACACCCTCGACAACGTGCAGAGCGGCATCGGCGTGGTGCACAACGCCCTGTTGCTCGACGAGGTGGAGCGCACCGTGGTGCGTGGGCCGTTTCGGCCGTTTCCACGCTCGGTGGTGCATGGTGAGTGGGCTCTGCTGCCGAAGCCGCCGTGGTTCGTGTCGGCTCGCAGTGGCACTTTGACCGCCCGCCTACTGACCGAATTTGCCGCGCGCCCGTCGGTGCGCAGGCTGCCCGGCATTCTCGCTGCCGCTTTTCGAGCCTGATCCGGCACGGCGACCGCTTCCCGGCTGCAGTCCGGGTGTTTGGCGCGCATGACTCCTGCAATCTGGCGTCGGTGAACAAAAGTTGGCTGTATTTCCGGGCCTCGGAGGAATTGCTGGCACAGATAGCAGGAGTTATGCACGGATGGTGGGTGGAGGGTGCCGGGCAGCTCACCTGGGCTGGGGGAACGGGTGCAATAGATTGGAAGCACACCCGATCTGGGAGATTCACTGATGCGAGGTTCACGATGACTGGCTGGCGACTGCGCGATTTTCACTCCGACGACCTGGACGGCATTCTGCGGCTCTGGGAAGAACTCAAGGCCTCCGAAACGGAGCCGGTCTACGGCCTCTCCGAGGTGCTCGCCTCCTGCCAGAAGGATCACGCCGTCGTGGCGGTGCACGGCGATGAGGTCGTCGGTGCCGCCGTCGGCCGGGCCGCCCATGCCCAGGGCTGGATAGTTTTTCTCGCCACCGCGGAGAAATGGCAGAGCCAGGGCATCGGTACGGCCATGCTCGCCGCCCTCGAAGCCCGGATGGCCCCGCACGGAATGACCAAACTCTCGGCGCTCATGCCCGAATCCGAGACCAAAGTGGATGCCTTTCTCAACCGCGGATTCGAGTTGAAGAAGAACCTGCGCTACTTCGAACGGCACATTCCGGTGCAGCGCGAGGAGCTCAAGCTGCTCGGCGAGCTTGGTGGCCGCGTGCTTCCGCGCGACCTCTGGCAGAAGGTCGGCGGTATGGCGCACGAGAAGGAACTGCTCGAGCGCCGGTTGGTCATGCCCCTGGCCAAACCCGAACTCGCCGAGCAATATGGGGTCTCACCGCCCAAAGCCGTCGTTCTGTTCGGCCCTCCCGGCACCGGAAAGACCACCTTCGCCAAGGCGATCGCCTCCCGCCTGGAGTGGTCGTTCATCGAGGTCTTTCCTTCGCGACTCGCTGCCGACCCGTTGGGGCTCGCGGGAGCACTGCGTGAAACCTTCCTCAAAATCTCCGAGCTCGAACACGCGGTCGTGTTCATCGACGAGGTCGAAGAGATCGCCGCCCAACGCTCCGGCGAACCGCCGTCGGCCATGCAGGGCGTCACCAACGAACTGCTCAAGATCATTCCGGCATTCCGTGAACAGCCCGGACGCCTGCTGGTCTGTGCGACCAACTTCATTCGCGCGCTCGACTCCGCGTTCCTCCGGCATGGCCGCTTCGACTATGTCGTGCCGATCGGCCTGCCGGATGTTGCCGCTCGCCAAGCCATCTGGGAGCGATACATTCCGGAAGCGGTGTCCGGCGAGGTCGACCTCGCCGTTCTGGTCGAGAAAAGCGCCGGGTTCTCGCCCGCCGACGTCGAGTACGCCGCCCATCGGGCTTCGCAGCACGCGCTCGAGAACGCGCTCTACCGTTCCGGCGACGGGCCCGTCATCAATGGCCCGAGCACCGACGACTATGCCCTGGCGATCTCCGAAACCCGCCGCACCGTGTCCGACGAGGTTGCGGCTGAGTTCCTCGAGGACATCGAGCGCCTCGCCCGGCTCTAGCCGAGCGGATGCCCGGGCCGACCTCACGAACGCGGGCCCAGTTTTCAGGCTGGAACCGCGTCACCGTAGAGGTGTGCCCGATTGGTCAGCGCGCCTTGCGGTGGTAGACCAGCGCGGCCACGAGCGACTGCCAGATGGCAAAGAACTCGACGGCGAGTGACAACAGACCAAGCGGTTCCAGCCAGTTTCCAATGTCGCCCATCGCCATCGGCATGCCGACCGTGCGATTGATGACAAAGCCGACGATGACGGCCGCGGACAGGGCAGCGGCGGCGAGGAAGTCGATTCTCGATCCTACGATGAGAACCCGTTCGATCAACACGGCTGCGGCGATGATGATTCCGATGTAGGCGAAGGCGAGGTAGGGAGTTTCGGCGAATTTGCCCGGAAGGTCGAGAATGTGAATCGCGCCGATTACGGCGAGCGACAGCGCAACGGTGATCCGGCGCGTGAGCAGGTGCTGGTCGATCAGGCGCGCGGTCGTGCTGTCGGGATGAGCTGCAGCGGGCCGCATCCCTTCGTCAGTGGATCGCGTGGCGGTCGTAGTCATGAATACCTCTCCATGGGGTGTCTCCCCGCATGAACACTGACAGGCGTCCGGCCAGCCCGGGCGATTCATCGGCAGTGCATAGAACACTCCGTGGTCGCTGCCAGAAACGCGCCTTCTTCCTGAGATATTCACAGGAACAGCGTGTGGTGCGGCCGCAAAACGATGCCCCGCCGAACCTCGTATGGGGAAGTGGGTTCGAGATTCGTCCGGGCACGGGGCCCGGGCCCGGCCCAAGGTTGGGCGAAAGGGCGGTTGTCGATGTCGGAGGGGCTTACTAGCATGGCATCTAAGCTGATCGCACCACCCGAAACGGCAAGGAATTCCCGTGATCATTGAGGCCCAAGGCCTGACCAAGACCTACCAATCCAAGACGGGTCCGGTGCACGCGCTCACCGGACTCGACCTGCAGGTGCCGCGCGGCACCGTTAAGGCCCTCCTCGGTCCCAACGGTGCTGGAAAAACCACCGTCGTGAAGATGCTCACGACATTGATTCGACCGGATGCCGGCACCGCCGTCATCGACGGAATCGACGTCGTGCGCAACCCCAAATCGGTGCGCCGCATCATCGGGGTCTCCGGCCAGTATGCCGCGGTCGACGAGAACCTAACCGGATTCGAGAACCTGGAGATGGTCGGTCGGCTGTACCACCTGGGCGGAGCGGCTGCCCGCAAACGGGCGCAGGAACTCATCGACCTGTTCGAGCTCACGGCCGCCGGCAACCGGCCGGTCAAGGGGTTTTCCGGCGGCATGCGACGTCGTATTGACCTCGCCGGCGCGCTCGTGATCAATCCCAAGGTGCTCTTTCTCGACGAGCCGACCACCGGGCTCGACCCCCGCAGCCGAATCGCTCTGTGGGATGTCATCAAACGCCTCGTCGCCGACGGCACGACGGTGCTGCTGACCACGCAATACCTCGAAGAGGCCGACCAGCTAGCCGATGACATCGTCGTCATCGATGACGGCCGGGTTATCGCCGGCGGCACCTCGGATCAGCTCAAGGCCCAGATCGGCGGGCACCGTGTGGTGGTGGCCCTGGTCGACGCCGCTGACAGCGCCGCTGCGCGGGACATCCTGGCCCGGTACGGCTCGGGTGATCCTGCGGTCTCCGCCGACGGTCGCGGGGTCGACGTTGCCGTCACCGATGGGCCTACCGCCCTGCAGAATATCCTCGCCGATCTGCGTTCCGCTGAGATCACCCTGCACGATGCCGGTATGCGCCGTCCCACGCTCGACGACGTTTTCCTCAAGCTCACCGGGCACAAAGCCGATCTCACAGTGAACGACGACGACTCTGCGGGGCCGAAACTCTCGAAACGGGCGCAGGCCAAACGGGACCAAACTCGCGGGGCGAACGCCGACACGGCAGACCTGGAGGAAGTGAAATGAGCGCCAGGCACGCCTCGGTTCCGGTCGAGCCGCCGATGGCGTCCGGCCTCGCCCCGGGTGAATCCCGTGTGGCCACCCTGCCGCCTCTGCCCACCTGGAATCCGCTGTCGTTGTGGTACTCCGATGGCTGGACCGTCACCAAGCGCAACCTGATCAAGATCAAGCGGTCGCCTGACATGCTGGTGTTCGCCGTGATCCAACCGATCATGTTCGTGCTGCTGTTCAGCCAGGTCTATGGCGGCGCCATCGCCGTGGCGGGCAGCGACTATACGCAATTCCTGATGGCGGGCATCTTTGCCCAGACGGTCGTGTTCGGTGCCACGTTCTCGGGCGCCGCCATGGCGCTCGACCTCAAGGAGGGCATCATCGACCGATTTCGGAGCCTGCCGATGAACGCATCCGCTGTGCTGATCGGTCGAACCAACGGCGACCTCGTGCTCAACACCATCTCCATGGTGATCATGATGGCCACCGGACTGGCCGTCGGCTGGCGGGTGAACACCTCGCCGCTGGAGGTTCTGGCGGGAGTGGGTTTGCTGCTTCTGTTCGGCTACGCGTTCAGCTGGGTGATGGCGCTGCTCGGCATGAGCGTGAAGAGCCCCGAAGTCATCAACAATGCGTCGTTTCTCATCCTGTTTCCGCTGACCTTCGTCTCGAACGCGTTCGTACCGAGCGAAACCCTGCCGACCGTGCTACGAACGTTCGCGGAGTGGAATCCGGTCTCGGCACTCGTTCAGGCGGTGCGCCAGCTGTTCGGCAATCTCGGAACCGCGCCGGTTCCCGACGTCTGGACCCTGCAGAATCCGATCCAGACCGTTCTTCTGGGCATCACCGTGATGTTGCTCGTGTTTGTGCCACTATGCATTCGTAAGTTCGCGTCGATCAGCTCCCGCTGACTGACCTTTCATCGATAAGGGAGTCACCTCATGACCGAACACGCCGTCGGTATCGTCGCCGGATTCAGTGGTTTCGCGGTCTCCGACCTCGACGCCACGCACACTTTCTACGCCGAAACCCTCGGCCTCGAAGTCTCCGTCGGGGAGATGGGCATGCTGCGCATAGCCCTGCCAGGCGGAGCCACCGTCATCGTCTACCCCAAGCCGGACTTCGTGCCGGCGACCTATACGATCCTGAATTTCGCGGTGACCGATCTTGATGCCACGGTCGACGAACTCACCGAACGCGGCGTAGATTTTCTGCGCTACGACGGCTTCGAGCAGAACGACAAGGGAATCGCCGCCGGCGGCGGACAAGGGCCGGACATCGCCTGGTTCACCGACCCGTCGGGCAATATTCTGTCGGTGTTGAAAAACCCGTAGCTCTTCTAGTGCCCGCGGCCCTTGCCCTTGTTGGGGTTCTTGGTCGGGCGGGTGCGGCCGGGCGAGCTCTCGGTTCTTTTGCGCACGGCCGGTTTGGCTTTGGCCGCCGCAACCCGAATGGCTTTGGCCGCGGCCTTGGCTTTGTCGGTCTTCTTGGGTTTGCGCGGCGGTTTTTCCGGGCGGCCATCGCTGCGCACCGGTGCCTCTTCGGCGTCAGCGGATGCAGCGGCGGCGGCACCGGCATCCGTTCGCGAGCTCTGCCTGGAGCGCCCGCGCACGATACCGATGAACTCTTCGATGTCTTCGCTGGTCTCGCGGGTGATCCAGGCCAGGGCGATCTGGGTGTCGGCGACCCCGGTCACCGGGCGGGACACCACATCTTTGCGACCGTACAGCCGGGCGACCCCGTGCGGAACGATTATGATGCCGACGCCGGCAGCAATCTGCTCCATCGTCTCGTCGAGATCACGCATGGGCGGCAGGGCGCGGCGGGTCCCGTCCCGAATCTCGTCGGCGATGTCGCGCCACTCCGGCACGTCGTCCGGGTTCTGCAGCAGGTGTTCGCCGGCCAGGTCGGCCAGCAGCACGGTCTCGGCCTGCAGGGTTTCGTGGTCCTTCGACGCGACAACGACCGGAATCTCGTTGTACAGGTTGATGACGCTCAGGTTGGTGTCGTCGATCGGAAGGCGTACCAGACTGACGTCGGCCCGGCCGTCGTGCAGCACCGCGATCTGCTCCGCGGGATCCGTGCGAAACACGGAGAGGGGAACGTCGGGGCGGCGATCATTCCAGATGCGAGTCCATTTGGTGGGGGTGACACCGGCGACGAAGGCGATGGAAAAGCTCACCGGCATCCTTTCTCGGAGTAGTTGAGGGCAGCAGAGGTCGATTCGCCCAAACGAGGGCCCTCTCAGGCTATACGCTTGAACAATGAGTTCCGAGAAGAAGCCCCAGACCATGAAGCCCGCCACGGCGGCCCAGAAACTCGGGATTCTGCCGGGCGCGGCACCGGCCGAGTTCCAGACCGAATTCGTCAGCCGCACCGAGCTCGCCGACCTCATGGCCAACCCGCCGGAGTGGCTGACCCTGCTGCGTGCCAACGGCCCGCACCCGCGCCAGGTCGTCGCAGCCAAGCTCGGCGTCTCGATCTCCGGCCTGGCCCGCAGTGAGATCACCGACCCGCTGACCACCGCCGAGATCGCCGCCCTGCTGCAGCAGCCGCCGGCCTGGCTCGTGCTGGAACGTTCCACCCAGGCTGGCGTGCGCGCCGACCAGATCGCCGTTAAAGACCGTGACGCTCAGCGGGCCGCCAAGAAGGCGCACGTCGAGCGTCAGGCTTCGCAGGAGCAGGCCAAGCGCGACCGCTCCTGACCGGCATCCGCTTTTCGTGTGTTTAGGCGGTCGGCTCGGCCGCGACTGAGGCGTACTGGGTACGCAGAAAAGTCACCACGTCGCCGAGTTCGGCCTGTGAGATCGAGTGCGGAAGTCCCTCATAGATGCGCTCGATGAGGGTGCTGTGTGCGGGCAGCCAAGCCTGAGTGCGTTCGATCGCGCTGGGCGGGATCACACCGTCGGCGGTACCGCGCCCCCAGAACACCGGTAGCGGCGCCTCGGCGAGTACGGCGTCACCGGTTTGCGGGCCGCGCGCGATGAATCCAGAGAGGTTCACCGCGAAACTGAACCGGTCGGGCGCGGCGCGCAGAAGTTCGAGCGCCATCGCACCGCCCTGGGAGAATCCGAGCAGGCCGACCGAGGTGGGCTGTTGCGGCAGATCATCGAGCCAGGCGAGTACGGCGGAGACGGCAGTGTCGACAGTCGCCGGGTCGGGGCTACCCGGCTCGCTGATCGGAAACCAGGCCCAGCCGTCGATGATCGGTGCCGGCGCCTCGAGGGGGGCACGCAGGGCCGCAATCACCGGTTCGAGCGGCAGGTGCGGGGCCAGCGAGAACAGGTCGCCCTCGTGCGAGCCGTAGCCGTGCATGATGATCAACAACGGTCGGTCAGCCTGGTCGGCGCCGGTCGCCGACCAGAGTACGGCCGAGTTGTCGATGGGGGTGCTGGTGGTCATGGGGTCCTTCCGGGTTCGCGGCGCCGTGTCCTTCCATACTTCCATTGCCGCGCCCGTTCTCCACATCCCGTAACGGCTCGAGTGCGCAGCCGGGGCCAGCGTAGGACAGAATGGCACTATGAGCGTGCGAACCCCTGACCCAGACCCGGACTGGACGCCGAAGCCCCCTGAGGGAGTCCCGAATACGAATCCGGGCTGGCTGAAGGACGTCGAGCTCGCAGAGATTCGCCGTCGGCTCCCAATTCTCTACATCGAGGCCGTGCCCGTGCGGGTCGATGGCCTCGGTCAGGTCGTCGAGGTCGGCGTTTTGTTGCGCGCTCGTCCTACCGGCGAGATGACGCGCACTCTGGTCTCCGGCCGTGTGCTCTACGGCGAGACCCTGCGCGACGCGCTGTTCCGCCACCTCGAAAAAGACCTCGGTCCGATGGCTTTTCCGCAGCTGCCGGCCAGCCCGGTACCGTTCACGGTCGCCGAATACTTTCCGATGCCGGGCATCACCGCCTACACGGATGACCGCCAGCACGCCGTCTCGCTGGCCTACGTCGTTCCCGTCACCGGCACCTGCGACCCCCGCCAGGACGCTCTGGAAATCACCTGGATGACGCCGGCCGAGGCGGCCTCGCCAGGGGTCTCCGCCGAGATGGAAGGCGGTCGCGGCACCCTGCTGCGCGCGGCCCTGGCCTCCGTGGGTCAGCTGTACTGACCCGCTCAGCGGATGCCGCGCGCGGCATCCGCTTGATTACTGCTGCAGCGCCGAACCGAGACCGAGCGTGTTGAGGAACAGGCGGACGTAACGATCGACGTCGACGTCGAGGGCCACCTCGGCGGCCTCCCATTCGGTCGCCAGCCCGTGCACGATGTCTTCTCCCGGGTGGATGCGCTTGTCGACCAGCGTCTGTCCGCGCCCGTAGCCGGCGAGTTGCACCCGCAGGGGCAACATCTCGATGGTGAGGGCGCCGGGATCGACGAGGGCGCAGAGTGCTCCGGCGTCACCGATGAGGCCCATATATTCGGCGTTGCGGCCCGACCCGAGCGCGATCCGGTTGCCGAGCAGTCGACCGACGACCTGGGAGACGTTGGAGTCACTCTGCACGAGGGCGGCGGCGACACGCTCCGGGATCGACACCTGATTGAATACGTCGAGGCCGTACATGAACGTGGGCACGCCGGAGTCGAGCACGATAGCCGCGGCTTCCGGGTCGTGCCAGACGTTGAATTCGGCGACGGCGGTGGCATTGCCGACCGTGGTGGACCCGCCCATGAACACGATGCGCTCGATGTTGTTCACGACGTCGGGGTACTGCCTCAACAGCAGTGCGAGGTTGGTCTGCGGCGCCAGTCCAACCAGGGTCACGGGGTGCGGGCTGGCCAGGATGAGCTTGTGCATGAGTTCGATCGAACTGATGGTCTCGGCCTGGCGGTCGGTCGGCGGAAGCCGCAGCGTGCCGAGCCCGCTTTCGCCGTGCACGTGCGCGGCCGATCGGGCCGGTTCGAGCAGGGGGCGGCGGGCTCCGGCCGCGACCGGAATGTACGGGGCATCCGCGACGTCGAGAATACGCAGGGTGTTCTCGACGACGCGCTCGAGGGAAGCGTTGCCGGCCACGCAGCTGATACCGATCACGTTGATGCCCGGGTGCGCGAGCGCAAACAGAATCGCCAGGGCATCATCGACCCCGGTATCAACATCGAGGATGACGGGGATCGCCTCGGGGGCTGCGGAAATAGTCATCCGATCACCCTATTGCTTTGAATATGCCCAAAGCCCCATTGGGGGCTTTTGGACTGTATTCAAGCGCTGTACGGCAAACTTTGCACTTGTGAGCGAGGCCTATCGAACCAGGCGCACTTCGTGCAGCTTTTCGCCGAGCACCTCTTCGTTGCGCTCGAGGCCGTCCGCGACGTAGCCGTTTCGGGCGTAGAAGGCGTGCGCCCGAGGGTTGTCGGCAGCTACCCACAATGAAGACGGACCGGGGTCCACGACGGAATCGAAGAGCTGCTGGCCTACGCCTGACCCGTGATTCGCCTCGAGCAGGTAGAGGAAGAACAACTCGTTTGGGGTGGGATGGTCCCCGTCGCGCGTCGGTCCGCTGCCGGCGAAGCCCACGATTTCGCCATCGACTAGCACCACATTCTGGCGATACTGCGCGCCCTGGTTCGTGAAGCGGCCCCAGAGGGCCGCGAGGCGCTGGGGCCGCAGCTGTGACAGGGCGGCCTGGCTGAGCAGGTGATCGTACGTTTCATGCCAGCAGGCGGCGTGTACGCGGCCCAGGCTTTCGGCATCCGCTTCGCTGACGGGTCGAACGACAACTGTGGTGTTCATGATTCGACACTAACCGTGTTTGCGGGTGCCCCGTGACGCGCGGCAGGCAAAACGGGCCGACCCAAAAGGACCGACCCGTTCCAGCAAGCGGATGCTGCGGGCTGGTTAGCCCTGCGAGCGGCGGGGAGCCGAACGGCCAGCTCCACCCGAGCCGGGTCCGCGAACGAGTCCGCCGACCTGGAGGCTGCCGACGCGGGCTCCGCCGGAGCGGCCAGCGGCCGAACCGGAGCGGGGCGCGCTGGTGGCAGTGCCGGCCGGACGACCGGTGCGCTCACGACGAGCTCCACCGGCGGGAGCCGAGTCGCGGCTGCGGCCGCCATCGTTGCGGTCAGTGCGAGCGCCGTCGCGGCCTCCGCCGGAGCGGCTGGCGCCGGCATCGCGACCGCCCTCTGAACGACCACCCTGCGAGCGACCGCCTTCTGAACGGCCACCCTGTGAACGGCCACCCTGCGAGCGACCGCCCTGTGAACGGCCACCCTGCGACTGGCGCTGCTGCTGCGGTGCTTCCACGCGGGGCGCGGGCTTGACGTAGGCGGCGACATCGCCGACGAGGGCGTCGACGGCGGGGGACGCTGCATCGACGCGCTGCGGGGTCACCTTGATGGCGGCCTTGCGCAGCAGGGCATCGGTGTCGCGCTTCTGCTCCGGCAGCACGACGGTGACGACGTCACCGGCGCTGCCGGCCCGGGCGGTACGGCCCGAACGGTGCAGGTACGCCTTGTGCTCGGCCGGCGGGTCGACGTGGATGACGAGTTCGATGTCGTCGACGTGCACGCCGCGAGCGGCGACATCCGTTGCGACGAGAACCTTGACCGTGCCGGCGCTGAACGCGGCGAGGTTGCGGTCACGAGCAACCTGCGAGAGGTTTCCATGCAGATCGACCGAGGGGATCCCAGCATCGGTGAGGCTCTTGGCGAGCTTCTTGGCCTGGTGCTTGGTGCGCATGAAGAGGATGCGACGGCCGGAGCCGCTCGCGAGCTTCTGCACGAGCTCCTTTTTCGCGTCAACGCCGGAGACCTCGAAGACGTGGTGGGTCATGGCCGAGACGTGGCTGTTGGCCTCGTCGACCGAGTGCATCACCGGGTCGTGCAGGAAACGCTTCACGATCTTGTCCACGCCGTTGTCGAGCGTGGCGGAGAACAGCATGCGCTGGCCGTTGCCGGGCGTCTTGTCGAGAATGCGGGTGACGACCGGCAGAAAGCCGAGGTCAGCCATGTGGTCGGCCTCATCGAGCACGGTAATCTCGACGGAATCGAGGTTCACGAAACCCTGCTTCATGAGGTCCTCGAGGCGGCCAGGGCAGGCGACGACGATGTCGACGCCGGCCTTGAGCGCGGTGACCTGACGGCCCTGCGAGACGCCACCGAAGATGGTGGTCGTGTTGAGGCCGTAGGCCTCGGCGAGCGGGGTGATGGCGTTAGTGATCTGGGTGGCGAGCTCGCGGGTCGGGGCGAGAATCAGGCCGAGCGGGCGACCGGGGCGACGCTTGCCGCCGGCCAGGTTGCCACCGAGGCGAGAGACCATCGGGATGGAGAAGGCCAGGGTCTTGCCCGAGCCGGTCTTGCCGCGGCCGAGGACGTCGCGGCCGTTCAAGGTGTCAGGAAGGGTGTCAACCTGAATGGGGAAAGCGGTGTCGATTCCCTGGGAAGAGAGAATCTTGACCAGGGGAGCCGGCACGCCGAGCGCACTGAAAGTTGTAGATAAAGCTGTAGACAAAGTGGTGCCTTTCGGGGCATCAGTCTCCTCGCCCGTTTGTTTACCGCGCAGCGATAACCGAACCAGGAGGATTCACATGGCGAAGGTGCCGAAGGGCACATCCGTTCGCCGTAAGAATGTTTCATTCGAAAAATCAGGTCAGCCCTGGTGGGCCGCCGGATAGAGAAGAGGGCGTTCTACGACGCAGCAAGCGCAACTACGCACTCGCAAGTACTCCTACTCTAGCGGATGCTGTCAAATCGCACCGCTCAAAGCCTGCGCTGTGCATGTTATGCCGGTGAAAATGGCGACACGCCGTCAGATCCGTTGTTCGGCACGGCGTGTCGCGAAAATCCCCGGCATAGCGTTCAGCGCATGCGTGTGGCCGGGCGCGCTCCGGCTCGCGACTACGAGTGGTCGCCGTGGTACAGCTCGCCGACGGGCACTGCGACGTCGATGATGTTGCCGCTCTGCGGCAGCGGGCAAGCCCACATCGGGTCGTAGGCGCAGGACGGGTTGTAGGCGAAATTGAAATCGAGAATGAGGCTGTCGTCGCTGACGCCGGGTCCGAGGTCGGCGCCCTTGATCGTGTCGAGCAGGTAGCGTCCGCCGCCGTAGGTTCCGTCGTTCTTGCCGGCGAGGGCATCCTTCAGCGGCAGGAACAGTCCGCCGCCGTAACTGGCCAACCGCCACACGTCGAGCGAACCGAGGTAGGGCAGTCGCACGGTGCCGACCAGGTCGAACGGTACGGTGCCGTCGGTTCCGGTCTCCACCTGCATGCGATACGACCGCTCAGCCCGGTGCACCTCGACTTCGAACCGCCAGTCGGGGTCGTAGGCGGCGATCGGCAGGCCGGTGAAGGCCGACCGGTCGTCTGGCAGCAACGGCGACGACGGATGCCCGGCGAACAGTTCGTCGCGCCCGGAACGCCACAGCTCGTGCCCGCTCTGCGGCCTGTTCGCGCTCAGCTGCCGCACTCCCGCGTACAGTCCGGTCACGCGACGACGCCAGTCGGCGATCTGCAAGGCTCCGAGGGAAGAACTCATGGGGCTACGCTACCGCCGACGGCGGCACGAAGTCAGGATCGTCGATGCCGACGTCGTGCTGCCAAGTAGGGGCAAGGCGTTTCAGCCGCAGCATGCGCCACTGCCAGAATGCCCAGAATGTCGGCCAGAGCGCGATCGTGGCCGGACGGCCGCGAAAAATGAGCTGGTCGCGATAAAGCGTCTTGCCCGTTCCGGCCGGGTCGGGCGCGATCGCCATCCGGTGATCCCAGAGCGTGACCGCACTGAGCGCCCCGGATACCCCGCGACCGGTGTCGCGCAAAATGCGCACCCCGTCGGGCCGGTGGGTGGAGTCAGCGAGCCGGATGACCTGCGTTCCCATCGGCACGAGGCCGAGCATGGAGAACTCGGCGGGGTGTTCGCCGGGTTCCCATCGGGTGGGAAAGCCGTCAGCTTCGAGGGATTCGACCGCCATGAACGGGCTGCTCACCTCCCGAAACACGGCGGGGCTGTGAATGGCGTGCCAGGCGGCATCCGGTGTGCAGTCGAGGATCTCTTTCAGCAATACGCGCATGTCTCCAGTTTGGTCTGACGGCGGCATGCAGTACAACTAGACAGGTGGCAATTCGGTTCTGGCTCGGCGTTGTGCACCGCGAGCACGTGCTGCGCGGTGTCGATTTGGGAATTGCCCGCGCCAACCGCGGTGCCGGCGACATGATCGCGCAGATGGGCGAGGCCGACGGCATCGTCTACTACTCCCCGAAAACCGCGATCGAGGGCGACCCGCTCAAGGAATTCACCGCGATCGGTCGCATAGCGGATGCCTACGCCTACCAGGTCGGCGACCCCGGTAATGAGCTTCGACCCTGGCGACGCCGGGCCGATTACGACCTGGATGCCTGGCCCACCAGCATCCGTCCGCTGTTGCCCGTGCTGCAGCTGACCCGCGACAACCCCAACTGGGGCTTTCAGCTGCGGCGTGGTGTGCTGGAGATCTCCCGGCACGACTTCGAGATGATTCGGCAGCAGATGCGCCGGCCGTCTGCCGACGACCGGTAGGGCGTTTGGTCAGTAATCATTTATTAGACTCAAGCCCATGAATGGCGATCTCTGGTGGGTACCCTCGGTCATCGTTATCGGCCTCGTTGTGGCCGGGGTCTGGGCGCTGGTGGGGGCCTCGCGGCGGCGCACCCGGGCGCGGCTCGGCCAGCTGAGTGCAGCGGCCACCGAGCTGGAACGCCGTGCGTCGTCGAGCCTCGTACGCGCCGACGACCTCGTGCAGGATGCCACCGACGAACTCAGTTTCGCGATCGCACAGTTCGGCGAATCGGCGACGCGCCAGTTTGCGACCGCGCTCGCGACCTCGAGGCGACAGCTCAGCGATGCCTTCGCGCTGCAGCAAAAACTCGATGACGCGGTGCCGGACAGCGCTCTCGAGCGCACTCGCTGGAACCAGCAGATCGTGCAGCTCGCCGACGAAGCGACCGGTCGGCTGACCAACCAGGCCCGCGATTTCACGGCCAAGCGCGGCGTCGAGCGCAACGCCCCGCAGCAGATTGACGAACTGCGCCGCCGGCTCGATCGGGTGTCCGACCGCGTTGCGGGCGGCACGAGCACCCTCACGCGGCTCGGACTTTCGTACTCTGCGGCGGCCCTCGCGCCGATCAGCGGCAACGTCGACCGGGCCAGCACAGCCCTGGACGCTGCGCGGGCGAGCGCCGACGCGGCGGCGGCGCGCCTGGCTGCTTCTGAGCCGGTCGGCGAACAGTTGCGGGCCACCGAGCACGCCCTGTTCCAGGCCACCCAGCTACTCGACGCCATCGAAACCGGCGAAGACCAGCTCCACCGCGGTTTTGCCAACCTGCAGAAGGCATTGGACGCTGCCGCCGGCGAACTCGCTGAAGCCCGCGCCCTGCGCGATGCCCACGAGGAGTCCGACACCAGCGCGTCGCTCAATCAGGTCATCTCCGCTGCCGCAGCCGTGCAGGCGTCACTGCGCGAACCGGGGCGGCTGGCCGATCCCGCCGGTGATCTCGTTCTGCTGGAGGCGGCGATGAACGGACTGGACAGCATCCGCTCGGAGGCACGCAACCGCCAGCTGCGCCTCGACAACGCCCGCACCGGCCTCGCCGGGGCGCTGCTCACCGCGCGCAGCCAGATCACGGTGACTCGCGACTTCGTGGCCGCGCATCGCGGCCGGGTGCAGGCTGCAGCCCGCACCCGCCTGGCCGAGGCCGAACGGCAGCTGGCGCTCGCTGCAGCCGAGGCCGACCCGGTGACGGCGCTCGACACCGCGCGCCGTGCAATGACCCTCGCAACGGATGCCGACGCCCTGGCCCGCTACGACACGCACTGACCCGGGCCGGGTGACGGTCTAGGGCCCAGCGGATGCCGCGGCCCGGCGGCGGATCGCCGGTGTGATCTCGCGCCTAAGCCAGGTGATCGCGTGCGCCTGGTCGAAGCGGCGGGCACAGAGCCCGCAGGCCAGCGGCCGGGTGGGCTGCCGGTACCGAAAGTGGATGTGCCCGGCCGGGCAGGTGCCCACCCAGGGGGCGAGCTCGTTGGCGATCTCGCCGTCGTGGGTGCGCTTGCCGTCGTAGCCAAGGTCGTGCGCCATCTTCTTCCAGCGCGGGCCGTGCCCGGCGCGCGGCCCGGCGAGGGCATGCGCGAGTTCGTGCAGCAGAATTTGGTGAACGTCGTCGTCGGCGTAGCGCGAGGCGAGGTAGCGCGACACGGTGATGTGCTTCTTGCTGAAATTGCAGAGCCCGGCCCGCTTCTTCGCGTTGTCGAAGCCGAAGCTCCAGCTGGGATCGAGGTGCAACACGATGAGGGCGTCAGCCCAGCGGCGCACCTGCGCGAGGTCGGCCATTAAGGACCCACCTGTACCTGATAGAGCCGGTCGTCGCCGGCCGCTGGCGAGCCCCGCCCATCCGTGTTATTACTCACGAACCACAGTGTGCCAGCAGGCCCCGACACCACGTCGCGCAATCGACCGAAACCGTGCACAAACCACTCGGTGGGGGTATCTGTGGAGGAGGCCACGCCCGCCGAAGGACTCGTGATGGGGATACTCCACAGCCGCTCCCCGCGCAGGCTCGCCATGAAGATGGTGTCGTTCACGATGGTGATGCCGCTCGGGCTGGCCTGGTCGGTCGACCACTGCTGCTCCGGGTCGATATACGCCGGGTTGCCGGCCTGGCCCTCGACCAGTGGCCAGCCATAATTGCCGCCGGGAACGATGCGATTAAGCTCGTCCCAGGTGTTCTGGCCGAACTCGCTCGCCCAGAGCTGCCCGCGGGAATCCCAGGCGAGCCCCTGCGCATTCCGATGCCCGAACGAGTACACCAGAGTACCGAACGGGTTGTCGGCGGGGACCTGCCCGGTCGCGGTCATGCGCAAGATCTTGCCACTGCGCGCGTCGAGGTTCTGCGCATTGGCGGTGTTTCCGGCGTCCCCGACTGTCGCATAGAGCAGGCCATCCGGGCCGAACGCGATGCGACCACCATTGTGGTTGCCGGCCCGGGGAATGCCGCTGAGAATGACCGTGGGTTCGCCCAGGGTGTGGCTTCCGGGGGAGCCGGCCAGCGTCATCCGCTCGATGCGGTTGTCGCTCGCCGTGGAGAAGTAGGCGTAGACCCAGCCGTCGCCGCCCGGGGCTGCTTCGTCGGCCAGAAAGGCGAGGCCGAGCAGGCCGCCCTCACCGTTCGGCTGCGCCGCCGACACGGTTGCGGCTTCACGCAGGGAGCCGTCGGGCAGCAGCTCGCGCACCCGGGTGGTGTCGCGTTCACTGATCAGCCCGGCGCCGTCGGGCAGCCGCAGAATCGACCAGGGCGCCTCGAGCCCGGAGGCGATGACGACAGGTTCCCCGACCGGACGCACCGGCCCTGCATCAGCGCTGCCGTCGGTCGGAGACGGCTGGGCCGGGGTCGACGTCGATGGGGTGACGCGCGGCGTTTCCGTGCTGCAGGCAGCCAGCGCCAGGACCAGCAGGGCTGCCGATGTGGCCGCTGCCGCTCGGCGACACGCCCGGGGTCGATCGGTCACCGTTCACCTCTCCTTCGTGGTGAACACAGCATGCCCGAGAACTCGCCGAGCGGCCAGTATTTGGGCGCGAGACGGCATAACTCCTGCAATTTCTGACGAAGCCCAACGGGCGCCGCGTGATTGCGCGCCTGTTTCAATCGTCGCCGCCAGAATTGCAGGAGTTATGCGCGGAGGCCACGGCGCACGCGGTCAGGCTTGAGGCCCACGGGCCGCAATGTGCGACTCAACGACGGCCACGGCGAGCAGCGAGCTGTCGAGTTCGTCGGCGTCGGCGCCGTCCTTCTCCCGAAGAAACACTGCCGCGGTGAAGTCAGCCAACGCGCCCTCGAGGTTGCCCTGGTCGAAGTACACCTTGCCGCGGTGCTGCCGGGCGTAGGCCGCGAGGCGGGTCCACTCGTGCACCTCGGAGTCGAGGATGCAGTGCGTCAACTCGCTCGCGGCCTCATCGAGCTTGCCCTGAAATTGCAAAACCTGCGCACGACGGATGCGACTGGCCACCGCCTGTTCCCGGTTACCGGTAAAGCGGGACTGCCGCAGCGCCTCATTGGCAATCTCCCAGGCCTCATCGAGCCGACCGACCAGCCGCAGCAGGGCGACCTTCTCGTTGAGGGCGGCCAGGCTGCGCAGATTGCCGAGTTCGACGAGTCGCTCGCCAGCGGCCAGCAGGTCGACTTTTTCGCGCAGGGTGATGGGATCGTAACCGATGATGAAGCTCAGGGTGTGTTCCTGTAGTGACGAGGGCGGCCGCGGCCGCGGGGGAAAGAACGGGTGTGCCCAGAGTACCGCCGTCGGTGAGAAACCGACCGAAGCCACCCCGAAGCATGCCCCTCGGCCGCTCAGCTCTGGCAGCTCGCATCCGCAGTGATTAGGATAAAACAATGCGCGAGATTGACGATTTGCCCCATGTCGGAGTGCTCGTGCGCAACAACGTCCATGTGTCGGGCAACGCCGCCGGACGCCCGATGGTCTTCGCCCACGGATTTGGCTGCAGCCAGGAGATGTGGCGCGCGGTTGTACCCGAATTCGAGGCCGACTATCGAATCGTGCTGTTCGATCACGTGGGCGCCGGCGGCTCCGATCTGGTCCAATACGATTACGGAAAATACGATTCCCTGCACGGGTACGCGGATGACCTGCTCGACCTTCTCGAAGAATTGGATCTCCGGGACGTGGTATTCGTCGGCCACTCCGTGAGCTCCATGATCGGCGTTCTGGCCGAAATTCGATCCCCGGAACGTTTCGGCGCGCTCGCCCTGATCTGCCCCTCGCCGCGGTATATCAATGATGGTGACTATGCTGGCGGTTTCGATCAGGGTGAAATTGAAGGGCTCCTCGATGCCCTCGATGCGAACTACCTCGGCTGGTCGGCAACGATGGCGCCGGTGATCATGGGTAATCTCGATCGCCCGCAACTCGGACAGGAACTGACCACGAGTTTCTGCAAGACCGACCCTGACATTGCCAGTCATTTCGCCCACGTCACATTTCTTTCCGACAATCGGCGAGATCTGGCCAGGGTGAGCACTCCAGCCCTGATCGTGCAGTCCGCGAACGACGTCATTGCTCCACTGCCGGTGGGCCAATACGTGCACCGAAAAATTGTCGGAAGCTCCCTAGTGGTTCTCCCCACGTCTGGTCACTGCCCCAACCTCTCCGATCCAAGCCTGCTTGCTGCGGCAATCCGTGCCTATCTAAAGTGACCGAGCACGGCTCGTTCAGAGCACCTGGGCCGGGCGATGCCGAGTTCGAGACACCCGCCGAACTCTACGACCAAGCGCCCTGCGGGTTGCTCAGCACCACGCCAGACGGCATCGTCACGGAGGTCAACGCGACACTCTTGAGGTGGACCGGGCATTCTCGCGCGAGCATGCTGGGCACCCCATTCGAGCAGCTGTTGACGACCGGTAGCCGATTGTTCTACGAAACTCGGTATCTGCCGATTCTGCGTCTGGCTGGAGAAGTGCGGGAAGCCGCCCTGACGCTGCGCTGCGTGAGTGGCGAATCCCTGCCGGTGCTCGTGAATTCCACCACGCGCTTCGGTACGGATGCGACGCCGCGGCTGGTAAGCACGGCTATCTTCGATTCCACTCAGCGTCACAACCTGGAGAGGGAGCTGCTGAATGCCCGGCGCGCCGCTGAAGCCTCGGAGACGCACGTGAGGGCGCTGCAGGACGCCAGCACGGCCTTCGGGACCTGCGAGTCGGAAGCGGCCGTGGCGGCAGCACTCGAGCACAGCGCGCGGCAAGCTTTTCGAGCGACCGCGGTCGCGGTGCTGCTGTTCGACGGGGCCGGAGGTGTGAGGCTGGCCGCCGGGCGGCATCCGCTGTTCGATGGCTCCGCCGGCATCGCGCAGGGGGGACCGGAGGCTGAGGCGTTGAGCAATGGTCGCGCCGTCACCGTCGTCAACGGCGCTGATGCCGAGGCCCGTTTTCCTGACGTCGTCGGCGCGCTGCGGGCGGCACGGATTGAGGGGCTGAGCACCGTTCCGATCATCGGCATGGAACGCACGCTGGGGCTTTTGACCTGCTTCTACGGCCGTCAACGTGATCTCGACGACGATCGTCTGGCCTTACAGATGGCGCTCGCGCTCCAGGCGGCTCAGGTCTTTGAGCGGGTGAGTCTGCACGCCGAGCTGGCGAACCTCGCGCTCTACGATTCGCTCACCGGGCTGGCCAACCGCAGCCTCCTGCAGCATTCATTGAACGCTGCGCTCCTGCTCGCTGCGCGACACCGTAGTCGGCTGGCGGTGATCTTCATGGATCTCGACGGATTCAAGGCCGTCAATGACGGCCTCGGACATCTGGCGGGTGACGCTGTGCTCGAGGAGATCGCGCACCGTTTGCGCGATGTAGTTCGCGGCAGTGACACCCTCGCGCGATTCGGTGGCGATGAGTTCGTGGTGATCTGTGAAGACATCGGCGTCGACGAGGCGCGGGGGCTGGCCGAGCGCATTCGTTTGGCTGTGCGGCAGCCCTTGGTGGGAATCAGCGCGTCCTTCGCCGTGACGGCAAGCGTGGGAATCGCCCTGCACGAACCAGTGGACGGTTCGGCGATGTCGACCGCCGAGATACTCAAAGCTGCCGACTCAGCGATGTACGCATCGAAGTGCGCTGGCCGGGACCACATCACGGTGGCCTCCGTCTAATCGCCTCCGAAAGAGGCCGACGCTAGTGCCCGATCTGGAAGACCGTGCGGCCGGGCAGCGGCGACTGGGTCGAGGTCTCGTCGGTCGCCACAAGTGAACCGGCCATGAATGCTTTCAGCTCAGCACCCTCGATCACCTTGGCCGGGTGCGGACCGCTTGCCAGCAGCCGCGGAATCCAATTGAGGTCGATCGGCGTGTGCGCCGCCACGAAGACGATGTTGCCAAAGCGCCGGCCCTTCAGCACCTGGGTCTCGGCGAATCCGATCACATGCTCGAACACCGCGGAGAGAGTGGTGGCCTGGCCGCGCGCGAACGCGAGGCCGGGGCCATCCGCTACGTTGACGGCGAGCACGCCGCGCGGCGACAGCAGCGGGGCAGCGAGGGCGAAGAACTCGCGGCTGGTGACGTGTTTCGGGGTGCGTGCCCCGGAGAAGATGTCGACGACCACGAGGTCGACCGCGCCGTGCAGCCCGGCCGGCAGCTTTCCGAGCACCTCGCGGGCATCGCCGTGGCGCACCCGCAGCTGGGCGCGCTTGTCCCAGGGCAGCACCTCGCGCACGAGGTCAATCAAATCGCTCTCGATCTCCACGACCTGCTGGCGCGACCCCGGTCGGGTCGCCTCGACATAGCGCGGCAGGGTGAGGGCGCCGGCTCCGAGATGCACGGCGGTGATCGGCTCGTGCGGATCGCCGAGCAGATCGATGACATGCCCGATGCGCTGGATGTACTCGAAGAAAAGCTCGTCGGGGTGGTCGATGTTCACGTGCGACTGCGGAGTTCCGTCGACCACGAGTTGAAAGCTGCCGGGGGTGAACCGGTCCGGTTCGATCACCGCCGTGTGTCCGCTCAACTTCAACACGACAGACGGATGCCCCTCCGTCACCTCACCCTTACGCCCAGTACTCATCGTCCTAGTCTGCGCCCTGTCTGTGCGCCCGCGCCGCGCATCCGCTATCGCGGGATGAACGGAGGGTGTTATACCTGAGAATTCGCAGATTCGCAAGAATTAGGTGGACAGGCCACCAATTCGGGCATATAGTTGATCCTTGCGCTCCCAGACAAACTATGCCTTCATATTGCGGTCGGCTTTGCGTGTTCAAGCCACCTTGAGGCACACCTCTTTCGAGGGTCTGCGGAGTCATCACCAATAACAGTAACTAGACCTGACGGGGTCCACGGAGGTTATTTCCTTGGCTGCTGCGCGCAACGCAACCACCAACTCACCCAAGAACGGCCGCTCCCACGAGCGTCTGTCGTTCGCAAAGATCAGCGACCACTTGAACGTTCCGGATCTGCTTGCTTTGCAGACCGAGAGCTTCGACTGGCTCGTCGGCAACGACATCTGGAAGGCTCGCGTCGCCGAGGCCCAGAAAGCCGGACGCCAGGACCTGCCGAATCGCACCGGGCTCGATGAGATCTTCGAGGAGATCTCACCCATCGAGGACCTCGGCGAAACGATGCAGCTGTCCTTCACCAACCCGGAGCTCGAGCCGGAGAAGTACACCATTGACGAGTGCAAGGAAAAGGGTAAAACCTACTCCGCACCGCTCTACGTGAACGCTGAGTTCATGAACCACCTCACCGGTGAGATCAAGACTCAGACCGTGTTCATGGGTGACTTCCCGTTGATGACCCCCAAGGGCACCTTCGTGATCAACGGCACCGAGCGTGTCGTCGTGTCGCAGCTGGTGCGCTCCCCGGGCGTGTACTTCAACCGCGAGCAGGAGAAGACGTCTGACAAGGACATCTACTCCGCCCGTGTCATCCCGAGCCGTGGTGCCTGGCTTGAATTCGAGATCGACAAGCGCGACCAGGTTGGCGTGCGCATCGACCGCAAGCGCAAGCAGTCCGTGACCGTGTTCCTGAAGGCCCTCGGGCTCACCAGCGAGCAGATCCTCGAGGAGTTCAAGGGCTACGCGTCCATCGAGCTCACCCTCGAGAAGGACAACATCCTCACCAAGGAAGAAGCCCTCAAGGACATCTACCGCAAGCTTCGTCCCGGCGAGCAGGTTGCCGCCGAGGCTGCGCGTGCGCTCCTCGACAACTTCTTCTTCAACTCCAAGCGCTACGACCTGGCCAAGGTCGGTCGTTACAAGATCAACCGCAAGCTCGGCCTCGAAGCCCCGCTGAGTGACTCCGTACTGACGCTGGCCGACATTCTGGCCACCATCAAGTACCTCGTTGCCCTGCACGACAACCAGACCACCCTTCCGGGTCTGCGCGACGGCAAGATGACCGACATCAACATCGACATCGACGACATCGACCACTTCGGTAACCGTCGTATCCGTGCTGTTGGCGAGCTCATCCAGAACCAGGTGCGCACCGGCCTGTCCCGCATGGAGCGCGTCGTTCGCGAGCGTATGACCACGCAGGACATCGAAGCGATCACCCCGCAGACCCTGATCAACGTGCGCCCCGTCGTCGCCGCGATCAAGGAGTTCTTCGGAACCAGCCAGCTGTCGCAGTTCATGGACCAGAACAACCCGCTCGCAGGCCTCACGCACAAGCGTCGCCTGTCCGCGCTGGGCCCGGGTGGCCTCTCCCGAGACCGCGCCGGCGTCGAGGTGCGAGACGTTCACCCCTCGCAC
Organism: Cryobacterium sp. PH31-L1; assembly: GCF_030063145.1. Classification (GTDB taxonomy): domain Bacteria; phylum Actinomycetota; class Actinomycetes; order Actinomycetales; family Microbacteriaceae; genus Cryobacterium. The sequence continues at coordinate 110,741 of NZ_JASISM010000001.1, forward strand.
TACGGCCGCATGTGCCCCATTGAGACCCCGGAAGGCCCGAACATCGGCCTGATCGGCTCGCTCGCCTCGTTCGCGCAGATCAATGCGTTCGGTTTCATCGAGACGCCGTACCGTCGGGTCATCAACAACAAGGTCACTGAGCACATCGACTACCTCACCGCGAGCGAAGAGGACGACTTCATCGTCGCCCAGGCCAACGCGCCGCTCACCAAGGACTCGCACTTTGCCGAGACCCGCGTGCTCGCTCGTAAGAAGGGTGGCGAGGTCGACCTCGTTCCCGCTGAAGACATCGGCTACATGGATGTCTCGCCGCGCCAGATGGTATCGGTCGCGACCAGCCTCATCCCGTTCCTCGAGCACGACGACGCAAACCGCGCGCTCATGGGCGCCAACATGCAGCGTCAGGCGGTGCCGCTGCTTCTCAGTGACAGCCCGCTCGTCGGAACCGGCATGGAGGTCTACACGGCCATCGACGCCGGTGACGTGCTCACCGCGCTGAAGCCCGGTGTGGTCTCCGAGGTGTCGGCTGACGTCGTCACCATCCAGCTCGATGAGGGCGGCACGCAGGACTACTACCTGCGCAAGTTCAGCCGCTCCAACCAGGGCACGAGCTTCAACCACCGCGTGATCGTCAACGCCGGTGAGCGCATCGAAGCCGGCGAGGTCATCGCCGACGGACCCGCCACCGACCAGGGCGAACTCGCCCTCGGAAAGAACCTGCTCGTGGCATTCATGCCGTGGGAAGGTTACAACTTCGAGGACGCGATCATCCTGAGCCAGAACCTGGTGAAGGACGACACCCTCTCCTCGATCCACATCGAAGAGTACGAAGTGGATGCCCGCGACACCAAGCTGGGTAAGGAGGAGATCACTCGCGACCTTCCCAACGTGTCTCCGGACTTCCTCGCCGATCTCGACGAGCGTGGCATCATTCGCATCGGAGCCGAGGTTCGCCCCGGCGACATCCTCGTGGGCAAGGTCACGCCCAAGGGCGAGACCGAGCTGTCTGCCGAAGAGCGCCTGCTGCGTGCGATCTTCAACGAGAAGAGCCGTGAAGTTCGCGACACCTCGCTCAAGGTTCCCCACGGTGAGCGCGGCACCATCATCGGTGTCAAGGTGTTCGACTCGCAGGACGGCGACGACGAGCTCGGCTCGGGCGTCAACCAGCGCGTGGTCGTGTTCATCGCCCAGAAGCGCAAGATCACCGAGGGCGACAAGCTCGCCGGCCGTCACGGCAACAAGGGTGTCATCTCCCGCATTCTGCCGATCGAGGACATGCCGTTCCTCGCCGACGGAACCCCGGTCGACATCATCCTCAACCCGCTCGGCATCCCCGGTCGCATGAACTTCGGCCAGGTACTCGAAACCCACCTCGGCTGGATTGCGAAGCAGGGCTGGAACGTCGAGGGCAAGCCGAAATGGGCTGCCCGTCTTCCGGAGCACGCCTTCAGCGCCGCCCCCGGCACGAAGGTCGCCACCCCGGTATTCGACGGTGCGCTCGAGATCGAGATCGAGGGTCTTTTGGACTCCACGACCCTGACCCGAGACGGCGAACGCCTCATCGGTTCCACCGGAAAGACCCAGCTCTTCGACGGCCGCTCCGGCGAGCCGTTCCCGATGCCGGTGTCCGTTGGATACATGTACATCCTGAAGCTCCACCACCTCGTCGACGACAAGATCCACGCACGTTCGACCGGCCCGTACTCCATGATCACCCAGCAGCCGCTGGGTGGTAAGGCGCAGTTCGGTGGACAGCGTTTCGGTGAGATGGAGGTGTGGGCGCTCGAAGCATATGGAGCCGCTTACGCCCTGCAGGAACTCCTGACCATCAAATCTGACGATATCCTCGGCCGCGTCAAGGTGTACGAAGCCATCGTCAAGGGTGAGAACATCCAGGAACCCGGCATTCCCGAGAGCTTCAAGGTTCTTATCAAGGAAATGCAGTCGCTCTGCCTGAACGTCGAAGTACTTTCGGCCGACGGCACCGCAGTCAGCCTGCGCGACACGGATGATGAGGTGTTCCGCGCTGCGGAAGAGCTCGGCATCAACATTTCCACCCGGTTTGAAACGTCGACCATCGACGACATCTAAGCCCGGTCCAAAGAAACTTCGAAAACTTTCCAAGGAGAGAAATTGCTCGACGTAACAACATTTGACGAGCTTCGTATTGGCCTGGCTACCGCAGACGACATCCGTCGTTGGTCGCACGGTGAGGTCAAGAAGCCCGAAACCATCAACTACCGCACGCTCAAGCCGGAAAAAGACGGCCTGTTCGGCGAGCAGATCTTCGGACCCTCGCGGGACTGGGAATGCTCTTGTGGCAAGTACAAGCGTGTTCGCTTCAAAGGCATCGTCTGCGAGCGGTGCGGTGTAGAGGTCACGAAGTCGTCGGTGCGCCGTGAGCGCATGGGCCACATCGAGCTTGCTGCTCCCGTCACGCACATCTGGTACTTCAAGGGTGTGCCCTCGCGTCTCGGTTACCTGTTGGACATGGCTCCGAAGGACCTCGAAAAGGTCATCTACTTCGCCGCGTACATGGTCATCACGGTGGACGAAGACGGTCGCCACCAGGACATGCCCGGCCTCGAGAACGAGCTTCGCCTCGAACTCAAGACCATCGAGTCCAGCCGCGACTCGCGCATCGCCGATCGCCTGCAGCGCCTCGAAACCGACCTCGCAGCGTTGGAGGCCGAAGGCGCCAAGAGCGACCAGAAGAAGCGCACCAAGGACGCCGCCGAGAAGGAAATGGGCCAGGTTCGCAAGTCCCTGGACGAGCAGATCGCTCACCTCGAGCGCGTGTGGGAAGACTTCCGCACCCTCAAGGTCGGCGACCTGAAGCCGGAAGACTCCGTCTTCCACGAGCTCCAGGACCGTTTCGGCATGTACTTCGAGGCCTACATGGGCGCCGAAGCCATCAAGAAGCGCCTCGAGGCCTTCGACCTGGTCACCGAGAGCGAAAACCTGCACCTGCAGATCGCCGAGGGCAAGGGCCAGAAGAAGATCCGCGCCATCAAGCGTCTGCGCGTGGTCAACGCCTTCATCATGACCGGCAACTCGCCGGCCGGAATGGTGCTCGACGTCGTACCCGTACTCCCGCCCGAACTGCGCCCGATGGTGCAGCTCGACGGTGGCCGATTCGCGACTTCTGACCTCAACGACCTCTACCGTCGTGTGATCAACCGCAACAACCGCCTGCGTCGTCTGCTTGACCTCGGTGCTCCCGAGATCATCGTGAACAACGAAAAGCGGATGCTGCAGGAGGCCGTCGACGCACTGTTCGACAACGGTCGTCGTGGTCGCCCCGTCACCGGTACCGGTAACCGTGCCCTCAAATCCCTGAGCGACATGCTCAAGGGAAAGCAGGGTCGTTTCCGTCAGAACCTGCTCGGCAAGCGCGTTGACTACTCCGGACGTTCGGTCATCGTGGTCGGCCCGCAGCTCAAGCTGCACCAGTGTGGTCTGCCCAAGCAGATGGCACTCGAGCTGTTCAAGCCGTTCGTGATCAAGCGTCTGATCGACCTGAGCCACGCTCAGAACATCAAGGCTGCCAAGCGGATGGTCGAACGCTCGCGTCCGCAGGTCTGGGACGTGCTCGAGGAGATCATCCGCGAGCGCCCGGTCATGCTCAACCGTGCACCCACCCTGCACCGCCTCGGCATCCAGGCCTTCGAGCCTCAGCTCGTTGAAGGTAAGGCAATCCAGCTGCACCCGCTCGTCTGCGCGGCGTTCAACGCCGACTTCGACGGTGACCAGATGGCTGTCCACCTTCCGCTCTCGGTTGAGGCCCAGGCCGAGGCACGCATCCTGATGCTCGCCTCGAACAACATCCTCAAGCCGTCTGACGGCCGCCCGGTGACCCTGCCCACGCAGGACATGATCATCGGTCTGCACCACCTCACCACGATGAAGGAAGGTGTGGTCGGAGAAGGCCGCGCCTTCTCCACCGTGTCCGAGGCCATTCTCGCGTTCGACCAGAAGTCGCTCGACCTGAATGCCAAGGTGCGCATCCGTTTGACCGACAAGTACTTCACCGAGGGCACCCAGCCCGAGGGCGTCGAACTGGTCAATGGCCAGGCTGTCGGAACCGTTCTCGTCACGACGAGCCTCGGTCGTGCCATCTTCAACGAGGCCCTTCCGGCCGACTACCCGTTCTTCGAAGACGTTGCCAACAAGGTCACCATGTCGACCATCGTCAACGACCTCGCGGAGCGGTACGTCAAGGTGGAGGTTGCTGCAACCCTCGACCGGATCAAGGATGCCGGTTTCTACTGGGCCACCCGAAGCGGTGTGACCGTTGCGCTCAGCGACATTCTCACCCCGCCGAACAAGAAGGAGATCGTCGCCGGTTACGAGAAGCAGGCGGCCAAGGTTCAGGCACAGTTCGAGAAGGGTCTCACGACCGACCTCGAGCGTCGCCAGGAGCTCATCCAGATCTGGACTCGTGCCACGGAAGACGTCGCCGCAGCAATGCAGGCGAACTTCCCGGCCGACAACACGATCAACCGCATGGTCACCTCGGGTGCTCGTGGTAACTGGCTGCAGGTGCGAAACATCGCCGGCATGCGAGGCCTCGTGAACAACCCGAAGGGTGAGATCATCCCTCGCCCGATCATCTCGAGCTACCGCGAAGGCCTGTCCGTCGCCGAGTACTTCATTGCTACTCACGGTGCTCGTAAGGGACTGGCCGACACGGCTCTGCGTACCGCCGACTCGGGGTACCTCACCCGTCGTCTGGTGGACGTCTCGCAGGATGTCATCATCCGCGAAGACGACTGTGGAACGACGAAGGGCCTCGAACTGCCCATCGCCGGAACCGACGCCACGACCGGTGCGCTCCTGCGCGACGAAGACGGCGGCCTGTTGGTCGACTTCAACGTCGAGAACGCGGTCTACGCCCGTAGCCTGGCCGCAGCCGCGGTCAACGCTGCCGGTGAGGTCATCGCCGACGCCGGAGACGACGTCGGAGACGTGCTCATCGCCAAGCTCATCGCCGGTGGTGTCGAAACCATCAAGGTGCGCTCTGTACTCACCTGTGAGTCGGCTGTCGGTGTGTGTGCGGTCTGCTACGGCCGTTCGCTCGCCACCGGCCAGCTCGTCGACATCGGTGAGGCCGTCGGTATCATCGCCGCACAGTCCATCGGTGAGCCCGGCACCCAGCTGACCATGCGTACCTTCCACACGGGTGGGTCGGCATCCGCTGACGACATCACCCAGGGTCTGCCGCGTGTTCAGGAGCTCTTCGAAGCACGTACCCCCAAGGGTGCGTCGCCCATCGTCGACTCCGCCGGACGCATCACGATCGAGGATTCGGACAAGGGCCGCAAGGTCATCCTGACCCCCGACAGTGGCGACGAAGCTATCGCCTACCCGGTGCTCAAGCGTTCAACCCTCCTCGTTGAGGACGGCCAGCACGTCGAGCTGGGGCAGCAGATCATCATCGGCGCCGTCGACCCGAAGGAAGTTCTTCGCGTCAAGGGTGTTCGCGCGGTGCAGAAGCACCTCGTCTCCGGTGTGCAGGAGGTCTACCGTTCGCAGGGTGTTCCGATTCACGACAAGCACATCGAGGTCATCGTTCGCCAGATGCTTCGCAAGGTGACCGTCGTCGAACACGGTGACACCGGACTGCTTCCGGGCGAGCTCGTCGACCGGTTGAAGTACAACGACCTCAACCGCACGGCGCTGACCGAGGGCAAGAAGACGGCATCCGCTCGCCAGGAAGTCATGGGTATCACCAAGGCTTCCCTCGCGACCGAGTCCTGGTTGTCGGCCGCTTCCTTCCAGGAGACCACCCGGGTTCTGACCCAGGCGGCCATGGAAGGCAAGAGCGACCCGCTGATGGGCCTCAAGGAGAATGTCATCATCGGTAAGTTGATCCCCGCCGGCACCGGCCTTCCCCGCTATCGCGACGTCACCGTCGAGGCCACCGAGGAAGCCAAGGCTGAGCGTTACCCGAACCGCATCTTCACCGAAGATGCAACGTTCAACGAGGGTGACCTGAGCTTCGTCGACTTCGACAGCTTCTCGTCCGACGACCTGACTCCGGGTACGTATAACTAACCCCGAGTACTAAACGGATGGCCCCTGCTTCGGCAGGGGCCATCCGTCGTTTAAGCGGTAGCGCACGGTAGCGGATGCTGCGGGCACCGTCCCGACATAAGAGCGGGAAGTCGGGAGGTGAAACGGGGGGAGGAGACGTATACTCAGGTTCTACTGTTTTTGTGCCCAGTTAGGGGGAGGCCGGCGTGGCAACCCTGACCGAAATTCTCATTCTGCACGGCCTGCTGCCAATCGAGGTGCTCGATACCCTGATGGCCGGTGACCCGGCCGACGAGGGTGCCGTGCGCCGACTTGTCGACAGTGGGGCGATCTCGGAGATTCAATTCGCCCGCGCCCGGGCCGCGCAGGCCAATCTGCCCTTCGTGGAACTGTTCGACTACACGATCGACCCGGTCGCCCTCGCCCTCGTCTCCCCGGGTGTGTGCCGTCGCCACGAAGTGCTGCCGATTGCGATCGTCGGCGGTGAGCTCGTGCTGGCCATGGTCAATCCGGGCAACGTTGTCGCGCTCGACGACGTGCGCGAGAGCGCGAAAATGCGCGTCACGGCTGTGGTCGCCGAGCGCAGCGACCTGCTCGCCGCCCTCGCCCGGGTGCACCGCGCCGACAACGAGCTCAGCAATCTCACCACGACCCTCGAAGAGGAGAACGCCCCCGCCCGGGGCGCTACGATCGGTGCCGCCGAATCGAACGTCGACACGGCGCCGATCGTGCGGTTCGTGAACCTGCTGGTCAGCCAGGCCATCCAGGACAAGGCCTCTGACATTCACATCGAACCGGGGGAAAACCACCTGCGGGTGCGCTATCGCATCGACGGGGTGCTGCACGAGATGCCGAGCGCACCGAAGAGTATTCAGAACGGTGTGATCAGCCGCCTCAAGATCATGGCCGACGTCGATATCGCCGAGCGGCGCAAACCGCAGGACGGACGCATGTCGGTCAGTCACGGCGGCCGCACCATCGACCTTCGGGTCGCGACCCTGCCGACCGTGTGGGGCGAGAAGGTCGTCATGCGAATTCTCGACAACTCCACGACGAGCATGAACCTGAAAGATCTCAACCTGCTCGAGCACAACTTCGCGGCGTATCGCACCGCCTACTCCAAGCCGTACGGCATGATCCTGGTGACCGGCCCGACCGGCTCGGGCAAGTCGACCACACTATATACGACCCTGAATTCGGTGGCCCGGCCCGAGATCAACGTCATCACTGTGGAAGACCCGGTTGAATACCGCATGGCCGGAATCAACCAGGTGCAGGTGAATCCGAAGGCGGGGCTCACCTTTGCGAGCGCCCTCCGCGCCATCCTGCGCAGCGACCCTGATGTCGTGCTGCTCGGCGAGGTGCGCGACCACGAGACCGCCCAGATCGCCATCGAGGCGGCGCTCACCGGGCACCTCGTGCTCACAACCCTGCACACGAACGATGCGCCGAGCGCGATCACCCGGCTGACCGAGATGGGAATCGAACCGTTCCTGGTCGGCAGCGCGCTCGACTGTGTCGTCGCCCAACGCCTGGCTCGGCGCTTGTGCGACCGGTGCAAGCTGCCCGACGTGCGCAGCACCGACGAACTGGCGTACCTCAACTTCGACGCGTATCCCGATCGTTTCGCCCCGGTCGGGGTCGCGGCCGTGATCTACAAGGCGGCCGGCTGTATGAACTGTTCCCATACCGGGTATCGCGGCCGGCTCGCCATTCACGAGGTGATGACGGTCACCGAAGAAATCGAACGACTCTGTGTGGCGCGGGCATCGAGTGCCGCGATCGCCCTCGCTGCCCGGCAGCAGGGCATGATCGGCCTGCGCGACGACGGCTGGGCCAAGGTACGTCTCGGGCTCACCTCCATTGAAGAAATCCTGCGCGTGGTCGCTTAGGTCGAAAGGACCATTTACATGACCCACCCCATCTACGAGATCCCGGTGACGCCCCCGGGAGCGGCCGGCACGGCCTGGCCGCTCGACGACCCCGCCCTCGACGACCCCGCCCTCGACGCCCCCATCCGGGAAGACGCCGCACAGCCCGGCCGCCGGGCAGCGGCGCCAGTCGACGACGACCTGGTCGACGACCCGGTCGAGACGGTGCGACGCCACCAGCGTTCGCCGCTCGACGAAGGTCCTGACCCCGACCTCATCGCGGCCCTGCTCGAGGTGCTCGACCTCGGCGCCTCCGACCTGCACGTCACGGTCGGCGCTCCGCCGTGCATCCGGGTCGACGGCAACCTGCGTCCGCTCGAAAATTCCAGCAAGTGGATGCGAGACAAGGTCACCTCCGCCCTGCAAAGCCTGCTCACCCCGGCCCAGCTCGAGCAGTTCGAGCGGGAACTCGAGCTCGACTTCGCCTACACGGCCGGTGGCGCCCGCTTTCGGGTGAACTACTTCGTGCAGCGCAGTTCCGTCGGCGGAGCGTTCCGGCTGATTCCACGCGAGATCAAGCAGCTCGCCGAACTCGGCGTTCCCCAGTCGGTCGGAAACTTCGCCCAGCTGCCTCGCGGACTCGTTCTCGTGACCGGCCCAACCGGCTCCGGCAAATCGACAACCCTCGCGGCCCTGATCGATTTGGTCAACCGCACCAGGGCCGACCATATCGTCACCGTTGAAGATCCGATCGAGTTTCTGCACAAACACCAGAAGTCCCTGGTCAACCAGCGCGAGGTGGGCCACGATACGCACAGTTTCGCATCTGCTTTAAAGCACGTTCTCCGGCAGGATCCCGACGTGATCCTCATCGGTGAGCTACGCGACCTCGAGACCATCTCGGTCGCCCTCACCGCAGCCGAGACCGGCCACCTCGTGTTCGCGACCCTGCACACGCAGAATGCCGCTCAGACCATCGACCGCATCATCGATGTATTTCCGCCATACCAGCAGGAGCAGGTGCGCGCCCAGCTCGCCGCCACCCTGCAGGGCGTGGTCTGCCAGGCTCTGGTCAAGAAGATCGGCGGCGGGCGCGCCGTCGCCATCGAAGTGCTCGTGGCCACCCCCGCTGTGGCGAATCTCATTCGCGAAGGCAAGACTTATCAGATTCCTTCGTCGATGCAGGCCGGACGGGCTCTCGGCATGAACACGATGGACCAGAGCCTGGCCGACCTCGTGATCGGCGGCGTGATCAGTCGGGAAGCCGCCGAGGCCAAGGCCCAGGACCCCGCCTCGCTCGAGCAGTTGCTGCGCCGAGGCCTGCCCGAATCGGAAGGACTGCGCGGTCGCGCGCGTTCCGAGATCGACTTCGACGACTCGTTCTCGCAGCGGGAACCCTAAATGAGCGCCCAGGTCGCCTTTGCCTACGCGTGTCGGAACGCCTCCGACCGGGTGGTGAAGGGGCGCCTGCTGGCCGCCTCGGAGGAGGCAGCGCTGGCGCGGCTGCAGGGCATGGGGTTGTCGCCCATTTCCATTGCTCCCGTAACGGATGTCGGTGGCCTCAGCCGCGAGATCCACATTCCGGGACTGAGCAAGGGTGTGGGCCTCAAGGACCTCGCGGTGATGAGCCGCCAGCTTGCCACGATGACCTCGGCCGGGCTGTCGCTGCTGCGCACCCTGAATATCCTGGCCGAGCAGACCGAGAACAAGGTGCTCGCGCAGAGCCTCGGTCGCATTCGCACCGAGGTGGAGACGGGCGTGGCTCTGTCGGACGCGATGGCGAAGCATCCGTCGGTCTATCCGCCGATCATGGTGAACCTCGTACGTGCCGGGGAGACCGGCGGTTTTCTCGAACACGCCCTCACGAGCATCGCCGAGAACTTCGAGTCGGAGGGCAAACTGCGCGACACGATCAAGTCGGCGCTCGCCTACCCGGTGATCGTGCTGCTGATGGCGGTCGTGGCCGTCATCGGCATGCTCATCTTTATTGTGCCGATCTTCGAGACCATGTTCAAGGACCTCGGCGGGGAGCTGCCTCTGGCGACCCAGGTACTCGTCGTGCTGTCGCGTACGCTGGTCTGGCTCGGCCCGGTGCTCATCATCGTTGCTGTCTTCGTCGCAATCTGGTGGCGGCGCAACAAGAACACCGACCGCGTGCGCCGCGTCGTCGACCCGCTCAAGCTCAAACTGCCGGTGTTCGGCCCCCTGCTGGCCAAGCTCGCGATCGCCCGGTTCAGCCGCAACTTTGCCACAATGATCGGCTCCGGCGTGCCGATCCTGCAGTCGCTCGGCATCGTCGGCGAAACGAGCGGCAACTGGGTCCTGCAGCAAGCACTCGTGAAGGTGCACGAGTCGGTGCGGGAGGGGCGTTCGATCGCCGAACCGCTCGCTGCGGAACCACTGTTTCCGGCGATGGTCACCCAGATGATCGCCGTCGGTGAAGACGCGGGCGCGCTCGAACAAATGTTGGGGAAGGTCGCCGACTTCTACGACCAGGAAGTGCGGGCGATGACCGAGCAGCTCACTGCCCTGATTGAGCCGCTCATGATCGCATTCATCGGCGTGGTGATCGGTGGGATGGTCGTGGCGCTGTACCTGCCCATGTTCAGCATTTTCGAGGTTGTCAAATAAACCCCCTTAAGGGGGTAGAAAGAGCGTATGCTCAGCGAGGGAGCGCTGTGCTTTCGCTGTGTAGGACGCAGAAAAGGGAACTGAACATGTCGCCTCGATTCATGGACAAATTGTGGCGCACGCGCCGATCGCTGCGGATCCGATCGTTGCGGAACCGATCACGGCACAACCGAGAGCACGGCTTCACGCTGATCGAACTCCTGGTCGTGGTGCTCATTATCGGTATCCTCGCGGCGGTTGCCATACCGCTCTATATCGGCCAGCAGGACGGTGCGAAAGACAGCGCGGTGGCGGCCCAGGTCACCCAGGCGCGAACCGCGCTCGCCGTAGAGCTGTCGGGTGGCGACACGGTCGCCGAAGCCCTTGCGACGGCCGGCGCCGACGGTACCGGTCTCAGCGCGTACAACGAAAGCGCTGACGTCGACATCCTCATCGCCGCGGTGGGCTCTGACGGTTTCAAGATCACCGGCTTCTGGAAAAAGGGAACCTCCGACACCGTGGCGTCGACGACCAACCACGGGTACACGACCACGGACTCTGAAGCCGCAACCAAGATGGAATAGGCCTGTGGCCGGGCAGTCCGAGATGGGTAGGCCCCGAAAATGAGCGTCGGCCCTATCCACGCGGAGCGCGAGCACGGGTTCGGCGTGGTGGAGATCATCGTGTCGATGTTTTTGCTCACCGTGATGGCGCTGGCCCTGCTGCCGCTGATCACTCAGGCGCTGCAAGCGTCGATCGCCAACTCGACCCTGGCCACGGCGACCCAACTGGTGGTGCGAGAAATGGAAGATATGCGCTCCCTCGGCAGTCAATGTGCCGCACTCGCGACTGCCGCCGCTGCACACCGTGCGGTATTCGACCCGGCCGGCCAACCACTGAAGTCCGCGATCGACCCGATCGTGTGCCCGGCCGCGTCGGCCCTTCCTGCCACGGTTTCCGTGCACGTGTCGGTGACCGATGTGCGTGCCGATCGACTCGTCGCCGAGGCAACCACCCTGGTTCTGGTGACGGGGTGACCGTGCACGGTCGTCAGCGGGCCGGGCATCCGGCCGAGCGTGGAATCACCCTGGTCGAGCTGCTCATCTATTCGGGGCTCTCCGTGCTTGTGCTCTCGCTGGTCGGCGGCATGCTCGTGAGTTCGTTTAGCGCACAGAGCCGCGTCAGCGAGCGCTCCCAGGCTTCGAGCGTGGGGCAGATCATCGCCCAATCGGTGCACGCGGGCGTTCGGGCGGCCACCGAACTCAAACTCACCTCGGCGTCAACCGGCCAGCTGCTCGTGCTGACCAGCCTGGGAACGTCGACTGAGATCGTCACCGTGTGCGAGGCCTGGTACTACACGTCGCTCGATGGCGGGGCCATCTACGCGACCCGCGCGGCACCGACATCCGCTCGTATCGTTGCCCCCAGTGCGGCCGACCTGGCGGCCGGAACCGGCGGCTGGGCGCTGCTCGGCACCGGTATCCAGGCCGACCAGGCCACACCGATTTTCGCTCTGCCCACTTCGACGACCCTCCAGCTGACCTTCGCCGTGAACTCTGGCGCGGACAGCGCGCCGGTGCGAATCGCGACGACCTCGACCAGCCGCGGCAACCAAGCGGAGCCGAACACATGCTTCGCCCCCTGAGCGGCCGCGCCGCCGCCACCGAACGTGGCAGCGCCCTCCTCGCCGTCGTCGGCATCATGGCGGTCATGGCCGTTGTCGCCACGACGGTGATCGGAGTGACCCTCGGATCGCTGCGGGTCAGTGGAACCATCCGTGCCACCGTGCAGGCGCAGGCGGCAGCCGAAGCCGGCATCGACTACACCGCGGCGAGCCTCGGTCGCTCGGTCTGCCCCGCTGTGGCCCCACCCGCAGGCTCGCCGGTGTTCTCGGTCGCTGTGAGCTACACCACGTCGGATTCCGGTGCCTTCATCAGCGGATGCCCCACCGGTTCGTTCGCGCAGGTGCGTATCATCTCGACCGGGCGGGCAGAAACGGCCGCGGCTGCGGGACTGTCCAGGGCTACCCGCACCGTCGCCGCCATCTACCGGGCGGTGCCGGCTGCGACGACGCCCGCAGCGAGCGCTGCAGCCCTGTATTCGTATGCCAGCGCGGGATTCTTCGGCTCCAGCCAGATCCAGACCCTGAACGGCTCGAAGCCGGTCGTGCAGGTGCTCACCGGGAATGCGAACTGTGTGGGGTCGGGGGTGGTGCAGGCTGACGTCGTCGTGGCTGCAGGAACCCTCGGGCTCGCGGAGTCGTGCCAGATCTTCGGAAGTGCCTGGTCCAAACAGAAGGTCACCCTGTCGGAGTCGTCCATTCTGCACGGGAACGTGACCGCGCCGACCCTGCAGTCGAGCTTCAGTTCCATCGTCGGCGGGGACGCCTGGCTCACTCAGAACCTGTCGCTCGAGGATTCCTCGCAGGTGCTCGGGTCGGTGACGGCGGCCGCGATCGCGCTCGGTGGCAGCAGCATCGTGGGTAAGAATGCCTGGTCATCGGGACAGACCTCGCTGCAGCAGACCGCTCAGATCAAGGGCAACCTGACCGCGCAATCCCTCGTCGGGAATACCGACCGGGTATTCGGCCAGACGACCATCGTTCCAACCGGACCGGGGGTCGGCCCGGCACCCGGAAACACGCCGACCGTTCCGGGCTGGGTCGACGTCGACTACGCGCCGGGCGACTGGGCCGGTTTTGCCACGGTCACCGCGCCCCAGGCGTGCAACTTCCTCACCCTGCAGCCCATCGTCAACAGCCATGCGTCCACGCCGACGGTGATCGACGCTCGCGGGTGCCTCGGTGGGGTCGTGACCAGCGGCGCCGAGATTCTCACCCTGAAGAATGACCTCGCCATCATCGCGACGAGTTTTCAGTTACTGGGCAGTGCCCAGTTCAGCTCGGTGGACTCTGCTCGGTTGTGGCTCATCACCCCCGACGATGTCGCCGACGGGGTGCCGAGCTGCCCGGCGTCCGGGGCGTCGAAAGTGGCGGGCTCGTTCATCTCGGGAAGCACGATTGCCGCCCTCATCTATAGTCCGTGCCAGGTCAGAATCGAGGGGTCGGCCATCTGGCACGGCCAGCTCTACTCGGGCACGTCGAGTCTGGCCGGATCGTCGATTTTTCGATTCGCGCCGGTGACGCTGCCCGGCGCCAGCCTGGCTGGCACCCCTGCGACAGGAACCGGCACACGCCTGGGCGACCGGGTGTCGATTCGGGATGTGACCGACAATGGCTAACGCCCGCATCGTCGGACTGGACATCGGCAGCGCCACCGTGCGTGCGGTCGAGGTGCGCGGCGCCACAACCGCGACACCAACCATCGTTCATCTGGGCGAAGAGCCACTCCCGGCCGGCGCGGTCAGTCGCGGTGAAGTGGTCGATCCGCACGTTGTCGGCGCTACGGTGAAACGGTTGTGGGCGAGCGGAGGATTCACCAGCAGAAATGTTATTCTCGGCATGGGCAACCATCGTGTGGCGGTGCGCAACCTGACCGTGCCTCGAATGTCGCTGCGGCGTATCCGCGAGTCGCTGCCGTTCCAGGTGCAGGAGCTGCTCTCGTTCCCGGTGCATGAAGCCCTGCTCGATTTCTATCCGATCTCCGAGCTTGCCGCCGACGCCAACACCGACGAGGGTGCGCGGATTCAGGGATTGCTGATCGCGGCCGTGAAGGAGGCGGTGCTGGCCAACGTTTTGGCGGTGAAGCTGGCCGGGCTGACCGCGGTGGACGTCGACCTCATTCCGTTCGCGTTGAGCCGGGTGATCTCTCGCGGCAGCACAGCGGATCAGGTTGTCGCGCAGATCGACGTGGGTGCCGCGACGACGAGTGTTCTCATCTCGGCCGGGCGGGTGCCGCAATTCGTGCGCCTGATTCCGGCGGGCGGCATCGACGTGACCAAGGCACTGAAACTGCAGCTCGGCCTGGGCGATACGGCGGCCGAGACGCTGAAACGGTCGCTGACCGACGGCAACGTGGCGGCGGCGAATCCGGTGGCCGCCAGGGTCGTGCGGGACATCACCCACGAACTGCTGCTGAGCCTGCGCAACACCGTGACGTACTTCAGCAACACCCGACCCGACCTTGCCGTGGCTCGCATCGTGCTCACCGGCGGCGGTTCGCAGCTCGGCGAGATGGCACACGAACTGACCGATCTCACCCGGCTGCCGGTGACCGCGCCGCCGGGTGAGCCGTTTGGTATCTCGTTCGCGTCGGTCGCCCTCGCCGGGCAGCTCGGCAGCGCCCGTGGAGCATATCTGGTCGCCTGCGGGTTGGCACTCGGGAGCAGCGTATGAGCGGGGACACGGGAACAGGCGGCGAGCAGCCGGCGGATCGGCCGTCGAAGGCCATCAAAATCATCATCGGCGGGGAACCGCGGGTCTCGTTGCTGCCGCCCGAGGTGCGTGCAAATCGTCGGGATCGTCGGGTGCGTGATCGCCTGCTGACGGTCGGTGTGGTCGTGATCCTGCTGACCGGGGTGGCTCATTTCGAGTCGGCCCGGCAGGCCGGCCAGGCCGAGCGGGTGCTCGCCAGCGCACAGGCATTGACAGCGGAATTACTCGTTCGGCAGGCGACGTTCGCCGACCTGCGCCGGGTGACCGGGTCGATCGACGACACCGAGGCGGCCGTGCAATTCGGGGCGTCGACCGCCATCGACTGGCCGGCCCGGTTGCGCGAGCTCGCGGCTGTCCTGCCGGAGGCGGTCACCATCGACACAGTCACCATCGACGCCGCCTCGCCGCTGGCCGCGTACAGCCAATCAGTGCTGCCGTTGCAGCCGGAACGGGTGGCCACGGTGTCGCTGTCCCTGACGAGCGCGACCATTCCGAACGTGGCTCAACTGCTCACCGCGATGCAGGGTCTGGACGGGTATGCCGACGCGCAACCGGGCCTCGTGGCCCGCACCGGCACGGGCGCCTATCAGGTCGACCTCACCCTCCACCTGGACACGAGCGTCTTCGTCAACGTCAACGGCGCCGACGCGTCGGGAGGCTAGCCCATGGAACGAACCCGATTCTGGTCGATAGTGGCAGGCGCGCTCATCGCGCTCGTCGTGATCATGGACGGCATCTTCGGTATCAGTCCGAATCTGCGGGCGGCCGATCGCGCCCAGTCCGATACCGTCGCGGTCGACGACACAAACGCCGCACACAGTGCGCAACTCGTCGACCTGCACACGCAGCTCGACGGCATCGCGGGCCTCGAGCGCACCCTCGCCGAGCTGCAACGGGCCGTGCCGACGGGTGCGGGGCTGCCGGAGTTCATCGCGCAGCTCGGCACCCTGGCCGAGACCAACTCTGTCGTCCTGACCGCGATTTCGGTGGGGGAGGTCCAAGCCTATGCGCCGGTCGTAGCCGAGGCGGTCGTGCCCGGAACGGATGCTGCCCCAACGGGTGCTTCGGCTGCGGCTACCGCTGCGGCGGCCGCGGGAACGGCGCCCGCCGTGGCATCCGCTCGTCTGACGTCGGCGAATTTTGCGACCCTCGTGGTGACGGTGTCGCTGTCCGGCAGCCCTGACGGCCTGCTGGACTTCGTGGGCGGATTGCAGCAGGGCGAGCGGCTGGCCTCCGTCACCAATTTCAGTTCGACGACCGACCCGAACGCGCCCACGGCGTCCACCGGAACTGTGTCCGTTCTGCTCTACGTGCTGCACGACGCGGGTTAGCACCGCCGGGCCACCTTCGGGAACGGGGCCCGGAAACCAGGAGGGGGCGAGTCAGCGGTGCGAGACCAGGGTGGGCTGCACCGTGGGCGCGGGCCGAGAGAAGAAGTAGCCCTGGCCGAAGCGGCAGCCCATCTGCCTGAGCAGATCGCGCTGGCCAGCCGTTTCGATGCCCTCGGCGATGACGTCGAGGTGCAGCACATCGGCCAGTCGAAGGATACCCTCGACCACACCGCGGTCCCGGCTGGATTCCTCGATCCCACGAATGAAGGTCATGTCGATCTTGAGCAGATCGAAGGTGAACGCCCGCAGTTGGGTGAACGAGGAATATCCGGTGCCGAAGTCGTCGATGGCCAGCCGCACGCCGAGCTCCCGGAGGTCCTGAAAGGTGGCCGCAGCGGAATCGATGGCCTCGACCAGCGAGCTCTCGGTCAGCTCGAGGCAGAGCCGGTACGACGGGAGTCCGGACACGTGCAGGGCATGACGCACAATGGCCCCGAAATCGTCGCGAGCGAACTGCCTGGCCGAGACATTGACGCTGATGGCCAGGTGATCGAGGCTCGTGCCCGCGACACAAGCCTGATGGAGCACGGCCGCACCGATCTCGGTGATCAGGCCGGTGTCTTCGGCAATGCCGATGAAATCGCCGGGCATCACAATGCCGGTTTTCGGCCTGCGCCAGCGGGCCAGCGCTTCGGTGGCGACGACCGCGGCCTCGCCCGAGCGCTGCAGATCCACGATGGGCTGGTACCAGGTTTCGATTTCACCACGCACTACCGCCTCGCGCAGGGCGGTTGCGAGTTCCAGTCGCCGGCTCGTGACGACCGGTTCCGCGACGATGCGCACCGTCTTGTGCATACGATCTTTGGCCCGGTACATAGAGGCATCAGCGCTGACCAGCAGCGCCTCGGGGTCGTCCTGGCTGGTTCCGAAAGCGATGCCGATGCTCGCGTCGATCGTGGCCACGGCACAACCGAGCGTGATCGGCTGCCCGAGAGACACCTGCAACCGCTCAACGATGGTCGTGAGGTCGACCTCATTTTCCAGGTCGGGGCAGACGACAACGAATTCGTCTCCACCAATGCGCGCGACGGTGTCGTTGGTGCGGGCACCCTCCAGCAGCCGGGCTGCGACCTCGACCAGTACGGCGTCGCCGGCCTGGTGACCGAGGGTGTCGTTGACCGCCTTGAACCGGTCAAGGTCGAGAAACAGCACGCCGACGCCACGATTGGTTCGGGTTGCTTCGAGCAGGGCCAGGTCGAGGCGGGCGAGCAGCAGCAAGCGGTTCGGCAGGTTGGTCAGCGAGTCGTGGAACGCTTGGTGCTCCACCCGCGCCTCGGCCAGCCGCCGAGCCGTGACATCCTCCAGTTGGTAGAGCAGCCCGGTGGCGCGTTCACCCTCGTGAATCTCAGCGATGTTCACGTTCACCCAGATCTCTTCGCCTTCGCTGCAGCGCATCTGCCGCTCGGAGCGTTGGTGCGCGTGCTGCTCGGCTCGAAACGGTGACGGGGTGGCGTCGCGTTCCTCGATGACACAGAAGATATCCTCGACCGGCTTGTTGAGCACGCTCGCGGGGGCGCCGGTCAGCTCGAATAAGCGCCGATTGCCTTCCAGAACGCGGCCGTCGAGGGTCACTATAGCGGTTCCCAACGGGGATGACGCGAAGGCCGCTTCGAACCTGGCCTGCATGGCTGTCACTCTCTGTTCGGCCAGCCGCAGGGCCGTGACGTCGGTGACGCTGGCCAGGTGGCCGACCAGAACGCCGTTGTCATAGGTCGGCGCTGAATGTACCTGCACCCAGTTCACCCGGCCGTTCGGTGTGCGAAACCGCAGACTGGTCTGGTAGGCCGTGCCGTCGGCGGCGTGCACGGCCCATTCGCTGCCCACCCGCTCGGTGTCATCGGGGTGCATGGCAGCGGCCCATCCGGAGCCCTGGGACTGCTCGAGGGTGAGTCCGCTGAGCGCCAGCCACTGGTCGTTCGCGGTGAGCAGGCCCCCGGTCGAATCCAGCTGCACGATCCCCACCGGGGCCAGCCGTACGAGCGTGTGCAGTTGGGCGGCGGTGTCGGCCAGCTCCTTGGTGCGTGCGCCCACGGCAGACTCGAGCTGACTATTGGCGAGGGCCAGTGCTTGGGTGGCTTCGTCGCGGAGTTGCTCCAGGTCGTGCACGGCGACCATTGACGGGGGATTGGTGTGGTCGGGAGCGGGGCGGCGGGTCGGCGGAAGCATCCGTTTGGCGCGGTGCCAGAGTGCAGCGGATGCCTCGCCCGCAGCGGTTGCGGCCTGACGTGCGGTCTCGAACATGTGGTGCCCTTCGATTCCGAAGGGCAGCGATGCCGAACGATGACTAAAGGCTAAGTCGGATACCACGCCGAAGCAACAAAAAAGCTCACTTTCCCGCGCTGGACCGCGCCCGGAAGCAGACTGGCTGATGGATGCGCGCTCGCCGTCTGCTGGGTCGCCTTCCGTGTGACGGCCCCACGCGGGGTACGCTCGAAGGACGGGTTTGTCGCCGATGCGCCTGAACTCGATCCTGGGGGAGCGCACGTGCGGTTGAAAGTTACGTTGGCTCGGTCCAACGGTCAGAACGACGACATCGTCGTCACAACGGATGCCGCGGCCAGCATTTCCGACGTGGCCGGTACGATCGCTCGGGTCGATCCGCGATCGCCGCTGGTTGCCGGCGCAGTCGCCCAGCCGCTCACCCTGCGCACGGTCGCTCCCGGCGGAACGGACTGGTTGCTGTTGCCGCCCGACGCCCTGATTGGTGAGGACTGGGTCGGTTCCGGCGCCAGCGTTGCCCTGGCCGACTCGGACATGTTCTACCTGTCCCAGGAGCACGGTGCCGCTCCGACTCTTGCCGTGATCCACGTGCTGACCGGGCCGGACGCCGGAGCTCAGATCGCTCTTGGGCGCGGTACGACCATCATCGGTCGCGGCGCCGACTGCGACGTCGTGCTCAGCGACAAGCTCGTCTCGAAACGCCACGTGCGTCTCGAAGTCGCCGCGGGCATCGACCTCGTCGATCTCGGTTCGGCCAACGGCGTTGTCATCGACGGCGGTCTGGTGACGCGACTGCGCATCGAGCAGAGTGAGATCGTGCAGATCGGCGACACCCAGCTGCGGATCACCGTCGTGGAGACGGTGGCAGCGACCGGCGACGAACACCGCGACGGTCCGGTGTACTTCAACCGGTCGCCGCGCGTGGAAGGTCGGTATGCCGGGCAGGAGTTCGCGGCGCCCGAGGTTCCGACCGAGAAAGACGACCAGCCGTTCCCGTGGCTCGCCATGGTGGCACCGGTGTTGCTGGGCGTGAGCATGTGGCTCATCTTCGACCGCCCGGCCGCCCTGTTGTTTGTGCTGATGAGCCCGATGATGCTCATCGGCAACTTCTTCATGAACCGCTCCAAAGACAAACGCCTGTTGAAACGATCGATCGGCCGGTTCGACACCCGCCTCGCCGCGTTGAGTGCCCAACTGCTGACCGAGCGCACGCTGGAACAGCAGGCCCGGCTTGGAGAAGCGCCCTCGACTAATGAGGCACTCACCCAATCGCTCGAGCGGGCCGCGCTCATGTGGACCCGCCGGCCCGAGCACTGGTCCTTCCTCAATGTGCGGCTCGGCCTCGGCACGATGCGATCCCGCAACACGATCGATGCCTCGCTTCGCGGCGAGCTGCTGCCCGAATTTCAGGAGCGTCTCGACGCCGTCATCACCGAACACGCCACGGTCGATCAGGTTCCGCTCATCGACAACCTGTTCGATGCCGGCGCGCTGGGGATAGCGGGCAGCGCCCCCGCCTGCGTGGGCACCGTCAACTCCCTGCTCGTGCAGCTCACCGCCCTGCACTCGCCGGCAGAATTGGCCATCGCCTCGCTCGTCACCCCGCAATGGTCGAGTGAACTGGAATGGCTCAAATGGCTGCCGCACACCTCGTCGCCGCAGAGCCCCCTCGCTGGCGGCCACCTAGCCGACAGCGCGTCGAGTGCCGCATCCGTTCTCGCTGCCCTCGAAGAGGTCATCGCCCAGCGGAATAAGTCCGCGAAGTCGGCGCGGCGCGGCGCGATGGAGCAGGAGCGTGCCGCCCTCGAGCGGGGCGAAGAAGTCGGGTCGAGCAACACCGGCGAGGGCACGAAATCGCCCATCCCGGCGATCATCGTGGTCATCTCCGACGATGTCGCCGTTGACCGGTCACGGCTCGTTCAACTCGCTGAGAACGGTGCCGATGCCGGTGTCTACCCGGTCTGGATCGCTCGAACGGTGGCCGCGCTGCCCGCCGCCTGTCGGACCGCCGTCGAAATCGACGAGAGTACCGGGCTCGGCACGGTCTCGTTCGTGCGACTCGGTGAGACGATAACGGATGTCGCGGTCGAGTCGGTCGATTCGCCTACCGCCCTGCACTTCGCCCGCCGCCTCGCCCCGGTCATCGATGCCGGCGCCCTGATCGCCGACTCGAGCGACCTGCCCCGCTCGGTATCGATGGTCACGCTGCTCGGCCACGACCTGGTCGAGGCGCACGACGCCGTCATTGACCGGTGGCGCCAGAACGCTTCGATGCACGATCGCACCCCCGGTGTGGCGCCGCGCTCCAAACGCGCCGGAACCCTGCGCGCCATTGTCGGGTCCACCGGGGTGCAGGCGATGCACCTCGACCTGCGCACGCAGGGCCCGCACGCCCTGGTCGGCGGCACGACGGGCGCCGGCAAGAGCGAATTTCTCCAGGCCTGGGTGCTCGGCATGGCTGCCGAATACAGCCCCGACCGAGTGAGTTTTCTGTTCGTCGACTACAAGGGCGGCTCAGCGTTCGCCGACTGTGTGTCGCTTCCACACTGTGTGGGGCTCGTCACCGACCTGAGCCCGCACCTGGTGCGCCGGGCGCTGACCAGCCTGCGGGCCGAACTGCGCTATCGGGAGCACCTGCTCAACTCCAAAAAGGCCAAGGATCTGATCGAGCTCGAGAAGCGCGGCGATCCGGACAGCCCGCCGGCGCTCGTGCTCGTCATCGATGAATTTGCGGCCCTCGTGAGCGAGGTGCCCGAATTCGTCGACGGCGTCGTCGACATCGCCCAGCGCGGCCGCTCGCTCGGCATCCACTTGATCATGGCCACGCAGCGACCCGCCGGCGTCATCAAAGACAACCTGCGGGCGAACACCAACCTGCGCGTGGCGTTGCGCATGGCCGACGAATCCGACAGCAACGACGTCGTCGGAATCAAGGACGCCGCCCACTTCGACCCGGGGCTGCCCGGCCGTGGCATCGCCAAGACCGGGCCGGGGCGGCTGCAACAGTTCCAATCCGGCTACGCTGGCGGTTGGACCTCCCGTGAACCCGAAAATGCTGAAATCGGCATTGCCGAGTTGCGTTTCGGTGGAGAAACCGCGTGGGAACCGCCGAGCGACCCACTCGCCGGGCAGGAGCGCGAGCTCGGCCCGACCGACCAGCAGAAGCTCGTCGCGGCACTGGTCGGTGCCGCCGGTGCGGCGCAGATTCCGCCACCTCGGCGCCCGTGGCTCGACGAGCTGGCCCTTTTGTGCGATCTGGGCCCCATCCTTCAGCAAACGGATGCTGCGCTCGTGCTCGGCCTGGCCGACGCACCGACCGAGCAGCAGCAACGCCCGGTGCGTTTCCTGCCGGACATTGACGGGCACATCGGCATCTACGGCACCGGTGGCTCCGGCAAGAGTGTTGCGCTGCGTACGCTCGCGATCGCGGCCGGCAGCACGCGCGACGGCGGACCTGTCGCCGTGTACGGCCTCGACTTCGCCGCTGGCAGCCTGCGCATGCTGGAACCGTTGCCGCACGTGGGCAGCATCATCGGCGGCGACGACACCGAGCGCATCATTCGGCTGTTCCGGCTACTCAAAGCCGAGCTGGAATCGCGCGGCGACCGCTTCGCCGAGGCCACCGCGTCGACCATCGCCGAATACCGCACGCTCGCGAACCGCCCGAACGAGCCGCGCATCCTGTTGCTCATCGATGGATTCGGGGCGTTCCGCGAAGACTGGGAAGTGGCCAGCGGCCGGTCGAATTGGTACGACGTTTTTCGCAGCATCCTCTCCGACGGTCGTCAGCTCGGCATCCACGTTGCGTTCACGGCAGACCGTTCCGGCTCGGTGCCCAGCTCGGTGCGTTCGAGCGTTCAGCGCCGCGTGGTGCTGCGGCTCGCTGACGATACCGGTTACAGCCTGCTCGACGTGCCCGGCGACATCCTCAACGCCAAATCGGCGCCCGGCCGCGCCATTTTCGACGGACTGGAGACGCAGATAGCGGTCTGGGGCGGTTCCGCCGTCGCCGCAGAACAGGCCGCAGCGGTGCGTGTGCTGGCGGACACTTTGCTAGCGCAGGGCATTCAGGCCGCTCTGCCCATCGGCAGCCTGTCGCGAGATTATCCGGCGAGCGAACTGCCGGACCGAGTCAAGACTCGACCCGCTCTGGGCCTCAGCGACGAGACGCTCTCCCCGGTGGGTTTCGACCCACGCGGAACGCTGCTCTTGTCTGGGCCGCCGGCCAGCGGGCGCAGCAACACTCTGCGCGCACTCATGCACGCCTTCGAACGCTTCGACCCCACGATCGCCCGGTACTACATTGGCAACGCACGGTCGGGACTGGCCGGGCTGCCGGGCTGGGTGGCGACCGCGACGACCGTGGCCGAAGCCGTTGACCTCGGCAAAGAACTGACCCTGGCGGTGAGCGCCGACCTGCCCACACCCCGCGTCGCGATCGTCATTGAAAACCTCGCCGATTTTTTGCAGACCCCGGCCGATGCGGTGTTGGTCGAGCTCATCAAGCAGGTCAAGCGCAGCGACCATTTTCTGGTCGCCGACGGTGAGACCGCGTCATGGAACTCGTCCTGGCCGCTGTTCGCCGAGATGAAGAACACGAGGCGCGGCCTGCTGCTGCAGCCCGACACCATCGAGGGCGACATCCTGCTGAAGACTCCGCTGCCGCGCCTGAACCGTGCCGAATTTCCACCCGGCCGCGGCATGATGGTAGCCGGGGGCAAGGTTGTGCGCGTGCAGCTTCCCCTCGTGGAGTAGCCGTGACTAGACCGAGAGTCCACCCCCCACTCGACCCGTCGGGGTATTGCCGCTAGGTTAGGACCACACGCAGCCCGTTCGGGCTCATTTCTTCTGGGGGACAACATGGCCAATCTCAACGTGACCTATTCCGACATGACGGATGCCGCTGGTCGCTTGACCTCGGGCAAGGACGACGTCATCACCAAGCTCGGCGAGCTGCAGACGCTGGTGAACAACCTGGTCGGCTCCGGCTTCGTGACCGACTCCGCATCCGGCGCCTTCCAGGCCGCCTATGACGCTTTCACCCAGGGCACGACCCTCGCGGTCAACGGCCTTGATGGCATGAGCCAGTTCCTCTCCGCCGCTGCCGACGCACTCAGCAACGCGGACACCGAGCTCGGCAACGCTATCCGCGGCTAAGCATCCGTCGCAGTACAGGTTTGAAGCCCGCGAGCACCGGGGCGAACGGATGAGCCGTCCAACCGAGTGGTACGCCCTGGGCTTGAACGGCGACCCGATTCCGGGCGATCCGAGTGCCGTGCTGACCGCTGCTGGGGAGTAAACGAGCGTCGCCGAGGCCATCACGCGGGCCGCGGCAAACCTGCGTGCGTTGTCCGGGTGTGAGGGCTTGGTCAGCGAGGCTGTGTCGCCCAACACCCCCATTTTGGGGGTGTACCATATGCCCCAGCGCGTGTCGGGGTCGAGCGACGCCGTTAAGATTGAACCTGAGACCAGCTGCGTCTTTGCGAACAAATACAAAGATGCAAGACAGAAACAGTGCAGGTCGGGGGAATAATGGGCAGGCGGCTTCCTTCTGCTCCGCCCGTCTTGTCGGGCTACACCTACGTGCGCCCTCTCGGCACCGGTGGCTTTGCCGACGTTTTTCTGTTCGAACAGAACATGCCGCGCCGTTCCGTGGCGGTCAAAGTGCTACTGCAGGACATCGTCGATGACGACGTACTGCGTTCCTTCAATGCCGAAGCGGACGTCATGGCGCGCCTCAGCTCGCATCCGTCCATTCTCACGGTCTACAACGCGAGTATCTCGGCCGATGGCCGCCCGTACCTGGTGATGGAGTTCTGCCCCGGCTCTTATTCGTCCCGGGAGCGTACCCAGCCGCTGTCCGTAGCCACCGTGCTCAATATCGCCGTGCGAATTGCCTGCGCTCTCGAGACAGCCCACCGTTCCAAGGTGCTGCACCGCGACATCAAGCCGTCCAATATTCTCACCACGACGTTCGGTGGCCCGGTGCTCGGTGACTTCGGCATCGCCGCGTCGCTGGCCGGCGGTGCCCGCGACGAGCTGTTCGCCATGTCGCTGCCGTGGAGCGCCCCGGAGGTCGTCGACGAACGCACCACGGGTACGATCGCCACCGAGGTCTGGTCGTTCGGTGCCACGATATATTCGCTTCTGGCCGAACGGGCGCCGTTCGAACTGCCGGCCGGCTCCAATGGGTCGCGGGTGCAGCTGAAACAGCGCATCGGCCGCGCCAGATACACCAGCATCGGGCGAGCGGATGTTCCCGCCTCCTTCGAAAGCGCCCTCGCCCGCATGATGGGCCGCGACCCCTCCGCCCGCCAGGCGAGCATGCTCGAGTGTGCCTACGATCTGCAGCGCGTGGAACGCGACCTCGGCTTGCCGCTCACCGCGCTGGAGGTTGCCGACGAGGCGTGGGCATCCGCTGGAGCGCCGGTGGATTTTGACAACCACGAATCGCGTGGCGCTGTCATCTCCGATGTCATCATGCCCACCCTGCGCCCCGGCCCGCGGCGCAGCGCCCGTCGCCCCGCCTCGCAGACCCGCGAGGGCACCCTGCCGGACGCGAGCGACACGGCTCGCACCCGATTCACCCCGCTCACGCTGGGCCTGCTTCTGTCGAGTGCTGTCGTCGTCGGGATCGGAGCGACAGTGGGCGTGCTCGTGATCACCGGGGTGCTCTGATGGCCGGCAAACGGGCCCGCCGCAGCCTGCCCGTGCTGTCACAGGCCCGTCTCCGCGTTATTCGCATCGCCGCGGTCGCCGCAATCGGCGCGCTGCTGGCCACCGTGGCGATCGTCGTCGATGGTTTCGACGTGAAGCAGACGCCGGTGAACGCGAGTTCGATCTGGGCTTTGCAGAGCGGCGACGGCAACCGTTACGCCCGCGTCAACACCGACCTCGGCGAACTCGATACCGTGAAAACCGTGCCGGCGCCGAGCGAACTGGTGCAAACCGATTCCACCGTGCTGCTCTACGCGCAGAACAACGAGAAGGTCGTCGACGTGAGCCTCGCGGCACCGATCGACCTCGGTGACGATGCCGGCGACTATGACAGCACCCCGGCCGGCACCCGTACCATCGTGTCGTCGGGTTCCTGGGTCGGTTATCTCACGAGCGCCGGAACGGTCTTCGCCGGAGCCGTCGGGGCCGACGAAGCACCCCGCGCCGTCAATCCTTACGCCGACGACGAGGTGGCCGAAGGCGAGACCCCGCGGGTCTACCGCTCCGACGCCATCGCGATCACACCGGACGGGGTGCTCTACAGCTACTCCAGCGAGGCCGCGAGCGTGCTGCGCTATTCCATCGTCGATGACAAGATTCGCGATAGTGACGACGTGTCCGACGGTCCGGCCGAGCCCGGAAGCCAGCTGACCGTGGTCGGCGACAGCTGGGCGCTGCTCAGCGTGGTCGGCGACGAGCTGTGGCTGGCCGGGCAGAACGCTCCGACCCCGACCAACCTGAGCGAACTGGCGGTGCTGCAACGCCCGAGCAGCACCGCCGACGACGTGCTTATCGCCGACCAGACCGGCCTGGTCTCCTTCGCGCTCGCCGACGGGGCCCGCACCGAACTGGTGGGCGATTCCGAGGCCGTGCTCGGTGCCCCCGCCGCGCCGACCCCTTTTAAAGGAGAACGCTACGCCGCCTGGCTGCCCGCCTCCGGTGCCGGCGGCACCTTGTTCAGTGAGGGCGACGGCGAATCCACCCTCAGCTACGGCGCGGCACCGCCTACCGGAGACGCCGCCCCCGCGTTCCGCGCCAACGAATCGCTCATGATTCTCAACGACACCCGGAGCGGATGGGTGTGGACCGTTCCAGACGGTGCCCTGGTCGCCAGTTCCCAGGACTGGACCCTCGCAGCCGCCGAAGAACGCCAGCGCCAGGACGACGTGGAGGAAGCCTCAGAGGTCGTTGAACCCAAAGCCCCCATTGCCGTGCCCGATGCCTTCGGTGTGCGCATCGACCAGCTGGTCACGCTGCCGGTACTGCTCAACGACCATGACGCCAACGACGATGTACTGAGCGTCGTCCCCGCGTCGGTCACCGGCCTCGACCCCGATTTCGGCATCGTCACCGTCACCGATCAGAACCAGGCTCTCGCCGTGCAGGTGGCTCCCGGCGCTCGCGGCTCCGCCACGTTCAACTACGCCATCACCGACGGATCGCGCGCCGACGGCCTCGACTCCGCGTCGACCATGGTCACCCTCACCGTGCACGGCGACGAGATCAATTCGGCCCCGGTCTGGTGCGGCACCGACGGCTGCCTGCAGGACTGGCCGAGCCCCGAGGTGCAGCCCGGTGGCACCGTGACCGTGCCGTTGCTGCCCGGCTGGGTCGATCCCGACGGCGACCCGATCTTCGTCGCATCCGCTGTGAACACCACCGCCAACGGATCGGTCAGCGTGACCCCGGCCGGCGTGCTCGTCTACAAGCACCCGAACGCGGCCGAACAGGCCGCCCAGTCGGCCACGATTCTGGTGCGCGTCTCCGACATCCATGGCGCTTCGACCGAGAAGGTGCTCACTATCGTGGTCACGCCGACGCCACGGCTCACCGTTGAACCGTTCGCACTGCTCGCTTCGGTGAACGAGCGCCTCACGGTGAACCCGGCCGAGTACATTTCGGGCGCCGCCGGGCTCTACCGCATCACATCGGCGACGACACCCTCGAGCGCCGAGGGATCGACCGTGAGCATCACGGCGAACGGTACTGCCTTCGACTTTTCCGCGACAGTCGTGGGCAACTACACCGTCAGTCTCACCATCGCCGACGACGTGAGCGAGGTCGTCACGCTCGCGCGCATTTCGGTGGTGTCAGCGGATGCCCAGCCACTCACGACCTCCCCGGTAACTGTTTTCGTGCGGCCCAAGGCCGACACCAGCGTTGACGTTTTCACCGCCGTCTCCAATCCGGCTGGCCGAGTGCTTCTGCTCGGCGAGGCCATTCCCGAAACCGTCTTCGGGGCCTCGCTCAGCGTCGATGTCGTCGGGCAGAACATTTTGCGCGTACGCGGTTCGACCGCCGACGAACGACCGGGCAAGCTCGGCACCGTGCGCTACACGGTGTCGGACGGCACCGACAACCCGCTCTATACCGTGCGCGGTGAGGCCACCGTCTACCTGCTTCCGGCATCCGTTCCGCAGACGCCGATCGCCATGAACGACAGCGTCTCGGTGCGCGTTGGCGCACAGATCGACATTCCGGTGCTCGCCAACGATGTGGCCCCCGACGGCAACATCGTGATGCTCAACGCCGAATCGGTGCAGAATCGCAGTGACCGCGGCCTCGCCTTCGCGGCCGGTGCCGAGCTGCGCTACCTCGCCCCCGACGAACCGGGCAATTACGAGCTGGCTTACAGCGTGTACACCGCAGGCTCACCCGAACTCATCGACTCGGCCGTGGTCTCGGTCGAGGTGCTCGCCGACGGCGAGAACACGGCGCCCCAGCCGCACACCCTCTACGGTCGGGTGCTATCGGGCGAGACCATCGAGATTCCCTTTGACAGCTTCGGTACCGACCCCGACGGTGACACCGTCGTGCTCGACCGGGTGCTCACCCAGCCGGCCCGCGGAACGGCCTCGCTCAACGCCACCGGCGATGCCGTCGTCTATTCCAGCCCCCGCGACTATCACGGCGCCATCGAATTTCAGTACCGCGTACGCGACACCGCCGGAACCACCGGCGTCGCACTCGTGCGCATCGGCGTGCTCGACCAGCGCTCCAATCCGAGCCCGATCACCTTCAGCGACTACGTCGAGGTGCAGGCCGGGCCCGACAACCAGGTCGTCGTTTTCCCCGCCGCCAACGACATCGAACCCGGCGGCGGCAGCCTCACCCTCAGCCAGGTCACACCCGACGCCGCGGCCGGAACCGCTGAGTACGACGCGCTGGCCGGGCGCATCGACTCCGTCACCAACGAGCGCGTGGTGTTCACGGCCGGTGACGAGCCTAGCCTGCTCACCTTCGTCTACTCGGTGACCAACGCCAACGACGACGTCGGCCAGGGACTCATCGTGGTCAAGGTGGTGCGCACCTCGGTTCCCGACTACCCGGTCGTGATCGATACCACCCTGACCCTCGACGAACGAGACGGGTTCCCCAGAGGCATCGACGTGGTGACCGACAAGGTGTCGTGGAACTCCGGAGATGTCGGGGGTCTCACCCTGACCCTGTGGGGAAACCACCCCGGCCTCGACGTGTCGGGCTGGAAGATTCGTGGCGACGTCCCCGACGAGGGACTACTCGCCCCGTTCGCCCTGACCGGCCCGAATTTTCAGGGCATCGAGGTGACCACCTACGGGTTCCTGCGCATTCCAGCGAAGGATGCCATCATCATCGCGCTCAAAAAGGGCAACGTCGACCAAAACGTGCGGGAAGACGCCTCGGTCAGCTTTGACCTGAAGAGCCTCGTCTCGATTCCCGCCGGGACCACGCTGGAACTGCAGCGCACGGGCATCCGTTCGTCGGGGGAGCGAGGCAAGGCGACCTGCACCTTCGACTCCGGCACGACGGTCACCTACACGGCCGGTTCCGATGCGCCCTGGACCGACTCCTGCACGGTGCCGGCCCGCATCGACGGGCAAGAGGATTACACGCAGCTGGTCGTGCCCATCGTGGTCGAGCCGCTCGACCCCCAGCCGGAACTGCGCCCGGCCGCGCTGACCGAGAGCCCGGGAGCCGACGCCGTACGCTACGACCTCAGCCACATGGTTGAGTGGCAGGGCAAAGGCGACGTTCCCGCCCTGACCTTTGAGATCGAGTTCTCGTCCGATCAGTTCACCGTCACGCAGGACCGCTCGATTCTCACGATCGGTGTCGCCGACAACGCCGTGGCCGGCCGTGAGGCTGCTGTCACGGTGAGCCTGTCGAGTCACCGCGAGGCGATTCCGGCGGTGCTCTCGCTCAAGGTGGGCCCGGCTCCGAGCGAACTGCCCAAGGGCGGCACCGTAGCAACGACCTGCACCCAGTCGTCGGGATCGAGCTGCTCGATTGCGGTCGTCGGCACTCCCGGCGAGGTCAACCTGTACCGCGGAACACCGCTCGCATTGGTCTCGGTCACCGCCCCGAGCACCTGCGTTGGAGTGTCGTTCTCGGTCGAGAATTCCAAGAATGTTCGGGCCACCTGGTCGGGCGACACCGCCGGCGGTGTCTGCGAGGCAAGTTTTGTGGTGCGCGACGCGCAGGGCAAGCTCAGCGCCGGCACCCGCAACGGGTCGATCACGGTGGACCTGCAGGGCTATCCGAAAGCGCCGAACGCCGTGGCACAGATCGCCTACGGCGACCGGTCGGTGACTCTCTCGGTGAGCCCCGGCGGCGCTAACGCGGCCTACCCGTCCCTCGAAGGCTTCAACCTGTACCGCAATGGCGCTTCGGTGGCGAACTGCGACGCGTTGGGCGACTGCGGCGTGATTCGAACCGCCGAGAACGGTGACAAGGCGCTCTACGAGGCCAAAGCCGTCAACGCGGTTGGTGAATCGCGGAGTGCGGTCAGCGTGACGGCCTGGTCGTACGACACTCCCGGCATGGGCACACTCACTGTGGAGCCGGTCTTCGACGAACGGACGACGACGGCGCAGGGCGTTGTGACGGTGACGATCGAGAACGACGACCCGTCAACCAACCGTTACAGCGTCAACGGTACCGAAGAACCCGTCGCCGTCCCCGGCGTGGGCACGACAGAATTCAGCCGCACACTGCCCGTTGGTGAGCAGACGATCACTGTCACCCCGCTCAGCAAGGATGACCAGCCAGCGGGCAGCGGGCCCACGAACCTGTCGGTCAACCAGACGGTGACAGTGGCGGGAAGTCCCTCGATCACGGCGGGCACTCTGACCTCCGAGAACACCTCGATCACGGTGTCGGGAACCGAGCCAAACAAGAACTTCAGCGCTGAGCCCGAACATATTCTGTATGTGGCATCGACCACGCCGGATCCCGTTTGCACGTTCACTCGGGCGGCAATAACTTCGGCCGGCAACCGCACCTCGCCGGACTCCACGATCGATGGCCTCACCAAGCACACCAAGTACTATGTCGCGGTCTGCTATTCCAACGGATATGGCGAGGCGGCCGGCAGCGCGGGCTCCATCACCACCTGGGTGCAGCCTTCCGCCCCGGGCGACGGCTCATACACCTACGGCATGGCAACACCGGCCAGCGGACAGTACCTGCTCACGACGCCCACCTCGTCGGCCACAGTGCCCGCCGACTTCGTGGCCGACTGGGAGCACTACAGCGTTGCAACCGGCTCGTCTGTATTCGGCGCCGATCCCGGCATCAGGGTGAGGTACTGCGCCGAGGACACCGAAGATGCGCTGTGCAGCGACTGGTCGGCGGTGACAGCAGCGGATGCCGACCGCGCCTGGCAGGTCGAGTACAGAGTGACCGGACTCACCACTGACCTGTGTCGGATCAACGACACGCTGGGAGTCGCCGTCGTAGCGACCGCCGGGCTCGCCGCGGCGACGGTCACCGGTGCCGACTACTACTACCCCGATTCCCAAGGTGCGTCGGCGTGGCACCGAGTCGAGGGCAGCACTGTTCCCGGCAATGCAACTTCGGTCAGGAACGTGACCTGGAAGCTCGTCTGGTCGGGCGAGAGCACGTCCGGACTCGACGACACGACCGGACCACCCGTTACCACTGAGACCGGCTGCGCCTAGCCAGAGCCAGCACCCCTTCTTGCACGCATCGCCCCACTGAAAGAGCCACACACATGACAATCACCACGGAGCAGTCAGACTGGTTTTCCGCGACCTTCACGATGATGGTCGACAACGTCGAGCAGGTCGTTCTCGGCAAGCGCCACGTGATCGAACTCGCCTTCACCGCGATGGTCAGCGAGGGCCACCTGCTGCTCGAGGACTACCCGGGTACCGGCAAGACCTCGCTCGCCCGTGCCATGTCGCAGACCGTGCAGGGAGTCTCCACCCGCATCCAGTTCACTCCGGACCTGCTGCCCGGCGACGTCACCGGCATCACGGTCTATGACCAGAAGACCGGCGAGTTCGAGTTTCACAGCGGACCGATCTTCGCCAACGTCGTACTCGCCGACGAGATCAACCGTGCCAGCCCCAAGACCCAGTCTGCGCTGCTCGAAGCGATGGAGGAGGGCAACGTCACCATCGACGGCGTCACCCGCTCCACCGGGGTGCCGTTCCTGGTGATCGCCACTCAGAACCCGATCGAGCAGGCCGGCACCTACCGGCTGCCCGAAGCGCAGCTCGACCGCTTCATGATGAAGGCGTCGCTCGGCTACCCCGACCTCGCCTCGACCATTCGCATTCTCGAAGGCACCGCCGACGTGCGCCACGAACTCGCCCCGGTGATCACCCCGCAGGCGCTCGTCAGCATGAGCGACATCTCCCGCGGAGTGTTCGTGAACCCCCTGGTCTACGACTACATCGGCCGGCTGGTCGAGGCCACCCGGGATGCCCGCCAGGTGCGCATGGGCGTCAGCGTGCGTGGCGCCCGCGCCCTCACCAAGGCCGCCAAGACCTGGGCCGTCGCCCACGGCCGCACCTTCGTCACCCCCGACGACGTCAAGGCCCTCGCCGACCAAGTGCTGGCACACCGCTGCGTGCTCGACCCGGAGGCCGAGTTCGACGGCGTCACCGCGAGCGCCGTCATCGGCCAGATTCTGCTCGACGTCGTGCCTCCCAGTCGGAGCGATTTGGCGTGAGTTTCCACACCGAATCGCGGCGCTCCCAGACCTCAAATCTGGCGCGAACCAGCACGCAGACCAGGTCTGCAACGCACACCCGGTACAGCACCACGCGCACGAACCAGTCAACAACGTTGACCCTCGTGGGCGCCGTCGTGCTCTGGATGCGAGTTTCGCGAATTGTGCGAAACGGTGCGCGGGCATCCGTCGAATGGGTGGGCGAAACGGTCAATCCGGCCGGCTGGGTCGTCGTCGCCACGGCGATCGTGCTGCTGCCGCTCGGCCTCGTTTTCGGCTGGACCGAACTGATCGTCACCGGCTGTGTGGCGGTCGCCCTCATTCTCATCTCCCTGCCCTTTCTGGCCGGCGGCCGCGCCTACAGCGTCGAGTTCGTGCTGCCGGTCGACCGGGTGGTGGCTGGCTCCGAGGTGCTCGGTACCCTCACCGTCACCAACGTGTCCAAACGGCTCGAGCTGCCGGGTCGCGTCGACGTTCCCATTGGCAAGGGCCTGGCGGATGTCTATGTGCCGCTCCTCCGCAGCGGCCAGGTTCACGAAGAGCACGTTCGCGTGCCCGCCTATCGTCGCGGTGTGATCGACGTAGGCCCGGTCACGACCGTGCGCAGCGACCCGCTCGGTGTGCTCGGCCGTGAAGTGGCCTGGGCCGACGTCAACCGCCTCTTCGTGCATCCGGTGACCGTGTCGATTCCGAGCACGAGTGCCGGGTTCGTGCGCGACCTCGAGGGCAACCCCACGAGTGACATCGTCGACTCCGACATCTCCTTTCACGCCATTCGCGAGTACGCGCCGGGTGACGGGCAGCGGCACATTCACTGGAAGTCCACCGCGAAGACCGGCAAGCTCATGGTGCGCCAGTTCGAAGAAAGCCGCCGCTCTCGCCTGGCCATCGTGTTGAGCCTCAACGCTGCCGAATACGCCTCTGAGGACGAGTTCGAGATGGCGGTCAGCGCCGCCGGTTCGCTCGGAGTGCGCGCCATTCGCGACGGCCGGGACCTGGCCGTCGTGGCGAGCGAGGAGATCCCCGATATCGTGCGGAAGAGCATCCGCTCGGTACGCAGCCTGAGCGTCGTGTCGACGCGCACCCTGCTCGACGACCTCACAGCAATCGAAACCAGTCCGCACGCCATGCACGTCGAAGACGTCTGCGTGCTCGCCGCGCAGGTGGTGCCCGATATTTCCATCGCCTTCGTGGTCTGCGGCTCCGCCATGACCGCACGGCGTCTGCAGGCTCTCACCCTCAAATTTGCCGGCAACGTTCAGGTCGTCGCCGTATTGTGCAACCCCAACGAACAGCCGAGCTTTCGTGACCTGGCCGGCACCAGTGTGCTGACCATCGGTGTGCTCGACGACTTTCGATCCCTGCTGAGTCGACGAGCCGCATGAGCGCGCCCGACGTTCAGCCCATGCGACCGGCGACCGGTTCCGTGCCGACGATCCGCCCACGCCGCGGGCCGGTCCCACGCCGGCGTGCCCTGGTGATCAACGCCGTGTTCATCGTGGCGATGATGCTCGTTGCCGTGTGGGCGGCCTGGCCGATCTACCGGGACGTGAGCTACCTGATCATGGCGGCCGGAGCGATTCTCACCGGCCTGGCACTGGCCTGGCTCAGCGCCCGCCGTGGCTGGAGCTGGTTCACCGTGCTGCTGACCGTGCTGGGGGCCTATCTGCTGCTCGGCGTACCACTCGCGGTGCCGACCGCCTTCACGAGTGTGCCGAACGCGCTCGGCGGGCTGCTCGACCTGGTGACCGCGACGGTCTTCAGCTGGAAAGAACTCGTCACCATCCAACTTCCGGTCGGCTCCTATCAGTCGCTGCTCGCCCCTGCCTTTCTGCTGTTTCTCGGCGGTACCACCGTGGCACTCTCGCTGGCCTGGCGCGGCGGCCGGCTCCTGGCCCTGGCCGTGCCGCTCACCTTTGCCGTGCAACTTTTCGGCCTGGTCTTCGGGTCGAGTGCCGTGAGCGTTCCGCTGGCTCTTTTTGGTGTGAGTGTCCCAGCACCGCGGGAAAGCCTGATTGGCCTGGCCGCTCTGCTGCTGGCCTTCGGCTTTCTGGCCTGGCGCACCCACCTCGCCCGCAGCGAGGCACTCGACCTGGCTGCCCGCACCACCGGGGTACGGCGCACTCCCGGCGCCCTCGGCGGTCGCCTGCGCCGGGCCATTCTCGCCGGCGGGGTGCTCGTGCTGGCCATCGGCGTCACCCTCGGCGGGCTGTCGGCCGTTGCCGCGACGCCGACCCGTGAGGTGCTGCGGAGCAGCATCGACCCCGCCGTCGAACTGCGCGAATACGTCAGCCCGCTCAGCCAGTACCGCAGCTATTTCAGCGCCGAGCAGTACGACGCCGAACTGTTCACGGTATCCGGCCCGGCCATCGACGACGGCACCGACTCGCGGGTGCGCCTCGCTGTGCTCAGCTACTACGACGGAGAAGTCTTTCGGGTCGTCGACCCCGCCGCGGGCGAGGGCGACCAGGCCACCGCCTTCGCACGGGTGCCGCACGCGCGCGGGGCCAGCGCGGACAGCGTCACGACCCGGTTCGACATTGCCGGGTACAGCGGCGTCTGGATGCCGGGGACCGGCGCGCTGTCGAGCATCCGCTTTGCCGGTGATCGCGCTGCTGACCTGAGCGACGGCTTTTTCTACAACGCGGGGACGGCATCCGGAATTCAACTCAAAGCCCTTGAGCGCGGCGACCGCTACACGATCGTCTCCGACTCGCAAGCGGATGCGACGGACCTCGCCACTCTTGCCAGCCCGGCCGGTGACGCGATGGATGAAACGCTCATTCCGCAGAGCCTGGTCGACTGGGTCGACGCCCAGGCCGTCACACGTGATGGCACCGGCCTGGCTGAACTCGTCACCCGCCTGCGCGAGCGCGGCTACCTCAGCCACGCCCTGACCGTGCCAGCGGTGGACTCCTGGACCGCCGACCTCGGCGACTACCAGTTCTCGCCGAGCTTGTCCGGACACTCCGTCGCCCGCATCGACGCGCTCTTCACCGCGCTGCTGGAGAAGCAGAACAGCACGACCGCCACTGAGAATTCCCAGCTTGTGGCAGCGATCGGCGACGACGAACAGTTCGCCGTCGCGACCGCACTGCTCGCTCGTCACCTCGGCTTTGAGTCCCGCGTGGTGCTCGGATTCGACCTCGGTACCGGCGCTGATTCGGGCGCGCCCGGGGCCTGCCGGGGCGGAGTCTGCTCGGGCCAAAACCTCGCGGCCTGGGTCGAAGTGGCCAGCGGCGACGGAACCTGGACCACCGTGGACGCGACCCCGCAATTTCAGAACCCGCTGTCACCCATCGACGACACCAACCGCGACCCGCAGTACAACACCGAGGTCATCGCCGAAGGTGCAACCGAGCAGCGCGCGCCAGAGGCGAACCCGACCAGCGGTGAAGACCAGCAGGAGCAGGACCCGGTCACCGGCACCGACCTGGCCTGGCTGTTCGCGATCCTCAAAATCGCCGGCATCAGCCTGGCCGCGCTGCTCGCGATCAGCACCCCGTTCCTGGTCATTCTCGGTGCCAAAATCAAGCGTCGACTTGACCGGGCCCGGGCGGCCGACGTGTCGGCGCGGTTCGCCGGCGGCTGGGACGAATACATCGACGCCGCGGTCGACCGCGGTTTCACTGACCAGGGCAGCATGACCCGGGTCGAGACCGCCTCGTACTACGAATCGGCCGGCGGTGCCCAGCTGGCGACCCTCGCTGACCGGGCTGTCTTCGGGCCGGTGCCACCACGGTCCGACGAGAGCGACGCCTTCTGGGCGCTCGTCACTGCCGAGCGCGCCGGCCTCGCTGCCAGCGGAACCCGGCGGCAACGCCTGCGCGCAGCCATCTCGCTGCGCTCCTTTTCTCGACTGGCGGATGCCCGCCACCTGTTCACTTTTCGCCGACGCTCAGCTCGTTACGACGTCACCACCGTTCGCCCGAACCGGCGCGACACCAGCAGATTGGGGAAGCGACCGCCGATCAGCGGCCGCGAAGCATAAATGGATGAATCATCGGGAGCGGCGATTGCCGTAGTTGTGGTGGCCGTGCTTCTCGGCCTCGGCCTGTATGTGTTCTCGTCGATCGCCCTCGGCAAGGTCTTTCTGAAACTCGGCGAGCAGGCCTGGAAAGCCTGGGTACCGATTGTCAACACCATCACCCTGTTCGAGCTCGGCCGGTATTCGGCCCTGTGGGTGATTGGCACGTTCATTCCGGCTGCGAACCTGGTGGCCCTCGTCGTGTTCATCATGGCGGTAAACAACGTCAACCGACGCCTGGGGCACGGCGGCGGTTTCACCCTGCTCTACCTGGTCTCTTTTCCCATCTGGGCCGGCGTGCTCGGGTTCGGAAAGTCGGTCGATACCGGCTGGATGCCGGGCATGGCCGCGACCGGATACGTACCGTTCGCCCCAGTGACACCGTTGTCCATGGCGCCGGTACAGCCGGCCGCTCCCACGCCGGTTGGCCACAGCGCTGCGCCTTCGCTGCCGCCGGCCTCCATGCCGCCGGCGCCCCCTGCACCGGCCGCTCAGTTTGCCGGACCGCCGCTGCCGCCGGCCCCGCCCGCGGCGTTCTTGGGGACCGCCCCGCCGGCCCCGCCCGCACCGGCTCCGCCCGCACCAGCAGCGCCGCACGGTCTGCCGACCAGCCCGCCGCCGTTTTATGTGAGCGCCCCGCCGGCGCCGCCGGCATTCTCCGCCCCGCCTGCCCCGCCAGCACCGCCTGCCCCGCCCGCACCCCCGGTAGCCTCAGTGCCGACTGCATCCCCTGCAGCCTCCGGCCCGCCAGCGCCGCCGCTTGTTGCGGCCCCGCCCGTTGCGGCCGCCGCACCGGTCAACCCGTGGGCTCCGCCGGCGCCGGTCGTTCAGGCGAGCGCCGCGCCGGTCGCCGCTGCGGTCGCTCCGGCGGCCACTGAGCCAGTGAACGCCGAGCTCCCGATAGCCTTGCCCGGGCAGCTCGCCGCAGCCGCCGCGGATAGTGCCGCCGCCGAGATCGCCGCCGGGGTAGCCGTTGCAGCTGTCCCCGCCGCACTTCCCGCGCCCGTCGCCGCGCCAATCGCCGCTGAAATCGACGACGACGAAGACGACGACCTCGACGAAACGATGATCGTGGCACGCCGCATGAAGCCGTGGACGCTCGAAACCGAGCACGGTCTCAAAGTGTCGCTCACCAAACCAGTCGTTCTGCTTGGGCGCAACCCCGCACGTGGCGGCACACACGCCGACGCACAGTTGGTTCCGCTGCACGACCCCGGCAAGACGGTGTCGAAGACGCACGCCCGCCTGGACTTTGTCGAAGGCGCCTGGGGCATCAGCGACCTGCACTCGACCAACGGCGTCGTGCTCATCGATGGGGGCGGACTGGAGAATGAACTCGATGCGGGTGCGAGCGCGCCCCTGACCGATCGGTTCCTGCTGGGGGAGCTCGCGGCGCGCATCTACCTGGAGCCCTGAGTCATGACGCACCTCGCCGAACAGCGAGCGACCAGTGCGGGGGTGTCGCTGCAGTGCGGCTCGCGCACCGATGTCGGCCACAAACGGCACGAGAATGAAGACTCGCTGCTGGCGTCCCGACCGGTGTTCATCGTTGCAGACGGTATGGGCGGGCTGGAGGCCGGCCAACGGGCCAGCTCCGCCGTGATCGCCGAATTCCGGGGCTGCGTCGACTGCACCGATGTTGCGGCCGGAGACGTGGTGGCCGCGGTCGAGCGCGCCCACACCAGCGTGCGTGCCGTGTCGGATTCGACCGGGCGCGGCGCTGGCAGCACGCTCACCGGCCTGGTGCTCATCGACCATGAGGATGCCCCGCAATGGCTCATCGTGAACGTCGGAGACTCGCGCGTCTACCGCCTGCATGGCGGCGACTTTCAGCAGCTCACCGTCGACCATTCCCTGGCTCAGGAACTCATCGAGGAAGGGTCACTGCTCAAAGCGGATGTCGCGAGCTTCGCCCGCAAAAACGTCATCACCCGCGCGATGGGCGCAGACAACAGCAGCGCCGACTACTGGCTGCGACCGGTCGTGACCGGCGAACGATTGCTGGTGTGCTCTGATGGCCTGAGCGGCGAGCTCTCCGACGAAGCAATCAAGGCCGGTCTGACCCTCGGCGGCAGCACCCAGCAGACGGCCGACGCGCTGCTCGCCGGGGCCCTCGAGCACGGTGGCCGCGACAACGTTTCGGTGATCGTGATCGATGTCATCGCCGGCGGGATCAGTTCCTGGCACGGCGTCGCGATCGGCGACGACCACTCCGACACCATCGATACCCGCACCGAAGACACCCGGCCGGTGCACCGAGTGGCCCGCAATGCAGCCCGCTGACCCGCGGCAGCCAACCCCGGAACCGGTGGCCGACGTGCCCGAGGTCGACGACACCGACACCGATGACACCAACAGCGACGACACCATTATCGTTTCGCGCGCGATTGACGAACACACCCGCATCGTGCAACGCGGCAGTGATGAACACACCCGCCGGGTGCTGCGACGCACCCGTACGCAGGTATCAGATTCTGACGATTCGGCGCACGAGGCCGCCTCGGCTGCCGACACTGCGGCCGACCGGACTGACGACCCGACTACCGTCTCGGACGACGAGGCCACCGTGCGATCCTCCCGGGGCAGCACGGCAGCCGATACCCTTCTGAGCGGGCGGCGAGCAGCCGCTCCCGTGCACACTCCGGTTGTCGATTCCCTGCAACGCCGGTACCAGCCGCCGCAGGTGCAGAGCGGTGAGAGCGTGCGCTACGCGGCGCGGCCGACACCGACCATTATTCCGCCACCGAACCCGCTGCCCGTCGCCGACGTGCAGCCCGACCTGGCCCGTCTCCGTCTCGCCCACGCGGCCGCCGAGATTCGCGAGCGTGCCGCGATCATGAAACGTCGCCGGCGCCGAGTGACCTTGACGTTGATCATCTCGATCACCGTTCTGGTCGTTCTCGCAGCCGCCGCGTACACGGTCTTCACCATTCTCACCTGGTAATGGCGACCGCCACCCGCCACCCGCTACCCGCTACCGCCCCCTCACTTCGTACCCGTCTACCAGCACTGACCATCTAGGAGCATTCCACTCGTGACAGATTCCACCTCCCCCCTCTACCGGGAAGCCGCCGATCCGGCGACCCCGCAGGCCCGGCTCGCCGAGATCGCCGCCGCCCACCACGACCTGCACCCCGTCATCGCCGGAAACCCGTCGTGCTACCCGGCCCTGATTGAGTGGATGCTCCAGCTCGGCACGATCGCGCCCGTGATCGTGCCGCCCGCAGTGGCTCCGCCCGTTGTCGCGGCCGTGGCCGAGCCGGCGGCATCCGCTTTGGTGAATCCCTATGCGGTACCCGGCCAGGCCCAGCCGGGCCAGGC
Organism: Cryobacterium sp. PH31-L1; assembly: GCF_030063145.1. Taxonomy (GTDB): domain Bacteria; phylum Actinomycetota; class Actinomycetes; order Actinomycetales; family Microbacteriaceae; genus Cryobacterium. The sequence continues at coordinate 150,225 of NZ_JASISM010000001.1, forward strand.
GCCCAAGCGCCCGCGCAAGAAACTGCTGATCTGGGGCTCTATCGGAGTCGTCGTGCTGTTGGTCGCCGGCGGCGGCGTCTGGGCTTACGGGGCCATCTTCTCGAAGCTGGGCGGGGCATCCTCGCCGACGGCTGCGGTCGAAAAGCTGCTCAAGGGCACCGCCGATATGGACCTGATCAGCCTGTACGGCTCGCTGTCTCCGGCTGAAATCGAATCGTTCAAGGCTCCGATCGACCAGCTCGGCACTATCGCCATGGACGACGAGAACGGCGACCCGGTCGATATGCCGGAGCTCATCAACACCGTCGTCGACAGCGTGAACATCACCCTGACCGGGCTCGAACTCGAGTCTGAAGACATCGAAGAGGGCATCGCCGTCGTCACCATCACCGCGGGTGAGATGACAATGAACGGTGATGCTGAAACGATCACCGACGCCTACCTCGAGGTCGTCGCGCCACAGCTGCGTTTGCAGCAGGAGTCGTGGGGCTACGACGACAGCGACAGCGACACCGATTCCATGATCGCCGACCTGCGCGAGTCGTCGATCGAGGAACTGAACGACATGCTGCCGTACACGCAGACCGCCGCCGACCTGGCCGACTCGCTCGGACACTACGCCACCATCGTCACCGTTCGCGAGGGTGGCTCCTGGTACGTCAGCCCGCTGCTGTCGACCGGGGAGAACATTCTGCAGAGTGGATCGAACGATTCCGCCCGAGGCAGCCTGGTCGCCGAAGGCGACGTGGCCTCGTTCGACACCGCCGACGCCGCTGCCGAAGGGTTCGCCGACGCCGTGATCGCGTTCGGCGAGAACGGCGACTACGGCGACCTCGCTGCCGTGCTGCCCGTGGCAGAACGTCGCTTTCTCAGTCTCTACGGTGACGCCCTCATGCCCACCGACGGTGACGGCGACTACGACAACCTGCAGATCACCGATTTCGCTGTGACCCCGCAGATTGAGGACAATACGGCGCGCCTCGACATCGACAGCATCGTGATCGAGGGCGACGGCTACAACTGGCCGTACCGCACCGAATTCAACGGAGTGTGCGTCACCACCGATTCGGGCTACTCGTCGTTCGACGGGTGCCTCGACGACGCGTCCTGGATGAAGGAGCTCGGCGCTGACAACTGGCGGCTTCTCTCAGTGCAGGAGAAAAACGGATGGTTCGTCAGCCCAATGCGCACCGTGGCCGACGTGACCGGCATCGCCGTGGACAACCTGGTGCGACTCAGCCAGGACGGCAAGCTCGACCGGCTCTACCAGTAAGACCCTCAAGCGCAGTGACACGAAACCAGAACGAAGACAGAGGACTCAGATGACCTTCGACCCGAACGCCCCCCAGCAGCCGCTGGCAGTTCCGCAGTACGCGGCCCCGCAGCAGTACGCCGCCCCCGACGCGCCCCCGCAGTACGCGCCAGCGCCGATCCGACCGAACCCGTTCGCCGGTATCCCCGCCTCCGACTGGGCGCGCGACGGCGGAGCGCTGCTGTTGCTCCTGATCTCCCTGGCCCTGCCGTGGATGTTCAGCACCGACACCTACAACATGAGCGAGACGATCGGAGCGACCGGCCGAATCGAGGTCATCCTGATCACGCTGCTGTCGCTGTTCTCGCTCAGCCTCACCTACCTGCTGCGCGCCGGCGTCTTCGGGCCGGGCGTCGGGCTCGCCCAGATCTGGTTGATCCGACTATTGGTCAACGTGCCATACACGCTCCTCGTGCTGGGCTTCATTCTCGGTGACGCCTTCTCGAAGGATCAAACGACCGGGCTCGGCTACGCGGCTGCCTTCGGACTGGCCGGAGCCTTCTTGGCCGCGCAGCCCCGCGCCGCCGAACTGGTCGGCATCGTCGGTTACCACCCGATCGCGCGCCTGTGGCACCGCATCGTGATCGGGTACGGCGCCGTGGTGGCCTTGACCGCGCTGGGCGCGCTGGTTCTCGGACTGGTCGCGGCGACATCCGCCGAGGTCAACGCCGTTGTGCTGCTCACCGCGGTCCTGGCCGTTCTTACCGCCGCCGCCGCCGTACTGCTGCCGATCTATGGGATTATTCGAGGCAGCGCTATCTGGCTCACCGTCGGCCGCACGCTCGGCGGCATCGCCGTCGCCGTCATCACGATCGACGCCTTCACCGATTATTCTCTGTCGGTGGGCGGTATCGAGTCGCTCAGCTGGGGCGGCTACCCGCTCCTTCTGCTCGCCGGGCTGCTCGGCCTGGCCTCGGCGCCGGCGCTGCGCCTCGCCATGGTGCCGATCGAACCGATCGCCAAATGGTTCGGCGTGGCCTCGCTCACGCTCGTTCTCATCATCAGCGCCGCGGGTCTGAGCCTGCTGCTGGTCATCGCCAACCTCATCGGGAGTGGTACCGATACCGGTTCCACCGGTCTGAACATCGGTGCCACGATCGTGCTTTCCATCATCATTGTGGTGGCCATCATCGCCCGGACAACGCTGCGGTCGAACCCGGCCGGCAGCCAGTGGCTCGTGCTCGGGCTGACGAGCGTCATCACCGTGCTCGGTATCGTCTTCGTCGTGCTGCGCGCCCAGACACTCAGCGACGAGAACGTCGGCGAGCTCTATTCCTGGATGTTCGATGGCGCGGCGTACAGCTCCTTCTCGCTGATCATCCTCACAACCGCGGCGACGCTGAGCCTCGCCTTGGCCTTCGGACTGCCAGCCCTGGTGTTCTACTCGCTCACCGCCCCGGCCGCCGTTCGCGGCTACTTCAACCAGTACGGACCGGTTCGGGCCCAGGCTCAGGCCACCTACACCGGCTATGCGCCGGTTCGGCCGGTTGCGCCCGTTTCCGCGGTTCCGCCGGTTCCGCCGACCCCGCAAGCGGATGCCGCTGCGCCGGTCGCGCAGGCGCCGGCCGCTGCGGCAACCGCGACTCCGGCCGCCTTCGTTGCGCCCGTTGCGCCCGCAGCACCCGCAACGGCTGCGCCGGTCGGGCCGCCGGTACCCCCGATTGTGCCGCCGGCTCCTCCCGCACCGGTCGGAGCGGCAGTTGCAGCGCCCGTTGACGTGCCCGTCGCAGCTCCCAGCGCGGCCAGCCTCGCGGCCGGCGACCCGGCCACCTCGGCCGCCGAGCTCTACGACTTGGCGCAGAAGCACCCGGAGGTCTGGCCTCAACTCGCGGGCAACCCGAGTACCTACCTCGACCTGCTTACCTGGTTGGCGCAGTCGCCCGAGCCGCTCGTGCAGCAGGCGCTGCGCGCCCGCGGCCTCTAGCTCCAAGCGCAGCAGCACACCAGGCCCAGCGCTCCACCGAGTGCTGGGCCGGTAACCCACTCACCCCAACCCGGAGCCAGCCCGTGAATCCCACGCTTATCGCCCCGCAGAACCTCGCAGCTGACCCTCAGAGCAGCCCGGAGCGGCTCGCCGAGCTCGCCCAGCAGCATCCGGAACTGCGGGAGATCATCGTGAACAACCCCGCGAGCGTTCCCGGGCTTCTCAGTACCGCCACAGTGGATGCCGCGGAATCTCGCAGGCAGAGATGTCGATGCCTGAAAGCACGGCCCTTTCAGGATGTGAAACGGGAGTGTCTCGTTAACGGTGTTTCCGGCGTTTTTCATTAGTAGGATTCTGCGTTCGGCCAGCGGTCTCGGAAGGTGATGGCGAAGGCGTTGAGAGCTGGCTTCCAGCGCATCGTCCATCGCTGTCGGCCGACCCCGGTCGGGTCGAGACTGCGAGTGACCAGATACAAGCATTTCAGAGCTGCTTGCTCGGTGGGGAAATGTCCTCGAGCTCGCACCGCTCGCCGGTATCGGGCGTTGAGCGACTCGATCGCATTGGTGGAGCAGATCACCTGGCGGATCTCGGGGTCGTAGGACAAGAACGGGGTGAACTCTTCCCACGCCGACTCCCACAACCTGGTGATCGCACCATATTTCTTGCCCCAGATCTCGGTCATTTCATCTAGTGCTGCGCGGGCGGCGTCGACGGTCGGAGCGCTGTAGATCGGCTTCACCGACCGTTTCACCGCTTCCCAGTCCTTCTTCGACGCGAGCTTGAACGTGTTCCGAATCAGATGAATGATGCAGGTCTGCACCGTCGTCAACGGCCACACGTTCCCGACGACATCGGGTAGTCCTTTCAGCCCGTCGCAGACCAGGAAGAACGTGTCGGTGACGCCGCGGTTTTTGATGTCGGTCAGGACAGACATCCAGAACTTGGCACCCTCACCGCCAGTGCCAGCCCAGAGCCCGAGGATGTCCTTGTCGCCGGCCAACGTCACGCCGATGGCCGCGTAAATGGGCCGGTTGGCGACCTGCCCGTCACGGATCTTCACGACGATCGCATCAATGAAAATCGCCGCGTAAACGCTCTCCAGAGGCCGGGACTGCCACGTTTGCATTTCCTCGACCACTTTGTCCGTGATGCGGGAGATGGTCTCTTTCGACACCTGGGCGCCATAGATCTGGTTGAAGTGAGCGCTGATTTCCCCGGTCGTGAGGCCGCGGGCATATAACGACAGCACGATCTCATCGACCCCGGTCAGGCGGCGATGTCGTTTCGGCACGATCACCGGAGTGAACGTGCCGTCCCGGTCACGGGGCACCTGGATTGTGACCGGCCCGGTCGTGGGGCTGATCACTGTTTTGGTGCGGGTTCCGTTGCGCACGTTCGAGTCGTCACGCTCGTCCGGGGCACGGTTCTTCTCGTGGCCGAGGTGCTCGGTCATTTCCTCGTTCAGCGCGGTCTCGAGGAAGGTTTTGGTGAACTGGCCCAGCAGCCCATTCGGACCGTCCAGGGTCAGGCCCTGCTCCTTAGCCAGGCGCACCCATTCCTTCGCCGCCACCGCCTCACGGGTGGGCTCATTTTTCGTCTTCTTCGTCACAGCATCAAGTGTCGTCATCACGGCACCTTTCCCGCCAGACCTAAGTCCGACGCGTCAGGCCGGAAACACCGTTTAAGAGACAGTCCCTGTGAAACCGAAACCTCTGGTGGACAGCGCGGTAGGTTTTAGCTGCGCCAGGGGGGTTCGGGGCTGGGGGTGTTGGCGCGGTGGCTGTGGGCGGGGCGCCAGGTTTGGGTGGGGTCCCAGAGCAGCGGGCCGCGCACCTGGGGCCGGCCGGCGATCATGCGAATTTCCCAACCATTTGTTTCAATGGTGTGGTGGTGGAACCAGCATAAAATTGTCCCGTTGTCGATGTTGGTCGGTCCGCCGTTCCGCCAGGGGATGACGTGGTGGGTTTCGGTCCAGCGGGCGGGGATGCTGCAGCCGGGGATGATGCAGCCTCCGTCTCGGGCGGCGATGGCGGCGCGTTGTTTGGCGGTGAAGCAGCGGACTGTGTCGCCGAGGTAGAGCACGTCGCCGGTGTCGCCGACGATGACTTTTTGGGCGCCGCCGGAGCAGATGGTCTCGTTCACTCGGCGCAGGCTGACGGGGGCTTCGATGCCGTCGATCCAGCCGACGCCGCGGTCGTTGTTGAGGTCGGCGGCGTTGACGTGGATCATGACGGTGGGGGCTGCGCCGCCCATGGTGGGGGTTTGGGGGTCGCGCGCGGCGGCTTGGAAGACGTCGCGGAGAATGTCGGCGCGTTTCTCACCCGCGGTGCGGCGGTCCCCGTCAAAGCGGAGGTCACCCTCAAACGGGTCGGCGCTGAACCGCTCGGTTTCGGTGTCGCGGCCATCGAGGCCGTCCAGCTCCGCGCTGCCGGCGCCGTCGGTGCTGTCGTCGAGGGATTCGGTGGGCACGAACATCGGGGTGCGTGACCGGGCCGATAGGTAGGTGTCGAAGAGGGTGTCCATGATGCCGCGCAGTTCCGGGGTGACGTTGGCGTGCACCGGGTAGAGCCCGTTGCGGAGCAGCCCGAACGTCAGCGTGCTCGTCGCCTCGGTCACGTCGTCGCTGGGGGCGGTGCCGTCGGGGTCGAGGCGGGCCTGCCACTCCATGGCCTGCGCCCGCAGCACGTCGGGCGCGAAGCGGATGCCCGCGCCGGGCAGCCCCACCGTTTCGGGGGTGATGGCTCCGGTGGCGGTGGCGACGAGGGCACGTTCAACCCGGTCGAGGTCGACCGGCAGGACCTTTCCCTGCAGCGCGGTGAGGGTGCTGGCGATGATCTCGGCCGATTCCACCCCGAGTTCCCCGCTGGTCAGGCCGTCGGCGATGACCGGGTACCGGGCCGGGACAGGCAGGCCCAGCGGGGTGCGTTCCACCGCGGTCTCGCCGAGTTTCAGGCGCCGTTTGGCTTCACGACTGGAGATGCCGGCGAGTTGGGTGATGAATTCGACCCGGTTGCGGCATCCGTTTTGGTAGGCCAGCGAGCCACTGCCGAGGTCGGTTTCGGCGCGCACACCGATGTCGGTGGTGGCGCGTAGCCTGGCACCATCAACCTTGCGGCCGAGCCCCTCCAACGCCGCGAGAACGGCAACAGCTTCAGTATCGTCGAGGTGACCAAATCGCACATCGTCGAACGCTGCCGCCAGAATGGCACCGGCCTGCGCCACCGCCTCGACGCGCGAACCCTGCGGCATCGAGCCGGCTGCGGCGGGCGGGGCGGTGAGGGTCATGGCGTCGGTGCCTCCTTCACCCACAATCATAGCCCAAATCAACCATTAACTCGAGCAAATCTCATAAATATACTGACTTAAGTTCAGAAGTTTCTTCCCACCGGCGCGAGCGAGTGAACGGTTGCTTCACGAGCGCCGAAGCAACCATTCACCCGCCTTCGTGGGGCGTAACCCAGCCGCGATAGAGGCGTAGCCACCCATTATGGGCAAAGTTACCCCCTGAACTGGGGTCGACAAAAGCAGAGGTAGCATCGGCGGGAATCGGTTCAGCCTTTACCCGCCGCGATAACGTAAAGAGTCAGTCTCGTGCCGCGACTGCGGTGTGCGTCCACAAGAGCACATTGAGATGACTGAGATCCGGGGGAGCAGCGCAGACGTGACCAGCCTGACCGAAATTCTGATCGTGCATGGACTGCTGCCGGTTGAGGGACTTGACACCGTACGGCTGAGCGATCGCGCCGACGAAGCCGCCGTGCGCAACCTGGTGGAATCAGGCACCATCAGCGAACTGCAGTTCGCCAAGGCACGCGCCGAGCAGAAAAATCTGCCGTTCGTCGAGCTGCTGGACTATCCGGTTGACCGGCTGGCCGTGGCCAAGGTGCCGGCCGCCGTCTGCCGCCGGGCCAATGTTTTGCCGATCGCCTTCGAAGACGGCCGCCTCGTGGTAGCCATGGTCAACCCCGGCGATGTGTTCGCCGTCGACGACGTGCGCGAGGCAGCGCGCATGCGGGTCAGCCCGGTTGTCGTTGAGCTGTCCGACCTGCAGGCGGCCATCGCCCGCTATCACCGCGCCGACAACGAATTGATCGACCTCAGCACCACGCTCACCGCAGACAGCGAAGAAACCGAGGAGCTGGCCGGTCCCAATGAAACGGATGACGCCGCTCCGATCGTGCGCTTCGTCAACCTGTTGGTCAGCCAGGCCATTCAAGACAAAGCCTCCGACATTCACATTGAACCCGGTGAGAACGATGTGCGCGTGCGCTACCGCATCGACGGTGTGCTGCACGAGATGCAACGAGCTCCGTCGACCATCGCCGGTGGCGTCATCTCGCGCATCAAGATTATGAGCGACCTCGACATCGCTGAGCGTCGCAAACCGCAGGACGGCCGCATGTCGGTGCACCACAACAAGCGCACCGTCGACCTGCGCGTGGCCGTTCTGCCTACGGTCTGGGGCGAGAAGGTCGTACTGCGAATTCTCGACAATGCCACCTCGTCGATGAGCATGGACGGCCTCAACCTGCTCACCGACAATTTCAACGAGTACGAGATGGCGTACACCAAGCCGTACGGCATGATCCTGGTCACCGGCCCGACCGGTTCGGGCAAGTCGACCACGCTCTACACGACCCTGCACGCCATCAACCGCCCGGAGATCAACGTCATCACCGTTGAAGACCCGGTGGAATACCGCATGCAAGGGGTCAACCAGGTGCAGGTGAACCGCAAGGCCGGCCTCACCTTCGCCGTTGCACTGCGTTCCATTCTGCGTGCCGATCCCGACGTCGTGCTGCTCGGGGAGATTCGAGATCAAGAGACTGCGAAGATCGCCATCGAGGCCTCGCTCACCGGTCACCTCGTGCTCTCAACCCTGCACACCAACGATGCTCCCAGCGCCATGACCCGACTGATCGAAATGGGCATCGAGCCGTTTCTGGTGGGTTCGGCACTCGACTGCGTCGTGGCGCAGCGGTTGGCCCGGCGCCTATGCGACCGCTGCAAGGTCCCCGACGATCGCACCGACCTGGCCTATCTGGGTTTTGTGGTCAATCCAACGGTGGGCTACATCTCGAACCGCTCATCGGTCATGCCGGATCTCGGTCCGGCCATCGACCCCACCACGACGGGCACGATCATCTACAAACCCGCCGGGTGTTCGAGCTGCTCGCAGACCGGCTACCGTGGGCGACTCGGCATTCACGAGGTCATGACGGTGTCCGAAGAGATCGAGCGGCTGACCGTGGCCCACGCCTCCAGCGCGCAGATCGGAGCCGCCGCACGCAAACAGGGAATGATCACCATGCGGGAAGACGGCTGGGCCAAGGTCGCCCTCGGGCTGACCTCGATCGACGAGGTGCTCCGTGTTGTTTCCTGATTTGCGGGATGCCTCGGTTCGCCCCCGATGGACCGCGCAGGTCCCGCAGTGAGATCGCCCGACTTCGGTTATGCCGTCCAGGAAGTCGATGACCAGCCAGCCTCCACCGTCGATATCCGTTCGAGGAGGCTTATGCGTTCCGAATCATCAGCCCAATTCAGCGCACCCACGCCCGATGCCGACCTGCTCAGGGCGCTCCGTCTCGTGCTGGACGAGGGAGCGAGCGACCTGCACGTTTCTGGCGGAGCACCGCCGAGCATCCGGGTGGACGGTTCTCTGCGGCCGATTCCCGGGTGGGAACGTTGGTCGCCGGAGAAGGTCGCTTCCGCTCTCAATAGCATTCTGTCGCCGGAGCAGCGCGAAGAATTCGACCAGGAACTCGAGCTCGATTTCGCCCACACGGTGGAGGGCACGCGTTTTCGCGTCAATTTCTACCAGCAGCGCAACACGGTCGGTGGTGCCTTTCGTCTCATTCCCAATGAGATCAAATCGTTGGCCGAGCTGGGCATTCCGGAATCGGTCGCGCGGTTCGCTCACCTTCCGCGCGGCCTCGTTCTGGTCACTGGTCCCACCGGCTCCGGCAAAACCACCACCCTGGCTGCAATGGTGGACCTGGTGAATCGCACCAGGGACGACCACATCGTCACGGTGGAAGACCCGATCGAGTTCATTCATGAGGCCAAGAAGTCCATGATCAGCCAACGCGAGGTGGGGCAGGACACGCACAGTTTCGCATCCGCTCTCAAACACGTGCTGCGCCAGGACCCCGACGTCATTCTGATCGGCGAGTTGCGCGACCTGGAGACGATCTCGGTGGCATTGACCGCCGCCGAGACCGGTCACCTCGTGTTCTCCACGCTGCACACTCAGGATGCCGCCCAGACCATCGACCGCATCATCGACGTTTTTCCACCGCACCAGCAGGCGCAGGTGCGCGCGCAGCTCGCCGCGACGCTGCGCGGCGTTGTCTGCCAAACTCTCGTGCGCAAGATCGGTGGTGGGCGTGTGGCCGCGACCGAGATTCTGGTGACCACGGCGGCCATCGCGAACCTGGTGAGGGAGGGCAAGACCCACCAGATTGCTTCTGCGCTGCAGTCGGGGCGCACCCTCGGCATGCACACTATGGACCAGCACCTGGCCGAACTCGTCGACGCTGGTCAGATCACCCGGCAGTCCGCCGAGGAGAAGGCCATGGACGTCGACGTGCTCAAGCAGCTCGTGCACCGGGTTGATCCCACGGACACCCCGGTGGGCGGCCTGAGTAATGGCGAAATTGACTTCAACGACTCGTTCTCGCCCGGAAGGCGCTAGATGTCCACCGAAAGCTCATTCAGCTATACCAGCAGGGACTCCCGCGACCGCGTGGTCAAGGGGCGCATGGACGCAGCGTCGGAGCGGGCAGCGCTGCTGCAACTGCGCACTATGGGGCTCTCGCCCATTTCGATCGCGCCGGCCCGTAAACTCACGGGTCTTCACGCAGATCTCAGTATTCCCGGGTTCAAGAAACAGATTTCGCTCAGCGATCTCTCGGTCATGAGTCGCCAGATGGCGACCATGACCGCGGCCGGGCTGTCGCTGCTGCGCACCCTCAATATCCTGTCGGAGCAGACCGAGAACAAGCAGCTGGCCCAGGTGCTCGCCGTCATCCGGAGCGACGTCGAGACCGGCGTCTCGCTCTCCGAAGCTTTTGACAAGCACGACGTGGTGTTTCCCCCGATCATGATCAATTTGGTGCGCGCGGGGGAAACGGGTGGTTTTCTCGAAGACGCCCTCAACTCCATCGCCGACAACTTCGAGAGCGAGGTGAAGCTGCGCGACACGATCAAGAGCGCCCTCGCCTACCCGGTGATCGTGCTGATCATGGCGCTGCTCGCCGTGGTGGGCATGCTCATCTTCATCGTTCCCGTCTTCGAGAAGATGTTCAAGGGTCTCGGCGGTGAACTGCCCACGGCCACCAAGGTGCTTGTCGTACTCTCCAACGGAATGGTCTGGGTGGCCCCGGTACTGCTCATCGCTGTGATCGTGTTCTCGGTCTGGTGGCGTAAGAACAAACACACCCTGGCCGTGCGCCGTGTTGTCGACCCGTTCAAGCTCAAGCTGCCGGTGTTCGGCAATCTGCTCACCAAGCTCGCCATTGCGCGGTTCAGCCGCAACTTCGCCACCATGATCGGTGCCGGCGTGCCCATTCTGCACTCGCTCAAGATTGTCGGCGAGACCTCGGGCAACTGGGTCATCGAGTCGGCGCTGGCCAAGGTGCAGGACTCGGTGAGCCAGGGCCGCTCCATTGCGGCGCCGCTGGCCCTGGAGCCGGTCTTTCCGGCCATGGTCACGCAGATGATCGCAGTGGGAGAGGATGCCGGCGCGCTCGAGACGATGCTCACCAAGATCGCCGACTTCTACGACCAGGAAGTTCAATCCACCACCGAGCAGCTCACCGCGCTCATCGAACCGCTCATGATCGCCGTCATCGGCGTGATCATCGGTGGCATGGTCGTGTCGTTGTATCTACCCATGTTCAGCGTTTTCGACTACGTCAAGTAGCCGGCGCGGCGGATTGCCCCCGTTTGGGCTGCACTCCTACTGGGGGTAGGCAGCCCCCCGAAAAAACAGGGGTCAGCCGCAGGGGTCAACCTAGGCTGAAAAGCGGGCAAGCCCACCGCTTTGCTCTCTCCAGAACCACGCAAAGGACACAGTCACATGAACCGCTTCTTCACGGCAGCCCTGGTCAACAAGCGCAAGGCCCTCGGCGAGAAGGAGAAGGGCTTCACGCTCATCGAGCTTCTCGTGGTGGTCCTCATCCTCGGTGTCCTCGCCGCGATCGCCATCCCGATCTACCTGAACCAGCAGGACGGTGCGAAGAACAACGCTGTGGCCGCTTCGATCACCAATGCGAAGACTGCGGTTGTTGCTGAGCTCGTCTCGGGAACGGCACTGGACAAGATAGTCATTGCTGACCTCAAGGACTTTACTTCGAATTTGGATATCTCCGTAAACCTGGACGTGACCGACGCAGCAACCAATCAGTTCAAGATCACGGGATCGTGGATTGATGACGGTAAGGGTGGCAGTCAGGTCGCAACATCAAAAAACCACGGGTTTGCGATCACTGCGACGACTCAAGCGACACCGATCGCCGCGATAGCTGACTGACCGACGCTGAGTGCGCGTATTCGCACATGCGACTCGGCCAGGATGTTCTTGCTGTCCTGGCCGGGTTGTGCGATTTTCATATGTAGAAAACCTGGAAAGGCACGATCGTGAAATCTCATTCAGACACCACGGCCGCCCTTCCCCGAGACGCCGGCTTCGGAATGATTGAAATTGTGGTTTCAATGCTCCTGATCTCCCTGCTCGCTATCGCATTTCTGCCGATGCTGGTCACGTCGCTACGGGTCTCAGCCTCAACTACCACTCTGGCCTCGGCCACCCAACTCGTCGCCGCACAGATGGAGGGACTTCGCGCTGCCGATCCCACCTGTGAAGCGGTCACCAAATATGCAGAAGACCTCAACCTTAATCCACCGGTTCTTGAGCGGCAGGGCGAAAAGCTGCGGCCACACATTGAAGTGGTTGGATGTCCGGTTGCTTCTCTTGACACCGTGTCCGTCGGCGTCTGGGTCGACGACTCGACGACCACGAGGCTCGTCCAAGCTACGACGCTCATTTTCGTCACCAGTTAGGCACGGATATGTCATCGACACACCAGGTCCCTCGCCAAGCAGGTTACACGCTCGTTGAACTGCTCATCTATTCGAGCCTCCTTGTACTCATTCTCACCGTGGTCGGCGGCATGCTGCTGAACACCATCACCTCCGAAGACAAGGTGATTGCGAGCGCCGACGCTAACGCGGTCAGTCAGCTCATCGCCTCATCCGTGCACTCCGGGGTGCGCAATGCCACAAAGGTTCAGGTCACAGAGACGACCGATACGGGTGATGCAACGGAAAACGACAACCAGCTTCTCTTGGTTACGTCGGTCAGCAGCGACGCTGCCAAGACGGCCGCCGCGCGGGTTTGCCAAGCGTGGTACTACACGGGAGTCAATGGTGGCGCTATGTACTACAAGCGTATGACTCCCCCCGAGCTCGTCGATGGCGGTACTGCAGTAAAGCCCTTCGATGGCGTTACTGCAGATTCGCTTGCTGGCGACGTTTCCGGCTGGACCCTTCTTGGCTCGGGATTGTCGGATACCGACGCTGACAGTCAACTCATCTTCATCGACTTAGGAAGCGACAACCCGTCGATCTCCCTCAATTTCGCGATCAACGCCGACGGCGACAGCAGCCCGGCCTTGATCTCCACCACGGTAACCAGTCGCCAGAGCACGGCATCGGATGGAACTCCATGTTTCTAATGAGCAAGACGCAACTCACTTGGGCCGCAGACCGCGGCAGTAGCATGCTCGCCGTGATCGGGCTCATGGCCGTCGCCGGAGTGGCCACCCTCGCGATCGCGGGATCCACGATGAATTCGATCGGCGTGAGCAGCGCCACCCGTGCGGGCGTGCAGGCCCAGGCGGCAGCCGAGGCGGGCATCGATGATGCCTTGCTAAAACTCAGGACTGCCCCCTGTAACGCAGCGACACTCGGCACATCTGCCCCATTGCCAGTCGCTAGGGTCACCATTTCGCACTGGCCCAGTGCGATCGGCAGCTGGGGCGAGGGATGCCCTGTTGGCGACGCCGTAAAGCAAGTCAAGATCGTATCCACCGGAAATGCCATTCAGAACGGTCAAGCCGGCAACTCCACGGGCGACACCCGCACGGTTGAGGTCGTGTACAACTACGAATCGAAAACCGTTGCAATACCCGCAATCGGGGCCGGCACCGCGATATATTCCTATGCGCTCGCGGGCATTGGCGGGTCTAGCAAACTATATTGGGACGGTCATCGCGCCACACCGAGCACTCTCATTGATCAAGCCGCGACCAGACCAGTTGTACAGGTGAAGACCGGTAATTCTACTTGCGCCTCTCCAACAGCTGCATCCTCAATTTTCGAGGCAGATTTTGTGGTCGAGGAAGGCACTTTCACCGCTGCAGGATCATGTCAAATTTATGGCAATGTCTGGGCGAAGCAAGACACGACGACAGATGGTTCGGCCATCCTCTGGGGGAATCTTGCGACGGCCGGACTTAGTACTGCGGGATCCTCACAGATCTACGGAAATGTCTGGGCGAGTTCGGATCCGGTGAAGTCTGGGACTTCCATCATCCATGGCACCGTTTCCGGGGCCGCGGCCGCACCACCCGCTCCCACGGTCCCCGACTGGGTTGACATCGCCCCATACGATGCGAAGACAAATGACTGGCCAGATCACGAAATCACAATCCTGAAGAAGAATAATGACTGCGATGTAGCTGCCATCGAGAAGGAGATAAAACAGTTCAAAAATCCAGGCAATCCGAACTATGAGGGATTAGGGATAATAGACGCGTCGATATGCGAAAATGGAATCAATTTAGACATCACGACCAAGACGCTCGAGCTACCCCGCGACCTTGTAATCTATGCCAAGAAATTCACAATGGGGCTTGATGGTCAGATAGGGTCCGACTCAGCGACGGTTAGAAAGCTCTGGCTAATCACCTCCGACGAAACTGTTGACAAAAAACCGACCTGTATCGACCAGCATGATGCTTCAGTGATCAGCAACTCCTTCATCGTCAAACCGACTGTCACGGCCATGTTGTATACACCCTGCGGAATCGTGCTTGGTGCTGGTGATCCACCCTCTGCCCAGTGGACTGGTCAGCTGTACGGCGGAAACGTAACCGTCACTGGTTCCGCCCAGCTCCGCTACGAGCCGGTCGGCATTCCCGGCACCGAAATTTTGGCTGGCGGCGCTCCGGGCCACGCCGCAAGGGAAGCCAAGCTCGGCGATCGCCTTTCGATTCGAGACCTCAATGGCTAGCACCATCGCCGGCGTGTTCGGCATCCTCGGAGCACTCATCGGCTCCTTTCTCAACGTGGTGATCTACCGCATACCGGCTGGCCGCTCCATCGTCTCGCCGCCGAGTTCGTGCGGCAGTTGCGGCGCGCGCATTCGGCCGTACGACAACATTCCGGTTCTGAGCTGGTTCGTGTTGCGCGGGGAATGTCGCGACTGCAAGGCGCCCATCTCGCCCCGCTACCCCATGATCGAACTCGGCACGGCGGTGTTCTTCGCGGTCGTCGCCCTCTGGGCGTTCTCATCCGCCGATTTTGGCTGGGCGGCCGTGACAACCACCACGAATACTCTGGTCACCCAGCTCATCGTGCTCGCGGCGTTTCTCTATCTGGCGGCGATCAGCGTTGCCCTGGCCATGATCGACCTCGACACGCACACGCTGCCGAACCGCATTCTGCTGCCGGCCTATCCGGTCGCGGCCGTACTGCTCGGGGCGGCTGCGCTCGTAGCTGGCGAGCCTGGCCGCCTGCTCACGGCCCTCGTCGGAGCTGGAGCGCTGTTCGGCCTCTACCTGGCCCTGGCACTGATCAGCCCCGGCGGCATGGGTCTCGGGGACGTGAAACTGGCCGGCCTGCTCGGTCTCTACCTGGGCTATCTGGGCTGGGCACCGCTCATCGTGGGCGCGTTCGGCGCCTTTTTGCTCGGCGGCGTGTTCGGACTCCTGCTACTACTGACCCGCAAAGCCAAGCGGCGCAGCAGCATCCCGTTCGGCCCGTGGATGCTGCTGGGCGCCTGGCTCGGTGCATTCTTGGGCGACCAGATAGCCATCGGCTACCTCACGCTGTACGGCCTCGCCTAACCGGTCGCTGCCGCCACGACCACTCGAACCGCTCCTCGACCACCGCTCACGAACCAAATTCTCACTGGGGGAAACATATGACTACACGTGTGGTCGGAATCGACATCGGCACCACTGCCGTGCGGGCCGTAGAAATGCGGGATGCCGAAACGGATCATCCCGTGCTGGTGCGCTGCCATGAAGAACCCCTGCCCTTCGGTGCGGTCAGCCGCGGCGAGGTGCTGGAACCGGCGGTCGTCGCGGCTGCGCTCAAGCGGATGTGGGTGAGCGGCGGCTTCACGACCAAAGACGTCGTGCTCGGCATGGGTTACCACCGAATGGTCGTACGCAACCTGACCGTGCCCAAGATGTCCCTGCGCCGCATTCGCGAATCGCTGCCCTTTCAGGTGCAAGACCTGCTGTCGTTTCCCACCGCCGAGGCGTTGCTCGACTTCTACCCCATTTCCGAGGTCGACAGCGACGGGGAATCGGGTCCACAAATCTCCGGGCTGCTGATCGCCGCCATGAAAGATGTCGTACAGTCGCACATCAAGGCCGCGAAGCTGGCCGGCCTGCACACCGTCACCGTCGACATCATGTCGTTCGCTCGCAGCCGGGCAATTCACCGTGCGGCGACCACCCCCGACGTGATCGTGCAGATCGATATCGGTGGCGGCTCCTCGAGCGTGCTCATCTCCTCGAACGGCGTGCCGCAGTTCGTACGCGTGATCCCCTCTGGCGGTAACCAGCTCACCAAGGCCCTGCGCGTGCGCCTCGGCATCGACGAGGAGGCGGCCGAGGTGCTGAAGAGGCGGCTGGGCCTGCCCGATGAGGCGGCACCCGAAGACGAGATAGCCGCCACGATCATTCGGGAGATCACCTCGGAACTGCTGGAGAGCCTGCGCAACACCGTTTCGTACTTCACTAATAACCGGCCAGAACTCCCGATCGACCGCATCGTACTCATGGGTGGTGGCGCCCGGCTCAACGGATTCGGGGCCGCGCTCAGCGAACTGACCCGTTTCCCGGTCGTTCCGGCCCAGCCCTACGGTGGGCTGGAACTTGGACCCGACGTCAATCAGGCGGACTTAGAGAATTCCGAGTGCACCTTTGTGGCCGCTCTGGGACTGGCGTTGGGGAGCAAAGCATGAAAAGGGCAACGGATGGCCATGAGCTGGTCCTCGGCGGTGAACCTCGCGCAGATCTGCTCCCCCCCGATCTGAAGGCCGCGCGCCAGGGAAAACTGCTCCGCCAAATCATGTCGATCGCGGCTGCCAGCGTCGTGCTCGTCGTCATCGCCGCTGTCGCAGCAGTGTCGTTTGAAGCGGCAGCCGCACAGTCCCAGCTCGACGTGGCCGAGGCGCGCACGACTGAACTGCAGATGGAGTCGGCAAAATACTCGGAGGTTCGCAGCGTTCAGAACCAGATCGATATGACTGCGGAAGCCCGAACAGTGGCCGCCGAAACCGAGATCGACTGGCGGGCCTATATGTTGGCCGTGCGGTCAAGTCTTCCCTCCGACGTCACTATTCAGGCGATCGCGATCAGCTCGGGTTCGCCCTGGCTGGAATACGAGCAGAGCGTCGTTCCCCTGTACAACCCGCGCGTTGCGAGCATGACGCTGAGCTTGACCAGCCCGACTCTTCCGGCGGTGCCTATGTGGCTGACGAATCTGCGAACACTGCCCGGCTACGCCGATGCCCACCCGGGCTCGGTGACGCGCACGGAGACGGGCCAGTACGTCGTCGAGATGGTCATCAATATCAATGAGGGTGCGCGATCCAACCGGATCGCTGGGGGGCAGTAAGACCATGACTCGCAACAGACTATTCGGTGCCGTGCTCATTTTGATCATTGGCGCTTCGGTCGTTCTTGGTGGGATGCTCGGTGTCGTGCCAAAACTGGACGAGATTCAGGCCGCGAACAGCCAGCGCACGGCGGTATCGGCGCAAAATGCGCAGCAGGAGGCCGACCTTATCGTTCTCAAGCGCAATTTCACCGGCATCGCCGAACTCCGCACCTACCTCTCCACCCTGCAAGACGCGGTCCCCGTTGATGCCGGGATCCCTGATTTTATCGGTGAGCTGGGCGTCATCGCCCGCCAGAATGCGGTAACACTGAATTCGCTCGACATCAGCGATGCGGTTGCTTTTCAACCCGTCGCAGTGCCGGCAGAGCAGAGTGCGACAACGGCAGAGACCGCCACGGCACCTGCAGCAGCCGCCACGCCAGCTACCGCGGCGGCGTCACAGCTCACCCCGGAGAACTACCTGGCTGTGACCGTGTCGATGACGATTGCCGGAGCCCACAGTAACCTCTTCGACTTCGTGGCTGGCCTGCAACACGGCCAGCGCAGCATCGCGATTTCCACGCTGGCGACCGACACCGGTGAGGGATCGGTCGAGAAGACGATGACCATTACCGGCACGATCTACGTGTTGCTGGATCCCTCCGGTGTTACCGGCGCCAAGTAACCGCAATCCATACGAAAGCCCCCGATGCCCTGAGCACCGGGGGCTTTCGTGCGCCTGCCAGCGACTACCGGGGCCGAGCCTGTACCAGCCCGCAGACCCCCAGATCGCGGGACTATCGCCGCACCGCGAGCCTCAATAGCGTTGCGCCTTACGTAGACCTCTCGCGAACAAGACTTACCCTCTGGCTCCATTCTCGCGAGGCCTGCCTCGACCGTGTGCCGCACCCTCGGCATCCGCTCGTGAACGACCCGCACGGCCGTACCTGTTCCGCGGCAATCAGTACCCGACACTTGCTCTGCGAAAAGGATTCACTATGGACGACCCGAAAATCTCTGCGCTGTTCGACCACACCGAGTCGCCAGACGGCGGCTTCGTGCTTGCCGCCCTGCCGGGATTCACCCCGGTCTCGGCCTCTGCCGCAGTGAACGCCACCCACCGCGACGAAATTCGGGTGCTGCCCACGAACCGCCGGCACCGAGTCGCGCTTCGCAGCGTTCCCGGCGATCGCATTCTGCGCAGCGTCGACCCGGCCGACCCCGACGTGCTCGGCACGCCTGACCTCGACCTGATCGAGGCGCTCACCGAGGTTGTGCTCCGCCAGGCTTCCGACCTGCACGTCGCCGTCGCGGCGCCGCCGAGCATCCGCCGTGACGGTGATCTGGGCCCGGTGGGCATCGGCCCGGCCTGGTCGCGCCAGAAAGCAGACCTCGCGATCCGGAGCATTCTCACCCGGGTCCAGCAGGCCAGCTTCGACCGCGACCACGAACTCGACTTCGCATACACCCTAGAGGACTCCGCGGTCACCGGCACCTCCAGCCGCTTCCGCGTCAACGTGCACCAGCAGCGGGGCGCCGTCGGCGCGGTCTTTCGGCTCATTCCGAGCGAGATCAAAGACCTCAAGGCCCTCGGGATTCCGCAATCGGTCGCCAAATTCGCCGGGCTGCCCCGCGGTCTGGTGCTCGTGGCCGGGCCTACCGGCTCTGGCAAGTCCACCACCCTGGCCGCCCTCGTCGACCTCGTGAACAGCACCAGGGCCGATCACATCGTCACCGTGGAAGACCCGATCGAGTTTCTGCACGCGCACAAGAAGTCAATCGTGACCCAACGCGAGGTGGGGCACGACACGGCGAGTTTCGCATCCGCTTTGAAGCACGTGCTTCGGCAGGACCCCGACGTGATTCTCATCGGTGAGCTGCGTGACCTCGAGACCATTCAGGTGGCGCTGACCGCCGCCGAGACCGGCCACCTCGTGTTCGCGACCCTGCACACGCAGAGTGCGGCCCAGACGATCGACCGCATTATCGACGTGTTTCCGCCGCACCAGCAGAACCAGGTGCGGGCGCAGCTCGCCCAGACCCTGCAGGGCGTGGTCTGCCAGACCCTGGTGAAGTGGGCGAACGGCTCCGGCCGGGTGGCCGCCACCGAGGTGCTCGTGACCACGCCGGCCATTGCCAACCTCATTCGCGAGGGCAAGACACACCAGATCGAATCCATGATGCAGACCGGCCGGGACAAGGGCATGCACACCATGGACCAGCACCTCGCCGAACTGGTCAACACCGGCCAGATCGCCCGCACGGCGGCGCTCGCCAAGGCCCACGATGTCGTCGGGGTCGAGTTGCTGATTCACCGCACCGAATCGGTGGGCAGCGGGAGCTTCGCCTTCGCCGGCGCGAGCGGATACAGCGGCGGCGGCACAGAAGCAGGCGGCCGCTACGACACCGGCCGCGATGCCGACTACAACGCCGGGTTCGCCCGCGCGGTCCTCTGATGCCGGAGACACTGGTCTTCAGCTACACCGGCCGTGACACCCGGGGTAAGAACGTGAAAGGGCGCGTCGACGCGCTCAATTCGGGGCAGGTTGCCGCCAGACTCAACTCGCAGGGCATCGCGCCGGTGTCGATCGTGGAGGCCCCGCCGGCAACCGGCCTGGCGCGGTCCATCTCGCTGCCGGTCTTTTCGCGCGGGGTCAGCCTGAAAGACCTCGCCATCATGAGTCGGCAGTTCGCGACCATGATCTCAGCCGGGCTCTCGCTGCTGCGGGCGCTGCGCATCCTCACCGAGCAGACCGAGAGCAAGCCTCTCGCGGCTGTGCTCACTCTGGTGCGGGACGACGTCGAGGCCGGGCAGTCGATCTCGGAGGCGCTCGCGCAGCATCCGCTGGCTTTCCCGCCGATCATGGTCAACATGGTGCGGGCGGGGGAGACCGGCGGTTTTCTCGACCGGGCCCTCGGCTCGATCGCCGAGAACTTCGAGAAGGAGGTCAAACTGCGCGGCACCATCAAGTCGGCCATGACCTACCCGGTGATCGTGCTCTCGATGTCGGTCGCCGCCGTGGCGATCATGCTGATCTTCATCGTGCCCATTTTTCAGGACATGTTCGCCGGGCTCGGCGGCGCGCTGCCTCTGCCCACTCAGCTGCTCGTGTCGATGTCGGAGTCGATGATCTACATTGTGCCGATCGTTCTCGTGGCCGGCATCGCCTTCGCCCTGTGGTGGCGCCGCAACAAACACACCGACCAGGTACGCCGGGTGCTCGACCCGCTGCGGCTGAAGGTTCCGGTGTTCGGCCCCCTGCAGAAGAAGATCTCTGTAGCGAGGTTCAGCCGCAACTTCGCCAATATGCTCGGCGCCGGCGTGCCCATTCTGCAGGCCCTCAAGATCGTGGGGGAGACCAGCGGCAACTGGGCCATCGAAAACGCCCTGACCCAGGTGGCCGAGGGCGTGCGCCGCGGCCAGTCGATTTCGGAGCCGCTGCAGGAGCACTCGATCTTTCCGGCCATGGTCACCCAGATGATCGCCGTGGGAGAGGATGCCGGCACGCTCGAGTTGATGCTCGACAAGATCGCCGACTTCTACGACCAGGAGGTGCAGGCGGCCACCGAGCAGCTCACCGCCATGATTGAGCCGCTGCTGATCGCCTTTCTCGGCGTCGTCATCGGCGGCATGGTGATCGCCCTCTATCTGCCCATCTTCAGCATTGCCAGCATGATCAAGTAGCCCTGTAGCTGTCAGCTGACCCCGCTTCGGTGGTGCATTTGGCGCGCGCGCAGACAGACCGGTCTATCCCTTCTGGGTGCCCTTCCTTGTGGGGGTGGGTAAAACCCCAAATCACCCTCGAATGTGGGTCGTGCGCGAGAAAATCTCGCCCCTAATCTGAAGCTCCGATCGCACCCTCGATCGGAAGAACCACAGCATCACGAGTCCTTACCCGGCTCGCTCTCGCACGGCCCACTCCAACCCGAATGGACACACCATGATTACTCGCCTGCTCGCTTCCCTCAACCTGCGCCGCGCACGCTTCACCGAGAACCAGAGAGGGTTCACGCTGATCGAGCTGCTCGTCGTCGTGATCATCATCGGAATTCTCGCGGCCATCGCCATCCCGGTCTACCTGGGTGTGCAGAACAACGCCAAAGACGCCAGCGTCAAGAGCGACCTCGCCAACGCCAAGACCGCCATCATGGCGCTGCAGACCGAATCTGGTGCGCCGATCGCCACCGCGACGCTCGGCAGCATCGCCGGCATCGTGAACTACGGCTACACCAAGAGCAGCAACACGAGCTCGATCAACTACGTGCACACCGGTGCGGCTACCGACTCCACCTTCTGCATCGGTGCCACCGGCTCGACCGGAGCGAAGTTCTACGTCTCCGAGTCCAGCACAATCCTCAAGGTTGACACCGTGAACCTCGGCACCGGCTGCTCCTTCTAGTCGCACCGGTACCGGCGTGAGCCGGGGTGGGCCTTCGGGTCGCCCCGGCCGCGCGGTTCTGTTTCAACCCCACACCTCGCGAAGGAGGCTCGTGTGAACACTCTGCTCCGTCACCTCGGCCGCCGCCTCGCCCGCAGTAACGCCGGCGTTGAGGCCGGCATCAGCCTCATTGAAGTTCTCGTGGCCATGCTGATCTTCGCCATCATCGCCGTCGGCGTTGGCTACGGCATCGTCACCTCGCTCTACCTCAGCAACGACGCCCGCTCTCGCGAGGTCGCCACCAACCTGGCCGCCCAGGAGATCGACCTGGCCCGATCGGCTCCCAACGTCTTCGAGGTGCTCGCCCGCACCAGCACCGTGGTGCAGAACGGTACTACTTTCAGTGTGCACCGCTCCACCGACTGGGAAACCTCCACCGGCGCCGACGGTAACTGCGGTTCCGGTGGCGGTCAGCTGCGTTACCGCCACCTCAACGTCACCGTCACCTGGAACAGCATGCGCGCCACAACCCCCGTCGTACGCGCCGACAGCGCGCTCGCCCCGGGCAGCCGCATCAACGACCCGGCGCTCGGCACCATCCTCGTCTCCGTGCTCACCGCCTCCGGCAGCGGCGCCGCCGGCGTGGCCATTTCCGCCGTGCCGAACGCGGTGCCGAACGGTGCCCAAACTCTTTCTGTCGCCCCACCGGCAACGGATGCTCAGGGCTGCAGCTACCTGCTCAAGGTCAAGCCCGGCACCTATGACGTCAGCGCCATGCGCCCGAACTTCGTCGACAAGAACCAGGCGGCCGTCTCGGTGATGACGGTGGGCGTTGCGGCCGGCGGGGCGGCATCCGTTTCGTTCGCCTACGATCTCGCCGGCACCGTTACAACCAACTACGCCACCAACATCAGCACTGGAATGACCCTGCTGCCGACTGATCTGCACACCACCTGGCGCAGCACCTATGCCGCGTACACTCCGTTGAATCCCAGCGTCAGCACGACCCAAACCTTTCGGCTACACCCCTTCGCCTCCGGCTACCAGGTTTTCGGCGGCAGCTATGTTGCGCCCACTCCCACCGCCACGCCGCCCTCGCTCGGCTGCGTGGCGGTCGACCCCGCCGCATGGACCACGCCCGCCCCCGACGGCGCAATTGGCCCGGCGGCGGCGCAGGTCGCGACGCTGCCCGGCGGCACCGCCATCGTAGACGTTCCGCTCGGCGTGTTCACCGTCACTGGCCTGGCCGGGCAGTATCTGCGGGCGGTGTCCCAACCCGCCGGTGCCGCACAGGGCGACCCGGGCTGCGCGCTGGGTACCGTCTACACCTTCGGGCCGGTTCCGGCCGGGGCTACGGCGCAGTTCGCCCTGCCTTTCGGCTCGTTCGCTCTCTCCTCTGGTCCCAGCAGCGGCACGGCGGTCGTCCCGGTGACCGCGTTAAACGCGGCCCTCCTTACACGGGGCAGCGTCGGTCTCGTGCTCACCCTCGATCCGCGTCTGGTCGTGGCCCCGTGACGCGCTGGCAGCTGCTGCGGGCAGGCAAACGGGAGAGCGGGCTCTCCCTCGTTGAACTGCTCGTCTCGATGGTGCTGCTCGGCGTGCTTCTGACCATGATCTCCGGACTGTACATTTCTGCGACCCGGTCGCTCGATCAGGCCAAGTCGCTCGGCAGTAATACCCGACAGGTGTCCAACGGCATGAACCAGGTGGCCCGGGTCATTCGCGCGGCCACGGCGAACCCCGTGGCGGGGCATCCGCTCACCGATCCAGCGCTCGAGCAAGCGACCGCGGAAGCGCTTACGCTGTACGCCTACGTCAACCTCGGCATGTCGGCGCAGCGACCGGTAAAGATCCAGCTGGCGGTCGACGCCGACCGGCGCCTGATCGAGACCCGGTGGGCCTCGATCGCGCTCGCCGGCGGATTCTTCACCTTCGAAACGACCCCCCAGTCGACGCGCATCCTCGCCGAGTCCGTCGCGCCGAGTGGCACCGCGTTGTTTCGCTACCTGGACAGCGCCGGAGTGCCTGTGGCCAGCGCCGGTGCTTTCACGGCCACCGAGCTGCGGAGCATTGCCGCCATTTCGGTGAATCTCACCGTGCAGGCCAGCGTGACAGATGCCCGCTCTGTGGTCACCCTGCAGAATACCGTGGGTATGCCCAACGTCAGCCTCTCGCGGGTGAACCCCTGATGCTGGTCACCCTCCTGCGCAACCTGCGACCGTGCGCCCCGGCCGAGCCCAAGGAGAACGAGAACGAGCGCGGAGCCGCCCTGCTCATCGTGATCGGTATGGGCCTGCTACTGCTCACGCTCGTCGCCACCGCGATGACATTTTCGGTGAGCGGATCGGTCAAGGCCCAGACGGACCAGAGCTGGAACGGAGCGATGGCGGCGGCCTATGCCGGGGTCGCCGAATATGAAAGCCGCCTGGCCAACGACAACACCTACTATCATTACGGCAACTCGGCCGCCGCCTTCAGCGCCGGAAGCACGCTGACTCCTCCCTCGGTGCCCAATCCCGCGTTCGCCGTGGGAGCGGCGGGCGGTTGGGGTAGCGTTGCAGGCAGCGGCGGCACGGCCAGCTACCGGTACGAGGTCGACAACTCCGCCTATTCCGCCTCGGGCGTTCTGCGCATCCGCTCCACCGGCCGGGTAGGCACCGCCACCCGTAGCATCGTTGCCAACCTGCGCCAGGACGGGTTCATTGACTACCTCTATTTCACGATCTATGAGATTCAGGATCCGGAGCAGAGCGGCCTGACCGCCTGCGCCGACACGTACGCCTGGGCGGGCCGCTCAGTACCCTGTAGCGATATCGCCTTCGGCGGCGGCGACGTCCTGAACGGTCCGGCGCACTCCAACGACACCATCCGCATCTGTGATGCCACGTTCAACGGGCTGGTCACCACCGGCAGTCCGGGTCCGACCGGGTCGAATTACCTCAAACAGAACTCGAACGGCGGCGCCTGCTCCGGTCAAGTATTCAACGGCGGCGAGCCGACGAACAGTCCGGTCGTCGCGATGCCGGCTACCAACATGCAGCTCAAGCAGGAAACCCGAACCGACGCCGGTGTCGACGCTCCGGGCTGCCTGTACACCGGACCGACCAGCATCGTGGTGAACAGCGATGGCACCATGACCATCCGTTCGCCGTGGACCAAAAAAACCCGCATCGTCGGGGACCCGGCGACGTCGGGCAGCACACCGGCGGCCTGCGGCCTACCGGGAATGGCTAATGGCCAGCTCGGCTCGACGGCCGGCGCCACCGTCCCGGTGCTGAACGCAAACCTGGTCTTCGTGCAAAGCGTTCCAGGCATCATCACTGATCCGAACTATACGAGCAGTACCGTCTGGCCGAGCGGCCAAAGCGCGGCCACCTGCTCCGTCGGCAACGGTATCGGCTTTCCCGTGACGCATGAAACCGCGCCAAGTGCCCGGTCCTATGACTGCCGCAAGGGTGATGCCTTCGTCAAGGGAACCCTGGACGGCACGATGACGATCGCCACCGACAACTTTCTCTACGTCACCGGCGACATCATTTATTCGGATGCCTCCACCGACGTGCTCGGGCTGGTCGCGCAGAACGCCATCTGGGTCTGGAACCCCTACTGCGACAGTACGCATGGGGTGATTTGCCCGGGGGTCGGTCTCGGTGCAGGCGGTGCCATCCTGCCGGACAATCGGCGCATCGACGCGGCCATGCTCTCGCTCGACCACACCATTCAGGTGCAGAACTACGACCGCGGCGGCGTGCAGGGAACGCTCACCATCAACGGTTCCCTCGCACAGAAGTACCGCGGGATCGTGCGCTCCGGCAGCAACGGCTACATCAAGAATTACATTTACGATCCGCGCTTTCGCTACATTGCGCCGCCCAAATTCCTCTCGCCAGTGTCGGCCCATTACAGCGTGAACCTGCTGGTCGAAGTGAGTTCGGCGTTCACCGCGCGGGGTGCGACGGTTCCGTAGTGACCGGCCGCGCCCAGCATCCACTCGTCAGTTCACCCGTCACTATATATAAGGAGCATTCCTCGTGGCCCAGAGCGTCGTAGGAATAGACATCGGCACCGCGCACCTGCGTGCCGTCGAGGTTCGAAACCCCGCCAAGACCCGGCCCACCGTGCTGCGCTACCACGAGGTGCCGCTGCCGAGCGGCGCGGTGAGCGGCGGTGAGGTACTCGAGCCGCACACTGTCGCGGCTGCGCTGAAATCCCTGTGGTCGACGGGCGGGTTTCGCTCCCGCCAGGTCGTGCTCGGCATGGGAAACCAGCGGGTACTGGCCCGCGACCTGAGCGTGCCCAAAATGTCGCTCGCCCGCATTCGCCAGTCCCTGCCCTTCGAGGTGCAGGACCTGCTACCGGTGCCCGTCGCTGACGCCCTGCTCGATTTCTATCCCATTTCGGAATCCACCACCGAGCACGGCCCCACCGTGAACGGGCTGCTCATCGCAGCGGTCAAGGCCGCGGTGGTCGCCAACGTGTCAGCGGTCCGGCTGGCCGGCCTGACCACCATCGACGTCGACCTGATTCCGTTCGCGGTGAGCCGCCTGCTGGTCACCCGACCTGGCATCGACGGCGTCGTCGCGGTGATCGACCTCGGTGCCACGACCACGAGCGTGGTCATCACCCGGCAGGGCGTGCCGCAGTTCGTGCGCATCATCCCCACCGGTGGCGACGACGTCACGCAGGCCGTCGCCACCGGCCTGAAGACGGATGCCGCCACCGCCGACCTCCTCAAACGTCGCGTCGGGCTGCTGGCCCGCGCTGCCGCCGACGCCCGTCACGGTGCTCCCCGAAACGAGGTCCCGTTCGACGGCGTCATCGCCGGGGGAACAGACCCGATTGACCAGGTCGGCGCCACCATCATTGCGGAGGTCATGAACGATCAGCTCGGCAGCGTGGTCAACACCCTCAACTACTATGCCAACACGCGGCCCAGTGACCCGGTGACCGCGATCGTGCTCAGCGGCGGAGGAGCCCAGATGCCGGGGCTGCCGGAGGCCGTGTCGAAACTGACCCGCCTGGGGGTGTCCACCGGGGATCCGCTGTCGACGGTGGGGCTGGCATCCGCTATTGATGCGGAGGGGCTGCGCCTCGGCAGCTCCGCCTACACCGTGGCCCTTGGACTCGCGCTCGGGCGTGCAGCATGAAGCGCCAGGCGAAAGACGACCTGCTGGTCATCGGCGGCGACCAGCGGCTGGACTTGCTCCCGCCCGAGGTGCGCGCCGAACGTCGCGGCCAGCAGCAACGTCGACGGCTGACCGTCGGTGTGGTCGGGGTGACGGTGGTCGTCGCCCTGCTCGTCGGTTCGGCGAGCGCACTCGCGTACACGGCCCAGCTGAATCTGGCGGGCGAGCAGGCCCGCACGGCGACCCTGTTGACCGAGCAGAGCCAATATTTTGCCGTGCGAACGCTGCAGAATCAGGTCACGCTCACCGAGGCGGCGCAGCGGGTGGGAGCTTCCACCGAGATCGACTGGAAGACCTACCTCGACGCCGTGCAGAACACCCTGCCGCGCAGCGTGGCGATCACCAGCGTGCAGATCGATTCGGCCACACCGCTCGCCGCCTACACCCAGGCGACGGCTCCGTTGCAGGGATCACGGGTGGCCACGGTGTCGTTCACCGCCACGAGTACTGTGCTTCCTGATATTCCGGCCTGGCTGACCGCCCTCGGCCGACTCGACGGCTTCGCCGATGCCCTTCCCGGCTCGGTCGCCCTCGATCGGACCACGGGCATTTACACGGTCACCATCTCCATGCATATCAACGACTCCGCCTTCGCGCACCGTTTCGACCCGACCGAAAAGAAGTAGCCATGGACCATAACAAACTCTGGCTCATCGGCTCCGCGCTGGTGACGAGTGTCATCGTCGTGCTCGGCGCTGTGCTGGGCATTCAGCCGCAGCTCGAGAGCATGACTGCCGCCGACGCGAGCCGCACGGTCGTGCAAGCGACGAATGCCGAACACGTCGCGCTCCTGGCCCGGCTCAAGCACGACTTCAAGAACCTCGACGCGCTCACGACCGAAGCGGATGCGCTCGCCGAGTCGGTTCCGAGCGGCTCGGCCATGCCGGCCCTGGTCGACCAGCTCAACGCCCAGGCTGTGGCCACCGGACTCACGCTCACCGGGATGACCGTGACCGAGGCGGTGCCGTACATGCCGGTTGTTCCGGTCGCGGCGGCGCCCGACGCAGCGGCTGTTCCGGGGGCTGCTCCGGCTCCGGCTGTTCCGGTGGCTGTTCCGGCGGTGGCGCCCGCAGCCCCGGCCCCCAGCACGGCGATCACGTCAACGAACTTCGCCGCCTTTCCGATGCAGGTCACGGTCACGGGCAGCTATGCCGAGGTGCTCGATTTCGTCGCGGGTCTGCAATCCGGGAGCCGGTTGTTCCTCATCGACGGCCTCGGCACAGTCGCGGCACCCGGACTGCCGGGCCTGGTGAACGCGACCATCTCGGGGCTGGTGTATTCGCTCGTGGTGCCGGCGGCGGCATCCGCTGGATAATCGGGCGGCGCGCCGAGTCTCCGTGGCATTTGCTGTGCCCTTGGTACAGTTGAAGTCAGTCACGGCGAAGGCCACGAGGAGTTCAGAATGAGCGACAAGACGCCAACCGACGGCAAGAAGAACCCTGAGACGGATGCTGCAGCAGCGCCCGATTCGAGCGGGCCCGAGCAGGATTCCAGCGACCTGAGCAGCGCCCCCGAGCACGCCGCTGCCGTGGTCCCGCCGGCGGATTCGGTCGCCGAACCCGTTCAGGAGCCCATCGTCATCGACTATGACGCCATCAACGCCAACCTGAGCGCTGCCGAACGCGCCGACGCCGTATCCGCTTCGGCCGACGCCCGCAACCTGGCTCCCATGTCGACGGCCGCTCCGGTCGCGCCCCGCGATGCCGACGCACCGAGCCTCGCCGACGACTACTCCGACTCCTACACTCCCGCCGAAACTGTTCCGGCCACGAGTACCGCCATTGATTCCGAGCCGGCGTCGCCGGTTGTGCCGGTCGCACTCGTCGTGGAAACAGCCGCCGCCGCGGAGACGCCGATCGACTACTCCGTCGTCGAGGCACCCCGCGACGTGCCGGTCTCCACCGCTCCGTCGTACACGCCCCCGGCCCAGTCGCCGATCTACGTGCAGGCACCCACCAAGCCCAAGGACCGCAGCAACCGGGGCGGCGGCATCCTGATCGCCCTCCTCGCCACCGTGGTTTTCGCGGTGCTGTACGCCGTCGCGGCGTTCATCATCATCGGCGTGACGAGCGCGACCATGGCCGTCACCGTGAGCAGCTTCACGTCCTTCGTCGGGCTGCCGAGATTCTACATTCCGGTCATCTTCTTCTTCCTGGCCTATGCCGCCCTGATCGCGCTGGTCAACCGCGGCGGCTGGTGGGCGTACGTGCTGTTCGGTTTCTTCGTCGGCGTCGTGGTGTACTTCTCCTACATCGGCGGGGCCATGCTCGGCCTCGTGATCGACGGCCAGTCTGACGGCCTGACCCCGACCGAACTGAGCCGCATCGTATCGACCCTGTGGCTCAACCCCGGCGCCATCGCCGCTGGGCTCATCGCCCGCGAGGTGCCGATCTGGGCCGGAGCCTGGATCGCCCGCCGCGGTCGCCGCGTCACAGCGAAGAACCTCGAGGCCCGCACCGAGTACGAGCGCCTGCTCGCCGACGGCCCCCAGATCTCCCGCCCCTAGCTCGCCTCGTGTTAGACCGGGCCCGGGCCCGGAAAGTGGGCCCATGATAGATCATGGTCCCGCTTTCCGATCATGGGCCGGGCCGCGGTAGCCCCACCGCGGCCGCACCGGCAGCCGGCGGGCGGGCCTACGCTGGAGCCATGCGGGAATACCGAAAGTACGCGATCACCATGGCGGCCTTCTCGGTCGCCCTCTACGTTGCCCTAATCGTGGCGGCATTCGGCGTGCTCAGCCTGCTGCTCAATCGTGACGTCATCAACGAAACGGATGCCGGCGCCCTCCTCGGCCCCATCATGGTCACCACCGCAGTCCTCGCGCTGGTCTGGGTCATTCTCAGCGCGGTGCTGCGCTCGCCCGAACGCCTGACGCAGGTTCCGCCGTTGCCGATCTTCATCGCGGGAGTTGCCGCCTACCTCGGCTACTGCGTCTCCGGGGGAGTTGTCTACAGTCTCGGCGCCGGCGAACTCTTTCGCTCGGTCATCTTCATCGGCGGCGCAATGACGAGCCCGTTCGCGATCGCCGTCGCCGTGAGCGGCTGGATCATCGCCTTCCTGTTCTTCGTGGTGCTGCTCGCCAAACCGGCTGGCTCCGGCGCTCCCGAGTGGCCCTGGGAGAAGAACGACGACAACTAGACCTTTTGGCAGCTCTCGTCGAGCACTGCCGGCGCGACTTCGCTCATGGGGCCGATGTTGGCATCTCGCGCACGCCCCGCGTACGAGTACCCTTATGCAGTATGGATAGGTCCATCGAGTCGCGCGTCAACCACGAGGTTGAGAACTGGCTGCGTTGGATAACCCGCTGGCGCCCCGCAACGCACCGCGGCCGTGCCCGCCTGTGCCGCCAATGCTTCGGATCCCCGCTCATCGCCTCCGCCGGACTCGCCGTCGACGTTCCCCACGCCGTTCAGCACGCCCTGTCCATGCGCATGAAGATCGTCATCGACGCCTCGGTCGACGAATATACCGAGCGCAATCTGCCGCTGCTCGCGCACGAGCTCAACCTGAGCGAGCGCCGCGAATCCGCCCAGGCCTACCGGCCGGCCGAGGGTCTCGAACCGGAGTTTCGCGGCCTCGACCTCGACCCGCAACCCGCAGCGGATGCCCCCTACCTCTTCACCTTCAGCGAACTCGCCGACCGGCAGCCCCCCGAAACCCAGCCGACACCGCTGACGTCGCCCGATGTCGCAGAGCAGGGACTCCAGCCCGAGCTCCCCGCCCCCGCACCGTTCGAACCGCTCCCGCCGCTCAGCCCCGAAGAGAAGGCAGCGCTGAAGGCCGAGATGCACCTCGCCGACGAGTTCGCCACCCAGGTCGGCCTGCGGGTGTGCGCCCAGCTCGCCCACCAAAAGCCCCGCTTGCTCGCCGCAATCGCGGAATTCGTCGAGCCCCAGGTGCAGGCCCTGCTGGCTGACCTCGAGAGCACCCTCGACTCGCCGCTGTGGCCGCGCAATCCCTAGCCGAGCCGCAGCATCCGCTCCCTTGCTTTCCGGGCCCGGGCCCGGAAAGCGGGACCACGATAGATCATGGGCCCAGCGACCGGGCCCGGGCCCGGAAACAAGAAAACGAGGAAAAAGGGCCGCGCGACGGCGGGCCTGACACGGGGCGCAACCCATTTGACCACGGAGGCTGTGCCGGGCTAGACTTACCGGGTGTGCGCTTTGTCGTGTGCCTGAATTATGCCCTCCTGAGAGCACAGGTGCGAGATTCCACACATGTAGGGCTGGTCAAAGACCACGCCCCCACGGCATACCCACCAAAACACGCGCGAGCAATCGTGTGGGTTCAAGCGGGTCCAGATGAACTCGATCCCACCGTCAGGGAAAGATCGAATGCTAACCATCACAAAGCTGTCACCGTGCAGCAATATCAAGGAGTAATTAGTGCCCACCATTCAGCAGTTGGTCAGGAAGGGCCGTAGCCCCAAGGTCACCAAGACCAAGGCTCCCGCCCTGAAGTCCAACCCGCAGCAGCGCGGCGTTTGCACCCGCGTCTACACCACCACCCCGAAGAAGCCGAACTCGGCTCTTCGCAAGGTCGCCCGCGTCAAGCTTTCCAACGGCACCGAGGTCACCGCCTACATTCCCGGCGAGGGCCACAACCTGCAGGAGCACTCAATGGTGCTCGTGCGCGGAGGCCGTGTTAAGGACCTCCCCGGTGTGCGTTACAAAATCATTCGCGGCGCACTGGACACCCAGGCCGTCAAGAACCGTAAGCAGGCTCGTAGCCGCTACGGCGCAAAGATGGAGAAGAAGTAATGCCCCGTAAAGGACCCGCTCCCAAGCGCCCTGTCATTGCCGACCCGGTTTATGGTGCCCCCATCGTCAGCCAGCTCGTCAACAAGATCCTTCTCGATGGCAAAAAGGGCCTCGCCGAGCGCATCGTATACGATGCCCTCGCCGGAGTCTCCGCCAAGAACGAGCTGGATGCCGTTGTCACGCTGAAGAAGGCACTCGACAACGTTCGTCCGACCCTCGAGGTGCGTTCGCGCCGCGTCGGTGGTTCCACCTACCAGGTGCCCGTCGAAGTGAAGCCGCACCGTGCCAACACGCTGGCACTTCGCTGGTTGACCAGCTACGCCAAGGCTCGTCGCGAGAAGACCATGACCGAGCGCCTCACCAACGAGATCCTCGACGCGAGCAACGGCCTCGGTGCCGCTGTCAAGCGTCGTGAAGACACTCACAAGATGGCTGAAGCGAACAAGGCCTTCGCGCACTACCGCTGGTAGTTAGAACCATCGAGCATTCCTGATCAGCAGGCGGGCGCGTGTGAAACACGCGCCTGCCCAGCTGCTCGGCGGATGCTCCAGGCCTTGTTCCGCATTCCCACCCCCTACCCGCTGGAGGACCCCCGTGGCACTTGACGTGCTCACCGACCTGAGTAAGGTCCGCAATATCGGCATCATGGCTCACATTGATGCTGGCAAGACCACCACGACTGAGCGCATCCTGTTCTACACGGGTGTCAACCACAAGATCGGCGAGACCCACGACGGCGCCTCGACGATGGACTGGATGGCGCAGGAGCAGGAACGTGGCATCACGATCACCTCCGCTGCGACGACCTGTTTCTGGGACAACAACCAGATCAACATCATCGACACCCCCGGACACGTGGACTTCACCGTTGAGGTGGAGCGTTCACTCCGCGTTCTCGACGGTGCTGTTGCCGTGTTCGACGGCAAGGAGGGCGTTGAGCCCCAGTCCGAAACCGTGTGGCGTCAGGCCGACAAGTACGACGTGCCCCGCATTTGCTTCGTCAACAAGATGGACAAGCTCGGCGCCGACTTCTACTTCACGGTCGACACCATCATCAAGCGCCTCGGCGCGAAGCCGCTGGTCATCCAGCTGCCGATCGGTGCAGAATCTGAATTCGAGGGTGTTGTCGACCTCGTTCAGATGCGTGCGCTGACCTGGCGCGGCGACTCCAAGGGTGACGTGGAGATGGGCTCGAAGTACGCCATCGAAGAGATCCCTGCTGACCTCGTCGAGAAGGCTGCCGAGTACCGCAAGCTCCTGCTCGAGACCGTCGCCGAAACCGACGACGACCTCATGGAGCGTTACTTCGCCGGCGAAGAGCTGACGGTTGCCGAGATCAAGGGCGCCATCCGCAAGCTCACCATCAACAGTGAGATCTACCCGGTTCTCTGTGGTTCTGCGTTCAAGAACCGCGGCGTTCAGCCGATGCTCGACGCTGTCATCGATTACCTTCCGACGCCGCTCGACGTGCCTGCCATTGAGGCACACGACCCGCGCGACGAAGAAAAGGTCATCATGCGTCACCCCGACGCCGAGGAGCCGTTCACGGCTCTCGCTTTCAAGGTTGCGGTGCACCCGTTCTTCGGTCGCCTCACTTACGTGCGCGTGTACTCGGGCCGCCTCGACTCCGGAGCCCAGGTCATCAACTCGACCAAGGGCAAGAAGGAGCGCATCGGCAAGATCTTCCAGATGCACGCCAACAAGGAGAACCCGGTCGGTTTCGTTACCGCCGGTCACATCTACGCGGTCATCGGCCTCAAGGACACCACCACGGGCGACACCCTGTGCGACCCGAACCAGCAGGTCGTACTCGAGTCCATGACGTTCCCTGACCCGGTTATCGAGGTCGCTATCGAGCCGAAGACCAAGCAGGACCAGGAAAAGCTGGGCCTTGCCATTCAGAAGCTCGCCGAAGAAGACCCCACCTTCCGTACCGAACAGAACCAGGAAACTGGCCAGACGGTAATCAAGGGAATGGGTGAACTTCACCTGGACATCCTGGTCGACCGCATGAAGCGTGAATTCAACGTTGAGGCGAACGTCGGCAAGCCCCAGGTGGCGTACCGCGAAACGATCCGCAAGGCCGTTGAGCGTCACGACTACACGCACAAGAAGCAGACCGGTGGATCCGGCCAGTTCGCGAAGATTCAGATCGCGATCGAGCCGATGGAAATCACTGCTGAGAAGTCGTACGAGTTCCTCAACAAGGTCACCGGTGGCCGTATCCCGCGTGAGTACATCCCCTCGGTGGATGCTGGAATTCAGGATGCGCTCCGCGTAGGCATCCTGGCCGGCTACCCGATGGTGGGTGTTCGAGCCAGCCTGCTTGACGGTGCTGCGCACGACGTCGACTCCTCGGAGATGGCCTTCAAGATTGCCGGTTCGATGGGCTTCAAGGAAGCCGTTCGTAAGGCGAACCCCGTTCTGCTCGAGCCGCTGATGGCCGTCGAAGTTCGTACCCCTGAGGAATACATGGGTGACGTAATCGGAGACCTCAACTCGCGTCGTGGGCAGATCCAGACCATGGAGGATGCGCAGGGCGTGAAGGTAATTCGCGCTCACGTTCCACTGTCGGAGATGTTCGGATACATCGGTGACCTGCGGTCTAAGACCAGCGGCCGTGCGGTGTACTCGATGACGTTCGAGAGCTATGCGGAGGTCCCGAAGGCAGTTGCCGACGAGATCATCAACAAGAACAAGGGCGAATAGCCCCTAAGGTGGCCTTCGGGCCAAAATCGCTTCGGCCACCTGGCCCTAGTAACATAAGTAGACACATCCAGCGCATACCGGCCGCTCATAACGGCGGCCGTGAATTTGCACGCGAGTCCTGAGGAGGACCCACAGTGGCCAAGGCCAAGTTCGAGCGGACAAAGCCGCACGTAAACATCGGAACGATCGGTCACGTTGACCACGGAAAGACCACGCTGACTGCAGCGATCTCCAAGGTTCTTGCCGATAAGTTCCCGTCCAAGATCAACGTTCAGCGCGACTTCGCGTCGATTGACTCGGCTCCGGAAGAACGCCAGCGCGGTATCACGATCAACATTTCGCATGTTGAGTACGAGACCGACAAGCGCCACTATGCGCACGTCGATGCTCCGGGCCACGCTGACTACATCAAGAACATGATCACCGGTGCTGCTCAGATGGACGGCGCAATCCTCGTGGTTGCCGCTACTGACGGCCCGATGGCTCAGACCCGTGAGCACGTTCTTCTCGCCAAGCAGGTCGGCGTTCCGACCCTGCTCGTCGCGCTGAACAAGGCCGACATGGTTGATGACGAAGAGATCATGGAGCTCGTTGAGCTCGAAGTTCGTGAACTTCTCTCCAGCCAGGGTTTCGATGGCGACAACGCCCCCGTCATCCAGGTCTCCGCACTCAAGGCGCTTGAAGGCGACGAGAAGTGGACCGGAAACATCCTTGAGCTCATGAAGGCTGTTGACGAATTCATTCCCGACCCGATCCGCGACAAGGACAAGCCGTTCTTGATGCCGATCGAGGACGTCTTCACGATCACCGGCCGTGGCACCGTTGTTACGGGCCGCGCCGAGCGTGGAACCCTCAAGATCAACTCCGAGATCGAGATCGTCGGCATCCGCCCGACGCAGAAGACCACGGTTACCGGTATTGAGATGTTCCACAAGCAGCTCGACGAGGCTTGGGCCGGCGAGAACTGTGGACTTCTTCTTCGTGGCACCAAGCGCGAAGACGTTGAGCGCGGCCAGGTCGTCGTCAAGCCGGGTTCGGTTACGCCGCACACCGACTTCGAGGGCACCGCGTACATCCTCAGCAAGAACGAGGGTGGCCGTCACAACCCGTTCTACGCGAACTACCGCCCGCAGTTCTACTTCCGCACCACGGACGTCACCGGCGTCATCACGCTGCCCGAGGGCACCGAGATGGTCATGCCTGGCGACACCACCGACCTGACTGTCGCGCTGATTCAGCCGATCGCCATGGAAGAGGGCCTCGGCTTCGCTATCCGTGAAGGTGGCCGCACCGTCGGCGCCGGCACGGTGACCAAGATCATCAAGTAGTCTTTCTCTACTGATCTCCTGAAAGGGGTCGGGCCTTCGGGTCCGGCCCCTTTTTTGCACCCCGAATGAAATCGAATATTTCAAGCGGATGACGATGGCTCATTACCCGACGCGGGATTGGGAATATCCGGTTATGGTCTGCGCATGCAGATATCGAAACTGGAAATGCGCATCCTCCTGGGGATCGCGATCGTTGTGGTGGCGATTCTCGCCGTGGTGATCGTGCCCCGCCTGTCCGGGTCCGCTCCCGCTGCGCAGTCATCAATCGCCCGGGTGACGCCAACCCCGACGCCATCGCCGATCCCTACGTCCTCACCAACACCAACAGCCCAGACCGAACAGCAGATTCTCGACAGCATCGTGACCAGCACCGTCAGCGTCTACAGCGTGCTGGTTTGCGACAGCCTTAAAGAATACGCCGCCCTGTCAATTCCAGAGATCATCACCAAGGTGCTCGCCGAATACCCGACCACCGGCCTGTCCGACCAATCACGTCAGCTCATGGCTCAGCGTGTGCTCACCGAATCCACGGCGAAGAGCTGCCCAGAGCAGAGTCCGCGAGTGGCCGCTGGAATCGTTCAGGGCTAGGTCAACCTCAGCACTGAAACGGATGCCCGTGGCCAGTCGGCCGCGGGCATCCGCTGGTATCGCGCGCGACACGCCGCGCGCGACACGCCCGGGTTGCACGAAGGGGCAACTCTGTGGCAGACTCTTCTAGTTCAACACTTTCGGCGTGCGCTACGCGTCGCCGGAATCACTGCCAGGCAGTGCATAGTCGCGTCACACCCTTTCGAATAACACTTGTCGAAATGCGCAGATCGCAGGCTAGGCCGCAGGGAGCAGAGCGCAGCATAAATCAACGATCTGGTCGGCGTGGGTAAAACCGTGCCGTCCCCCGGGTTCTGCTTCTGGGAGTCGACGTTGACGATGAGCGTCGTTTATTCGTACGTGATTCGAAATTGACATATGAACAGTGGTGCTAATAGCAGCAGTGCTACTACGGCGTCCAATGCAACCTCGGCAAATCCTGCCGTTGTCTGTAAGACGCCTCGACAGAGAGAGAGTTCGACATGGCGGGACAGAAGATCCGCATTCGACTTAAGTCGTATGACCACGAGGTCATCGACATTTCGGCGCGCAAGATCGTCGACACAGTGACCCGTGCGGGCGCTACAGTCGTCGGCCCGGTGCCGCTTCCGACCGAGAAGAACGTGGTGTGTGTCATCCGTTCCCCTCACAAGTACAAGGACAGCCGGGAGCACTTTGAAATGCGCACCCACAAGCGTCTGATCGACATCATTGACCCGACCCCGAAGGCCGTTGACTCGCTCATGCGCCTCGACCTTCCGGCCGACGTCAACATCGAGATCAAGCTCTAGGGCCCGCGATGTCTTACTCCGATACCAAGACCACCAAGGGTCTCCTCGGCAAGAAGCTCGGCATGACCCAGGTGTGGGACGAGAACAACAAGCTTGTTCCCGTTACCGTCATCGAGATCGCGCCGAACGTTGTCACGCAGATTCGTACCAAGGCCGTCGACGGCTACAACGGCGTTCAGATCGCCGCTGGCCCCATCGACCCGCGCAAGGTCAACAAGCCCCTTGCCGGTCACTTCGACAAGGCCGGCGTCACGCCGCGTCGCCACATCACCGAGCTCCGCACCGCGGATGCCGCTGACTACAACCTGGGCCAGGAACTCACCGTTGACGGTGTCTTCGTTGCCGGCACCAAGGTTGACGTCATGGGCACCAGCAAGGGTAAGGGTTTCGCCGGTGTTATGAAGCGTCACAACTTCAAGGGTGTCTCCTCCTCTCACGGTTCGCACCGCAACCACCGCAAGCCCGGTTCCATCGGTGCTTCCTCGACCCCGAGCCGTGTCTTCAAGGGCATGCGCATGGCCGGTCGTATGGGTGGCGAGCGCGTAACCGTGCTGAACCTCAAGGTGCACGCTATTGACGCCGACAAGGGCCTCATGCTCGTCAAGGGTGCCGTTCCCGGTGCTCGTGGCCGCCTCGTATTCGTTCGCAACGCAGTGAAGGGAGCCTAGTCATAATGGCTACAGCACTCGACATCATTGACGCCAAGGGCAAGAAGGCGGGCTCAGCCGAGCTTCCCGACGAGCTCTTCGACGTTCCCGCCAACATTCCTCTCATCCACCAGGTCGTTGTTGCGCAGCTCGCTGCCGCACGCCAGGGAACGAGCAAGGTCAAGCGCCGTGGAGAAGTTTCCGGTGCCGGCCGCAAGCCGTTCAAGCAGAAAGGAACCGGTCGCGCTCGTCAGGGCTCGATCCGCGCTCCTCAGATGACCGGTGGTGGAATCGTCCACGGACCGACCCCGCGCAGCTACGACCAGCGCACCCCGAAAAAGATGATCGCCGCAGCCCTCAAGGGTGCACTGAGCGACCGCGCCCGCGGTGGCCGCCTGCACATCGTCGAGGCACTGTTCACGGCTGAGACCCCCAACACCAAGGTTGCCCTGGAGCTGCTCACGCAGATCGCCACGAGCAAGCACGTGCTGGTCGTCCTCGAGCGTACCGACGAGACCACGTTGCGCAGCATTCGCAACATCCCGACGGTGCACATCCTTTCGTGGGATCAGCTCAACGCCTATGACGTGCTCGTCAGCGACGACATTGTCTTCACCACCGGCGCGTTCAACGCGTTCGTGGAGAGCAAGACCAAGAAGGAAGAGGTGGCCGCATAATGACTATCGCGACCAACAAGGACCCCCGCGACATCATCATCTCTCCGGTTGTCTCTGAAAAGAGCTACGGCCTGATTGACGAGGGTAAGTACACCTTCATCGTTGACCCCCGCTCGAACAAGACGGAGATCAAGCTCGCGATCGAATCGATCTTCAAGGTGCAGGTCGCTTCGATCAACACCCTGAACCGCGTGGGCAAGACTCGCCGCACCAAGTTCGGCATGGGCAAGCGCAAGGACACCAAGCGTGCCATTGTCACGCTCAAGTCTGGTTCCATCGACATCTTCACGGCCGTCGGCTAAGCGACAGGCAGAGGGATAACTAATGGCTATTCGTAAGTACAAGCCCACGACCCCGGGTCGACGCGGTTCATCCGTTGCCGACTTCGCGGAAATCACGCGTTCCACCCCGGAGAAGTCGCTTCTGCGTCCGCTCTCCAAGACCGGTGGACGTAACAACCAGGGCCGCATCACGACCCGTCACATCGGTGGTGGCCACAAGCGCCAGTACCGCGTGATCGACTTCAAGCGCAACGACAAGGACGGCGTCAACGCCCGCGTCGCTGAAATTGAATACGACCCGAACCGCACGGCGCGCATCGCGCTCCTGCACTTCATCGACGGCACGAAGCGTTACATCATCGCGCCGAACAAGCTCAGCCAGGGCGACATCATCGAGTCGGGAGCCGGGGCTGACATCAAGCCCGGCAACAACCTGCCGTTGAAGAACATCCCCACCGGTACCATCATTCACGCGATCGAACTGCGTCCGGGTGGTGGCGCCAAGATGGCCCGCTCCGCCGGTTCGTCTGTTCGCCTCGTCGCGAAGGAGGGCGTCTACGCCCAGCTTCGTCTGCCGTCTGGTGAAATCCGCAACGTGGATGCTCGCTGCCGCGCGACGATCGGCGAGGTCGGCAACGCCGAGCAGTCGAACATCAACTGGGGCAAGGCCGGACGTATGCGCTGGAAAGGCGTTCGCCCGACCGTTCGTGGTGTTGCCATGAACCCGGTCGATCACCCGCACGGTGGTGGTGAGGGTAAGACGTCCGGTGGACGTCACCCCGTCAGCCCCTGGGGCCAGAAGGAAGGGCGCACCCGCCACCCGAATAAGGAAAGCGACAAGCTCATTGTTCGTCGCCGCACCGTCGGCAAGAAGCGTAAGTAGGAGTAGACGATGCCAAGAAGTCTTAAGAAAGGCCCTTTCGTTGACGACCACCTGCTTCGCAAGGTGTTCGCGGCGAACGAAGCCAAGAGCAAGAACGTAATCAAGACCTGGTCGCGCCGCTCGATGATCATCCCCGACATGCTCGGACACACCATCGCAGTGCACGACGGACGCAAGCACATCCCGGTGTTCGTCACCGAGAGCATGGTCGGACACAAGCTCGGTGAGTTTGCGCCCACCCGCACCTTCCGTGGACACGTGAAGGACGACAAGAAGGGCCGTCGCCGCTAACGCGGGGACGTGAAGGAGGAGAAGAAATGGTGGAGTCGATCGCACGCGTGCGTCACATCCGCGTTACCCCCCAGAAGGCTCGTCGCGTCGTCAACATGATCCGCGGCAAGCAGGCGCACGAAGCGCTGGGAATTCTGAAGTTTGCGCCCCAGGGCGCTTCCGACCCGGTCTACAAGCTGGTGGCCTCGGCCATCGCCAACGCCCGAGTCAAAGCAGATGCAGCCAACACGTATCTGGACGAGCAGGACCTGTTCATCAGCCGGGCATTCGTTGACGAGGGTACGACCCTCAAGCGCTTCCAGGCTCGTGCCCAGGGTCGCGCATTCGAAATCAAGAAGCGCACCAGCCACATCACGGTTGTGCTCACCACTCCTGAGGAGGGTACGAAGTAATGGGTCAGAAAGTAAACCCCTATGGCTTCCGTCTGGGAATCACCACCGATCACGTATCGCGTTGGTTCTCCGACTCGACCAAGCCAGGTCAGCGTTACGCTGACTTTGTTGCAGAAGACGTCAAGATCCGTCGCCTGCTGAGCACCAGCCTTGACCGTGCCGGCGTCAGCCGCATCGAGATCGAGCGCACTCGTGACCGTGTTCGCGTTGACATTCACACCGCCCGTCCGGGCATTGTGATTGGTCGCCGCGGCGCCGAGGCCGAGCGCATCCGCTCTGACCTCGAGAAGCTCACCGCCAAGCAGATCCAGCTGAACATCCTCGAGGTCAAGAACCCCGAGCAGGATGCCCAGCTCGTCGCGCAGGGTATTGCCGAGCAGCTCTCCGCTCGTGTGGCTTTCCGCCGCGCGATGCGCAAGGGCCTGCAGGGTGCACAGCGCGCCGGCGCCAAGGGTGTTCGCATCCAGGTGTCCGGTCGTCTGGGTGGCGCCGAGATGAGCCGCAGTGAGTTCTACCGCGAAGGCCGTGTGCCCCTGCACACCCTGCGTGCGAACATCGACTACGGCTTCTACGAAGCCAAGACCACCTTCGGCCGTATCGGCGTGAAGGTCTGGATCTACAAGGGCGACATCACCAACAAGGAACTCGCTCGCGAGCAGGCCAACGCTAAGTCGTCCCGCCCCGAGCGTCGTGACGATCGACCGCGCCGTGCACCTCGGGCAGATGCTCCGGCAGCGGCACCGGTCGCAGCAGGAGTTGAGGCTAAATAATGTTGATTCCACGTAGAGTCAAGCACCGCAAGCAGCACCACCCGGGTCGCACCGGCCACGCTACTGGTGGCACCACGGTGTCCTTCGGTGAGTACGGCATTCAGGCGATGACCCCCGCGTATGTGACCAACCGTCAGATCGAGTCCGCTCGTATCGCCATGACGCGTCACATCAAGCGTGGCGGAAAGGTGTGGATCAACATCTACCCCGACCGCCCGTTGACCAAGAAGCCGGCCGAGACCCGCATGGGTTCCGGTAAGGGTTCGGTCGAGTGGTGGGTTGCCAACGTCAAGCCGGGTCGCGTTCTGTTCGAGCTCAGCGGTGTCACCGACGCCGTTGCGAAAGAGGCGCTCACCCGCGCAATTCACAAGCTGCCCCTCAAGGCACGCATCATCAAGCGCGAGGAGGGCGACGCATAATGGCGATCGGAACCAAGGAGCTCGCCTCAGTCGAGCTCGATACTTTTGACAATGAGAAGCTGTTCGACGAGCTGAAGAAGGCCAAGGAAGAGCTGTTCAACCTGCGCTTCCAGTCGGCTACCGGTCAGCTCGAAAGCCACGGCCGCCTCCGCGCGGTCAAGCGCGACATCGCTCGCATCTACACGGTTCTCCGTGAGCGCGAGCTGGGCATTCGTGCCACCCCGGTCGTAGCCCCGGCTCCGGCCAAGGCCGAAAAGGCCGAGAAAAAGACCAAGAAGGCCAAGGCCGCAGTGGAGTCCACCGACGACGCTGCAGCTGAGGCCGTCGAGACGAAGGAGGCCTAGTCATGGCGAAGACTGACGAAACGGTCGTCGCGGGCGAAGCCACCGAGCTCGTACGCGGATACCGCAAGACGCTGCGTGGTTACGTGACCAGCGACAAGATGGACAAAACCATCATTGTCGTGGTTGAAGACCGCGTGAAGCACCCGTTGTACGGCAAGGTCATCCGCCGTACATCCAAACTGAAGGCGCACGACGAGGCGAACTCCGCCGGCATCGGCGACCTGGTCCTGATCAGTGAGACCCGTCCGCTCAGCGCTTCCAAGCGCTGGCGCCTGGTCGAGATTCTTGAGAAGGCCAAGTAAGCCTCGCGCTTACTTGACGTAAAGGAGTTATAAAGTGCTTCAGCAAGAATCACGAGTACGGGTTGCCGACAACAGCGGCGCCAAGGAACTCTTGACCATCCGCGTTCTCGGTGGCTCCGGCCGTCGTTACGCCGGCCTGGGCGACGTCATCGTCGCCACGGTCAAGGATGCAATCCCGGGCGGAAACGTCAAGAAGGGTGACATCGTCAAAGCTGTCATCGTTCGCACCAAGAAGGAGACCCGTCGTCCAGACGGCTCCTACATCAAGTTCGATGAGAACGCTGCAGTGATCTTGAAGGCAGACGGTGACCCCCGCGGCACCCGAATCTTCGGACCGGTCGGTCGCGAGCTTCGCGACAAGAAG
This sequence comes from Cryobacterium sp. PH31-L1, assembly GCF_030063145.1. GTDB lineage: Bacteria > Actinomycetota > Actinomycetes > Actinomycetales > Microbacteriaceae > Cryobacterium. The sequence goes on from NZ_JASISM010000001.1 coordinate 192,471, forward strand.
TTCATGAAGATCATCTCGCTGGCACCGGAGGTTATTTAATCATGGCCAGAATCAAAAAGGGTGACCTCGTTCAGGTCATCAGCGGCCGCAGCCAGGCTCGCGGCGGGGACCGTGGCAAGCAGGGCAAGATCATCTCCGTCGACGTCGAGAAGAACCGTGTCCTCGTTGAGGGCATCAACTTCGTGACCAAGCACGTTCGCGTCGGACAGACCCAGCGCGGCACCAAGACGGGCGGCATCGAGACTTTCGAAGCCCCCATCCATGCGTCCAACGTTGCCATCGTCGACCCGGAGACCAAGAAGCCGACCCGCGTCGGCTTCCGCCAGGAAGAGGTAACGAAGGACGGCGTCTCCAAGACGGTCCGCATTCGTTACGCCAAGAAGTCAGGGAAGGACCTCTAATGACTGACACCGCAGTTGTTGAAGGCACTGGCGGAGCCACGCTCGTCAAGGCCCTGCCGCGTCTGAAGCAGAAGTACCGCGATGAGATCAGTGCCAAGCTCTCCGCAGAACTCGGCTTCACCAACGTGCACCGCATCCCCACCCTGACGAAGATTGTCGTCAACATGGGTGTCGGAGAAGCAGCACGCGACGGCAAGGTGATGGACGGTGCGGTTTCTGACCTCACCAAGATCACCGGCCAGAAGCCGCAGGTCACCAAGGCCCGCAAGTCCATTGCGCAGTTCAAACTGCGTGAGGGACAGCCCATCGGCGCCCACGTCACACTTCGTGGCGACCGCATGTGGGAGTTTCTGGACCGGCTGCTCAGCCTGGCCCTTCCTCGCATCCGTGACTTCCGCGGTCTGTCCGACAAGCAGTTCGACGGTGCGGGCAACTACACCTTCGGTCTGACCGAGCAGGTCATGTTCCACGAGATCGACCAGGACCGCATTGACCGCGTTCGCGGCATGGACATCACGGTCGTCACGACCGCGAAGACCAACGACGAGGGTCGCGCGCTGCTCAAGGCGCTCGGCTTCCCGTTCAAGTCGGACGACGCCAAGTAGCAGTTCCTCACAACAGAGGAACAAATTCAACTAGAGTTGGGAGCTTGCGCTCAGTAAGGCTCTCAACGTGTTGAGGACTTCAGGTCCGGCGTAATAACTTCACCCGGGGACCGGCCGACCGGCCGGTCCCCTCACCACCACAGGTCGCCATTCGGTAACGGATGAGCGAAACCAGGCGAGAAAGGCACCACAAAATGACAATGACAGATCCGGTCGCAGACATGCTGACCAGACTGCGCAACGCGAACTCGGCATATCACGACACCGTGTCCATGCCGCACAGCAAGTTGAAGGCGCACATCGCTGACATCCTCAAGGCTCAGGGTTATATCTCTGCCTGGACGGTCACCGATGCAACAGTAGGCAAGACCCTCACGCTCGACCTGAAGTTCGGTCCGAACCGTGAGCGTTCCATCGTCGGCATCAAGCGGGTTTCCAAGCCCGGACTGCGCGTGTACGCAAAGTCCACTGAGATCCCCACGGTTCTCGGTGGCCTCGGCGTTGCCATCCTGTCCACCTCCAGCGGTCTGCTCACCGATCGCCAGGCTGAGAAGAAGGGCGTAGGCGGAGAAGTTCTCGCCTACGTGTGGTAACCGAGAATGTCACGTATTGGTAGAAAGTCCATTGAGATCCCCGCTGGGGTCACGGTCGTCGTTGACGGCCAGGCCGTATCGGTGAAGGGCCCCAAGGGCGAGCTCGCGCTTGTCGTTGCAAAGCCCATCGCGGTCAAGGTTGAGGACGGTCACGTTTTCGTCACCCGTCCGAATGACGAGCGCGATTCGCGTTCGCTCCACGGCTTGAGCCGCACCCTGATCAACAACCAGATCATCGGCGTAACCGTTGGTTACTCCAAGGGTCTTGAAATCGTCGGTACCGGTTACCGCGCGGCGCAGAAGGGCACCTCCGTTGAGTTCGCCCTCGGCTTCTCGCACCCGGTCGTCGTCGAGCCGCCCGTTGGCATCGTTTTGACCGTTGAGAGCGTCAACAAGCTCACGGTCAGCGGAATCGACAAGCAGGCCGTCGGCGAGGTCGCCGCCAACATCCGTAAGATTCGCAAGCCAGAGCCCTACAAGGGCAAGGGTGTGCGTTACGCCGGCGAGATTGTTCGCCGCAAGGCCGGAAAGAGCGGTAAGTAACCATGGGACTCGGAACTAGAGGCAAGAGCAAGGCCGCAGCCCGCGGACGTCGTCACACACGTCTTCGCAAGAAGATCGAGGGAACGGCGCTTCGCCCGCGCCTCGTCGTCACGCGCTCGGCTCGCCACGTATTCGTTCAGGTCGTCGACGACAGCAAGGGTTTCACCCTTGCGTCGGCCTCCACGCTCGAAACGGACTTGCGCACCTTCGATGGTGACAAGACCGCCAAGGCCCGCAAGGTCGGTGAGCTTGTTGCTGAGCGTGCGAAAGCCGCCGGCATCGAAGCCGTTGTATTTGACCGTGGTGGCAGCAAGTACGCAGGACGCGTCGCAGCCATCGCCGAGGGAGCTCGAGAGGGTGGATTGAACCTGTGAGCACTGAAAAGATCGAAACCACAGCACCTGTTGCTGCCGTTGCCGAGGCACCGGTTGAAACCGCTGCCTCCACGACCCCGCCGCAGAACGAGCCTCGCGAGGCTCGTCGTGGTGGCCGTGAGCGCAACCCGAACAAGGACCGCGGAAGCCGCGATGCCGACAAGAGCCAGTTCCTGGAGCGCGTCGTCACCATCAACCGCGTTTCGAAGGTCGTCAAGGGTGGTCGTCGCTTCAGCTTCACCGCTCTCGTCGTCGTCGGCGACGGTAACGGCCTGGTCGGCGTTGGATACGGTAAGGCCCGCGAGGTCCCGACCGCTATCTCCAAGGGCGTCGAAGAAGCGAAGAAGAACTTCTTCCGCGTTCCTCGCGTTGGCCTGACCATCCCGCACCCCGTCCAGGGTGAAGCCGCAGCCGGCGTCGTTCTGCTTCGTCCGGCAGCAGCAGGTACCGGCGTTATCGCCGGTGGCCCGGTGCGCGCCGTACTCGAATGCGCTGGCATCCACGACGTGCTGAGCAAGTCGCTCGGTTCGTCGAACACCATCAACATCGTGCACGCCACGGTCGAGGCACTGCACCAGCTCGAAGAGCCGCGTGCGGTTGCGGCTCGCCGCGGTCTCGCCTACGAAGACGTGGCTCCGGCCCGTTTTCTTCGTGCCGACGCTGCTGCAGCTGCAGCGGCCGCAACCGCGAAGGCAGGTGCCTGATGGCCCAGCTGAAGATCACACAGATCAAGTCCAAAATTAGTGAGAAGCAGAACCAGCGCGACACTCTTCGCAGCCTGGGTCTGCGACGCATTGGCGCCGTTACGATCCGCGAGGACAACTCGCAGAATCGTGGCTACGTCAACACCGTCGCTCACCTCGTAAAGGTCGAGGAGATTGACTAATGGCTGACGAGAAGGAAGCTACCAAGGTAGCCGACAAGCCCGCCACGAAGAAGGCTGCTGCCCCCAAGAAGGCCGCAGCACCGAAAAAGGCCGCTGCCCCCAAAAAGGCAGCTGTTGCAGCAGAGCCCACTGAGCCCCGCGAGCACGTGCTGAAGGTACACCACCTTCGCCCGGCGCCCGGAGCGAAGAAGGCCCGCCAGCGCGTTGGCCGTGGTGAAGGATCCAAGGGTAAGACCGCGGGTCGAGGCACCAAGGGCACCAAGGCACGCTATAGCGTGCGCGTCGGCTTCGAGGGTGGGCAGATGCCTCTGCACATGCGCACCCCGAAACTGCGTGGGTTCAAGAACCCGTTCCGCGTCGAGTACCAGGTTGTCAACCTGGAAAAGCTCGAACTGCTCTACCCGAACGGCGGCGATGTCACCATTGCCAGCCTGATCGCCAAGGGTGCGGTTCGTGACAACGAAAAAGTCAAGGTTCTTGGAACCGGTGAAATTACCGTTAAGCTGAACGTGACGGTCGACAAGGTCTCTGCTTCCGCTGAGCAGAAAATTGTCGCCGCGGGTGGATCTGTAAAGTAAGTCCGTAGACGCTCAATCGAGCTTGTCGAATCCGTCAATCGAGTAAATCGTTTGGTGTGATTCGACAAGCTCGATCGTTTTAAGTCGATCTGCCGCTTTACAACGATATGCACTGTCGATCTGCGTAAAAATCTGGAGGCCTTTTTGTTTAGCGCCATTGCGCGGATCTTCCGCACACCCGACCTTCGTAAGAAGATCGGCTTCACCCTGGGCATCATTGCTCTGTTCCGTCTGGGCTCTTTCGTACCGGCCCCGTTCGTGGACTTCGGCAATGTGCAGCTGTGTCTCGCAGCCAACCAGGGCACGAGCGGCCTCTACGAGCTCGTCAACCTGTTCAGTGGTGGCGCCCTGCTCCAGCTGAGCGTCTTTGCGCTCGGCATCATGCCGTACATCACGGCATCGATCATCGTGCAGTTGCTGCGTGTGGTCATCCCCCACTTCGACACCCTCTACAAGGAGGGTGCATCGGGCCAGAGCACTCTGACCCAGTACACGCGTTACCTCACCATCGCCCTGGGTATTCTTCAGTCGACCACGCTGATCACGGTGGCTCGAAGCGGCGCCCTGTTCGGGACATCCGCCAGCACCGAGTGCACGCAGCTGATCACCAACGACGCCTGGTACGCCATCATGCTCATGGTCATCACGATGACCGCCGGTACCGGCGTCATCATGTGGATGGGTGAGCTCGTCACCGAGCGCGGCGTCGGCAACGGCATGTCGCTCATGATCTTCATCTCGATCGCCGCCCTGTTCCCCGGCTCGCTCGCCTCGATCGGCCAGCAGCAGGGTCCCGACACCCTCATCATCGTTCTGATCGTTGGAATCCTGGTGGTCGCCGGCGTGGTCTTCGTCGAGCAATCGCAGCGGCGAATACCCGTGCAGTATGCCAAGCGCATGGTTGGTCGGCGCACCTACGGCGGCAACAACACCTACATTCCGATCAAGGTCAACATGGCCGGCGTGATCCCCGTGATCTTCGCCTCCTCGCTGCTGTACCTGCCGGCCCTGCTCGCGCAGTTCAACCAGCCGGCTGCCGGAACTGAAGCGCCGGCCTGGGTGGTCTGGATCTCGCAGAACCTCACCGGTGGCGACCAGCCGCTCTACATGGCCATGTACTTCCTGCTCATCATCGGCTTCACCTACTTCTACGTGGCCATTACGTTCAACCCCGAAGAAGTCGCCGACAACATGAAGAAGTACGGCGGGTTCATTCCCGGCATTCGCGCCGGCCGCCCGACCGCCGAGTACCTCGACTTCGTGCTGACCCGCATCACGCTCCCCGGCTCGATCTATCTGGGCCTGATCGCGCTCATCCCGCTGATCGCGTTCTCGGTCATCGGCGCCGACCAGAACTTCCCGTTCGGCGGCGCGAGCATTCTCATCGTCGTCGGCGTGGGGCTCGAGACGGTCAAGCAGATCGACTCGCAACTGCAACAGCGACACTATGAGGGGCTTCTTAAATGACGCGCTTACTACTGATCGGCCCGCCCGGCGCGGGTAAAGGCACCCAGGCCGAGCGCCTCGCGCTCGCCTTCGACGTTCCGGCCATTTCCACCGGCGACATCTTTCGCTACAACGTGACCAACAACACCCCGCTCGGGCTCGAGGTCAAGTCGTTCATGGACGCCGGCGCCTACGTGCCAGACTCCCTCACCAACGCGATCGTCGCTGACCGCCTGAAAGAAGCGGATGCTGCCAACGGCTTTCTGCTCGACGGCTACCCGCGCACAACCGATCAGGTCGCTGAGCTCGATCGCCTACTCGTTTCCGGCGGCACCCAGCTCGACGTGGTCGTTCTGATCACCGCCGACACCGACGAGGTTGTCGCCCGCCTGCTCAAGCGTGCAGCCGAGCAGGGCCGCGCGGACGACACGGCCGAAGTCATCCGTCACCGTCTTGACGTCTACGCCGAGCAGACCGCTCCGCTCATCGATGTGTACAGCGCCCGCAGCCTCGTCGTCACCATCGACGGACTCGGTGCCGTTGAAGTGGTCACCGACCGCATTCTCGCTGCGCTGGCCGAACGCGGCCTGCGCCCCGATAGCAGCACTCTCTAGCACCAGTTTGGGGCTGGGTCGAAAGGCCCGGCCCATCATCATGTGCACCACCAGGTTATGCACGCAAACAATGAATATTTGCTCCCGTTCTCGGAGCTAGTTTGTAGGAAATCAGTGAGTCTTCGACGTTCCATCTACAAAAACCCAGCCCAGCTGCGCCTCATGGTGGCACCGGGACTGGCCACCGCGGCATCACTCAAAGCTGCCCGCGCGGCCATGGTCATCGGCGCGACCACCCTCGATCTTGATGCCGCGGCTGAGGCCGCCATCGTCCTGCTCGGCGGCAAGCCGAACTTCAAACTTGAACAGGGCTACCACCACACGGTGTGCGCTTCGGTGAACGACGACGTCGTGCACGGGATCCCATCTGCACGTCGCCTCGGCGCCGGCGATATCGTCTCGATCGACAGCGGTGCGATTATCGAAGGCTGGAACGGTGACGCCGCGTTCAGCTTCGTTCTCCCCGACGAGACGCGCCCCGAGCTCGTCGCTGAACGCCAGAAGCTGTCCGACGTGACCGAGCAGTCGCTCTGGCACGGCATCGCCCGCCTGCACACCGCGCGCCACCTGAACGAGGTCGGCGACGCCATCGAGGACTACATCGAGTCGCAGGGCAGCTACGGAATTCTCACCGACTACGTCGGCCACGGCATCGGTCGCTCCATGCACGAAGCCCCGCCGGTGTTCAACTACCGCGTGCGCCAGAAGGGGCCTGATGTGAAGCCGGGCCTCGTGGTGGCCATCGAGCCGATGGTCGTGCTCGGCTCAATCGATACCTACACTCGCGATGACGACTGGACCGTCGCGACGAGCGACGGCAAGGCCGCCGCGCACTGGGAACACAGCATCGCCGTGCACAAGGACGGCATCTGGGTGCTCACCGCCGAGGACGGCGGGGCCTCCGGTCTCGCCCAGTTCGGAATCGTTCCCGTCCCAATTCCGTAGTCTCGCGCGCGTCGTGCCTGTGGCAGTCTCGACGGGCTCGACCAGCGGAGGGTGGCGCCGCGCAGGCGGGTTGCGACCGGCGGCGGTGTGCCGGGCCGCGGCTACTGGTCCATCAGGTGCACGAGCTCGTCGATGAAGTTCGCGAAGTCGCCGGAGCGCTGCACCAACCGGTGCACATCGGCCCGATCGGCGAAGACCTCGACGAACTGGTCGAACACCGCCTGGAACGACGCCCGACCGGCAGCGCTGAACGCGATCATCGCCACGACCGTCACGCGATTCTCGCCCCAGTCCATCGGTAGGTCGTTCAGCACGATCGCGATCGAGGTCTGCCGCGCCGTCATCTCCATGGCGTGTGGCACCGCGAGGTTGTCGGTGAACGCGGTCGACGACATGCGCTCGCGGTCGAGGGCGCCGTCGACGTAGGCCTGCGTGATAATGCCGCGCTCCCGCATCCGCTCACCGAGGGCGCGAATCATGGCGGCGGCATCGCCCGGGTAGAAGTTGCGGAAGAACAGCTCCTCGTCGAAGAACCGCAATAGTTCGTCCTTGATCGCCGCCCGCCGTCCCGCCCGGCGCACACGGCTGACGAACTGGCGGATATTGCTCACGTCGACCTCGGTCAGGAACGGGTGGATCACGAGTGCTCCGTCGACCGGCCGGGGCGGCTCGATGGTCGTGAGCACCAGATCGACGTCGAGCCGGGCCCAGTCCAGATCCGCGCGCGTGATGACCTCGACGACATCGAGGTCGGCGCCGAGAGCACCCTCGATGCGCTCGCGCAGCACCGACTGCAGGTCGTAGTAGTTCGGGCAGACCAGCACGGTTCGCACCCGCTGCTCGCGGAATTCCTGTTGCTGCTGTTCCAAGTGCGCCCCGACGTGCATCGCGATGTAAGCGATCTCGTCGTCGTTGATCACGATCTGCTCGTGCCGTTGCAGCTCGCTGGCGATGTAGACGGCCAGCTCGTAGGTCATCGGGTATGACGTCTTCATCGATCGCGCCAGCGGATTGCGCGAGAACGAGCTCTGCCCGGCCCGATCAATGAGGTTGCGCACGTGCAGGGTCAGACGCGCGATGAAATCCTCGTCGGTCAGGTCGACCAGGTATTCCGCGCTGGCCCTGGCGACGATGCGGCGCACGACCCGCAAATCGTCCGGCCGGGCGAAAGCGGATGCCGCGGCCCGCGCCGGCAGGTCGTGCCCGGGAGCGAGTACCCGAGTACGAAGCAGCACGGCGAGATAGTCAAGCTCGGCCGGTTCGAGCACCAAGTCGAAGTGAGTGCGGATGAGGTCGGCGAGGGTGCTCGCCAATTCCGGCAGGAGATCGGCCGGCGGGGGACCCGAGTACGGAGAGCGGGACAGCGCGGGCGGAGCGGGTGCACGCTTACGCACCCGGTCGACGGCGATGGCGAGGTGCAGCAGCACGCCGTCGGTGCCGAACTCGTTGACGAAATAGCCTGATGCGTCGAGCGCTGCCAGCAGGTCGGTCTTGAACGCGCCCAGTTGGTCAGAGTCGAACTCGCGGGAGATGGCGGCAAGTTCCAGAAACCCGCGCTTGCTCTCGTCCCGGAACATTCGCCCGAGCAGCCGACGCCGGTCGGCCTCCGACCCCCTGAGCCCGATGACGCTTCCGGTGCGCGTCACTTCCAGCCCCGACCCCGGCAGAAGGGCGCGCAGCCGCACCAGGTCGGCTTCGATGGTGGAATCGCTCACGAACAGGTCTGCCGCCAGAGCGTACAGGTCGAGCCCGGCCGGGTCGTCAGACGCCGTGCCGTCAATGAGTCGGCGCACCAGCTGGTAGACCCGGTTCTGCGGCGAATCTGCCGTCTCGGCAGTCGGCTCCTGCACAAAAGTGGCATAGGCGGTGCGATTCAGGCGGTACCCGAATGGCCCCGACTCGATCACGGCCAGCGGATGCGACGCCGCCTTCACATTCGTCACATAGCTGCGCACGCTGCGCGGCGTCACCCCGAGCTCGTGGGCGAGCTCACCCGCCGTGACCCAGGCGGGCGAGCCCACGAGGTAATCCAGCATCCTCGCCTGCTTATCTGCCATGCGTTCGCCTCGCTCCGTCGTTGACGCGACCATTGTGCCCACTTTTTGGGCATTTGGGGCTCGTTTCCGGGGGTGCGGAAAATATCATCTTGGATGAATTCTCAGCAATTTGACAGGATTACCGCGGAAGGGCGATTCGATGAAGATTCTCGTGGTGTGCGGAGCGGGTGCGTCGAGCACGTTCGTGGCGCTGCGCCTGCGTCGGAGCGCCACACTGCGCGGTCTCACCGTCTCGGTGACCGCCATCACCGAATCCGACCTGCTCGGCCGGCTCAGCGCGGCGACCGCCCATAGCCCGGTCGATGTCGTTCTCGTCGGCCCGCATCTCGCGCCGGCCTTCCCGGCGATCGCCCAGCAGTGCGCGGAATACGGGGCAAAGGGGCGGCTGCTTCCCATCTCGATCTTCACCGATCGGGACGGCGAGGCAGCCCTTGATCTGGCCCTGACCGCGACGGGGGAGCGTCCGCTTCACAATCCTGCACAGCACACCACCACCAAACAAGAGAGGTCCTGAAATGACGACGACGTCAGTCGACCCGAAACGCCCAAGCACGCGCGTCCACGTGCAGCGCTTCGGCACCTTTTTGAGCGGCATGGTCATGCCGAATATCCCCGCGTTCATCGCCTGGGGACTCATCACCGCCCTGTTCATCCCCACCGGCTGGGCACCCAACGGCATTCTCGGCGGTTTTGGCGATGTGAACGCCATTGGCTGGCAGGGCGCAGCGACAACCCTCGGTACCAATGTCGACGGCACCACTTTTCCGCAATACATCGGCCTCGTCGGCCCAATGATCACCTACCTGCTGCCGTTGCTGATCGCCAACATGGGCGGGCGCATGATCTATGACACCCGCGGCGGCGTGATCGCCACGATCGCCACCATGGGCGTCATAGTCGGCAGCACCATCCCGATGTTCATCGGCGCCATGATCATGGGCCCGCTCTCGGCCTGGTTGCTCAAGAAGGTCGACGCCATCTGGGACGGCAAGATCAAAGCCGGCTTCGAGATGCTGGTCAACAACTTCTCGGCCGGCATTCTCGGCGCGCTCCTGGCCATCGGCGCGTTCTTCGGCATCGCCCCGATCGTGACCGGTATCAGCAGCGTGCTCGAAACGGCCGTGGACTGGCTGGTCGCCAACCACCTGCTGCCGCTCGCGAGCATTCTGATCGAGCCCGGCAAGGTGCTCTTTCTCAACAACGCCATCAACCACGGGGTACTCACCCCACTCGGCGTGCAGCAGGTGGAGCAGAACGGCAAATCGTTGCTGTTCCTGCTCGAGGCCAACCCCGGCCCAGGCCTGGGCATTCTGCTCGCGTATACCTTCTTCGGAATCGGTATCGCCAAGGCGAGCGCCCCCGGTGCCATCATCATCCAGTTCCTCGGCGGCATCCACGAGATCTACTTCCCCTACGTACTCATGAAGCCGATCATCATTCTCGCCGCGATCGGCGGCGGCATGACCGGTGTCGCCATCAACGTGGCCTTCCAGACCGGGCTGCGAGCACCCGCGTCGCCGGGCAGTATCTTCGCGGTGCTGTTCCAAACCGCGCCCGACAGTTATGTCGGGGTGATCCTCTCGGTGATCGGCGCTGCCGGTGTGTCCTTCCTGATCGCCGCGGTCATTCTGCGGGCCAGCCGCAGGCGTGACCTGGCCGCCGGTGAGACCGGAGACCTCGGCGCTGCCGTCGCCCAGACCGAGTCGTACAAGGGCAAGTCCAGCTCGGTTCTCGGCGGCCTTTCCGGCCAAAACAACGGCAGCACGGCGGATGCCGCTGCCGCCGGCCGGCCGCTGCACAACATCGTGTTCGCCTGCGATGCGGGCATGGGGTCGAGCGCCATGGGCGCCTCCGTGCTGCGCAACAAAATCAAGAAGGCCGGCATCGAGGGCGTCACGGTATCGAACAAGGCCATCGCCAACCTCGACGGCACGGCCGATCTCGTGATCACCCACCAGGACCTCACCGATCGGGCCCGCAGCAAGTCCCCGAACTCGGTGCACGTCTCGGTGGAGAACTTCATGAACAGCCCGAAGTACGACGAGGTCGTCGACCTGATCAAGGCCAACGACAACGAGGTGACACGGTGACGCAGAATATCCTCGCCCGCACCAACGTGGTGGCCGAAGGAACTGCCACCACCAGGGACGAAGCCATCCGCGAAGCCGGGGCACTCCTCGTGGACTCCGGTGCGGTCCGTGCCGACTACGTGGATTCCATGTTCGAGCGGGAGGCATCCGTCAGCACATACATGGGCAATTTCCTCGCCATTCCGCATGGCACGAACGAGGCCAAGGAATCGATCCTGCGCTCCTCGCTCTCGCTCGTGCGGTACCCGCAGTCGATCGACTGGAACGGCAAACCGGTGCGTTTCGCCGTCGGCATCGCCGGCCTGAACAACGAGCACCTAGAGATTCTCTCCAAGGTGGCCATCGTGTTCTCCGACACCGACGAGGTGCAAAAGCTCCTCGACGCCGGGTCTGCCGACGAGATCTTTCAGCTGCTGGAGGAGGTCAACGAAGCATGAAAGCCATTCACTTCGGCGCGGGCAACATAGGGCGCGGATTCGTCGGACTGTTGCTGCACGAGGCCGGCTACGAGGTTGTCTTCGCCGACGTCAATGCGGCGTTGATCGACGCCCTGCATGCGGCGCCGAGCTACCGGGTGTTCGAGGTCGGCGGGGAATCCAGCGTGCACGTCGTCGACAACTTTCGGGCCATCAACAGTGACACGCAGTCCGATGAGCTGGTCGCCGAAATCGCGACGGCCGACATCGTCACGACGGCGGTCGGGCCGAATATTCTTCGGTTCGTTGCCCCCGTGATCGCGGCCGGGCTGGTGCGGCGGCGGGCGAGCCTGCCGCCGCTGCCGGTGATCGCCTGCGAGAACGCCATCAACGCCACCGACCGGCTGGCCGAACACGTCTGGACGCACGTCGTGCCGGCCGATCAGGCGGCTGTTCGAGCCCGGGTGGTGTTCGCCAACACGGCGGTCGACCGCATCGTTCCGGGCCAGGCAGCGGATGCCGGCATCGACGTGACCGTGGAGACCTTCGCCGAGTGGGTGATCGAACGCGGCGGCTTCGGCGACACGGTGCCGAACATTCCAGGCGCCACCTTTGTCGACAACCTCGAACCGTTCATCGAACGCAAGCTGTTCACGGTGAATACCGGCCACGCCACCATCGCCTACTTCGGGCACCTGGCCGGGGCTGCCACGATCAGTGAGGCCCTCGAACTGTCGGTCGTTCGGGATGCCGCGCGCCGGGTGCTCGAGGAGACCTCCGGCCTGCTCGTGGCCAAGCACGGCCTCGACGAGATCGCACAGCGGGCGTATCGGGAGAAAATCCTGGCCCGGTTTACGAACCCGGCCCTCGCTGACACTGTCGTGCGGGTGGGGCGAGAGCCGATGCGCAAGCTCAGTCGCTCTGAGCGATTCATCGGGCCGGCGGCGGAGCTCGCTGAGGGTGGCGGCAGCGCGGTCGCCTTGCTGGAAGCGATTCGTGCGGCTTTCCGCTTCGACGTACCCGGCGATTCGCAGAGCGCCGAGCTTCAGCGCTTGCTGGCGGGGGAGGCCGCGCCGCGGATCGCGGAGGTGGTCTGCGGGCTGGCGCCGGGGCATCCGCTTTTTGACGCCGTCACCCGGGAAATCGCCGCAGCTCAGCGGGTGAACCACTGAAGCGATCACCCGAGCCGTACCCACCGGCGCCCCTGACTCCTCTGGCCATACCTGCTTCCGCCGAGTCGGGGGCGCTGGTGCGCGGGCGATTATAGGACTGAATTGCCAAAAGGCAATCTCATACCATAAGATTGATCCTTGGTGTCTGGTGTCGTCTTTTGTGGCGTGTCCGTACACCAATCCCGCATGACCAGCATTCAATACAGAGCGACAGTGAGGGTATGGCCAAAAAAGACGGTGTCATCGAAATCGAGGGCGCAGTAGTCGAAGCTCTGCCCAACGCGATGTTTCGCGTTGAGCTGTCCAACGGCCACCGAGTTCTTGCCCACATCTCGGGCAAGATGCGCCAGCACTACATCCGCATCCTCCCCGAGGACCGCGTGATCGTAGAGCTGAGCCCGTACGACCTGACCCGCGGCCGGATCGTCTACCGCTACAAGTAACGACTGCTGTAAGTAACGGCCCTCGGCATCCCGCGGGTACGAAGACAGCGAAAAACAAGGAATCACCATGAAGGTCAAGCCCAGCGTCAAAAAGATCTGTGACAAGTGCAAGGTCATCCGCCGTAACGGCAACGTGATGGTCATCTGCGAGAACCCGCGTCACAAGCAGCGCCAGGGTTAGGTCGGGTGGCGCTCGTCGCTGCCTGATCTATCTGAATAACTGAATATTTACTAGCAGTTCCGGGAGCCCGTGAGGGTGACACCATCGGTTGGAGGCCGGTGTACAGGAGCTGTTACAGACCTCCATCACTAACAGGAGACACAATGGCACGTCTAGCCGGCGTCGACATCCCGCGCGATAAGCGCGTGGAAGTTGCATTGACTTACATTTACGGTGTTGGCCGTACGAGGGCCCTCAAGACCCTCGCCGACACTGGAATCGACGGAAACATCCGCGTCAAGGATTTGAGCGACGATCAGCTCGTCCTTCTCCGCGACTACGTCGAGGGTTCCTTCAAGGTTGAGGGTGACCTCCGCCGTGAGGTTGCCGCTGACATCCGCCGCAAGGTTGAAATTGGCAGCTACGAGGGCATTCGCCACCGCAAGGGCCTGCCCGTTCGCGGACAGCGCACCAAGACCAACGCTCGCACCCGCAAGGGCCCGAAGCGCACCGTAGCCGGCAAGAAGAAGGCGCGCTAGGCCCTCGGCCTAGCCCGCTAACGCCTTTAGGATTCAGGAGAAATTCATGGCACAACCCAAGTCGGCCGTACGGAAGCCGCGTAAGAAAGAAAAGAAGAACATTGCTGTGGGCCAGGCCCACATCAAGAGCACCTTCAACAACACGATCGTGTCGATCACCGACACAACCGGTGCCGTCATCAGCTGGGCCTCTTCGGGCCAGGTTGGTTTCAAGGGTTCGCGCAAGTCGACCCCCTTCGCCGCACAGCTGGCCGCCGAGTCGGCCGCCCGCCAGGCGCAGGAGCACGGCATGAAGAAGGTTGACGTCTTCGTCAAGGGACCCGGCTCAGGCCGCGAGACCGCGATCCGTTCGCTGCAGGCCGCTGGCCTCGAGGTCGGTTCGATCAACGACGTGACGCCCCAGGCTCACAACGGATGCCGTCCGCCGAAGCGCCGCCGCGTCTAAAGCACAAGCTGTCATCTCGACAGGGCTCGGCAATCGTTTGCGAGCCCCGTCGGGATTCTTTTCTTTCACTTTTTCACTCTCTCGTCATTGCAAGTGTCATATAGCGGACACTTAGCCGAAAGGAATCAACAGTGCTTATTGCACAGCGTCCAACGCTCACCGAAGAGAACATCTCGGAGTTCCGTTCACGGTTCATCATCGAGCCGCTCGAACCTGGCTTCGGCTACACCCTCGGCAACTCGCTTCGCCGTACCCTGCTCTCCTCGATCCCGGGCGCTGCTGTAACCAGCATCCGTATCGATGGCGTGCTGCACGAGTTCAGCACCGTTCCCGGGGTGAAGGAAGATGTCACCGAGATCATCCTGAACATCAAGGGACTCGTCGTCTCGAGCGAGCACGACGAGCCGATCACCGCGTACCTGCGCAAGCAGGGTGCCGGCCAGGTCACCGCCGCTGACATTTCGGCTCCGGCTGGCGTCGAAGTGCACAACCCCGAACTGGTCATCGCAACCCTCAACGACAAGGCGAAGTTCGAACTCGAACTGACCATTGAGCGTGGACGTGGTTACGTCTCCAGCGCCCAGAACCGCAACGAGTTCTCCGAGGCCGGCCAGATTCCGGTCGACTCGATCTACTCGCCCGTGCTCAAGGTGACCTACCGCGTCGAGGCAACTCGTGCCGGTGAGCGCACTGACTTCGACCGCCTCGTCGTTGACGTGGAGACCAAGTCGGCTATCTCGCCTCGCGACGCCATCGCATCCTCTGGGCGCACCCTGACCGAGCTGTTCGGTCTGGCCCGCGAGCTCAACACCGCCGCTGAGGGCATCGAGATCGGCCCCGCGCCGGTTGACGCCGTGCTCTCGACCGAGCTTTCGATTCCGATCGAAGACCTCGACCTGTCGGTGCGCTCGTACAACTGCCTCAAGCGCGAAGGCATCAACAACGTCAGCGAACTGGTCGCCCTCTCGGAGACCCAGCTGATGAACATCCGCAACTTCGGGCAGAAGTCGGTTGACGAAGTGAAGGACAAGCTCGTTGAGCTTGGCCTGTCCCTGAAGGATTCGGTTCCCGGATTCGACGGCGCGCACTTCTACAGCGGCTACGAAGAAGAGACCATCTAAGGCTCGCGCTTCCCGCTGCCTTTCGATTTTTTGATACTGGAGATTACCAATGCCTAAGCCCACAAAGGGCCCCCGTCTCGGTGGCGGCCCGGCGCACGAGCGCCTCATGCTTGCGAACCTGGCCGCGGCCCTGTTCACCCACAAGTCGATCAAGACGACCGAGACTCGGGCCAAGCGCCTGCGTCCGCTCGCCGAGCGTATGGTGCAGTTCGCCAAGCGCGGCGACCTGCACGCCCGTCGTCGCGTTCTCGCAACGATCACCGACAAGACCGTCGTGCACGAGCTGTTCACGGTCATCGCCCCGCAGGTCAACGAGCGTCAGGGCGGTTACACCCGCATCACGAAGCTCGGTTTCCGCAAGGGTGACAACGCGTCCATGGTGCAGATGGAGCTCGTTCTCGAGCCCCTGGCCCCCAAGGTCAAGCGCTCCAAGACCGCGACCGTTGCCGCGACCCCCATCGGGTCCGAGAACGTCGTAGTCGAGGATGTCGTCGCTGACGACGTTGTCGTCGAGGATGCCGTCGTCGAAGAGACCGTTGTTGCTGGAGATGTCGTAGCTGAGGATGCAGTCGTCGAAGACGCTGCAGCAGAGGCCGACAAGAAGTAGCATCACCCCCGCTCGCGAGAGCGCGGAAAGTGCCCGATTGGATCGCTCAATCGGGCACTTTTTGCGCTCTCGACGAAAGATAGGGTTGGGGGATGGATGTACACCAGACTTCGCTGGCCGAACGCGTGGGGGTAGCCCCGGCTCCGGTTCTTCCGCAGCACCCGGATGTCCCGGCGTGGCGGCCCGCAACCACCGACGACATCGACGGAATCTGGCAGCTGCGCCACGATATGGGCGAAGTCGACCACCCCAACTACCTCACCGCGCGCGGCGCGATCGCCGCCGACTTCGGCTACTCGCACTTTCACCCCGAGGTTGACTCGCTCGTGGGACTCGACTCAGCTGGTCGAATCGTCGCGGTCGGCATGGTCATGTTCCCGCCCCGCCAGGTGAGCCTCGCACGGTCGATGCCGATCGGCGGGGTGCACCCGGTGCTGCGCGGCCGCGGTATCGGCCGCCAGCTGCTGGCCTGGCAGCTTGCTCGGGCGAAGCAGCAGCTCGCCACATCGACGAAGGCCCTGCCCGGCTGGATCCTCGCTTACGCCGACGAACGCTCCCCGCAGAACGCCGCCCTGTTCGAGCACGCCGGCCTCAGCATCGCACGCTACTTTCTCACCCTCGAACGCCCACTGGATGCCCCGATCCGCGTGATCCACGCGGCCGCCGGCATCCGCATTGCCGCGTATGCCGACGCAGTCTCGGCCGAGGTGCACCGTACCCGCGATGACTCCTTCATGGACCACTGGGGCAGTCAGCCGATGAGTGACGAAAACTGGAATGCCTTCGTGGGCGGAAAATGGTTTCGCCCCGACCTGTCGTTCGTGGCCTATGGAACCGACGACACCGGCACCGAGCAGGTCGTCGGCTTCGTGCTGTCAACCGCGAATGAGAACGTCTGGGCCACCCAGGGGTTCACCGGCAGCTACATCGACCTGGTCGGCGTCGTGAGCGTATGGCGTGGCCGCCACGTCGCGCAATCCCTCCTGGCTGCGCAGCTGGCTGCCGGTCAGGCCCTCGGCCACGAGCGGGTGACCCTCGCTGTGGACTCTGCGAGCCCCACCGGTGCCCTCGGCCTGTACACCGGCATGGGTTTTGTCCCCACCCATAGGAAGATGGCCTACTCGCTGGAGTTCTAGGCCTGGCCGCGTTCGAGGCGTCGCGGATAGGGTGAACCATGACCGATCACACGACTCCACTCTCCGCGCGCGTGACCGATCCCGCGCAGCTGCCCATTCCCGAACATGCCCAGGTCGCACTGTGGCGCCCGGCCACTCCCGCCGACATCGACGCCGTCTGGCAGCTGGAGAAAGAAATCGGCCGCGCCGACCACCCGAACTATGTGCTCGAACGGGAGGAAATCAGCGAGGCCTTCACGTTCTCGTTCGTGGACGTCGAACGGGACACCCTCGTGGCCGTCGACGCTGACGGGCGCATAGTCGCACACGGCCTCGTGCTGCTGCAGCCGGGCCAGCACACCCTGGTGAAAGCCAACCTGAGCGGCGGGGTGCTGCCCGAGGTGCGCGGCCGGGGCATTGGGCGTGAGCTGCTGGATTGGCAGGTCGCCCGCGGCCTGCAGCAACTGGCGACCTCCGACAAGCTGCTGCCCGGATGGATCTCCACATTCTCCGACGAGCGCGCACCGCAGAACGGGCGCCTCTACGAGAGGTTCGATCTCGCCTGCACGCGCTACTTTCTCACCCTCGACCGCATGCTCGCCGACCCGATCCGTGAGGTCAGGGTGGGCGCGGGCATCCGTTTGGCGCCGTATACGCCCGATCTCTCGGCCGCGGTGCACGCTGCGCGCGATGCCGCCTTCATGGATCACTGGTCGAGCCAGCCCATTCCCGACGAGAGCTGGAACGCTTACGTCACCGGGCCGTCGTTCGTGAATGACCTTTCCTTCGTCGCGTTCGCAACCGCCGAGGGCGGCGCCGAGCAGGTCGTCGGCTTCATCATGTCGAGCGTGAACGAAGACGACTGGACAGCGGCCGGCTACCGCAGCAGCTACATCGGCTTGGTCGGTGTGCTGAGCGGATGGCGCGGCCGCCACATCGCGCAGGCCCTGTTGGCCGCGCAGCTGGCCGCCAGCCGTGCCGCCGGGCACGAGCGGGCCACCCTCGACGTGGACTCGGCGAGCCCGACCGGCGCGCTCGACCTGTACACCGGCATGGGCTTCTTCGCCACCAATCGTGAGCTCGCCTACGTGCTCGAGTTCTAAGGCCTCAACGGTAGGGCGGCGTCCTGGGCGCGTCGGGGGCACGCAGCAGCCAGCTGGCGTCCGCGAGCGGCGGCACTGCGGCGAGACGCTGAAGCGCGGCATGCACCTCGTCGGCGTAGAGTTGGCCGCCGGTCGGCCCCGGGTGCACGTGATCGCCGGCCAGCAGATCCAGGCGTCCCGCGATCACGTCGTGCCAGTTCGCGAGTTCGACCCGACGATTGCCCGCGGCGAACTCGGCGAGCCTGGCGTTGACCGTGTCAGTCCAGTCCCGCTCGGCGTAGGCATTGACCAGCACGAGCTGCCGGTCGGGTCCGAGAATGCGCAGAATCTCGGTGAGTTCATCGGTCGTGATCGGCCCGTTGGTGCCGAGCCCGATCACCACAACCGGCTGCAACTGGTCTGCCGCCTGCAGCGCCAGCAATATGTCGTCTGCGGAATACATCCCGCGGGAGACCGACGCGTCAACGGTCATGCCCGCGAAGGTGGTCTGCAATTCCGGAACCGACGCCAGCATGACGGAGTCGCCGATCGCGGTGATCGGTCCGTCGACCAGGGCCGGGGCGGCAGTGGCCTGGCGGGCAGAATCGGCGGCCGCAGCCTGCGCGGCCGCCCGGGCCGCGGCATCCATTGCTCGTTGGCCTCTCTCGATGCGCAGTTGCGCCGAGGTCTGCGCCGGCGCGGCCACGACGGCGGCGGTGGTACCGCCGACCAGCAGCACCGACAGGGCCGCCGTTGCCGCGACCAGGCGGCGGCGATGGGTAGGGCCGGTCCACAGTGCACCGATCTGACCGATGCTGCCGCGCACGCCGACCCGCCGAATCGGCATTTCCAGCCAGCGGTATAACAATGCGGCGAGGAGCAGGGTGATGACCGTGGCGACAAGGCCGATCGCCAGCAGGCTGTTCGCGCGGGACGATGCCGGCCAGAGCAGCTGCACCAGCACGAGGATCGGCCAGTGCCACAGGTAGATGCCGTAGGAGCGCTCTCCGAGGTAGCGGAGCGGGGCCGCATCGAGCAGCCGCCCGAACCGGCCGCCGCGCACTCCCGCCCAGATGGCGACGGCTGTGGCCACGGAGACCGCCACGAGGCCACCGTGGTAGGTGGCTGTGCCGTCTTCCGGCAGCCAGAGTGCGAAAGCGATGATCGTCAGGATGGCAGCGCCGCCGAGCCACGGACGCAATCGGGGCACTTCGTTGCGTTGTCCGCTTGGTCGACGGAGCAGCAGAGCCAGGGTGGCGCCCGCGAACAGGCCGAAGCTGTGGGTGTCGGAGCCGTAGTACACGCGGGTCGGGTCAGCTCCGGGCTGGTACAGCACACCCATCCACAGGGCAGAGGCGACGAACAACGTGGTGACAATGATCAGCCGAACGCGCGGCCGGCGAATCAGTAGCACGGCCAGCAGGAGCAACGGCCAGACCAGATAGAACTGTTCCTCCACCGCGAGCGACCACAGGTTGCGCAGCAGTTCGGGCTCGTTGACGCTGAAATAGCTCGCGTCACTGGCGATCGACACCCAGTTGTAACCGAAGGTGCTGGCCCCGATGAGTTGGGCGCCGAGACCCACCAGCACGTCGCCGCCGATCACGAAGGCGATCGTGCAGCTGATCAGCACGACCGGAATGAGCGGCGGTACCAGACGGCGGGCGCGCCGCTGCCAGAATCGGCGGAGCGAGATGCGCCCGGTGCGGGTGTGCTCGGAGACCAGAAGTCCGGTGATCAGAAAACCACTGATCACGAAGAAAACGTCCACGCCGATGAAGCCGCCGGGCAGTATCGCCGGAAAGAAATGGTACAGCGCGACGGCAATGACGGCGAGCGCACGCAGGCCGTCGAGGCCGGCCAGACGAGAGCTCCGCGGGGCATTCGTCGGTCCAAGCACGGGAGTGTTGACCGGCCCGATCGCGGCGGTCGCTGACCGAGTTCTCCCGGTGACTGGGAATGAACGCGGGGAACGAGTCATGGGCAATACATGGTTTCTTTGGCACTCATTATGGGGGTGGGCCGGGGGCCGGTTTCAACGATAACCCGAGCGCGCCGCCTAGGCTTACCCCCGTGAATCTTTTTGTGCCCCGCGCCGCGAATGCCGCGCTCGGCTCCACGCGCATCCGTCTTGACCTCTCTTACGATGGCACTGATTTTACCGGTTGGGCCCGCCAACCGGGCTTTCGAACCGTTCAGGCTGACATCGAAAATGGCCTCGCCGGCATTCTGCAGAGTTTCCCCCCGCACCCCACCCTGATCGTCGCCGGCCGAACGGA
This sequence comes from Cryobacterium sp. PH31-L1, assembly GCF_030063145.1. Classification (GTDB taxonomy): domain Bacteria; phylum Actinomycetota; class Actinomycetes; order Actinomycetales; family Microbacteriaceae; genus Cryobacterium. Next base: position 212,982 of record NZ_JASISM010000001.1, read on the forward strand.
TGCCGGGGTGCACGCCCGCGGGCAGGTCGCGCACTTCGACCTCACCGCCGAGCAGGCGCACTCCCTGGTGCGCATCCAGCGCGGCACCGGAAACCGCCCGCCGGTCGACCTCGGCACCGCCGTGCTGCGCCGCCTCGGCGGCATCCTGGTGACCAAGCCCGACATCGTGCTGCGCCGCGCCACGGTTGTGCCCGGCGGCTTCGACGCCCGGTTCTCCGCCATGTGGCGACGCTACGAATACCGCATCGCCGATCCCGTGGCCCTGCACGACCCGCAGCAGCGGCTGCGCACCACGTGGCATCCGTTCAAACTGGACCTTGCCGCGATGGACGCCGCGGCGGCGGCGCTCGTCGGCCTGCACGACTTCGCGGCGTACTGCAAGCCGCGGCCCGGCGCCACCACCATCCGCACCGTGCAGGACTTTCGCTGGAAGCGAGATGAGGACGGCCTGCTCATCGCCAGCATTAAGGCGGATGCCTTCTGCCACAGCATGGTGCGCGCCATGGTCGGCGCCTGCGTGGCGGTGGGGGAAGGGCGCCTCGACGGCAGCACCCTCGCGCACCTGCACTTCGACAAGCACCGCATCAGCGAGTTCAAGGTGATGCAGGCGCACGGCCTCACCCTGATCGACGTCGGCTACCCCGACGACGCGTCACTCGCGCAGCGCGCCATCGACACGCGCAACCGGCGCTCGCTTCCTGGGCAAGTTGCGTCTGCGGTCGCCTCCGACTAGTGTTGACCCTCGGTGTCTGTGCGTTGCAGCACGGCACCCGAACGTGAGCCCTCCATCGACAGTGTTCTCATCACGAAAACACGCCCGGAGCGGGATTCACGAACACCTCCGTTCGAAAAAGAAGAAAGCAGCACAACAGTGACGCGCACTTACACCCCCAAGGCAAGCGAACTCCAGCACGACTGGGTTGTCATCGATGCCACCGATATCGTCCTCGGACGTCTGGCCAGCCACGCGGCAATCCTGCTGCGCGGCAAGCACAAGGCCACCTTCTCCCCGCACATGGACGGTGGCGACTTCGTCATCATCGTCAACGCCGAGAAGGTTGCCCTCACCGGCAAGAAGCTCGACCTGAAGATCGCTTACCGCCACTCCGGTTACCCGGGCGGACTCACGGCGACCAACTACTCCGAGATGCTCGAGAAGCACCCGACCCGTGCGGTCGAAAAAGCGATTCGCGGCATGCTGCCGAAGAACTCGCTCGGTCGCGCCCAGCTCACCAAGCTGAAGGTGTACGCCGGCCCTGAGCACCCGCACTCCGCTCAGCAGCCCAAGCCGTACACACTCAGCCAGGTCGCGCAGTAGCGCCGGCAACCAGACTTCTCGACTCTTAGATAAAAAGGATTCCCATCATCGTGGCGAAGATCGCAGACCAGATTGACCAGGCTCCGGAGAGCTACTCCACCGAGACTCCGGCCGAAACCGTAACCAAGGCGCCCCGCGCCGTCCTCAACGTTCCCGGCGCAGCCGTCGGCCGTCGCAAGCAGGCCATCGCCCGCGTGCGCATCGTCCCCGGCTCCGGCACAATCGTTGTCAACGGCCGCGAGTTCGCTGACTACTTCCCGAACAAGCTGCACCAGCAGCTGATCAACGACCCGTTCAAGGTTCTTGACCTGCTCGGCTCGTACGACGTCATCGCCCGCATCACCGGTGGTGGCCCGTCCGGCCAGGCCGGTGCGCTTCGGCTCGGCATCGCACGCTGCCTGAACCTGATCGACGAAGAAAACAACCGCGCCGTCCTCAAGAAGAACGGCTTCCTCAGCCGCGACGCTCGAGTCAAGGAGCGTAAGAAGGCCGGACTCAAGAAGGCCCGTAAGGCACCTCAGTTCAGCAAGCGCTAACCCGATAGCCGACGACGAAATGACTCGTCTGTTCGGCACGGACGGCGTTCGGGGCCTGGCCAACCGTGATCTCACGGCTGGCCTGGCCCTGAGCCTTGCCCAGGCCAGCGCCGCAGTGCTGACCAAGGGTCGTCGTGCCCAAGCACGTCTTGAAGCGGGCCGCCGGCCCGTCGCCGTGGTCGCCCGCGACCCGCGAATTTCCGGTGAATTCCTGACCGCTGCCGTTTCGGCAGGCCTGGCCTCCAGCGGGGTCGATGTTCTCGACGCCGGGGTCATCCCCACGCCGGCTGCAGCCTTCCTGATCAACGACATCGGTGCCGACTTCGGTGTGATGATTTCTGCATCACACAACGCGGCACCCGATAACGGCATCAAGATCTTCGCCTATGGCGGAACCAAACTTCCCGACGACGTCGAGGACCGCATCGAGAGCTACATCGGGCGCGACACCCTGATGCCGATCGCCGGGGACGTTGGACGCATCCGTCGCTTTGCCGACGCCGAAGACCGCTACGTCGTGCACCTGCTCACCACCCTTCCGCACCGCCTCGACGGCATCCACGTCGTGCTCGACTGCGCCCACGGCGCCGCCGCCGGCGTGTCGCCTCAGGTGTTCACGGATGCGGGTGCTCGCCTCACAGTGATCGGCGCCGACCCCGACGGCCTCAACATCAACGACGGTGTGGGCTCCACCCACCTCGACAACCTCGCCAAGGCCGTCCTCGAGCACGGTGCCGACATCGGCATCGCCCACGACGGCGACGCCGACCGTTGCCTGGCCGTGGACAAGGAGGGCAACATCGTCGACGGCGACCAGATCATGGCGATCCTCGCCGTGTCGATGGCCGAACGCGGTGTGCTGAAAGACCGCACGCTGGTCGCGACCGTCATGAGCAACCTCGGCCTGCGCAAAGCGATGGCGGCCAACGACATCGCCATGGTGCAGACCAAGGTCGGCGACCGGTATGTGCTCGAAGAACTCAACGCCCACGGGTATTCCCTCGGCGGAGAGCAGAGTGGTCACGTCATCATGACCAAGTTCGCCACCACCGGCGACGGCATCCTGACCGGCCTGCACCTCGTCGCCGAAATGGCGCGCACCGGTAAAACCTTGGCCGAACTGGCATCCGTCATGACGGTGTACCCGCAGATTCTGGTCAACGTGCGCGGCGTCAACCACAAGGGTCTTGGCGCCGACGACGTCATCGCCCAAGCTGTCCTCGCCGCTGAAGCCGAACTCGGCGACACTGGGCGCGTGCTGCTGCGTCCCTCTGGCACCGAGCCGATGGTTCGGGTCATGGTGGAAGCCGCCGACCAGCACACCGCCGACCGCCTGGCGCACTCCCTCGCCGACGTGGTCCGAGCCCGCCTGGCCCTCTAGAAGTTATCTTCCGGGCCCAGGCCCAGGTTGGCAGCGGGGTGCTGGTCAGACCTTGCGCAGGAGAACCGTGGAGACCGCGTGCGTAGGGTCCTTGCGCAGCACCAGGGTCGCCCGCGACCGGGTGGGGCGAATGTTCTGCAGCAAGTTGGGCTGATTGATACTGGTCCAGATGCTGCGTGCCTTGCTGCGAGCCTCATCTTCGGTGAGGTCGGCGTAACGGTGAAAGAACGAGTTGGGGTTGGCGAACGCGCCGCGCTGCAGCTTGAGAAAACGCTCCTCGTACCAGCGGGCAATGTCCTGGGTGCGGGCGTCCACGTAGATCGTGAAGTCGAACAGGTCACTGACCGACAGGCCGTGCCCAGGGCCGGGCGGCTGCAGAACGTTGAGGCCCTCGACGATGAGAATGTCGGGCTGGCGCACCACAATCTGCGCGTCGGGAACGATGTCGTAGCTCAGATGCGAGTAGAACGGTGACCGCACCTCGGGGGCGCCGCTCTTGACCGCGCTCACAAAGCGCAGCAGCGCACGCCGGTCGTAGCTTTCCGGAAACCCCTTGCGTTCCATCAGTCCGCGGCGATTCAGCTCGGCGTTCGGAAATAAAAACCCGTCGGTCGTGACCAGTTCCACCCGGGGAGTGTCGTCCCAACGGGCAAGCATCTCGCGCAGCAGCCGGGCCGTAGTGGATTTTCCGACCGCGACCGAGCCGGCCACACCGATCACGAACGGGGTCGGGCGGGCGCGTTCGCCCAAAAAACCACTGGTAGCGCGGTGCAGCGTGCGGGCATTCGCTGCGTAGAGGTTGAGCAGACGGCTGAGCGGAAGGTAGACATCCGTCACCTCGTTGATGTCGAGCGGCTCGCCGATGCCGCGCAATTGCACGATCTCGGTTTCTTTCAGCGGCAGCAGAGTGGTCGGCGCGAGGGCCGCCCAATCGGCCCGGTCGAGCTCCACAAAAGGGGTACCGTGACCGTTCATTACAGGGGCCAGCACCGGATCGGACATTCCCCCAAGCTTAGTCCGACTAAAATCGACTTCCATGTGCGGAATCGTAGGTTATGTCGGAAGCAATAAAACCGTTGACGTTCTCATGGGAGGACTCGGACGGCTCGAATACCGTGGGTACGACTCCGCGGGAATAGCCGTCATCGATGACTTCGGTGTGCTCAACACCGCCAAGAAAGCCGGCAAGCTGTCGGCCCTCACCAGTGAGCTGAAGGCTCACCCCATCAACGACGGCACGACCGGAATCGGGCACACCCGCTGGGCCACTCACGGCGGACCCACCGACGGCAATGCGCACCCGCACCTCGGTGACAACAACAAGCTTGCCCTCATCCACAACGGCATCATCGAGAACTTCGCCCCCCTGCGCGACGAACTCCTCGCTGAGGGGTACACCTTTCTGAGTGAGACCGACACCGAGGTCGCCGCGGTGCTGCTCGGCCGTGAATACCAGCGCGTCGGCGACCTGGCCGAAGCCTTCCGCATCATCGTCGCCCGTCTCGACGGAGCCTTCACGCTTCTCGCCGTGCACCAGGACCAGCCCGGCGTCGTCGTCGGCGCCCGCCGCAACTCGCCGCTCGTCATCGGCCTCGGCGAGGGCGAGAACTTTCTCGGATCCGATGTGGCCGCGTTCGTCGAATACACCCGGCGCGCCGTCGCCATCGGCCAGGACCAGATCGTCACGATCACAGCGGATGCCGTCACGGTCACAGACTTCGACGGTCACCCCGTCGAGACGGAAGAGTTCGACATCGCCTGGGACGCCTCCGCCAGTGAAAAGGGCGGCTGGTCCAGCTTCATGGCCAAGGAAGTCTCCGAGCAGCCCGACGCCGTCGCCAATACCCTGCGCGGTCGTATCACGGACGATCAGGTCGTCGTTCCCGAACTGACCGCGTTCGGCGATGACGTGCTCGCGGGCATCCGTCGTATCGTCATCGTCGCCTGCGGCACCGCAGCCTACGCCGGCCAGACTGCCAAGTACGCCATTGAAAAGTGGGCCCAGGTGCCGGTGGACGTTGAACTGAGCCACGAATTCCGCTACCGCGACCCGGTGCTCAGCGACGACACCCTGGTGATCTCTATCAGCCAGTCCGGCGAGACCATGGACACGCTCATGGCCGTCAAGTACGCCATGTCGCTCGGCGCCAAGGCCATCTCCATCTGCAACACGCAGGGTGCGACCATCCCGCGCGAGAGCGACGCCGTCATCTACACGCACGCCGGCCCCGAGGTCGCCGTGGCATCGACCAAGGCCTTCGTCGCTCAGATCACCGCGCTGTACCTGTTCGCCCTGCACCTCGCCCGTGTGCGCGGCAGCCTCACCGAGGCCGAGCAGGCCGTGCAGGTCGAAGAGTTGCAGGCCATTCCGGAGAAAATCCAGGCCGTTCTCGGCGTCGAAGACGAGGTGCGTCAGCTGGCCCGCTGGATGAGCGACACTCGCGCTGTGCTGTTCCTCGGCCGTCACGTCGGGTTCCCGATCGCTCTCGAGGGTGCGCTCAAGCTCAAGGAACTCGCCTACATCCACGCCGAGGGCTTTGCCGCCGGAGAACTCAAGCACGGCCCGATTGCGCTGATCGAGCCCGGCCAGCCGGTGTTCGTGGTGGTACCGAGCCCGCGCGGCTCGGCCCATCTGCACCCGAAGGTCGTCTCCAACATTCAGGAGATCCGCGCCCGCGGTGCCCGCATCATCGCCATCGCCGAGGTCGGCGACGCCGCCGTGCTGCCGTTTGCCGACACGGTCATTCACATTCCGCTCGCGGCACCCCTGTTCGAACCGCTGCTGGCCGTGGTGCCGCTGCAGATGTTCGCGATGGAGCTCGCCATCGCCAAGGGCCTGGACGTGGACCAGCCGCGCAACCTCGCGAAGTCGGTCACGGTCGAATAATCCCATGATCAAGGGCATCGGGGTTGACGTGGTCGACCTGGCGCGGTTCACCCGCCAGGTCGCCCGCACACCGCGCCTCGTTCCGCGCCTATTCACCGAAAGTGAACGCGGCCTGCCGGTGCACTCCCTCGCCGCACGCTTCGCCGCCAAGGAAGCCCTGATCAAGGCCCTCGGTGACAGCGCCGGCGCCACCTGGCAGGAGATGGAAATCGTGAACGACCGGCACGGCAACCCTGAATTCAAGCTGAGCGGGGCCGCCCTCGTTGCGCTCACTGACCGGGGCATCAGCCGGGTGCACGTCACGATGACCCACGACGCCGGCGTGGCCTGCGCCTTCGTCGTCGCCGAGGGAGAAGCATGACCGGGTTTCGTGAGGCCGTGATCGACCTGGGTGCGATTCGCCACAACATGGCCCACCTGCGCCACCTCGCGGGCACCCCGCACGTGATGGCGGTGGTCAAAGCCAACGCCTACGGGCATGGCGCTGTTCCGGTGGCGCGCGCCGCCCTCGCCGGCGGGGCCGACTGGCTCGGCGTCGCCGACATCGACGAGGCCCTGGCACTGCGTGACGCGGGCCTCGACGCCCCCATCCTGGCCTGGCTGCACGACCCCGACGCCGACTTCAGCGCCGCCATCGACGACGACGTCACCCTGGCCCTGTCATCCGTGCGTCAGGTGCAGCAGGTAGCGGATGCAGCGGCGGAACTCGGCCGGGCCGCATCCGTTCACCTGAAACTCGAAACCGGCCTGAGCCGCAATGGCGTGCACGAAAACGACTGGGCCGAAGTGTTCGCGCTCGCCGCCGCCCTCGAGAGGGTCGGCCTGCTGCGCGTCGACGGTCTCATGAGCCACCTCGCCAACGCCTCAGCCCTGGACGACCAGCAGGCCTTGGACCGTTTTGAACGCGGCATTGCGGCGGCCCGCTCCGCTGGCCTGACTCCTACACTCGTGCACCTCGCGTCGTCGGCTGCAGCGCTGCGGCTGCCGGCCGCCCGCTTCACCATGGTGCGATTTGGCATCACCCTGTACGGGCTGTCACCGTTCGACGATGCGACCAGCGCCGACCTCGGGCTGGTTCCGGCGATGACCCTGCGCGGCCGGATAGCCCTGGTGCGCCGGGTGAGCGCCGGTGCCGGTGTCTCCTACGATTACCTGTGGCGGGCGCCGGAGGATTCCACGCTCGTGCTGGTGCCGCTCGGCTACGCCGACGGTATTCCGCGGCAGGCGTCGGGAACAGCGCTCGTGCACATCAACGGCGAGAACTATCCCCTGGTGGGTCGGGTGGCAATGGACCAGTTCGTGGTCAACCTCGGCAACGACAACCCCGGCGTCGCCGTCGGCGATACGGTCGTGCTCTTCGGCGACCCGGCCACTGGCGCGCCGAGCGCCACCGACTGGGCCGACGCAGCGGGCACGATCAACTACGAGATCGTCACCCGCATCGGGCACCGGGTGATCCGGCGGCACCTCAATGGCTGAGCGGCGTCTGGGTGGACTTCGGCGCACGATCGTCGACGCGGCGGCGATGCATCGGTTCGGCGTGAGCCTCGCCGGCAGTCTGACGGCCGGGGACCTCGTCGTGCTCACCGGACCACTCGGGGCAGGTAAAACCACCCTCACCCGCGGCCTGGGCGAGGGGCTGCAGGTGCGCGGAGCCGTCACCAGCCCCACCTTCGTGCTCGCCCGCACGCATCCGAGCCTGATCGGCGGGCCGCCTTTCGTGCATGTCGACGCCTACCGCCTCGGCAGTGCCATGGAACTCGACGACCTCGACATTGATTTCGCCCGCTCCATCGTGGTGGTGGAGTGGGGCCGCGGCCTGCTCGACGGGATCACTGAATCCTGGCTGGACATCGAGATCGAGCGACCGCAGGGTCGTGCGGCTGCAGCGTGTGAAACGGATGCGGCGGCATCCGCTCCAGGCGCTGTTCTCGACCTTGATCACGATGTCGACGAACCGCGATCTCTGACCCTCACCGGTCACGGCCAGCGCTGGGCGCGTCTGGCCGACGCAATGCCGTGACTTGGGCCCTGGCGCCCACTATCGAGCCCCCTCGCTCTGATCGGGCTGCGGCGGGGCTGATCGACCTGCGCGCCGGCCTGGTGGTCGGCGTGGCAGCCACTGCGCCGCCGGCGCGGGACGCCAGTTCTCCCCTACTTGAGCAGGGCTACGTCGGAGACGAGCTCGATGTGCGAGAGCATCGCCGCGGTCGCCGCTGCGGCGTCCTGCGCCCGGATCGCCTCGGTGATGGTGCGGTGTGAGGCGAGGGACTGCTCCGGCCGGCCCGGCTGAGCGAGGGATTCGAGCCGGGTTTCGAGTATCATCTCTGCGATGAACGTCATGAGCTGGGCGAGCACAGGGGAGTGAGCAGCCGCAGTGACGGCTTGGTGGAAGAGCTCGTCGCCGTGCGCCCCGCGGTCGCCGACGGCGATTTCCTCTGCCATCGCCCGGAGCGCATCCTCGATCGCGAGCAGGTCGGCATCCGTTCGGCGATCCGCGGCGAGCTCAGCGAGTTTGACTTCGAGGGTGGTGCGGGCTTCGACAATCTCGGGCAGCCGGTTGCGGTGCTCCCGCAGCCCACTGATCACCGTTGCGACGCTCGGCCGATAAACGAGAACGGCGCCGGTGCCGTGCTTAACATCGATGACGCCGAGCACTTCGAGGGCCACGAGTGCCTGTGCGAGCGTGGCTCGGGAAACGCCGAGGCGTTCGGCGAGGTCGCGCTCGGCGGGCAACAGGTCGCCGGGGCCGAGGTGGGCTGACTCGATGTAGGCGAGAAGCTGGGCCACGAGTTGTTCGTACAGGCGTGGTTTCGTGACGCGTATGAGCGGCTGGGGCATTGCGTCCCTCGTCATGTCTGCCTCCCCATCAGTATTCGACCCAAGGTTACACGGCTCTTGACAAAGTCGCCTACTGTCTAGGAGGCTAGTCCAGTGAGCCAATAGCCCACATTCACCTAACCCTATGGAGGAACAACGATGTCCGCTCCCGTTATCTCAATCATCATCCTGGCGGTGATGTTTCTGATCGCCACGCTTTTGCCCGTCAACATGGGGGCGTTGGCCTTCGTGGGTGCCTTCCTACTCGGTGCCGTCTTTCTCGGCATGGAGACCACCGATATTCTCGCCAATTTCCCGGGCGGGCTGTTCCTCACGCTCGTCGGGGTTACGTACCTGTTCGCGATTGCGCAGGGCAACGGCACGATCGACCTGCTGGTGCGCGGCGCCGTGCGGCTCGTCGGCGGCCGGGTGGCCCTCATTCCGTGGGTGATGTTCGTGATCACCGCCGTGATTACCGCAGTCGGCGCGCTCTCCCCGGCGGCGGTGGCCATTGTGGCACCGATCGCGCTCGGTTTCGCCCGCAAGTACAAGATCAGCCCGCTACTGATGGGCATGATGGTGATTCACGGCGCGCAGGGCGGCGGATTCTCGCCGATCGCCGTCTACGGCGTGATCGTGAACAGCCTCATCTCGACCACCGGGCTCGACGCGAGCCCCACTGCCGTGTTTCTCTCCAGCCTCATCTTCAACTTTCTGATCGCCGTCGTGCTGTTCATCGTGCTCGGTGGTCGAAAGCTCATGTCAAGCCGGGTCGGCCACTTCGTGGAGCAGGCCGCCGAAGCTCGCATGGCGGTGAGCGTGGGTGCACGCGCCGCCGGTGACGGTGACGTGGCGTTCAAGGGCTTCGGCTCCGGCATCTACGGACCCCGTGACCCCGCGGGCGACGGGATGCAGGCCACGGTGACCCGCGGTGAGCGCATCCCACAACTCGTGACCGTGGCAGGCCTCATCGCGCTCGCCGTGATCGCGCTCGGTTTCAAGGTGGACGTGGGCTTTGTCGCCATCACGATTGCCGTCATCCTCGCCCTCGTCTCGCCCGAAGCGCAAAAGGGCGCGGTCAATAAGATCAGCTGGTCGACCGTGCTGCTCATCTGCGGCATGCTCACGTTCGTTGGTGTTCTCGAAGAGGCAGGCACTATCGAGTACGTATCGGGAGCGGTGGCCAACCTCGGCATGCCGCTGCTTGCGGCACTTTTGATCTGCTACATCGGTGCCGTCGTCTCGGCCTTCGCCTCGTCAACGGCCATTCTCGCCGCGCTGATTCCGCTCGCCGTGCCGTTTCTCGCAACCGGGGATATCAGCGCCATCGGCGTGATCTGCGCGCTCGCCGTCGCGTCGACCATCGTGGACGTGTCGCCGTTCTCGACCAATGGCGCTCTCGTGCTTGCGAACGCCCCAGACGACGTGGACAAGGACCGCTTCTACAAGCAGATTCTCTCCTACAGCGGAATCGTCGTCGTAGCCGGGCCGGCCATCGCCTGGGCCGTGCTCGTGCTGCCCGGTTGGCTGTAACCCGCCACCTGCCGAAATACTGAGAAAGGACCGAACATGAATACCGACATCCGCTCCGAAAACGGTACGCAGGGCCCGCTCTCGGGCTACCTCGTCGTAGACCTGAGCCGCGCGCTTGCGGGCCCGCACGCCACCATGATGCTCGCCGATCTCGGCGCACGCGTGATCAAAGTGGAGAACCCCAGCACGGGAGATGACACCCGCGGCTGGGGCCCTCCCTTCGTGGGCCCAGCGAACGATCCGCAGTCCACCTACTTTCTCTCCTGCAACCGCAACAAGGAGTCGATCGCCCTCGATCTGAAGAGTGACGACGGGCGTGAGGTGCTCAGCGAGTTGCTGCTGCGCGCCGACGTTGTAGTGGAGAACTTTCGTCCGGGGGTACTTGACAGGCTCGGCTTCTCGCCCGAGGCGATGCACGCCCTCAATCCGGCCCTGGTGATTCTCTCGATCACCGGTTTCGGCCACGACGGCCCCGAATCGAGCCGCAGCGGCTACGACCAGATTCTGCAGGGCGAGGCCGGCCTGATGTCGCTCACCGGCGCAGGCCCCGACGACCCGCAGCGTGTGGGCGTGCCCATCGCCGACCTCCTCTCGGGCATGTACGGCGCGTTCGGGCTGCTCGCGGCGCTTCTCGAGCGAGAGCGCACCGGGCGCGGGCAGGTCGTGCGCACCTCGCTGCTGGCCGCGCTCGTGGGAGTGCACGCCTTCCAAGGCACCCGCGCCACCGTGGCAGGCGAGGTGCCAGAAGCACGGGGCAACCACCATCCATCTATCGCGCCCTACGGCCTGTTTTCCTGCCGCGGTGGCAGCGTGCAGATCAGCATCGGCAGCGAGAAACTCTGGGCCACCTTCGCCGAGGAGTTCGGCCTTGATGCGGCGAGAGCCGAGTGGGCCAGCAACGCGCACCGGGTGCGCAACCGGACGAGCCTCACGGCTGCGATAGAAAATGTCTTCGGCGAGTTCGATGCGGTAACGCTGCTGCAGAAGCTTGCCGATGCCGGGATTCCGGCCGGGAAGGTGCGTTCGCTGGACGAGGTCTATAAATGGGATCAGGTTTTGTCGCAGGGGCTGCTGATCGACGTGGAGCACGAGGTGCTCGGCAGGATCAGTCTCCCCGGTCCACCGCTTCGGTTCTTCGGACCCGCCGATACGGTCGAAACGACCAACACGATGCACTCCGCTCCGCCGGTGCTCGACCAGCACGGCACGGACATTCGAAGCTGGCTCAACCGCTCACTGGAAGGTATCTCACGATGACGACCGACGCCGCGCTCGCAACCCGCCACCTCAACGCCACGGAGCTCATCGACGTGGTGCTCGACAACGGCTCCTTCACGAGCTGGGATCAGCCCGTGGTCGACCCCGCCCCGAATGAGGAGTACCGGGCCGACCTCGTGAAGGCCCGCGCGAAAAGCGGCACCGACGAGTCGGTGCTCACCGGCGAGGGGCTGATCCGCGGCCGCCGGGTGGCGATCGTGGTGAGCGAGTTCGCATTTCTCGCCGGATCGATCGGGCTTTCTGCTGCCGACAGAATTGTGAAGGCGATCGAACTGGCCACACGCGAGGGGTTGCCGGTCTTGGCCGGACCGGCATCCGGCGGGACCCGCATGCAGGAAGGCACGCTGGCTTTTTTGTCGATGGTGAAAATCACGGCGGCGGTGCGCGCGCACCGGGAGGCGGGGCATCCGTATCTGGTGTACCTGCGGCACCCAACCACGGGCGGGGTGATGGCATCATGGGGGTCGCTCGGGCACGTGACGGTTGCCGAGCCGGGGGCGTTGCTCGGGTTCCTCGGCCCGCGCGTCTATGAGGCGCTCTACGACAAGAAGTTTCCGGAGAACGTGCAGGTCTCCGAAAACCTGTTCAACCAGGGGCTGATCGACGCCGTCGTGCCGCCGGAACAACTGCCAGAGATCGTGCACCGCGCGCTCATTATTCTCACCGACCGGACTTCCGCGTCGGTGGCGGCCCCGGAAACCGTGAACGTGCGGCCAGCGCCTGACGACGCGTGGGCATCCGTTCAAATTTCGCGAAACCCGCGGCGGCCCGACCTACGCCAGCTGCTCGCCTATGGCGCGCACGACGTGCTGCCGCTTAACGGCACGGGCGAGGGCGAGAAAGACCCGGGACTCATGCTCGCCATGGCACGGTTCGGGCAGCAGAGCTGCATAGTGCTCGGGCATATTCGGCCGCGGCCCTCGCAAGACACGAAGATGGGCCCTGGATCTCTGCGGGAGGCTCGCCGCGGAATGCGCCTGGCGGAAGAGCTCGGAATTCCGCTGCTCACCGTGATCGACACCGCCGGCGCCGCACTATCGAAGGAGGCCGAGGAGGGCGGAATGGCCGGCGAGATAGCTCGGTCGCTGCACGAACTCATCGGCCTCAAGTCGGCCACGGTGTCGGTGCTGCTCGGCCAAGGTGCGGGGGGCGGGGCGCTGGCCCTGTTGCCGGCCGACCGCACGATCGCTGCGCAGCACTCCTGGCTCTCGCCGCTGCCTCCCGAGGGAGCAAGCGCCATCGTGTACCGCAGCACCGATTTCGCGCCGGCCGTGTCGGAGGCGCAGGGCGTGAACGTGGCCTCGCTGTTTGCCAATCGGATCGTCGACCACATCGTGGACGAGCGCCCCGACGCCGCAGACGAGGGACGGGCGTTCTGCCAGCGCTTGGCGTCGGCCATCGAATACGAGTTGTCCGCGCTCTCCACGGTGCCCGTTGATGAACTACTTCCCCGCCGCCTGGCCCGTTACCACTCCCTCGGTCGCTGACCCCTCGTCATCTCGGTGTGGTGCATGGTGTCTGCTGCGCCCCGTTCGGCGATTACCCCGTGGGCCAGGTTTGCCATGCCGGCCAGAACGTTTTTTGGCCCCGTTGGCTCGGTGCATGTCGGTGGGCCGAATTCTCGTCAAGGCTTGCCTAGGCGATAATCGAACGAGACGAGCAGGGGCCCTGGGCTGCCCGATGTTGGCCACGAAAGGACACGTCCATGATGCAAGCGATTCTGGTGGGGCGACTCGGCGGCGGCCATGGCACGCTTGATCTGGAAATGTTTTCCTACAGGCGACTCGCGCTGCACGGGGTCACCTTTCGCACCCGCTCCACCCAGGACAAGATCGCCCTCGTCGCCGCGCTGCGTGCCGACGTCGACCTTGACTCGCCGGTACTTCGACCGCTCATCGACGGGATCATGCCGTGGACCGAGGCCAACGCGGCCCAGATTCTGATGCGCACCAACTCATCCCTCGGCAAGATTGTGCTCGCAGTCGGCGACGCGGCCGCCGAGAATTCGAACACGGGAAACTCTTACTAATGACTCTTCTTGAAGGCGCGATCATCCTGGTCGCCGGAATTGCCGCTGGCATCATCAATGTGGTCGCCGGCGCTGGAACCCTGATCACCTTTCCCACCCTGCTCGCCCTGGGTGTCCCCCCGATCACGGCGAACGTCTCCAACACGGTTGGTCTAGTTCCCGGGTCGATCGCCGGAGCTTACGGTTATCGCCGGGAACTGCGCTCGCAGTGGCGGCCCGTGGCCTGGATGGCGGTATTCTCGGCCGTAGGCGGAGTGATCGGCGGGTTGCTGCTGCTGATCCTGCCCGAGGAGGCCTTCTCGGCGGTCGTTCCGTTCCTGCTGCTGCTCGCCGCCGTGCTCTCCGCGATCCAGCCCCGCGTGGCCCGTTACGTGCGGCGCAAGTCCCCCGAAGGCACCACCACCGACACTCGGCCGATCACGTTCGGCCTCGTGCTCGGTATCCTCGGCACGGGGGTCTATGGGGGATACTTCGGCGCAGCGCAGGGAGTGGTGCTGTTGGCACTGCTGGGTATTCTGTGGTCCACCGACATACACCGGGCCAACGGTGCCAAGAATGTGCTGGCCGGCATGGCCAACCTCGTCTCCGCGATTATTTTCATTTCCAGCGGCACGGTGGACTGGGTGATCGCTCTACTGATCGGCGTTGGTTCTGCTTTCGGTGGCTGGCTCGGTGCCCGCATCGGGCGAAGGCTATCGGCTCCGGTATTGCGTGCGATCCTGGTGATCGTTGCCCTGACCGCCGCCGTCGTGCTCTTTCTGACCTGAGCGCTGGCCTATCAAAGCCAGCCGCGCGAAGAGCTGGCCTGTCAAAGCTAGGCTGAACGGGTGCTACTTGCCATCGACACCTCCGCCGGCACCAGCGTCGCCGTCGTCGACCTTGCCCGTGGAGTCATCGCCGAACGCGGCGAAGCAGACACGATGCGTCACGCCGAAATAGTCGGCCCGTTCATTCTGGAATGTCTGCAAGAAGCGCAGGTCGCCCCGGCTGACCTCTCCGGCGTCGTCGGCGGCATGGGTCCAGGCCCGTTCACCGGCCTGCGAGTCGGTATCGCATCGGCCCGCGTCTTCGCCCTCGGTGCTGGCACTCCGCTCGTACCCGTGATCAGCCACGACGCCATTGCCTACGGCCACTACCGTGGCGGCCACACCGGGCCCCTCGTCGTCGTCACCGACGCCCGGCGCCGCGAAGTCTACTGGAGCGCCTATTCCCACGCGGATGCCGTGGGCCTGCCCGTGCGTGTCGGCCAGCCCGGCCTCGCCAAACCGGCCGACCTCGACGACCTGAACTGGCTGCACGCCGGGTGGCCGCGCTTGGACGCCGCCACGGTGTCGGCCGGCGAGCTTGGTCTGGTCGCTGAGTTGAGCTATGCGCACGGGCGCCCGTTCGCAGTGAATGAGCCGCTCTACCTGCGCTCACCCGACGTCACCCTCTCGAATGGTCCGAAGCGGGTCAGCCGATGACCTGGCAGCTGCGCCGCGCGCACGAGGCTGACCTGGCGTCCATCATGCACCTCGAGACGACCACTTTTATCAATGACGCCTGGTCGCCGACCATGATGGCGCGCGACCTCGGCGACCCAGCCTGCTACTACCTGGTCGCTTTCCCGCCCGACGCCCCCGGCACGGTCGAGGGCTACGCCGGCCTGCTCGCCCCCCGGGGAGCCGTCGAGGGCGACATCCAGACCATCGCGGTCGCGGAATCCGCGCGTGGACGCGGGCTGGGACGCACGCTCATGCAGGCGCTCATCTCCGAGGCCCGGAAGCGCGGCGCGCGGCTGATCTTTCTCGAGGTGCGGGCCGATAATCCCGGCGCTCAGCGCCTGTATGAGCGCCTCGGATTCATCGACGTGGGGGTGCGCCGCGGCTACTATCAGCCAGACAACGTCGACGCCATCGTCATGCGTCTGAACATTCCAGAACTGGAATCTGTGCTCGTGGAGACCCAATGACGACCCTGAACCGCGCCGATCCCCTCGTTCTCGGCATTGAAACCTCCTGCGATGAAACCGGCATCGGCATCGTGCGCGGAACCACGCTGCTCTCGAACACCATTGCCAGCTCAATGGACGAGCATGCCCGCTACGGCGGCGTCGTGCCCGAGATCGCGGCTCGGGCACACCTCGACGAGCTCGTGCCGGCCATCAACGCGGCCGTTGCCGAGGCGGGCATCCGCTTGAGTGATCTGGATGCCATTGCCGTCACCTGTGGGCCCGGACTCTCCGGCGCGCTCATGGTCGGCGTCGGGGCCGCAAAGGCGCTTGCCGTGGCGCTCGACAAACCGATCTACGCGGTCAACCACCTGGTCGGCCACGTCGGCGCCGACCTGCTGCAGGGAGAGCTTCGGCACGGCGACACCAACACCGGCGACACCGCTCCGCTCGAGTACCCGACGATCGCCCTGCTGGTCTCCGGGGGCCACACCTCGCTGCTGCTCGTGCGCGACCTGGTCAGCGACGTTGAGCTGCTCGGCGAAACCATCGACGACGCCGCCGGCGAGGCCTTCGACAAGGTGGCGCGCCTGCTCTCCCTCCCGTACCCCGGCGGGCCGCAGATCGACCGGGTCGCTTTGGGCGGTAACTCGAAGGCCATTCGCTTTCCGCGCGGACTCAGCCAGCCCAAGGACATGGCCGCCCACCGCTACGACTTCTCCTTCTCCGGCCTGAAGACCTCTGTCGCACGCTTCGTCGAACAGCGCCAGGATGCCGGCGAACCCGTGCCGATCGGCGATGTCGCGGCCAGTTTTCGGGAGGCGGTCGTCGATATTCTGCTGACCAAGGCCCTCGCCGCCTGCGCCGACTACGGCGTACCGCGGCTGCTGCTGGGCGGCGGTGTCATCGCGAACAAGCGTCTGCGCGAAGTCGCCGCCCAGAGAACGGCTGCCGCCGGCATCGTTCTGCGCATCCCGCCCCTCTCCCTGTGCACCGACAACGGTGCCATGATCGCCGCCCTCGGTGCGCAGCTCATCATAGCCGGGCATGAGCCCTCCACGCTGGAATTCGGCGCCGATTCCACCCTGCCGGTCGGCCAGATTCAGGTCTGATCCGCCACAGAATTCGCCCACGCGCGGGCACACGAGATATTCTGGCTCTGCGACCCCGAACATTCCACACGAAGGAGACCGCAGATGTCTGATCCCACCCAGCCCCCCGTCGATCCGACCAGCAGCACCCCGGCGAGCAGCAAAACCGGTTCGACTCCGGCGGACTCCAGCGTGCCGCCGGCCTACGAAGCTCCGGCCTACCCGGCTGCTCCGGCCTACCCGGCACCCGGCGCTCCGGCCGCTTCCGGATCTGGCCAGGCTCCCGCCTACGGGCAGCCCGCCGCGTATGGCCAGCAGCCGGCCTACGGCCAGAACCCCTACGGCCAGCAGAACCCGCAGGACAAGTACAACGTTCTCTCCATCATCTCGCTTGTCACCTCGATCCTTCTCATCTCGGTGGTCGGTATCATCACCGGCCACATCGCCCTGAGCCAGATCAAGAAGACCGGCGAAAAAGGGCACGGGCTCGCGCTCTGGGGGACCATCCTCGGCTACGTCGGCCTTCTTGGCGGTGCTATCTTCGCCGCTTTCACAATCGTTTTGTTACTCGCGGCGGCCTCCACCGGCACGAGCTATAACTACTAGCCACGCAGGTGGCCCCCTCGGGGCCACGTGGTACGTTTTGACCGAAAGCGGGGCGACCCCGACGAGCTGACCGTTTGCAGTTTGCGGCCAGAGGACAGCCATGACTACACCCCACCAGCACGACGAGGCTTCAGCGCAGTTGCACTACACGCGCGCGCCCGCACCGCCCGGCAGCCAGCTGGACTGGGCCTCGACGGTCACTGCACCCACCGAATTCGTGCCGTACAGCTACACCGAGGACGAGGTGCAGCGCATCACCAGCCGTCGTCGGCTCGCGGTTTACTCCGTTATCTGTGGCCTTCTCGGGCTCGGCCTCGGTGTATTCGGTGTCTTCGGTCTGCCGATCGCGCTCATCGCGATCACCCTCGCGCTGATCGCGCGCACTACCGAGAATCGGGCGCGCGTGCTCTGGCGGAGTGGCCTCGTGAGCGGTCTCGTCGGGGTTCTGCTGGCGGCCGGCTGGATCGTCTACATCAGCCAGATCGTGTTGCCGCTGCTGTAATCCGCTACCGCACGCGCTCCGCGAGCAGCGCCACGCGATGCCCGGCCGCCCTGGTCAGAATCAGCGTTGCGGCTTCCGGCCCCTTGAGCTTCAGCCGGGTGCGCAGCGTCGCCGGGTCAACGTCTACGCCGCGCTTTTTGATCTCGAGGGTGCCGATACGCCGCTCCAGCAGCGCCAGTCGCAGCTTCTTCTCATCGAACGGGAGCGTTTCGAGCACCCGAAAAGCGCTCACGAACGGCGTCGGCGTGAGAGTGTCGTTGGTCAGGTAGGCGATGTTCTCACTCAGCATTCGGGCATTCAGCGAGCGGGCCAGATCGCCGATCAGCCGTGCCCGAATCACCGCGCCGTCCGGTTCGTAGACGTAGTTTCCGAGGCTGCCAGCATCGACGTCCGCACTGTCGTCCGAGGCAGTCAGTTCGTGCCTGCCGTCCGCTGTCAGGAGCAGGGCCGACCGACGGATCCCGGGGCGGGCGAGAGCGCCGAACCACAGCCCCATCTCCACCAGCTGGCCGTCCACCGACACCCACTGCGCCTCGGCGTCGACCGGAATCTGGTCACGATCGTGGCCGGGCCCGAGCTTCATCCCGAGCGGTAGTTTCGTCGCGAGCAGATAGGCGAAGTCTAGCGAGGGGGAGTAATCCTCGGAACGGGTCAGTCGCGTTGTGTTGCTGTGCCCACTCGTGCGGCGGGCCGGATCGAGCCAGACCGCGTCGAAATCTTCGAGGTCGACCGTCTCGGCCTCGGCCTGCAACGCCGAGGCGTTCGGAAACGGCGCGAGGTTGAAGCTCGCTACGGTCGCCGTTACCTCGTCGGCATCAACGGCCACGACCGACAGATCCAGCGCGGCGAGGGCCATGGCGTCGCCGCCGATACCGCAGCCGAGGTCGGCGACCCGCGGCGCTCGCCCGAGTGTGGCTTCCAGCCCGGCGAACCGGCCGGCGTGCAGGGCTGCGACACGCAGTCGGGTGGCCTGCTCCAGGCCGGCCTCTGTGAAGAGCATCCGCTCGGCGAATTCACCGAACTTGAGGGCGGCTTTCGCCCGCAGCCGAGATTGGCTGAGCACGGCCGACACGAGCCCGGGCGCGTGCCCGGCCTTGCGCAAATCGCTCACGAGCTTCAGTACGTCTCCGTGGGTCTCGTAGGGCGGCAGGGAGTCCAACAGCCGCAAACTCGCGGGGGAAAGCAGCTCAACGAGTTCGGTTCGATCCATGCTGCAACGCTACCAAAATGGCCCCCATCTGGCACTCACGTTGCGTGAGTGCCAGAACCCCCCTAAACTTCACTTGGCACTCTCGCTGTGAGTCTGCTAACCCAAATCTTAGAAAGAGGTCAACCGTGTCGGTCTCCATCAAGCCGCTCGAGGATCGCATCGTCATCAAGCAGGTCGATGCCGAGCAGACCACCGCATCAGGTCTGGTCATTCCTGACACCGCGAAGGAAAAGCCCCAGGAGGGCGAAGTTGTTGCAGTCGGCCCCGGCCGCATTGACGACAACGGCAACCGCATCCCCCTCGACATCGCCGTCGGCGACAAGGTCATCTACTCCAAGTACGGCGGAACCGAGGTCAAGTTCGGTGGCGATGACCTTCTGGTTCTCTCCGCTCGCGACGTGCTCGCCGTGGTCGTACGCTAACACCACGCAGTCGGTCGTTCTAGACTGAAAACTCCCGGATAGCCCTGCTATCCGGGAGTTTTCTGCTTTCATCCTGCTTCACCCCTGCCGAGCCAAGGACCCTCATGACGGATGCCGTAAGCCCAGTCGCGACGACCGGTACCGCCGCGGGCACGCATCGCTCCGGGCTCATTTTCGGCGGTCTCTCCTATGCCCTCTGGGGTGTGCTGCCGCTCTACTTTCTGCTGCTCGCACCGTCGGGAGCCTTCGAGATCGTGGCCTGGCGGGTGCTGTTCTCCCTGGTCTTCTGCGTCCTGATCATCACGGTCACCCGCACCTGGGCGGTGCTCGGGCGGGCACTCAGACAGCGGCGCCTGGTCTTGACCATGGGCATGGCCGGGGTCTTCATCTTCATCAACTGGCAGACCTACGTGATCGCCGCCACCACCGGCCACGTCGTCGAAGCCGCCCTCGGCTACTTCATCAACCCGATCGTCACCGTGCTGCTCGGCGTCTTCGTGCTGCGCGAGCGCCTGCGGCGACTGCAATGGGTGGCCATCACCATCAGCTTTCTCGCCGTGGTCGTGCTCGCCGTCGGGTACGGCTCGCTGCCCTGGATCTCACTCATTCTCGCCTTCTCCTTCGGGCTCTACGGCCTGATCAAAAAGCGCGTCGGGCCGAGTGTGGACGCCGTCACCGGCCTCACCCTCGAGACGGCCTGGCTAGCACCGGTCGCCGTCATTCAACTGGTCGTGGTCTCCGGCATTTCCGGACTGACCTTCGGCACGGTGTCGCCCTGGCATACAGCTGGCCTGCTCGCGGCCGGCATCATCACGGCGGTGCCACTGCTGCTGTTCGCTGCCGCCGCGCGGCGCCTGCCGTTGACCGTGCTCGGGCTCATTCAGTTCGTGGCCCCGGTGCTGCAGTTTTTGGTTGGCGTGTTCATCCTGAATGAGGCGATGCCGCTCGAACGCTGGCTCGGCTTCGGCCTGGTCTGGGTGGCCCTGATCATTTTGACGGTTGACATGGTGGCTTCCGGCCGCACTCCCCGCCGCAGCGCCCTCGAACCCGCCTAGCTTGCCCGGCCCGGCCAGCCGTTACGCTGAACCAGCGGCACGCGCCAGCCCCGCCCACGCAGCACCGATTCAGCCCAGCACCAGAGGATCCACATGCCCCGTCGCCCCATGATCGCCGCCGTTCTGCTGCTAGCTCTGGCCCTGACCGGCTGCACCGGTGCGCCGGCCGCCAAGCCGAGCACGACCCCAACCCCGGTCGCCAGCACCGCACCCACCGGTGACGGAACGCTTTTGATCGGCACGCTGTTTCCCATGACCGGCGAGAGCGCCGCGAGCGGTGCCGCCCAGGTAGCCGGCACCGAACTCGCCGTGCGTGACATTCTCGCCGACCAGACGACGCCCACTCAAGCCGTGCAGCTGATCCACCGCAGCTCCGCCGGCGACCTCGCTGTCGCCTACGCCGACCTGGCGGCGCGCGGCGTGGATCTGGTGCTGTGGGACGCGGCGACGGCACTACCAGCGGGTGCCGGGGGCCTGGTCGGCAGCGCCGCCGTCGTTGGCCTGATCGACTTTGCCAATGGCGGAACCCCGCTCGCCGCCACGGACGAGTTCACCGCACGGCTGAAGACCGCCGATCCGACGCTGACGGCCACCGCCGGCGGCGCGGAAGCGTATGACGGGGTGATCACGGGCGCCCTGGCCGCCGTCATCACCGGCGACGATGGAGGTTTCTCGCTCATGGCGGGTTGGCCTCAGGTTGTTTCTGGAACCGCCGTGTGCGCTTCCTGGGGGGAATGTGTGTTCGCCATCAGTGACGACCAAACCACGGATTATCAGGGGATCACCGGTCGCCGTTCGTAACGATTTGGTCCCTTTACACGGTTGTAACACGCACAGGTAGGTTTCGGGGGCTGTGAGTCTCTACTCTGACACCACGGCAGTCAATCGGCTGACCAGACTTACTTCTCATAAACCATCAAGGAGCAACATGAGCGTATTCGCGAAGGCCTCGGCCTCCCGCTCAGTTCGTACCCTCGTTACCGGAGTCGCGCTCGTCGGCGTGAGTGCACTTCTGCTCACCGGCTGCAGCAATGGCGCCGCTACGACGCCGAGCGATTCTGCAGCACCGTCTGCCGCCGCAAGTGACTTCAAGACGGTCGAGGCCGGTGACCGCGACCTCTCTTTGAAGATCGGCACCATCCTCCCGCAGAGTGGCGGCCTGGCCTTCCTCGGCCCGCCCGAAGAAGCCGGTGTTCAGCTTGCCATCAACGACATCAACGCGGCCAACCTCGGCATCAACGTTGATGCCATCTTCCGCGACTCGGGGGACACGACGACCGACAAGGCGACCGTCTCCGTGACCGACCTGCTGTCGCAAAATGTCTCGGCCATCATCGGTGCGGCCTCGTCGGGCGTCTCAAAGACCGTGATTGACCAGATCACCGGCGCCGGGGTCGTGCAGTTCTCTCCGGCCAACACGTCCGACGCCTTTACGACCTATGCCGACAACGGCCTGTACTGGCGTACGGCTCCGTCTGACGTGCTGCAGGGTGAAGTGCTCGGCACCCAGATCGCTGATGACGGTAACGCCACCCTCGGCCTGATCGTGCTGAACGATGCGTACGGAACCGGCTTGGCCAAGTACACCAGTGACGCGTTCACAGCCGCAGGCGGCGAGGTTGTCGCGACCGCACTCTTCAACGAGGGTGACTCGAACTTCGCCTCGCAGATTGCGGAAGTTACCGCCGCCGCTCCCGACGCGATCGCCCTGGTCACGTTCGACCAGGCCAAGATCATCACTCCGGCGCTCGTGGGGGCTGGCTTCGCCGGTGACAAGTTGTACTTCGTCGACGGCAACGTCGCCGACTACAGTGCAGACTTCGCGCCCGGCCTTATCGAGGGCTCCAAGGGCACGCTGCCCGGCCTCGACACCGCCACTCTCGGTGACTTTACCTCCCGCCTGCTCGAGGTCGACCCGACGCTGACCGACTACAGCTACGCTGCCGAGTCGTACGATGCCGTGATCCTGATCGCCCTGGCTGCCTACGCCGCCAACGACACTTCAGGAGAATCGATCGCGGGCTACCTCCGTCAGGTCTCCGGTGGAACCGGTGACGGTACCAAGATCGACGGAACCAAGACCACCGGCTTCGCCGAAGCCGCTGCAGCCCTGAAGGCTGGCGACCAGGTCGACTATGACGGTTTCTCCGGTCCGATCACATTCGATGAGAACGGCGACCCGACCGGCGCGACGATTGGCATCTACCAGTTCGGTGCCGACAACAAGCCCGCTCGCATCAACTAGCAACACTGCACCACTGATTTGAAGGGCCCCGGCTTCGGCCGGGGCCCTTCTGTGTAACCGCTTCGGGTCCGATCTCGCGACGCGAGCTACGGACATCCGCTCGCCGAAGACAGCAAAGCGGCGCCCGAGGTGATCTCGGACGCCGCCACGGACTCACAGAGGGGGTTGGGGCGCTAATCCTGACCGAGGGTACCCAGGTACAGGCCGATTACCTTGGGGTCGCTCAACAGTTCACGTCCGGTGCCGGTATAGGCGTCGCGGCCCTGGTCGAGCACATACCCGCGGTCACAGATCTGCAGGCAGCGACGAGCGTTCTGCTCCACCATTATCGTGGTCACGCCGGCCTTGTTGATCTCTTTCACGCGGAGGAAGGCTTCGTCCTGGCGCACGGGGGAGAGGCCGGCGCTCGGCTCGTCGAGCAGCAACACGTGCGGGCCCATCATGAGCGCACGGCTCATGGCGACCATCTGCCGTTCACCGCCGGAGAGTGACCCGGCGCGCTGTGACATGCGCTTGCTCAGCTCGGGAAAGATCTCCGTGACGAACTCGAGCCTCTCGATGAGCCCCTTGGGCTTCTGGAAGATGCCCATCTCGAGGTTTTCGCGAATGGTCAGAGTTGGGAACACGTTGTTGTTCTGCGGAACGAAGCCCACCCCCTGCGCGACCAGTTTGTTGGCCTTGAGGTTGGTGATGTTCTTACCGCGCAGAAGAATCTCCCCGTCGCGCACCTTCACCTGGCCGAATATCGACTTGAGCAAGGTCGACTTGCCGGCGCCGTTCGGGCCGATGATGCCGATGAGTTCACCGTCGTAGGCGGTCAGGGAGCACTCATTGAGAATACTCACGCCGGTGACGTAGCCGGCCGTGACGTTCTTGACCTCCACGACGGCGTCCCGGGTCTCGAGCGGTGCCGGGACGGCCAGGGGATTAGCGTTCGTCATCGAGCAACTCCTTAATGGCCGAAACGTGCTCGGTTTCGGCAGCGGGGTCTTCCCCGATGTCCTCGTCGTGGTGCGACCCGAGGTAGGCGTCGATCACGGCAGGGTTCTGCATGACCTCGTGCGGGTCGCCCTCGGCGACCACCTTGCCCTCGGCCATCACGATCACCCAGTCCGCGATGTGGCGTACCATATGCATGTCGTGTTCCACGAACAGAACAGACATGCCTTGCGCCTTGAGGTTGAGAATGTGATCGAGTAGCGACTGAGTCAGGGCCGGATTGACCCCGG
The DNA here is from genome assembly GCF_030063145.1 of Cryobacterium sp. PH31-L1. Classification (GTDB taxonomy): domain Bacteria; phylum Actinomycetota; class Actinomycetes; order Actinomycetales; family Microbacteriaceae; genus Cryobacterium. The sequence continues at coordinate 237,054 of NZ_JASISM010000001.1, forward strand.
CCATGGGTTCGTCGAGCATGACCAGGGTCGGATCGCTCATGAGCGCTCTGGCCATTTCGAGCAGCTTGCGCTGTCCGCCGGAGAGGCTCGCCGCGTAGTCGTCTTTCTTGGTATCGAGCTTGAACCGGGTGAGCAGATCGAGGGCCTTGGCGCGGTTCTCCTCCTCTTCGTTGCGCCAGAGAAACGGCATCAGCGCGCGGAACATGTTCTCACCGGTCTGGCCCTTGGCACCGAGCAGCATGTTGTCCATAACGGTGAGCAGACCGAGCGCCTTGGTGAGCTGGAAGGTGCGTATCTGGCCCATCCGGGCTACTCGGTAGGCGGGTACCCCGGCGAGGGAGCGGCCGTCGAAGGTCCACTTTCCGTCGTCGGGCTTGTCGAAGCCGGTCAACAGGTTGAACAGGGTCGTCTTGCCGGCACCGTTCGGGCCGATCAGCGCTGTGATCGCGCCGCGCGGAACCTCAACGTGGGCGACGTCGACGGCGGTGAGGCCGCCGAAGGTGCGGCGCACGTTGTCGACGACGAGAATCGGATCGACCTTTGCGCAGCCGGGTTCGGCTGCACCGATGTGCAAGCCGGTGGTCTTGACCGGCTTCTTGGTGGGGACGGGCGGCTCCAGCGGGGCCGCAGAATCGAGAGGAACAGCGTTAGCGGACAAAAGCCAACTCCTTTTTATTGCCGAAGATGCCTTGCGGTCTGAAGATAACGATCGCCATGATCGCCGCCCCCACGAGGATGAAGCTCAGCTGGCCGCCTTGGATCCCCGTCATGAACGGCAACCAGCCGGCCTCAACGGCCCGGGCGATGAAGCCGGAGAAGAATGACAGCAGCACCCAGAAGATCATCGAGCCGATAATCGGGCCGAGCACCGTCGCTGCTCCACCGAGCAGCAGGATGGCGTAGATGAAGAAGGTCAGCGTCGTCTGGTAGTTCGAGGGCACGACCGCTCGCGGCAGGGCGAAGATCATGCCAGCGATGGTGCCGAGCACGCCACCAAAAATGAGCGACTGCATCTTGTAGGCGTAGACGTTCTTGCCGAGCGCGCGCACGGCGTCTTCGTCTTCACGAATACCCTTGATGACGCGGCCCCAGGGGCTGCGCATGATCTGCCACACCAGCAACGCGGCAATGATCACGATCGACCAGGCCACAATGCGAAGCCAGGTGTCATAGGCGTTGTTCGTGAACGGGCCAAATCCATAGGTGCCGTCCGCGAGCGGATTCAGAGCCGCAAATTCGTTCTTGTAGCCGCTGAGGCCGTTGGCCGAACCGGTGACCGAGGCGAAGGTGTTCGTCGTGAACAACAGCCGTACGATCTCCGCGGCCGCAATGGTGACGATCGCGAGATAGTCAGCGCGAAGTCGCAGCGTCGGAATACCCAGAATCAACGCGAAAACAACGGATGCCCCCACGCCGACCAGAAAAGCGCCCCAGACGGGAAAGCCGAAGGTCAGAATCGAAATCGCATAGCCGTAGGCTCCGAGGGCCATGAACCCGGCCTGGCCGAAGTTCAGCAGGCCGGTGTAACCGAAGTGCACGGCCAGCCCGAGGGCGGCGAGTGCGTAAGCGGCCGTGGTCGGGCTGATCAGCTCGACGGCTGCGTTGCCAAAGATTGCTCCCCAGTCCATGTGAACCCCTAACCAATTCTCTCTTTGCGACCCAGAATGCCCTGCGGTCGAAACAGCAGCACCAGGATCAAAATTACAAGGGCGCCGACGATCTTCATGTCGGACGGTAGCCAAAGTGTCGATAGCTCAACAAAGAGCCCGACGATGAGGGAACCGACGAGGGCCCCGAAAGCCGTTCCGAGCCCGCCGAGGGTCACCGCGGCGAAAACCAGCAGCAGCATCTGAAAGCCCATGTCCCAGCTGACACCCGGTCGGAAGTAAGCCCAGAGCACGCCGCTGAGTCCCGCCAGGGCCGCACCGACCACCCAGACGATGCGAATGACGTTGTCAACGTCGATGCCGCTCGCGGAGGCCAGACTGGGGTTGTCGGACACAGCGCGGGTGGCCTTGCCGATTCGGGTTCGCAGCAGAAAATAGGCCACGGCGAGCAACACCACGATGCTGATGCCCATGCTGGCGAGGTCGATGGGGGAGAGCGAGATCGGGCCGAACTTGAGATCGGCCATGCCGGCACCCGGAAGCTGGCTCGTGCTGCCGCCGAAGAAGTACTGGTACAAGTACCGCAGGGCGAGCGACAGGCCGATGCTCACGATCATCAGAGGGATCACCGCCACGCCTTTACGGCGCAGTGGTTTCCAGAGCACCGCATCGAGGCTGTATCCGAACACGCCGCTGAGGGCGATGGCGATCAGAATGGCGAGCCAGATCGGCAGCCCCAGGTTGACGGAGAACACCAGCGTCATCAGGGCGCCGAAGGTGATCAGCTCGGCGTGGGCGAAGTTGCTGAGGCCGGTGGTACCGAAAATCAGCGACACCCCGATCGCCGCGAGGGCGAGCAGCAGGCCGAAGTTGAGTCCGTTAAAGAACCGGTTCACGAACTGGTCGAAGAAGCTGACCGTGTTGCGCACGCCTTCGCCCAGGAAGAAGTTCACCGAGCGACGGTCGGTCAGCCCGAACTCGGTATTGATCACGTTGCCGCCTTTAGCGACAATAACGCCCTTAGGCAGCGTCTCTTCGTCGAGGGTCACCTTATAGGTGCCTTTTTCGGGAACCCCAATCGACCATTTACCATCAGCATCCGTCACGGTGTCGGCTTTGTAGCTGTTGCCATCGACGGCGACGGCGACACCGTCGAGCGGTTTTCCGTCGAACTTCACGTTGCCGGAGATAGTGAAGTCGTATTCGGTTCCCACCTCGTCGGCCTGAGCGCTGCCCACCGAGAAGGTGGCCATGGTGAAGGCTGCCAGAAGCGTCAGTAGCAGAATGACCAGCATCCTGGGAACGTATCTTTGAGCCGTAAGAGTGGACTTCACGGGACCTCCATGTGGGTGCCGACCGGTGGGTGACCGGGCGGGCGCCGGGCAAGTACTACCAACAACGTTGTTGAGAGTACGTGCCGATTATGTCCTATATGTTTCGAAACTCCGCACCGTGTGGCAAATGTGAGCGGAATGTGATGACCCCAAACACGCTTAACATTGAAGGACCGGTTAGTTCCTTCACGTCCCGTGCGGTGGTAACGCGTTTTTCCGGATAATTTTTTCGTTTTTCGCTACAGGTAAGGGGTTTCATGGATCAGCCAGATCCGTTCGGATTCACCGGGCTCACCTACGACGACGTGCTGCTCCTGCCGGGGCACACCGATGTCATTCCGAGCGAGGCGGTTACTAAATCCCGCCTGACCAGGCGAATCGACGTGTCGCTGCCGTTGCTCTCCAGCGCCATGGACACCGTCACAGAGACGCGCATGGCGATCGCCATGGCCCGCGAGGGCGGCCTCGGCATTCTGCACCGCAACCTCTCCATCGGCGACCAGGCCGAGCAGGTAGACCTGGTCAAGCGCAGCGAATCCGGGATGATCACCAATCCGGTCACTACCTCACCCGACGCCACCGTGGCGGAGGTTGACGCCCTGTGCGGTCAGTTCCGGGTCAGCGGGTTGCCTGTCATCGACGGTGACGGCATCCTCGTCGGCATCATCACCAACCGCGACATGCGCTTCGTGCCGTACGCCAAGAAGGCCCTCACCCGGGTGCGCGACGTCATGACGACGTCGCCGCTGATCACCGGCAAGGTCGGCATGGCGCCAGAAGACGCCCTCGCCATCTTCGCCAAGCACAAGATCGAAAAACTACCGCTGATCGACGCCAACGGCAAGCTCACCGGCCTGATCACCGTGAAGGACTTCGACAAGAGCGAGGAATATCCCCTCGCCACCAAGGACGACGCCGGACGCCTGCGCGTCGGCGCGGCCATCGGCTTCTTCGGCGACGCCTGGCAGCGCGCGACCGCCCTGCTCGAATCAGGCGTTGACGTGCTCGTGGTCGACACCGCAAACGGCGACAGCGCCGGGGTGCTCGACATCATTCGTCGGTTGAAGGCCGACAAGGCCTTCGCTGACGTCGACGTGATCGGTGGAAACGTGGCCACCCGCTCCGGCGCCCAGGCTCTGATCGACGCGGGCGCCGACGCCATCAAGGTGGGTGTGGGCCCCGGCTCCATCTGCACCACCCGCATTGTGGCCGGTGTGGGAGTTCCCCAGATCACCGCCGTCTACCAGGCCTCCCTCGCCGCTCGCGAAACCGGCATTCCGGTCATCGCCGACGGCGGACTGCAGTACTCCGGTGACATTGCCAAGGCCCTCGTGGCCGGCGCCGACACCGTCATGCTCGGCTCGCTGCTTGCCGGTTGCACCGAAAGCCCGGGCGAGCTCGTCTTCGTCAACGGCAAGCAGTTCAAGACGTATCGCGGCATGGGTTCACTCGGCGCGCTGCAGACCCGCGGCAACAAGACCTCGTATTCCAAGGACCGCTACTTTCAAAACGACGTGCCGAGTGACGAGAAGCTGATCCCTGAGGGTATCGAGGGGCAGGTTCCGTTCCGTGGACCGCTCGCGGCCGTGGCGTACCAGCTGGTCGGGGGTCTTCGGCAGTCCATGTTCTATGTGGGAGCCCGAACGATCGCCGAGTTGAAGCAGAAGGGGCAGTTCGTGCGCATCACTCCGGCTGGCCTGAAGGAGTCCCACCCGCACGACGTGCAGATTGTGGTCGAGGCGCCGAACTACCGTCGGTAGGCCCGGCCGGGCATCCCGCTCGGGCGGGCGGGTTGCGCCGGGGCATCCGTCTAAACTGGAACCATGGAAATCGAGATCGGCCGTTCCAAGCGCGCTCGCCGCGTATATGCCTTCGACGACATTGCGGTGGTGCCGAGTCGGCGCACCCGCGACCCGGAGGACGTGTCGGTCGGTTGGACCATCGACGCGTACCAGTTCGCCATTCCGGTGCTCGCCGCCCCGATGGATTCCGTCGTCTCGCCGACCACGGCCATCATGATGGGCCAGCTCGGCGGAGTGGGCGTGCTCGACCTCGAAGGCCTGTGGACCCGTCACGAGAACCCCGAGCCTTTGCTCGCCGAGATTCGCAGCCTGCCTGCCGATAAAGCGACTGCCCGCATGCAGGAGATGTACTCCGCACCGATCAAGCCGGAGCTGGTCACCGCCCGCCTCGCCGAGATTAGGGCTGGCGGCGTCACCGTGGCCGGCGCCCTCTCGCCCCAGCGCACCCAGGAACTCTACGAAACCGTCGTCGCCGCCGGCGTTGACCTGTTCGTGATTCGCGGCACGACAGTGTCGGCCGAGCACGTCTCCCAAAACCAAGAACCGCTCAATCTCAAGAAGTTCATTTACGAGCTCGACGTTCCCGTCATCGTGGGCGGCGCGGCCACCTACACGGCGGCCCTGCACCTCATGCGCACCGGTGCTGCCGGTGTTCTGGTCGGTTTTGGCGGGGGAGCCGCGTCGACCACCCGCGCGACCCTCGGCATCCACGCCCCGATGGCCACGGCCGTAGCGGATGTCGCCGGCGCGCGCCGCGACTACATGGACGAGTCCGGCGGGCGCTACGTGCACGTCATCGCCGACGGCGGCCTCGGTACCTCGGGCGACATCGTCAAGGCCGTAGCCTGCGGCGCCGACGCCGTCATGCTCGGCACAGCGCTCGCGCGCGCAACGGACGCTCCCGGCGGCGGATTCCACTGGGGCGCCGAGGCGCACCACCCGCAACTGCCGCGCGGCAAGCGTGTCGAGGTCGGCACAGTGGCCCCGCTCGAGGAGATTCTCTATGGCCCGGCGCCGGTCGCCGACGGCACCGCCAACCTGATCGGCGCGCTGCGTCGGTCGATGGCGACCACGGGTTACTCCGATCTCAAAGAATTTCAACGGGTTGAAGTGGTTGTCGCGCCGTACCGAGTGAACTAACGTCGGTGTGAAGTAACGTCAGTGGTAGAAGTTCCTCAACTCAACCTATGAAAACTGAGTCTGAACAGGAGAAGCAATGGCCTCCCACAATTCGGTCACCCGGTCCACCAAGTTGGGGCCTGAGGAGCGGGTCGCCGCTCTCGCCAAGCTCAAAGAGAAGGAGCTCGACATCCTCGTCGTCGGCGGCGGCATCGTCGGTGCCGGTGCAGCCCTCGATGCCGTCACGCGCGGCCTGAGCGTCGGTATTCTCGAGGCCCGGGACTGGGCGTCCGGCACGTCGAGCCGGTCTTCGAAGCTCGTGCACGGCGGCATCCGCTATCTGGAGCAACTCGACTTTCGCTTAGTGCGTGAGGCGCTCACCGAGCGGGGCCTGCTGCTTCAGCGCATCGCGCCGCACCTCGTGAAGCCGGTGCGCTTTCTGTACCCGCTCAAGAAACGCTTCACCGAACGGTTCTACATCGGTGCCGGCATGCTGCTCTACGACATCTTCTCCTACACCGGCGGGCGCCCGCCCGGAGTGCCGCACCACCGTCACCTGTCGAGAGCTCAGGTGCAGAAGCTCATTCCGAGCCTCGCCAACGACGCCTTGGTCGGCGGCATCACCTACTATGACGCCCAGGTCGACGACGCCCGCTATGTGTCTTCGCTCGTGCGCACCGCCTCGTTCTACGGCGCCCACGCGGCCAGCCGGGTGCGGGTCGAGGGCTTCATCAAGGTGGGGGAGCGCGTCGTCGGCGTGCGCGCCCACGACTTGCAGACCGACGAACACTTCGACGTGCGGGCCAAGCAGGTCGTGAACGCGACCGGCGTCTGGACCGACGACACGCAGCGCATGGTCGGTGAACGCGGCACCTTCAAGGTGCGGGCCTCGAAGGGTGTACACCTCGTCGTACCGCGCGACCGATTCCAGAGCGCCATGGGGCTGCTGCTGCGCACCGAGAAGAGTGTTCTGTTCGTCATACCGTGGGGCCGGCACTGGCTCATCGGAACGACCGACACTGACTGGCACCTCGACAAGGCGCACCCCGCTGCGACCGCGGCAGACATCGACTACATCCTCGAGCACATCAACTCCGTGCTGAGCGTTCCGCTCACCCGCGAAGACGTCGAGGGTGTGTACGCCGGGCTGCGTCCGCTGCTGGCCGGCGAGAGCGACCAAACGTCCAAGCTGTCCCGAGAGCATCTCGTCGGGCATTCCGTTCCCGGCCTCGTAGTCATCGCCGGCGGCAAGTGGACCACCTACCGCATCATGGCCAAGGACGCAGTGGATGCCGCGGCGTCGGCTCTCGACGGTCGCATTCCTGCGTCCGCGACCCAGGACATCCCGTTGCTGGGCGCCGAAGGTTATCAGGCCGCGTGGAACAAGCGCGGCAAGATCGCCCGCGCAGTCGGGCTGCACACCGTTCGGGTCGAACACCTGCTCAACCGGTACGGCACCCTGACGGACGAACTGCTCGACCTGATTCGTGCGAACCCGGCGCTCGCCGAGCCGCTGCCCGGCGCCGACGACTATATCGGTGCCGAGGTCGTCTACGCGGCTTCGCACGAGGGCGCCCTGCACCTCGAAGACGTGCTCGCGCGCCGCACCCGCATCTCGATCGAGGCCTGGGACCGCGGGGTGTCGGCCGCGCCGGTCGCCGCCGCGCTCATGGCCGACGTGCTCGGTTGGGACCAGGAGCGCATCGACCGGGAGGTCGGCTTCTATCTCACCCGGGTCGCCGCCGAGCGGGCCTCGCAGGAGGAGCCGAACGACGAATCCGCCGACCGGGTGCGCCTCGAAGCTCCGGACATCGTGGTCACGAACTAGCGCACCGCGCTGCGCCACGCCCGCGCGTCGTTCACCGCGCCAGCTGCCGATGGCTGCACCACCTATAGCTGGCGCGGTGAACGGTACCTGGCGCGGCGGCGGCGCTAGCGGCATCGAGGGACGCCGATGCGCGTGAGGTAGGCGCCGAACGTCGTCAGGTCGCGTGCGATCTGCCAGTCCCACCGCGAAACGGACGGCCCGCACGCGCGAATTCGGTCCTCACGATGCTTCTCGTCCATGACGACTTCGGCGGTTGTGCGGCCTCGGGTGTACGCGTTCTTGACGTATTTGCCGAGCCCGTCGAACTCGCCGACCCTGTTGATGCTTCGCCAGAAGAAGTCGACAAAGGCAATGAACCCCGCGGCATCGTCGAAGCGCACCTGCAGCTCGGGAGCGGCGAACCCAAGCAGGAACATGTGTGCGCGGCTGATCGATTCCCCGCCTGAATCGGACTGCGTAGAAGCGAAGTCCCCGGCGCGGAGTGCGGCGGCCTTGCCATAGCGTCGACCAGAGCTTTCGAGTGCGTCGAGGGCGGCCTGTAACTCGTCCCGTGTGGCCAGTGTCGTTCCCGAGCTGCTTCCGGGAGACATCAGGCGGGGCACGTGGATGGCCCGGTCCATCATCGCGACGGACTCCGGAAATGGCAGAATGCGGGCCATCGCGACAGCCGTCTCGGCCGCCGAGGTGACCAACAGGCCACCGCGCCTGACTGCCCCGGCTGCCAGCGCGCCCGGGACGATGGCAGAGTGCCGCACGATGCCGGGTTTGGAACGACCGCCGGATGCCTGCGGGACGGTGACATGGACCTCCGTCGGCCAGTGAGACGGCCGGGGAAACCCCCAGATCGCCGCCGCAGAGTGGTGGGAAAACACTGGCGCATCTGCGCTGACCGCAGCGTAGGCGCGGATCCGAAAGAGGTAGCGCGCGTCGAGATCGAGGTGTTCCCAGTGCGCGGTGGGCAGGTAGACGCCCCGCCGCAGTCGCGTAACGAGGTGGTGCGTGAATTCGGTGCGGAGCGCCTCATGCAAACCGACCGCCGCAGCATCGGATGCGAGGATGAGCCCATCGGGTCGCAGGAGAGCCGCGATCAGGTAGTTCGATGCAGATCCGGAGGGCGCCGTGGTTGCCATGACCCGAGAATGGCAGCGACTGGAGCGCACGGGACGCGCGCCGGAGAATCTGTGCATAACTCACCCGCGCTCACCACTCACCGCGCCAGCTGCCGGTGCCCGCGCCACCTCTTGCTGGCGCGCTCACCGGTACCGGGCGCGGTGACGAAAAGCGCGGGCGCGCGGCGGCAAAAGCGGCTCCAGTAGAATGGGGGAACTGCCCCTAAACCTCAGGAGTCATGACAATGGTTGATGTTCGGCGGGTCAAACTTCCCGGCGTTGGTGTGCTGCACACCTTCATCACGGATGATGGTGGCAAGGTCGGCGTCATCGCCCACCGTTCCGGCCATAGTGACCTCATCACCTTCGCTGACGACGAGGGCGGCCCCGACGCGAGCAAGGTCTCGCTGAGGCTCAACGAAGACGAGGCGCACACCCTCGCCGAGTTGCTCGGCGGCACCCAGATCACCGAGTCGCTGAGTGCCCTCGACCAGATTCCCGGCCTCAGCATCGACTGGTTCACCGTCGACTACGAAGACCACATCGCCGGCCAGGCTCTCGGAAATCCGGCCGATCGCGGTATCGCCGGACTCACCGTGGTGGCGGTCGTGCGCGGAGAATCCGCCAACCCGGCTCCCGCCGCCGACTTCAAGGTCTTTCCCGGTGACACCCTCGTGGTCGCCGGCTCGCCGGAAAAAGTCGTCAAGGCCTTCGCGTTCTTCCGCACCGGTGAAGTGAAGGCGAAAACCGTCGACGCTCCACCCGGGGGATGACCGATGCACCTGGGCGAAGACCTCCTCGTTCTCGGCATCCTGCTCGTCGTCGCCTACGTTCTTGGCCGCCTGGGCAAAATGATCGGACTCCCCACTATCCCGATCTACATGATCGTGGGCGTTCTCGCGAGTCCGAACACCGACTTCTTTCCCATCGACTTCCAGTCCGGCGACATTGAACTCATCGCCGTGTTCGGCCTGATCCTCCTGCTCTTCAGCCTCGGCCTCGAATTCGACCAGGAGGAATTCTTCGGTAACGCCAAGACCCTGATCATCTCCGGCGGATCCTGGGTGCTCATCAACATGGGTGCCGGCTTCATCTTCGGGCTGCTCGTGGGCTGGGGCCCCCGCGAAGCCCTCGTCATCGCCGGAATGACCGGAACCTCCTCGAGCGCCATCATCACCAAACTCCTCATCGAACTGCGCCGCCTCGCCAACAAAGAGACCCCGATGATCCTCGGCGTCACGGTCGTCGGCGACATCTTCATCGCCATCTACCTCTCCATTGTCTCCGTGGTGCTGAGTGGTAAAACCGAGATCTGGCCGATCGTGCTGCAGCTCTCCATCGCGTTCCTGTTTCTCGTCGCCATGTTCTCCCTCGCCCGCTGGGGCGGCCGCGTCGTCTCGCGCCTGATGCGCACCAAAGACGACGAACTGTTCACCATCTTGTTCTTCGGGCTCGTGGTGTTGTTCGCCGGCATCGGCGAGATCATCGGCGTAACGGATGCCATTGGCGCCTTCCTGATCGGCGTCGTGCTCGGCGCGAGCAGCTATCGCGCCAGAATCGAACGCGTCGCGGTGCCCCTCCGCGACATCTTCGCGGCATTCTTCTTTCTCAACTTCGGACTTGCCCTCGACGTGGCCCAGTTCGGATCGGTGATCGGGGTGGTGCTGATCGCCATCGTGATGACCTTCCTGCTCAGTCTGTTGTCGGGGGCGCTGCTGGCCTGGTTGCACAAAATGGGGCCACGCGAAGCCCTCAACACCGCCGCGATCTTCGTCAACCGCGGCGAGTTCACGCTCATTTTGGCAACGCTGTCGGTGTCGGCCGGGCTGGATTCGCGGCTGCAACCGTTCGCCGGGCTTTACGTGTTATCGATGGCCATACTCGGCCCCCTGTTCGCGGCGAATTCCGAGAAGATCGGATCGGCGCTGCGTCGTCGGGTGCCGGCATCCGTTGCCGCGCGCGCACCGCGCAACCCCATGCTCGACGAAGAAATCGCCCTGGTCGAGGCTGCGACCGCGGCCCAGGCAGCGGATGCTGACGAGTACACGCGCCGTGCGGCCAAACGCGACTCGGCCAATTCCCAAGCGGCGGAAGATACGGTTGCCAGAGCGAAACGCTCGCATTCAGACGTAGATTCCATGGCCGATTTCGCGCTCGGTCAGCACTCCCCAGAACCCGATGACGCGGCCGACCGGCCGGCACGCAAACCCGGGCGAGAAACCCACACAGGTGACTATTCGTGATCAGAATGATGGTGCGACCCCGCTGGGTCGCTGCACTGCTGCTTGCCCTCGGCGTTGCCGCGGCGTTCGCCCTGCTCGGGCATTGGCAGCTCGAGCGCGCCATTGAATCCGGCGTGGTGGTGGAGCGCAGTACGGAACAGGTCAAGCCGCTCGCCGAGGTGGCGCAGCCTGACGGGGGAGTGACGCAGATCGCGACCGGCCAAATGGTCAGCACCGAAGGCACCTGGGTGCCCGGTGACGAGACGCTCATCACGACACGCTTCAACGGCGGCGTCGAAGGGTTCTGGGTGGTCAGCCATTTTCAAACGGATGCTGCCGCCAGCATCGCCGTCGCCCGCGGCTGGGCCCCCGACAAATCCGGTGCCCAGGCCGTGATCGATGCGCTGCAGACCGAACCACGCAATGCCCCGGTGACCGTTACCGGACGCTTCCTCACCGGAGAGGCACCGGAGCTGCCCGACCCGCAAGGCGACCCGATGGAGCTGACCAAGGTGGCACCATCCGCTTTGATCAACCTGTGGGCCGATTTCACCGACGAGTCGGTGTACTCCGCCTACATCGTCAGCGCGGACGCGCCGGCCGGGCTCGACGTGATCGACTCCCCGGTGCCCCAGGTCGACCAGTCGCTCAACTGGCTGAACATCTTCTACGCCATAGAGTGGGTCGTCTTCGCCGGGTTCGCCGTGTTCCTCTGGTACCGCCTGGTGCGCGACGCGCTGGAGCGCGAGCAGGAAGAAGCCGAGCTTGAATTGGCCTCTGCGAGCACTCCCAGCGCTGGCGCATAGAATTACCCCATGCCACTTGATCCCAAGCCCGCCGATATTTCCCGAATCCCCGGTGCGCTTCGGCTCTACCAGGTGTCGTCCATCATCACCGGTGTCTTTCTGCTGCTGCTCTGCGCCGAGGTTTACGCCAAGTTCATTCTCGGCTACGAACTCGAAATGAACGGCGCCGAAGGCTTCCTCGCCTTCGTGCCCCGCGGAACAGTTGCCGCAATCAACCTGAGCACGATCATTCTGATCGTGCACGGCTGGTTCTACGTGCTCTACCTGTTCGCCGACTTCCGGCTCTGGAGCCTCATGCGCTGGCCATTCTCGCTCTTCGTGCTGATCGCGCTCGGCGGCATCATCCCCACGCTCTCGTTCTTCCTGGAAGGCCCCATGACTCGCCGCGTGAAACGTTCCCTCGAACAGCTCGAAGCGAAAAAGGCCGCCGAGGTGCGTTCGTGAGTGCCGTCGAGACCGCGTCAGCGGATGCTGTAGTCGCCGACTCTGGCCTCGATCGCCCCGTTCTCGTGGTCGACTTCGGAGCCCAGTACGCGCAGCTGATCGCGCGACGCGTGCGGGAGGCATCCGTTTATTCGGAAATCGTGCCGCACACGATCACCGCCGCCGAGGTTCTCGCGAAGAACCCGCGCGGAATCGTTCTGAGCGGCGGGCCGTCGAGCGTCTACGCCGAGGGTGCGCCCGCCTTCGACGCGGCGATCTTCGAGCTCGGTGTGCCCGTGCTCGGCATTTGCTACGGCTTCCAGGTGATGGCGACCGCCCTCGGCGGCACCGTTGCCCACACCGGCGCCCGCGAATACGGTTCGACCCCGGTCACCGTGAACAACGGCGGCAACGTGCTGCTGGCCGACCAGCCGGACAGCCAGACCGTGTGGATGAGCCACGGCGACTCTGTTGCCACTGCACCTGACGGCTTCACAGTGCTCGCCTCGTCGGTTTCGACCCCGGTCGCCGCGTTCGCTAACGACGCCAAGCGCCTCTACGGGGTGCAGTGGCACCCCGAGGTCAAGCACTCCGAAAACGGGCAGCACGTGCTCGAAAACTTTCTGCACCGCGCCGCCGGCATCAACCCCGACTGGAACAGCGGCAACGTCATCGCCGAACAGGTCGCGAAGATTCGCGCCCAGGTCGGCACCGGCAAGGTCATCTGCGGCCTGTCCGGCGGAGTCGACTCCGCTGTCGCGGCGGCCCTGGTGCACAAGGCGATCGGCGACCAGCTGGTCTGCGTCTTCGTCGACCACGGCCTGCTGCGCCAGGACGAGCGCCGCCAGGTTGAGGAAGACTATGTGAAGGCCACCGGCATCCGTTTGGTCACCGTCGATGTGCGCGAGCAGTTCCTCGTGGCGCTCAAGGACGTGAGCGACCCGGAGACCAAACGCAAGATCATCGGCCGCGAATTCATTCGCACCTTCGAGCAGGCCCAGGCCGAACTGATCGAAGAGGCCAAGGAAATCGACGGCGACCCGATCCGCTTCCTCGTGCAGGGCACCCTGTACCCCGATGTGGTCGAGTCCGGCGGCGGCAGCGGCACCGCCAACATCAAGAGCCACCACAACGTGGGCGGCCTGCCCGACGACCTCAAGTTCGAACTGGTCGAACCCCTGCGCACCCTGTTCAAGGACGAGGTGCGTGCCATCGGCGCCGAGCTCGGCCTGCCGGCCGAAATCGTGCAGCGCCAGCCGTTTCCCGGCCCCGGTCTGGGAATTCGCATCGTGGGCTCGATCACCCAGGAACGCCTCGACCTGCTGCGTCAAGCGGATGCGATCGTGCGCTTCGAACTGACCGCCGCCGGTCTCGACCGCGAGATCTGGCAGTGCCCGGTCGTGCTGCTCGCCGACGTACGCTCGGTGGGCGTGCAGGGCGACGGCCGCACCTACGGTCACCCGATCGTGCTGCGCCCGGTGTCTTCAGAGGATGCCATGACCGCCGACTGGACCCGCCTGCCTTACGACCTGCTCGCCAAGATCTCGAACCGCATCACCAACGAGGTCGACGGGGTGAACCGCGTCGTGCTCGACGTGACGAGCAAGCCGCCGGGAACGATCGAGTGGGAGTGATCCCCGAGTAGCTCGAAAAAAAGGGGCCGGCTCTGGAGAGCCGGCCCCTTTTTGTGTGACCGGAGCCGGGCATCCGTTTGTGGTCGCGCCCGCTGCGGGTGGGTGCGCCAGCTATAGCGGGAGCGGCCACCGGTAGCGGGCGCTGTCAGGGGGCGAGTGATTCAAGCAGCGCACGGGCCAGGTCGCGAGCGACTTCGAGCGGATGCGCAAACGTCTCCAGTCCCACGGTTACGAGCGCGCCCTCGTGGAGCAGCATCATCCGTTTGGCCATGGCTCGCGGGTCGATCGTTCCTGCTTCCCGGCAGAGTTCACCGAACAGGTCGAGCAGCCACACCTTCTGCCGGGCGATCTCTGGGAATACGGGATGCCCATCGTGCCCGTCGCCGATTTCGGCCCGGGCGTTGATGGCGCTGCAGCCCTTCAGCCCGTTCTCGCCGGACCAGGAGATGGCCGCGTCGAAGATCGCCAACACGCGGTCGGACCCGGGCTCAGGTACCCGGGCAAGCTGGGCGGCGAGGTGTTCGCGCCATCGAGCATCTCGGTGCTGCAAGTAGGCCACGACGAGCGCTTCCTTCGATCCGAACCGGTCGTAGAGGGTCTTCTTCGTGACGCCGGCCGCTGCGGCGATCGTGTCGACGCCGACGGCGTGGATGCCGCGTTCATAGAACAGCTCCGATGCGGCGTCGAGCACGCGGCGAGCACCCGGAGTCAGCGGGGCGAGGTCGGGAACGTCCATGATTCGATTATACAGACCTGTATAGTGGTATCCATAAGTACACAGGTCGGTATACCGAGGTCGATTGTCACGGTGCTGGCCGCAATCGGGTTCATCGTGTCGTGGAGTTCGGGATTCGTCATCGCGGCGGTCGCGGTCGTGGATGTGCCGGCCACTACCCTGCTGGTCTGGCGGTTCGCCCCGCTAGCAGTGATTTTAGTCGTCGTCACCCTGGCTTCCGGCGCTGTACGCGGCGTCACCCGCACCGAGCTGCGTCAGCAGGCCGTCATTGGGCTGTTCGCCCAGTTCGGCTACATCACCTTCGTCTACGCCGCGATCGGGGCCGGCATCACGACCGGTACCAGCGCACTGATCGACGCCGTACAACCGCTGGTCGTCGCGACTCTCGTCGGGCCCCTGCTGGGGCTACGGGTGCGCGGCGCACAATGGGCCGGGCTGGCCGTCGGGGCGCTGGGGGTCGTATTGGTCGTTCGCTCGCAGATCGGCGGCGCGGCGGCGCATCCGATTGCCTATCTACTGCCGGCACTGGCGATGATCTGCCTCATAGTGGGCACGTTCGTCGAGCGACGGTCACGTGTGAAGACGCCGGTGCTCGTGACTTTGACCGTGCATGTCGTCGTGACGTCCTTCGCGCTCATTGTGATCGCGGTAGTAACGGGGGCACTCCTTCCCCCGGCCACGCTGACATTCTGGCTCGCCACCGTGATCTCGGCGTTCGTGCCAACCCTGGGGGCCTATGGACTGTACTGGTGGTTGCTGCGACGGGTGGGCATCACCGCGCTCAACGCCCTGCTGTTCCTGGTCGCGCCCACGACGGCTCTGGTCGGGGCGGTGCTGCTCGGCGAGCCGCTGACGCTGATGACTTTGGCTGGGTTCGCTCTTTGCGGCCTCGGGGTCGCCGTCGTGCTGTTCACCGAGGCGCGCGCTACCAGAGCGGATGCCAACACCTCCTCCTCGACGCCCGAAGGGATCCCGGCCCGCTAAGCAAATATATGCAAAGTGCATCATAGTTGAGCTAATATGCTTCCATGAGTTCTCTCTTGCAGATTAGAAATGTGCCCGATGATGCTCGTCGTGCGCTGAAAGCGCGGGCCGCTGATCGCGGTGAGTCACTCAACTCTTACCTGCTCGACCTCCTCGACCGAGAGGTGGCGCGGCCGACCGTCGGTGAGGTGCTCGATCGTGCGGCCCGACGGGCTGAGCGGGCACAGGTATCTGCACTGGAGGCGCTCGCGAGCGCCCGAACCGAGCGATTGGGTCAGCTACAGGAGCGGCCGGGCACGTGATCGTGGTGGATTGTGCTGCGGTGGTCGACGTACTGACCGCCGCCGCCGGCACCGATGAGTTGAGGGCCCGGCTCGCGTCTGAAGAGTTGCACGCGCCGACCCTGCTCGACTATGAGATCGTATCGGCGCTTCGCGGTCTCGTGCTGGCCGGGCAACTGACTGCCACGCGTGCGCAGGACCTGCTGACGGACTTCGAGGATTTGCCGATCCGGCGGTGGGAGTCGGCCGATGTATTGCGACGTCGCGCCTGTCAGCTACGCGACAATCTGTCGGCCTATGACGCTGCCTACGTTGTCCTGGC
Source organism: Cryobacterium sp. PH31-L1 (assembly GCF_030063145.1). Lineage (GTDB taxonomy): Bacteria > Actinomycetota > Actinomycetes > Actinomycetales > Microbacteriaceae > Cryobacterium. The sequence goes on from NZ_JASISM010000001.1 coordinate 253,261, forward strand.
CGAGGCTCTGGGGTGCACGCTCCTCACCCGTGATGCCAGGCTTGCTCGTTCCAGCGGGCACAGTGTGGTAATCGAAGTGCAGTAGTCGTTTACTGCGCGAAGGCAAGCGAGCTCTAGGCTCGCGGCATGACCGAGGGATAATGACGATGATTGACACAGCCAAGGGATTCACGATTGTGAGCACCTACGACGCAACCCCCGACGAGGTCTGGACAGCGTGGACGGACGCCGACGCTGCGGCGCAGTGGTGGTTTCCGCGCGGAACGAGCACGCCCCGAGAAACGGTAGAAATCGACGCGCGCGTGGGTGACAACTACGTCTACACGATGGTGAACGATGCCACGGGCGACAAGGTTGTTTCCGGTGGCGTCTACCGCGAAGTCTTGCCTCTCGAGCGCCTGGTGTTCACCTGGGGCGAGCCCGACGGCGACCCTGATGACAGCCCAATCGTCACGATCACCATCGAGCCCGTTGGCAATCGAACGCGCATGACCTTCGATCTGCGCGGTGTCGCCGGGTCCAAGGGGGATGGATTCTTTTACGACGGATGGCAGGACGTGCTCGATTCGCTCGGGCGCTATCTGGGCTAATCGCGCGTTGCCGCAGCGTTGATCCGCTGCAGCAGCCCCACGAGGATCGACTGCTCCTCGACAGAAAGAATCGCGGTGATGGTTCGCTCGGTCTCGACGTGCGGGGCCAGGGCGGCGTCGATGAGCCGCTTGCCGGCATCCGTCAGCGCGACCAGGGTGCCGCGGCCATCGTCGGGGTTCGCCTCCCGGCTGACCAGACCTCGCGTCTGTAGCTTGTTCAGGCGCTGCGCGACCGCGCTGGTCGAGATCATCGCATCGCGGGCCAGTACCGCCGGGGAGATCCGGTAGGGCGCACCGCTCCGCAGTAGCGTCGCGAGCACGTCGAAAGAGGATGCGTCCAGGCCGTACCGCGCAAAGGTCGCGGCCAGGCGGGACTCGACGGCCAGAGCGGTGCGACTCAAGCGGCCGATGACGGCCATGGGGGAGACGTTCAGGTTGGGCTTCTCGGTGTTCCACTGTTCGAGGATTCGATCGACTTGGTCTGTCATGGTTCCATGCTATCAATTGCTAAGCACTTAGCTATAATGGCTAAGTGCTTAGCAATCGACTGTTCCTGTTGGCGACCACTGCCCTCGCTCCCGTTCTCTGGGGAACCACCTACCTGACGACGACGACGTTGCTGCCGGCGGATCGGCCGTTCCTCGCGGCGTTCCTTCGCGCGCTGCCAGCGGGAATCCTGCTACTGATGCTGTGCCGCCGCTTGCCGCGCGGCGCCTGGTGGTGGAAATCCTGGGTGCTCGGCGTGCTCAACATCGGGGCGTTCTTCGCCCTCCTCTTCATCGCGGCCTATCGGCTCCCCGGCGGCGTGGCCGCCATTGTGGGAGGCCTGCAGCCCCTCGTTGTCGCCGTCCTCGCCAGTCGAGTGCTGCATGAGAGGATGACCGGACGCGTTCTGGCGAGCGGCGCGACCGGAGCCTTCGGCGTCAGCCTCATCGTGCTCCAATCGCAGGCGAGGCTGGACGCTATCGGGATCCTGGCCGCTGTCGGCGGCACGGTCTGCATGGCCTCGGGCATCGTGCTCTCCAAAAAGTGGGGGCAGCCGGCGCCGCTGCTGGCGACGACCTCGTGGCAACTCATCGCCGGCGGACTCAGCCTTCTGCCCGTATTGCTCCTGCTCGAAGGCCTTCCGAGCACGCCGTTGACCGTGACCAACCTCGCCGGCTACGCGTACCTCGCTGTGGCTGGCACGGCATTCGCCTACGTCGTCTGGTTCCACGGCATTGCGGGCCTCCCGGCCAGCACCATCGCATTCCTCGGACTGTTGAGCCCCGTCGTGGCGATCGTGCTCGGCTGGGCGATCGCTGGAGAGCACCTTGCCCCGATTCAGATCGCGGGAATCGTCATCGTGCTCGGCTCGATCGCGGCCGTCATCGTCGCCAGGGGCCCGAATCCTGATCGCTCTCTGAACCGACGCGGCTCTACCGTCACCCGCGCCCGAAGCCGGTGGACGCTGCGGTAACCGGCGAAGCGGCTACCCAATCGGGGGCGCTCATGGGCAACCCGGGGCATCCATCAGTCTTTGGGGGCTTTGAGGTAGCGGCGAATGGCGAGCACGACCACCCAGGCGAGGCCGAGGAGCACGATGGCACTGCCGATGTAGCCGAACGTGGCGTTCACGCCGTTGATCTCAAGGGGGAGCAGCGCGTGCAGGTCAGTGAAACTCATTGCTTAAGCCAACCACAGTGTGGCGGGCGCGGGGTACGAAAAAGCGCCCCCGTTCGGAAAGAACGAGGGCGCGTGATCAAGCGGATGCCGCTACTCGCGGGTGAGCACGAAGATGCGCAGCATTTCGACGTAGAGCCAGACGACGGTCATGATGATGCCGAACGCGCCGGTCCAGCCGTATTTGCGCGGCAGGCGGTTGTTGACGCCCTTCTGGATGAAGTCGAAGTCGAGCACGAGTGAGTACGCGGCCAGGAGCACCGCGAGAAGGCCGATGAGGATACCGAGCTTGATATCAAAGCCGAGAATGCTGATGCTCGCACTGCGCATGCCGAAGGCCTGATCGGTGCCGCCGAAGATCATCATTCCCACGTTGATGAGCGAGAATGCGGCGTAGCCGATCATGGCGATCAAAAAGACCTTGGTGGCCTTCTTCGAGGCACGGATCTTTCCGCTCTTGAATAGGGCCAGGGTGACGGCGACCACAACGAGGGTGGCCAGAACCGCCTGAATCACCACGCCCCCATAGATGTCATCGAAGACCCGCGAGATGCCCCCGACGAACAGTCCCTGGGCGCCGGCGAAGGCGAGGATCAGCGGAGCGGACGGCTCCTTCTTGAAGGTGTTCACCAGGCCGAGCACGAAACCCACGATGGCACCCAGAATGAACAGGAACGGAAGCACCGGGGTGGCGACCCAGGAAATCGCGGCAGCCACGAGCAGCAGCGCGAAGCCGAGGCCGGTCTTGGTGATGGTGTCTTCGTAGGTCATGCGTTCGGTGTCCTGCGCACCGGCGGCGGGCCGGTTGTACATCGACTGCAGATCGTTGTCAGAGAGGGCCTGCGACGACGCCACTGCGCCGCGAGGGCCGAACGCCTCGTTGCGGGAGAAAGCGGGGTTGGAGGATGCCATGTGTTGCTGTACTCACAATCAGCTGGTGGGGTTTGAGGTGCCTGGTGAGGCACTGATTCAACGGTACCCGAGAGCGCATGGGAATGCGCGGGGGATCAGCCGATTTGCAGCTATCCGGGTGCTGTCCCGCTGATGTTTCGCTGCGAGCGGAGGCCAGGCCCAGCAACCGTTCTCGCCCTGTTGTTAGCCTGAAATCATGCAACCGATTGTCATTGGCCACCGCGGGGCAAGCGGCCACCGGCCCGAACACACACGCAGCGCATTCGAGCTCGCCTTCGGCCTCGGCGCCGACGCGGTCGAACCAGACCTCGTCGCCACTCGTGACGGGGTGCTCGTGATCCGCCACGAAAACGAGATCTCCGGTACAACGGATGTCGCCACTCGCGCCGAATTCGCCGCTCGCCGCACCGAGAAACACATCGATGGAACGCTCGTCATCGGCTGGTTCACCGAGGACTTCACTTGGGACGAACTCAGCACCCTACGGGCCAGGGAGCGGCTGCCCACCCTGCGGCAGGGCAGCTCCACCTTCGACGACCAGCAGCCGATTCTGCGCCTGCGCGACCTGTTCGACCTCGTCGACGCCGCGGGGGAGCGCACCGACCGGGTACTCGGCATCGTGGCCGAGATCAAGCACGGCCACTACTTCGCGAGCCTCGACCTTCCGCTGCCCGAACTGTTCGCCGCCGAGGTTTCCGCCGCCGGCTGGAACACCGACCGGCTCACCGTCGAGAGCTTCGAACCGAGCGTGCTCGCCCAGGTGCGCGCCCAGGGCGTGCGAGGCAAACGCATCTTTCTGCTCGAAGACCAGGGGCACCCGGCCGACCAGCTCGCCGAGTACGGCGCCGGGGCACTCAGCTACGCCGACCACCTCACCGCCGACGGTCTCGCGAGCCTGGCGGCGGGTCGCTCGGCCGGGGGGTCCCGCTGCAGCATGGGCTCCAGCACGGCCACGAGTGATGTCGGGGTGGACGGCATCAGCGTTCCCAAGTCGCTCATTCTCGAAACGGATGCCGCGGGTGAGGTGATCGGGGCATCCGCTCTGGTGGACCAGGCGCACGCCGCCGGGCTGGAGATCTACTGCTGGACCCTGCGCCCGGAGAACAAATTTCTGGCGAAAACGTTTCGCGGCGGCACCCGCAAGGCGGACTTCGGCCACTGGCAATCGGAGTTTCGGATCATATTCGACTCCGGCATCGACGGCGTGTTCGCCGACTACCCTGATCTGGCCGTGCACGTGCGTGACGCGCTCTGAGCAGTGCCCCCACCCACGGGCAGGTCAACCCGCTTCTTGCGCCTGTTCGACCAGTTCGCCGTCCACCGAGATCCGGTTCTCGTCGCTTTTGTGAAGGCACTATATGTTCACCAAGATCATGAGACGGCCTGAATCGACTCCTGTTTGAGAGCCGCCGGGTCGTCAACCGTGGTGTCGAACTCGCTGTCGATCTCCACGTGCATAGCGCCACGGAAGTGACCGATGACGGCGAGCACAATTCCGAGGGTCGACCATCCTGCGAGCACAAGCCAGGGAACCAACGTGGCGGCATCGGGAAAGTAGGAGAGGTCGCGCAGCAGCGTGGCGGCGGCTCCCGGCGGGAACATCTGGCCGATGGCGCCCCATGGCTCCGGCAGAAACTCGAGCGGCGCTGTTGACGATGAAATCGGGTTGGCGAGCACCATGAACAGCACCGGCCCGATAGCCATTCCTGCCTTGCCGACGGTCGCGACGATGCCGACGATCGTGGCGCTGACGGCAAGGAGCGTGAGCGCTATCGCTGCGGCGTTGACCAGGTAATCGCCCTGGAGGATGCCAAACCATCCCTGCAGGACTCCCGCCAGGGCGAGGCCACCCCCGACGACGTAGACCGAAATCGCCACAACGCGTCGCCAGGCCCCAACGATGAGCACGGATGCCAGGATGCCACCCAGCACGCCGCCCAGAGTCAGCGGAAACGCCGCGGCGATGAGCCCAGCGCCGCGCACATCGGTTGAAGCGAGGGGAACAATGTCGGTCACGGCCACGGTGATCGGCTGCGGGGGCTCGATGCCCTGAGCCTTGAGCGCTGCATTCAACTGGGCCTGCAGCTTCGGCGCGACTGTAGTGAGGATGGAACTGACGATGGTGCTACCCGCCGAGGCGGTGAGCACTTCCGGCGCGTCTCCGAGAACTATTGCGCCCTCGACTTCGCGGGTGTTGATCATGCTCACCGCGTCGTCACGGTCGGTCGCGGTGACGAAGTCGAATGTGTCGGGCGCTGACTTTTCGAATGCCGCCTCGACGTGAGTGACGGCCGCGTCAGGGCCGACCACGGCGATGGGCAGGCTCTTCACGCTCGATGTGACGCTTGGCCATGCGAATGCGAGTACGAGGAGAGCGACGGCGACGGATAAGACCAGCCCGACGCCGACAATGCGAGACCACGACGTGGGGGCGGGCGGGGTGTGTGAAGTGCTCAATTAGGCTCCTAAAACGAATGTTCGTTCTTTATAGTAGACTAGCGAGCATGCCCAAAGTGACAGAGCAGTATCGCGAGACCCGAAGAGACGAAATCGCCCAGGCCGCCCTCCGTTGTTTCGCGAAGAAGGGATTCACTGGCGCGTCGATGGCGGACATTATTGCCGAGTCAGGACTCTCCGCGGGGGCGATCTACGGACACTTTGAGAGCAAACAGCAGATCATGCTCTCTGTCGCGAGCCTCGTTATCGGCGACGCGGTCACCGAGCTCGAAACGCTAAATGCGGGTGGGGTGGTGCCGACACCCAGCACTGTCGTCATGACTATTCTCGCGGGCGTCACATCGGACGTGAGCCACAACCAGATTCTGCTCCAGGTGTGGGGAGAGGCCATGGTTGACCCCAAGATTCGAGAGCTGGTCTCAGATGTCCTCACCCAGATACGCCCGATCTACCTAAGATTTCTCACTGCATGGGCAGAGGAACACGAGGGGCTGAGCAAACACGACGCCACGACATGGGCAAGCCGACTCGTCCCTGTCACTATGGGCCTCGCACATGGCTACATCGTGCAATCCGCACTCTTCCCCGACTTTGACAGACCGGCCTATCTGGCCAGCATCCGCGAGCTGCTACCCGGCTGACTCACCCACACGGCCCCGGTCCGACAGGTCAGATGCCCACAGTCACACCCTTTTGTGACGACGGGGACCTCTAACGCTACAAAACTCGATGCCTTCGAACGCCTCCCGGTCGCATGGTCGTCACGTGCTGGAACGGATGACGCGGGTGAGGCGATCGGGGTATCCGCTCTGGCCGTGCACGTGCACGACCCGCTCTGAGCGGTGCCCGACCGGTGACTTCTGCCAGCTGATGCCGGCGTTAGGTCCCGGCCTAGAGCGCCCGCCGCATGATCGCCGCAATCACCTCGGTCTTGGCATCGGCGTAGGCATTCATATCGTCAAAACCGTGATGCAGTAACGCTCGCTTGGTGTCTTCGTATAAAGCGCGGTCGTCGGCATCCGCTCGGAGACGATTGCGAAATAGGAGGTAGTTGTCTACGGCCTGGTCGCCTCGTTGAAGGATATGGATATGCACATCGCGTGCTGGCGTCCGCACCAGGCGATGGCCCGGCTCACGAGTGCGTAACTCGTATCCAGCGGTCAAGAGATGAGGGAGATAGTCTTCTTCAGCAGTGATGTCGACGACCGTGACCACGATGTCGACAATTGGCTTAGCTGCCAGTCCGGGAACGGACGTCGATCCGATGTGTTCGACCTCGACTTCCGCCGTTCCCAGCGTATTTCGCAGTCTTGTCTGGTGGTCAAGAAAAATATCGGGCCAGTTCTCGTCATAGGCAACCACTTGGAGCTGGCGCTTTTCAGATCCGCCGACAAGCTCGACCTCATCAACGTCTGCTCGGCGGGGTGCACTCTTGTTGGCCATGCGATCAGTCTTCCATTCAGTTGATTCGATCAGGAAACGTCGGGGCGTCGCCAATCTCCACAGCCCGACCCGTCCTCGTGTCAGGGGCCTCGCCTACACTGGAAACCGACATGATCACACCTCTTAACGCGGAATCCGCGCCCGCCGGCCGGTCGGCCACGCCTATCATTCTCGATTCGAATGGCTACGCGGGCTCCGGCAATACGCAGCACAGCCCGCTGCTCGACGGGCTCAACCCGCAGCAGAAAGAGGCCGTCGAATACCGCGGGCAGGCGCTTCTTATCATCGCCGGCGCCGGTTCGGGCAAGACGAGTGTGCTCACCCGGCGGGTCGCAAGCCTGCTCGAAACCCGCGATGCCTGGCCGAGCCAGATTCTGGCGATCACCTTCACCAACAAGGCCGCCGCCGAGATGCGCGAGCGAGTGCACGCCATTCTCGGCCAGGGCTCCGACGGAATGTGGATCAGTACCTTTCACTCCTCCTGTGTGCGCATTCTGCGGCGCGAAGCCGAGAAGATCGGACTGTCCAGCACGTTCAGCATCTATGACTCGGCCGATTCCAAGGTCACCCTCAAGCGCATCATCAAGGGACTCGACGCCGACACCTACGGGTTCACGCCTGGGTCCGCGGGCGCCAAGATTTCCAAACTCAAGAACGAGCTCGCCGATGCCGACTCGTATGCGCGCAACGCCAACATGAGCGACCCGCAGGAGGTCATGTTCGTCGAGATCTTCCGCCAGTACCAGGCGCGGCTGCGCGCCGCGAGCGCGCTCGACTTCGACGACCTCATCGGCGAGACCGTCTACCTGTTCCGCGCGTTCCCCAAGGTCGCAGCCCTTTACCGGCGCCGCTTTCGGCACCTGCTGGTCGACGAATACCAGGACACCAACCACGCCCAGTACGCCCTCGTGCACGAGCTCACCCGGCCGGTCACGGCCGAGCTCGCCCAGGAGATGGAAGACGACGGCGTGCACGTGCGCAACCTGCGAGGCGCCTCCGGAGCCATCCCAGGGGCTTCGCTCACCGTGGTCGGTGATTCCGACCAGTCGATCTACGCCTTCCGCGGCGCAGACACCCGCAACATCAGTGGGTTCGAGCGCGACTATCCCGGCGCGAAGGTCATCCTGCTCGAGCAGAACTACCGGTCGACCCAGAACATTCTCTCGGCCGCAAACGCCGTGATCGGGCACAACTTCGACCGTACAGATAAGAAGCTGTGGAGCGCGGGCGGCGACGGCGAGAAGATCGTCGGTTTCACCGCGTATTCCGGGCATGACGAAGCGCAGTTCGTCTCCGACGAGATCCAGGTGCTGCACGCGGCCGGCATGGCCTACCGCGACATGGCCGTGTTTTACCGCACCAACGCGCAGACCCGAGCGCTCGAAGAAATTCTGGTGCGCTCGGCCACGCCCTACCGGGTGGTCGGCGGCACCAAGTTCTATGAGCGGGCCGAGATCAAGGATGCACTGGCCTACCTCATCGCCGTAGCCAACCCGGTCGACGAACTCGCGCTGCGCCGCATTCTGAACACCCCGAAACGCGGCATCGGCCCGGCGACCGAGACCGCGCTGTCGAGTTTCGCCGACGACAACGAGCTCACCTTTCGGCAGGCCATGCGCAACTCCGCAGCGCTCGGCCTGGGCCCCAAGGTGACCGGCGCCATTCTAAAACTGGCCGAACTGCTCGATGCCGCCGCGCTCATGCTCGTGCCGACCTCGGTGACCGACGACGGGGTGCCGGTCGGTGGCTCTAACGTTTCCGAAGTATTGGAGTTCCTGCTGAACGGCAGCGGGCTGCTCGCCGGCTTACGAAATAGCCGCGACCCGCAAGACGAGGTTCGAGCGGAGAACATCGAGGAGCTCGTGGCCCAGACCAAGGACTTCAATAAGGAGAACCCCGACGGTGGTCTCGTCGACTTTCTCACCCAGGTGTCGCTCGTGGCCGCCGCCGACGACCTCGACGATGCCTCGGGAACCGTGTCGCTGATGACCCTGCACACCGCCAAGGGCCTCGAATACGAGGCCGTGTTCCTCACTGGCGTGGAAGAGGGGCTGCTTCCGCACCAGATGTCGGCGAACGAGCCCGGCGGCCCGGCTGAAGAGCGCCGCCTATTCTATGTGGGCATCACCCGCGCCCGCAAGCGGCTCTACCTTTCGCTCGCGATGACCCGCGCCCAGTTCGGCGACATCAACGTGGCCATGCCGAGCCGTTACTTGCAGGAGATCCCGGCCGACCTGATCGACTGGAAGCAGTCGCCGGGCATGGCCAACTCCCGTGGCGGTACTCAGCCGCGCGCGCTGAACGCGCGCCGCGACGGTGGCTTCGGTGGGTTCGGTAATTCACTGGGCACCGGCTCGAACGACAGTTACGGCGGGCGCAGCAGCTACGGAACCAGCAAGCAACCGGCCGGCCTGCCGCCGGGCAAGCCGAAGACGGAGTGGGCAAACAAGATCACCGGAACGGTGCGCGACAACGGCAGCCTCGAGCTTCAGGCTGGCGACCGCATCCGCCACCACGACTTCGGCGAGGGCCGGGTCAACCAGGTCACCGGCGAAGGCACCAAGCGCATCGCGCACGTGCAGTTCGACAGCATGGGCGCTAAAAAGCTATTGATCAAGATCGCCCCGATCGAAAAGATCTAGCGTGCACCCCGTTGGTTCCGGCCCGCACGCGGAATCGGGCAAGCCCGAGAGCCTGAGGCAGTGGGCGCTCTCTCTGCGCTCCTTCCAGTTCGAGGTCGCGACCCGGGCCGCGGTCGCCGCCGCGCTGCCGCTGACCATTCTCGTGCTCACCGGCCAGCTCGACTGGGCCGCCTATGCGGCCTTCGGTGCCATGACGGCACTGTTCGGCCGCAACGAGCCCTACCGGGTGCGGCTGCGCACGGTCACCGTTGCCGGCACGCTCATGCTCGCGATCATCACGTTCGCCCTCGTGCTCGCTCTGATCGAGGCGCCGTTGATCGTGCTCACCGCGGGACTGGTCGTTGTGATCGCGTCCGGAATCCTCGTGGCGAACACGGCGGGGCTGTTCCCGCCCACACCGATTTTCTTTGTTTTTGGTTTTGCCGTGATCGCGCAGCTGCCCACTCCGGGCGAGGAATTCTGGCCACGGCTGCTCGTGGCCGTCGCCTCCGCGGCGTTCGCCTGGCTGCTCACGATGTCGGGCTGGCTGCTGCGCCGGGTCTCCCGGCATCACGAACCCGACCTGTTCAAAAACCTGTTTCGCGGCGCCCTGGTGCGTCCGGGCGCCATCCGCGACCGGCAGGTCTGGTTATCGATCGCCCAGAATGTGGTCGGTGCGCTCGTCGCTGGTTCCCTTGCCCTCACGGCGGGCATCGGGCATCCGTATTGGGCAGTGGTCAGCGTTGTCGCGGTGCTGCCCCCACCCGGCGCGAAGCATTCCGTGTCGCGAGCCTTTCACCGCATGATCGGCACGACTCTCGGCGTCGGCGTGACCGCGCTAGTGCTGCTACCGAGCCCGCCGGTGGCGGTACTGATTCTGGTCATCGCCCTGGGGCAGTTCGGCGCCGAGATTCTGATCGGCCGGCACTACGGCGCCGCCCTGCTGTTCGTGACCCCGCTCGCCCTCACCGTGGTGCACCTCACCAGCCCGGTACCGGTGCCGGCGCTGCTGGTCGATCGCGTGCTCGAGACGGTGCTCGGCAGCGTCGTCGCCCTGGTGATCTTGCTGCTCGTGCGGGCGCGGGTCCGGCTGAAAAACAGGCATTGACGACGCACAGACTGTTCACAGGTTATCGATAGCTGTTCGATGGGCCTTCGGTCGATGCTCTACTCATGAGCCTCGACACGCGCACCACCCGAACCGGCCCAGTGCCCGCGCGCACCCGGCGCGGCGCGCCCCGCCACCCGGCTTACAAAAAGCGGATGCGCCTGGCCGACAGCCTGCAGATCCTCTGCGTCGCATCGGTCGCCATCGTCATCGCCATCTTTCTCGCCGACGGGGGAGCCGCCAAATTCTCCTCTCCGGCCGACGCGTTCACCTCCCTCGGAATTGTCGCCGGGCTGGTCGGAACCGACCTGCTGCTCCTGATGCTCGTGTTGGCCGCGCGGCTGCCCCCGATCGACCGCGCTTTCGGGCACGACCAAGCAATGGCCGTGCACCAGTCGCTCGGCAAGCCGGCCCTCTATCTCATCCTCGGCCATGCGGCCCTGCTCATCACCGGCTATGCGCTGGCCGAAAACGTGAACGTGTTCGTCGAAGTCTGGAACATGTTTACGACCCTGCCCGACATGCCGCTGGCCTTCCTTGGCCTCGCGCTCATGATCGGCGTTGTCATCACCTCGCTAATCGTCGTGCGCCGCAAGTTTCGCTACGAGGCCTGGCATGCCGTGCACCTGCTCGCCTACCTCTCGGTGCTGGTCGCCATCCCGCACCAGCTAAGCGTCGGCAACCTGCTCAGTGAGGGCACCATCGCCCGCTACTACTGGCTCGCCCTCTACGTGGCCGTTGCCGGCTCCATTATCGTGTTTCGGTTTCTGCTGCCGGTCACCCGGTCGCTGCGCCACCGCCTCGTGGTGGACCGGGTCGACGCCGTGGCTCCGGGCGTGGTCTCCATAACACTGACCGGGCGGCAGCTGGACAGACTCCGGGCGACCTCCGGGCAGTTCTTCGTCTGGCGGTTCTGGGCCCAGGGGCTCTGGTGGCAGGCGCACCCCTTTTCCCTGTCGTCAGCGCCGAGCGAGCGCGGACTGCGCATCACGGTTCGCGGTCTCGGCGATGCCTCGCAGCAGCTTCCCCAGCTGAAGCGCGGCACCCGGGTGAGCTTCGAAGGCCCGTACGGGCTCTTCACCGAGAACGCTCGCACGTCGCCCCGCGTCGTGCTGATCGCCGCCGGCATCGGCGTCGCCCCCATCCGCTCGCTGCTGGAAACGGTGTCGTTCGCGCCCGGCAACGCCACGGTGCTGCTGCGCTCCCACAGCGTCGGCGACACCTACCTGGTGGACGAGGTGACCGACCTGTGCCGGGCACGCGGAGCTGAACTGCGCATCATCGCCGGCAAACGTCCCAAGGGAGTGAACACCTGGCTGCCAGCGGATGCCGCCCGCGCCGGCATCACCCTGCGCAAGATCGTGCCCGAACTGCTCCACTCCGATATATACATCTGCGGTCCCCGCCCGTGGACCGACGCCGTTGTGCGCGACGCCCGCGCCGGCGGGGTCCCCAAGAAGCAGATCCACTACGAAAGGTTTGACTGGTGAGAGCACGCGCCGTAGCAGTGGCCGCACTGGCCTCCGTCTCGATCGTCGGAATCGGCTGGCAGCTCGGCTCGCAGGCCATTGACGCCTCGCAGAGCCTGACCGCGTCCACCGGTACGGGCGCCGCCACCGCTGCCAACGCCGCAACGGATGCAGCCGCACAGGCCCAAGCGACCGCCAAGGCGGCCGCCGACGCTGCGGCCACCGCCCAAGCCCAGGCCGACGCCGCCAACACCGCTGCCTCGGCGAAGGCAGCAGCGGATGCAGCGGCAGCAGCAACAGTCGCAGCCGACGCGGCCGCGACAGCCAATGCCGCCGCAGCGGCCGCCGCAGCCACCGCTGCGACCGCCTCGTCGCAATCGGGAACCTTCACCGGCTCGGTCGTCGCCACCCAGTTCGGCAACATGCAGGTGTCCGTGACGATCGCCAACGGGGCGATCACCGAGGTCACCCCGCTGCAGCTGACCAACCGTGGCGGCCGATCGGTTGCCATCAGCAACCAGGCCGCGCCGATCTTGCGTTCCGAGGTACTCGCTGCCCAGTCAGCGAGCGTGCAAAACGTGAGTGGCGCGACCTATACGACCGACGGCTACCTGCGGTCGCTGCAGTCGGCCCTCGATACGGCCGGGTTTTAGGGTGCCGACTGTGCACCGCAATTTCGAGCGGATGCCCGCGCTCACCTTCGCAACCATGGGCACGGTCGTGAGTATGCGACTCGGCGATTCCGCTGCCGACGCCGGAGCTGTTGACCTGGTCGAGACGGTCTTTCAGCGCTGGGATCAGCAATTCAGCCTCTACCGAGACGACTCGGAGTTGTCTCGGGTTGCGCGCGGGGACATCCGTTTGACCGACGCGAGTGAGAGGCTGCGAAGCTGTTACGCCGTCGCTCTGGACTGGCGGGATCGTACCCGGGGCGTGTTCACGCCGCATCGTGCGGATGGCGTGATCGACCTTTCCGGGGTGGTCAAGGCGCTCGCCATCGTCGAAGCCGGGGCTGCCCTGACCGCGAGCGGCGTCGCCGACTGGTCGATCAACGCGGGCGGTGACGTGCTGGTCAGCGGTCAGCCGGGCGATCGATTTGAGGTGTGGGAGTCCGCCGACAGTGCGATGCCGGCCGGGCATCGAGTGGCGGCGCCGGCCGCGGTGACCGAGCTCCCCGAATGGGTCGTGGCGATCGTCGATCCATTCGATCGTGGCGCGGTGATTGCGAGCGCGCCGCTACGGCATCCGCTTCGAGCTGTGGCCACCTCGGGAAGCGCCGAACGTGGCGAGCACATCTGGACGGCGCTGAACGGCGAGCCGTCCCCGTTTCGCCAAGTGAGCGTTTTTGCCGCCGATATCGTCACCGCCGACGTGCTCGCGACGGCGATCGTGGCCGGCGGCGAGGCGACGCTGAACGAGATGACCGAGCGCTTCGCCATCGATGTCCTCGCCGTATTGCGTGACGGCCAGTTACTCGCGACGCCGGGGCTGCGCCGGGCCGAATAGAAAGAGAATTCCCATGACGGACATCGTTATCATCGGCAGCGGCAACATGGCTCGCGGCATCGACACCCGTGCAGTGGCGGCCGGCCGCAGCGTGCAGATTCTCGGTCAGGACCTGCCCAAGGCGGTGGCGCTTGCTGCCGAGCTCGGGGCATCCGTGACCAGCGGTCCGGTCGACTTCGCTGCCGTCGATGGCGACATCGTTGTGCTCGCCGTTCCCTACGACGCGGCCCGCGCCCTCGTGACCGGCTATGGCGCGGCCCTCGCCGGCAAGACCGTGATCGACATCACCAACCCGGTCGACTTCACGACCTTCGACTCGCTCATCGTTGCCCCCGGAACGTCAGCGGCCGAAGAGCTCGCCAAGCTCGCCGCCCACGGCGTCAACATCGTCAAGGCGTTCAACACGACCTTCGCCGGCAAGCTCGTCACCGGATCAGTCGGCGGCCAGCAGCTCGATGTGTTCGTCGCGAGTGACTCCGACACGGCCAAAGCCGCCGTGGAGTCGTTCGTCACCGACGCCGGACTCCACCCGATCGATGTCGGACCGCTGCGTCGCGCCCGCGAGCTCGAGGGCTTCCTGCTGCTCATCATGACCCTGCAGGTCAACCCGGCACACGCCTCGTACAACTGGAACACTGGCCTCAAGGTGCTCGCCTAGGCAGTAGCAGCGAGGCGCAGGTTGGCTCGCTCGGCGCATGGTCACACGTAAGCCCGGGGAGCACACCTGCGCCCGGCACCGCCCGCCCGGGCCACCGGGCTGTTCGGCGCCTGCCTGCTCTTTGACGCAAATCGCCGCCGGCTAGAACCGTTGCGGTCGACAGACTAGGCGGGGGTGGGCATCCGCTGGCGAGAGACGCGCTGCACGAGCGCGCCGATGGCACGCCAGCCGAGCAGGAACACGCCGAGCACGATGGTCGTGACGATCGCGAAACTGAGCTGCACTCCCTGGCCGCTGGCCAGGCGCAGCAGCAGGCCGCCAGCCACGGTGGCGATCCAGATACCGAGGCCGGTCCAGACGATCGTGCGCGGGTGACGCCAGGCACGCAGCACCAGCCAGCCGATGATCAGGCTGCCGAGGAATGGCCAGTAGGTCACGCCGATGCCGGCCAGGCTTTCGCCGTGGCTGAGGCGGCCGATCGCAGCGAAGGCCAGCACGAGGACCGCGTCGAGAATGCCGGCGGTGCGGATTGATGATCGGGGAATGGGGCCAGCTCCGATGTGCAGTGATGCCATATTTTCAGCCTATCCACGCGATCAGGGCGTAACCCGGAGTTGCCTGTGAGCCGCAGCCGGCTTCAAGCAGCCGGCCTCAACCGCTCGACTAGACGCCGCCGCCGATCAGCGCGCCGATGACGTAGGTGACTGCGAGGGCGAGAATGCCGCCGATAACAATGCGAGCGATGGCGCGCGGCTTGGGGCTGTTGCCGAGGTGGGCGCTGAGCCAGCCGGTGATGACGAGGGCCACCAGCACGGCGAAGAAGGTAGCGCCGATGCGCCACTCGGCCGGGGGTAGCAGCACGGCGAGCAGGGGGAGCGCTGCGCCGACGGTGAATGCGATAGCGGATGCGTAGGCCGCGTGCCAGGGATTCGACACGTCCTGCTCGGTGATGTGCAGCTCAACTTCGAGGTGCGCCGCGAGGGCGTCATGCTTGGTGAGCTCGATTGCCACCTGTTGGGCGGTCTGGCTGGAGAGGCCCTTGGCCTCGTAGAATCCGGCCAGTTCGGCGAGTTCCTCTTCGGGCTCGTTCTCGAGTTCCCAGGTTTCTTTGGCGATGAGGGCGCGTTCGGAGTCGCGCTGGCTGCTCACCGACACATACTCGCCGAGGGCCATCGAAATCGCGCCAGCGAGAAGGCTCGCGACACCGGCGATGAGAATCACATTGGAATCGGTGGTCGCGGCGGCGACTCCGACGACGAGGGCGGCGACGGAGACGATGCCGTCATTCGCGCCCAGAACACCGGCGCGCAGCCAGTTCAGCCGGGAGGCGAGCCCGGCGGCGTGCGGTTCCACCGCTTGAGCAAGATCAGTCATAGCACTAGATAAGCACTCGGTGGCGGCGTCGTCCAGCAAGGTGTGGCTAGCCTTCGCACTGGCATTTTGTGGCGGCACAGCGCCGTTTCGGGCACCCATTGTGTGCGCTGTGACGTTCAATTCACGCGATAGAGTTTCCAAGGGCCAGTATGTCTTGATGTCGAGCTAATTTGCGGCTGGACTGCTGTTACCAACAACCTCATATATCTTCACCGGCGGTGTGATCGCCAAGACGCGGATTGGAAGAGCAGCGTGGATCTTTACGAGTACCAAGCGAGAGACCTCTTTGAGGAATATGGTGTGCCGGTTCTGCCGGGCATCATCGCGGACACCCCCGCCGAAGTACGTGCAGCGGCCGAGAAGCTCGGTGGCGTTGTCGTAGTCAAGGCACAGGTCAAGGTTGGCGGCCGCGGCAAGGCCGGCGGCGTCAAGGTAGCCAAGACTCCGGATGACGCCGAGGCCGCTGGTCGCGACATCCTGGGCCTCGACATCAAGGGCCACACCGTTCACCGCGTCATGGTGGCGGGAGGCGCCCGCATCAAGCAGGAGTTCTACTTCTCCGTGCTGCTGGACCGGTCCAACCGCTCCTACCTGTCGCTCGCCAGCTACGAGGGTGGTGTGGAGATCGAAGTTCTCGCTGTCGAGAAGCCCGAAGCGCTCGCCTATACGGCCGTCGACCCGATGGTCGGCATCGACCTGGCTGTCGCCAAGCAGATCGCGATCGACGCCAAGTTCCCGGCCGAGCTCGTCGACAAGGTCGCCCCGGTCTTCGTCAAGCTCTATGACGTGTTCAAGGGTGAAGACGCGACCCTGGTCGAGGTCAACCCGCTCGTCCTCACCGAAGAGGGCGACATCATCGCGCTCGACGGCAAGGTCACGATCGACGAGAACGCCGACTTCCGTCACCCCAAGCACGCCCTCCTCGAGGACGCCGCCGCGGCTGACCCGCTTGAAGCCAAGGCCAAGGCTGCCGGCCTCAACTACGTGAAGCTTGACGGTGAAGTCGGCATCATCGGCAACGGCGCTGGACTCGTCATGAGTACCCTCGACGTCGTCGCCTACGCCGGCGAGAACTTCGGCAGCGTCAAGCCGGCCAACTTCCTCGACATCGGGGGCGGAGCATCCGCTGAGGTCATGGCCGCCGGCCTCGACGTCATCCTTGGTGACCCGCAGGTCAAGAGCGTGTTCGTCAACGTCTTCGGAGGCATCACCGCGTGTGACGCCGTCGCCAAGGGCATCGTGGGCGCGCTCGCCGAGCTCGGTTCGAGCGCCAACAAGCCGCTCGTGGTACGCCTCGACGGCAACAACGTCCAGGAGGGTCGTCGCATCCTCGCCGAGGCGAACCACCCGCTCGTAACACTGGCCGCCACCATGGACGAGGGCGCCGCCAAGGCTGCCGAACTCGCCCACGCAGCGAAGTAAGGGACAACCAAGCATGTCAATCTTCCTCAACAAAGACTCCAAGGTCATCGTTCAGGGCATCACCGGAGGTGAGGGCACCAAGCACACCGCCCTCATGCTCAAGGCCGGTACCCAGGTCGTCGGTGGCGTCAACGCCCGCAAGGCCGGCACCACTGTCGTGCACGGAGACGTCGAACTGCCCGTCTTCGGCACGGTCGCCGAGGCCGTCGCCAAGACCGGCGCCGACGTGTCGATCATCTTCGTTCCTCCGGTATTCACCAAGGACGCCGTCATCGAAGCGATCGACGCCGAGATTCCGCTGCTCGTCATCATCACCGAGGGTGTTCCGGTGCAGGACTCGGCCGAGTTCTGGGCCTACGCCATCAAAAAGGGCAACAAGACCCGCATCATCGGTCCGAACTGCCCCGGCATCATCACGCCCGGTGAAGCACTCGTCGGCATCACACCGGCCAACATCACCGTCAAGGGCCCGGTCGGACTCGTCTCCAAGTCGGGCACCCTGACCTACCAGATGATGTACGAACTGCGCGACCTGGGCTTCTCGACCGCGATCGGCATCGGTGGCGACCCCATCATCGGGACCACGCACATCGATGCACTGGAAGCCTTCGAGAACGACCCGGAGACGCTCGCCATCGTCATGATCGGCGAAATTGGCGGCGACGCTGAAGAGAAGGCCGCCGAGTACATCAAGGCACACGTCACGAAGCCGGTCATCGGCTACGTGGCCGGTTTCACCGCCCCCGAGGGTAAGACCATGGGCCACGCCGGCGCCATCGTCTCAGACGGAGCCGGAACCGCCCAGGGCAAGAAGGAGGCCCTCGAGGCCGCTGGAGTCAAGGTCGGCAAGACGCCGAGCGAGGCTGCGACCCTGCTGCGCGAGGCACTCGCCGCACTGTAATTCGCTCGCCGGAAGGGGCTCGCCGAAACGTCGGCGGGCCCTTTTTTTGCGCGCGTGGCGTTCCAATCTGCGGATATTTCAGCGGATGACCGAGGCGGGCCGCGTGACGACGCTGCGGTCCGCGCGCGCCCGAGCCGCGACGGCAGAATATCCGCCGTTATGAACGGAGGCCGGGGCAAAAGCTCAGCGTGGGCGCGTGCTGGTGAGCATAGTCGGCCGGGCGATATAGGCTCGCAACGGATGAACCGCATAACGACAGCCCTGCTCGCCGCTCTCGAGGCTCTACTTGTTGTCGCCATTGGCATCGGCATTGCCATGGTGCCGCTCACCGTACTCTGGGCCGCCCATTTCGGCCTGTCGGTGGAATGGTTCGTGTTCTGGCGGGCGGCCGCCGATATCTGGCTGCTCGGCAACGGCGTCGACCTCACGGTGCAGCTCGGCCCCGATGTGGCCGCAGCCCTCGGCCTGGCCGGAGCCGACACTCCCTTCCTCATCTCGGTCGTGCCGCTTGGTTTCGCCATGCTGAGCGTGCTCATGGGCGTGCACACCGGTCGGCGAGCGGCCGAAACCCCGCACCGCTGGACCGGCGTCGGCGTGGCCGTCGGCACGTATGCCATTCTGGCCGCGCTCGTGACCCTGTCCGCCGTGTCGAAAACGGTTGCACCCAACCAACTGCAGGGGCTTCTGCTGCCGACGCTCGTCTATGCCGCCGGAGTTCTGGTGGGGGCCGAACTGGGGCGGCGCAAGACTGCGGGGGTCGTGGAAGGTCTGGACCGCGTGAGCCGCGGCATCCGTTCGTGGTACCAGCGCATGCCGCAAACCACTCGCACCGTCATCGAGGGCGCCCTGCGCGGCGGAACTGCGGCCGCCGCCGGCGTGCTCATCGTGTCGGCCGTGGCCGTGACCGTGCTCATCGCCCTCAACTACGCCACCATCATCGGGCTCTACGAGGCGGTGCAGGCCGGCGTTTTCGGCGGTGCCACCATCACGCTGGCCCAGCTCGCCCTCATTCCCAACCTCGTGATCTGGGCCGCCGCCTGGTTCGTCGGTCCCGGCATCGCGCTCGGCGTCGGCACCACCGTCTCGCCGATCGGCACAGTGGTTGGCACCCTCCCCGGCCTGCCGCTGTTCGGTGCGCTGCCGCAGGGCACCCCGGCCTACGGCTTTCTCGGGCTGCTAGTGCCCGTGCTCCTGGGCTTTATCCTCGCCGTCGTGACCCGGCAATTTCTTGACCGTCGGGGAGCGCCAGAGCGCACCATCCTCGAGCACATGCTCACCGGACTCGGCATGGGCGTTGTCGGTGGGGCGCTCCTCGGTCTGCTGGCCTGGTGGTCGGCGGGCGCCATAGGCCCCGGTCGCCTCACCCTGGTCGGGCCAAATCCGCTGCTCGTCGGCGCCCTCGCGGCAGCCGAAATCGGCGTTGCAGCGGCCCTCGGTATGCTGGCCGGCCGTGTTCGGCTCCCCTCGGTGCGTGCCGCCAAACGGTAAGCTCAAGACCGTGCTGTCTATTGTCGTCTTGATTTCCGGCGGAGGATCCAATCTGCGAGCCCTGCTGGAGGCGTCAGAAGACGCCGAGTTTCCCGCCAGAGTCGTGGCCATCGGCGCCGACCGTGACGCCGACGGCCTCGAACTCGGTGTCGAATTCGGTATCCCGGCCTTCTCCGTTCCCTTCTCGTCGTTTCCCGACCGCGCCGCCTGGGGCGACGAACTTCTCTCGCAAATTCAGCAATGGCAGCCCGACCTGGTCGTGCTCAGCGGCATGATGCGCCTGATGCCGCCGCGCGTGGTCGCCGCGCTGTCGCCGAACCTGATCAACACCCATCCGGCTTACCTTCCCGAATTTCCGGGCGCACACGCCGTGCGTGACGCCCTCGCTGCCGGGGCCGTACAGACCGGTGCGAGCATCATCGTGGTCGACAACGGTGTCGACGAGGGCCCCATCCTGGTACAGGAACGCGTCGACGTGCTGCCCGGCGATACCGAAACTTCCCTGCAGAATCGCATCAAGATCGTCGAACGTCGCCTGCTCATCCAGGCCGTCCTCGACATCGCCAACGGACACATGAACCTCAAGGAGAACTCCAACGCATGAGTGGACACACCAACGCGCCCAGCTCGTACCGTAACCGGGACCAGATCGTGATCGAGCGCGCACTCATCTCCGTGAGCGACAAGACCGGCCTGCTCGAGCTCGCCGCAGCCCTGAACGCGGATGGCGTCGAAATCGTCTCCACCGGTTCGACTGCGGCCACCATCCGCGCCGCCGGCTACGACGTAACCGACGTCGCGGCGGTCACCGGCTTTCCGGAGTCCCTCGACGGCCGGGTCAAGACCCTGCACCCCGGCGTGCACGCCGGTATCCTCGCCGATCTGCGGCTCGAAACGCACGAAGCTCAGCTCACAGAGCTCGGCATCAAGGCGTTCCAGCTCGTCGTCGTCAACCTGTACCCCTTCGTCGAGACCGTCGAGAGCGGGGCAGAGCCGGCCGATGTGATCGAACAGATCGACATCGGCGGGCCGGCGTTGGTGCGGGCATCCGCTAAAAACCACGCGAACGTGGCCATCGTCGTCGACCCGGCCAACTACGGCGAGATCATCTCAGCCGTCGCCGCAGGCGGCTCGACGCTGAAACTGCGCCAGAAGCTCGCCTCGCTCGCCTTCGAACACACCGCCGACTACGACCTGAGCGTCTCGGCCTGGTTCACCGAGAACGTCTACGACCAGTGGCAGGACGACACCGAGGCGCTCGGCGAAGACGTCACGTTCTCGACCATCGATGACGACGACGAAGAGGAATCCACCTTCCCCGCGGGCCTCGGCATCGAGGTCACCCGCGACGCCATCCTGCGCTACGGCGAGAACTCGCACCAGGCTGCGGCGCTCTACGTCGGCGAAGGCGGCCGGGGCATCGCCCAGGCCAGGCAGCTGCACGGCAAGGAAATGTCGTACAACAACTACGTCGACGCGGATGCCGCGGTGCGCGCCGCCTTCGACTTCAGTGAGCCGGCCGTCGCCATCGTCAAGCACGCCAACCCGTGCGGCATCGCCATCGCCAAGCCCAACGCACCGGATGCCATCGCCTCCGCGCACCTGCGCGCCCACGCCTGCGACCCGATCTCGGCGTTCGGCGGCGTGATCGCCGCGAACCGCGTCGTCACGCTCGGCATGGCCGAAACCATCAGCGAGATCTTCACCGAGGTGCTCGTCGCCCCCGGTTTCGAGCCGGCCGCGGTGGAACTGCTCACCAAGAAGAAGAACATTCGCCTGCTCGAACTGCCGGCTGACTACGAGCGTTCCTCGCTCGAACTGCACCAGATCACCGGCGGCCTGCTCGTGCAGGAGACCGACAGCTTCGAAGGCTTCAGCTCGGACGGCTGGACCCTGGTAGCCGGCCCCGAAGTGGATGCCGCCACCCGCGCCGACCTCGAATTCGCCTGGAAGTCGTGCCGTTCCGTGAAGTCGAACGCGATTCTGCTGGCTCACGCCGGGGCATCCGTTGGAGTGGGAATGGGACAGGTCAACCGGGTTGACTCCTGTCATCTCGCTGTCAGCCGGGCCGGCGAACGTGCCGAAGGATCGGTCGCCGCATCGGACGCGTTCTTCCCCTTCGCAGACGGGCTCGAAGTCCTGCTCGAGGCCGGCATCGCGGCCGTCGTACAGCCCGGGGGATCGGTGCGCGACCCCGAGGTCATCGCCGCGGCCGCCGCCGCTGGTGTCTCGATGTACTTCACCGGAGAGCGCCACTTCTTCCACTAGGTTCACACGCCGAAAAGCACCCCCGATGTTGGATAGGGGTGCTTTTTGCGTACCCACTCCGGTTATCCTGTTCGAGGCGGTGCCACACACCGGCGCCGCCGCACTCGGCTCACAAGGCCCGACACAACGGAGTTTCCATGACCCTCACGCACCCAGCCGCACTCGACTCCCTCGCGCAGACAACGTTGTCCCACGAGAAAGTACTGATCACGACCGGGGAACGCTCCGGATTGTTGATCACGGTGGCCGTTCATTCCACCCGCCTCGGCCAGGCCCTCGGCGGCGCCCGCCTCTGGCAGTACGCGAGCTGGACCGACGCAGTCGCCGACGCCCTGCGGCTCTCCGCCGCCATGACCCTCAAGAACGCGGCCGCCGGCCTGAACCTCGGCGGCGGCAAATCCGTAATCTACCTGCCGCTCGGAACCGTGCTCACCGACGCCCAGAAGCGCCTGGCCATGCTCGACCTCGGCGACGCCATCGAAAGCCTGAACGGTGCCTATATGACCGCCGAAGACGTGGGAACGAGCGCTGAACTCATGGCCATCGTCGCCGAACGCACGAGCCACGTGTGCGGACTGCCCGCCGCGAGCGGCGGAGTCGGCGAACCAGCGGATGCCACCGCGGCCGGCGTGTATGCGAGCATCGAATCCACTCTGGAAGCCCTGTTCGGCAGCCGCGAGGTGCGGGGCCGCCACCTGGTGATCTCCGGCCTGGGGCAGGTCGGCGGACGCCTCGCCCGCGCACTCGCCGCGGCCGGCGCCACCCTCACCGTCACCGACATCAACCCCGACAAGCGCGCCCTCGCTGACGAGCTCGGCGCCAGCTGGGTGTCCGTCGCCGACGCCCACCGGGTACACGCCGACCTGTTCGTGCCGTGCGGCCTCGGCGGTGTGCTGAGCGCATCCGTCATCGCGGAGCTGAACGTGCTCGGAGTCTGCGGCGCCGCCAACAACCAGCTTGCGGCACCGGCTGGGGCTGCCCAGCTGGACGCGAGGGGCATCCTCTGGGCACCGGATTTCGTCGTCAACGCCGGCGGCGTGGTCTACCTCGCCATGGCGAGCGAACCGAACGCTGACCTCGCGCAGATTACCGCGCGCGTCGCGGGCATCGGCTCCGTGCTGACCCAGATTTTCTCGGATGCCCGCGCGAGCGAGATCACGACCCTCGCGGCCGCCGAGCTTCTCGCTGCGACCCGCCTCGACGCCGCCCGGTAGCCCGGGTCGTGGCCTCGTGGCCTCGTGGCCTCGTGGCCTCGTGGCCTCGTGGCCTCGTGGTTTCGGTGGTTCGGTCAGATCATGCCCGTTCCGGGCGCAGCGACGGGCGGGGGGGGGGGGGGCTGGCCCTACTCGCGCAGGTCGGCCGGGATAGTCGGAACGACGCGGGAGGCCGCACGGCGCTCCTGGAGAGTCGTGCGTGCGGCCTTGCCCAGTTCGGTGAGGATGGGGATTCCGGAGAGCAAGATGATGCCGATGATGAAGAACTCGGAATACTTCTCGACGAAGGCGATCTGACCGAGGAAGAACCCGACCAGGGTGAGTCCGACTCCCCAGGCGAAGGCGCCAATGGCGTTGTAGGTCACGAAGCTGCGGTAGCGCATCTTGCCGACGCCGGCGGCAACGGGCACGAAGGCCCGAAAGATCGGCAGAAAACGGGCCAAAATGATGGATTTACCGCCGTGCTTGGCGAAGAAGGCGTTGGTGCGTTCGACGTTCTTCGGGTTGAAGAAGCGGTTCTTCTCCCGCGAGAACACCGCGGGGCCGGCTTTTCGGCCGATGACGTAGGCGAGCTGGTCACCCGCGAAAGCGGCCATGAAGACTACCAGGCAGGTCACCCAGATCGGCAGCGGAACCACACCGGTCGCGGTGAGCAGGCCAACGGTGAACAACAGGGAATCACCCGGCAGGAATGACAAAACGATGAAACCGGTCTCGATGAACACGACAGCGGCGACGCCCAGTAGCACGA
This sequence comes from Cryobacterium sp. PH31-L1, assembly GCF_030063145.1. Taxonomy (GTDB): domain Bacteria; phylum Actinomycetota; class Actinomycetes; order Actinomycetales; family Microbacteriaceae; genus Cryobacterium. The sequence goes on from NZ_JASISM010000001.1 coordinate 277,105, forward strand.
ACGATCCAAAGGAGTGGATCAGCCACTCAGAGTCGAGAAAATCGATTCCGAACAGGGTGGGCAGCATGAAGAATCCTTCCAACGGGCGAGCGCGCGGGGCATGGCCATGCCGAGAGGAGGCGCAGAACCCAGACTACGTGACCTCTGGCTGAGAAATGCCGAGTGGTCGTTTCGCCCGGCGGATGCTCCCCCCTCAGAAAATACTTGCGTTCTGCCCCCGTTTCGCCATATTCTGAAAGGCTGCCTGATCCGGGGGCATGTGAGACACATTCTTGAGGCGCCCAGGAGGCAGACATGACAAAGACAGCACCGATCACGCTCGCAGCGATTGCGACCGACGGCGCACACTTTGGCGTCTCCGCTGGGTCCGCCGCCGCCGTGCGTTTCGTCGGCTAGCCGCGCCTCACCCCCGTCACAACGAGCCCGTTCAGCCCGGCAGTTCGCTGCCTGCGCGTTCTGTACGCGCGCATCCACCGCTCGATACCGAGTATCGCCGACCGCCAGCGCCGTACTGCGCGAGCGTCTCGGATCGCGACCACGCGGTCTGGTGACCACAAACATCCGCTTCACGCGCACCCCGCACCACAATCAGGACTGGACCATGACCACCACTGCACCACCGGCACCGCCGCCTCCCACCAACGACGCGGCCGCGCGCAGAAACACCTTTCGCAGCCTGCAACGGCTCTACCCCTATGCCAAACCGGCGCTGCCACGCATCTACCTCGGCATGGTTGCCGCGCTGCTGGCCGGTCTGGTGGCCCTGGCCATCCCTCAGGTACTGGCCTGGCTGGTCGACGGCCCGCTCAGCAACGTCGGCTCCGGCGACAGCGCCTCACAGATCTGGCCGGCCGTGTGGATCGTGTTCGCCCTTGGCGTGGTCGAGGCGATCATGATCGCCCTGCGCCGCTGGTTCGTGCTCACTCCCGGCACCCACATCGAGGCGCGCATGCGCAATCACCTCTACGCCCGGCTGCAGGACCTTCCGGTGAGCTTCCACGACCGCTGGCCGAGCGGCCAGCTGCTCTCGCGCGCCGTGAGCGACCTCAACCTGATTCGCCGCTGGGTGTCGTTCGGGCTCGTGCTGCTCGTCGTCAACTTTCTCACCATCGTCGTCGGCGTCGTCATCCTGCTGTGGATGCACTGGCTGCTTGGCGTGATCTTCGTGGTCTGCTCGATTCCAATCTGGATCTACGGCTACGTCTTCGAGGAGAAGTACTCGGTGATCGCCCGGCGCAGCCAGGACCAGGCTGGTGACCTCGCGACCGCCGTCGAGGAGTCGGTGCACGGCATTCGCGTGCTCAAGGCCTTCGGACGCGGGTCGTTTGCGCTCAAGAACTTCTCCTCACAGGCGGAAAGCCTGCGCGGCACCGAGATCGAGAAGGCCCGCGCCATTGCCGGCATCTGGCTCTGGCTGCTGCTCGTTCCCGATGTTGCGTTCGCGCTCTGCCTCGTGGTCGGCGTCTGGCTCACCAGCCAGGGCGCCCTGAGCGGCGGCGAGCTGTTGGCGTTCTTCGCCACGGCCACGGTGCTGCGGTTTCCGGTGGAATCGATCGGGTTTCTGCTGTCGATGACCTTCGACGCGCGCACCGCGACCGACCGGTTCTTCGACATTCTCGACACCCCGAACGAGATCACCGACCCCGCTGACCCGGCAACCCTGGCCGCACCGCTCGGCCGTCTCGCGTTCGACAACGTGCACTTTCGCTACCCGGACTCGCCGGAGCGTTTTCCCGACCTGCTCGACGGCATCGACCTCGTGCTCGAACCGGGGGAGACCATGGCGCTGGTCGGACTCACCGGCTCGGGCAAGAGCACGTTGACGGCCCTGACCACCCGACTGTACGACGTGACCGCCGGTTCGGTCACGCTCGACGGTGTCGACGTGCGCGCGCTCAGCCGTGAGGAGCTGCGCCGCCACTTGGCGATGGCCTTCGAGGACGCCACGCTGTTCTCCGCTTCCGTTCGCGACAACGTGCTGCTCGGGCGCGCTGAACTTGCCGAGAACAGCCCCGAAGCGGACGCCGCGCTCGCGCAGGCCCTGCAGATCGCCCAGGCCGGCTTTGTGCACGACCTGCCGCTCGGCGTCGACACCCTCGTCGGCGAGGAGGGCATGAGCCTGTCCGGCGGGCAACGGCAGCGCCTCGCCCTGGCGCGCGCCGTCGCGGCGCGGCCATCCGTTTTGATTTTGGATGATCCGCTGTCGGCGCTTGATGTGAACACCGAATCGCTCGTGGAGAACGCGCTGCGCGAGGTGCTCGTCGACACAACTGCCCTCATCGTGGCGCACCGCCCGTCGACGGTCATGCTCGCCGACCGGGTGGCGCTGCTCGAAGACGGTCGCATCACGGCGGTCGGTACGCACTCCGAACTGCTTCGCACCAGCCCGCACTACACCTTCGTCATCTCCAGTCTGGAAGACGAAGAACGAAGAGAATCGATCCGAGCGGAGGAAGTACTGTGAGCGTCACCGCCAATTCAAGCGTTGAAGGAGTAAGCGGCGAGGAACGCCACGACTTCACCAAGGCCGAAAGCAAGCAGATTCGGGCCCGTTCGCTGCGGCTGCTCGGTTCGCTGCTGCTGCCGGTGCGCGGCAAGGTGGTGCTGGCCATGCTCGTGGTGGTCGTCTCGACCGCCGCGCAGGTGGCCGGCCCGGCCCTGATCGCCTTCGGCATCGACCGCGGATTACCGGCGCTGCTGAAGCAGGACTGGATGCCGCTGGCCGCGACCGGCGGGATCTACCTGGTTGCCGGGGTGCTCGGCGCGCTGCTGATCGCCTGGTACACCGTTCTGAGCGCCCGGGTGAGCCAGGCCGTGCTGATCGACCTGCGCAAGCGCGTGTTTTTGCACACCCAGAAGCTGAGCCTCGAATTTCACGAGTCGTACACCTCTGGACGCATCATCTCGCGCCAGACCAGCGACCTCGATGCCATTCGGGAGCTGCTCGACTCGGGGATCAACCAGCTGGTGCAGGGCATCCTGTATATGTCGTTCACCGCGATCGCCCTGGTGCTGCTCGACGGCACGAGCGGCCTCGTACTGCTGTGTGCCTTGTTGCCGCTGGTCATTCTCACCCGCTGGTTCCAGGTGCGCTCGCAGAGCCTGTTCCGGCAGTCGCGGGTCGCGTCGGCGAGCCTGATCGTGCGCTTCGTCGAAACCATGACCGGCATCCGCGCCGTCAAGGCGTTTCGCACCGAGAAGCACAACGAGACGGTGTTCGGCAAGCTCGTCGAGAGCTACCGGCTGGTCAACGCCCGCGTGATCCAACTGTTCGGAGTCTTCGACCCTGGACTGGTTCTCATCGGCAACGTCACGGTCGCCGCCGTGCTCCTGGTCGGTGGTTTTCGGGTGGCTGACGGCCAGCTCGCCATCGGCGCACTGCTTGCGACGCTTCTCTACACCCGCCGGTTCTTCGATCCGATGGAGGAGATGGCCATGTTCTACAACTCCTACCAGTCGGCCGCCGCGGCGCTCGAGAAGATCTCGGGCGTGCTCGAGGAACGACCCGGCGTGCCCGACCCGGTCGCCCCCGTGGACTTGTGGGAGGCACGCGGACGCGTGCGCTTCGAGAACGTGCAGTTCGCCTACCAGGCGGATCGCGAGATTCTGCCGCACTTCGACCTCGACATTCCGGCCGGGCAGACCATCGCCCTGGTCGGGTCGACCGGCGCCGGAAAGTCCACCCTCGCCAAGCTCATGAGTCGGTTCTACGACCCGACGGATGGCCGCGTGCGGCTCGACGACGTCGACCTGCGCGACCTGCACCCCAAAGACCTGCGCCGCGCGATCGTCATGGTCACCCAGGAGGCGTACCTGTTCAGCGGCTCGGTCGCCGAGAACATCGCGATCGGCAAACCGGATGCCTCGGCGCAGGAGATACGCGCCGCCGCTGCTGCCGTCGGTGCGCACGACTTCATCGAGAGCCTGCCGAACGGGTATGACACGGACGTGAACAAGCGCGGTGGGCGGGTGTCGGCCGGTCAGCGCCAGCTGATCTCGTTTGCGCGTGCCTTTCTCGCCAACCCGGCGGTACTCATCCTCGATGAGGCGACGTCGTCGCTCGACATTCCGAGTGAACGGCTGGTGCAGGAGGCGCTGCAGACGTTGCTGGCCGATCGAACTGCCGTGATCATCGCGCACCGCCTGTCGACGGTTGCGATCGCCGACCGGGTGCTCGTGATGGAACACGGGCACATCGTGGAAGACGGCACCCCGAACGACCTCATCTCGGGAACCGGCCGCTTCGCGACCATGCACGCCGCCTGGCGCGACTCTCTGGTGTAGTCGCGCGGGTCTTGCGCCAGTGCGCGCGAGTTGCGCCTCCCCCGTAGTGGCGCAAGTCCCGCGCGACGGGTGGATCGAGGCCGCCGACACTAATCGGGCAGGGCGCCGCGGGGCTCGGTGGTGTCAGGGCCGAGGGGGGCGGTCCCGCCCGGGGGGAGCGGGACGGGCGCAGGCTCCTTGAGTTCGACGAAAATGGTGTGCGTGGCCGTATCGCCGATGTTGGACCCGGAATGCTCTTGGGCGGAAAGCCAGCGCGCGACGCCCTCCGGCAGGTCGACGTCGACGGAACGGCCGCCGCTGGACAGACGCCGCTGGAAGGCGGTCAGGGTGAACATGACGCTGTCGGGGTGCCGATGCGGCACGGTCTCGTCGCCGGGCCGGTCGAGGTACTCGAGCACCCGCACCCGCTCGTTCTCGAAAATCACCCGGTAGAACTGGGGGTTGGTGACGACCGGATCGCTCTGCATGCCAGCACGGTAGCACCGCGCCGCCTGCCTGCACAGGAGGTGGCGCCGGCTTGGCCGCACGGCCCAGGCATCCTCGCCAGCGGCCTGCGCTGACGGTCGGGCCCGGCGATCGACCGAGGCATCCGCTCGACGAAACGGGTCTTTCGTCACTAGTGTGATCGCCAGAGGTGCGGGAGGCTAGTAGCGCAACTTTGGTCCATCGGCATGCACCGCACGAGAAAGGCTGCCAGACGATGAGCAGTTTCACGCCCTCCCCGCAGACCCCACCAGCGGCAACCCCGCCGACCTCCCCACCGCGGGCGCGGTCAGGGGCCAGGCCCGGACCGATCATCATGCTGATTCTCGGCACCGTGCTGGGTCTGGTCGGCGCCGGCATGCTCTCGGGGGGTACGACGCTCGCCGTCGTCACCGCCGCGCAGGGGGATGACGGCTACTTCACCACGCAGGCCGAGACCTTCACTGTTGATTCCTCGGCGATCACCTCGCCGAACCTGGACGTTGGCAAGGACCTCGGAATACCGACCGGCGTCGGGTTCGACATTGCCACGCTGCGCCTTGAGGCGAGCAATGTGGCGACCGACCAGGACGTCTTCATCGGCATCGCGCCGCGCGCCGACGTCGATACCTACCTCGCCGACGTGAACCACAGCGAGCTGCGTGAGGTCCGGACGTCTCCGTTCCGGGTCGACTATCGGAACGTTCCCGGCACCGAGACGGCGGCCGCTCCCACGGACCAAGCCTTCTGGACCGAATCGGCCACTGGCGCCGGCACCCAGGAAATCATCTGGAAGCCCGCCGCCGGCGACTGGTCCGTCGTCGTGATGAACGCTGACGGCAGCCCCAAAGTCGCGGTCAACCTCTCCGCTGGCGTGCACACCGATCTGCTCGGACCGATCGCTGTGGGACTCCTGGTCGGGGGCGGCATCCTCTTTCTGATCGGTGTGCTCCTCGTTGTGGCCGGCGCCATCGGCCTCGGTCGACAGCTCACACCGAAGCCGCGTGAGCCCGGGGGCGCGGGCACGGTGCCGCAGCCGCCCGCTTTTGGTCGAGTGGATGCGACCGGCCCGATCACCCCGCCGCTGGGCACGCCACCGGCATCCGTTTCGATTGCCGGCGACCCGGTGAAGCCGGTGTATCCGACCATGCTGACGGGCCACCTCGACCCCGTGCTCTCGCGCGGGCTCTGGCTGATCAAATGGCTGCTGGCCATTCCGCACTTCGTACTGCTTGCCGGCCTGTGGTTCGCGTTCCTGGTCACGACGGTCGTGGCTGCGTTCGCCATTCTGTTCACCGGCCGGTACCCGCGCTCCATCTTCCACTTCAACGTGGGCGTGCTGCGCTGGAGCTGGCGGGTGTCGTTCTACGCCTATTCGGCGCTCGGCACCGACCGGTACCCGCCGTTCACTCTCGCCCGTACCGACTACCCAGCCGACTTCGACGTGGAATATCCCGAGCGCCTCTCGCGCGGCCTCGTGCTGGTGAAGAGCTGGCTGCTGGCCATTCCGCACCTCGTGCTTCTCACGGTGCTCGTGGGAGGCAGGTCAACCTGGGCCTACCCGTGGCGCGGAGACGGCGGAACCGGCGTTGGCGGAACCGACGGGGTGTCGCTGCTCGGCGTACTCGTCGTCGTGGCCGGAGTCATTTTGCTGTTCACCGGCCGGTACCAGCGGCCGCTGTTCAATTTCATCATGGGCGTCAACCGCTGGGTATTCCGGGTCATCACCTACACGGCCCTGCTGCGCGATGAGTACCCGCCGTTCCGGTTGGACCAGGGCCCGACGGAGCCTGCCCCTGGAGTGGACCGCTAAAACGATCTGCGGCGGGAACCCCAAACCGGCCGACTGATCGACCTCGTGTCGATCGGGCCGGGCTACTTGTCCGAACCGGCGGTGAGGCCGCCCACGATGTACTTCTGCAGGTAGAGGAACAGCGCCATCACCGGCAGGGCGGCGAGTACAGCGCCGGCCGAGAAGGCGCTCCAGTCTGCATAGTTCGGGTTGGACACGAGCTTGTACAGGCCCACGGCGAGGGTCTGTTTCTCCGGGTCGATCAGCAGCACGCTGGCGACTACGAAATCATTGGTCGTCGCGATAAAAGACAGCAGCCCGACAACAGCCAGAATCGGTGCGACGAGCCGCAAAATAATCGTGAAGAAGATGCGTGCGTGGCTGGCGCCGTCGATCTTCGCCGCCTCGTCGATCGACGAGGGGATCGTGTTGAAGAAGCCGTACATGAGATAGGTGTTCACACCCAGGGCGCCGCCCAGGTAGACCATGATCAATCCGATTTGCGTGTTCAGCCCGATCGCCGGGAACAGGTCACCGATCGTGCTCATCACCAGGAAGATCGCGACGACGGCGAGCAACTGCGGAAACATCTGCACGAGCACCAGGGTGAGCAATCCCGCTCGCCGCCCGGTGAAACGCATGCGCGAAAAGGAATATGCCGCAAGGGCACCGAGAAACACTGTGAGAATCGACGTGGTACCGGCGATCAAAATGGTGTTGCCGAACCACTGGGCGAACGGCGCATCCGGCGAATTGAGAATGCGGGCGTAGGCCTCAAAGCCGACGCGCGAGAACAACTCATTGGAACCGGTTAGCGTTCCCTGCGGATTGAGAGAGGCGGACAACACGTACAGCAATGGAAAGGCCGAGAAGATGACCATCACGATGCCGACCAGATGCCGCCAGCCGGTGCGCGAAAACCAGCGCTTGAACGTGAACGGACGCTTGAGCGGGATCACCCTGGTGGTTTCGTCGGTGGAGGTCATCGGTTCAGCTCCTCGAGTGCCTTGGTCTTGCGGAACGCGATCACCGAAATGACCGCCACCAGAACAAAAATGATGATGGAGAACGCGCTCGCGAGCCCGTAGTCCCTGGCCTGCCCGGTGAACGCAACCTTGTACACCATCGAGATCAGGATGTCCGTTGCCCCGACATTCACGTCGGCGGCGGCATCGCGCGGCCCGCCTCCCGTGAGCATGTAGATGAGATTGAAATTATTGAAATTGAACGCAAACGATGCGATCAAAAGCGGCGCGACCGACACCAGCAGCAGCGGCAGTTTGATCAGTCGGAATACCGCCCAGGGCCTGGCCCCGTCGACCGTTGCAGCCTCCTCGAGCTCGGCCGGGATCGACTGCAACGCGCCGGTGCAGACCAGGAACATGTACGGGAAGCCGAGCCACAAGTTCACCACCAGAATGCTGATCTTGGCCAGCCATTCATTGGTCAGCCAGGGAATCTGCGCACCGCCGAGGAGTACCTGGTTCACGAAGCCGAAGCTCTCGCTGAGCATGCCGGCCCAGACCAGGGCGGAGAGGAACGCGGGAAAGGCGTACGGCAAAATCATGGCGACGCGGTAGAACTTGCGGCCCTTCATGCGCATGTCGTTGAACACGATCGCCAGGAAAAGCCCGAGAAAGAATGTCGTCGCGACCGACAGCGCGGCGAACGTGATGGTCCACAGTGTCACGCTGATCAACGGGGTGCGGATGCCTTCCTCGGTGAACGCACGGGCGAAGTTGTCGAATCCCACGTTGATGCGCCAGCCCGGCAGCATTTCTTCGCCGGTGGTGGAGACGAACGCGCCGTCACCCGTGTCGGAGAAGACGGTGCCGGTTTGGGCATCCGTCATCGTGTCGGCTTGCTCATCGTAGACGAGGGAGGACAGATAAAGGTAGGCACTGCTGCCGTCGTTGGTGCGCAGAGCGCCGTCGTTCGGGTCGTTGGAGAACGGCACCGTGAGGGCGGTGATCTCAGCCGTGCGCGACAGGATGTTCTGGAAGCTGAGGGTGGTGTAGCCGTCGAGCCCCACGGCCTCACCACCGGTGATGGTGGCATCGTTCACGGGCGCCAACGGGCTGTCGGCGGAGCCGAGGCTCACGTCCCCATTAGGGTCGGTCACCAGAAAACTCAGCGTGCCGAACTGGTCGAGCACCGTGACCGCATAGCTGGGCGAATCGGGCACACGTTCCTGCGCGCTGCTCATGAGCGCCGAGATGGCCTGCGCCTTGTCACTGTTGTGACCGGTGCTGTAGTTGGTGAAGCCGATATAGGCGGTGTAGCCCACGACGAAGATCTGGAACACGACCAGGAAGATGACGCCGGGGGTGAGGTATTTGGCCGGCAGCTTGCCGGGGGTGAAGTAGATCCAGTTCACTACGAGGGTGACCAGGGCGACGAGCGCGAAAATAAGCCACTGCTGCTGCAGGAACAGGATGAACAGTCCGTAGAGTGCGACGGCGTCGACGATGCCGAGCAGCGCCATCTTGACCAGGATGGCTTTCAGGCCGCCGGAGGCCGCCTCGGCGACCACGGCCGCGCGATGCTGCCGCTTCGACGGTTTGGTCGTGCTGACGTCGGTGTCATCGGTGCGCATGGTTCAGCTTTCGTCAGGTTCAACTCTCGTGCGGGGTGTGGTCGCGCGGGCGACCACACCCCGCGGCGGTGCGGTATAGCGGTTCTGCGGCGGTGCCGGTCAGCCGATGGCGCCCTGCACGTCGGCGGCCAGCTTCTGCCACGTCGCAGTGGGGTCTTCGCCGTTGATGATGGCGGCCTGCGCGATGCCCCAGAACTGCCAGACCTGGCCCATGGCCGGGATGGCGGGCATCGGCACGGCCTCGGCGCCGACCGCGGCGAAGCCGGCCACGAGGGGATCAGTCGACGCTGCCTCAGCGGATGCCTTGAGTGCCGGAAGGACTTCGCCTGACTCGAACAGGGCGGTCTGGACGTCTTCAGTGGCCATATAGTTCACCAGGAAGTCGTTCGCGGCGACCTTGTTCTCGCTTTGCTCGCTGATGAAGAAGCCCTTCACCCCGGCGAAGGGAGCTGCGGCGCCGGTCGACGGCGCGGCGATCGGGTCTACCGCGAGGTTGATTCCCGCGTCGAGGGCGGCGCCGACGTTCCACGGGCCGGTCAGCCAGAAGGCGGCGTCGCCGGACGTGAAGGCGGTCTTGGCGATGTCACCGGTAATCTCGGTGTTGAACATGCCGGTGCCGGTCTTGCCCTGGCTGGAGAGCCAGGCGGCAAAGGCTTCGCCTCCGGCATTGCCGATCTCAAGCTGGGCGGCGTCATAGCCGCCGGTTGCGTCGGTGCCGAACACCGGAGCACCGAACGACGTCTGGTAGGGGTAGAGGTGGTACGGGTTACCGTCGACACCCTGCTCGACCAGGAACGGGTAGGTCACGCCGGCTGCGGTGCCCTTGGCGATCATGTCGTCGTAGGAGGTAGCCGCCTCGGGAACGAGGTCGGCGTTGCGCAGAAGGGCGAGGTTTTCGACGGCGTACGGCAGTTCGTAGACCTGGCCCTCGTAGGTAGACGCTGTGATGGCGACATCGAGAAAGTCGTCGGCCTTGTCGCCGAGTTCGATCGGGCTGATGACACCGTTGGTGACGAGCTCGCCGAGCCAGTCGTGGGCGCCCATGGTGATGTCCGGTCCCTTGCCGGTGGGGACCTGCTGGATGAAGTCATCCTTGAGGGTGGCGTTGTCTTTGGAGACAAGGTCGACTTCGACTCCGGTCTTTTCGGTGTAGGCAGCCGCGGCCGGTTTCAGGGCGTCGACGCGTTCGGCGTCGATCCAGACCGTCAGCGTGCTCGCCGAAGCGGAGTCGCCGGTGGTGTCGTCGGACGACGCGGGCGAGCATCCGGCCAGCGCGAGGGTTGCAACGCCCAGGAGGGCGCCGAGGCGGAGCAGGTTCTTGGTGTTCACCGTCATTGGTGTGGAGCCTTTCGCAAGATTGTGCCTGCGGCGATGCAGGCGGGCTGATTCCGACCCGGTTTGCAAGCGATTGCAGCCAAGGTCTTGATCGAGGTTAGTCCGGATGCGCCCCCCTTGGGTCACAGAACTGCAACGAGTTGTCGAGAATGCGAATTTTGTACCGATCATCCTGCAAACGCTTGCAGGTTTCGGAAATTGTGTAGCATATCGAATACGCCGCCACCGGGGGCGGCACGACGAGGGGCATCATGGTTGGAATCGCGGACGTCGCCCGTCACGCCGGGGTCTCGACGGCGACGGTGTCACGCGCTCTCAGCGGCGGACGCAACGTGTCGCCGGTCACTCGCCTGCGAGTGGAGGCATCCGCTGCCCAGCTCGGTTACGTCGTATCGTCGACAGCGTCGAGCCTCGCCTCCGGTCGCATGAAGAACATCGGTGTGGTCGTACCGTTTTTGAACCGGTGGTTTTTCGCGAGCGTCGTCGAGGGTGCTCAGCAAGCCCTGCAACGCCACGGCTACGACCTCACCCTCTATAACCTCACGGGCGGGCTCGAGGCCCGCCGCAGCGTCTTCGAACACTTCCTGCTGCGTCAACGAGTAGATGCCGTCATCGCCGTGTCGCTGGAACTGAGCGAGCACGAGGTGGCCCGTCTGCACGCCCTAGACAAACCGCTCGTGGGGGTCGGCGGCCCGCTGGCTGGCGTGCCAACCCTCACCGTGGACGACCTCGCCGTGGCACGACTGGCGACGGAACACCTGATCGCTCTCGGCCACACCCGAATTGCCCATATTGGCGGGGACAAGGCCTTCGACCTGGACTTCAACCTGCCGACAAACCGGCGCTTCGGCTACGAAGCGGCGCTCGCGGCGGCCGGGATCGAAGCGCGCCGGGAGGACTACCGCCCGGCCGACTTCACCACGGCGGGCGGATACCAGGCTGCCAAGCAACTGCTTGGGCGGCCGCACGAACGCCCAACCGCCATTTTCGCCGCCTCCGACGAAATGGCCATCGGCAGTCTGCTCGCCGCCCGTGACCTCGGACTCGTTGTGCCCCGCGACGTGTCGGTGATCGGGGTTGACGACCACGAACAGGCGGCCTTCTTCGGGCTCAGCACGGTCGCGCAGTTTCCCCGGCAGCAGGGCGAGAAAGCCGTTGAGGTGCTCATGGAGGAACTCCGACCGCACCCAGAGTTGCGCACCGGTCTCAATATCAATATGCCGTTCGAGCTCGTGGTGCGGGGCAGTACGGCGCGGCCGCCGGAGTAGTCCGGGTCGCGAGCAGGTTACGCGAGCAGGTTACGCGGGCGGTGACCAGCGGGCGGCGGCGTAGTCGACGCGATACGCGGCATCCGTTTTCGTCGTCACGAGCGGCGTGTTCTCGGCGTGGTAGTGCGCCAGCGCTTGGGCCTCGTGCCCGATCGGCGGATGCCCGCCCGCGCGAATCACCCGCCACCACGCCACATCAGAGCCGTAACGAGCCATAACTTGCCCGACGGCGCGGGCCGCGCGGGAGCCGAGCTGCGCGGCCACTCCGCCGTAGGTCATCACGCGGCCAGGCGGTATGGAATCGACTACGCCGAGCACCCGGGACACGAAGTCGTCGGGCTCAGGCGTGCTTATCTGAGGCTCGACGCGGCTCAGAGCTTCAGCGAGCCGATGACTTCGCCGTACTGGGTCTCACCGACGTCGACGAAGCCCAGGCGGTGGAAGAAGGCCTCCGGGCCGTCGGCGCCGGGCTCCCAAATGACGTTGACGTGGTCGAAGCCACGGTCGCGGGCTTCAGCGGCGAGTGCCTCCGCGGCGAACTTGCCGACGCCCTGGCCCTGCGTTTCCGCGTTGACATTGATGCGCCAGATGCAGGCGCGAAACTCTTCGTGCTCGGAATTCGGGTCGAAGTTCCCGTGGATGAAACCAGCGACAACGCCGTCGAGAAGCACCACGCGCTGCCACGATGTGGCCGGATTGATCACCGAGGCTGCAACCGAATACGAGACCGGCGCAATGAATTGTTCCTGCCCAGGCTTGAGACTCAGGTTGTTGGCCGCGACGATGTTTCGTGCGGATAATTCTTCCAGCTTCAGCTCACCCATGTGTTCAGGCTAACGTGCGCCCGGGGTAGCCGGTAGTCGAGGGGGGCGTTTGACCCCCGCAATTCACCTGGCAAATTTATCTCGATGTCAAGATAGTTGCCGGCCTCTAGTAAGCTTGACGGTGGTCGTGACGGCCACACTGAATAAAGAGGAGAAATTTTTGTCGAAGATCAAGGTTGAAGGAACAGTAGTCGAGCTCGATGGCGACGAGATGACCCGCATCATCTGGCATGCCATCAAAGAAACGCTCATTCACCCGTACCTCGATATCGACCTCGAGTACTACGACCTCTCCATCCAGAAGCGCGACGAAACCAACGACCAGGTCACGATCGACGCCGCCCACGCCATTCAGAAGTACGGCGTCGGCGTGAAGTGCGCGACCATCACCCCCGACGAAGCCCGGGTGGAAGAGTTCGGTCTCAAGAAGATGTGGCTCTCGCCGAACGGCACCATCCGCAACATCCTCGGCGGCACCATCTTCCGCGAGCCGATCGTCATCTCCAACATCCCGCGCCTCGTGCCGGGCTGGAACAAGCCGATCATCATCAGCCGTCACGCCTACGGCGACCAGTACAAGGCCACCAACTTTCGGTTCAAGGGCAAGGGCACGCTCAGCATGACCTTCACCCCGCAGGACGGCAGTGAGCCGTCCACCTTCGAGGTGTTCGAGGCTCCGGGCGACGGCGTCGCCATGGGCATGTACAACCTCGACTCGTCGATCACCGACTTCGCCCGCGCCACCCTGGCTTACGGCCTCGAGCGCAACGTGCCGGTCTTTCTCTCGACCAAGAACACCATCCTCAAGGCCTACGACGGTCGCTTCAAGGACATCTTCCAGGACATCTTCGACGCCGAGTTCAAGGCCGGCTATGAAGCGGCCGGCCTCACCTACGAGCACCGCCTCATCGACGACATGGTCGCCTCGGCCATGAAGTGGGAGGGCGGCTACCTCTGGGCCTGCAAGAACTACGACGGCGACGTTCAGTCCGACACCGTTGCGCAGGGCTTCGGATCGCTCGGCCTCATGACCAGCGTGCTCTCCACTCCTGACGGCAAGATCGTCGAAGCTGAAGCCGCGCACGGTACCGTGACCCGTCACTACCGTCAGCACCAGCTCGGCAAGCCCACCTCGACCAACCCGATCGCGTCGATCTACGCATGGACCCGCGGTCTGTCGCACCGCGCCAAGCTCGACAACAACAAGGCTCTGGCCGAGTTCGCGTTGACCCTCGAAGACGTCGTCATCAAGACCGTCGAAAGCGGCAAGATGACCAAGGACCTCGCGCTCCTGGTCGGCCCGGAGCAGAAGTACCAGACCACCGAGGAATTCCTCGCCTCGCTCGCCGAGAACCTGCAGACCCGCCTGGCGTAGCCGGCACCAGCGTATCGGAAGGCCTCGACCGTCATCGGTCGGGGCTTTCGTGCGTTCTGCGTGACTGCAGGCGAGGCATTCCTCGGTGGCGCTCGGCTGCAGTCACGCGGGAGAATGCAGTCATGTCCCGCCTCCTCGCGCTCGTGCGCCGATATCCGCTCGTCGCCGCCACAGTGCTCGTCGGCGTGCTCGGGCTCTCGCTCGGAATCTTCGATCACGCGGATGCCGTGCGCTGGTTGTTCAGCGCGTTCGGCATCGCGGCCGCCCTCGTTTCGTCCGTCGGCATGGTACGCCAACTGTTCCGGGGCAGCTTCGGCGTCGACCTGCTCGCCATCATCGCGATCGTCGCTACCATCCTCGTGGGCGAATACGTGGCGACCCTGCTCATCGTGCTCATGCTGTCGGGTGGCGCGGCCCTCGAGGATTATGCCGCTGGCCGCGCCGCGCGAGAACTCGACGCGCTCCTGAAACGTGCGCCTCAGATCGCTCATCGCCTCGACCCTGACTCGGGTGAGGCTGCGGATGTGCCGGCCACCGAGGTGCGCGTCGGCGACCTGCTGCTCGTGCGCCCGTCGGAAATCGTGCCGGTCGACGGGCAACTGCAGAGCGACACTGCCGCATTCGACGAGTCCTCGCTCACCGGTGAGAGCCTCCCGGTTGAACGCAGCGTCGGAGACCCGGTACTGAGCGGATCCATCAACGGGCAAATCGCAGCCACCTTGATGGCCACGGCGACCGCCGCGAACAGTCAGTACCAGCACATCATCGCCTTGGTCGAGGAAGCGTCAAGCAGTAAAGCCCCGGTGGTGCGCCTCGCCGACCGCTACGCCGTTCCGTTCACGGTGGGCGCTCTCACCCTGGCCGGTCTCGCCTGGGCGCTGTCCAACGATCCGGTGCGGTTCGCCGAGGTACTCGTAGTGGCGACGCCGTGCCCGCTGTTGCTCGCCGCGCCGGTCGCGTTCATGGGCGGCATGAGTCGAGCCGCTCGGAACGGGATCATCGTCAAGGGCGCAGGCGTGCTCGAAGCCCTCTCCCGTGCCAAAACTGTCGTCTTCGACAAGACCGGAACGCTCACCTACGGCACGCCCTCGATCAGCGAGGTGCGCCCCGAAGCGGGCTTCAGCGCTGACGAGCTCCTGACTCTCGCGGCGTCGGCCGAGCAATATTCGAGTCACGTGCTGGCGGCATCCGTTATTGGCGCCGCGCGCGAGCGCGGTCTCGTGCTTCACACGGCGGATTCGGCGAGTGAGGCCGCAACCTTCGGCGTCGAGGCCCGATTCGGGCCCGGAACCGTGCGGGTCGGCAAGCTCTCGTTTATCAATGACGGGGCAGCGGATGCGACGGCTACGCACCTTGCCGGCGGCGAGCTGGCCATGTACGTCGCCGTGGACGGACGGTTCGCCGGCAGCATCGTGGCCAGCGACCGGGTGCGCGACAACTCCCGCCAGAGCGTCGCTGACCTCGCCCGTCTCGGCGTGCGGGAGAATCTCATGCTCACGGGAGATGGCCGAGCCACCGCCCAGCACGTGGCTCGCCAGGTCGGCATTGTGCACGTGCGAGCGGACTGCCTGCCGCGTGACAAGGTCGAGGCGGTGCGGGCGCTGACCCGGCGGCCGGTGATCATGGTGGGCGACGGCGTCAATGACGCCCCGGTGCTCGCGGTCGCCGACGTGGGCATCGCGATGGGGGCGAAGGGGGCGACGGCGGCGAGCGAATCGGCCGACGTGGTCATTCTGCTCGACGATATCTCGCGCACGGTGCGGGCCGTGCGCATCGGCCAGGACACGGTGCGGGTGGCGTTGCAGAGCATCTGGCTCGGCATCTTCCTGAGCGTCGCGCTCATGGTGGTCGCGGCGTTCGGCCTCATACCGGCGACGGCCGGAGCGATCAGCCAGGAGGCCGTCGACCTCATCACCATTCTGAACGCGCTGCGCGCCACCGGCGGTCGCCAGGATGCCGTGGGGGCTCCGCGTGAATCCGTCGGCGGTGCAGCGGCCCCACTGGAAACCAGCGAAGGGGCAGGCAGACCGGTGCTCCCTTCAGTAGACAGACCCGTCTGATTCAGGGGCCGCTCAGGGGCTAAATTGAGCATTAGTCAAGGTAACGATCGTGTTACCGAGCATTCTGCACCCTGTACGACGGTGTCGCCTGTGCGATACGTTCACGAGCACGTTGTGCCCCGAACTGGGGCAGAGCGGCCAGCGCACTCCGATCCGATTGGACACGCACGTGAGATCACAGTTCAGGCGAACCACACTCCCGCCCGAAAGCCCGCAGTTCGCTCTCCACCAGATGCGGCGGGTGATGGCACTCTGCGTGACCACGACCCTGGTCGCGGCCGGAGCCCTCGTGGGCGTGAGCGGCGCGGCGGCCGCCCCGATGGCTCCCGGCCTCGGCGGCATCATCGGCGCGGGCAGCCCGGTCACCGACTTCACGGACGGTCGCTACATCGTCACCCTGGCCGACAACGCTGTTGCCACCTACACCGGCGGTGTCGACGGTTTTGCACCGACCACACCGGATGCCGGCGCCCGCCTCGATCCGCACAGTCGCGCCTCGGCGAGCTATTCCGACTACTTGGGAGGAAAGCAAAAGGAGGCGGCGGCCTCCGTTGATGCCACGATCGACTACTCTTACACCCTGGCCCTGAACGGGTTCGCCGCCGAACTGACCGCCGCGCAGGCTGCCAGGCTGTCGGCCGAGAAAGACGTTGTGGCCATCTCGCCTGACGAGCTCAAGCACCTGACCGCTACCTCGTCGACCGAGTTTCTCGGACTGTCCGGCGATGACGGCGTCTGGGCGTCCACCGGCGGCGCCGACAACGCCGGCGAGGGCGTCGTCATCGGCGTGCTCGACACCGGTTTCGCACCGGAAAACCCCTCGTTCGCCGGCGACGCGCTCGGCAGCACGGCCGGTGACGAGCCCTGGCTCGACGGTGACACAATCACCATGACCAAGAGCGACGGCACCGTCTTCACCGGCGAGTGCGTCACCGGCGTACAGTTCGACGCCTCGGACTGCAGCACCAAGGTGGTCGGTGCGCGCTACTTTGTGACCGGCTACGGCGCCGACCGCATCGGCGGGGTCGACGAGGGCGAATACCTGTCGCCGCGCGACGGCGACGGCCACGGGTCGCACACCGCGAGCACCGCCGGCGGCAACCACGACGTGACCGCGACGATCAGCGGCCTGGACTACGGCCTCATTTCGGGCGTTGCCCCGGCCGCCAAGATCGCCGCCTACAAGGTTTGCTGGACGGCTGCTCCCGGCGGAGACGACGGCTGCGCCACCTCCGACCTGCTGGCCGGTATCAACCAGGCCGTCGCCGACAACGTCGACGTTCTGAACTACTCGATCGGCGGGGGAGCGGCCGACACCACGGTCTCACCGACCGACCAGGCCTTCCTCGGCGCGGCCGCAGCGGGCATCTTCGTGGCCGCCTCGGCCGGCAACTCCGGCCCCGGTGCGTCGACGCTCGACAACGCCTCGCCGTGGATCACCACGGTCGCCGCGAGCACTATCCCCGGCTACGAGGCCACCGCCACCTTTGGTGACGGCACCGCCTACGCGGGCGGCTCGATCTCGGTCGACCGTACCCCGGGTTCGACCCCGCTGGCAGGCACTCTCGTGCGCGGTGACCTCGTTGCGGCGTCCGGCCACGACCCGGCCGACGCTCTGCTCTGCGGCCCCGATTCCCTCGATCCGGCGCTCGTTTCCGGAACCATAGTGCTCTGTGAGCGCGGCATCTACGACCGCGTCGCGAAGTCCGCCGAGGTTCTCCGGGCTGGCGGCATCGGCACTCTGCTCGTGAACAGCGTTCCCGGCTCGGTCGACACCGACGAGCACACCGTGCCCACCATTCACCTCGACTCGCCATACTGGGAGGCGACGTTTGCCTACGCGGGTAGCGCCGCGGCATCCGTTATATTCACCGACGGGAATACGACCAGCTACACGCCGCCGACACCGCAGGTGGCCGGGTTCTCCTCACGCGGACCGGTGCTTGCCGACGGTAGCGACATTCTGAAGCCCGACGTGACCGCGCCCGGCGTGGCCATTCTTGCCGACGGTCCGAACGCAGAGGGTGGAGAGCCGACCTGGCAGTTCCTCTCCGGTACGTCGATGTCGAGCCCGCAGATCGCCGGACTCGCCGCGCTCTATCTCGGTGAACGACCGCTCGCCACCCCCGGTGAGATCAAATCGGCCATGATGACGAGTGCCTATGACACCGTCGATGCGGGCGGCGACACCGTCACCGACCCGTTCACCCAGGGCGCCGGACACGTCGACCCGACGAAAATGTTCGAACCGGGCCTGCTCTACCTGAACGACACCGAGGACTGGTACTCGTACATTCAGGGCATCGGTTATGACGTCGGCTCCGACCCCGTGGACCCGAGCAACCTCAACCTGGCCTCCATCGCGATCGGGTCACTGACCGCGCCGGAAACCATTACCCGCACCGTCACGAGCACCGAGGCCGGCACCTTCACGGCCCAGCCGGTGACAGTACCGGGCATCGACGCTGTCGTCTCGCCCAGCACGCTGAGCTTCGGCGCTGCCGGCGATTCCGCCAGCTACACGGTGACGTTCACTCGAACGGATGCCCCGCTCGATACGTTCTCGACCGGCTCGCTCAACTGGGTGAGCGGCTCGGGAACCGTGGTGCACAGCCCGGTCGCCATCCAGCCGGTGACCCTCGTGGCACCGGCCACCGCCAACGGCACCGGGGTCGACGGTTCGGTCGACGTGTCGATCACCCCCGGAGCTACCGGGGATATCGCGCTGAACTTGACCGGTCTCGCGGCCGGACTGCACCAGAGCGACCCGGCCGACCCGGCCAGTCCGAACACCGGATCCGGCACGGCCGGCGACGAGTACAGCTACCAGGTGGAGGTGCCGGAGGGCACCCAGCTCGCCCGGTTCGACCTCGACGCGGTCGACCAGACCGCCGACCTCGACCTGATCGTCTACCGTCTGAACGGCGACGGCGGTTCGCCGGTCGCCGGCTGGCAGTCAGCGACCGGCTCGGCCGATGAACTCATCGACCTGGCCAATCCGACCGCCGGTTTCTACCAAGTGATCAACTCCGTCTACAGCGGAACGACCGCGTTCAACCTGAACACGTACTCGGTGCTCGCCGGCGCCGGAGAGGGGTCGTTCGCGGCCGCACCTCCGGTCGTTGCTGGCCAGCAGGGCGTGGCGGCGACGTACTCGCTGTCCTGGGCGGGCCTCGTGCCCGAGACCGGCTACCTCGGTCTCGTCGGTTACGGTGACAGCTCGGTCTCAACGGTCGTCTCGGTCGCCAGCGGCGCAGCTCCCGAGCCGGAGGCGCCCATGAACACGGCGTTGCCGTCGATCGAGGGCACCGCCGTCGTCGGCGCGAAGCTGACTGCCCAGGCGGGGGAGTGGAATGTCGCCGGGCTGGACTACAGCTACCAGTGGCAGGCCGATGGTCGCGACATCGAGAAAGCAACCAAGGTCGACTACAAGCCGACCAAGTCGCTCGGCGGCGAGACGCTCACGGTGGTCGTCACCGCACGGGCCGACGGGATTCCGGACGGCACGGCCACCTCGGCCGGGGTCGTCGTGAAGTACGCCGCCACGGCCGATGTGACGGTCGATTCGAAGGCTAAGCCGCACTCCAAAGGCGTCACGATCGAGGTGTCGTTGAAGACCGACGCACCGCGCTCCGCGCCCCTCGGCACCGTGCAGGTGCTGGTCGACGACCAGAGCTACGACGTGGCGCTTGACCCGAAGGGCAAGGGATCGCTCACCCTGACTGACTTGGACCGCGGCAGCTACACGGTTGTGGCGCAGTACGCCGGCACCGACCTCGTCGCCGCGGCGAACAGCAAGCCGCGCACGCTGACCGTGCGGTAGTCGGCGAGCGCAAACGCGCGCTGCGGCATCCGTTTTTTTGAAGCGGATGCCGCAGCGCGCGTTTGCGTGCGCCCGCTTGCGCACCCCCTGCGTGTGGTACCTGCGGAATGCCCCTATCCGGGGGTCGCCGAGCGCGATACGGTCACCAGCGAACTGTCCCGCGCATCGGAACAGCGACACGTTCCTGTTGTGGAACGAGACCACCTCGCACCCTTATCGGATTGGACACCCACGTGAGTTCTTTCTTCAGGCGCACGATGTCTGCGCCGGATTCAGCGCTGAACCCAGCGTCAACATCCCGCACGCGCCGCCGCGCCACAATCGCGGCCACCGTCACCATCGCCCTGGTGGGCGCTTCAGTACTCGTCGGCGGCACCCTGCCCGCCGGCGCCGCCCCGACCGCGACCGGCCTCTCCGGCAGCATCGCCTCTCCCGGCGGGCAGCGGATGGATTTCACCGCCGGACGCTACATCGTGACCCTCAGTGACGAGGCCGTTGCGCTGTACCAGGGCGGGGTCGACGGTTTCTCGGCGACCATGCCAGACGCCGGAGCCAAACTCAACGCTCAAAGCCGCTCGGCCGAGACCTATAAGGACTACCTGGCGCGCATCCAAAGCGAGGTGGCAGCATCCGTTGATGCCAAGGTGGCGTATTCCTACACGCTCGCCGTCAACGGATTCGCAGCGCAGCTCACCGGCAAGCAAGCGGCCGCCCTGGCCGTGAAGAAGAACGTGGTGTCGGTTGTACCCGACGCCCTCCGGCACGTGACCGCCGAGTCGTCGACCGACTTTCTGCGGTTGAGCGGACCGAACGGACTGTGGTCCAAGCTTGGCGGAACCAGCGAGGCCGGTAAGGGCGTCGTGATCGGTGTGCTCGATACCGGCATCGCCCCCGAGAACCCGTCCTTCGCCGGGTCACCGCTCGGGACGAATCCCGGAGACGAGCCCTGGCTCGACGGTGACACGATCACCATGAACAAGGCCGACGGAACCACATTCACGGGCACCTGCCAGACCGGCGAGCAGTTCGCTGCGAGTGCCTGCAGTACCAAGGTGATCGGGGCGCGCTACTTTCTCGACGGCTTCGGCGCCGACCAGATCGGCGACGCGTCAACCGGCGAGTACGTCTCTCCGCGCGACGGTGACGGTCACGGTTCGCACACCTCGAGCACGGCCGGCGGCAACGCCGACATACCGACGACCATCAACGGAGTCGACTTCGGTAACATCTCGGGCGTAGCCCCGGCCGCCAAGATCGCCGCATATAAGGTGTGCTGGTCCGGCCCGGACAACTCGGTCACGACCGACGACGGTTGCACCGACACCGACATCCTGAAGGCTATCGACCAGGCCGTCTCCGACGGCGTCGACGTGATCAACTACTCGATCGGCGGCGGCCCCGCGCAGACCACGTTCTCGCCAACCGACCAAGCCTTCCTCGGCGCGGCGGCAGCTGGCATCTTCGTGGCTGCATCCGCTGGTAACGACGGTCCAACGGCATCCACCGTAGAGAACGTGTCACCGTGGATCACCACGGTCGCCGCCAGCACCATCCCCTCGTATGAGGCCACGGCCACGCTCGGTGATGGTTCTACCTACGCCGGTGCTTCGATCACGGTCGACCGCACGCCGGGGGCTACCCCGCTCTCGGGCAACCTGCTTCGGGCCGACCTCGTAGCGGTGGACGGCTTCGACCCGGCCGACGCGCTGCTCTGTGCTCCGGGCTCCCTCGACCCGGCCAAGGTGGCCGGCGGGATCGTCTTCTGCCAGCGCGGCGTCTACGACCGGGTGGCCAAGTCGGCCGAGGTACTGCGAGCGGGCGGCAGCGGCATGCTGCTGGTCAACCGCACACCGGCCGACGTCGACACCGACGAACACTCGGTGCCCACCATCCACCTCGACGCTGACGCTTTCGACCCGGTCTTCGCCTACGCCGCAACGGATGGCGCGACCGTCACGTTCACGACGGATAACACGACCGCCACGCAAACGCCGGTGCCCCAGATGGCCGGATTCTCCTCCCGCGGGCCGGTGACCGCCGACGGCGGCGACCTGCTCAAGCCCGATATCGCTGCGCCCGGGGTGAGCATTCTGGCCGACGGACCCAACGCGGAGGGCGGCGACCCGACCTTCCAGTTCGAGTCGGGTACCTCGATGGCCAGCCCGCACATCGCCGGCCTCGCCGCACTCATCCTCGGCTTCCGCCCGCTCGCGACCCCCGCCGAGATCAAGTCCGTCATGATGACGACCGCGAAGAACACGTTCGATGCCACCGGTGCCCCGGTGACCGACCCGTTCGCGCAGGGTGCTGGCCAGGTCAATCCGTCCTCGTTCGACTTTCCGGGACTGGTCTACCAGAGCGGCCCGGCGGACTGGCTGGCCTACCTGCAGGGGATTGGCTTCGACGCCGGCGTGGTGCCGATCGATGCCAGCAACCTGAACCTCCCGTCGATTCAGATCGGAGCGCTGACCGCACCAGAAACCATCACCCGCACGGTGACCGCCGTACGGGTCGGCACCTACACGGCCATCCCGATCGAGATTCCCGGCATCACCGCCGTGGTTTCTCCGGCCGAGATGACTTTCAGCGCCGTGGGTGAGAAGCAGAGCTACACGGTGACCTTCACTCGAACGGATGCTCCGCTCGACCAATACGCCACCGGCTCGCTGGACTGGGGCTTTGGAAACGGTGGTTCGGGCGACCCGGGCGACTTCTTCGACGTGGTGCACAGCCCGATCGCCGTTCGTCCGGTCACCGTCGTCGCTCCCACCGAGGTGGCTGGTACCGGCCTCGACGGTTCGGTCAATGTCACGGTGGCCCCGGGCGGATCAGAGCCGGTAGCGCTGAACCTCAGCGGCCTGGCCAACGGGGTACATCAGAACAACGCTACGGACCCGTCCGCTTCGCACACCGGCGAGGGCGTGACCGGCGACCAGTTCACCTACCAGGTAGAGATTCAGGCAGGCCGGCTTGCCCGCTTCGACCTGAATGCCGTCGACGATTCGACCGACCTCGACCTGTTCGTGCTACTGCTCGACGGCGCCGGGGGCAACCCCGTTGCCGGCTGGCAGTCGGCAACGGGTTCCGCTGATGAGCACGTCGACATTCCCAGCCCGGAGGCCGGTTTCTATCAGGTCGTTGTGGACGTGTTCTCCGGTTCGACGGCGTTCGACGTGAACACCTTCTCGGTCGCGTCCGGAGCGCCGACAAATGGGTTCGCCGCGACGCCGGCGACGATCCAGGGGCCGCAGGGCGTGCCGATCACGTACACGCTCAATTGGGCCGGACTCGTGCCGAACACGCCGTACCTCGGTGTGGTCGACTACGGGGACAGCACAGCCTCGACGGTTCTCGCCATCGCGGCGAGCGAGGGTGACAACACCCAGGCCCCGGTGAATACCGGAGCGCCGAGCATTTCCGGTAGGCCGCAGATCGGTTCGGTCCTGACGGCTGATCCCGGCCAGTGGAACGTCGAAGGCCTCGATTTCGGTTACCAGTGGCAGAGTGACGGCGTCGACATCAAGGGTGCGATGTCGGCAACCTTCACGCCGACGGCCAAGCTCGCCGGAACGACGCTGACCGTGGTCGTGACCGGGTCGGTGCCGGACGGGCCGAGCGCAGCGGCCACCTCGGCCGGTGTCCTGGTGAAGTATGCCGCCACGGTCGCGGTGACGCTCAACCACCGGGCCGTCTTCTTCTCCAGCCGGGTCACCGTGTCCGTGACGGTCACCAGCAAGGGAGAGGTCGGTGACAGCGCCACCGTGACGGTCGACAAGCGCCGGTTCACCGTGGCGCTCGATGCGAACGGGCACGGCAGCGTCACACTGCCGCAACTCGGTCGCGGCCTCTACAAGGTGGTCGGGCACTACGCCGGCAATGACGCGGTCGCCGCGGCGAACAGCCCGGCCCGCACCCTGCTGGTCGTGCGGTAGCCCCGCACGCGGTACTCGGGCCCCGTGCACTCCGCACGGGGCCCGAGCTTTGTCTCGTCCCGACCGGCTCCGCGCTCTGTCTGTACGGGCCCCGTCTTTTTCTAGACGGGGCCCGGGCCCCGTCCACGGGCCCAGTTTAGAAACTGGGCCCGTGGACATAAGGTGGGCCCGGCGACGATGAGGGCGACGGATGCGGCACCGTCGCCTTCACGCCTGTCCCGGGTTGTGCCTGTTCGCACTTTCCGGGCCCGGGCCCGGACACCTGGCCCAGGCTAGATCACGGTCCCGGTTGCCTCCGGTGGGCCCGGGCGGGCCCGCGGCAGCTTAAGCTGTAGGGATGCGAGCGGCGGGATGGATGCGGGGGCGACTCCGGGCATCCGCTATAGCCGGACCCGGCGCACCCGGGTCGAGCGCCGCCGGATCGGGCGCAACCGGCGCGAGCCCGAAGCCGCGGCTGAACCGGGACGTGATCGTGCTCGGCGTCATCGCATTCTTCGTGATGGTCGGGTTCGGCGTTGTCGTTCCGGTGCTTCCGGTCTACGTGCAGAGCTTCGGGGTCGGCAACCTCGAAGTCGGCGCGGTCGTGTCCGCCTTCGCGCTGATGCGTTTCGTGTTCAGCCCGGCCTGCGGCCGCCTGATCGACTGGGCGGGGGAGCGCACCGTGCTCGCCGTCGGCATCGGCATCGTCGCGCTCTCCAGCGGACTGGTCGGAGCCGCCGACAGCTACCTGCAACTGTTGCTGCTGCGCGGCGCGGGCGGCATCGGCTCAGCCATGTTCTCGGTGTCGGCCATGACTCTGCTGCTGCGCACGGCCGAGCCGGGCCGGCGGGCCCGCGCGATCGGGTTCTACCAGGGCGGATTCTTGATCGGCGGCATGGCCGGCCCCGCGATCGGCAGCCTGCTCGCGACCATATCCCTGACCGCACCGTTTTTCTTCTACGCCGGCACCCTCACCGTTGCCGGGCTGGTCGGACTGCTTCTGCTGCGCTCGGGAGGGCGGGGCAGCGCGCTGGCCGCGGCCGACGCATCCGCTGTGCGCACACCGTTTCGCACCGTGCTGCGCGACGAGCGTTTTCGCGCGGCCTGCACCGCCAACTTCGCGCAGGGCTGGACATCCCTCGGGGTGCGAACGACTCTCATTCCGCTGTTTGTGGTGGTGGTGCTCGGCGGGACCAGCTCGTGGACCGGCATCGCTCTCGCGGCTGCGGCGGTGGCCCAGGCACTCGCGCTGGCGCCGGCCGCCCGGTTCGTCGACACCGTCGGGCGTAAACCGGCAATCATCGGGGCATTCACCGTAGCCGGGCTGGCGATCGTGGCCATCTCGTTCGCGCCGAACATCTGGGTGCTCGGCGCCCTGCTCTGCGTCTACGGGGTCGCCGCGGCGTTCATGGGCACCGCGCCGGCCGCAGCGGTGGGCGATGCTGCCGGCGCTCGCGGGGGACGGCCGGTGTCGGTCTTCTCCATGTGTGCGGATGCCGGTGCCATCGTCGGTCCGCTCGTCGCCGGCCTGCTGGTTGACACCTTCTCGTTCTCGGCCGGATTCGCGGTCGGCGGGGTGTTCCTGGTCATCGCGGCCGCCTACGCGTTGCGGATGCCGTCGGAGCGCCGCGCCGTCGCCTAACTGCGGATGCGCGTGACTGATTCAGGAAAGTTCGGCGCGGCGCACCGAGCTTCCGCAGGAGTGCGAGACGTTCCCTGGCCAGCGCAACCGATTTCCTGAACTCCGGCGGGCATGGGACGAGCGGGAATACCTCAGCAGATACATACGTTTGCATAAACAACGAACGATTGATCTGTCAAGGAGACAACCCATGACCGTCCAGACCAGTGGATTGCACCACGTCACCGCGATCGCGGGCGCCCCACAGCGCAACATTGACTTCTACGTGACCGGGCTCGGCCTGCGCCTCGTGAAGAGAACCGTCAACTTCGACGATCCGGGCACGTACCACCTGTATTACGGCGACGATTCCGGCCGCCCCGGATCGCTGCTCACCTTTTTTCCCTGGGCCGGCATTCGCAGCGGCCGCACCGGTGCCGGGCAGTCGACGACCACCGCGTTCTCGGTTCCGGCCGGCAGCCTCGGCTGGTGGAAAGCACACTTCGCCGCGCTCGGCGTGGAATCTGCCGTGACGGGCCGCTCCTCGCACGAGGAACGCCTCTCCCTGCGTGATCCCGACGGCCTGCAGCTCGACCTGGTGGCGTCGTCGACCGTGGATCCGCGCAATCCCTGGGACTCGGCATCCGTTCCCGCCGAATTTGCGGTGCGCGGCCAGCACTCCTCGGTGCTCACGGTGGCCGACCCGGCGAAGACCGTGCAGGTGCTCACCGCCGACCTCGGCATGCATGTCATCTCCGAAACGGATGGCCGCATCCGCGTCGGGGCCGGTGATGGTGCGGCCGGCAACCTCGTCGACGTGCTCGCTGACCCGGCCGGCGAGCCGGGCCTGACCGCTGGCGGAACCGTGCACCACGTGGCGTTCCGGGTGCCTGACCGGGCTACCCAGGCCGACTGGCGTGAACTGCTCGTGGACCGCGGTTACGGTGTGACCGCCATTCTCGACCGCGACTACTTCACCTCGATCTACTTTCGCGAGCCCGGCGGCGTTCTGTTCGAGATTGCCACGGACACCCCCGGCTTCGATATCGATGAGCCGCTGCTCGAACTCGGTCGGTCGCTCAAGCTCCCGCCGTGGCTCGAGCCGAGTCGCGAGGCCATCGAGAATTCGGTCGCGCCCGTCACGGTGCCCGCCGAGAACAACCCGGGGCTGGCGGAGGCCGCGGCGCTGGCAGCCGCGGCGGCTCACGAATGAGTGACGTGACAGCGGACTGGCCGCACCTGTTTCGGGCGGGTTCGCCCGACGCTCCGGTACTGCTCATGCTGCACGGAACCGGCGGCGACGAGCAGCAGATCAGTGGGCTCGCCGCCGCGCTCGACCCGACGGCCGCCGTGCTCGCCCCACGCGGACGCGCGGCAGAGAACGGCATGAACCGCTGGTTCCGTCGGCTGTCGGAAGGTGTCTTCGATACCGAAGATGTCGCCCGGCGAGCCGACGACCTCGCCGGATTTCTGGTCTGGGTCCGGGACTACTACGAGTTGGGCGACCGTTCGCTCGTTGCCGTCGGGTTCTCCAACGGTGCCAACATCGCCCTCGCCCTGGCCCTGCTGCATCCCGAGGTGGTGGCGCGGGTGGTCGCGTTCTCGGGGATGCACCCGCTCGACGTGTCAGCGGATGCGAGCGAGGTGGAGCGTGCGATCGACGCGCGGGTCGCGGCGAGCGAGCTGGCGGCATCCGCTGTGCTGTTGGTGAATGGCCGGAGTGACCCGATGGCACCGTTGGTGAGCGTGCAGATGCTGGTCGAGTTGCTCGGGGAGCGCGGGGCGACCGTGACGCAGTCCCTGCGTCCCGGCGGCCACGGCGTCGCCGAAGAGGATGTCGCCGCCGCGGTCGCCTGGTTGGCTCAGCTTTAGCGCAGCTCTTTACGACCGGAGATGACGCCGCTGGCCGTGGCGACGACGGCGAAGATCACGGTGATGATGGGAAAGCCGAGGTCCCACCAGGCGAGCGCGGCCGAGCCGAAGATGGCGATCTCGATGACGGCCTTGCCGAACGGATCGAGCCTGAACACGGCCCGCGGCGACCGGAACAGCGCCCAGACCAGAATCGCGAACGCGGGAGTGGCGAGTCCGAACAGGATGCCGGGCCAGGGGAGCGGCCAGGCGACAAAGCCCCAGATTCCGAGGCTGATGAAGGCGAAGAGTTCCAGCACGAACCGGAGCATGTCGTTGGGGCCGATTTTCGGCAGGTCGCGCGTATCTGTCACCCGTCAATCCTAGCGATACGCCCGGTGTGTGCTTTCCGGGCCCGGGCCCGGAAACCGGGCCCAGGATAGATCATGGGCCCAGCGACCGGGCCCGGGCCCGGAAAGAAAAACGCCTACTTGAAGATGATCGTGCGGGCACCGTCGAGCAGCACACGGTTCTCGGCGAACCACTTGACCGCCTGGGTGAGCGTGCGGCTCTCTTCGTCCTGCCCGATCGACACAAGCTCCGCCGGAGTGCGTGAGTGATCGACCCGCACCACGTTCTGCTCGATGATCGGACCCTCGTCGAGGTTGCCGGTGACGAAGTGTGCGGTCGCACCAATGAGTTTCACGCCGCGCGCGTGCGCCTGGCGGTAGGGGTTGGCCCCCTTGAACCCCGGCAGGAATGAGTGGTGGATGTTGATCGCCCGCCCACTGAGCCGCGCGCACAGTTCCGGCGACAGAATCTGCATGTACCGCGCGAGTACGACGAGTTCGATGTCGAGGTCGTCGACCGCCTCGATGACGCGCGCTTCGAAGTCGGCCTTGCTGGCGGCATCCGTTATGGGCAGCGACTCGAACGGCACCCCGTAGAACCCCACGAGGTCGCGCAGCGTGCCGTGATTGCTGAGCACGAGCGGAATCTCCACCGGCAGCTGCCCGCCACGCTGGCGAAACAGCAGGTCGTTCACGCAGTGACCGGCCGAGGACGCGAGTACGAGCGTGCGCAGCGGACGCCCGACGACGTCGATGATCGATGCCATCGCATACCGCTCGATTACCGGCGCGAGCGCCGCCTCGAGCTCGGGCCGCGTCGCTGGCGACTGCACCTGCAACCGCATGAAGAACCGTCCGGTGTCATCGCTGGAGAACTGCTGGCTCTCCGAGATGTTGCCCTGCGCCTGCACGATCGCGCCACTGACGGCGTGCACGATTCCGGGCTGGTCAGCACAGACCAGCGTGATTACCCAGTGGTGCGGGGTCGAAGAAGTCATTGGGCCAGAATACCCGGCGTGAGAGCGGATGCCGCGGCCCGCCCAGTTGCCGCCTCATCGGCTTTGGGTAGACTACCCCTTGGTCGCACTGAGCAGGTCGGCCCCGGGCGCGCACGTCGGCGCGCAGTCGAGTGGCTTCGATCTCGGTGTGAATGGTCCCACCGGTCGACTACTCTGGCCCAGTTCGAATGCAGCCATGACCAACACCGCCAATATTTTCTTACCCACCGGGTCGATTCCCACCACGCGGGCGGCTCCCACCGAACCGCCGTTCCCCTGGGTTGGACTGATCACCCTCTCCGCCGCGGTCTTTCTCTCGGTCACGAGTGAGATGCTGCCGACCGGGTTACTCCCCGAGATGAGTCGCAGCCTCGGTGTCGCGCAGTCGCAGATCGGGCTGCTGGTCTCCTGGTTCGCTTTCACGGTGGTGCTCACGAGCGCACCGGTCGCCATCTGGACCCGCCGCTTTCCGCGGCACGGGCTGATCATCGTCGTGCTCATCGTCTTCGCGGTGAGCAATATTCTCACCGCCATCGCGCCGACCTACGAGTTCGTCGTCGCCGCGCGGGTGCTCGGCGGCGTCGCGCACGGACTGTTCTGGTCGGTGGTGGGTGCCTACGCCGGACACCTCGTGCCGAAAGCGCAGATCGGTCGCGCCGTCTCGATCACGGTAGCCGGCGGCACGCTCGCCTTCGTGTTCGGGGTGCCGCTCGGCACCGCGGGTGGCCACCTGCTCGGCTGGCGGCTCTCTTTCGTCGTGCTGGCCGGCCTGATGCTCGTGGGCGCGGTTCTGGTCTGGAAGTTTCTGCCACCTGTGGCGCGGTATTCCAGCGGCGCCGCGGCATCCGCTCACGCACCGAAAACCCGTCAGCCACACGACGCGACCGTACCGGCCGTGGTGCTGATCTGCATCATCACCGGCATTACCATGATCGGTCACTACAGCTTTTACACCTACATCGCGCCGTTCCTGCTCGACGGGCTCAGTATTGACCCCGACCTGCTGGCTCCGATGCTGTTCGCCTACGGTGTGGCCGGCGCGGTGGGGCTGCTGCTCGTCGGCACGGTCTTCGGCCCGCGCCCGAGCCTCGGCCTCGTTCTCGGCCTCGCCGTGAGCGCCCTCAGCGTGAGCCTGCTCGCCGTGTTCACGGCTACCCTGCCCGTCGCGCTCATCGCGTTCGTGCTCTGGGGCATGGCGTTCGGCATGCTCCCCCCGCTGATGCAGACTCGGATGCTGCACGCCGCGTCGCCGCGCATCCGCGATACCGCAAGCGCCTTCTACACCACCGCGTTCAACGCCGGCATCGGCGGTGGCGCCCTGCTTGGTGCCGTGTTGATCGACAGCGTCGGGCTCGAGCTGGTGCCGCTCGTCTACGTGGGGCTGCTGGTCGTTGCCCTCGTGCTCGTTGTGGTCACCGACCTCATGACGCAGCGCGCCCAGGCGCGCCAGACCGCATCCGCTTAATCGCGCGAACGGTCGGAGAGTGGACGGTTGGCCACGACCGGCACGCGGCCGGTGAAGCCGTCGCGGGCTGCGGCGATTTCGAGAATGCGACCGCGGCAGGCGTACCAGCCGATCATCAGCCCCGGAACGATGAGCACGAGCGAGCTGATCGTGAGGGTGCCGACCGGCCAGTCGAACGCCATCAGTACGAGCACACCGGCCAGGAAGACGAGCGTCAGATAGCCCGAGTACGGCGCCCACGGCATGCGGAAGACCGGGCGCACCAGAATGCCGCGCTTGGCCCAGGCCTGCAGCCTCAGCTGGCACAGCACGATCATGCCCCAGGCGCTCACGATGCCGATTGCGGCCATGTTCAGTACGATTTCGAAAGCCTCATCGGGCACGATGGCGTTCAGACCCACCCCGAGCAGCGTCACGACGCCGGTTAGCAGGATGCCGCCGAACGGCACGCCGTTGCGGCTGATCTTGCCCGCGAAACGCGGCGCCGAACCGGCCAGCGACATCGACCGAAGTATGCGCCCGGTGGAATATAGGCCGGCGTTCAGCGAGGACAGGGCCGCGGTAAGCACGACGAGGTTCATGATCACATCAACGCCGTCGATACCTATCGTGCCGAAGAACGTGACGAACGGGCTTTCGCCTGCTTTATAGGCCGTGTACGGCAACAACAGCGAGAGCAACAGAATGGACCCCACGTAGAAGACCGCAATGCGAATGATTACCGTGTTGATGGCCTTCGGCATGACCTTCTCGGGGTTCTTCGTCTCCCCAGCCGTCGTTCCGACCAGCTCGATCGACGCATACGCGAACACAACGCCCTGCACCACCAGAACGGATGCGATCAGCCCGTTCGGCAGCCAGCCCCCGTTTTCGCCGATCAGCGCAAAACCGGCGGTGGCCCCGTCGAGAGGCGTGCCGAAGATGACCATCCAGGTTCCGACGATCAGGAATGCCACGATGGCTAGCACCTTGATCAGGGCGAACCAGAATTCCATCTCACCGAACACTTTGACCGAGAGCAGGTTGAGCGAGAGCACCAAGGCGAGCGCGGCGAGGGCGTACAACCACTGCGGCACCTCGCCGAACGGCGCCCAATAGGTCGCAAAGAAGTTCATGTACAGGGCCACCGCGGTCACATCCACGATCGCCGTCATGGCCCAGTTGAGCCAGTACAGCCAACCGGTGACGAACGCCGTCTTCTCTCCGAAGAATTCGCGTGCATACGACACGAAGGAGCCAGAGCTCGGGCGGTGCAGAACCAGTTCGCCGAGCGCTCGCAGAATGAGGAAGGCGAAGAAACCGCAGATCGCGTAGACGAACACGAGGGCGGGACCGGCGCTGGCGAGGCGTCCGCCGGCACCGAGGAACAGGCCGGTGCCGATCGCGCCGCCGATCGCGATCATCTGCACGTGGCGAGACTTGAGCCCCTTGTGCAGGGCGTCATCCTCGTGCACGCTCAGGGCGTCTTCGATGTGTTCGAACGGCGTCTCTTCGGGCGGATTCGCATGGTCGTGGTGACCGTGCGGTTCCGCCGATGAATCGCCCGTTGCGGGCATGGATGAGGGCTGCTTGCCGCCGGTGGGGCTCAAAACGGTTCTCGATTTCGCTGGCCGGTCACGCAGAAGGTTTCGTGTGAGAAACGATTCGAGTGGCGCGGGAAGTGGCCGGAAACTGCACGCACACGCGCTTCTGGCGGTGTGCGGGGTCGTCCGGGGGACAGCGCAACCCTACTCTTCGGCCCCCACGCCCTACGCTGTCCGCGGTGTTCGAACCTCCGTCGGGGGCCGCCTGTGGGCAGGTACAATAGACCTTCACACCCCGACCTGACAAGCCTGGAGGCCGCATGGTTCCTTTCCTCCTCGCGTTTGTCGTTCTTTCAGTGCTCACGCCCTGGCTCACCCGGCGTCTCGGTACCCGCGTCTTCTACCTGATCGCCCTGCTGCCGGTCGGGGCTTTCGCGTACACGCTCACCCAGACCGCCACGGTCACCGCCGGTCGGGCCGTTACCCAGTTGATCCCGTGGATTCCGCACCTTGGCATCAGCCTCTCCTTTCGAGTTGACACGCTGGCCTGGCTGCTCGCCCTCGTCGTGACGGGCATCGGCGCCCTCGTTCTGATCTATTGCGCTCGGTATTTCACCGATGGCGAACCCAGCCTCGGCCGTTTCGCGGCGCTGCTCCTGGCCTTCGCCGGCACCATGTACGGTCTGGTCACCGCGGACGACCTGGTGATCATGTTCATGTTCTGGGAGATCACCAGCGTGCTCTCCTATCTGCTGATCGGGCATTACACGCACAAACGCGAGAGCCGCGGCGCCGCCCTGCAGGCGCTGATCGTGACGACCTTCGGCGGGCTGGTCATGCTGGTGGGCGTCGTGATGATCTCGGTCGCCTCCGGCACGACGAGCCTCGCCTACATCGTGGCCAACCCGGTGACCAGCCCCATGGGTATCTGGGCCGTGCTGCTCATTCTGGTCGGTGCGCTCTCCAAGAGCGCATTGGTGCCGTTCCATTTCTGGCTGCCGGCCGCGATGGCCGCTCCGACGCCGGTGAGCGCGTACCTGCACGCCGCCGCTATGGTGAAAGCCGGTATTTACATCGTCGCCCGACTCGCCCCCGGCTACGCCGACAGCGACGGCTGGCTGCCGGTGCTCGTCACCCTCGGCGTCTGGACCATGGTCGTCGGTGCCTGGCGTGCCCTGCGCCAGTACGACCTTAAACTGCTGCTCGCCTACGGCACGGTCAGCCAGCTTGGCTTCCTGATGATCGCGATCGGGTTCAACACTCGCGACACCGCGCTCGCCGGCGCCGCTCTGCTGCTCGCTCACGCCCTCTACAAGGCCACGCTGTTTCTCGTCGTCGGCGTGATCGACCACCGGGCCGGCACCCGCGACTGGCGCAAGCTCAGCGGCGTCGGTCGCACGGCTCCCGGCCTCGCCGTCATCGCGCTCATTGCTGTCGCCTCGATGGCCGGTTTGCCGCCGTTGTTCGGTTTCGTCGCCAAGGAGGCCGTGTTCACCTCCCTGCTGGATGCGGGTGTCGGCGGATCGGGTTGGGGCTACGCGGCGCTCATCGGCACGGCCGTCGGGTCGGTGCTGACGGTGGCGTACAGCATCCGTTTCTTCTGGGGCGCGTTCGGAACGCGCAGGAAACAGCCGAAAACAGTGCTGCACGCGAGCCCGTGGGACACACTGCTCGCGCCCGGCGTACTCACCGTCGCGACCATCGGTCTCGGCCTGTTCGCCTCCGTGCTCGACCCGCTGCTCGCACCGTATGCCGACACAGTTCCGGGCGCCGGCAGCCTCACCGAACCGCCGTACCACCTCGCGTTATGGCACGGTCTCGAACCTGCCCTCTTCCTGAGCGTGGTCGTGCTACTGCTCGGGGCGCTGCTGTTCCGCGCGCGCCGCGGGGTGTCGCGGCTGCAGTCGAAGGTGCCCGACTACATCGACGCCGGGCGTGGTTACGGCAAGGCCATTCGCGCCGTCGACCGTATCGCCGCGCGGGTCACCCACTTCGCCCAGCGGGGCGGCCTGCCGCAGTACCTCGGCACCATCCTGACCGTCTTCGTGCTCGCCCTCGGGTTTGCGGCCTTCGTCAACCGCACCTGGCCCGACACAATCGTGCTCTGGGACTATCCCGGCCAGGTACTCATCGCCCTCATCATGGGAATCTGCGCCGTCATGGCAGCCCAAGTCGGGCAGAGGATGACCGCGGTCATCCTCGCCGGCGTCACCGGCTACGGCCTGGTCGCCCTGTTCGCTTTTCACGGAGCGCCCGATCTCGCCCTCACCCAGGCCCTCGTCGAGTCGATCACCCTGGTGATCTTTGTGCTCGTGCTGCGCCGACTGCCCGCGAACATCGCCCAGCACAACAAGCCGGTGCGCCGCAAGCGTCGCCTGCTGATCGGCAGCCTGGTCGGCCTGGTCATGGGCACCATCGGCTTCATCGCGCTCGGTGCGCGGGACTTCGCGAGCATCGCCGGGGCCCTGCCCCAGTTGTCGGTCGACGACGGGCACGGCGACAACATCGTCAACGTGATGCTCGTGGACATTCGGGCCTGGGACACGATGGGTGAGGTGTCGGTGCTCATCGTCGTGGCCACCGGCGTTGCGAGCCTGCTGTTCGTGTCGGGGCGCAACTCGGTCGTGCCCAGGTTGAAGGAATCCCGCAGCCTGCGCTCGGTGGCGAACCGTCGTCGCGTCGTCGCCGACCCTGAGCTGTCCAGCGAGGGCCACGCCGTCACCCGGCAGGCTTTTCTCCTCGCCGGGCGTAAGAACGACCCAAGCAGCCGGTCGATTCTCATTGAAGTGCTCGTGCGGTTGCTCTTCCACCCCGCGATGATCGTGTCGATCTACCTGCTGTTCGCCGGTCACAACCTGCCCGGCGGAGGGTTCGCCGGCGGGCTGTTGGCCGGCCTGGCCTTGGTGGCCCGGTATCTGGCCGGCGGACGCTACGAGCTCAGCGAAGCGGCCCCGATCGATCCGGGCAAAATCCTGGGTCTGGGCGTGATTCTCGCCGTGGGCATGGCCGTGGTCTCTCTGTTCTTCGACGGGATCCCGCTCGAGTCGGCCTACTTCACCGCGTCCGTGCCCGTGCTCGGTGACCTCTCGTTCGGCACCTCGACCATCTTCGATATCGGCGTCTATCTCGTTGTCATCGGCCTGACCTATGACATTCTGCGCAGCCTCGGAAGCGAAATCGACCGGCAGAGCGAAAATGACGAGATCGGGCCGCGGCCGGAGTCGGTGACCGACGCCGAGCCATCCACCGACACTGCAGCCAGCGTGAGCATCACCCCCGAGATCGAGCCCGCGAACGGAGGATCACCCCAATGAGCGCCTCCCTCACCCTCGTCATTGTGATGGCCGTGATGTATGCGGCCGGCGTCTATGTGATGCTCGAACGCAGCCTCACCCGGGTACTGATTGGCTTTCTGCTCGTCGGCAACGCGACCAACCTGCTCATTTTCATTATGAGTGGCCGCCCCGGTAGCTCGCCGATCGTCAACGGCGCAAGCGTTACCGACATGGTCGATCCGATTCCGCAGGTACTCATGCTCACCGCGATCGTGATCAACTTCGGCATCACCGCGCTGCTGCTCGCGCTCATCTACCGGTCCTGGTGGCTGGCCCAGCTTGGCGATGAGGGCGATACGCTCACCGATGAGCATGCCACCGAGAGTGCCGACGAAGCCGACGGTGCGTTCCGCTCCTCCTCGGATGACGACGACGCGATCGCCGAATCCCTCGACGAGTTCGAGCGCGGTGACGGCGCCACGAGCGATGAAGACACCGTCTCCAGCACAGCGGATGCGGCCGGCCGCGCCGGCGCATCCGCTCGCGCTGCGTCGAAAAAGCCCCAGGGGGACGCGCGATGACCGCCCTCGTTCCCCTCATCGTCTGCCTGCCGCTGCTCGGGGCTGCCGTCGCCCTGATGCTCGGCCAGCGCCGACGCCTGCAGGTTCTGGTGAGCGTGCTGAGCCTCGCCGCCGCCACGGTGATGAGTGCCGTGCTGCTCGTGCTGGTCGACCGGTTTGGAACCGTCGTGGTGCAGGTCGGCGGCTGGGAAGCGCCGTGGGGAATCGTGCTCGTCATCGACCGACTCTCGGCGATCATGTTGCTCATTTCGGCGCTCATGTTGCTCGGCGTGCTGCTGTTTGCGGTGGGGCAGGGCATCGTCGACGGCGATACCGAGGCTCCGGTCTCGATCTTTCACCCCACCTATCTCGTGTTGGCCGCCGGGCTGTTCAACGCCTTCGTCGCTGGTGACCTGTTCACCATGTATGTCGGCTTCGAGATGCTGCTGTCGGCGAGCTACGTGCTGCTCACCCTCGGCGGCACGGGCGCGCGCATTCGCGTGGGCATCACCTACATCGTGGTGAGCCTGGTCTCGTCGCTGCTGTTTCTCAGCGCGATCGCCCTCATTTACGGGGCCACCGGCACGGTCACGCTCGCTTTGATCGCCGAGCGGATGCCCGACCTCCCCGCCGACATCCAGCTGATTCTCGGACTGCTGCTGCTGATTGCCTTTGGGGTGAAAGCCGCCGTGTTCCCGATGTCGTTCTGGCTGCCGGACTCCTACCCGACCGCGCCCGCGCCGGTCACCGCGGTGTTCGCCGGGCTGCTGACCAAGGTGGGTGTCTACGCGATCCTGCGCACCCAGACCCTGTTCTTTCCCGACAACCAGTTCTCGATGCCGCTCATGATCGTGGCAGGGCTGACCCTGCTGGTGGGCATTCTGGGCGCGCTCGCCCAGGCGGATATCAAGAGGCTGCTCTCGTTCACCCTGGTCAGCCACATCGGCTACATGCTGTTCGGCGTCGCCATCGGCACCCCACTCGCCATTGCCGCGACCATCTTCTACGTTGTGCACCACATCACGGTGCAGACCACCCTGTTTCTCGCGGCGGGCCTGATCGACCGGGTCGGCGGCACCACCTCGCTGTCGCGGCTCGGCGGACTGCTCAAGTCATCACCGCTCGTGGCTATTCTGTTCTTTCTGGGGGCGCTCAACCTCGGCGGGATCCCGCCGTTCTCCGGCTTTCTCGGCAAGATCGCCCTGTTTCAGGCCGGCACGATCGTGGGCGACCCGATCATCTACGTGCTGATCAGTGTGGGCGCACTGACCTCGCTTCTCACCCTCTACGCCCTGGCCCGAGCCTGGAACATGGCGTTCTGGCGGCCGAAGAAACAGGTGAAGGACTACACCTCGTCGATGTCGGCGTCGCTCGTGGAAGACCCGCAGGACGAGGGCATCGTGCTGAAGAAGACGGTCTCCCCGCTCATGGTCGGTACGACCACCTCCATGCTCGTGCTGACCCTCGGCCTCACGGTGTTCGCCGGTCCGATCTTCGACCTCGCCACCCGGGCCGCTGCCAATATCAGCTCGCCGTCGACCTACATCGATTCCGTGTTCCCGAACGGCACGGGTTCGATCGCCGACAGCAATGTGGGCACCAACTTCGAGGGGGACTCCAAGTGACCACTCCGCGCGAACGCCTCGAAGCCGTCGGCAATCAGATTCCGCCGCTGATCGCCCTGGTCCTACTGTGGATGCTGCTCTGGGGCGAATTCTCCTGGCTCAACCTGCTGGTCGGGCTCGTCGTGGGAATCATCGTGACCGTGGCGTTCTATCTGGTGCCGGTGCAGCTGAGCGGGCGCGTGCATCCGCTGCACACCGTGGTGTTCTTCGTGCGGCTCATCGTGGATATCGTGCGGGCGTCGGTCGACGTGTCCTGGCTCGCGGTGAAGCCCCGGCTGGTCACGTCTAACGCAATCCTGGAGATACGGCTGCGCACGCGCAGCGACCTGATTCTCACCTGGACCGCGGTGGCCACCTCGATCGTGCCCGGGTCGATCGTGGTCGACATCGACCGGGAATCGTCTATTTTGTACCTGCACGTGCTGAACATGCAGAGCGCCCGCGATATCGAGCAGTTTCGGCGGCGCGTTCTCGACACCGAACGGCGCATCGTGCGCGGGTTCGGTTCGCACGAAGACGTCGAGCGGATGCGCGGGGTACTGCCCGCAAACCGGCTCAGTGCTCGTCGATCCGGAAAGGAATTGT
The DNA here is from genome assembly GCF_030063145.1 of Cryobacterium sp. PH31-L1. Classification (GTDB taxonomy): domain Bacteria; phylum Actinomycetota; class Actinomycetes; order Actinomycetales; family Microbacteriaceae; genus Cryobacterium. The sequence goes on from NZ_JASISM010000001.1 coordinate 314,688, forward strand.
CATGATGTTGCAGATTGTGGCTGTGGTGGCGTCGGTCATGTTCGCGGTCGGGGCGCTCCTGTCGGTGTACCGCATCGTCATTGGACCGAGCGTGCTCGACCGGGTCATCGCCTCCGACGTGCTCGTGGCGACCATCATCTGCGCCCTCGGCACCGAGATGGCCCTGAACCGGCACACCGACACCCTGCCCGTACTGCTCGTGCTGGCGCTGTTCGCGGTGCTCGGTTCGCTCAGCGTCGCCCGCTTTCTGCCCGGTCGGGACAGCGCATGAGCGCCATTCTGCACGATGTGCTCACGGCCGTTCTCGTGCTGGCCGGCGCGACCATGTGCCTGGCCGCCGGAATCGGACTCATCCGTTTTCCCGACGTGCTGTCTCGGCTGCACGCTGCGACCAAGCCGCAAATTTTCGGTTTCATGGCGGTGACAGCGGATGTCGCGATCAATAACTTCTCGGTCGGTACCGTCACGCTCGTGGTCGCCATCGTGGTCTTCCAAGCCCTGACCGCGCCGATGGCCGCGCACCTGGTGGGCCGCGCCGCATACGAGACCGAGCATTTGCGGCCCGACCTGCTCATCGTCGACGAGCTGAATGGCCGTCGCGCCGACCGCTGATGCGCCGCTCGCTGATGCGCCGCTCGCTGATGCGCGGGCGGCGCGCGTGCGCGTGTGTCCGCCGGGTCGAGCTTCGGGGGTCTATGGCGGACAGGGCCCGGGCCCCGTCCGTATGCCCAGTTTATAAACTGGGCCCAGTGCTATAACGTGGGCCCACGTCGATGCCGCGCGAGTCTGTCGGGGCACCGGAATCTCGAGCGTGTTGCGAGCAGCTGTCTGCGTGCCGTGCTGAGAGTGTCAAAAAAAGGACCGTCATCGTTCAGCGCGACCAGGCCTGCGGGGGCGGGCGGGCGACGTTCTACTTCGGCGATTAGAGCAGCCGGGCCTCCGGGCAGAGGGCCTACTGCAGGAGGGGCTCCTGCATGAGGGGGTTCTTGCTGGGAAGGGTGATGAGGGTGTGCTCGGGGTCGATCTCGACCGGGGGTTGCAGCCAGTACAGACCGCGCAGGAGGAGGACCTTCCAGTGCCTGTTGTGCAGCAGCAGGTGATGGTGGGTGCAGAGCAGGATGGCTTGGTCGATGTTGGACTGTCCGAGGTCAGCCCAGTTTTCGATGTGGTGCGCTTCTGACCAGGACGGTGGTCGGTCGCAGTCGGACCAGCGGCATCCGCCGTCGCGGGCGGCGAGGGCTCGGCGTTGGTCGCGGTTGAACAGGCGTTCGTCGCGTCCGACATTCAGGGGTTGTCCGTCCTGGCTGAACAGGATGCCGAGGTAGCCGGTGTCGCACAGATGTCGGTCGATCGTCTCTTGCGAGACCGGGGCCGGGTTCCCCTCGAAGTAGCCGACGGGCCCGATACTGCGGGTGGACTGAACAGCCTGCGTGGTCGTCGTTACCGGCGTGTTCTTCGGAGCCTTCGTGGCGCCTGTGGTCTCAGCCGGCGTCGTGGGCGCGGCATCCGCGGTACCGACCGGACCGGTCGGAGCGGTTGTGCTCGGGGCGGGGACGGTGGTGGGGCGGCTCGGTTCGGTGACGATGATCTGCACGACGGGGCGGCGTCCGCCGAACAGGGTGTTGGGGTCGGCGTCGGTGCCGAGCTTGAGCAACTGGGTGAAACTGTCGGCGGCTATCTGGTCGACGGTGCGCAAATCGTCTTTCACGCTCTGCGCCCACGCCGCCCGCTCCGGGTCGACGAACCGCACCCCGCCGCGCCGCGGACTGGTCAGGGCATCGTAGGTCGCGATCCACAGCTCGCCCTGCTCCGGCGGCAGCAACGCATGCAGCGTCACCATGCCATCGGCGCGCCGCCAGACCGACCAGATGGTGTCGTCGCGGGCCTGCTTCTCCCGCGCCAGGATGCCCGCCGCGTCGAGTTCGTCGCGCAGGCGCCTGGCGCGTTTGTAGGCCTGATCGGTGTTCAGTCGAGGCGCCTCCACCAGCAGCACCCGCAGGGCGGCGGCGAGCTTCTCCGCGGTGATCGCCTGATCCAACGTTCCGAGGCCGCGCAGCAGGGCGTCACCGACACCGGGTGAGACGGTGCCGTCGGCGACGGCATGCATGATCGGCGCCTGCCACGGCACCACCACCGGCGGCGCCGGCTCTACTGGCGGGACAGCTTCAGCCTCGGCCGCCTCCGCGGCGTCGGCGGCGGCCTGCGCGAGCCGCGCGGCCTCGCGGGCCTCGGCCGCGCGTCGCTCGGCCGTTTCGGTTTCGCTCATGAGCACCCCGACGGCGACCAGCCGGCCCGCCTCGATACGGCTCAGGCCGGTGGCCTGCTGCACCATCAACGCGGGAGTACCAAACCCGTGCCGAGCCGCCAGACCGGACTGCCCCAAATGCGGCCGGGACCGCTCTGCGATCGTGCCCGCCAGCAACGCGGCCGCCGTGTTTGCCAGCCGCAACAACGCCGCAATCGGCACCCGCGCAGCGAGCACCTCCACATCGGACAGACCGGCGAACTCGGCACTGGACCCACCGAGCGCAGCGACAGCATTCGCCGCCCGGGCCAGCTCCATCGCCAAGTTGTTCATGACTCAACTCAACACCCGACCACCGACACGAGAAAATGTCACTCTTATAAGCACTGTACCGGCGTAATCGCCAAAGAATACCTAAATGGATGTTCTCGACAAGCCGATGAGTCGCTGGCGATCCCACCTCAATCGGCGCTGACGGGAACGGCCGTGGCGGCCCACCGCACGGCGGAATTGCCCCGTTCAGTGGGGCCTGAGCGGTCGAAATACTATTTCGGCAGATCTGCAATCGCACTCCGGCTGCCCCTATAGCCTGATTGGAACCTCGGCATCAGCCTGTGGAAAGTCTCGGCAGGATTGTTGCAATCCGTCTACTCTGACCCCATGCGAAACCCGTCGCGTCATCATCACCTGCACAACGTGGTCCTCACTGCTGTCGTCTTACTCCTCGCCGCCGGCACGCTGAGCGGATGCTCGGCAGCCACCGTGCCAGTGCCCAGCGGCACGGCCGAGCCCGTCGCTGGAGCAACAACGGTACCGACCGCGACGCCCCCGGTCTTCGCCTCGAACGACGAGGCCTTGGCGGCCGCGACCGCCTTCTATGTGTCGTATCAGGGGATGGCCAACACGATCTCGCGCGAAGGCGGAGCTGATCCACATCGTATAGCGGCCTTCGTTACAGAAACCATGCTGCCGGGCGAAATCGCGACCTTTGATCGATTGGCAGAACGTCGTGTGCACCTCGTCGGCGATATCAGTTTCGACTCCATGTCTGTTCAGTCAGCAGATCTCAACTTGGGGTCTGTCAACCTGTACATGTGTCTAGACGTCTCCAAGGGCGAAGTCGTTGGAGCCGACGGCCTGTCGGTTGCACCACCAGACAGACCGTTGCGGTATCCACTCGTCGTCGCCCTCGTCCAGAACGACGCGAATACTCAACTCCTCCTCGAGAAATCGGAAGTATGGTCCGGGTCAGATTTCTGCTAATTGTTGTGGCGCTGCTAGCCGCCGTGTTCTCCCAAGTGAGCGTCGCAACAGCAATGGCTCACGAAGTAGTCGAACTGACCCCAACGTTTCCCCTGGGAAGTACCGTCGATCCACCTCCAGAGTCCGACGGTGTGGCGCATGGGAACGGAGTGGATCTGGTGGCCGGGTACACCTCCGCGCGGAGTGGTGGAAAATCCGCTGGAAAGCATCACGGTTCTGGAAGCGCAGCGGGCACGCCAGCGCCACCGAGAGTTTGCGCGAACGGCGACCCGGCGAAGCCCGGCATCGAAACCATCCCCTGCGGCAACGGCACCTTCCTTCCCCTGGCGCAGCAGAACACGCCCGCAGTCCCGTGCGCCGGATGCTCTCCCGCCACGATTGTGAGGGTCTCCGACCTGCAGAATTTCCCGGCCTACCCTGCCCCTACCGGCATGGAACCGAACGGCTGGGCTATCGTCGGGCTGGCCGCGAACTTCTGGGCCGGGGCATCCGCTCAAATCGGCGAAGGACTGCTGCTGGGCGAACCGGCCCAGGTCATGTTCACGCCGATCGGCTACCGGTGGGACTACGGCGACGGGACGACCGCGGCATCCGTTGACGGCGGGGCCAGCTGGGCCGCTCTCGGCCTCGCCGAATTCGCGAAAACGCCGACCAGCCACGACTACGCCGCCAGGGGCAGCTACTCGGTCACCCTCACCGTCGACTACCGCGCCGAGTACAGCTTCGGCGACCAGGGCTGGCGACCCGTCGAAGGAATCGTCAGCGTACCCTCAGCACCGTTCACCGTCGTCGCAGCAACTGAATCCACCGTGTTGGTCGCCGAAGACTGCAACGTCAACCCCCACGGACCGGGCTGCTGACCCCGTGCGCTGAGACGTTGCCGGGCTCGCGGCACTTGAAAAAGTTCAGGGCACGCCTACGTAGGGGTGCCCCGATCTATAATCAGCGCCGCGACTAGCGAGCCCGGCCGACGCCGGCCGGGCTGACACCGGCAGGGTTGAAGCCGGCCGGTAGTTCAAACGGGTCGGGCACGCGGCTCGACCGGTCCGACGCGGCTACCAGAGTCGTCAGCTCGCCGGCCGCCCTCTCGATGCGGGCCGGCAGCGTGGCCAGCCGGCTGTCCACTCTACCGTCGCCGCTGCCCCAGTCCTCCGACGCGGCGAACACCGAGGTCGGCACGACCACGGCGTGCAGGTAGGTAAACATCGGACGCAACGCGTAGTCGAGGGCCAGGGAGTGCCGGGCCGTTCCCGCGGTCGCGCCGATCAGAACCGGCTGGTCGGTGAGGGACCGGTTGTCGATCACGTCGAAGAACGTCTTGAACAGGCCGCTGTAGCTCGTTGTGAAAATGGGCGTGACGGCGATCAGTCCGTCGGCCGCTGTGACGGCCTCGATCATTGTCTCGAGCCGCGGGCTGGCGAACCCGGTGAGCATGTTGTTCATCACATCCTGCGCGTAGTCGCGCAGCTCGTACGTCACCACCCGGGTCGTGGCACCCTCGTCGGCAAGCCGCGCCACGGTCGCCGTGGCGAGCTTGTCCGCGAGAAGGCGAGTGGATGACGGCTGGCTGAGACCCGCAGAGACCACCGCGAGGGTTCGCTCAGGCGTAGTCACCTCAGGCCCCGTCCCGGCCGGCGCGAGCCAGCCCGAATGCGGCACCGGTCTTGGCCGGTGCGATGGCGGCGGCAGTGTCAAGGTCGTCACGCACAGCTGCTGCAGCGGCAACCGGAGTGTGGGCGGCGATGCGCAGGGAGTCGTGAGTGGGGGCATCCGGTACGTCGGTCGGTCGGTTCTTGGCGAATTCCTGCCGGAGCACGGGCACGACCTCTTCGCCGAGCAGGTCGAGCTGCTCGAGCACCGTCTTCAACGGCAGTCCCGCGTGATCCATCAGCCAGAGCTGGCGCTGGTAATCGCCGACGTAGTCCCTGAAGCCGAGGGTGCGGTCGATGACTTCCTGGGGGCTGCCAACGGTGAGCGGCGTCTGCGAGGTGAAGTCCTCCATGCTCGGGCCGTTACCGTAGACCGGGGCGTTGTCGAAGTAGGGCCGGAAGTGGCGCTTGGCGTCCTGGGACTTCTTGCCCATGAACACCTGGCCGCCGAGCCCGACAATGGCCTGTGCGGCGGTGCCATGGCCGTAGTGTTCGAAGCGTTGGCGGTAGTACTGCACCATCTTCGCGGTGTGCGAGGCGGGCCAGAAGATGTGGTTGGAGAAGAACCCGTCGCCGTAGTACGCGGCCTGTTCGGCGATTTCGGGGCTGCGGATGCTGCCGTGCCAGACAAACGGCGGCACGCCGTCGAGGGGACGCGGGGTGGACTGGAAACCCTGCAGCGGGGTGCGGAACTGGCCCTCCCAGTCAACGAAGTCTTCGCGCCAGAGGCGGCGGAGCAGGGCGTAGTTCTCCAGCGCGAGCGGGATGCCCTCGCGGATGTCCTTGCCGAACCACGGGTAGACCGGGCCGGTATTCCCGCGGCCCAGGGTCAGGTCCACCCGGCCGTCGGCGACGTGCTGCAGCATCGCGAAATCCTCGGCGATCTTCACCGGGTCGCTCGTCGTGATCAGCGTGGTCGCGGTGGAGAGGATGATGCGTTCGGTCTTGGCTGCGATGTAGCCGAGCAAGGTGGTCGGCGACGACGGCACGAACGGCGGGTTGTGGTGCTCGCCGGTGGCGAAGACGTCGAGGCCGACCTCCTCGACCTTCTGCGCGATGGCTACCATGGCCTTGATCCGGGCGTTCTCGGTGGGGGCGTCGCCCGTGGTGGGGTCGGTGGTGATGTCCCCGACCGTGAAGATTCCGAACTGCATGCCATCCTCCAAGTTTCTATGCGTCTGCATGTATATCTATCGTAACGGCAGAACCAGCGCGGCTATTCCCGGCCTTCTCACGGCACGTGGTCGAGAAGCTGGCGGTAGTTGCAACCAGTGTCAGCTTCCTGGCACGTGCCACGAGGCGCGAGCGGATGTTTGGGCGGCGGGCGCGAGCATCCACTGATATGCTGATCGGGTCGCAACTGGCGTAGCACGAAGATGGGTCACCATCGGGGAGCGACTGACACGGTTAGTGGCCGCACGCCTGGGCCGCAACATCCATATATTAAGGAGAACTCCGTGCCTGATTCCGCCACCGTCTTGAAGTCGACCTTCAACGAACCGCTCTCGGTCGTTGACCCCGAGATCGCCGCCGTGCTCGACCAAGAGCTCGGCCGCCAGCGCGACTACCTCGAAATGATCGCGAGCGAGAACTTCGTTCCGCGCGCCGTGCTGCAGTCGCAGGGCTCCGTGCTCACCAACAAGTACGCCGAGGGCTACCCGGGGCGCCGCTACTACGGCGGCTGCGAGTACGTCGACGTCGCCGAACAGCTCGCCATCGACCGCGCCAAGTCGCTGTTCGGCGCCGCCTACGCGAACGTGCAGCCGCACTCCGGTGCCACCGCCAATGCCGCAGTCCTCTCCGCCATCGCCACCCCCGGCGACACGATTCTCGGCCTCGAGCTGGCCCACGGCGGCCACCTCACCCACGGCATGAAGCTCAACTTCTCCGGCAAGCTGTACAACCCGGTCGCCTACGGTGTCGACCCGGAGACCTTCCGCGTCGACATGAACGTCGTGCGCGACAAGGCACTGGAGAGCAAGCCCAAGGTCATCATCGCCGGCTGGTCGGCCTACCCGCGCCACCTCGACTTCGAGGCCTTCCGCGCCATCGCCGACGAGGTCGGCGCGCTGCTCTGGGTCGACATGGCCCACTTCGCCGGACTCGTTGCCGCCGGCCTGCACCCCTCGCCCGTGCCCTACGCCGACGTCGTGTCGAGCACCGTGCACAAGACCCTCGCCGGCCCGCGCTCTGGGTTCATCCTCTCGCGCGACATGGCCCTGGCCAAGAAGCTCAACTCCAACGTGTTCCCCGGCCAGCAGGGCGGACCACTCATGCACGTGATCGCCGCCAAGGCAACCGCGTTCAAGCTCGCCGCCGAGCCCGAGTTCAAGGAACGCCAGGAGCGCACCCTGCGCGGTGCCAGTATCCTCGCCGACCGCCTCACCGCCGACGACTCGCGCGCCCACGGCATCGACGTGCTCACCGGCGGAACCGACGTGCACCTCGTGCTCGCCGATCTGCGTCACTCCGAGATCAACGGCCAGCAGGCCGAAGATGCCCTGCACGAGGTGGGCATCACCGTGAACCGCAACTCGGTTCCGTTCGACCCGCGCCCGCCGATGGTCACCTCTGGCCTGCGCATCGGCACGCCGGCCCTCGCTACCCGCGGATTCGGCGACACCGAGTTCACCGAGGTCGCCGACGTCATTGCTGAGGCCCTCAAGCCCGGCGCCGACATCGCAGCGCTCCGCACCCGCGTCGGCGCGCTCACGCAGGCCTTCCCGCTGTACGACGGCCTGCAGCAGTAAATCTCTCGCAAGCGGGTGCCTGCTGGTCGGCTGCGGCCCGCGGCATCCGCTCGCTCAGCTGGATGTCGCCGGCTGCTCTCTTCGGCATCCGCTGTCTTTCGGTTTCGGGGCGCGTTTTTCCCTCTGCACGATTGACCGGGCCCGGGCCCGGCAACTGGGCCCAGGTTAGAACATGGGCCCGCTTTCCGGGCCCGGGCCCGGAAAGCAGAAAACCGTACGAGCGAACCGAAGTACGGCACCGAACAGAACCACAACAGTAGGGAACCATGATGACGGCAATCACACTCAACGGGGTTAAGACCGCCTCCGACATCAAGGCCGAGTTGCGGGACCGCATCGCGGCGCTGCGCTCTCACGGCGTCGTGCCCGGCCTGGCTACCCTGCTGGTTGGCAATGATCCCGGATCCGAGACGTATGTTGCGGGCAAGCACCGCGACTGCGCCGAGGTCGGCATCGAGTCGCTGCGCATCGACCTGCCCGGCTCGGCCACGTCGGCCGACGTGCGCGCGGCCATCAAAGACCTCAACAACAGCCGCGAAGTCACGGGCTACATCATCCAGCTGCCGCTGCCGGTTGGCCACAACGAGAACGCGATGCTCGAACTCATCGATCCGTCGAAGGATGCCGACGGGCTGCACCCGACCAACCTCGGGCGGCTCGTGCTCGGTATCGAGGGCGAACTGCGCTCACCGCTGCCGTGCACCCCGGCCGGTATCGTCGAGCTGCTGCGTCGCTACGACGTGCCGATCGTGGGCCAGAAGGTCGTCGTGGTCGGCCGTGGCCTCACCGTCGGGCGCCCGCTCGGCCTGCTGTTCACCCGCAAGGGCCTCGACGCGACCGTCACGCTGACCCACTCGCGCACAGTCGACCTCGCCGGCGAGGTGCGCCGCGCCGACATCGTCGTGGCCGCCGTCGGCGTACCGCACCTGATCCAGGCCGACTGGATCAAGGCGGGAGCCGCCGTGCTCGACGTGGGAATCACCCGCGTGACGGACCCGATCACCGGCAAGGGCCGACTGACCGGCGACGTACACCCGGATGTGGCCTCGGTTGCCGGGCACCTGTCGCCGAACCCGCGCGGCGTCGGCCCGATGACCCGGGCCATGCTGCTCTCGAACGTGGTCAAGGCCGCCGAGCAGACCCTGCTGGCCTGACGCCGGCCTCTTGGCGGGAGCCTATGCCGGTAAGTTTCGCGACACGCCGTCACCCCATGGGTTTTGCCCGGCGTGTCGCAAATTTACCGGCATTAGTTACGCTGCATCCGCTCGGCGCTTGCGCTATTGCTGGGCCAGGGCCGCGCGGTGCAGCTCGGTGTGCTCGAGGTAGTTCTCGGCGTTGTGGCGAATACTGTCGATCTCCTCGTCGGTGAGCGGGCGCCGCACCTTGGCGGGAACGCCGGCCACGAGCGAGCCGGGCGGCACGACGGTGCCGCCGAGAACGACGGCTCCGGCCGCCACGAGGGAGCCGGCGCCGATGACGGCACCGTTCAGGATGGTCGCGGCCATGCCGACGAGCACATTGTCCTCGATGGTGCAGCCGTGCAGCACGGCGCCGTGCCCCACCGAGACGCCGGTGCCGAGGGTGAGCGGAAAGTCGGTGTCGACGTGGCAGGAGACGTTGTCCTGCAGGTTCGAGCCGGCGCCGATCGAGATCGGCTCGAGTTCAGCGCGCAGAACGGAGTTGTACCAGACGCTGGCCCGGTCGGCGAGGGTGACGTTGCCCACGATCACGGCGCCGGGAGCCACGAACGCGGTCTCGGCGATACTTGGAGCCGGCGTGTTCGGCAGGACGATGATTCGGGCGGCGCTGTCAGCAGTCATACGCGTCAGCCTACTGCCGACGGATGGCGCCACTCGGCTCGGTTCGGTCTCGCGACCCTGCAAGGGCTCGGGTCGGGGCCGTATCTCGTCGGGCCTGATCGGCCCCGCCCGCAATACACTGAACGGATGCGTGCGCCCACCGGAATCCAGTATGAATTGACCCGCGAGACCCCGAGCGGGCTCGCTCGCGCGGTCGTGACCGAGGTCGCAGCCGGGCTGCGTGTATATTCCGTGAATGGCATAGACCTGGTGGAAACCTTCGACGAGTCAGTGCAACCGCCGATGGCAGCCGGAATTGTGCTTGTGCCCTGGCCCAATCGCATTCGTGACGGTAAATGGACTCAGAACGGAATCACCCGCCAGCTTGCTCTCACTGAGCCGGTCAAGCAGAACGCCAGCCACGGGCTGCTGCGTTTCGCGCCGTACCGGGAGGTATGGCGCAGCACAGACACGGTAACCCTGGCGGCGACGGTCTTTCCTCAGTCCGGCTACCCATTTCACCTTGAGACAGAGGTGACCTACGCGCTCACTTCCAGCGGGCTCGAGGTCACCCACCGGGTGGGAAACGTGGGAGCGGAGCCCGCGCCGGTGGCCGTGGGGGCGCATCCGTTTCTGAAGATCGGGGATGTGTCGACGCGCGACCTCACGGTGCGCGTGGATGCCACGACCCACGTCGACGTCGACGACCGACTCAATCCCACCGGTGAAACCCCGGTTGCCGGCACACGCTTCGACCTGCGCGCGGGTGCCCTGGTCGGCGAGCTCGACCTCGACGACGGCTTTGGCTCTGTCGGCGAAGCCGGCGAGCATTCCCTGACTGCGCCGGACGGCCGCACCCTCACCCTCTGGGGTGATGAAAGCATGCGCTACGTGCAGGTCTTCACGCCGCGCATTTTTCCGGTCACGCAGGGTGCCGGCGAGCCGGTGCGCGGCTTGGCGATCGCGATCGAGCCGATGACCGCGCCGGCCAATGCGTTCAACTCCGGGGCCGGTCTGCACTGGGTGGAGCCGGGGGAGCAATGGGTCGTGCGCTGGGGTATCCGCCACGCCGGCTTCGAGCTGTCGGCCTAACGCTGCCCGGCCACGACGACCAGTTCGGCCAGTACCCGACGAACGGATGCCCGGGCGAGCGTCTCCGGGCGGCTCAGCACGTCGATCTGCCGTCCGACCGACAGGCCCCGAAACGGCACGAGCACCACGCCGTCGCCTTGACGCGGCGCCATCGTATACCGCGGCAGCAGCGCGATTGCCGCCCCGGTTGCCACGACGGACGTCGCCACGAAGAACTCATTGATGCGGTGCACGATGCGCAGCGGCCGGCCGGCGGCCGCGGCGACCACGTTCACCGCCTCGGCCAGCGGAAACCCGATGTGCCCGGTGACCCACCGCTCGTCGCGAATGTCGTCTACCGACAGCGACGCGCGCCCGGCCAGCGGATGCCCGACCGGCACGGCCACATCGAGTGGCTCAAACAGCAGTGGTGTGACGGCAACAGAATTCGGCCAGGCCGGATCGTGCGGCACCCGGTGCGCAATCACGAGGTCATAGTCGGCGACGAGGGCTGGGAAGCGTTCCCGGGGTACATCCTCGTCGCCGCAGCCCACGGTCGGGCCGCCACTCGAGTGCAGTCGGTTCAGCAGCGGTCCGAACCAGGCCAACCCCGCGCTGTGGAACGCGCTCACGGTCACCGGCAGGCCGGGGTCGTTCTGAAACCGGGCCACGGCCTCGTCGGCCCGGGCCATCGCGGTCGAGACGTCGGCGGCGGCGCTCGCCAGGGCCACGCCAGCCGGAGTCAGCCGGAGCACCCGCCCGTGTTTCTCGGTGAGTGTGACGCCGGCGCGGCGCTCGAGGGCACTGAGCTGCTGGGACACCGCCGACGACGAGACTTGCAGCGCCCGGGCCACCGCGGCGACGCTTCCGCGCTCGCCGAGCTCCCGCAGCACGGCGAGCTGACGCAATTCCATAAGTTCAGGCTAAAGCATCCGTTCACAAAGTGGTGTCTAGACTTAACGGATGCTGCCGCGCACCATTACTTCATGACCACCACACGGATCCAGTTCTTCGCCACTTCAGGCGCTTTCAAACACGGGTTGGTCGCTGTCGTGGCCCGGTCGCAGCTGAAAGCCGCTCGATGACGACCACGCCGACGCGCTCTCCGCTTGACCGCGGGTCCGTGCTGCCGCGCACCCTCGGCCGCTACCGCGTCGACCTCGTGCTGCTGCTCGTGGCCTTGGTCTGGGGTGGCAGTTACCTGAGCGCGAAGGTGCTCACCGAGCAGGCCAGTGTCTCGGCCGTGCTGGCCCTGCGGTTTCTGGTGGCGGCGCTGGCCCTCGTGATCGTCTGGGTCGTGCGGCGCGAAGGTCTTCCGTCGCGGCGGGCGCTCGGGGTGGGCTTGCTGCTCGGGGCCACCCAGGCGAGCATCCTCTGGCTCGAGACGCAGGGCGTGGCGTTCACCTCCGCCACGAATGCGGGGCTCATCATCAGCCTCACGATCATCATGACCCCGGTGCTCGAGTCGGTCGCGGTCCGCCGCTGGCTGCCGCGCCCGTTCTTCGTGGCCGCGGTGCTCGCGGTCGTCGGGGTGGCCCTGCTCGTCTCCGGCAACGGATTCGCGCAGCCGAACGTGGGCGACCTGCTCATTCTCGCGGCAGCACTCGTGCGCTCCGTGCACGTGACCATGATGGGCCACCTCATGCGCGGCCGCAGCGACAGCACCATCACCCTGACTCTGTTGCAGGCGCTGGTCGGGGCGACGGTCTTTACCGCGTTCGATTTTCCTGGCCTCGTCTCGGCCGTCACGACGTTCAGCCCAGCCGCGTGGATCGGCGTGCTCTACCTCGGCCTGGCCTGCAGCGTGTTCGCGTTCCTCGCGCAGATGTGGGCGATTCGCCGAACCTCGGCGGCCCGAGCCAGCCTGCTCATGGGCACCGAGCCGATCTGGGCGGTGCTCGTGGGGGTGTCGCTCGGCAGCGAAACCCTCGGCCTGATCGGCGCCTCCGGCGCCGCGTTCATCATCGTGGGTACGTTTTGGGGCCAGCGCATCGAGGCGGGCCACCGTTTGAGCCAGGGGTAGACATCCGTTCCCTCAACGAGTGCCCGCGGCCCGACGGCCGCAGGCACTCACCAAGAGGATGCCGCAGCTACGACAGTACGTCCCGCACCAGGTCGTCGTTTTCGTGGTTACCCAGCCGCGAGAAGATGTAGCCGCCGAGCAGCAACGCGAACGGCAGGGCCACGAGGACCCAGCCGATGGTGCTGAGGCCCCACGACGTGGTGGTCGGATCTACGCCGTCGGCCACGGTGCCGGCGAGCAGTCCGAAGTGGCTCATCAGCAGATACTCGCCGAGCAGCAGTCCGAACGTGGCGAGCACGGGAGCGATCACCGTCTGGAAGATGTTCTCGGTGCCCTTGTTGCGGTGGAAGTAGACGATGATCGCGATGCTCACCAGAATCTCAATGAGCACGATGGCGATCACCGAGAGGCCGCTGAACCAGTAGAACAGGTTCAGCACCGGGTCGAGCTGGAACACCGCGAACACCACGAGCACGATGCCGGTGATCACCGAGGTGACCAACGATGCCGTGCTCGGCGCTCCGCGGCCGTTGACCTTGCTGAGCGGCCCCGGCAGTGCGCCGCCGCGACCTAGCGCGAACAGGTAGCGGCTGGCCGCGTTCTGAAAGGCGAGGAGTCCGGCGAACAGGCTCGACAGCACCAGGATGCTCATGAGCGTCGCCATCCACGGGCCCACGTATTGGGTCGCGAGTGCGAACAGGACTGCGGCCGGGTCGGCCAGGGGAACGCCGGCCACCGTCGAGAGTTCGACGGTCTTCTCGACCACGGTCGACGCGCCCATGCCGGTCACCATGGCGAAGGCGGTCAGGCCGAACAGAACAGTGATGACGACGACGGCGAGGTAGGTGGCGCGGGGAACGACGGTCTTCGGATCCTTGGATTCTTCGCCGTAGATGGCCGTGGCTTCGAATCCGATGAAGGAGGCGAAGGCGAACGCGAAGGCGATTCCGGCCGAGCCGGCCAGACCGCCGGCAACGATGGCGGCGGGGTTGAACGAGGCCCAGAAGTTGATGCCTTCCGGCCCGCCGTCGATCAGAATGGCGACAGCGGTAACCACGAGCGCGGTCAGTTCAAGCAGCATGAGCACGCCGAGCACCTTGGCGCCCACGTCGACGCTGAGCAAGGAAAGCAGGGTCACGATGCCCCAGGAGATGAGCGACCAGGCCCACCAGGGGAGCACGCCCACTTGGCCGGCCATGAGGGCGCCGAAGAATCCGTAGATGGCCAGCTGCACGGCGAGGTAGGCGAGAATCGACACGAACGCCGATGCGGTGCCGAGGTGGCGCCCCAGGCCCCGGCCGATGTAGGCGAAGAACGCTCCGGCGTTGGTGACGCGCTGGCTCATCGCGGCGTAGCCGACGCTGAACACCAGCAGCGTGAGTCCGACAACAACGTAGGCGCCGGGGGCTGCCGCACCGTTGCCGAGCACGATCGCCACGGGCACCGCGCCGGTCATGCCCACGAGGGGAGCAGCGGCCGCGACCACAAAGAAGACGATTCCGAGAACGCCGAGCCGGCCCTTGTGCAGGGCCGTTTCCGGTGCTGTCGACTGGTCGGGTTTGGTCTGGGTCATGGCTACTCCTCGTTGAGTAAGAGGTCGGCTGCGCAAAACGGATGCACGCTGCATCCGCTTCACCTGTGGCTATCAGCGTGGCAATCTCTGGGCCAAACCGTTTGCCATTTGCGGCACCGCAGTTGTCGAATTGCGCATGCTGTGACGGTTGCTTGCCGTGGAGGCGCACGCTGACGAAGCGTGCCGCGCGACCGTGAAAGCGGGCTCAGGCTCGACGATAGGTGCTCGGCGTTTCGCCGAAGGCCGTGCGAAAGATGCGGCTGAAATGCGCGGCGTCGACGAAGCCCCACCGAGCGGCGATGGTGCCCACCGAGCGGTCACCCAGAATGGGATCGCGCAGGTCGCGGCGGCAGTGTTCCAGCCGGCGGCTGCGGATCCAGCTCGCCACGGTGCTGTCGGCCTCGTGGAACACGTTGTGCAGGTGCCGGGTCGAGATGAAGTGGGCGCTCGCGATGGTCGCCGGGCACAGCTCCGGGTCGCCCAGGTGGGCATCCACGTAGGAGCGGATGCGCCCCAGCAGATCACCGTGCGCCCCCGCTACCGGGTCGCGGCGGAGGTTCAGTTCGCTCTCGAACATGGTCGCGATCAGGTCGACGGCATTGTAGGCGAGGCGGTGCCCACTCGCGCCGGAAAGCACGTCGAGGTTTTCTGCGAGCTGCACCATGAATGGGCTGATCAGGCGGCCGAGCCCGGCGTCGCCGGGCAGCCGCACGGCGGTGAGCTGGCCCACCGAATCAGCCGGCAGGTCGAGCACGTCGTGCGGAAACATGAGCACGAGGGTGCGAAAGTCCTTCTCGAACTCGAGTGTGTATGGCCGGTTGGTGTCGTACACGGCCAGGTCGCCGGGGCGCAGTGTGGCCTCCCGGTTGTCCTGCACGAGCAGACCGGTGCCGGTCAATTGCAGGTTCAGCTTGAAATACTGCCGCGTGGATGCCGCGATCAGCGACGGTGTGCGAATCACCTGGTGTCCGTTGGCGGTGACCTCGACGATGGAGAGCTCGTCGAGCACACGCGATCGCAGGGTGCCGTGAAAGCTGCGGGAGGCACTGCGCACCTCGAGCGGAACGAAGGACTGGGACACGAGGGTGCGCCACTGGGAGAAGGAGTCGGCGATGGCGCACTGCACGCTCTCGGCCGGCGTTGGCGTCGGGACGCTTAGGTTGAGCGGGTGGGGTGCGGCTTTCGTCACCGAGTTCACAACTGTCATCGTCACGCGCAGCTCCTTCGCCGGGTCCTGACCAGATCGGCCCTCAGGGGCTTTTATGATCGTCTGCAGCCAATGTAGTCCTGCGTGGCTCCATTGTCATTCTTTTTTCGACACTCGGCGAAAATAGATTTGCGCGCAGATCGACGGAACTTGGCTAGTATCCGGAGAGTGATGACCGGTCGGGAGTGGAGCGCAAAAAATGGATGACGATGCGCGCCTGGCCGCAGCTCAGCTGGTTCGTCATCGAGTCGGGTGGGCATCTCTGGCCGCCGCAGCCCTGTTCGCGGTGTTCGGCGTGGTCTTCGACCAGGGCGCACTCCTGGCCTTGTCGGCCGCCTGCGGTTCGGCCTTCCTGTGGACTCTGCTGCCGGTGCGAGTCTCACGGTCCCAGTCGAAGGATGACGCGCCGACAGAGTGAGCCTCGGTCGCCCCGCTGGTTCGTGACGGCGTCCGAGCTGGGTGTCCGCCCGCTGCGGTAATCGGCGTAGCGGCTACCCGTTTCGGGCGCGCTCACGAGCGCCGGCCGCGTCGCGAGGGACGCTACGATCCGTCGCCAGCAGGTGCAGGTAACCGTCGAGCTGGGCCACGAGCTGCTCGGGGGCGTGCGCGTCGGGGGAGAGCGCCGCCGTGATCTGCGCGCCGAGGAGCACGTTCATGAGGTGACCCACAACATCAGTGTCGGCAATGGTGGTCTCCACCTCGCCGGTCGCGCGTGCCTCGGCCAGGTGGCCGAGGAGCGCGAGGCGCCACTGAAGCATCGACTCATCGTGCAGCTGCGCCTTGGCGGCATTGGTGAGGGCCTTCTGCCAGAACGGGATGACGATGCGTGCCTCGCTCACGCGGGTCTCGTCGAGCGGCAGGATTTCGTGGCAGAAGGCGCGCAGCGCAGCGAGCCCGGTCAGGCCGCCGGCCCCGCGTTCGATGCGAAGGTTGGTCTGGCTGAACACGTGCCCGAAAGCGAAGGTGAGAAGGTCGTCCTTGGTGCCGAAATAGGGTTTGAGCGCGCCGTTGGCGAAGCCGGCCTCGGTGGCGATCTCGCGCAGGGTGGCACCCTCGATGCCGTGGCGGGCGATGATGCGCCAGGTGGCATTGACCAGCTCGACGCGGCGCTGGTCGTGATCGACGACTTTCGGCATGGGCCCTCTTCTGGTGGTGCCGGTTATAGCTGGGAGCCTCAGCTTGTCAGAAAGATTCTCGAAAGGCTTGCCAGCAGCAGCGCTGACCATTTATATTCTACAACCATAGGAAATAAATCCCCGGAGCCGCAACCGCCGGGCCGATCCAGGAAATGAGACGCAATGCTCACCGCCGAGACTGCCGACATCGTCACCAACTTCGCGCTACCCACCACGCAGGAGCTGCAACTCGTGCGCACGATCCTGGCCGACGCCGACCTGTTCGGCGACAGCATTCGCGTCGCCTATCTCGGGCTGCTTGATCCGCCGCGGGGCGCCACCGAAATCAACCGTCGCTTTCGCGTCTTTCTGCACGACGTGTCCGGCGCGGCCCCCACCGACGTGATCGTCTCTGCGACCAACGGCACCGTCGAGTCCCGCGTCACCCTCGACACCGCCCTCACCGGTGAACTGCCCGTGCTCGAAGAAGAATTCGGCGCCGTCGAAGAACTGCTCACAACGGATGCCCGCTGGCTCGCTGCCCTCGCAGCCCGCGGCCTCGACGTGGCCCAGGTGCGCGTCGCGCCCCTCTCGGCCGGCGTGTTCGAGTACCCGAACGAGAAGGGCCACCGCATTCTGCGCGGCCTCGCCTTCGTGCAGAACTTTCCGGCGGACAGTGCCTGGGCGCACCCGATCGACGGGCTCGTCGCCTACGTCGACATCGTCGCAAAGACCGTGGACCAGGTGCTCGACTACGGCGTCGTGCCCATTCCTGCCGAACACGGCAACTACACCGACCCCGCCCTCACCGGCCCCCTGCGCGAAACGCTCAAGCCGATCAGCATCACCCAGCCTGAGGGAGTGAGCTTCACCGTCACCGGCGGCAACCACATCGAGTGGGAGAAATGGAGCCTCGACGTGGGCTTCGACGTGCGCGAGGGCGTCGTGCTGCACAACATCGGCTTTCGCGAAGGCGACAGGAGGCGGTCCATCATCCGTCGCGCGTCGATCGCGGAGATGGTCGTGCCCTATGGCGATCCGGCTCCCGTGCGGTCCTGGCAGAACTACTTCGACACCGGCGAATACCTCGTCGGCCAGTACGCCAACTCGCTCGAACTCGGCTGCGACTGCCTCGGCGAGATCACCTACCTGAGCCCGGTCATCACCGACGGCTTCGGCAACCCGCGCGAGATTCGCAACGGCATCTGCATGCACGAGGAGGACTGGAGCATCCTCGCCAAGCACAGCGACCTGTGGAGCGGCATCGAGTACACCCGCCGCAACCGCCGCTTCGTCATCAGCTTCTTCACCACCGTTGGCAACTACGACTACGGCTTCTACTGGTACCTCTACCTCGACGGCACCATCGAATTCGAGGCCAAGGCCACCGGAGTCGTCTTCACGAGCGCCTACGCCGGCAAGGGCTACCGCTACGCCTCCGAAATCGCCCCCGGACTCGGCGCCCCCTTTCACCAGCACCTATTCAGCGCCCGCCTCGACATGGCCCTCGACGGCGACACCAACCGGGTCGAAGAAGAAGACGTCGTGCGCGTTCCGATGGGTCCAGGCAACGAACGCGGCAACGCCTTCACCCGCCAGCGCACGCTGCTCGCCACCGAGCTCGAGGGCGTCAGACAAGCGGATGCCGCCATCGGCCGCACCTGGCACGTCTCCAACCCCAATTCCCTCAACCGCCTCGGCGAACCCGTCGCCTACAAGCTGCACCCGCAGGGGCTGCCCATGCTGCTCGCCGACCCGTCATCGTCGGTCGCCCAGCGTGCGGCGTTCGCCACCAAGGGTCTCTGGGTGACCCGCTTCGCCGAGGATGAGCGGTATCCCACCGGCGACTTCGTGAACCAGCATTCCGGCGGCGCCGGACTGCCCGCGTACATTGCGGCAGACCGGTCGATCGACGGCGAGGACATCGTGCTTTGGCACACCTTCGGCCTCACCCACTTTCCACGGGTCGAGGACTGGCCGATCATGCCGGTCGACACCGTGGGCTTCAAGCTGCGCCCCGACGGCTTCTTCGACCGCAGCCCCGTCTTGGACGTCCCCGCGAACACGCCGCCCGCCTCCGGCGGTCACTGCCACTGACCCCTGTCGCGCACGTTGTGTTGCGGACGGGGCCCAGGCCTCAAGAGATTGTGTGCGCTTGCTTTCCGGGCCCGGGCCGGGAAAGTGGGACCACGATCGATCGTGGGCCCGATTTGCTCAGGTGGGCCCAGACCCGCGGATGCCGCGGCGCGGGCTACCGCGCGCGCACGCTCGCCTCGGGCCGCAGGTCGAGGCGGCGCAGCAGCTGCGCGTTGAGTGCAACGACCACGGTCGACACCGACATGAGCAGCGCCCCGATCTCCATCGGCAGCACGAATCCGATCGGCGCGAGCACCCCGGCGGCGAGCGGAACCGACAGCAGGTTGTACCCGGCCGCCCACCACAGGTTCTGCTTCATCTTGCCGTAGCTCGCCCGCGACAGCTCGATCACCGAAAGCACCGAACGCGGATCGTCGCTCGCGAGAATGACGCCGGCCGACGCGATCGCCACATCGGTTCCGGCACCGATCGCGATGCCGACATCGGCCTGGGCGAGTGCCGGAGCGTCGTTGACGCCGTCGCCCACCATTGCCACGCGGCGGCCCTCGTGCTGCAGCTCGGCGACCTTGCGCGCTTTGTCCTCCGGATGCACGCCCGCGAACACCCGGTCGATACCGAGTTCCGTGGCCACCGACTGGGCCACAGCCTCGGCGTCTCCGGTGATCATGACGACCTCAATCTTCAACCGGTGCAGCGCGTCAACGGCCTGCCGTGACTCCTCGCGAATCTCATCGGCCAGGCCGATCGCGCCGATCACGATGCCATCGCGGAGCACGTGCAGAATGATCGCGCCCTGGCTTTGCCAGGCCACGGTCTCGGTCAACGGCCGGGCCCCCTGTTCGCGCAGCATGCTAGGCCCGCCGACACCAATGTGGTGTCCATCGATCAGACCGGTCACGCCAACCGCCGCGGCGGTCTGAAACTCGGTCGCGCGCGGTACGGTCAGCCCGCGGCCGCGTGCAGCCGTAACGATGGCACGGGCGAGCGGATGCTCACTGTCA
Organism: Cryobacterium sp. PH31-L1; assembly: GCF_030063145.1. Taxonomy (GTDB): domain Bacteria; phylum Actinomycetota; class Actinomycetes; order Actinomycetales; family Microbacteriaceae; genus Cryobacterium. The sequence goes on from NZ_JASISM010000001.1 coordinate 334,481, forward strand.
CCTTCTACCGCCGCCGCCCACGCGAGCACCTCGTCTGCGGTGAACTGCGTCGAACCCGAACCCGCCTGAGGGGCGCTCGCCGCGGCATCCGCTTCACTGACGCTGACACCAACGGCGGCAACGGCAACGTGAGTGACCGTCGGCTCGCCCTTGGTGAGCGTGCCGGTTTTGTCGAACAGCACCGAGGTGACCTGCCGCATGCTCTCGAGAGCGAGGCGATCCTTGATCAGCACCCCGCCCTTCGCGGCGCGCTCGGTGGCGATGGACACAACGAGCGGAATCGCCAGCCCGAGCGCGTGCGGGCAGGCGATCACCAGCACGGTGATGGTGCGCACCACTGCGTCCTGCGGCTGGCCGAGGAGGGTCCAGGCGATCGCGGTGATTACGCCGGAGCCGAGCGCGAACCAGAACAGCCAGCCGGCCGCGCGGTCGGCGATGCGCTGCGCCCGCGACGAGGAACTCTGCGCTTCGGTGACGAGGCGCTGAATTCCAGCCAGAGCGGTGTCATCGCCGACCGCTGTGACGCGCACCCGCAGGGCGGAATCGGTCGCCACCGTGCCGGCCACGACCTGATCGCCGACCGAGCGCTGCACCGGCCGGGATTCGCCGGTGATCATCGATTCGTCGACGTCGGCGGTGCCCTCGGTGACCTGCCCGTCGGCAGGCACACGCCCGCCCGGCCGCACCACAACGAGGTCGCCGAGCACCAGCTCGCTCGGCGAAATCAGCACAATCTCGTCACCGTCGAGGCGTTCTGCCTCATCGGGCAGTAGTGCGGCAAGCGATTCCAGGGCAGTGGATGTCTGCGCCAGCGACCGCATTTCAATCCAGTGGCCGAGCAGCATGATCACGATCAGCAGCGCGAGTTCCCACCAGAAATCGAGCTCGACGTCGATCACGCCGAGGCTCGCACCCCAGGAAGCGAGGAACGCGACCGTGATCGCCAGGGCGATCAGCAGCATCATGCCGGGCTTCCGGGATTTCAGCTCGCTCACGGCCCCGGTGAGGAACGGGCGGCCGCCCCAGACATACATGACGGTGCCGAGAACGGGGGAGATCCAGTTGATGCCGACGACAGCGGGCAGCGTGTACCCGACCAGCATTGAAAACATCTGGCTGAACGCGACCACGGGCACGGCGATGACGAGCATGGTCCAGAACAGCCGACGGAACTGGGCCACGTGGTCGCCGTGGCCGGCATGGTCCATGGCGCCGTGGTCCATGCTCCCGTGGTCCGTGCTCCCATGGCCCATACCGGCGTGGGCCACGGTCACGTCCGGCATGTCAGGGTGGTTCATGCCCTCGTCCACCGGATCAGCGTGATCCGTGCTGCCGTGGTTCAGATCGGGCTGCGTCATTTCATTCCTCGATGCCGATTCTCTCGATAATTCAACTGATACCCCCTAAGGGTATACCCACGCGCGAGTTCAGACAGCGGGCTTGGACGATTCCCATCAAGCCGGCGTCCTCGTGGTCAAGAATATGTCGGTGACCCACGGTGCGCCATCGTTCGTGGTCGCCTGCCCTCTGGCGAGATGGACGGTCCATGCAGGTGCAGTTTGCTCGGGTCGGCGCGCAGAACTCACAGGTCGGCGACGGGATGCCGCAACCCGCTCGCAAATGTGCACCCGTGCAGCCCCGCAATCGGGCAGGCTTGAGCCATGGCGCAGAGCAGAACCCCGGACAACGAGAAAGTTGCCCCCGACCCGACCTCGGGCGCGTCAATAGAAACCGCGTCCCCAGCAGAATCTCCGAATGACCGGGCACGCCGTACCGCCCTGAGAAGCATGAAGCGTCTGGCGGCCGGGCTGCTCGCTCTTATGGCGGTCATCTTCACGGTGTCGTTCGCCCTGGAGGAGAGCTACCCCTGGCTCGAATACGTACGCGCCGCAGCCGAGGGCGGCATGGTCGGCGCGATCGCGGACTGGTTCGCCGTGACCGCCCTGTTTCGCTACCCGCTGGGGCTAAAAATTCCGCACACCAACATCATCGCCAACCGCAAAGACGAGATCGGTGCGAGCCTCGGCGAATTCGTCGAGACCAATTTCCTGTCCGAAACCGTCATTCGCGGCAAGCTCGAATCCATGCAGCCGTCCCGCCGCCTCGGCGCCTGGCTCACCGATACATCCAACGCCGAACGCCTCACCAACGAGCTCGCCGTTGCCGGCCAGGGCCTGCTCAACCTGCTCGGCGACGACGCTATCAAGAACCTCATTGAATCCGTCGCGCGCGAACACTTGGTGAAGCCCGAGTGGGGTCCGAGCCTGGGAAAGGTGGGGGAGCGCCTCGTCACCAGTGGGCAGCAGCACGCGGCCGTCGACCTACTGCTCGACCGCGCCGACGGCTGGTTGCGCGCCCATCCCGAGGCGTTCGGGCGCGTGGTGTCGCAGCGGTTGCCAACATGGCTGCCCGGCTTCGTCGACAAACTCGTCGACGACAAGGCCTACCGTGAGGTGCTTGCGTTTGTCGCGTCTGCGCGAAACGACCGCGGGCATCCGGTGCGCAAGGCCATCGACGAGTACCTCAGCGAGGTCATGCGCGACCTGCAATACGAATCAGCCATGATCGCCAAAGTCGAAAGCCTCAAGGCCGAGATTCTCGACAATGCCAAGCTGCGCGAGTTCGTCGGGGACGCCTGGGAGGCGATCAAGGTCTCGCTCACGGACGCGTTAGACGACGCGGCGAGCGCACTACGGGTGGGCATCCGTTCAACCTTGCACGATGTCGGCAACCGCCTCACAGCGGATGCCGCCCTCGGCGCGCGCATTGACCGCTGGCTCGCCGACACGGCAAGCTACGTCGTCGCCAACTATCGGCATGAGATCGCCGGTGTGATCACCGAAACCGTGGAGCGCTGGCCCGCCGCGGAGACGGCCGAGAAGATCGAACTGCAGGTGGGCCGTGACCTGCAATTCATCCGCATCAACGGAACCGTGGTCGGCGCCCTCGCTGGTCTGGCCATTTTCACCCTCGCGCACGCGGTGGCCGCGCTGTTTTGAATCGCTTTTGACCCTGATTCGGGGGAGACTGGTCAGAACGAAAGGCTCCAATGCACGACCTCACCCGGTGGGCGCTCCGCCCCCTGATGCGAGTGTGGACGGCCTCAGCCGAGCGCCAGGACCGCCACCTGCCGCGACCGAGCGACGCACCGCAGGCCCACGCCGCCGGAATCGACAGCGACCGGGTGCTCATTCTCGGCTGCGGACCGGCCGTGGGCTGGGGCGTGCTCAGTCACCAGCTCGCCCTGCCCGGCTGGCTCGCCCGCGAACTTTCGGCCCGCACCGGTCGCGGCGTTGACATCGACCTTCTGTCCAGCCGCACCATGACCGCCGTGAATGCGCTCACCACCCTCGCCGACACCCGGCTTGGCCGCTTTGACGCCGTCGTCGTCACGCTCGGCGTCAATGAAGCGCTCGATCTCACCAGCGTCACCGAGTGGCGCGACCGTTTAGCTACCCTGCTCGCGGCGCTGGAACGTGAGACGTCACGCAGCACGACCATCTTCGTGCTCGGAATTCCCCCCATTCGCAGCATTGAGATCTTTAAGCGCCCGCTCGTCCTCATCGCGGATTGGTCAGCCACCGACCTCAATGCCGTGAGCGAGCGGCTCGCCGCCGACGCGCCGCGCACCACGTTCGTGCCGTTCTCGCCCGCCGCGACGCTCACTCCAGACCGGCACCGCACTTCCACCGACTATCGTCGCTGGGCCGCTTTGCTGGCCGGCGCCATGGCCGACAGCCTCGACGAGGCGCGCCTCGGCATCGCCAGCCCCGGCCTGACCTACCTAGCGGATGCCGACGCTCGCGAACTTGCGCGGCAGGCGGCCGTCGACGGACTCGGAATTCTCGATACCGCGCCCGAGGCCCGATTCGACCGCCTGGTCGTACTCGCGCAGCGCCTGTTCGACACGGAATCGGCGCTGATCAGCATCATTGACCACGATCGCCACTGGAATAAGGCTCGGGCGGGGGTCGCGGTGACCGAGATGCCGCGCAGTGACTCGTTCTGCGCGATTACCATTGACGGGGACGGGCCGCTCATCATCGAGGATGCGCGCACTGACGCCCGGTTCAGTGACAACCCGCTGGTACACGGTGACCCGCGCATCCGCTTTTATGCCGGGTTTCCCATCGAGTCCCCGTCGGGGGAGCGCATCGGGGCACTCTGCGTGTTCGATCCGAAGCCGCGTTCGCTCGCCGAGGTCGACCCAGTGCTGCTGCGCGAACTCGCACTTCTGGTGCAGCGCGAGCTGCGGTTGCCGCCGCAACTGGGTAGCCGCTAACGGCCGGCCGCCTGATGAGCCGCGACGGTGTCAGCCGACAATACTGTGTTGTACACGGCGATCTCATCGAGTGTGCCGACGTAAGTGTTACTCGAGGATCCCGCAAAATTCAGCGTTGTTGTCGTCGGTGTTCCGGCCGGTCCTGCCAGAGTCTTTACGGCAGCGCCATCGACGTAGAGAACGATCGATCCCGCTCCGGCGCGAGTGAAGACAACGTGGTGCCACTCACCGTCGTTGTAGCCGGTGGCCGAGACGATATTGGCTGCGGAGTTGTTCGTGTTTGATCCGGCGATGATCTGCCCGGCGCACAACGACACCCCGACGCGGAGATTGCCTCCATTGCTCGTTGTGTAGGTCATGGCCGTTCCATCCGACCAGGCCTGGCAGGTCGAACCTTTCGAGCTCACCGACTTCAGCCACAGCTCGATTGAAAAATCTGTGTTCAAGGAATGGGGAGCCCTGCCGTACGCGGATCCGCCGAAATACGCGGCGGTGTCGGGGTCGCCCGCGAGAGCGCCAGCCGATCCCAGAACAGGCGAACCGGTGAAGGTTCCGGTTTGACCGGCCTGACTGTCGACAAATGTCGGTGACGATGCGGCATCGCCGAGCCGCCAATAGCTGACCAGGCCGCTGGTTGCCAGAACGGTCGCGGAGTAGGTCGACTTGACCTGCAGCACGCTCGAATTGGTCACCGTGGACGAATTGCCGACAGTGTCGAAGATCACCAATCGGTAGGTGTAGCAGGAAGCGCTGGAAACCTTGTCGGTAAACGTTGTCGTGGAGACCCCGGGGGGGATGGTGAGCACCGTTGAGTACGCATAGCTTCCGCAGGCCGATCCCGAAAGCTTTGCCGTTCCGCGCTCCAGGGTTCGCTTGCCGATCCCCGAACCGACATCGCTGCCGGCAGCAAAGCTCACGGCGACCGACGTGCTGGTCGTCGCACCGTTCGGAGAGGTGACTGTGCCGCCACTCGGCGCGGTGTTGTCGGGCGTCAGCGTGAAGGTGGCGCTGCCCGAGGTGAGCCCAGCGTTGTTCGTGGCGGTCACGCTGGCGCCGCCGCCCGACGGCGTACCGCTCCAGACATACGTGTTCACGCCGGTCGTTCCGCCGCCGCTCGAGGTCCAGTTGGTGCCGGGGGCGGTGAAGTTGTAGGCCTTGACCCCGGAGACGGTGTCGGTGGCGCTCGCCGTGGCGGTGAACGATCCGGACGTCTGGCCCGACCGGTAGTAGACCGTGCCGGTCGTAGAGCTCCAATAGCTGTTGGTCGAAGCGGATGCCGCAAACGACGAGAAGGTCGGCGTCGACGGCGCTGCGCTGTCGACCTTCACGACCGCGCTCGTGTACGTGGTGGAGTTGCCACTGGTATCGAGCACGACGTAGCGATACTGGTAGCAGCCCGGGCTCGTGACCCTGTCAATCAGGGATGCCGCCGGGTCGGTCGCGACGAGGGCGAAGCTGCCCATCGTGCCGCAGGTGCCGTCGGCGGTACCCGACGACGACAACGTGGCCGTCGCGCGGTCGAGGTGGGCGCCGGAAGCCAGCCCACTGGCATCCGTTCCCGGGTTGAGGGTGAGGCTGAGCGACGTGGCGGTGGAATACGCCGAGCCGGTACCGGTGAGCCCGACAAGGGCCACCGAACCGCCGGACGGCCCTCTGATATCTGCGGCCGGGGAGTTTCCGAGCTGAAAGTGATTGTTGACGGTCGCGGCGCTTAGCGCGGTGCCGTAGACGGAGATTTCGTCGAGTGTGCCGGCGAAGTAGTTGGTGCCCGTTTGCAGTCGCCCGAGGTTGATGTTGAGCGGGCTGGCCAAGGAGGCCGTCGTGCCCGACGAGGATGTCACGCTGACGCCGTCGACGTATAACACGAGCACATTCGAGGCCCGGGTGAGCACGACGTGGTGCCAGGCGTTGTTGTCGTAGCCGCCGGCAGGGCTCCTGACCGTGGTCGTGCCGGTTCCGGCCAGAACGTAGCCGTCCGCGCAGAGGGAGATACCAAAGCCGTACGGGGCGAGTGCTGACGACGCATCGACCAGACCGGCGCCCTGCGACCACGCCGTGCATCCGCTGCCGAGGCCCTGTGTGGATTTGAACCACAGCTCAATCGAGAACGCCGAGCTCACCGGGTTGGCGATCGAACCGTAGTCGGCCACGCCGTCGAAAGTCGCGGCCGTGTTGGTTCCCCCGCGGGACGCGTCGATTCCGGCCGCGCCGAGGGTTGGACCGCTGAGGTAGTCACCGACATTGCTGCCGACGCTCGGCACGATTCGGGGGTAGGTGAGGGGAATGACCTCGAAGTGGTCGAGTTGCAGCCCGGTGGACGTGGTTTTGGTCACCCGGTTTTCCGGGATCCCATCGATGAAGCCGGCGACTCCGCTCGGAGTGGTCGGTGACGAGGTATCCGTGTAGCTCGCCTTCAGCACACCGTTGACGTACAGGTTGAGCACCGTCGAACTTGTGCCGCTGACCTCCAGCCGCAGGCGGTAGGTCTCACCCACGACCAGTGCCGACTGGGCAGTGCTCGTGGCGGAGGATGGGAGCGTGTAATTTCCGCCGGAGGCTTCGGCGATTCGCCAGGCACCGGTACCGTCCGCGTTGCCGAACCAGCCGCCCGCGTACAGGTTGTAGCTCGACGTGTTCATTCGGCTGACCAGGCCGATCACATCGCCCGCCAGCGTGCTGGCGTTGTAGAGGTCGGCTTCGACGGCGTAGTTGGCACTCGACCGGGAGATCGGCAGGTAGTTCAAGGAATAACCGATGCCGACCCGCATGGCACGACCGCCCAGAATTCGACTATCGGTGCTGTCGAGTTCCGTCCACTGCACGGACTGCTCGCTCAGGTGATTTTTCAGATACCCGGCCGGGCCGGTGAAGGAATCCGACGACAAGCCGGTGCCCGCCGCCTCGCCCAGCCGCCACTGGCCGACAATTCCCGAGGTCGCAGCCACGGCGCCGGCGTAGTCGATCAGGGCCACGTTCGAGCTGGGGAATGTGGCGGTGTTGCCGACTCGGTCGGTCACGACGTACTGGTAGATGTAGCACAGGCCGGCAGCGACGCTGGTGTCGGTGTAGCTCGCGGTCGGAACGGAGCTGCTCATATTCACCCAGGCGCCGTAGCTGCCGCACATGCCACCGCTCAGCGAGGACTGCTTGCGCTGGAGCTGCTGCGTTGCCACACCGGAGCCCGCGTCAGAGCCGGTGTAGTCGATATAGACCGCCCGCCCGGGCTGATAGCCGGCGGTGTAGGCGGGGGCGCCCCCGGTCGGTGCGGACGCGTCGTTGAGGTAGGTCAGCGTGGTCGGCGTGGTGTTGGTGGCCACATCGCGGGCGGTCACCGTCTCCGTCGGTGAACTTGTCGTTCCGGCCGCCCAGGTGAAAGCCGCGGAGACGTAGGGGCCGCTGGTCGGCGTGGACACCGTGCTCGGGTCGTGGCTCCAGCCGGTGCTGGTGCCACCGAGGGCTGCGGTAGAGCTTGAGGCCGGGCCGCTGCCGACATCCGTTACCGAGTTTGTCAGTGTGAACGACCCGGGCAGGGCACCGCGATAGTAGATTGTGCTGCCTGATTTGTAGGCATTGGTGGTGCCAGACGACAGGGCAAACCAGTTCACTGGCGCCGTCGTGTCGACGATGACGATATTGCTTTTCGCGCTCGCCGCGCCCTTCCAATTTGTGGCGAACAGGGCGGTGACCCGATAGGACCAGGAGCCGGCCGGTACGCCCGTTTCGGTGCAGCTCGTGGCCGCGATGGTGCCGGTGCAGCTCTGCATCAATTGTGCGGTCGTGCCCGTGGAATCAAACCGGCTCACGCTGTAGCCGCTCACGGCCGTCGTGCCGTCGGCCAGCGTCGACGCTGCCCAGGTCACGGTCACCGTGCTGCTTGCGGAGGTCGCGGTCGGTGTCGGTCCGGCGTTGACACTGCTGGCAGCGGATGCCCCGCTGCTGCCGTCGACGGATCCCGCGCTCCAATACGCCCACGCCACACCGCTGGCCATAGCAAACGCGAGGGGCACGGCAATCAGCCGGCGCACCAGGCGCCACCGACGGGTGCGGGTGGACGGCGCGTTGTAGAGCCGCTTGCGGTGGCGGGCGGGCGTCATGATCCGGCCACCAGATAGACCGTGAAGCTCGCGCCCTGGCAAGCAGATGCCGCGCCCGCGCTCATCGACAAAGCGTTCGGCAGCGAGATGGCAAGCGAGCCCGGCACCGCATTGGCCTGGGCCGGAACGCTCCAACCGGCAGTGCCGTTGGTCTGTACGGAATAGCTCAGGGCGTTGGTGGCGCAGGCCGAGTGCGCGCTGTCGGCGACGATGGCGCTGGTTCCGCGACTGGTGTCGAGCGAGATCGACCCGATGTGCGCCACAAAACCGTTGGGGTTTGTGGCGCGCAGAACGACGTTTGTGGCGCCGCCCGGGTAGAGCGTTGCTGCGGGTGTCGCGTCGCGGAGGGTGACCGGACGTGTGGTGCCGGCCGTGGCGGTACCGGTACCCCGGCCCGACGCCGACCAGAGCGAGTACGCCACGCCGCCCAGGCTCATGGCAATCATGAAGAACACCCCGGCAAGGATCATCTCCTTGGGAATTCTGCGCCGTACCTCTTGCGGAAGCTGCGGAAGGGTGTGCGGGCTCACAGCAGGGTCGCCGCTCCGGCGGCCGAGTAGTCCAGGGTGATCAGCGCGCCCTTGCAGCCGTCCTGGTTATTCTTGGAACGGCGCATCCCCACCTGCGGCCAGCTCGCCCGGGGCAGGTCGAGCTCGCTGAGCGCGCGCGTGAGGTGCGCGGGAATGGTCAAAGCGACCGCCAGGCTGATTTGCGACACCTCGAAGTCGACCACAGTGCAGGGGTGGTCGGCATCCGCATTCGGTGCATCGACGTTATCGATGAGCACCCGCAGATCGGTCACGTCGAGGTTGAACTGGTGGGGATTGTCGAATTTGAGGTCGATCGGAACCGAAACGCCCGGGCTCAACGGCCCGATGATGGTGGCGTGCGCGTTGATGTCGAACTCGGAATTCGCAATGCTGAAGCCGGGCGAGTACACCCAGAAAATGACCATCCCCGTGGCGACGACGAGGGCGCTGCCGAGTACGAAGCGGTTGCGCGCGGCGGCACTCATCGTGAATTCCTCGGTCTGGCGGTGAACAGTCGTGGGCGCGTTACCGCACGAAGAAGGTCAGGCCGCCCGGCCCAACCCCGATTCATGTGCGGTGTCTCTCCTAGGCGATTGTGTAGAGCAGGTTGACCGTCGCGTTCTTGCAGGCATCCTGATTGACGGTCGACAGGTCGTTGAACGCGAGGGTGGCTCCGGTCCAGGCTCCCTTTCCGGCGCCGCCGATGGGAACCTCCGCGTTGACCGTCATCACGGGGCTGGCGAGGGTGAAGTCGGACGCGCCGCAGGTGCCGGTGACGGCACCGGCGTCCTTGACGACGCTCGCGATGCTCGCGGTCACGGTGCTGACGTAGACCGGGCTGGTGTTCGAGTTGGTGAAGGTACCGCTCAGGGTCTGGGCGGCGACGCCCGGCATGAGCCCGGCCACGGTGGTGGTCTGCTGCGCGGTGATGGCCGTCACGGTGCCGGCCGTCGCCGTGCCGGTTCCCGAGCCGCCCGCGGTCCAGAAGGCGAAAGCTACGCCGGAGCCGCCGACCAGAACGGCCGTCGTCACGGCAACGGCGAATGCTTTTTTGGACAATTTACGCATGGTTCTGCTCCTGAGCGAATAAGGCGGAAGAATTCATCGAGCAGGGGATAGCGTCATCGAAATCGCACGGTGCTGATAGTTCAAATTTACGGTCTTGCGGTGGGCGCCGACAGTCCCACTACTGGGTGGTTTCTTGGGCGCTAGTCAGGACTTTCGGCCCTACCCAGTGGTCTCGTTGATGCCGATAATGGCAATGTGAGGTTCGGCGCGGGGCCGTGCCTGGCGCGCTGAGCGTGGTCGAAGCCGCGCGCGATAGGATCGCGGCGTGAGCGATTCCTTGCGGCGCAGACTGCGCGTCCTGCCCGACTTTCCCGACCTGTTGCCCGCCTTCGATCCGGTGCTGGCGCCCAGCGATCCGGTCGAACTCTTTCTTAACTGGTTCGAGCACGCGCTCGCGGCCGGCGTGCTCCAGCCGCACGCGTTCAGCCTCGCGACCGCCACGGCGGAGTCGGCCGTGTCGTCGCGCATGCTCATTCTGAAGAACATTGAGCCTGCGGCAGCGGGCGTCGATTTCGGAGCCTGGCAGTTCGCAAGCACACGGGGCTCCCGCAAGGGGCGCGAGCTCGCCTCCAACCCCCAGGCGGCCATGAACTTCTACTGGGCCACCCTGGGGAGGCAGGTGCGCGTGGTGGGTGAGGTGTTTTTATTGTCGGCTGAGGCATCCGCTCTGGACTGGGAGGAACGCCCGGGAGCTGACAGCCAGGCCAACCCGGAGTGGCAGCTGTATGCCCTGCACCCCACCGAGGTCGAGTTCTGGCAGGCGAGCAGTGACCGTCACCACATCCGTCACCGCTATGACCGCTGAAACACAAATGCGCACCGAATCCAGCGGATTCAGTGCGCATCTGCCGCGTCTTTACGCGGATATTGTGGGCCCCGTCGGGCTCGAACCGACGACCCAAGGATTAAAAGTCCTTTGCTCTACCAACTGAGCTAGAGGCCCGTAGGTTCTAATCTACCGTGGATTCGCGCTCAGCTTTTCTGGGTAGCGTGGGGGACAGCAAAAAACCGCCGTCTAAACCCGAAGGAGAACCCGCCGTGGCAGACAACTTTCACAAGCCCACCCTGTTCGCGGGGATCAAATTCGAGGCATTTCAGGGCGGCGACGATCCGGCGGCCATCAGCCGCGTCGCGCACGAGACCGCGCAGGCGCTGCTCAACCGAGTACGCAGCGACCCCGACCCCGAGACGGTCGAGCGACTGGTTGCCTACACCGACGAAAACGGCATCGATGCGGTCGCCGAGCTATGGTCGCGTGCCACGCCGCGCAGCCTGCCAGGCGCACTCTGGCGCATTTACCTGATTCGTATGCTGATTCGGCAGGATCCGGAGGGGTGCGCCTACCTCTACCAGCGGGGAACGGATGCTGCCGCCACGATCGATCCGCTGGTCGCCGGCGCCGCGGTGCCGACCGGGCCGGCGGAGATCATGGTGCTGGCCGATGAGATTCTGCGCGGCCTGTTCACGGGCGACTTCGCGGTGGCGCTGGATCGTGGCGCCGCATACTGCCGGGTGACGGCGCTGGGGGCCACGAGCATCGCCGATGATCTCGAGCTGACCGAGCCGCACCGCTCGTCTGAGCTGACGACCCGGGCGCTGCGGTTCTCGACCACCGCGGCCGAGTTCGCCGCCTGCGCGCGCCTCTGGCGCCGCGACTCCCTGGAGTAGTCCGAGTCGGGCGTGTAGTTGCCCCGCCCGCTTTCCGGGCCCGGGCCCGGAAACTGGGACCATGATCAATCATGGGCCCACTTTCCTAAGGTGGGCCCGCCCGTGCAACCTGTGCGCCAACGGCGAACATTCGCCGCCGACCGCCCAGCTCGAATACACTGGAGTCTGGTCGGGCCGCAGTAATCCCGGGTTCCATTATTCGCCGCTTCGAGCGGCCTCGCGCCGAGAGGTGCTCTGCGGCCCGACCTTTACTCTGCCCAAAGAACACGTGCCACGTGGAACACAACGGATGCCCGCCTCGGCGACGCGCAGACCCTGCTACAGCCCGCAGCGGCGCCGCAGGCATCCGCTTTAATGCGAAGTTTCTGCCACGGTGACCAATCCGTTACCCTTTCCGCACCGAACCCTAGTCATGCAACGGGAAAAGACCTGACATGCTAGATCTCATGACTGTTGATTCCGCCGGAGACATCGCGCCGGCAGCCCCTGCCACCAAGGAGGAGCTGCTCGCACGAGTAGCCCACGGCGACCAATCGGCCTTCGGAGAACTGTATGACCAGATCGCCCCGCGGGTGCTTGGCCTCGTCAAGCGTCTGCTCGTCGATCACGCACAGTCGGAAGAGGTGACCCAGGAGATTTTCCTGGAGATCTGGCAGTCGGCGTCGCGCTACGAGCCGACTCGTGGTGGAGCGAGCACCTGGATTTTGACCATGGCACACCGGCGAGCAGTCGACCGAATTCGGTCGTCGCAGGCCGGACGTGACCGCGATACCAAAATCGGAATCCGTGATCTGGCCGTTGCCTACGATCACGTTGCGGAAACTGTTGAAGTACGACTCGAACATGAAAGGGTGGAGAAGGCGATGACTCGATTGACACAGCTGCAGCGTCAGGCTGTGAGCCTCGCGTATTACGGCGGGTACAGTCACAGCGAGGTCGCCGAGCAACTCCACATCCCTTTGGGCACCGTGAAGACAAGGCTCCGCGACGGCCTCATCCGCCTGCGCGACGAATTGGGCGTGGCATCATGACCGGCCGCAACGAGCAGCACCCGGCCGATCTGGCCGGCGCTTACGCCCTGCACGCCCTCGACGCTGACGACACGGCCACCTTTGAAGCGCACCTCGCCGAATCCGAGCGGGCCCGCATCGAGGCTGCAGAACTGAACGACACCGCCGTGGCCCTCGGCCTCGCGGTGGCCCCCGTGCAGCCCTCGAGCGCGCTCAAGGCGAACCTCATGTCCCTGCTCGCGTCGACCCCGCAGCTTCCGCCGCTCACGGCCGGCACAACCGATGCCCCCGCCTCCGCTACCCACAAAGCTCCCGTCGTTGCCCCGGTCGTCACCTCGACCCTGCCGGCCAAGCCAACCTCCACGACGCCGACCTCCGGCGGCGGCGCGCCCGCCGGCTCCGCGTCAGCGGTCACGGACATCAATTCCGGTACCGCGTCCGGCCCGCACCGAACGGCAACCGAGCGGGCCCAAGCCCGCTGGTTCAAGCGTCCGGCACAGTTCATGTTGGCCGCCGCGGCCGCGGTCGCGCTGTTCATCGGCGGATCCTTCTTCGGTCAGGTGTTGAACAGCAACCAGTTCGAGTCCCAACAGGCCTCCGGACTCGCCCAGATCAACGCGGCCGACGACTCGCAGCGCGCTGCGACGACCACCGCCGACGGCCAGGAAGCCACCCTCGTCTGGTCCAACAAACTCGGAATCTCCGCGGTGCTGGTTGACAAGCTGCCCGTGCTGCCGAGTGATCAGGACTATCAACTCTGGTACATCAACGGGGACGGCGCAGCTTCGGCCGGAACCTTCGACTCGACCGGCGACGGTACGGCGTGGCGAGTGCTCGACGGCACGATGCACGCCGGCGATCAGGTGGGTGTCACCGTGGAACCCAACGGCGGATCCGACCAGCCCACGACCAACCCGATCGTCGCGTTCCAGAGCTAACGTTCCAGAGCTAACTGACGGAGGCGGCCTCAGCGGGGCCTCGCTGGCCGCCGCCAGCCTGTGCGGGGGCGCAATTTGTCCTTTCCACGAAAAAATTGCGAAGATTGGCGAGCGCTCGCGGGCGACACGCGGGCCGAGGCGGCCGCATCCGCTTCACCTGAGCGGATGCCCACCCACGCCAGGCGCGAAGTAGGCTCAAACCATGAGACTGCCTTTCACCCTGCTGATCGACCCAGTGCCCGCCGACTCGTTGCAGCAGGACTTCAGCGACACGTTCCACGAGATGGAGTCGACCGCCCCGGCGCTGCGAGTCGGCGAGCTGAGCACGCAGCGCGGCGATGGAATCTTCGAAACCCTCGCCGTCGTCAACGGCCACCCGCAGGAGGTCGAGCCGCACATCAGCCGGCTGCGCAACTCTGCGCGCATTTGCGAGCTTCCGGTGCCGAATGCCGAGCAGTGGCGTGCCGCGATCGCCTACGCCGTGTCGCGCATACCGCAGCGGGGCGAGATCGCGCTCAAGTTCGTGCTCAGCCGCGGCGTCGAGCACGGTCCGGCACCCACGGCCTGGCTGCACGCGGCCGCGGCGTCGGACTTCACTGCGGTGCGCGGCAGCGGCGTGCGGGTGATCACCCTCGACCGCGGCTACCCGCGCGGAGTCGCCGAAAAGGCACCCTGGCTGCTGATGGGCGCGAAAACGCTCAGCTATGCGGTGAACATGGCCGCCATTCGCGAGGCCCACCGGCGCGGCGCCGACGACACCATCTTTCTCACCACCGACGGCTTCGTCATGGAGGGTCCGACCTCGAGTGTCGTGCTGTTTATCAACGGCGAGTATGTGACGCCCGCGCCGAGCGGTGCCATTCTGCACGGAACCACGCAGCAGAGCATGTTCGACTACCTGCGCGCGCAGGGTTCTGCGGTCGAATACCGCGACGTCACGCTTGACGAGCTTCGCCAAGCGGATGCCGCCTGGCTCGTCTCCAGCGTGCGCCTGGCCGTGTCCGTGGTCGCCCTCGACGGCGAGCCGTTTCCCGCCGATCAGGCGCTGACCGACACCCTGAACGCCTACCTGCTGGCCCGCACGGCCTAGTCGGGAGTTTCGCCGCGCCCGTCACCGCGCCAGCTGCCGGTGGCCGCGCCCGCTATATCTGGCACGCCGAGCGATAACGGGCGCGGCGAACACGGTCAGGGCCCGGGAGCCGGGACGGCGCGCCCGCGTATCGGGCGGGCATCCGCTTGTTAACCTGCCCGAATTGGGGGGACCGGCCTGGCCCACTAGGCTCTGGGATGACCGAGAGGAATAAATGAGAATTTCTGTCATTGGATGCGGCTACCTGGGCGCCGTGCACGCGTCGGCCATGGCCGAGCTGGGGCACGAGGTCATCGGTATCGATGTCGACGCTGCCAAGATCGCCCAACTTGCCATCGGCAAGCCCCCCTTCTTTGAACCCGGCCTGCCCGAGGTGCTCACGTCCGCCATGAACAGCGGTCGCCTGCGCTTCAGCACCGACATAGCGGATGCCGCCGGCTCGCAGGTACATTTCATCGCCGTCGGAACCCCGCAAAAGCCCGGCAGCTACAGCGCCGACCTGCGCTACGTCGATGCGTCGATCGAATCGCTCATTCCGCATCTTGCCGACGGCGACCTCGTCGTGGGCAAGAGCACCGTTCCCGTCGGAACCGCCGCGCGCCTGGCCGGGCTCATCGAGGCCGGCAGCGGTGCCTCCCTGGCCTGGAACCCCGAGTTTCTGCGCGAGGGATTCGCCGTGCAGGACACCATCAGCCCCGACCGCCTGGTCTACGGCGTTGCTCCGGGCGATAAAGGCGAGCATGCCACCGCGTTGCTCAACGAGATCTACGCCACAGCGCTCGCCGCCGACACCCCCCTGGTCATCACCGACTACGCCACGGCCGAACTGGTCAAGGTCGCCGCGAACGCGTTCCTCGCTACCAAGATCAGCTTCATCAATGCCATGGCCGAGATCGCCGAGGTCACCGGTGCCGACGTCACCCAGCTGGCGGATGCCATCGGTTACGACGGCCGTATCGGCCGCCGCTTCCTGGGTGCCGGCGTCGGTTTCGGCGGCGGATGCCTGCCCAAAGACATCCGTGCCTTCACCGCGCGCGCGGAAGAGCTGGGGCGCGGCGAATCCGTTGCCTTCCTCAAGGAGATCGACAAGATCAACCTGCGTCGCCGCCAACGCGTCGTCGACCTCACCGTCGGGGCGCTTGGCGACGGCGTCTACAACGCCAAGGTCGGGGTGCTCGGCCTCAGCTTCAAGCCGCACTCCGACGACGTGCGTGACTCGCCGGCGCTCGACGTGGCCGTGCAGTTGCGCGGCCTGGGTGCCGACGTGGTGGCGACCGACCCGCAGGCCATCGAGAACTCGCGGGCGCGGCATCCGCAACTTGAATATTCGGAGTCTCTCGAGGACACCCTGCGGGGAGCGGATGCCGTCGTGCTCGTCACGGAGTGGCCCGAGTTTCGCCATCTCGACCCGGTCTGGGCTGGTGCCCTCGTGAAGACGAAGACCGTGATCGACGGTCGCAATGCCCTCGACCCGGCCGTCTGGCGTGCGGCCGGCTGGACCTACCACGGGCTCGGTCGCCCCTAGCCCTCTCTGGGGCCCGGGCACGGAAACCGGGCCCACCCTCTGAACACGGGCCCAGTTTGTAAACTGGGCCCGTGGACGGGGCCCGGGCCCAGTCCGCAAACGCACTCGGGCCTAGACTCGGAAGAATGTGGCTTCGAGGAGTACTCGTGGCGGCCCTCGCCGCCCTCGCTGCCTGGGGCGCGCACATCGTCGTCCCCGAGATCCCGCTGCTGACCATGGCCGTCGTGCTTGGAATCGTCGTCGGACAGATCCCGGACGCGCGTCCGATGCTCGCCGGTGCCCTCGCGCCCGGGCTGTCGGTCGCCGCCAAACCCTTCATGCAGCTGGGAATCGTGCTCCTGGGACTCAAGCTCAGCCTCGTCGACATCGCCGCTCTCGGTTGGGCGACCATCGTCTCTACCGTCGCGATCGTGCTCGTGACCTTCGCCGGTACCCTCGGTCTCGGCCGCTGGTTCGGCCTGCCAGGGCATCAACCTCTGCTCATCGCCACCGGATTCAGCATCTGCGGCGCTTCCGCCATCGGCGCCATGAGCGGCGTCGTCAAGGCCAAAGATGAAGAGACCGCCACCCCGATCGCCCTGGTGACCCTGTGTGGAACCCTCGCGATCGCCGTGTTGCCGCTGCTGTGGCATCCGCTCGGATTGAGCACTCTGCAATTCGGACACTGGGTCGGTGCCGGCGTGCACGACGTCGGCCAGGTCGTCGCGACAGCGCAAATCGCCGGCTCGGGCGCGCTCGCCGTGGCTCTCGTCGTCAAACTCACTCGCGTGCTCATGCTCGCCCCGGTCGTGGCCGTCGCGTCCATCGCCCGGCGCCATCGGCTTGCCACTTTCGAGGCGGATGCTGTCGCTCCCGTTGGTCCGCCTGCCGCCGACGCCCCGACTGTCACCGACGCAGCCGCCCGGCGCGCCCGGTCGAAGCGGCCGCCGATCCTTCCGCTCTTCGTCGCGGGGTTCATCTGTGCCATGCTGCTGCGCACCCTGGTTCCCCTGCCGGAGGCGCTGCTCGAGGCCGGTGATCTGCTTCAGACTGCCTTTCTAGCAATGGCGCTCTTCGCTCTTGGCACGG
The DNA here is from genome assembly GCF_030063145.1 of Cryobacterium sp. PH31-L1. GTDB lineage: Bacteria > Actinomycetota > Actinomycetes > Actinomycetales > Microbacteriaceae > Cryobacterium. Next base: position 351,754 of record NZ_JASISM010000001.1, read on the forward strand.
CCGTCAACCTCGGCACGCTGATGCGCACCGGAGGTCGGGCGCTCGCCGTTGGCCTGCTGTCCTGGGCGCTCATCGCTGCTCTTGCCTTCGGAGCCGTGCAACTTTCCTGACTCATAATGATTGTCTCTGATACTTTAGAGTCAGAAACAATCATATGAGGAGCGCCCGCATGGCTGAAATCGTCGTTGTTGAGAACAAGCGGGCTGGCGGCGAGTTGGTGGCGTCAACGATTCGACGCCTGATCGAGGCGAAGGCCGACACCGTCCTCGGGCTCGCGACCGGCTCGACACCGCTGCCGGTCTATGCGGCGCTGGCCCAATCGTTGCGAAAGGATCCGATGGACGTGTCGCGGGTGCGCGGATTCGCGCTCGACGAATATGTCGGCCTGCCCGCCGGGCACTCCGAAAGCTACCGCACCGTGATCACCCGCGACGTCGTGCGGCCCCTCGGGCTGACGCCGGCCAATATTTATGTGCCGAATGGCGACACCACGAGTCTCGAGCACGCCGGCTCCGACTACGAGCGCGCGCTGGAGGCCGCTGGGGGCGTCGACCTGCAGATTCTCGGCATCGGACGCACGGGCCACCTCGGATTCAACGAGCCCGGATCCTCGTTCGCCTCGCTCACGCGCGTCAAGACGCTGGCCCCCAAATCGCGTGCCGACAACGCGCGGTTCTTCGCCTCGCCCGACGACGTGCCCATGCATTGCATCACACAGGGGCTCGGCACCATTCGGCGAGCCCGTCACCTGGTACTGCTCGCGTTCGGTGCCGAGAAGGCCGCCGCGATACACGCCGCCGTCGAGGGCCCGGTCACCGCGAGCCAGCCCGGCTCGGCCATCCAACTGCACGAGCACGTGACCGTCGTTCTTGACGAACCCGCCGCCGCAGAACTCTCCAACCTCGACTATTACCGCTACATCTGGGCGAACAAGCCGGTCTGGCAGGGAATCTGAGCCGTACGAGCATTCGCTCGTACGTTATGCCGGTCACGTTGAAATCCCGGCGTGTCGCGAAATTTACCGGCATTGCGCACGGCCAGGCGGCGCTCTACAGCCGCTGCCCGGCCGCGAACACGGCCTCGACCGTGAAATCGTCGCCCAGCAGCACCGCGTCGGCGGCGAATCCGGGCGCAAGCAGCCCCAGATCGTGCGCGCGGCCGATGGCGCGGGCTGGTGTCTCGGTTAGAGCGGTCACCGCCTCGGCGATCGGCAGTCCGACGACCTGAACCGCACGCCGTAGCGCCTCATCGAGCGTGAGCGTCGACCCTGCGATCGCTCCGAGAGCGGATGCTGCGCCCGCGTCAGCAGGATCGCCGCCCACGCTGCTGCTGCCCGGTCCTACTGCCGAGCGCGTTCCCTCTGCCCCGACCAGCCGCGCGACCCCGTCTGTGACCGTGACCAGGAGCGTCCCCAACCGGAACGACCCGTCGCCGAAGCCGGTGGCAGCCATCGCGTCGGTGACGAGCGCTATCCGCCCGGGAGCGCCGGCGAACGCGAGCCGCACCACCTCCGGATGCACGTGGACCCCGTCGTTGATGACCTCGAGCGTGACCCCGCCCGACCGCATCGCGGCGACGACCGGGCCCGGCGCCCGGTGATGGATGCCGTTCATCGCATTGAACGCGTGTGTGAGCACCGACGCACCGGCATCGAAGGCGGCGGAGGCCATGGCGTAGTCGGCGGCGCTGTGTCCGACCGCGACGACTACCCCCGCGGAAACGAAGCGCGCGATCGCGTCCAGCCCGCCGGGCAGTTCGGGCGCTAGCGTGATCTGGCGCAGGTACCCGCGGGAGGCGAGGAGCAGGCGATCGGTGGCGGCGGCATCCGCTTCACGCAGCAGTGCCGGATCGTGCGCGCCGCGAAAGGCGTGATCGAGAAAGGGGCCCTCGAGGTGCGCACCGAGAATGAGCGGGTTGTCCGAGGCCGCCAAAGCGATGGTTTCCAGCCGAGTTTCGAGGTCGGGAAGGCTCGCGGTCACCAGCGAGAGCACCGATCGGGTCGTGCCGTGCGCGCGGTGCACGGCGAGGGCCGTGCGAATACCGGTGGCGCCGTCATCGAACGCGGCTCCGCCCGCCCCGTGGCAGTGAATATCGATGAAGCCTGGCGTCAGCCAGCGGCTGCGGGCATCGACGATGTTCTCAGCGGATGCGGCCCCGCCGGCCGCCGAGTCCCACCCCGAGCCGGTCGTGGGGCCGGGTTTCAAGCTCAAGCCTGAGCCTGCCTCCGAGTCCGCACCGGCGAGTCGATGCCACCCGTTGCCCGTCCCCACCGCCGACACGGTGTCGCCGGTGAACGCGACCCACGCATCGGAGGTGACCGTTCCACCCGACACGAGCCGCGCTGAGTGGATGATCCTGGTGGCGTTCACGACGACACCCGCGTGCCGAAGAGAAAGCCGTCCCTGGCCAGTCGGCCGGACGCCGGCGCACAGAGCACAATCATGCGACGATCACCTCGAGCCCCGCCTCGCCGAACGCCGACAGTTGTTCCGCCGAGATGCCGGAGTCGGTGATGAGCGCGCCGAACTGGGCGAGCGCGCCGAGCGAGGCGAAGGCAACCCGGCCAATCTTGCTCGAATCCGCCACGAGCACCGCCTTCAACGCTCGTCCGGCCATGAGGGTGTTGACGGCGGCTTCGCGCTCGTCGTTCACGGTGGCCCCCAGGACCGGGTCGATTCCGTTGACCCCGATGAAGGCCAGATCGAGCCGCACCTGCGACAGCACCGATTCGGCGTAGGCGCCGACGAGTTCGTAGGAACGCGCGTGCACCACGCCGCCGGTGACCACGGTCTTGATCTGCGGTCGCATCGCGAGCTGCGCGGCGATGTTGATCGCGTTGGTGACCACCGTGAGGTTCGCGTGCGGACTCGCCTGCGCGATATCGGCGCGCGAGCTGAGCACTCCGGCGATGGCCGTGCTCGTGGTGCCGCCGCAGAGTCCGACCACGTCGCCGCGCACTACCAGGGCGCTCGCCGCCCGGGCGATCTGCAGTTTCTCGGGCGCGTGCCGCTCCTGTTTGTACCGCGCGGGCAGGTCGTAGGCAACGGATTGCCCGATAGCCCCGCCGCGGGTGCGCGTGAGCAACTGCTGCTCGGCCAGAGTGTCGAGGTCGCGGCGCACTGTCGCGGCCGATACGCCGAGCCTGGTGATGATGTCGTCGACCTCCACCTGCCCCGAATCCGCCAGCAGGTCGAGCACGGCGGCGAGTCGTTCGGCGCGGTTCATGCGGTCTCCTTCAGTAGCGCCCGGGCCTTCAGGGCCGCGCCGAGCAGGCCGGCGTTCTCGCCGAGCACGGCCGGTACCAGCAGCGGATGCCGGTGAAAACTCAGTCGCGCCGCCACCCGTTGCCGAAGCGGCTCGAACAGGGCCGGCCCCGCCTGGGCGAGGCCACCACCGATCATGATGGTTTCGGGCGCGAGTACGGCGGCGAGTTGGCAGATGGTCAGGGCGAGGGCGTCGAGGGCATCTTTCCAGACCCGCCGGGCGATCGGGTCGCCGGCCTCGGCGAATGCGAGCACGGCCCGCGCTCCGGCCGGGGGAGTGCCGGTCGCGAGTCCGTAGCGGCGGGCAATGGCGCCGGCGGAGGCGAGTGTTTCGAGGCATCCGCTCGCGCCGCAGGCACAGGGCAACCCGACGGGATCGACGATCGAGTGCCCGAGCTCGCCGGCGAAGCCACCGGCGCTGTGCGGGCGGCCGCCGAGAAAGAGCGAGCAAGACAAGCCGGTACCGATCACGATCACGACGACATCGTCGTAGCCGCGGGCGGCGCCGAGTTCGAATTCGGCAGCGCCGGCGGCCCGGGCGTCGTGCGAGAACGTGGCGGGCAGGCCCAGGGCGGCGCCGGCGAGTTGCCGAACCGCAACCTCGGTCCAGTTCAGGTTGACCGCACGGTGCACGATGCCCTCGGCGTCGTCGATGATGCCGGGGGCGATCAGGCCGACGGCCTGCGGCGTGACGCCGGGAAAGTCGCGGGTCAGTGATGCGGCGAGCTGCTGCACCTGGCCGAGCACGGCATCCGCTGTGCCGTCGTTCGAGACAATCGTCGATTTCCGGCGCAATCCGACCAGGCGCCCGGTGTCATCGATGAGGGCGGCCTTGATGTCGGTGCCGCCGATGTCGAAAGCGAACACCGGGGCGCCGGGCGGAAGCGATGACGGGAGCGGCATGAGGGTCCGAGACTGATTGGTAATGATCGAAAGTGGGTCTGAACAATCACCTTACCGGTCGCAGAAACTCGACGGATTGTTGACAACGGCGCGCGGCCGCGCCTAGGGTGAAACCACTCGCATTTATGTAAACGACTTGCATAAATGCTCACTACGGAGTGAGGAAGGAATCGCTATGGCCCTGCCCGGACACCACGAACGCGAGATGCTCGCCTTTCGCCAGCGCAATTCCGCAACCTGCATCGGCGCGCTCCGCGACCAGCGCGTGCTCACGGTGAGCGAGCTCGCCCGTATCACCGGACTGTCCCGCCCAACCGTCGAATCAATCGTCGCCGATCTCGAAACCCAAGGCCTGGTCAGCCACGAACCAGGGGCCGGACCGAGCGTGAAGGGCCGCCCGGCTCGTCGCGTGGTGTTCAACGCCACTGCGGGCTACGTCGCCGGCATTGACCTGGGCCTGCACCGGGTCACCGTGCTGGTGAGCGACCTGGCCGGCACCGTCGTCGCCGCAGCGCTGCACGACATCGAAGAAACGATCACCGGCGCCGAACTCCTCACCCTCGCCGCTGCGACCCTGGGGCGCGCACTCGGTCAGCTGGATGCCAGCCGGCTCACTGCCGTCACGGTGGGAATCTCCGGAATAGTGGATGCCTCCGGCCGCGTTCTGCAGAGCAATGTGCTGCCCGAGTGGAACGACCACGACCTCGCCCAGGCGCTGGGTGACTCTCTCGGCTGCCCCGTCACCATCGAGAACGACGTCAACCTGGCCGCCCTCGGCGAAGTGCACGCCGGCGCCGCCCAGAACGCCGATGATGTCGTTTTCATCATGGTCGGCCATCGAATCAGCGCCGCCATCATTCTCGGCGGAATCCTGCATCGGGGGCGTAACTTCGCTGCGGGCGAGGTGGGCGATCTCGAGTCGACGGGCTGGGGTTATCGGGACGTGCACGAGACGAGCGTTCTCGATGCGTTCCTCGGGCGCAGCCCCGAAGACGTCTTCGCTGCCGCCGACGCGGGCGACGTCGACGCCCTCGCCATGGTCACCCGGTTCGCGAACCGCATCATTCGCGGAATCGCCGTGGTCGGCCTCACCGTCGACCCCGACCTCATCGTAATCGGCGGCGGGCTTTCCGCCTCCGGGCCGGTGTTGCTCGGAGCGCTGCACGGCGAGCTGGGGCAGCTGGTCACCCGCAGCACGCAGCCGCCGCTCGTCTCGTCGACCCTCGGCCGCAACGGCGTCGCGGTCGGTAGCCTCGTGCGCTCCCTCGAACTCGTGTCGGAACGGCTGTACGGCTCGAGCGACATCGCCGTACCGCGTCTCGTCGTGCCGAGACCGCCGGCAAGCCACGACGCGGTGGCAGCCGACCTGGCCGGCGACTTCCCGATTGGAGTTACTTCCTTCGGCGCACTCCTCACGGCCTTCGCCGACACTCAATCCATCGTTCGTCCACCACGCAACAGGGGAACCCCATGAGAAAACTCACCAGGCTGGCGCCTCTCGCGCTCGTCGCCGCGCTCGCGCTGACCTCGTGTTCCGCACCGGCAGCATCCGACGAGGCAGTCACCGCAGACTCAGCGGCCTCGATCAGCTACGCCATCTGGGACGAAAACCAGGTTCCGGCGCTCGAAGCCAATATCGCCGCGTTCAACGAGATCTACCCGAACATCGAGGTGAAGATCGACATCACCCCGTGGGCGCAATACTTCACCAAGCTGCAGACGCAGGCGTCGGGGGACACCCTGCCCGACGTGTTCTGGATGAACGGCCCCAACTTTCAGCTTTACGCCGCGAACGACCAGCTCGAGCCGATGACCAACGTCATCGATGATGGTTCGGTCGACCCGGCCAATTATGTGGAGGTACTCAACGACCTCTACTCCTACGACGATGTGCAGTACGGCATGCCGAAGGACTTCGATACCGTCGCCCTCTGGTACAACCAGGCCATCCTCACCGAAGCCGGCGTCGCCACCCCAGATGACACCTGGACCTGGGACGACTTCCACACCGCCGCCAAGACCGTGAGCGACAACCTCGCCGATCAGGGCATCTACGGCGTCGCCACCGGCCTGACCGGCGGCCAGGAGGGTTACTACAACACGATTCTGCAGGCGGGCGGCAGCATCCTCTCTGACGACGGCACGACCAGCGGGTATGACGATCCGAAAACGATCAGGGGCCTGCAGTTCTGGGCCGACCTCATCGCGGACGGGTCGAGCCCGAACCTGCAGCAGCTCTCCGACACCCCGCACAACGCGTGGTTCACCAGCAGCAAGACGGCGTTCTTCTGGTCGGGTACCTGGAGCGTCGCTGAACTGGCCGCCGCGAGCAACACCCTCGACCTCAACGTGGCCCCACTGCCGCAGGACGAGAAGCAGGCCACCGTCATCCACGGCCTCGCCAACGTCGTCTCGGCGAACAGCGCGAACAAGGGCGCAGCGCAGGCGTTCCAGGCCTACCTCGGCAGCGAAGAGGCGCAGACCCTGCAGGCTGAAATGGGGGCGGCCAACCCCGCCTTCATCGGCGCCGGACAGGCCTTCCTCGACTCGGTCGACCACTTTGACCTGCAGGTTTTCATCGACGAAGCCGACAACTACGCCTACCCGTTCCCGGTCTCGAAGGACACTGCAGCCTGGACCTCCATTGAGAATGAACTGCTGCCGCAGGCCTTCTCCGGTGCGCGCACCGTCGAAGACGTCGCCGACGAGCTTGCCACTCGAATGAACGAGGCGCTGGCCGCAGAATGACCCTTCGCACCGGGAGCACGACCGAAGAGAGCCGTGCTCCCGCCGCAGTGCCCCCGGTGCGCCCTGCACCCAAGAAAAAGCAGAAGAACTTCGACGGCTACTGGCCGTGGCTGTTCGTACTTCCCACGCTGCTCGGGGTGCTCGGCTTCTACATCTGGCCGATCATTCAGACCGGCTACCTGAGCTTCACCGAGACCGGGCCGTTCGGCGGCGAAGAGTTCATCGGACTCGACAACTACCAGACCATGCTGGCCGACGGAAACGTTGGCCAGGCCCTGATCAACACGCTGGTCTATACGGTCATCGTGCTGGCCGGTATTCCGATCGCGCTGCTCATGGCGAACCTGGTCAACCAGCCCGGCCTCAAGTTCGCCTCGTTCTACCGGGTGCTGTTCTTCATGCCGTACATCGCGATGCCCACCGCGGTCGCCCTGGTCTGGCGCATGATCTACAACGGCGATTTCGGCATCCTGAACTGGCTGCTCTCCCTGGTCGGCATCGACGGACCCTACTGGACCTCGACGCCCGGCTTCGCGATCGTCTCGGTCGGCATCGTCGGCATGTGGGCCTCACTCGGGTTCGGCATCATCATTCTCGGCGCCGCGTTGAAGAACATCTCGCCCGAGTATTACGAGGCGGCGCAGCTCGACGGCGCCACCAAATGGAAGCAGTTCACCGCGATCACGGTGCCGCTCGTGACGCCGAGCCTGTTCTTCGTCACGATCATCTCGGTGATCAACGGGTTCCAGCTGTTCGACCTGCTCTACGCGATCATGGGCCAGTACAACCCGGCCCTGGTGCAAAGCCAGTCGCTCGTCTACATCTTCTACAACCAGGCGTTCATCCAGAACGACAAGGGCTATGCCGCCGCGATAGGTATGCTCATTCTCGTCGTGATCGGCATCGTCACCTTCTTCCAGTTCCGCATGCAGAAAAAGTGGGTGAACTATGTCTAAAGAATCCCTTTCCCCGGCCCAGCAGGGCGCGAACAGCGTTCGCACCCACCTCGTGCTCGGCATCATCGGTTTCGTGATGGTGTTCCCGTTCATCTGGCAGCTCGTCATTTCGCTGTCCACCAACGACCAGGTGATGAGCGTCCCGCCCACTTTCTGGCCGGGCGACCTGCAGTGGGGCAACTTCGTCGACGTGTTCACCAAGTTGCCGTTCTTCGACCAGTTCGGCGTCTCGGTCGGCATCACCGTCATCCGGGTGATCGGCCAGGTTGTGCTCTGCTCCATGGCCGGATATGCCTTCGCGCGCATGCGCTTCCGCGGTCGCGGAGTCTTTCTCGCCGTCATCCTCTCGATTCTGATGGTGCCGCCGCAGGTGTACCTCATTCCGCAGTTCCAGATCATCCAGAATTTGGGCCTGCTGAACACCTTCATCGGTATCGCCCTGCCCGGTATCTTCAGCGCTTTCGGCGTCTTCCTGATGCGGCAGATCTTTCTGGGCCTGCCACTCGAACTCGAAGAAGCGGCCCGCCTCGATGGCGCCAACCCGTTCCAGATCTTCTACAAGATCATGCTTCCGCTCGCCACACCGGGAATCAGCGCCCTCGTCATTATCACGACCCTGTGGTCGTGGAACGACCTGCTCTGGCCGCTCGTCGTCACCACCTACGCCGAGAAAATGCCGGTCTCGGCCGGCCTCGCCACCCTAGCCGGCAGTATCACGACCGACTACCCGGTCATGATGGCAGCGAGTGTGCTCGCGATGGCGCCCGTGCTCATCCTGTTCATCATTCTGCAGCGTCGCGTCGTCGAGGGCCTCGCCTTCAGCGGCTCGAAGTAGCGCACCTCTATATACCTGTCAGGAATTGTCATGAACATTGGCCTCATCGGCGCCGGCGGCATCACCCACGTGCACATTCCGGCCTGGCTCGCCCTCGGCGCGAACGTCACCGTCTTCTCGCTCGAGGGCGCAGCCGAGTCCGCGGCCCAGTACGGCATCGCGGTCGCCGACTCGCTCGATGACCTACTCGGGGCCTGCGACGTCGTCGACATCTGCACGCCCACCCCGACGCACTATCGCCTCGTCGAACGTGCCCTGCGCGCCGGCAAACACGTCATCTGCGAAAAGCCCATAACGCTCAACACAACGGATGCCGACGCCCTCGCCGAGCTCGCCGCCTTCGTCGGCAAACAGCTGCACCCCGCCCACGTCGTGCGCTACTTCGCCGAGTACTCCCTCGCTCAGAGCGCGGTCGCTGCCGGACAAATCGGCGAGCCGGCCATCCTTCGGTTCAGCCGCATCGGCGAGTTCCCCAGCTGGGCCGGGTGGTTCGCTGACGAGGCCCAGTCCGGCGGAATCGTGCTGGACCAGATGATCCACGACCTCGACATTGCCCGCTGGATCGCCGGCGAGGTCACCGAGGTCTACGCCGTCAAAAATTCGGCAGACGGATGCGAGACCGCGCAGGTCGTGCTCACCCACGAGCGCGGCGCGCTCAGCTATGTCACCGGCGTCTGGGGCGCGCCCGGAACCACCTTCGCCACATCGTTCTCCATCGCCGGTTCGAGCGGGGTGCTGAAACACGATTCCCGAACGGATGCCTCGCTCCGCTTCGACCTCGGATCGCCGGCATCCGGCGGCCACTCCATGCGTCCTGACACCTCGTTCGGTGAAAGCCCGTACCTGACCGAACTGCGGGAGTTCGCCGCGGCGACCCTGGGCGGGGCTGCCCCGCGGGTCAACCTCGACGACGCCACGCGCGCGGTCGAGCTTGCAGCGGCCGCAAACGAGTCCATCGCCTCAGGGCGGAGCGTGCGGGTCGCGAGCCAGGCGGTACCGGCATGAGCGCCGCGTCGACGCCCGGTGCGCCGCCGCATCCGCTGTCTGAGCCGGGGATCCGCCCGCTGCGGGTGGCCCTGATGTCGTTCGCCCACGTGCACGCCGCCGGGTATGCCCGGCTGCTCCAGACAATGCCGAACATCGAGCTGCGCGCCTCCGACCCCGACGGCGGCAATGAGCCGGGCGAACGGCGCGGCCAGGACCTCGCCGACGACCTCGGCGTGAGCTACGTCGACAGCTACGCCGAGCTGCTGGCCTGGCAGCCCGACGCCGTCATCGTGACGAGCGAGAACGCCCGGCACCGCCCCCTGGTCGAAGCGGCCGCCCGGGCAGGCGCGGCCGTGCTCTGCGAGAAACCGCTCGCGACGACGCTCGAGGATGCCCTTGCGATGCAGGCCGCCTGCGATGCTGCCGACGTCACGCTGATGACCGCCTACCCGGTGCGGTTCTCGCCCGCGTTCGCCCGGCTGCGCGAACTCGCCGGAACCGGCGGGCTGGGCACGCTGCTCGCGGCGACCGGTACCAACAACGGGCAGATACCGGTCGGGGACCGGGCCTGGTTCACCGACCCCGAGCTCTCCGGCGGCGGTGCCATGGTCGATCACATCGTGCACGTCGCCGATTTGCTCGACGCCCTCACCGGCCTCGTTCCGGTGACGGTGCGGGCCGTGGCCAACCGCATACTGCACGCCGACAAGCCCGAGGTGCGCGCCGAAACCGGGGGACTGGTGACGATCGGTTACGCTGGCGGCTTCGTCGCCACGATCGACTGCTCCTGGAGCCAGCCCGACAACGCACCGACCTGGGGTGGACTGACCCTGCAGGTCGTCGGCACGCTCGGCATCGCTGACATCGATCCATTCGCCCAGCACGTGGGCGGCACAACACCCGATGGCGCCGTATTTCTGGCCTACGGCACGAACACTGATGCGCTACTTCTGAACGAGTTTGTGCACGCCGTGCGTGCGGGGCGGGCGAGGCAGCCCGACGGGGCCGCGGGCATCCGCTCGCTGAAAATCGTGCTTGCCGCGCAGGAGTCGGCGCGCACCGGCGAGGTTGTGTCGATCAGGTAAAACTCGGCCGACGGGTTTGCCTCGATAGCTGAGCTTGCGTCATAATCGCAGGGCGTGCCCGAAAGTCGGGCCGAACAGGTACCAGTTCCGAAACCCGAGTCGGAGGCTATACATGTCCGTTCAGTCCACCCTGGAGCGCCAGGAGCGCGCACCCGACCCGGCCGGCCGCACCGGCGGCAAGTCCGCCACGCGCACCTTCCGCGGCGACATTGAGGGCCTGCGCGCGGTCGCCGTGATTGTCGTCATTTTCGACCATCTGCTCGGCTGGCCGTCCGGCGGATTCATCGGCGTCGACATCTTCTTCGTCATCTCCGGCTTTCTCATCACGAGCCTTCTGCTGAAGGAACACGCCCGCACCGGCCGTGTCTCCCTCGTCGACTTCTACCGCCGCCGCATCCGCCGAATCCTGCCGGTCTCGCTCCTCGTACTCGTCGTCACGGTCGCGATCGGCTACCTGCTGCTGCCCGGCGCCCGCGCCCTGGGCACTCTGTGGGACGGCGTCTACTCGGCCCTGTTCGTGGCTAACTGGCACTTCGCCTTCGTCGGAACCGACTACCTGCAGGCCACCAACGCTATCTCCCCACTGCAGCACTACTGGTCGCTCGCGGTTGAGGAACAGTTCTACTTCGTCTGGCCGTTCCTGCTCATCGTGATCTTCGCCCTCGCCGGCCGCCGCACTCTCAGTGCCAGAGCCCTGATCGCGACCGTTGCCGTCACCACCGGCGTCATCACCCTCGCCTTTCTGGCCTGGAGCTTCTTCGAAACCTCGACCAGCCCGGCCATCGCCTACTTCTCCACCGGGGCCCGCGCCTGGGAACTCGGCATCGGCGCCCTCCTGGCCGCCGCCGCTCCCGGCCTGGCCAAGCTGCCGGCTTTACTGCGACCACTGCTCGCCTGGTTCGGCCTCGCACTCATCGTTGCCAGCCTTCTGCTGATCAGCCGCGACTCCCCATTTCCGGCGCCCTGGGGAATGCTGCCCGTCGCGGGAGCCGCCCTGGTCATCGCAGCCGGAATCGGACAGCCCGAACAGCGCCTGCTGTTTCCGCTGACCAACCCGGTCAGCCGCTATGTCGGAAAAATCTCCTACTCCCTCTATCTGTGGCATTTTCCGGTCGTGATTCTGCTTGCCACCGTCTTCGCCACCGACTCGCCGGTCTACCTGCCGCTGGCCCTCGTACTCATGGTGGCCCTCTCCGTGTTCTCCTTTCACTTCGTCGAAGACCCCATTCGCCATTCGCTGTGGCTCGAAACTGCCCAAACCCGAAAGCGAGAACGGATGCGCCGCCCCACCACCACACGCCGCCCCGGCATCACCCCCGCCCAGGCCTGGATCGGCGCCCTCGTCGTCGTGACCCTCGTCATCGTCTCGGTCTCGTTCATCGCGCTGAAGGGCGGGACGTCCTCCGCCCCCCAAGCCGACCCGGCCCCGGTCGCCGACCTCGGCGTGCAGCCGCCCGCCGAACCGGCCACCCTGCTGGCCACCCGCCAGACCGAGATTACCGCCGCCCTGGCCGCGACAGCCTGGCCCGCGACCACCCCCGCGTTCGACGCCCTCGGTGACAGCTCCGGCGCCCCGGAATGGGTCGACGATAACTGCCTCTCGGTCAGCGAGAAGAACGCCGTCGGGTGCCTCTACGGCGACCCAGCGGCCACCAAAACCGCAGTGCTGCTCGGGGACTCCATGGCCATCAGCTACATGCCTGCCATCCGCGCCGCACTCGAACCGCTCGGCTACAACGTGCAGTCGCTGACCATGTTCTCCTGCCCGGCCGTCAACATCTCGGTGGCACCCAAGAACGCCTCCGACGCGTCGGCCGCCACCTGCGACGACCACCACGCCTGGGTCTATGCCGAGGTCGCGCGCCTCTCGCCCGATCTCGTGATTATGTCGAGCCTGGCCGGATCCATCGTGCGCCTGGCCAGCGGCAACGAGGGAGCCGCAGCCCTCACCGAGTGGCAGACCGCGACCGCCGAAACGATCACGGCCCTACAGGGCGCGACCGACCACGTCGCTGTGCTCTCCCCGCCGCCGGCCAGCACGCCGTTCGCCGAGTGCAAGACCCTCACGAGCGCCCCCGCGGACTGCACCTACAGCCCCTCGAGTCTCTACCAGAAGGTCGTCGCGACCGAACAGGGAGCCATCGAACAGTTCGGCGACTTCGCCCAGTACGTCAACGTCGTGCCGTGGTTGTGTGTCGACAACAGCTGCCCGGCGGTCATCGACAACACGCCGGTCTTCTTCGACGGCCAGCATTTCGTGCGCGAGGCGAGCACCCAGCTCGGCCCGCTGCTCGCGGAGGCCCTGTTCCCGCCGGCCACCTAGCCGCTCGCCGCTTGCAACCGCCCCCGATATCGGAAGGCGCTGCGGTAATCGTCGTAGCGCCTACCGAATTGGGGCGCGCGCATCCGCTTGGACCGCGTCACCCCATGGTCAGTGCTCGCGCGGCCGAAACTCGCGCGGCCACTCGCTCGCGCGAATGCGGCGGATCTCCTTGACCTCACCGATCGTGCCCCACTCGTCGAGGCCCAGGCGCGATAGCGGCCGCAGCTTGTCGATGAGCGGATGTCCGGCCTCGTCGACCACGTTGGTCGCGATGGCAATGTGGGTGACCTCACCGAACACGAGCGTGCAGTCGCCCATGACCAGGGTCGAATGCAGACGGCACTCGATCGCGGCCGGGGACTCGGCGACCCGCATCGAGGCCACGGTCAAGCTCGGCTCCCGGGTGAGCCCGGCGCGGTCGAACTCGCTCTCGTCGGGCGCGAAGTCGGTGCCCGTGGCGTTGACCTCGTCGAACAGCGCCTCGGGCGTGAAGTTCACCACGAAGTCCCCGTTTGCGCGAATATTGCGTACGGTGTCTTTCACGCCCACCGAGGTGAACTGCACGATCGGCGGAGAAACGGATGCCACGGTGAAGAACGAATGCGGCGCCAGATTGTCGACACCCTCCGCCGACCGGCTCGAGACCCAGGCGATCGGCCGCGGCACCACGAGCGAGTTGAGCAGGCGGTAGAAGTCGCGGCGGGGCAGGGTCTCTGGGTCGAAGTCTGTGCGCATCCGCTCAGGCTAACAACTCGCTTCGCCCGCGTGGCCGGCGCCGCGCCCGGCCGGCAACCGGCCCGCGCCGATAGAGTGGCCTGATGCCTACTCTTCCCCGCCTGGTGGCCTTCGACCTCGACGATACCCTCGCGCCGTCCAAGTCCGCGCTCGACCCGACCATGATCGATTTGCTCGTGAGGCTGCTCAGTGTCAGCGAGGTCTGCGTCATTTCCGGCGGCCAGTTCGGTCAGTTCCAGGCGCAGATCATCGACAACCTGCCCGAGATCAGCGCAGAGAAGCTCGCCCGGCTGCACCTCATGCCCACCTGCGGCACCCAGTACTACCGGAGCGACGCCCAGGGCTGGACCCAGGTCTACGCCGAGAACCTCAGTGACGACCAGAAGGCGCGGGCGCTCCAGGCCGTCGAGCAGACCGCCCGCGACCTCGGCTACTGGGAAAGCAACACCTGGGGTCCGATCCTCGAAGACCGCGGGTCGCAGATCACCTTCTCCGCGCTTGGCCAGGCCGCCCCGGTTGCGTCCAAAATCGCCTGGGACCCGACCGGCGAGAAGAAGAATGCCCTGCGGGAAGCCGTGCAGGCTCTGCTGCCCGACCTCGAGGTGCGCTCCGGCGGGTCGACTTCCGTTGATATCACCCGGCAGGGCATCGACAAGGCCTACGGCATGAAGCGCCTGGCCGACCTCACCGGGATCGGGCTCGACGACATGCTGTTCGTCGGCGATCGCCTCGACGAGAACGGCAACGACTACCCGGTCAAGGTTCTTGGCGTGGAGTGCATGGCCGTCGAAGGCTGGCCAGACACCGCAGCCTTGCTCGAGGACCTGATTCCCCGCTACGTGGCCGTCTGACCCTCCTCGGAATCCCACTCTTTGTGTGGCTAATTCAGGAAGACCGCAACCGACGGATGCCGCCGCCCGCCAAACCACGCTGGTCGCCGATTTCCTGAATTCGCCACGGGGGAGAGCCTTCGGACGGCAGTAAACAGGGCGCCGTCGCAGCCTGCAAGCGCCCGACGATCGAGGTCGAGATTCCATCCTGAGTTTTTCTCGTGTACATTTCGCTTGTGAAAGAGATACGGGCCGAGAACCGCGAGTGGATCAACTTCGCCAAGGGCGCGGCCATCATTCTCGTCGTGCTCTACCACTCGTCGTTGTTCCTCAATGACCTCGGCCTGGCCGGCAGCACGCCGCGACTGCGCCTCGTGCTCAGCTACTTTCCGATGCCGGTGTTCTTCTTCATTGCCGGTCTCACCGCCCGGCGCATGCTCACCTGGAACTTCAAGGATCTCTGGCGCCGCCGCCTGCTCACCCTGGTCTACCTCTACCTGCTCTGGTCGGTCATTCGGGTGGTCTTCTACCTCGTTGTTCCGCACCTGCGAGGCACGGAACGATCGCCGACCGACCTGGTCAACATCGCGCTCCTCCCGGTCTGGCCCACCAGCAGTTACTGGTTCATCTGGGCTCTGGCTATCTTCACCCTGCTCGCCTGGCTGCTCCGTAAACTGCCGGTCCCGGCGCAAATCGGGCTCGCCACAGTCGTGGCCGTGCTGTCGACGACGCCGGGAGTGCTCGACCTCGACAACGTGGGCTGGGACCGCGTCGCGGCCAATTTCCTCTTCTTCATCACCGCGGTCTACTTTCCCCACGCCATTTACCGTCTGGCCGCGCGGGTGCGGGTGTGGAACACCGTCGTACTCGTGGCCGCGTATATCGCCATCGCCGTGCTGCTCGTACCGCTGCACCTTTCCCGCGTTCCCGGGCTGATTTTGCTCGAGAGCGCGGTCGCCGTCGCCATGGGCGTGGCCCTGGCCACCCTGCTCGTGCGGGTGAAATGGCTGAACTTCATGAACACCCTCGGCCAATACAGCTTTCAGATCTACCTGCTTCACCTGTTTCTCGTGGCCGGCGCCCTCGCGCTCCTCGCACCCTTCGCCGAATCACCCTGGCTCGAGCGAGCCGGCAATGCTCTGCCGTTCCTGCTCGCTGCCCTCGTGCTCGTCGCCTCGCTCTACCTCGCCAAGCTCTTGCGCCGGTTCTCGTTCCTCTGGGTCAGCCCGTTCCGCAAACGCCAGACCAAATCGGTTTCGCGTAGGGCTCATCTGAACGGAGACCTGTTATGAAGAAAACGCGCTTGATCGGGGCATCCGCTGTGCTGGTGGCTGCTGGTTTGCTCCTCAGCGGATGCTCAGCCACCCCCACCGCGCCCGTCGCCAACCTGCACACCGACTCGGTAGCGCTGCAGAACGACCTGCAATACGGTACTGCCCGAGGCCAGAAGCTACTGCTGAACGCCTGCCTGCCCAAACGCAAGAAGACTCCCACCGCGGCCATGATTCTCATTCACGGCGGTGGCTTCGACAGCGGCACCAAAGACTTCGGCGGCATGACCGCGCTCTGCTCAGAGCTGGCCGACGGCGGCATCGCGGCCTTCTCGGTGGATTACCGTCTGGCTCCGAAATTCGCGTACCCGGCCCAGGTGAACGACGTCACCGACGCGCTCGAGTGGTTGAGGGAGCCCGCACAGGTCGCTGAATTCGGCATCGATCCCGAACGCATCGGATTGTTCGGCAGTTCGGCTGGTGCAATCATCGCCGCCTCGATCGGGACCAACGGCACCGGCAGCCTCACCAGCGGTGATCGGGTCGCGGCGGTCGTGGCGATGTCGCCGGCGGTCGACCTCACCGAGAACGGACTCCTGCTCGGCGACCCGTCGCAGACGGCGATCGCCTCTATTCTGCAGTACCTGGGTTGTTCCGACTTCACCGACTGCCCGAATTCCCGCGAGGCGTCGCCGTTGTACTCCGTGGATAAGACCGACCCGCCGTTTTACATCGCCATTTCAAAAAAAGAACTCGTTCCCGTCGAACAGGGGGAGGCCATGGCCCTCGCGCTCAAAGCGGTCGGTGTACCGGTCACTCTCGACGTGAAACCCGGTAAACGACACGCATTGGAGCTCCTCGATGAGACCACGCGTGCGAGTATTCGTCAGTTTCTGATCGACAATCTAGTTAACTCCGCGTCACGGACTGATTAAATCCTCAAGCCTGGCGGTCCAAAAGTGAGGATTTTTATGCCAACATAGGTTTCTGTCATCGTGCACCCGAAGCACGATGCGTCGATCACGCGGGGAGAAGTGCCCATGGAACTGAAACGACTGGTTCGAATATTCCGAAAGCGATGGATTCTCATTGTCGCCTTCATGCTGCTCGGCCTGGTCGGTGGAGCAGCAGCCGCGCTGATTACCCCCGTGCAGTACCAGGCCTCCACCCGCGTGTTCGTGGCCGCCCAGATTCAAAACGGCTCAACACCCGGTGACCTCGTGCAGGGCAACAACTTCGTCGTGCAGAAGCTGCCGTACTACCTCGACGTCGCCACGAGCCCCCGCGTGCTCGACCCGGTGATCGCAAGCCTGGGCCTCGATGAGAGCGCGGTCGACCTGGTCAAGCGCGTGACGGCCACAACGCAGCCCGGTTCAGCGGTCATTGAGATCGCAGCGCTTGCCTCCACAGCGGATGCCGCCCAGCAGCTCGCGCAGGCCGTCTCGGAGAGTTTTGCCGACGTCGTCATCAACCAGCTGGAGACGCCCGCCGACGGCGGTGCCAGCCCGGTCACGGTCGGCGTGCTCGACCCCGCAGTCGCCCCCGATAACCCCGCGCTGCCTCAGCTCTACCTCAACCTCGCCGTAGGGCTGCTGATCGGGCTGCTGGTCGGACTGATCACCGCGCTCATCCTCGGGCTGCTCGACCGCCGCATCTACAACCGCGACGACATCGAACGACTCACCGTCGTTCCCATGCTCGGCGGAATTCCGCTCGAAGCCCGCGCCAACCCGATCATCTCGCCCGACGGTACTTCCACCGCCCGCGCTGAAGCGTTCCGGGTGTTGCGCACCAATCTCGAGTTCGCCGACGCCGACACCGGTCGTCGCAGCCTCGTTGTGACGTCCTCCGTTTCGGGCGAGGGCAAGACCACGACGCTCGTGAACCTCGCCATCGTGCTGGCCGAGAGCGGTGCGACCGTCGCCGTCATCGACGCCGACCTGCGCACGCCCCGGCTCGCCGACTACCTCGGCCTCGACGCCGATCGTGGCCTGACCGAGGTGCTCCTCGGCGACGTGCAGCTCAAGGAATCCCTACAATCGTGGGGTACGCAGCATCCGCTCACCGTATTGTCGTCGGGCAAAATTCCGACGAACCCGAGTGAACTGCTCGGATCGACCGCCATGGGCACCGTGCTCGACGTGCTCAGCAGCAGCTACGACTACGTGCTCATCGACGCCCCGTCGGTACTCGCGGTGACCGACGCTGCCGTGCTCAGCCGCTGGACCGGCGGCACCATCCTGGTCGTCGGCGCGAACCGGGTGCGCGAACCCGAGCTGCTCGCCGCCTTCGACGCACTCGAAGCGGTCGGCACGACGCCCCTCGGTGTCGTGCTGGCCATGGTTCCCACTCGCGGTCCCGACGCGCTCGTGCAGGGCGCCGGTTTCGCGGCTACTTCCCGCCCGGCACCCCGTGCCACTCCAGCGGTCGACGCGGCGACGAACGACGCGAGTCGTTCGACCGCGCCCGACAGCGAGTCTGCCCCGGCAGACACCCCCACCCGCGTCACCTGGTAGATCCACCCGTTCCATTCTGTTTGGCGCACGTTCGAAGACGCACGTTCGAATCAGTTCTACAAAGGCTTTACTCGAAGGGAGCCTCAGTGTCCGTGCACTCGTCTTACCCGATCGATTCGTCGCCCTCCCAGCAACGAAAGCTTCTGCTCGTCGCCTCCACCGGCGGGCACCTGGCCCAGCTGGTGCGGCTGGCACCCGGGCTGGGCGCCTCGCCCAGTTCGCTCTGGGTCACCTTTGATTCCATGCAGAGCCGGTCGTTATTGGCCGGCCAGCGCCGCATCCATGTGCCGTATGTGCGTCCGCGAGACTACCTCGGCATGATGCGCGCGGCCGGCATCGTTCGACGTGTGCTCAAACACGAAGCGTTTGAGGGGGCAGTGAGCACCGGTGCCGGCCTCGCCGTCGCGGCGCTGCCGCAGGCCGCGATCAGCGGCGTGCCGAGCCTCTACATCGAGAGTGTCTCGCGCGTCGAGGGGCCATCGCTCAGCGGGCGGATGCTCGCCGCCAGCCACCTGGTCAGCCTTCGTACCCAGCATCCAGCCTGGGCCACCAACCGGTGGCGAACGCACCCGAGCGTGCTGTCCACCTACCATTCGTTGATTCGGCCAGCGCCGGAGCGCCCCCGCCTGTTCGTCACCCTCGGCACCATCGAGGGTTACCGCTTCGACTCCCTCGTCGACGCCGTGCTCGCCAGCGGCCTGGCCGATGAGCGCACCGTCTGGCAGCTCGGTTTCACCACCAACCGCACTGACCTTCCCGGCCAGGTGCACCAGATGATGCCGACCGCACAGTTCGTCGATGCGGCCCTGAACTCCGACGTCGTGATCACCCACGCCGGTGTCGGCACCTTCATGGGACTGCTCGAAATGGGCATTTTTCCGGTGCTCGTGACCCGCCGCAAGCACCGCGGTGAACACGTCGATGACCACCAGATGCAGATAGCGGAGCTCGCCGAATATCTCGGCGTCGCCCGAGCCGTTGACTCGCCCGATCTTACGGCCGACGTCATCCGCTTCGCTGCCGGTCGTGCCATCGACACCGGTGTGCGCATTCCGCTGCCCAGCGACCGATGAGCCAGGGGAGCTCTCCCCAGCGGATGCTGCGCGACATCTTCGTGCCCGCCCGCGGCCAGTACGACAACATCGGCGACATTCTGCTGCGCCGCCAATTGCTCGACTGGTTGCGAGCGAGCGGCCCGCTGCACGTCTACGTCGGCGAGGCGCCCGACGGGTATGCCGAAGGGCTCGGCCTCACCCCGGGCGACGTGCAGTATCGTTCGTTTCGCCGGTGGTATGCCGCGGCGCTGGCCAGTGCGGCCCGCGGCCACGCCTCGTACGTGTTCAAACCGGGCGAGATCCAGCTGACCTTGGTGGGGATGAAAGAGCACCTCGCCATGTTGCCGGTGCTCGCACTCGTGCGTGCCCGACACGGTCGCGTCGCCCGGGTCGGAGTGGGCAGCCGAAACTTCGCACCGCTGCCGCGAGCACTGATGGGGCCTTCCATCGCACTGTCGAACGTGTCGTTGTGGCGGGATGCGGCGACAGCCGGGTATCTCGGGCAGGGCAGCATCATGCCCGACCTGGCCTTCGCCGGGGCGGGCAGTGCTGATTCAGGCAGCGCGGGCCGCGACGTGCTCGTCGTGTCGATGCGCTCCGATCTCGAATACCCGAGCGCCGCCTGGCTCGCCGGGGTGCGTGCCGTCGCGGCCGACAACGGCCTGCAGATCTGGTGTGTCACCCAGGTGCTCCGCGATGATGACAAGTGCGTTCAACTGGCCGCCGACCTCGGGGGTGAGGCGCTGCGCTGGAACGGCACCGGCCACGACGAGCAGGAACAGCGCCTGCGTGCTCTGTATCGGCGTGCGGCGCTCACCGTGAGTGACCGCCTGCACGTGCTCGTCGGGGCCCTGACCGAGGGGGCGGTTCCGGCCGCGCTCCTCGTCGATCCCAAGTCTGATAAGATCGCTCGGCATTTCGCCGCCGCCGGACTGCACGACGTGAGCATTGTCAGCGCGGGGCTGTCTGCCATCGAAATCGCCGCACGGCTGCAGAATCTGCTGGGCCGTCGCACGGCTATTCTGGCCGGCCTGACCGAGGCGCAGAACGAATTGCAGACCGTGCGCCGCCTGCTCGACCAGGTGCTCACGACCGAGAGCGTGCGGTGAGCCTCGCCGAAGCGGGCGACACCGAGCCGATCGGGACAGTATCGAACCACGTCGGGACCGGCGGTGCCGGGGAGGCTGCGGCCGAGCCCGTCGTGTCTAATCTGGGCGACACCGAATCGATCGAGACGGAACCGATCGCCATCCTTCACCCATCCGCTGCGGCGGTTCCCGACTCTCGAACCGGCAGCCGAACCGACTCCGGCACCGATTCCGGCACCGAGATTCACCCAGGCACCGTTCCCGGGCCGACGCTCGCGCCGGTCGCTTCGGCTGCGCAGTCTGAACGCCTGCTCGCCGTGCACGTCGGGCGCAGCGGCGAAGTCGCCGGCGGTATGAGTCAGGTCGTCAATGGCTACCTGGCGCACTCCTTCGCTGACTTCGACCTGCGTATGATCGCGTCGCGCAACGGCAGTGGCGGGGTGCGTGCGGCCGGGCTCGCGGCATCCGCTTTCTGGAAGGTGCTGCGCCTGGCCAGGCCCGAGCGCACCGTGGTGATTGCGCACCTGTCGCAGGGCGGGTCCTTCGCGCGCGAAGGCGCGTTGCTGGCCCTGGCCCACGCGCGCGGGTTCGCCACGGTGGCTCAGCTGCACGGCAGCTCCTTCGCCGACTTTGCCGTGAAACGGCCAGGACTGGTCGGGCGTGTCCTGCGCGCGGCCGACGTGGTGCTGACCCTGTCCGCCGAGTCGCAGGCCGCGGCCGCCGAGTTCGTGCCGCTGGAGCGTGTCGTGCTCGTGCCGAATGCCGTCGCCGACGGGGTGCGGCGCGAGATCGAACCCCTCGTGGTCTTCGGCGGTGCGGTCAGCACGCGTAAGGGCGTCGATGTGCTGGTCGCGGTCTGGCAGCGGCTTGCGCCGCAGCATCCGCTCTGGAAACTGGTCATCGCTGGCCCCATCGTCGACCAACCCGCAGTGCCGCTGACCCGCGGCGAATTCGTGGGGGCGCTCAGCCACGAGGCGCTGATGAAGTTGCTGGAGCGGTCGGCGATCGCCGTGTTGCCCTCCCGCGACGAGGCGATGCCCATGTTCATTCTCGAAGCCATGGCCCGCAGAAACTGTGTCGTGGCGACCCGGGTCGGTGGCGTGCCGGCCGTGCTCGCAAACGGTGTGGGCATGATCGTGGAACCCGGCGACGCCGACTCCCTCGAGGCAGCCCTCCGGCACGCGATAACGGATGCCGCCTGGCGCGCCAAAAAGGCGGATCTGGCTAGATCCGCCTTTGAGACTACCTATTCGGCGGCCGCTGTCTTTCCGCTGGTCGAGCGCAGTTGGAAGGCTGCGCTCGACCGGCGAGCGGACCGTGTGTTATGAAATGCAGGCCTGGCTGGCGAAGCCGGAACCGGCGGCCGTGACGGTGTTCGAGCAGTAGACCTTTGTGCCGCTGGCACCCTTGCTGCCCTGCTCGTGCACGAAGAAGCCGTAGCCGGCGGCGCCGACCGGGGCGGTGTTGCCGAAGAAGACGTTGCGCAGTCCCCAGCCGGCGACGCTTCCGTTGACCGCGAAGCCGTGCATGGTGCTGTTCTTGCCGGTGTTGTTGTAGATGCTCCAGTCGTTGCCCTTGACCTTGACCCATTCCTCGGCGCGCGGCATGGCGTTGGCACCGTCGATCACGTTGTCGCGGATGATGCCGTTCGAGGTACCTTCCTTGACCTCGATCGGCTGGGCACCGGTCAGGCTGATGTTGTTGGCCATGAGCAGCGTGCGGTCGGTGTTGTCGGGCTGGCAGTTGGTCTGAGCGCACCAGTTGGCGTCTGAGGTTCCGATGTAGATGCCCTCGCCGTAGAACGGGTCGCGCTTGCCGGTGTTGCGGATGGTGTTTCCGACGACGGTGTTGTCGGTGCTGAAGGCGCGAACGTGGATGCCCTCGTAGCCGACGTTCTCGACGAGCGTGTCGGCGACGGTGACGTGGTTGCTGCGGATCACGCTGATGCCTTTGAGGCTGTTGGTGACGGTCATGCCGGCAACAACGAGGTTAGACGAGTTGGTGATCTGGATGCCGTGGTTGTCCTGGATGCTGCCGACGTTGATCACGGCGCTACGCGGTCCGCAGACCCAGATCGGGCTGGAGGCGGTTCCGTTCATGGTTATGTTGATCTGCTCGTTGTAGGTTCCGGGGGCCAGCTTGATTACGGTGCCGGGCTGAGCCTGTGCCACGGCGGCCATGAGTTCCCTGGCCGTGGCCACGTTCACGGTGGCAGCGGGGCAGTCAGCGTAGCGGTGGGTACTGATCGGTGCCGGGGTCGGCGCGGTGCTCGGCACGGCCGTCACGATGAAAGCGTCGACGATGCTGCTGGTGCCGGTGGAGCGGGCATCCTTCTGGCCGGTGCGCGTCACCGTGATGGTGTGCGTTCCCGCTGAGAGGCTCGTGGTGCTGAACGCACTCTGGCGGTAAGCGGTGGTGGCGGAGTAGCCGTTGACCGTGGCGACGGTCGCGCCGTCGATGGCCACGTTGCTCGTGCCCGAGCTGCTGGTCAGGCGGGTGATGAAAGCGACGCTCGTGCCCTGGAAGGTGAACGAGGCGCTGCCCGCGGTCGTGGTGAACTGCACGCCGCCGCCCGAGTCATTGGCCGAGCCGGAGGTGCGCCAGGTGCCGGAGTACGTGACCTGTGCGGAGTCACTGTCGAAAGTGGTCGAGCCGGCCGGAGCCTGCACCGGAACGGTGGAGGTCGGGGCTGCCGGGGTGGGCTCTGGCGCCGGAGCTGGTGCGGGAGCGGTGCTGCCGGCCGGCGTCAGGGTGACGAAAGCGTCGACGATGCTGCTGGTCCCGCTCGAACGGGCGTCCTTCTTGCCGGTGCGGGTGACCTTGATGGTGTGGGTGCCGCTGGAGAGGCTCGAGGTGCTGAACAGGCTCTGCTGGTATTTCGTGGTGGCGGAGTATCCGTTGACCGTGGCGACAACCTTGCCGTCGATCGCGATGTCGCTCGTGCCGGAGCTGCTGGTCATGCGGGTCACGAAGGCCACGGTCGACCCGGTGAAGGTGAGCGAGGCGCTCGCCGTGGTCGAGGTGTACTTGATCGATGCGCCATTGTCCGACGGCGAGCCGGTCGAGAGCCAGGTGCCCGAGTACTTGACCTGCGAGGAGCTGCTGTCGACGACAGTAGTGCCGGCCGGCGCAGTGGCGGCCGATGCCGCAGAGACGCTGACGGGGATCATCGCGGTGAGCGGAACGAGCGCGGCGATGGCGATGGCCGCGATGCTGGCACGTCGTGAGATGCGGGGGAACAACATGATGAAACCTTCCGGATGTTCATGGACTGGATGGTTACGTCCGTGAACCCGAAAGGATTCGCAAACGCACATGATCTGCGTGATCTGCGGCGGTGGTGCCGCCGTGATCACTTCGTCAATTAGCGTTCGGAGTGCTGCGTATTACCCGTGTGTAAATGGGTTTGTGGGCGCAGATTGAGCGGATGCCGCGACCGTCCCTCGCACGGGCGCGCGCGGGAGGCCCCGCGCGCTCGCACGTGGTCCGGGCCGCAAAGGTGAGACAGCCTCGGGGATTTGGCCCTGATCAGTGCTATTGCCCATTGTGGGCGATGCCCCGCAGATGGGGGGTAAAGATTTCGTCGGCCGAGGGCGCTCGCTGTGGGGCGCCACCCGCTGTTCCTGTGAAAGTGCCTAGAGTGGATTTGAGACTCTTGAGTTTTTGTCACTCGCAACGACGGTGGAGTTGGCACACGCAAAAAAGACCCCCCAACCGGTTGCGGCTGGGGGGTCTTCTCTCGTATCGCGCCGGGCGGCTGGCGCTGCTAGGGCGTGCAGGCGATGTTGGAGAATCCCTCGCTCGCGCGGGTGACCGAGTTCGAGCAGGACACGTTGGTATTGCTTGAGCCCTTGCTGCCCTTTTCGTGGATGAAGAAGGCGTAACCACCGGCGTTCACCGCCCCGGAGTTGTCGGTAAAGGTATTGCGCAGGCCCCAGCCGTCGACACTGCCGTTGACCGCGAAGCCGTGCATCGGGCTATTGGAGCCACGGTTGCCCTCGATGGTCCAGTCGTTGCCTTTGACCTTGACCCACTCTTCGGCATCGCTCATGGCATTCGCACCGTCAATCACGTTGTCGCGAATGACGCCGTCAGACGTGCCTTCCTTGACCTCGATCGGTTGGGCGCCGGTAAGGCTGATGCGGTTGGACAGCACCCGGGTCCCGTCGGTGCGGTCGGGCTTGCAGTCGGTCTGGGCGCACCAATTGTTCTCCGAGGTTCCGATGTAAATGCCCTCGCCGAAGGATGAGTCGCGCTTGCCGGTGTTCGAAATGGTGTTGCCGACGACCGTGCTGCCGGTCGTGAAAGCGCGCAGGTGGATGCCTTCATAGCCGATGTGGTCGATGCGGGTGTCGGCGATGGTCACGTTCGTGCCGCTGATCACGCTGATGCCCTTGAGGCTGTTGGTCACGGTCATGCCCGCGATCACCAGGTTGGAGGAGTTCTTGACCTGGATTCCGTGGTTGTCCTGGATGCCGCCAACGTTGATCACGGCGTCGCGCGAGCCGCAGACCCAGATCGGGCTGGAAGCGGTGCCGTTGGCGTGCATGTCGATCTGGCCCCTGTAGGTACCGGGGGCCATCCTGATGACGGTGCCGGGCCGTGCGCGGTCGACGGCCGCCGTGAGCTCGTCGGCGGTGTACACCGTCGTCGTCGCGGCGGGGCAGTCGGCATAGCGGTGCACTCCGGTCGACGGCGCTAGCGCGGGCACAGGCGCAGGAGCGGGTTCCGGAGCCGGGGCCACGCTGGTCCTCGTGTTCACGACGAAAGCGTCGACGATGCTGTTGGTGCCGCTCGAGCGGTCATCCTTTTTGCCGGTGCGACTGATCTTGATGGTGTGGGTTCCGCTCGACAGGCTGCTCGTGCTGAACGCGGTCTTCTGGTGCACGGTTCTGGCGGAGTACGCGTTCACCGTGGCGACGACCTTGCCGTCGATCGAGACGGTGCTTTTTCCCGAGCTCTTGGTGGTGCGGGTGATGAAGGCGACGCTGGTTCCCGTGAACGTCATCGACGCGCTGCCGGCACTGAACTGAAACCGCACGGAGCCCCCGCGGTCGGCGGAATTGCGGGTGCTGCGCCAGGCGCCGGTATAGGTGATCTTGGCCGAGGAGCTGTCGATGATAGTTCGGGCCGGTCCGGCGGCGGCGGACTCGATGCCCGGATTGGGGACGGTCATCGGGGCCAGAACAGCCACGCCGACCGCCGTGAAGGCGAGTGCAGTGATCAGGGCGTGGCGGGCGTATGCGCGCGGGCGGGCGAGTGTGCGGGAAGTCGGCGTGCGGTGGGGGCGGTTGCGGAACAGGGGCACGGTGGAGTCCTCCGGAGAGTCAGGGTCGCGAATGGACAGCTGGTGCGCGATTGGCGCGGATGCTCGCGGTGCCGTCGCAGGGCAGGCGTGGGTGAATTCTTGCCCGAGGGTCGGTTCGTCGATCTCTGTGATTCGGTCAGGTTCTCGTTTTTCCGGGGAAGTAGCGAGCACGTCTTTCGACGGGTCTCTTGGTGCCGGATGCTGGCCTGGTCGTTGCGACTGCACTGCGTATTCAGCGTTCGAAGACCGAGATCGTAGGGGACTATTCGGAGCGAACTGTGGCTCCGAGCCTATCGAGAGCCAAAGTCGAATTCGTTTCACTTTCCTGTGAAAATGCCCAGAATGGAGCGCCTCCGCGTGACGACCCCGCGCAGCTGGCCCGTTGCATCCTCCTCAGGCTCAGGCTCAGGCTCAGGCTGCGCCGTGCTCGACGGCCAGGCGCAGCACCCGGCGGTGCAGCGGCACACTGACCTTCGCCGAGCCGGCCAGCGCGAGCCGCTTCCAGTCGCGACGACGCGCAGCGAGCAGCACCAGCCGCCAGGTGAGCCGGGACCGCAGCTCGGCGACGATCTCGTCGCGTTCGTCGGCGTCGTACGGGCCGCTCAGGGCATCCTTCAGCCCGGAGAGCAGAACGTAGCGCAGCCGAAAGTAGCCGTAGGAGTTGGAACCGATGATGCGGGTGTCGAGGGTGATCGCCGCGGTGGTGACGGCCTGCTCCACCAGCAGCAGCGACTCAGCCCGGCGCGATCCCGAGCGGATGATCGACCCACCGCGCACAACATAGGAATACAGCACATCCCTGATAACGGCCACACGATCGGCCGCGGCGAACAGCTGGGCCACCATGGCCAGGTCGGAGTGCACCCGGGCCGGGGTGAACTCGATCTCGCGCGTGAGCTCCCGGCGGAACAGTTTGTTCCACAGATGCCCGGTGAGGTCTCCGTCTAGCAACATTCCAAAAGCCTCGGCGCCGCTGATCGGACCATTCTGCGGCGGCGCAGCTAACGGGCGTCGTTGGCCGGGATAGACGTATTCGGCGCCGCAGACGATCACGTCGGCGCCGGTTGACCGGGCCGTCGCCACGAGTTTCTCGAGCGCCGTGAGAGCCCAGTCGTCGTCACAATCGACGAACCACAGAAATTCACCCCGGCTTTCGGCCACGGCGCGGGCACGGGCCCGGGCGACTCCGCCATTTTGCTCCTGCCGAAAATAGGAAACGCTGGCGTGCGCGGACGCAGCCCGTGTGCCGATCTGGGCCGTCGCATCCGTTGAGCCGTCGTCGACCACGATGATCTCGACCGACCCGGCGGCAGAAACGGCGATCGTCTGCAGCAGCAGGCGTTCGATGGCGTCGTGAAGAAATTCCGCCGCGTTGTAGGCCGGAACAATGACGCTCACGACCGGATGCCCGCTCGCTCCGGGCCGCTCCGGCCGCCCCGCGGCGTGCGCGCCGTTCACGCCGTGAGCTTTCGAATGGTGTCGGTCAGCTCCCGCAGAGACGCGCGGGCCTCCACAACGTGGCGCAGGATCGGCTCCCGGCGGCTGATCACGTCGCGAGCCCGGCGCTCGAGCGCCGCCGGGTCGGAGAGCGTCCAGCCGATCGTGGCACCCTTGATGTCGACGGCGTCAAGGGTGCGGGCCGCCTTGGACGGCCCAGCGTCAGCGATCACCAGCGGCAGCGCGCCCTCGGTGAGGCCGATCACGGCGGCGTGCAGCCGGTCAGTCACGACGAGCAGCGACCGCTGGTACACCTCGCGCAGGCGAAGTTCCTGCGCTGCATGGTCCGGGCCGTCCCAGACCAGGGCCGTGCCGCCGAGCGAGACCGCGAGTTCTTCGGCGAGGGGCCCGTCGCGTTCAATCTGCGACACCGTGACGATCTCGAGTCCGAGAGTGTCGGCCAGACGCTTCAGCGCCGCGAGCCAGGCCTCGTCGGGGCGTCGCCCGTTGTAGCGCACCGAGACCGCGAGAAGCGGGCGATCCGCGGTGGAGGCGAGCAGGTCGGCATCCGCTGCTCCCGTGGCGAAGGCCCAGTCGGGAGCGATACGGCCGAGCCCCATCGCGGAACGGCTGTAGGCGTCGCGCCAGGCCACCAGGTCGCACAGGCGCAGGGTCGCCGCCACCGGAATGCGCCAGCCGGTCTTCTGCCGCACGCCGAACCCGGCGTGCACGGCATGCCCGCCGCGTAGCCGGTTGAGCGCGAGGTGCGGTGCCAGCCGCAGGTAGCGCAGCGCGTAGCCACGCTGTAGCTCCATTTCGCCGGCGTTGAAGGCATACACGGATGCCTCCCGCAGTGTCGACCGCGAAATCTCGCGTCGCCACTCGCCGCTCGTGCGGTACACCCGGTCTTCGTCATGCAGGCCGAGCCCGCTCAGGTAGGAATCCTCGCGGGATCCAACAAAGACCTGCAGCTCGCCGGCCCCCCTCAGCGCGTCGAGAAAGGCCCTCCGCAGCACGGTGTCGCCGACATTGTCGATTTGGCCCATGGCCGAGGCGAAGATTCTCATGCGTGCTCCACGACCCGCAGCAGCACTCGTTCCAGGTCGGAGCCGCTGGCTTCCTCCGAGAATCGGGCCAGCCAGGGTTCGATGTTGTCGAGCGGCAGCTCGGCCGCCCGCAGTATGGCGTCGGCGAGGTCAACGGGATGCGCGGACAGCGCGAGTTCTCCCGTGATGCCGGGCACAATGGCATCCGCTACCCCGAGCGCCCCCGACACGGCGACCGCCGGATACCCGGCCGCTGCGGCCTCGACCAGCACATTGCCAAACCCTTCCCGGCTCGAGGTGAGCAGGGCCACCGCGTTGTCGCCGAAGTGGTCGAACCAGTTCTCGACCCAGCCGCGGTGGTGAAAGACCACGTTCTCCTGCCGGGCCGCGGCTTGCACGTCGTCGAGCAGCGGGCCGCCGCCGAAGGAGACGACCTCCACGGGCACACCTCTACGGGCGAGTTCGGCCGCGGCCGCAATGGCCAGCAGCGGACGCTTCTGCGCGACCAGTCGGCAGGCCAGCACGATCTGAATGCCATTGGCCGATCCGGGGCGGCGCTCGGATCGCTCCAGAATGGTAGTGCCACCGGCTTCGGCCGGAGCGGTACCGTCACCACTCACCTCGACCCGCGCCGCGGTCGTACCCGACCCGCGCGGGGTTCCGCGCAGCTTCGCAGTCGCGGGGTTGGCGACGACGGTGATGCGGTCGCCGCGCACCCCGAAAGCCGCGACCATTTCAGCGGCGACCGGGTGCGAGATGGCGATCACGTGGTCGGCCCACCGATACAGGCGCTTAGCGAACCAGATCTTCACCCGGTGGGCGAGGCCCGATCCGGGCAGTCCGAGCGACACCAGGTTGCGCTCGCTCACCAGCACGCGGGGCCGCAGTCGCACCGGGATCAGGCGGGCCGCCGTCAGCAGCACCAGGTTGGGGTGCGCCTGGAGGGAGATCGCCACGTCGGGCTGCCAGTCGAGCAGGCGGCGGCGCAGCGCGGCGGCTTTTCGCGCATGGCCGTGCTGGGCAGAGAGGGAAAAGGCCTCAACCCCGTCAGGTAGGTACTCTGGCTTCATCTCGGCGGCGGTGAGCACCACGCTCACCTCGTAGCCCTGGTCGGCGAGCCAGCCCATCCAGGTGCGGGCTACGAATTCTGCCCCGCCACCGTGCAGTGACGGAATGACAAAGAGGATGCGGCGGAGGGCTGGGTGCCCGCGCGCATAGTCGGGCGGGGTCTGGGAGGAGAGCGTCATGCGGGGCCTTGTCTGTGGGGAGTCGGGCTAGGGGCCGTCAGGGCAGGGGATTGGGAACGCGTTACACTCGGTAATCCCGAGAAGTTCAGGGCGGCCAGGCGCTGTACCTCGGGCAGCCGCGCGGCAAGCCGATCGCGATAGCTCTCTCGCTCGGCCAGCACGGCCAGAGCCACCGGGATCATGCGCTCGGCCAGGCCGATGCCGGGCTCGACGCATAGTTCTTGCGTGTCAAACAGCCGCATCATGCCGGCGACCTTGCCCTGGGTGGACAGGGCAACGGCAGGTACCGCGTGGAACATGGCCTGCACGGCCAGGTGCATGCGTCCGGTCAGCACGATGTCGGCGCCGGCGCACAGCCCGCGCACTTCGGCCGGGCTGAGCAGCCGGTTCACCAGGACCACCCGGGAATCCGTCTGCGCGCCAGAGACCGCAAGCCGGTCGAATACGGCTCGGCAGGCGGCCGCGTCGTCACCGCTGGTGCGCACGACGTGCGGCAGTAACACCACGCGGAGCCCCGCCTCCAGCAGTGTGGTGACGATTCGGGCGTACTCCGTGGTCTGGTCGAAGCTGCGGCCGACCAGCGCGCTCGCGTTGACCACGGCGTACCGGGCCGGCGTGGCCCCGAGATATTCCGTCACGGCCAGGCGGGAACTGGTGCGGGCGGCGAACACGGAGTCGGCGACATCCACCACGTTCTCGAAGCGATCAGCGCGGGCACGCTCGCTGGAGACCGGGTCACGCAGCTGCAACCGCGTTCCCATCCGGCCGGCCCGGGCGAGCGACCGGCGCACCCCTGCATTCGCGCGGCCGTTCCAGCTGAAGCCGAGAATGCGCGCTTCGACGCCGACGCTGCGGGCCAGACTGGCAACGTCCGCTCGTCGCGATGAGGCGCGCACGCTGTACGCGCCGTCCATGATGTCGGCACCGATCACGGTCAGCGACAGGGCGCCGTCGAGTACGGGAGCCAACAGTGCCATGGACTGGCGGTGCACCCGTCCAACGCCGTAGATCAGGTGCGGAATCGGCACGAGCTGCGCCCGCGAGGCATGCTGCGTGGGAATCCGCACGTCGGCCGGCCGCCGCACGAGCACCTGCACCGGCCCATCCACGTTTTCGAGATAAGCCTCGACCATTGCCTGGTCGCCGATATTGCCCTCGCCGGGCGGTGCGACGAGCACGTGCCAGCGCGGGGCGCGGGCGTCGAACGGGCGCAGCTGGTTGGTCGCGCGGCGCAGCGCGGCACGATCGCGCAGATACGGCAGAGCGGATGCCGCGGCCAGGCCGTGCGTGACCCGGTCCAGCCGGCGCATGATGCGCAGCCGGGTGCGGCCGGCCGTGCGGGAACGCGCTGGGTTGCGGGCGGGGGACAGCTGGTCGGTGTCGGTGTTGGTGTTGGTGTCAAGGCTGGGGCTGCCCGATTTCGACGCCTTCGCCGAACGCAGAAAGCTGCGCGCCTGGGTGATCGAGCGCACATCGCGGCGAAAGATCGGCCAGATCAGCATGACCAGGCCGATCGCGGCGAGCAGCGCGATCCCGCCGAGGGCGACGCGAGCGAACGGCAGTTCAATTGGAATCCACTGCACGGCGGCCCAGCTGACACCGGTGGCGAAACCGTAACCGAGAATGGCGCGCACGCCGGCCAGGAACATGGCGCGCGCCGGCGCATCCGTTACCCGGCTGATCCACCAGAGGCCGATCGGCCAGATCAGCGCCACGCCGATCGAGTACCCGGCGGCTACGCCGTAGACGCCCCACAGCGAGCCGATCAGCACGAACGCCACGAGCAACGGCCGAGTGGTGAGGGCGAAATACAGGTTCTGCTTGGTCGCGCCCTTCGACAGGAACACCCAATAGGTCGCGTAGGCGGCGGCTTCGAAGAACCCGGCGATGGCGAGAATCTGAAAGATCGGTGCGGAACCCAGCCACCGGCTGCCGAGCGCGATGCTGATGATCGGAAGGGCCTGCGCGCAGGAGAAGGCGAGCACGATGGTGACCGCGTGCAGCATGATGGTCTGCCCGAGCAGAATGAACCGGTCGTACTTGGGCGGGTCGTCCTGCAGCCTGGCCAGCACCGGCAGGGCCACCCGGGTAGACGGACCGTTGATCTGGTTGAGCGGCAGCAGCAGCAGCTGGAACGCCCGGTTGTACAGGCCGAGCGGACCGGCGCCGAGGGTGGCACCGATCACGATCGTGTCGGTGTTGCGACTGGCGTATCCGAGCAACTGGGTGCCGGCCAGGTTCGACCCGAACACGATCAGGTGGCGCATGGGCGCGGCGCGGTGATACCAGCCGGGAAACCAGTTGGTGACCGGAATGAGAATGATAATGGTGAGAATGCCCTGGCTGATCTGCTGCCCGGCGAGAGCCCAGTAGCCGAAGCCGTTCAGGGCCATGACGATGCCAACGGCCAGGCCGCCGACCTGCGCGCCGATCTCCGACCCGGCCAGGGCCACGAAATGAAAATTGCGGTTGAGGTCAGCGCGAAACTGGGTGGCCAGGCCGTTCAGCAGAAACGTTCCGGCGAGCACCTGGGTGAGCAGCACGAGCCGGTCGTCGCCGTATAGGGTGGCGATGAGCGGGCTGAACAGCACCGCGAGCAGCATGAGCGCGAGCCCGATCAGGCTGTTGATCCAGAACAGGTTGTCCTTCTGGTGCCGGCTCAGGTCGCGCACCTGAATAGCGGCCGACGACAGCCCGAAGTTGCGCAGCACCTCGCCGACGCCGATGATGGCAGCGACCGAAGCGACCAGGCCGTAGTCGCTCGGGTCGAGCAGTCGGCCGAGCACGACGATACCGCCGAGCTGCACGCCGATGCGAATAAGCTGGCCGACCAGGGTGGTCGATGCTCCGCGCCCCGCGGTGCGGCCAAGTCCGGCGGTCGAGCGGGGCTTTTCGGGGCTTCCCGGCTGAATCGTGGCGGTCAACGGATGCTCCGTCCGGCACGCACCGTGCGCCCGGTCAGCTGCAGGGCCCGTAGGTAGGTGTGATAGCTCTGCAGGCCGAGCGTCTTCCAGTCGCGCCCCGAGAGCTGCGGCCGCGGGCGCGAGCCGGCCGCGCGCATCCGCTCGAGGGTACCCACCAGAATTTGCGGAGTGAGCTCGCCCTCGTACAGGTAGATCCAGTCGGGGCCGACCTCCTCAGCCAGGGCCAGGTTCGATGGCGTCGACGGCACGAGCACCGGTCGATCCAGCGACAGCGCCACGAGCAGCACCCCGGAGTTGTGCATTTCGCGATAGGGCAGCACGACCAGTTCGGCCTCGCCGACCTCGATCACCAATTCCTCGTCGGAGACGAAACGCAGCACCGAGCTGATCCGCGCATCGCGGGCGGCTTCGGTGCTGATGATTTCACCCAGCCCGCTAGACGGCCGGCCCACAATGCGCAGCGTCAGGTCGGGCCGAGGCAGCGCCCGGAACACCTGCAGCAGCGTTTCGACGCCCTTGTATGGGCGGATCAAACCGAAATAGAGGATGCGCCCCGTCACCGAATCGGGCAGCACCATGCCGCTGAAACGGTCGCGATAGTGGCCGTGCAAAATGGTGACCGCCCGGGACTCGGGCTGGACCCGTGTGGTCGGGTTGAGCCGGATGACGAGGGCCGTGCGGGCGTCGAGCGCGTCCAGCGCGCGAGTTTCGGCATCGTGACCGGCCTCGTGCGGGGTCAGGTTGTGCGCGGTGCGCACGATCGGAATGCGTTGCAGCTTGGCGCGCAGCAGTAGGGCGTACAGCGCACCGCGGCGCAGCCGGGCTTTCAGGGGCCGCGGCGCGCGGATGAGAAGCTCGGGCCAGTGCACGTGAAAGACGTCATAGCGGCCGAGCAGCGCGGTGCGCCAGGAGAAGAATCGCATGGTCACCGCATCGGGAGCGCCCTCGACGACCTGGTTGACGTACCGAGTGGTGCCGTCGGGCGGACTCAGCGATTGTAAAACAGTCAGGTGTGCATTAAATGCTGTCATCATGCCCATTCCCCTTACGGGCCGGTGAAACGGATCGGCTAAACGGATCGACTCAAACATGAGAATCTGTCGGTTTAGCGTAGCGTGCAGGTAGCTTCTGCGTCAGAGCCGTGCATACCCCCGTTTGGGGCGCACTGATGCCGGCCGTGCAGCGGGTGCACGGCCGGATTCGAGCGGGCCGGTGGCATTCGTCCTGCTGGGGTTCAGCGCCAGAATCAGCAGCAGGCCCAGTAACAGGTGCATGGGGCGCAGCGCGTCGATCGCGTTGAAGCCGGCGATGCACACCGTGTAGGCCACGAGGGCGGCGGCAGCGCCGACCGCACGGCGGGACAGCGCGTGCGCGACGGCTGAGCCGATCATGAGCAGGAACAGCACGACGCCGGGCAGGCCGATGCTGATGAGCAGCTGCAGCAGCGAATTCTCGATGGTGACCTCGTTGAACAGGCGCCCGGTGATGCCGGACGTGCCGGGGCCTGACCCGATCCAGCCGGTGAGATTCGCGGCCTGTACCGACACCCACACGCCAAGGTCGCGGGCCTGCGAGGACAGTTCGGCCTCGACAGAGTTGTTGCGGGCGGTGAAGGCGTCGAACTGGAACAATCCCACCACGGCGACGACGAAGAGTCCAGCAAGCAGGGCGAATTTGCCCCAGCGCTTCTCGCCGCGCAGCACGAGCGACACCGCGTAGGCGAAACCCACGGCGATGGCGGCGGAGAGAATCGCCCCGCGAGAGACGGTCGCGACCAGGCCGAGACCACTGAAGACGGCCGCGGCGAGCGCCGGTTTGGAGTTCTCCTGCAGCCAGACGCCAATGGCCAGGGCGCAGGCCACCGCAAAGAACAGGGCGGCGAAGAGCGGATGCCCGAACGACGCGTCGGCCCGATACACGGACCAGTGCTGGTGATCGGTCAGCCCGAGCACCGAGAACAGGGTGCCCCAGATCGGGTTGAAGCGCAGCACCCCTTCGATGACGGCGTAGGCGCCGAGCCAGGCACCGAGCAGCAGCCAGGTGCGGCGAATCCAGTACGCCTCTCGGGTGCTGGTGCCGATGCACAGCGGCAGCAGTACGGCAGCGCTGAAGCTGATCATCCAGCCCAGGCTCGCCTGTAGGTCGGTGGTGCGCGTGAGGGTGAACAGCGTCCATACCAGGAACAGCAGCGCGAAGTAGCGGGTGGCCGATCGGAAGGGGGCCGGCGGGGTCGCTGGGCCGGCATCCGCTTTCGTCGGCAGCAGGCGCCGTATGGCCCAGATGACGATGATCATGGTGGTGAGCGGCAGAGCGCCGATCGGGCCGTCCTGCGGCAGGACGCGCGCCGGAACCAGCGCGAACGTTACAAGCGCGACGGCCGGCAGAATGTGCGCCGGCAGTAGAAACAGGGTGACGACGGCGGTGAAGGCCAGCAGGGTGAGCGGAATCACGATTATGCCCAGCGTGGTGATGTATCGGGGCATCACGACGCTGGCCACAATGACGATAAGTGCGGCGAGCACGACCAGAACGACCGGCGTGCTGCGCAATCGGCGCAGGGTGGAATCAAACATCGGCCGCCTCGGGTGGTAGTGGCGCAGTGTTGGCGCAGTGAATATTTCGGGTATTGCGCAGCACTATTGGTGCGAATAGCCGCAACGATAACACGTGAATTTTCCTCAGCGCCAGCGGAGCGGCAGAAAAAGCGGTTTTTGGATCAGCAGGACGGCGGGAACTGCGCCTTCAGAAATCCGGCACTCTGGTAGACGAACTGGTACGCCCATTTGCCGGGATCCATGGGCTGTTCGGCGCCGATCACCGCTAGTTCCCCCGCGTAGCAGCGGCTGATCTGCACCCGGGCCCGGCTCACGTGGTAGCTCGAGGTGACCACGATCACCCTGTTCCAGCCGCGTTCGGTCGCAAACGCCGCGATGGCTTCGGCCTCACCGCGGGTCGTTGTGGGGTGTGGATCGAAACACTCCACGGCGATCGTCGTGCCCGGTACCGGCACGGCTCGCGCACACAGATTCGCCGGCCGGGTATCACCGCCGAACGCGTCGGAGATGAAGATCTCTCCGCTGTACCCGGCTTCGGCGAGATGCACGGCCTTCGCCACCACGGCGGCGCTGCCGAGTCCGCCGAGCACGACGATGGCGTCGGCGGCGACCGGTTGGTCCTGGCGGGGGAACATGACGGTTCGCGTGTTGACGGCCAGGAGCCCTACGGTCAGGAGTACGAGCCCGGTGAGCACGATCAGCGCGCGCTGCCGGCGGGGTTGTCTCACTCGCTGCGCGGCAGCATCCGCTCTGCTGGTCGGGCTTCCACCGCCGCGACCGGAGGGCGACCGGAGAACCAGGACGGCACCGCGAATCCGTAGCGCAGCACCGGCAGATCGCGCACCAGCCGCCAGAACCCGAGCGAGGCGGCGACGGCACCCCCGGCGACGAGCAGAGGCAGCACCGGGCCGAGGCGCTCGAGCCAGGCCTGGCCGCGAGCGAGCAGCAGCAGGCTGGTCAGGGCCGAGACGAAGAGTACGTGCACCACGTAGATCGGCAGGGTGTTGCGGCCCACGTAGGTCAGCCAGGTGAACGCGCGAAAGCCCACCAGGAACCGGGCCAGGAGCAAGCCCGCGCCGAGCGCCAGCAGACTCACCAGTACCAGGCTGCCGGTGATGAACGGAACCCGGGCGTCGACGGTGAGAATGACGCCGGCGAGCACGAGAAAGGCCGCGCCGAACCCCAGCCCGAGCCCGAGGGCGCCGAATCGGCTGGGCCGGTTGACGAAGGCGAGGATCCACTCGCGCAGGTAGCACCCGAGCAGAAAGAACACGAAGTAGCGGCCGATGCCGTTCCAGGCGATATTTCCGGTGTCAGCACGAGCGAAGAACAACACCGATAGCACTGCGGCAACGCCGATTTGCACCCGCCAGTCGACGCGATTACGCATCAGTTTCGCGGCCACGAAGAACAAAGCGAGGGCGTAGAGAAACCACAGGCCATTGCTCGGGCGCACGGGGGCGAGCAACAGGTCGATCGGGTTGGTTTCATCGAAGCCCGCGGGGTTGGGCAGCAGCGAGAAATAGACGAAACGGATGACCGTCCACAGCAGCAGCGCCCACACCAGCAGGCTCAGCCGGGTGCGCCACAGGGCCGGCCAGGTGCGTTTGATGATCGAGCCGGCAAACAGGCCGGAGGCGAGAAAGAACAGCGGCATGCGAAACACGATGAACACCAGGTTGATCTTGTTCCACAGCTCGGGGGCCAGGCCGGAAAGCACCGTCCACTGCACGGCATGCGCCAGGGCTACGAGCAGAATGGCAATGCCTTTGGCGCCGTCGACCCAGTCGACCCTGGTGCGATCGATTGTGCTGGCCACAAGTGCCTCCCTGCTAGATCGACCAGTGCGTCAGACCGACCACGGTGTTATACCGACCACTGGGCGAAGGTTTTGATCATGTCGGTGTGGGCGAAGCCCGGCGTTTCATGGCCGAGCGTGTGATACATCACCTGGGTGTCGGCGGCGACGAGCTTGATTTTGTTGACCAGGGCGAGGCCGTTCTTGCTTGGCACGACGACGTCATCGGGGTGGGCATCGTCGGAGACGAGTACCTTGACCCGACTGTTGGTCCACGGTGTTGCGCTGATGCGTGCCGGGTTGGTGCCCTTGATCAGGGTGGGGTTGTCGGCGTAGGCGTCGCCGACGTGCGCCTGATTCTTGGTGTCGTAGGCGTAGAGCCACTCGTTGTCGTAGAGGCCGTTCACCATGTACAGGCCGCGAATGTAGGGGATGAGTTTCTTACCGTAGGTGTAGCAGGCGAGCGACCCGCCAAAAGAGGTGGCGCGCAGAAAGTTACGGCGCACGGTGTAGAGCGAGTTCAAGTAAGTCCAGGCGTTCTTCTGGGCAGTGGTGGCGATGGAGTTGGTGTACTGGGTGCCGCCGGCATTGATGCAGATGGCGATGCTGTTCTGGTCGACTACCAGTTCGCCCGGATATTTGAAGCCGCCATTCAGCGCGTTGTGAGAGCTGGAAGCCGCGTGGTAGAACCACACGGCACCGATGGCGGCGGTCGAGTTCATCGAGATTGTCTGCGGAATGAACAGGCGGGCTCGGTCCCCGCCGATGTCCACTTCAACGTTGTCGTAGAGCTTCTTGCCCTTCTGGGTGAGTACGTTGGACAGGCGCGAGACCTCTCCGGGTAGCTTCGGAGCGGTCGCAGCGAACGCGGAGGGGGCGCCGAGCGCACCGAAACCGAGCGTGGCCGCGCCAGCAGTTGACAAAGTGAGAAACTCTCGTCGCTTCATTCTGCCGAAGGTAGCAGAGAGAAACGGCGAGGTCCAACCGGAGAAGTTAGCGAAGGCGAATCGGGCGGGGCGTCGGGTGTGGTCCCAGGGTGAACCGCAGTACGATCAGCGCGAGAACAGTGCCGAAAAGTGCACCGAGGCTGTTGGCGATGACGTCGTTCACGGTCGCGAACCGTTCCGGCAGAAGAACCAGCTGGCCGAGCTCGATCATGGCGCTGATAATGGCGCCGGCCACCGGGCCGAGCCACCAGCGGCGCGCTCCGGCGAGTACCACGACGAGCAGACCTACCGGAATGAACAGCGCGATGTTGGCGGTGAACTCGATGGTGTCGTAACCGAACCGGTTCGGCATGCCGTGTGCGTGCAACCAGGTCACGAAAGCCCCGATTGACCCGTGCATGCCGCGGTCGACCGGCGTGGGCCAGAATGCGATCAGGGTGAGCAGCACCAGGTAGGCCAAGGTGATCCACAGGGCGCCGCGGCGCAGCCGCGTATGCCGACGTCGTCGAATCACAGTCATGTCAGGTCCTGCACACTCGTCAGCTTTGCCCTACCCGGCGGCAGCGGCCGGGCCGTTGCCGGCGACGCGTTTCGGCAGGGCAAAAACGAGTACGAGCGCGAGCAGGGCGAAACCAACGCTCACCGCCATCGCCATGGTGGCGCTGTGGGTGAAAGCCGTGGCGAGGGCATCCGCTCCCGGGCCGGTAACCGTCAGGGTGCTGAAGAAGACGCTGCCGATCACGGCGATGCCGACCGCGCTGCCGACGCGCTGCATCACGCCGACCACGCCGCTCGCACCGCCCGCTTCCGAACGGTCGACGGTGGCGACGATGAAGGACACGTTCGGGGCGATGAAGAATCCGCTGCCGAGGCCCGCGATGAACAGAGGCGGCAGTAAATGCCAGTTGGTCAGGTCGCCTGGGGTGGTCAGGAGCATGACCAGCCAGATCCAGGTCAGGCCGATCGTCACGAAGGCAACGCCGACCACGAGAATGGTGCGTCCGAGGCGCTTGGCCAGTCGGTCGCTCTGCGAGGCACCGAGAATCGTTCCGATCGCGAAGGGGATGGAGACCAGGCCCGACTCGAGGGCACTATGACCGAGGCCGGCCTGCCAGAGAATGGAAATGGTGAAGAAAATGCTGGTGAATGCCGCGAAGTAGACCAGCGCGAGAATGACACCACCTGTGAAAGCCGGGTGGGAGAACAAGTGCGGAGGCACGAGCGGGCTGCCGCTGCGCTTGGCGACGGACACTTCCCAGGCGCCGAAGGCCACCACGAGCAGCACTCCGGCACCGAGGGTGAGGAAGGTCCAGAGCGGCCAGCCCTGGTCCTGCCCCTCGATCAGCGGCACCAGGAGCGCGACCAGGCCGGCCGAGATGAGCACGAGGCCCAGCCAGTCGATGCCCGCCCGCGAGCTCTGTGGCTTCTGGGGGAGCGCGGCGCCGCCGGGCAGGAGAAAGACCGTGGCGATGAGGGCGAGAAGACCGATCGGCAGGTTCACCCAGAACACCAGTCGCCAGCCGTTTTCGACTCCGAAGGCTTCGATGATCAGTCCGCCGACGATCGGGCCCAGGGCCGTCGAAACACCGATGACCGAGCCCATGATGGCGTAGGCCTTGCCACGGGCCATTGGCGGAAACATCAGTTGGATGACGGCGGTCACGGCCGGCACGAACATTCCGCCGGCCAGGCCCTGAATGACCCGGGCGACGATGAGCTGCAGGTCGTTCTGTGCGAGTCCGCAGGCGAGGCTGGCCAGTGTGAACAGGGCCAGGCCGCTGAAGAACACCCACTTGTGGCCGTACCGGTCGCCCACCCGGCCCGCCGGAATGAGCGCGAGGCCGAAGGCGAGGGCGTAACCGGAGATGATCCACGACAGGGTAGCCTCACTGGCATCGAGGCTCGTGCGGATGCTCGGCAGCGCCACGTTCACGATGGTCGTGTCGAGCAGGGCCATGAACATCCCGGCGAGCAGCACGATCAGGGCCTGCCAGGCGCGGCGGGAGACGACGGGAGCTGCCGGAGTCGCGGGCAGAGAAGTCATGCGTGAGATCCTTTTGCACCGGTCTCCCGGCGATCCTCGGCAAGAGTGACGCTGATGCCGACAGACGATCGTACAACGAAACCCCCACTCGGTTGGAGTGGGGGTTTCGTTTGAGACTGACTTATCTACTGCTGTCGGGGTAACAGGATTTGAACCTGCGACCTCGTCGTCCCGAACGACGCGCGCTACCAAGCTGCGCCATACCCCGATGGCCCGTGGGCCTCAATCAGTATAGGCGCTCTGCGCCTCCCACGACGAATTGAGTCGGCAGCTAGGCTGCGGTCAGAGTCAGAAGGGTCGCCTCGGGCGGGCAAGCGAAGCGAACCGGCGCATAGATAGAAGTACCGAGGCCGGCCGAGACGTTCAGGAACGCCGTGCGCAGGCCGTGGTTCCAGAGGCTCAGGCCCTTCACCTGGCGGCGCGGAATGTCGCAATTGGTCACGAGCGCCCCGAAACCGGGAACGCAGACCTGACCGCCGTGGGTATGCCCGGCCAGGATCAGCTGGGCGCCGTGATTCACGAAGGAGTTCAGCACGCGTTGGTACGGCGCGTGCGCGACGCCCACCGTCAGCGTGGACCGCGGGGCCGCGGCTTCTTCCGGGTCGGGCCAGACGTCATCGCCGAGCGGATCGTTGGCCCGCAGGTCGTCAATCGCCCGTGTGATCAGGTCGAGCCGGTCTCGGCCGATGTGCGGGTCATCGACGCCGAAGAACTCCACGTGAGTGCCGTTCAGGTCGAGGGACTCGGCGGCGTTGTTGATGTCGGTCCAACCGAGATCGGCGAACACCCGGCGGAGGGCATCGGTGTCGAGCTCCTCGCGGCGCACAGTGCGCCGGCTGGACGGTCCGCCAAAGTAGGTGAACGGGTTCTTCAACTGCGGTCCGATGTAGTCATTGGAGCCGTTCACGAAGACTCCGGGAATACC
This sequence comes from Cryobacterium sp. PH31-L1, assembly GCF_030063145.1. Lineage (GTDB taxonomy): Bacteria > Actinomycetota > Actinomycetes > Actinomycetales > Microbacteriaceae > Cryobacterium. The sequence goes on from NZ_JASISM010000001.1 coordinate 392,580, forward strand.
CCGAAACGGTGCCAAGGCATATTCGATGCCCGTGACGCCGTCTTCATGCCCGAGGTTGTCGCCGGTGTCGACCACAAGATCAGGCTTCAACGCGGCGAGGCTGCGCACCCACTCCTGCTTGTTCTTCTGCCACGGAGCCATGTGCAGATCGGAGAGGTGCAGCACCCGAATGGGCGCCGACCCCGGAGCGAGCACCGGCACGCTCACCTCTCGCAGGGTGAATCGGGTGCGCTCCACGAGCGCGCCCCAGGCGAAGGCGGCCAGTCCGATGGCGCCCGCTGCCGCGAGCGACGTGCCGACGAGCCGACCGCCCTCGCCCAGGCGACGGAGCGCGGTCATCCGTTCTTCTTATCGGGGGCTGCCGTGGCGGGGGCTGGGGCGGTGTATTTTCCAATGACGATGGTCACGCCATCGCCAGGTCGGCCCGCCGCGCCGACGCCCGGCTGGATCGCCAGGACCTTGCCGTCCTGCGCCTTGTCCTCGGTGGCCTGTTCGAGCTTGGCCACCGTAAACGTGTATGGAGCGCCGCTGAGAATAGCGCGGGCATCCGTTTCGGTTTTGCCGATGACGTCGGGAATGGTCACGCCCGTGCCATCGCTCGAGCGCACCGTGACTGTGGCACCGCGAGTGGATGCCGATCCGCCGGCCGGATCCGTGCTGGCCACGGTTCCCGCTGGCAGCTCCGAACTGGTTACGCCGCCGTCGACGAAGTAGAAGCCAGCCGCTTCGAGGGTGGTCTTGGCTTCGGCCATGGATTTGCCGCGCACGTCGGGAACCGGAACGGCTACGGCGTTGATGACGTTGGACGAGGCCTCGGGAAAGGCATCTCCGCCGTACTTGGCGTTGGCGACGCTCATCACGTCAGGCCAGACGTAGTGACGGATGTACTGCGCTCCGACTCCATTCATGCTGAAGGTGCGCTGGTTCTTGAACGAGCCACTCACGTTGACCACTCCGACCACGGTGGCAACCTTGGTGCTGGCGCCGCTCATCCAGGTGTCCTTTGCCGAGTCGGTCGTTCCGGTCTTGCCGATAATCGGCACCTTGGGCGAGGTGCGGGAGCCGGACGCAGCGGCAGTACCGCCGCCAACGGTCGTGGTCGCCATGGCGTACTGCATGCCCGCAGCGACTTCGGGTGTGACGGACTGGGTGCAGGTTGATTTCGGTACCGGCAACTCGGCTCCGTCAGACCCGACCATGCTTCGGATGGCGATGGGCGTGCAGGTCATGCCGTTGTCGGCAATGCCGGCAAAAGCGACGGCCATGGTGAGCGGGGCGATGTAGTTCGTACCGATGACCGACGACGCATTCTGGCCGAGCTTGCCTCCGTCTGCCGCGTGCACGTCGAAGGCCTCAGCGGTCTTCTTTATGCCGCACAGGTCGAGCTTCTTGGCCATCCCGATGAAGCCGGTGTTGATCGACCGGGTGGTCGAGTGCAGTGCCGTTTCATTGGGGCCGCCCTCGCCACCGTCGTTGCGGGGGCTGAACCCCTGGGCGTCATAGTTCTGTGGTCCGAGGCAGCTGTCCTGGAACGTTCCCCAGTTCGATTTGACCCGCGAGTCGACCCGCTCGGTGAGGGCGTGCCCCTCCTTCAGCCATTCGGCGAGCGTGAAGACCTTGTATGTTGAACCGGGCTGGAATCCGCCGGAACCGCCCATAGCGAAGTCGGTGTTGTAGTTGATGCTGGTGAAGTCACTGCCGGCTGGCTGTGGCACCTGGCTGTAGTCTTTGTTTTGCGCCATGGCGAGCACCTCACCGGTACCCACCTTGACGCTAGAGACGACCCCGCCGACATCCCAGCCGGGATAAGTCTTGGGGACGTACTTGTTTAGGGAGGTCTCGGCGGCATTCTGAAGGTCGAGGTCGAGCGTGGTGTAGACGTTGAATCCGCCGCGCTTGAAGTTTGCGAGGCGCTCTTCTTCGGTCGCGCCGAACGTCACATCGGTCTTGAGAATCTTGGTGACGTAGTCGCAAAAATACGCACTGCCGCCAGCGGTCTGGCAGCCCGTGCTGGGAACGGTGATGACAGGCTCGATCGGCGTGGCGACGGCCGCGTCATAGTCGGCCTGGCTGATCTTGTCGTACTTGAGCATCTCGGTGAGTATGTAGTCGCGCCGCACCTTGTTGGCGGCGTAGCCGTTGGCCGCGCCGTTGGTTTCGCTGTCAGGGTGGTCCAGCTGAAACTTGACCGGGTTGTTCACGATGGCCACCAGGCTCGCCGCTTGCGGCAGGGTCAGGTTGAGTGCGGTGGTGTTGAAGTAGTAGTTGGCGGCGGCTTCGATGCCGTAGACCGTTCCGCCGTAGCCGGCGATGTTGAGGTACCCGCGAAGAATGTCTGCCTTCTCGTATTTCTTCTCCAGGCCGATGGCAAGGCGCATCTCGCGCAGCTTGCGATCGGCCGTGGTCTGGGTCGCGTCGGTATAGCACTCCTTCGCCGCATCGGCGTCGGTCATGACCTCGCACTTTTGGACCAGAACGTTCTTGACATATTGCTGAGTGATCGATGAACCACCGCGGGTGCCACCGCCGGCCAGGGTTTGCACAGCGCCATTGAAGCTGGACTGAATGTCGACCCCGCCGTGCTCCATGAAACGCGGGTCCTCACCGGCAATCGCGGCGTCCTTGGCGAACTGGCTGATCGCGTCGGAAGCGACGTCAACCCGGTTCTGTTCGTAGAACGAGGCGAGAAGCACGCGGGTGCCCACCGGATCCTCGGCGTTGGTCGAGGCGTAAATGTTGCTCTTCTGCGCCAGCCGATCGATGGAGAGATACTCGGGCAGATTGTCGAACACGTTGATGGTGTTCGTTGCGGCTATGCCGGACAGGGCAACGGCGGGGGCGACGGCGGCGGTCACGAGAATGCCGGCAACGGCGCTCATCCCGACGAAACCCAGGAAACCCCCCAGAGCCCCGCTCACGGTTCGATTTTTGGCAGACATACACTTGAGCGTAAACGACAAATCTGAACGACCGCCTCAATAGGAGACTTATGCCCGCCTGGGAGTACCTCACAACGCCGTTGATGATCCACAACACGGCCGCCATTTTGAACAACTGGGGCTCTGACGGGTGGGAACTCGTGCAGGTGGTAACCGGCCCCGAAGGCGGCCTGGTGGCCTACCTGAAGCGCCCGCTCGCCGCCAAGGAAGAGGCCTGATCGTGTCGAAGATCGAAGCACGCCTGGCCGAACTGGGCCTGGAATTGCCGAGTGTCGTGCCGCCGGTCGCTGCCTACCTGCCCGCCGTGATCAGCAACGGGTTCGTCTATACCGCCGGCCAGCTGCCCATGGTGTCCGGCGCGCTGCCCGCCGCCGGCAAGGTCGGTGACGGTCAGGGCCTCGTTCCCGCCGCTGACGCCCAGGAATATGCCCGCATCTGTGCCCTCAACGGCCTCGCCGCTATCAAGAGCGTCATCGGCTCGCTCGACCGCATCACCCAGGTGGTCAAGGTCACCGGCTTCGTTGCCTCCGACCCGTCATTCACCGGTCAGCCGACCGTGGTCAACGGAGCCTCCGATGTTCTCGTGGAGATCTTCGGCGACATCGGCCGGCATGCGCGTTCGGCCGTTGGCGTGGCGGTGCTGCCGCTCGACGCCCCGGTCGAGGTGGAGTTCGTCGTCGCGTTTGCCTGACGGCGGTTACGTGCGCGGCGCGAGCCGGGGCATCCGCTCTGAAATGGATGCCCCGGCTCGCGTTCCATATATTTGCGCCGGTCGCTCGACCCACCGCGTCATCGCTTGCGCCATCAGCAGACTGAGCGGCACCGACACCAGAGCGCCCAGCCACCAGCGACCCGGTCCGGCGAGCAGTGCGAACGCCACCACGATCGGAAAATGCACCAGGTAGAGGCTGAAGCTGATCGAGCCCAGCCAGGCGAACAGTCGGCGTACCAGCTGCCCTCGGTCGCTGACCCGCTGCGCAGCCGGCCAGAACGCCACGGTCGCCACGATTACGAACGCGCCGGCCACCCGCAGCGACAGGGTGACGTCGCTCCACGCGCCGCTCGTCAGCGGACGCAGCATCCAATAGGCCACGAGCAGGAACGGGCCGAGCGCGGTCAGAGCCCATCCCAGCAGGCGACCCCTGAGCCGTTCGACCAGCCGCTCGCTGCACCGCTGCAGCTCGTCAAAGTTGGCAGCCAGGAGGGCGCCGAGTGCGAACGGCGGCAGATACATGAGCGGCTGAGTGGTTGTGACGTAGCCGAGGCTGGCGAGGGCACACCAGAAAGCGGCCCAGAGCAGCAGCAGCGAGAACCACATTTCCCAGACCAGGGACCACAGCGGCGGGTTGATGTCCGGGCGCCGGGTCTCGCCGATGATACTGGCCTCCCTCAGCAGGTTACCGAGGCCCAGGTCAGGAGTGTCCTGCCGGGCCAGCCACGGCCCGCCGGCCGTGCCCACTGCGCGCGGCACCAGCACAATCCAGATGACAGCCAGGCCCACCGACACCAGCACGGGTACGGCCAAACGGATGACGCGGCGCACGTAGTAGGCCACCCAGTCGTACCGCGGGCCGTTCCAGCGGGCAGCCAACGGGGACCTCACGAGCACGAAGCCGCTCAGCACAAAGAACACCAGCACGAACTCGGGGCCGGCCAGCAACACCTTGAGCGGGGACAGGGTGGCCCACCAGCCAACGGAGAACACGGTCAGGTCGGCGCTCGACTCGTAGGCTGCGGCGATCTGCGGCACCGTCATCGACACGTGGTGCACCAGCACAACAACGGCGGCCACCCCGCGCAGCGCATCCAGCCGGCCGAGGCGACCGCGCCCGGGTGTCGCGGCTGAAGTCATGTCCACACAGTAGGGCCCCTGGCTGGTTCCCGGGCAGGAGCCGGCATATCTCCTGCAATTTGTGGGGGCCGGGAGAGGCATCCGCGAGAGCCCAGGGGCCAGATCTGCCGTGGCTGTGAACTGCAGGAGTTATGGTGCCGGGGGAACGGCAACGGCCGCCTTCCGGAAGGAAGACGGCCGTCGCTGGTGTTGGCTGGCTACTTCTTCATCTGCGAGGTGATGGTGTTCATGACCATCGTGTCGGCGAGGGTGGTGACGTCGCCGACGTCGCGTCCCTCGGCCGCGTCTCGCAGCAGACGGCGCATGATCTTGCCGGAGCGGGTCTTCGGCAGCTCGTCCACGATGTAGATGTCGCGCGGGCGGGCAATGGCACCGATCTGCTGGGCCACGTGGGCTCGCAGGATGCTGACGATGTCCTCGTGCGAGGCAATCTCAGCCTGGCTGAACTTGATCACGACGAACGCGACGACCGCCTGACCGGTGGTCTCGTCGGCGGCACCGACCACGGCGGCTTCGGCCGTGAGCGAGTGGGCAACGAGAGACGACTCGATTTCGGCGGTGGACAGGCGGTGGCCCGACACGTTCATGACGTCGTCGACACGGCCGAGCAACCAGATATCACCGTCGTGGTCGAGCCTGGCGCCGTCGCCGGCGAAGTACAGCGGGCCGTCTTTCGCGCCGGTTGTGCCCTCGAACTTGTCCCAGTAGGTCTCCTTGAAGCGCTCGGGGTCGCCCCAGATGCCGCGGAGCATGGCTGGCCAGGGCTGGGTGACCACGAGGAGTCCGCCGTTCCCGTGGCCGACGTGCACGCCGTCGTCATCGAGCACGTCGATGGTGATGCCGGGAACCGGAACCTGGGCGGCGCCCGGCTTGGTTTCGGTGAGGCCGGCGAGGGCCGAGACCATGATCGAGCCGGTCTCGGTCTGCCACCACGTGTCGACGATCGGAGTCAGGTTGCTGCCGATGACCTCGCGGTACCACATCCACGCTTCGGGGTTGATGGGCTCGCCCACCGAGCCGAGCACGCGCAGGCTCGACAGGTCGAACTTCTGCGGAATCTGTCGGCCCAGCTTCATGAACGTGCGGATCGCGGTCGGCGCTGTATACAGAATCGAGACCTTGTACTTTTCGATGATTTCCCACCAGCGACCGGTGTGCGGGGAGTCGGGGGTGCCCTCGTAGAGCACCTGGGTGGCGCCGTTGGCGAGCGGTCCGTAAACCACGTAGCTGTGTCCGGTGATCCAGCCGACGTCGGCGGTGCACCAGTAGACATCCGTTTCGGGCTTGAGGTCGAAGACGTTCTGGTGGGTGAACGCGTTCTGGGTCAGGTAGCCGCCGCTGGTGTGCAGGATGCCCTTGGGCGCGCCGGTCGTGCCCGATGTATACAGAATGAAGAGCGGGTTCTCGGCCGGGAAAGCTCCGGCCTCGTGCTCGGGAGAGGCCGTCTCCATGGCGTCGGACCACCAGATGTCGCGGTCGTTCCACTGCACGTCCTGGCCGGTGCGCTTGACCACGAGCACGTTCTTCACCGAGGAGTCGTTGGACTGCAGTGCGGCGTCGACGGCCGGCTTGAGGGCGCTGATCTTGCCCTTGCGGTAGCCGCCATCGGCCGTGATGACGAGCACGGCATTGGCATCGTCGATGCGTGAGCGCAGGCTTTCGGCGCTGAATCCACCGAAGATGACGGAGTGCACGGCGCCGATGCGGGCCACGGCGAGCATGGAGATGACCGCCTCGGGAATCATCGGCAGGTAGACGGCCACGCGGTCGCCGGCGGTGACCCCGAGGCCGAGCAGCACGTTGGCGGCCCTTTTGACCTCGGTGGTCAGCTCGGCATAGGTGTAGCTGCGGGAATCGCCGGGCTCTCCTTCAAAGTACAGCGCCACGCGGTCGCCGTTTCCGGCCAGAACGTGGCGGTCGAGGCAGTTGTAGGCGACATTGAGTTCGCCGTCTTCGAACCACTTGGCGAACGGCGGGTTGGTCCAGTCGAGGGTCTTGGTGAACGGCTTGTGCCAGTGCAGCAGATTGCGGGCCTGATCAGCCCAAAAGGCGGTCGGGTCGTTCTGTGCTTCGGCGTACAGGTCCGGTGTCGCTGCTGTCTGCGCGGCGAACTCGGGAGTGGGCGCGAATCGACGCGATTCGTGCAGGAGGGTGTCAATTTTAACCGTCATATGTGTAATTCGCTCCTTTGCGGTACGTGCATGCAGGACATCGCCAGCTCACCTGAACCCTACCGGTTCCGGACCAATCTCTGTATACACAAACGAAATACTGAGAAATGGACCCCCGTTTCAGGGTGATTTTGTACCCCCCGCCCGAGTGTCCTCTCTAATGAGGACATTGGACTTGCATTTTGAGCGCGGCTGCGTAAACTGAAACACGTCTGAACGAAAGTTTTGACCAGCGTCGCGTACGGTTCCCCCCAATCTGCGCGATGCTAGGCGGCACCTGTTCCCCCCAATAGGTGCCGCCCCTTCTATTTAACGGGTTCGACTTCAACGAGTCGACCGTTTGTTAGACCCGCGCGAAGTTGTGCGGTGCGGGCGCTGTATTGAACTGGGTGCGGAGGTCGTGCTGGTGCAACTCCTCCACAGCTTCCTCGGCCCCCTGGTTGTCCACAGATTGTGCCGGCCCAGCCGGCGCCGTCACCGCTCGCCGTACCGTCGAAGCATGGGCCAGCCTTTCGTTGCCGTTCCGTCGTACGCCGTTCCGGGCGCGGCCGTCGCAGTGTCGGCTATTCCGAGTGCTGCCGGTTCGAGCGCTACCGACTCTGGCGTTGACTATTCGGTTTCGCGAGCGGTGGCCGATCCCCGGGCGACGCCGCCGGTCGGCACCGCGGCGGTGCGCTTGGGCACGTCGGGCATGTCGGGCATGTCGGGTTCTGGAGCCACACCGCCGCCCGTGAACTCCGCCCGGCACCGTTCGGCGACAGCGGATGCCGCTGGCGCGAGACCGCAGACCGCCCGAGCGGCCCCGCCGCTGGTGGGCAGCGAGCGCCCGAACGTGCGCGCCCTGGGGCCGCTTGCCAGCTACGCCGCGGCCCCGGGTGCGACTGACCTATTCGTCAACGGAGATGCCGGCCTGTGGATCGACTCCGGGCACGGTCTCGCCTTCGCGCCGGCCTGGCAACTCGGCGAGGCCGAGGTGCGCGAGCTGGCCGTCCGACTGATCGCTCTGGGCGGGCGGCATATTGACGAGGCGAGCCCGTGCGTCGACGTGCGACTGGCCGACGGCATTCGGGTGCACGCTGTGCTTCCGCCGGTCTCGAGCACCGGAACTCTGCTCTCGATTCGGCTTCCGCACGCCGCCGACCGCAGCCTTGGCGCACTCGCTGACGCCGGGCTGTTTGGCGTGGGGGAGGCATCCGCTGCCCGATTGGGTCGCCTGCGTGCCGCGGTGCGCGGCCGCCAGAATCTGCTGATCACCGGTGCTGCCGGGAGTGGCAAAACCACGCTGCTGGCGGCGCTGCTCGGCGAAGCGCCGGCCGACGAGCGCATCGTCGCGATCGAAGATGTGGCTGAGTTGCGCATTCGGCATCCGCACGTCGTGGCCCTCGAGGCCAGGCAGGCCAATCTCGAGGGGGCTGGGCGCATCGGACTGGAGGCGCTGCTGCGTGAGGCGCTGCGCATGCGGCCGGATCGGCTCGTGCTCGGCGAGTGCCGCGGGGCGGAGATTCGGGAGCTGCTTGCCGCTCTCAACACCGGTCACGACGGGGGAGCGGGCACGCTGCACGCGAATTCGCTCGAAGACGTTCCGGCGCGACTGGAGGCGCTCGGTTCTCTCGCCGGCATGAGCGCTGCCGCCGTGGCCAGGCAGACCGTGAGCGCGATCGGCCTGGTGCTGCACCTGGAACGCACCGACGGGGTACGCCGACTCGACGCCGTCGGACGTTTCACGCTCGACGGCCGAGACCGGCTCTCGATCGAGGCGGTCTGATGCGGGGCGATCAACCAGCCACGATTCGGCGAGGGTGCAACCGTGCGCCGACCTGACGCTGTCCCGCCGATCGAAGAGGTCGCGGCAGTGACCCAACGGCTGGCGGTTCTGCTGTCGGCGGGTGTGTCCCCGGTGTCAGCGTGGGGCTACCTGTTACCGGCGCGCGGCGTTCCGATCGGGCGCCGGGTGGTTTCGCCGCGTGCAGCCCGCATGGTTTCGGCCGGCGAGGCCGGCGCGGTGGCATCGGGGACCACTCCCATAGTGCGGGCTGCAGCGCGCGCCGCGACTCGGGGCGACAGCGTGGCCGATGCGATCGCCGGTCAGGCGCGTCGGCTCGGCTGCGAGAATTCTTCTGCGGGCGGTGCCGCACGTGCGGCGGCTGCCGGACGCGGGCGACGACGTGCTTATGCGGCTACTCAGGCCGAGCACGCCTGGCTCGGACTTGCTGCTGCCTGGCAGGTAGCAACCCAGGCCGGTGCGCCGCTGGCGGGCTGCCTGCGCGAACTCGCCGCATCCCTGCGGGAACTCGCCCAGGTGCAGCGCGATCTCGAGGTGGCGCTGGCGGCTCCTCGCGCGACCGCCAGACTGGTGATGGTGCTGCCGCTGATCGGGGTCGTCTTCGGCAGCCTCATGGGCTTCGACTCCCTGCACACCCTGTTCGCGACCGTGCCTGGGTGGGTTTGCCTTAGCGGCGGCGCTCTGCTGATGCTCGCAGCCGCAGGCTGGAACCGGGCGTTGGTGCGCCGGGCGGGCCCGACCGACCTCACGCCGGGGCTGCGACTGGAACTCATGGCCATCGCTATGAGCGGCGGAGGTTCCATCGACCGCTCCCGTGCACTGGTGCAGGCTGCCGCCGAGCGCTACGGCATTGCAGCGGGCGACGTCGGTGACCCGGTTGACCGGGTACTCGACCTGTCAACGCGAGCGGGAGTTCCCGCGGCAGAACTGTTGCGCAGCGAGGCCGAACAACTGCGGCGCGATGCCCGCAGCGCCGGGCAGCGCCGAGCCGCGACACTCTCCGTGACGCTCATGCTGCCGCTTGGCCTGTGCGTGTTACCCGCGTTCATGCTGGTCGGCGTGGTGCCGCTGCTGCTCAGTGTGCTCTCCTCCACCCTGACAACGTTCTGAAACTGTCCACAGAAAAGCGGATGCCGCCCGCCCGCGCCGATGGATCGGAGCAGAGTGAGCGTGCTCGTGCCGCCCAACCCGCGTCGATGGACGCCGAAGGAGACGAGTCTGTGTATACAAAGACCACCCTTAAAAAGTTGGCCGACGAGGCCGGAGCAGCGACGGCGGAATACGTTGTCGCCACGATGGCCGCGGTCGGGTTCGCCGGGCTGCTCATCGTCATTTTGCGCAGCGACGAGGTGCGGGGAATGCTCACCGATCTGGTGCGACGTGCCCTCAGCATCGGGTAGTCAAGGCGCCGGAGGTCGCCAACGCAGTCGGGGCAGCACGACCGCAGAGTTCGCCACGGCACTGCCAGCGATCGTACTGGTGCTGGCCTGCTGCCTCGGTGCTGTTCAGGTCATTGGCGTGCAGGTGCGGGTGACGGATGCTGCCGCCAGCGCCGCGCGGGCCCTCGCCCGCGGCGACAGCGAGGCCCGGGCCGCAGCGCTCGTGCAACGAGCCGTGGGTGGCGCGAGCCTGGCACCGGAACACCGCGGCGAGTTCGTCTGTGCCCACGTCGTCACGCGTGCGCCGGGAATCTTCGCGGGCCTCACCCTCGATGCACAGTCCTGCGCCCTGGCCGGTGGCCAATGAGCCCGGGAATCGGTACGGCGAACGACCGGGTCGCCAAGACCGAAACGGCAGGCACTGGCGTCTGGCCCGAGACCGGGCCTGGCACAGTGGCTGAAACCGGGCCTCGGTCGACCGATCAGGGAGCCGGGTCGATCCTCGCGCTCGCCGTGCTCGCCGCCACCGTGCTGCTGACAACCCTCGTCGTGTCGGTTCTCGGGCTGCTCGCCGCGGGCCGGTCCGTAGCGAACGCGGCCGATGCGGCCGCGCTCGCCGCCGCCGACACGGCCTCCGGGTCAATCGCCGGCTACCCCTGCGAGGCAGCGGATGCCGTCGCCACGGTGAACGAGACCACCGTCACGAACTGTACGGTGACGGGACTGATCGCATCCGTTTCGGTGCGGCGTCGGGTGCACGGAATCGACATCTCCGGGAGTGCTCGGGCCGGGCCGCCGCCCTGAGCCGGGTCGATCTACGAGAGCAGCACCTCGAGGTAGCGGTACTCGACTGCGCTCGGGCGCCCGGGTGAATCGGAGCCTTCGAATTCCAGGCCGGCGCCGCGCGCGTAGAGATAGCGCTTGCCGGAATCGGCCGGAATCTCGATGCGCGGCTGCGGATCACCCGAGTCGAGAAAAGTCGTCGTGATTGTCTTGCCCTGAAGGGGGCCGTCCGTCAACTTCGCGGTGTATGTGGCCGTCATTGTACCCATGCGTCTATTCTGCACTTGGGCGGGCAAACAGCAAGCGTTCGGGATTGTGGTGGTGCATGCTCTGAGCGAACTGAGCACGGGCTGGGAGCGCCGTGTGTGCCAGCGGGACGCGCCGAGACGTGCCCGTCGATTAGGCGCGCACTCCATTCCGGTGTGTATGGTGTGCCTTGGCCCATATTTGGTCACTACGTATAAAGAGGAGTCTGGTGCCAGGCACTAAGAAGCTGGTCATTGTTGAATCACCGACCAAGATGAAGTCGATCGCCGCGTATCTCGGCGACGGCTACGAGGTTTTGTCTTCGGTTGGTCATATTCGCGATCTGATCGAGCCGAAAAACCTGCCGCCTGAGCTCAAGAAGGGTGCCCTCGGCCGATTCTCGGTCGACGTGGAGAACGGTTTCGAACCGTACTACGTGGTCAGCGACGCCAAGAAGAAGACCGTCAGCGAACTCAAGCGGGCCCTCAAGAATGCGAACGAACTCCTGCTCGCAACTGATGAGGACCGCGAGGGCGAGGCCATTGCCTGGCACCTGCTGCAGGTGCTGCAGCCCAAGGTACCCGTCAAGCGCATGGTGTTCCACGAGATCACCAAAGACGCCATCCTCGCCGCCAAAGACAACACCCGCGACCTCGACACCGCCCTCGTCGACGCGCAGGAAACCCGCCGCATCCTCGACCGCATCTACGGCTACGAGATCTCGCCCGTGCTGTGGCGCAAGGTCGGCCCCGGCCTGTCTGCCGGCCGGGTGCAAAGCGCCGCGACCCGTCTCGTCGTCGACCGGGAGAAGGAGCGCCTCGCGTTCGTCTCCGCCGGCTACTGGGATCTGCTGGCGCGACTGGCAGCATCCGCTTTAGAAACCGAGCAGGCGTTCGACGCGAAGCTCGTTCGACTGAACGGTGAGCGCATCGCCACCGGTGGCGACTTCGACGATTCCGGTGCGCTCAAGCCCACCGTGAAGGCCATCACCCTCGATGCCTCCGCCGCTCAGGCACTGACGACCGCGCTGCGGGCTCCCGGTGTGAAGCTCGAGGTCACCAAGGTCACCTCCAAGCCGTACCGTCGCAGCCCCGCCGCACCGTTCACGACCTCGACCCTGCAGCAGGAAGCGGCACGCAAGCTGCGCTTCACCGCACGGCAGACTATGAGCGTTGCGCAGTCGCTGTACGAAAACGGGTACATCACTTATATGCGTACCGACTCGCCGTCGCTCGGCCAGCAGGCCCTCACGGCCGCCCGCACCCAGGCAGCTAAGCTCTACGGCGCCGAGACGGTTCCGGATGCCCCGCGCGCCTACAAAGGCAAGAGCAAGAACGCCCAGGAAGCGCACGAGGCAATTCGTCCCTCCGGCGACACGTTCCGCACCCCGACCTCGCTCGCCTCCAGCCTGCGCGGCAACGACTTCAAGCTCTACGACCTGATCTGGAAGCGCACCGTCGCCTCGCAGATGAAGGACGCCACCGGCTCTACCGCCTCGGTGACCATTGTTGCCGGCCCGACCGGAGCCTCGGAGCACCCGACCGCTTCGGGCGCGCTCGCTGAATTCGGAGCCCGTGGCACCGTCATCACCTTTCGCGGCTTCATGCTTGCCTATGAGGAGTCCAAGGACGAGGAGCGCAACGCGTCCACGGATGCGACCGAGTCCAAGTTGCCGCCGCTCGAAGAAGGCCAGACGCTGACCCTGCTCGAGCTCGAGGCCAAAGGCCACGAGACCACCCCGGCCGCCCGCTACACCGAGGCCAGCCTGGTCAAGAAGCTCGAAGAGCTCGGCATCGGCCGCCCCTCGACCTTCGCGTCGATCATCTCCACGATCACCGAGCGCGGTTATGTCACGCCGCGCGGCCAGTCGCTGGTTCCCAACTGGATCGCGTTCTCAGTCGTGCGCCTGCTCGAAGAATTCTTCGGCGACCTGGTCGAATACGACTTCACCGCCGAGATGGAAGACGACCTCGACCGCATCGCCGGCGGCGAAGCCAACCGACTCGACTGGCTCACCAGCTTCTACTTCGGCAGCGACAAGCACCGAGGCCTGCGCCAGGTCATCGACAACCTCGGGGAGATCGACCCGCGCGTCATCAACTCGGTCGCCATCAGCGACGACATCACCCTGCGCATCGGCAAGTACGGCCCCTACCTCGAGGTCATTGACCCCGACGCGGCAGCGGATGCTCCGCCCCGCCGCGTGAACATCCCGCCGGAACTCGCTCCCGACGAATTGACGGCGACCAAGGCGCGTGAGCTCATCGACGCCCCGGTCGTGACCGACCGCGTGATCGGCCTCAACCCGGACAACGGCAAGGAGATCGTGGCGAAGGACGGCCGGTTCGGGCCGTACGTCACCGAGCTCGCGCCGGCACCGGCCGAGCCGGTTGCTCCGGTCGTTGTCGCGGCTCCGGTCGCCGCGCCCATCGAAACTATCGACCCCGCCACCGGCGAGGTCACGGTCACGGTCGCCAAGCCGAAGCGCAAGCCGGCTGTGAAGAAGGTGGCCGCTGCTGACAAGCCGCGCACGGCATCCATTTTCAAGTCCATGGACCTCGCCACGGTCGACCTCGAAACGGCCCTGCGCCTGCTCGCCCTGCCGCGCGTCGTCGGGCTCGACCCGGAGACCGGCACCGAGATTCTGGCCCAGAACGGCAAGTTCGGGCCGTACCTGAAGAAGGGCATCGATACCCGGTCGCTCACGAGCGAAGACCAGATCTTCGACATCGACCTGCCGGGCGCGATCGAGCTCTACGCGCAGCCCAAGTACGGTGCACGTCGGGCCTCCAGTGCCCTCAAGGAATTCGAAGCGCCCGACCCGGAGAGCGGCAAAGCGATCAAGATCAAGGACGGCCGGTTCGGTGCGTATGTGACCGACGGGGTCACCAACGCGACTATTCCCAAGTCGGAGGATATCGAGGAGATCGACTTCGACCGGGCCGTGCAGCTGCTCGCCGACAAGCGGGCCAAGGGGCCGGCCGCGCCGCGCAAGAAGGCACCAGCCAAGAAAGCCGCTGCCAAAAAGCCGGCCGTGAAGAAGGCGCCGACCGCTGCGGCCAAGGCGGCGACCGCGAAGAAGGCAGCCGCTACCCGCGCCAAGAATGCGGCGGCCAAGGCCGCGCTGGCCGGCACGCCCGTCGCGGCGGTGAAGAAGGCCGCCGTGAAGAAGCCCGCGGTCAAGAAGCCGGCCGTCAAGAAGCGGGCCTCGGCCGCTGACTCGGCGACGACCACGACCATCGCGCCGAAGGCGCCGTGACCGGTCTCTTCATCACCCTCGAGGGCGGCGACGGATCCGGTAAGACGACCCAGGCGCAGCTGCTGACGGACTGGCTCGAAGGGCGGGGGCGTACTGTCGTGCGCACCCGCGAGCCCGGCGGAACGGAGGTCGGCGTAGAGATTCGCCAGATCGTGCTGCACCACCGCGGCGAAGTCGACCCGCGCGCCGAGGCCCTGCTCTACGCCGCCGACCGGGCCCAGCACGTGGGCACCAAGCTGCGGCCGGCGCTCGCTCGCGGCGACGTGATCGTACAGGACCGCTATCTGGACTCGTCGGTGGCGTACCAGGGTGCCGGGCGCGTGCTCGGCGCCACCGAAGTTCGCGACCTGTCGCTCTGGGCCGCCGAGGGGCTACTGCCCGACCTGACCGTGCTGCTCGACCTCGACTCGCGGGCGGCCCGCGCCCGGCTCGATGCCGACGACAAGGTCTTCGACCGGCTGGAGGCAGAGAAGAACGACTTCCACGCTCGCGTGCGCGCGTCGTTCCTCGATCTGGCCGCTGCCGAACCCGACCGGTTCCTGGTAGTGGATGCCGCCGCTCCGGTCGCCGAGATCGCCGCCATCATCCGGTCCCGCGTCCTTCCCCTACTCTGACTTTCCGGGCCCGGGCCCGGGCCCGGAAACAGGGACCACCTTGTGCAACTGGGACGACCGTGGGCGGGTGCGCGGGGACCGGGCCCACCTTATGCAACTGGGCCCATGATCTAACCTGGGCCCGCTTTCCGGGCCTGGGCCCGGTCGGTAGGGGCACTCGGCGGGCGCGGGCCTGTCAGCGGCGCGGGTTACCCTTGACTCATGGCAGTGTGGGACAACCTAACCGGACAGGCCGACGCGATCGCCATCTTCCGGGCGGCGGCGCAGCGGGTGCCGGCAACCACCGGCGCGGTGGATGCCGGGGGAGCGGCCGGCAGCATCGCGACCGCCGAATCCAGTTCCATGACGCACGCCTGGCTCATCACCGGCCCGCCCGGTTCCGGCCGCTCCAACCTCGCTTTCGCTTTTGCGGCGGCCCTGCTCAGCCCGGGCACCCCCGACGGCGACCTCGCGGCCGCCCGTCAGGTGCAGGCGCGGACCCACCCCGACCTCAGCGTGCTCACGACCGAGGGTGTCATCATCCCGATGAAGACCGTCAAGGAGGCCGTCGCCCGCTCGCAATACTCGCCCTCGGTGGGTCGTTATCGGGTCGTCGTGGTCGAAGACGCCGACCGAATGGTCGAGCGCACCTCGAACGTGCTGCTGAAAGCCCTCGAAGAACCGCCCGAACGCACGGTGTGGATTCTGTGCGCGCCGAGCGAGGCCGACCTGCTCCCCACCATCCGCTCGCGCGTGCGCACGGTTCGTCTGCGCGTGCCGAGCGTGGCCGACGTCGCCGACCTGCTCGTGCGCCGCAACGGCGTCGACCCCGTCATCGCCGAGCTCAGCGCCCGCCTCGCCCAGAGCCACATCGGTATGGCTCGGCGGCTCGCCACAAATGCTGATGCGCGGGCACGACGCGAGGAAACACTGCGTGCGGCCCTCGGCATCCGCTCGGTGTCGTCTGCCGTCAATGCTGCCGCCCGATTACTCGCGATCGCCGGTGACGACGCGAAGGCGATCACCGTCGAGCTGGATGCCGCCGAGCGCGACGGCATGCTGCGTTCGCTCGGTGTGGAAGCCGGGCAATCCGTGCCGCCGGGGCTGCGGAGCCAGATCAAAGACCTCGAAGACGACCAGAAGCGCCGGGCGAAGCGCAGCCTGCACGACGGCATCGACCGCATCCTGGTCGACCTTGCCTCGCTCTATCGCGATGTCTGTATGGTGCAGCTCGGCCGGGAACACGCCGTGATCAACCTCGAACTGCTTGCCGAACTGCGCACGGCCAGTGCGGCCGTAAGCCCAGCCACCACGGTCGCCACGATGGACGCCATTGCCGTGGCCCGCCAGCGCATTCAGGGCAACGTTGCCCCGGCCCTCGCCCTCGAGGCGATGCTGGTGTCGGCGATCCGGCGCTCGCAGTGACAAGCTCGCAGTGACGAGCTCGCAAAGCCATTCGCAGTGACTCCCAGCCGCTTTCGATAGCCTGAACCGCAGCATCCGCTTCTCGCTATGAAAGAGGAACCCGTTGAACCGACGCACTCGCGCCACCAGCATCACCGCCGCAGCCGTGGCCCTCACCCTCGCGCTGAGCGGATGCGCCTCCTGGTTCGCGACGGATGCCGGCCCCTCCGAGTCCACCCCCACCGGCGAGCAGGTCACGAACGACCTCGACCCGTTCTACAGCCAGGTGCTGCAGTGGAGCGAGTGCGGCGAGGGCCTGCAGTGCACCGATGCGTCAGCGCCGCTCGACTACAACGATCCGACGGCCGGCGACGTGTCGCTCGCTCTGGTACGCCATGTCGCCACCGGCAGCGACCGGATCGGCTCACTGCTGGTCAATCCAGGCGGGCCGGGTGGTTCCGGCTACGACTTCATCAAGGATTCCCTCGACTACGCCACCGATTCCACCCTGCAGGCGAGCTTCGACATCGTCGGGTTCGATCCTCGGGGCGTCGGGCGGTCCTCGGCGGTTGCCTGCTATGACTCCTCGGATATGGATGAGTACATCTATGGGCTCACGACCGCCGAGCGTGGAACGGATGCCTGGATCGCCGAGCTGAAAATCTCCTCCGACGCCTTTGCCGCGGCCTGTGCCCAGCGCACCGGGCCGCTGCTCGGCACGGTCGACACGAAGAGCGCCGCCCGCGACCTTGACCTGCTGCGCGCCGTACTCGGCGACACCCACCTGAACTACCTCGGCTACTCGTACGGCACCTTCCTCGGAGCCACCTACGCCGAACTCTTTCCCGAGAAGGTCGGCCGTTTCGTGCTCGACGGCGCCGTCGACCCCTCGACCAGCAACTTCGAGGTCACCAAGACCCAGGCTGTCGGCTTTGAAAATGCCCTGCGCGCCTACCTCACCGACTGCCTGGCGGGAGAGGACTGCCCCTTCCGCGGCAGTGTCGACAGCGCGATGACGACGATCGGCGCGCTGCTGAAGTCCGTCGACGCGAGCCCCATCACTGCCAAGGACGGCCGTCAACTCGGCGGAAACGCGCTGCTCACCGCGATCATCTACCCGCTCTACCAGGCCACCGCGTGGCCGCAACTCAGCAAGATGCTGGACACCGTGCTGCACGGCAGCGCCGAGGGCGCGTTTCAATTTGCCGATGCATACAACGGCCGGGATGCCAACGGCGACTACACCGACAACTCCACCGAGTCGTTCATGGCGATCAACTGCATCGACTATCCGTACAACGCCGACCCGACCGTGATGCGTGCCCAGGCCGCCGACCTCGAAGCTGCGGCCCCGGTGATCGGCCCATTCATGAGCTTCGGCGATATCGGCTGCGCGGACTGGCCGTACAAGTTCACCGGCGAACGCACCGAGATCCACGCGGCCGGAGCGGCCCCCATCCTCGTCGTCGGTACCACCAACGACCCGGCCACCCCCTACGTCTGGGCGCAGCAGCTGGCCGAGCAGCTTGACAGCGGCAGCCTCGTGACCTACACGGGCGAGGGGCACACCGCCTACAACAAGTCGAATTCCTGTGTGAACGATGCCGTCGACTCGTATCTGGTGGACGGAATCGTGCCAGCATCCGACCCCCAGTGCTAGCAGTTGCGTGCTGTGAAATAATTGCGGCATGTCGATTGATACTGAACTGCCCGGACTGCGCGAGCGCAAGCGCCTCGCCACCCGGCGGGCCATCCAGCACGCCGTGCTGACCCTGTCCCGCGAGCGCGGCATCGACCACGTCACCGTCGAAGACATCAGCCGCGTCGCCAACGTGTCGCCGCGCACCTTCTTCAACTATTTCTCCTCCAAAGACGCCGCCCTGATCGGAGACGCGCCGGGACTGGCATCCGCTGATGACATCGAGGCGTTTATCGCTGGCGGCCCCGACAGTGACGTGCTGGCCGATCTGGCCGTGCTGCTCTCCAAAAGCCTGCAGCGCACAGAGGCCGACCGCGAGATCCACCAGCTGCGACGCACGGTCATGAAGGAGAATGCCTACCTGTTCGGCATGCGCATGGCCACCCTGCGCGACTTCGAGGACCAGTTGCAGCAGATCATCGAGCAACGTTTCAGAGCGGATGCCCACGCTCCCGGTCACGACACGGCCGAGCTGAACCAGCGCGCCCTGCTATTCACTCTGGTGGCCGTGGCCGCCATCCGCCATGCCTGGCGGTGCTGGGCCGAGGGGGACGGTGGGAGCCCTCTCTCGGAGCGCGTGGATGCCTCCTTCGCTGAGGTGTACAGAATCACTCGCAGAAACGACTAGGCTTGGCTGCTGTGTCACCGAGTGCCCTATGGGGCGTTCTGGTATCGCCGCCTTAGCTCAGTTGGTAGAGCATCTCACTCGTAATGAGAAGGTCGTCAGTTCGATTCTGACAGGCGGCTCCACTAAATATGCTGGTCAGATGGGGTTTCTGAAACCGGCTCAGCGGTATGTTTCTCCGAATTTGCCGGATTTGCCCACAATTTGCCCAGGCTTAGGTGCGATTCACATTTTGCGTGTCGTCGGAATGGGTCGAACGGCGACGCGCTGTCGAAGAGATAGAAGTTGGCCGCTGAGTAAGACGGGCACGATCTCGGGATTCAACGCTCTGCGTGG
Organism: Cryobacterium sp. PH31-L1; assembly: GCF_030063145.1. Lineage (GTDB taxonomy): Bacteria > Actinomycetota > Actinomycetes > Actinomycetales > Microbacteriaceae > Cryobacterium. Next base: position 411,649 of record NZ_JASISM010000001.1, read on the forward strand.
ACTGTCCGCGGAGACCTATACGGATTTTGAGGCGAGGCCTAGTCGGCTGCGCACGTCGGGGCCGCCAGGGATGACGGCCGCTGCGCCGTTTTTCATGACGCACTCGGTCAGGGGGCTGGGGACGGGGTGGGAGAAGGTGCGATCGTCGTATCCGGGGCCGGGGAGTGTTCCGTTGGGGGAGGTGGCATCGAGTGCGTGCTGGGCCCATAGGTCGGAACAGAATGCGATGGCGTCCGTGATGGGGGCGGATCCTGCATCTGTGCCATCGGTTGTGCCGATGAGGGACCCGCCGGTCGTGCCGGGGAAGGCTCCGCGCCAGTCCAACTCAGCCCGGGCAAAGCAGGCGACTGAGTAATCATCGGTCACCGGTTGGGTGGCGAAAAACATGCCAGCTGAGAGGCCGACCACGAGGAGGGCGGCCGGCACGACGGTCCAGGTTCGTGGAGCCACTCGGAATCGACGATTCTGGGTGGTGCCGATTTCTGCAACGTCGACCAGCATCGCGCGCATCGCGGCGCTGCGCGCTTCGTTGAAAACTGGGCGGCTATCATCGTTCGTATTCATAGTGTCTTTCCTGAATGAAGTGTCAAGGAATCGATGTTAGGGGTGTGGCTGACGCGCTGTTTGGCGCGCAGCAGGCGTGCTCGCACTGCGCCGGGTGCGATGCCGAGGATCTCGCCGACGTCCGGTGCCGAGAGCTCTTCGAGAACACAGAGTGAGAGGATCTTCTGGTCGTGGTGATTCAATCCGCGGAAGGCATCCTGGACTGTTCGCCGAGCGGGTGCCGCGGCGAGTTCGTCGAGAACGGTCGTGCTGTGGTCAGGGGCGGGTTCCGGTCGGGGAATCTTGTTGAGCATCCGCTGGTAGCGCAGGGCGGGGCAAAGTCGATTGCGAGCGACGTTGGTTGCAGTGGCCAGCAGCCAGGCGATGATGGAGCCGTTGACGAGACGAACGCGCGCCCGTCGTCGCCAGGCTTCGAGGAAGACCATCGCAGTGACGTCTTCGGCTTCGACGTGGGAGCGGACCAGCCTGAAGCTGTAGCGGAAGACCCGGTCGTGGTGCCGGTCGAAGAGCACCCCGAACGATTGACCGTTGCCGTGCGCACCTGCAACCACAGGTCTGAGTCGCTGGCGTCCGCCTCAAAGTCGGTCATACCTAATAATGTCCGGCCGCAGCCAGAGTGTTACACGCGGCGCCTCTCTGCCGCGGTTGCACGAGTGCCTAGGCGCGGGATTACCCTCACCAAAGCATCGCGATCGATTCCACAGCTCCGGTCGCGCACCGCTCGTGGGGCGGAGACGGATGGCCCCGGTTCCATCGGTTTGAGTGTGGTCGACGCCTGATTTGATGTTCCGTTTGTCACCCCTTCACCGGGCATTTTCTCGGGCGGGGCATACGGGAATCGGGCGCTCCCGAGACCATTCGGAACGTCTTCGGCGCTCCGTTATCGTTCGGGTGTCCCGGTCACCTTCCGGCTTGCGGGCACCGAACGTCGGGGTTGAGCGGTGCTATCAGATCGCATCGCCCAAGGAGAAGAACTGTCTTGGAACCTGAGTTTCTCAAAACCCGTGGGACACTCGGGAAGATCCGCAGGCACCTCCAGTCGGCCGGCGGACCATTGTCCACGTTCTGTGGGTTCAATTGGGCCTGCGGTTGTGCGCGCCCATGAGCCGAGGGGTGCAGTACCTCCAATGGGACAGCATCGAGTTCATCGATGCTTGGACGAGGTCGCGGGAGAACACCTCCGCTCGTCGACACTCGGACCCAGCAAGATTGGTGTGAACCCGATCAATGGAATCGAGCAATACGGATATGAGCCCTGATAACGACGTAATAGAACGGTCGGCGCGTGACCCGGCCGTGTTCGCGACGTTGTACGACCGTCACGCGCCATCAGTTTTCCGGTATGCCGCACAGCGGCTGGGCGACCACGCTGCGGACGATGTGATGTCGGAGACGTTCCTGGTGGCATTCGAGCGGAGGTCGGCCTACGACTTGACAGTGGTCGATGCGCGCCCGTGGTTGCTGGGTATTGCCACGCGACTGATGCGGAAGCATGTCCGCTTGGAGGCGACGGCGTGGAAGGGGATGACAGCAGATCTCGCGGCGCAGATCGTCCCCGACCTCATCGACCTGGCCGGCGCACGTATTGACGCTCACCGCCTCACCCAGCGGTTGGCGAAGGCGTTGCGGCGACTGTCGGAGATCGATCGCGACACGCTACTGCTCTACGCGTGGGGCAACCTCGACTACGCCGCGATCGCCACAGCGATGGAAGTACCGGTCGGAACAGTGCGCTCACGACTGAATCGGGCACGGCGCCAACTGCGCCGCGCCGCAGGCATCGAAACCCTCGAACAGGAGACGGACCATGGACGAACTGACACTGCTCCGCAACACGCGTGACGACTCGCGCGAACCGAGCCCGACAGTATTGACCGCGGGGCGGGCAGCGCTTCTCGGCCGCATCGCGGATGGCGACGCGACTCATGCGGGAGCGCAGCGTCATAAGAAGCGGCTCTGGCTGCCGCGGCTCAGCTGGGCTGCTGCCGGGGTGGCCGCTGCAATGACGGGCGTCCTTGTGGCGGGCAACATCACTCTGAACGCACAGACGGCCTACGCGAGTGACGTGCTGCGCTCTGCGGCCACCCAGACCATCCAATATGCAAACCTTGTGGCTGGCTCAGATCAGTACCTTCGTTCGCACACGCACGCTCGCTGGGGAGTCTGCGATGACACCGGATGCGAGCCGAACGATCAGATCCTGGACGTGTACATGCCCGCCGATCTTGACGCGGAATGGGTGCTCTACCGCGATTGGGGCAACATGCCCGGCGTGCTCACCGGCGATTCGATCGAGACAACCCGAGAAGTCGACGGACGATTTTACGGCCCCGAGTCTTCGTGGGTGAACGTCGACTACGCGGACATCCCCCTCGATGGCATCGCAGCGTATGAGTGGATCAACGCCCAGTACAGCGGGGGATCGGCATCCCGGGACGAGGACAACTTCGTGCGCATCACTGACATCCTTCGGTCCGGTCTCGTTCCGGCTCCACAGCGCGCAGCTCTCCTCGACGCGCTCTCCCGTATTCCCGGAGTTACGGCGACCGACAACGTCGCGAATCTCGACGGCGTGACAGGAATCGCGATCGGCCGAAATGAGATGCTCAGAGCAGGGCAACGCCAAGAAATCATCATCGATCCCGACACCGGACTTGTCATAGGTGAACGGGCTATGAGCGGTGCCACACTCTTCGGGTGGGGACTCAACGAGGAGATTTCGCTAACTGCGATTGAGACGACCGTTGTGGACACGGCGCCATGATCACTCCGAGTCAGGAGGTGAATCCAGCCGCAGTTGATCTTCCGCCGACGTACTCTATCCCGGTCCCTCTTCCGTCGGCCCTGGCGACGACACCTACCCGGCAGCGTTGACCGCCGTCGGAGCCTTGCATTTGGAATGGATCTAACTCGCACAGCTTCCGCTCTGCGGGTGCCCCAGATCGTTGTCACGGGCAGGGAGGAGGTCCTACTCGCCGGTTTTGCAGACGCTGCAAACAGACGGCTCTCAGCTTCGCTCTTGTACTCAGCGACGGGCGCATGTGCTGATAGTCGCCCGACTCGCCTAAAGTCCATGGCTGCAGTCACCGTCCCGAAGGGCGTTCCCATAAGACTCGGCTGGGAGGCCCACTGGAGGTGTCGCTACCGGTTCGATCCGATACTGGTTACTCTGAGCCCATGTCGCCCAAGGTTGCCGGTTGGTTCGGAATGGCTGCCGCCGCCGTGATCGCAGGTGCCGCGGGCCTTCTGATCGCCAACTCGGCGGCGAGTATTCTTGGTGCGTTGGTTTTGGTCGGCGCCACCATCCTCTTTTCCGTCGCTGCGGTGTGGACGTTGAGGAGGACTTGGGCCGACAAAGTGTGGCCACCGGGAGTGTCCGTCAGCGCGTCCCGAATTCGACGTAGACAGCGTATCGGGGCCATCGTTCAGTGCGTTCTGTCGCCACTCATGATTGCCTTGAGCGTCGTCCTCATCGTCGCTGGTAGCACGTGGGCGGTCGTCTACATTTTCCTCGGGGTGATAAATGGTGTGACAGCGCTGTGGACCCTCAAAGTTTTGCGCGACTCCGCCTCGAGATCTGAGTGATCACAGATCTCGAGGCGGACCTGCACGTAGAGGACTAGGCTCGCGACGCACCAAGTAAGTGGCCGGTGTACAGTCCAGCCATGTCCTCGCTCATTCAGCAGAGAATGGCAATAGAGCGTATCCGCACGTCCGCCATCGCGTGGACGCTATTCGGCGGGGTTGGGGCGCTGCTTGCAATCGCCCAATTGGTCGTGGGAACGGAGCCGACGCGAGCGTTCGTGTACTTCGGTGTCGCGGGAGGGATGATCACCGTCGGACTCGTCAAATCGGGGCGATATCGTCGGGCGATTGCGGCGTTTACCGCCGAGAACGGCGTAGAGGCTGGCAAGCGTTGACGGACCTCCGGTCGTCCCGCAGAGGGTTCCCCTTGCGGGCGGCCCCGCTAGTGTCAAACGCGAGTGCTGCGCTCGAGCGGTACCTCAGCCTGTGTGACTTAGACCAGGGCGGATGCGACAACTCCGGCGACGAGCGCCTCAATCTCGGCAATCGGGCGCGGGTCGTAGAGCAACTGACCGGCTAGTCCGGCGCTGAAGGCAAAGATCGCTCGTGAGAGTGAGTCGTCATCCAAACGCGCCTTCAGTTCTCCTTCAGCGCGTCGCCAAGCGAACAGGCGGACCAGGTTGCTGCGAATCGCTTCATCCCCTGAGCGGATCGCCGCGGCGATCTTCTCATCGAATGGCGCCTGGTCTGCGAACGCGACACCGATGATTACGGCGGCGCGACGCTCCTCATCGACCGGAAGGGTAGCCATGATCAACCCGACCAGCCAGAGCTCCAGCGTCGGCTTCGCGGGTTCTGCTGAGACGGCACCGGTGACTGTCGACTGCGCACGCTCCAGTGCCGCCTGAAGCAGTTCCTCCTTATTGTGATTTTGAAGCCACACAGATGATCATAGATCGTTGATCTTTATGCGGAATTTGGGTTGCTGTCGGGCTCTGATTGGCTCCGAGATTGGGTTCGTGATTTTCGCTCGTGGGTGACCCGATACTTGACTCCACTCCTTTTTCAGACACTTCGGGGCCAAATGCAGCCCCTGTGTCCGGGGCAATTAGCAGATGCTGCCTCGGCGTAGCCGCAATGATGACGGCCCCCATCATAATTCCGGCGAAAGACCACAAGCCGATCACAATGATTATTCCCAGGTGAAGAGCGATTACCAAACTGAGCGCCCATCTCCGAGCCCGTGGCCCCGCCAGAATCAATACGCCGACGGCCACCTCGAGAACGATCGTTCCCCACGTGACAGCTGCCGTACCGACAGCCGTATTCGTGATCCCCCGCGCTAGTAACCCTGCGGGACCGCTAGCGCCGAACGATGGATCCCGGACGACGTAGTGCATTGCGCTGCCGTTCATCCACTCGGCCGTCCCGAATTTGGAGAGCCCACTCTCAATGTAGATGAAAGCCATCTGCAGACGAAGGATCCACCATGCGCCCCACGCAATCCCGTCAGTCACGGATGATGACCATATCGGATCGGACCGTCCCCACGCGAAGAGGCGTGTATCGCGTGCGGTGATGAAAATAATGATGATCGTGACCACAGCTGCAGCAGAGTCGCCGCCGTCTGGTAGTCCGATGCTCGTGGATAAGGAGAACGCGACCCAAGCATGAAGCACAGCCGTGACAGCTGGAAGGAAACCAATGATCACAAGTATGAGTATCCCTGCCGCGATGAATCTTGAGATTACTTTGTCGTCACTCGTGTCGACGCAGAAGAGCGATGCTTTGACGACACTGATACAGGCCGGAGCTGGCTTATGTCCGAGAACCTCTGGCGTCAAATTAGCCCAGGAGGTTAGAGCCAAAATGGAGAGCTGGGCGGCCGCGATCACAGATCGTCCCACCTGCGTCGAACGCCGCAGAGATGCGTATTCGGACACACTCACCGTGATTTTATTGAGGACCTGGCTTATCGTGCGCATGAGATCTCGATGTGGGCGGCTTTGGTTACTTGGATTGTTTCATTCGTTACGTTTCGGTACGCATATGGGACTGGAGATTGCTCTGCGATTACGTAGCTTCCACAGAAGTTGGGCGAGCCCTTGGATGGTGTGACCACCTGAGTAGATTCGTGCGCAGCCGCTTTCAGGCAGTCCACGGAGACCATGCCGCCGCATTCCACCCAGTCGCTCGTACGACTCGCCAGAATGGCCTTCTCCGTGTCCTGAGAACGCTGATTCCGAGAAAGGCCGAGACCGTTTTGAATGTTGGTCTGTGGAAGAGTGCCTTCAGCCAGTATTTCACCGCGGCGGGCGGACGTGTCGTCGTAGACGACCAATGCGATGGACGAAGGATCGCGAGTGAAGAATTCCCATGATTCTGGGAAGACTGTGCCCACTTCTGCGCGAGACTTCCAATCCTCGCTCAGAACAGTCGTGGGCATGGCAGCGAAAACACCGGCGCCAAGGGGTACGCACAGGCAGACGATTGTCGCGATTGCCGCTATAGCTCCGCCCTTGGCAGCGGTATTCACTGCAGCTTGTTTAGAGTGCCCCACTGATTGCGCGCGCCGCGAGTTCACGGTCAAACTTCGTCGCCCCTGTGTTTGGCTCGTAGAGCAGAACGAAAACACCGGCCACTACTGCAGCTCCAAGCGCAAGGACGTAACCGGCGGCAGCGGCGATCTGCACGGTCGCGACATAACTCTGCGTCCACAGCCAGCCATTGGCTGATGCACGACCAGTAGAAACCCTGTTGGCGGCTTGTTCGCCCATAAGGCGAGTATTGACGAGCTTGACGTCCTCACCGAGCGCTTTGATCCCGGCCTGAGCTCGAAGAGGATTGCCCGACTGAACCGGTTCTACAACTCGAGCCGTCAAGTGCGGGTCGATTTCTTCAAACAGGGCCACCAACTCGTCGACAGTTTCGGAGGGAACGTCCTGATGCTCAAGACCGAGCCTTTCCGCTAACTCCGGATTTGAATTAAAGATGGATCCACTGCTTAGTACGAAGAAACTAATTACGTCGGTAGTGCTGTACTTTAGCGCCGTTTGCTTCTTACTTATGATGGAGGCGGCCGGGTTTTCAGCTGCCGTCGCCGGGATTGCCCCCATGGACGTCATCGATGCAACACTAAGCGCGATCGTAACGGCAGCGCCAATAAACTTTTTATTGATAAATCCCCCAATTATGCTAGGTATAAATATTCACTTTAGGTATCGAATAACCTAAACAATTTATAACCTGCCACATTTATGGTTGGTTCTGCAAGTCGCGGGATGCGTACTTATTGCCTCGGATGGCAGCGGCAACAATCCCAACTACTTCGAGGGCAAGCAATCCGAGACCGGCAAAATTAGTTGCGTCCGTCGTGCTATCACGAGTAACGATCAGGAGCAGGATCGCTCCGAACACTACGATGACGGTCGTGGCGATGATGACAGGAGTCGCTGCGGCGTGGCCTTGGCGCCATGAGTTATCGCTATATGTGATTGCCGGCGTGCGGATCCCAACGAGGCCATTGTTAGGTATCACGCCACGGCTGGCGAGGACAGTGATAAGGGACACGAGAAGAGAGAGTGCGAGGGCGATCCAGACAGTCATGGTGAAGTCCTTTCGAGGTCGGGTGTGAATAGAGTGGTGATCTCCACGCCTAGAGTGGCGCTGAGAGCGAAGGCAAGACGTAATGAGGGATCGAACCGCTCACGCTCGATGGCGATGATGGTCTGCCGCGATACTTGTAGCTGGGCCGCAAGGTGGGCCTGTGTCCACTTATGCCGCTCACGTTCATCACGAACAGTATTCTTCATGCACCACCACGCCGCCAGAGCACGGTGGCTCGTATACCGAAGTTCATAATCGAAGCCAGCAACAGTCCAAGAAGCGCATACAAACCGACGCCGGAGATTGGAGACGCAAAAGCAACAATACAGGCGAGAATTCCAAGCGAAATGGTGTCAGTGAAGGCCCCAGCACCAGCACGTTGAAGCAGTTGGTATTCGACTGACTCCTCTTCCAATTCTGGAGTGTGTGCCTCGGGTGCCCGTCGATTGATGGTGCGGAATACGAGATGGATTGCCGTGGCACATCCAATAACGAGTCCCAGAACCGCCCCTTTCGCTATTCCTGCTAGTTGCCAGCCGGCTATGTAACCGCCAAACGTCGCCGCAAGAATAGTCATCAAAATGATGCTCCATGTTGAGGTCCTAATCGCTTTTTTGAGCATGACCCAACACTATGAGCGTCGCAGAATGCATGTCAAGTTTTGTTTACAACTTCGGTGGAAAGAGTAGTTAAGTCACGGCATCTGCTTTGAACCGCTATGGTCAAGATCTCTGATCGCGCCCACCTGCGAGCGGTTATTCCGGGCACTGCGCATCCGCCTCGTTTTCCGGTTCCACACCCTCGAACTGTCGATCTCGAACCAACCACATTCCTCATTCTTCGTAACTGAGACTGTCACATCACCGCAACGATGGCCTCTCGCTTCACGTGCTACGAATCCGGCTCGCCAACCGCGACATCCCGCTCCGTGACGACGGATCACTGCCCAAACAATGGGTCCTGGCCGAATGGCCAGCTACCGCGCCCGAGCCCACCGACTTCTGGATCCGCGACTACCCAGAAAACACCCCAATCGCCACCCTGGTGCGGATTGCGAAGATGCGATGGAGAATTGAACACGACTACCGCGAACTCAAACACGGCCTCGGCCTGGCCCACTTCGAAGGCCGCACCGGAGCAGGCTGGAACCGTCACGTCACCCTCGTGACCGCCGCCCACCTGTTCATCACTCGCACCCGCCTCAGTTGCGGTCGTTGACCTAGACGTTTGATGGGGGCCGTCCAGTAATAAAGCGGACTGTGCCCGGGACTGACCGCTGAGTTAGCTGAGGTAGCGCCTCAGGCGGTAGAACCGCTCGAATAGATCCTGGCCCGCCTCTGCTGTTGGTGACACATGGCCGAGGCCTAAAAGGCCATGAACTATTCCGGCATACTCCACATGATTAACGTTGACGCCATACTCCCGTATTCGGGTACCCAACATTGTTCCTTCTGAGCGGAGCAGATCGTGGTCGGCAGTCGCTATAAGAGTTGGCGGTAGGCCGGAGAGGTCGGCATACAGCGGGCTCACCGTCGCGTTGTTTCGCTGTTTATCCCGTCGTCTTTGGGTAATGCAGAGGCTCAGACTCGGCGCAATATTCTCTCCGTCCCTCTGGTCTCGAGTCGTTGCGTTGCCTATAACGAGACTGGTCGGGCCACCAAAGTTGCGAAAACGGAAGTCGTCTCGTCCCGTAGAGGTTTCCCGTCTGACACATGTCGAGACCCACGGTGCGACGGCCGTTCTCGCCCTCGAACTGCCTTGCTCATCGTCCGGCTTACGGGCGCCACCTCCTACGGGGTAATTTCAACTGACCTAGGGGGAGGCAATTTTTCGGTGGATGATTTCAATGCTCGAGTTGGACCGATCGTCAGGGGCATCGCCTCGGGACTGATTCCCATGGCCGTTTTCACCCCCGTGTACGCCATTTGGCCAGTTCTTGCCTGGCCAGTTCCGGGAGCATTCTTCTTCGTGGCGGCACTTGGCTGGTCGGTCTTCCTGGCTGTGCGTGCCGCAAAGTTGATCAAGTTTGCTGGTGGAGTTTCGAACGAGACAAATGCGTACGACGCCCGCATTTCCAAGGGCATGACAATCGTCAGCAGCATCCAGGGTGCGCTCATCGTCACCTCGGTCGTTGTCCTCGCGCTCTTCGGTCAGTACGTGTGGATACTTCCGGTGGTCGTGCTCATCGTGGGACTTCACTTCTTCCCTATGCCCGCAATTTTCGGACGAACGATCGACTACTACCTCGGCGGATTCATGCTCATCATCGCGGGCACCGGATTCTACCTGGCCAGCCAGAGCGGGATCGATTGGCAGGTGACCTCGGGCGTTACTGGGTTCGGGGCGGCGCTGGTCACTAGCGCGTTTGGCTTGTACATCGTGCGCGCAGGGAACACCGCCCTCACTCGTACCGTCAATTGCAAGCTGGATAGCTGCCCAGGGCGGTTCGTCAGGGTGTGATCCGATAAGTCAGCGCTAAATTTACCGTAGAGGGTTGGTAAGTGAGACACCCGCTTTCTCTGAGTTCCTCTACCCATCGTGGGTGGTCAGCTCCCGGCACTAACGTTGTCCGCGACGGCAACGTTACCGCGGTAATGAACCGTGAATACGATGCCACGATCACCAGCACCGGCGGTGACCCGCTTCGGCCTCCGCCCAAGGGAATATCCGCCGTCGGGAACCAGCGGTCGCACTGCGCCTGGTCACCGGCCCGATAGGTGATCCGGTCTGCTGGGTCTTTCGGCGCGAACACCGGCCTCAGCTGCGCGACCTTCTTCCGAAACCACCCCACCCGCTCGGCCACCACCGTCGCCGGCATTGACGGTGTCGCTTTCAGCCGCTATTTATTCAAATTCTCCGTGGTCGTTTGACGAGAAGATTGTATTGCGACTATCGAGGCCGCGGGCAGTGATGGTTGGCGGAATAGTTTGCCGTAGCCGATGTCGCAAATATTTGAGTAAAAAAGAATACGTTTGGAGCTCGATGCAAAAGAATACCGGTGGCATGCGATTCTCGGAAAAAGCGTTTATCGTGGGACTGCTCGTTGGCAGTATTTCCATCACCACAGGGGGGATCGCAGCGGCGGCGGAAATGCCTATTGCGCCCCCAAGCCTTAGTGCAGGCGCTCAAGGTCATGACCCTCGGGCAAACTCCAATTCAGAGCCAAGCCAAGTAGTCCTGAGCGGCGGTGACGCCGGTTCGAGTATTGGATTGCCAGGCAAGGCAGCGGCGACGCAGCATCTTGATGCCAGTGACGTTCCGGAGGTGCTATTCGCCGGTCAGGGCGCCCCAATTGCGAGCACAGTCCTACCGAGTGCTTCACTGACTAGTTATGTGACTTCGACGGGCACGCAAACTCTTATAACCATCAAATCTTCAGCCGCAGCAAGCACGTACAGTTTCCCGTTGTCGCTCCCCGCCAATGCGATCGTGAATGTCGAATCAGATGGTTCGGTCTCCGTCCGTGACGCTGAAGGCATAGCGATGGGAAAGTTCCTCGCGCCCTGGGCGAAGGATGCGAACGGTCAGAATGTCGAGACTTCTTTGACCGTTCAAGATCAGGTGCTAATTCAGAGCGTGAAATTTGACCCAACCACAGCATTCCCCGTCGTTGCTGACCCGCAATGGTGGCAACTTGCACTCTCGATAACAGCTGGTGCTGCTACTGGAGCTGCGGTTGCAGCCGCGTTCGCGGGGGTTTCCACTGGCGTTGGAGTGATCATCGGAGGGTGCGTTACGGGTGCGCTAAACTCGATGTGGGACGGTTCCACTTTCTGGGGCGGGTTTAGGGGCTGCCTCCTCGGCGCGGCGCTGGGAGCGGTTGGGCGCATCGCAGGCTCGATCGTGAAGAACACATTGAAGGGTTTTGGGATTGGCGTCTAGGATGAAACGCTGGATGATCTTTATTGGGCTTGTCGATGAGGAAACCGAGCGCAAGATACCGGCGTTAGCAATTTTTGGATCAATCCTAATCACCCTGGCACCGGTAGTGGCTTTTGTAGGAAATATATCCATTGGGTCGATACTTGTGGGCATCGCTTCCCTCGTGATCGGCAGTGGTATTTTATTATTCGTGCGAATGTCGCAAAGCCATTGAGCATCGACTTCCTGGCAAGGCCATGGAATCTCGTCCCTAAATAATGGGGTAACGCTGCACCGGGTGGGCAGGTACGGAAGTTGCTTTCGAAATACGATGTGACCACTTAAAAAAATGTCGTTGTCGGGAGCAGGGGACGCGGGAAGAATGAATTGCACGTACGATCTTCGCAGGTTTCGCTAAGGCCTACGGACGGGCGTTTCTACATACGTAGGCTGCTGCGGTATTCAACTACATGTAGTACTTGATCTTCTGAATCCACCCCCGGGTGCTCAGCATCCGCGAGGTATATCGTCTGGTCAGGTTGATCGAGCAAGATGTGACGACTCGCTCTAGTTGTTGAATGTGGAAGCTGCCTTGACTCCGCGTCACCGTCGTCGCTTCGCGCGGCTCATTGTCGAGAATGGTCACTCTTACCGCCCCGCCAAAACAGGACCAATAGTGCCGACAGCTTCAAGTGGTCAATGCAACGGTGTGGCCGCGTGCGTGAGCATCGTAGGCAGCGACCTCAGCCGTTCCAGACCTCGTCAGAGCCCATCACTGTCACGGTTAAAAGGCCGGCGCGGTAACGCAGGAATGACTCAAGCTGCGGGGGATTGAGGGCTGATACGTTGCCGGCGATGACAGCGCCCCTGGGTTGCTAGGCGCACCGTGCCGCAGAGGGTTCCCCTTGCGGGCGTATCGCGCTAACCGTTCCGTATTTGTCGGGCGTGCGGTCGCCTCAACCCCGCGAGATAGGCTCTGGGTGGTGAGCACGCGTCGTTTTCGATCCGACGAACGGTCGAGTCCGACTGGCGGCAAATAGCCGTTGCTGATCGTCGCGGTGACGTCGTGTTCGTCCTCGTGCACGCTCACGCTTTCTTCGTTGGCTCCTACTCGGCCCAGGGCAAATCCATATCCATATCCGTCTGGCGGGAGACGTGCTCCGCCTGGACAGTAGGGGATGCTGTCTGCCCTGCTGCAAGGTTGGTTCCTGGTCGGCGTACTTCAGAAGTATGACCGTTGGGATGTTGTGGGTTCCTACGCACCAGGCGACGTCGTTGCCATTGGCCACAACTACTGAACCGACGACTCCTTTCAGATCTGAGCCCAAGAGTACGGCTCTGCGTTTGAGCCATACTCCCCACATTCTTAGTGAGATATCCGAGACTTATCGGTTTGCGACGAATAGCACGACCTGTTAGACCTGAAGTGTTCGAGTATCACGACAACCATAAATCACGGTGAAGTAAATCGAGAGAAGACGACATTGAGAGTTTCAATTTCACGATCATTTTTATCTATACTTACGATTGCAGTGATGTTAGGAGTGTCCGTCCCCGCACATGCAAATACCGAGGCTGATCCCTTGGTGGCCTTAGAAAATATGGGGCTTATTCAACCGACAGGTGGAATGCAACTGCGCTCACAGCTTCCGGCTAAAAACGGAAATGCCGATGATGCCCCGTTGGGCCAGCTGAGCCAAGATGGTGGCTTGACCGTTGAAAGTGGAAAAGCCGCGGTGAGTGTTGTTCCAGTTTCAGAAATCGATGGCGAATTAGGAGCTGATGGGAAAGCCCTCATATACACGGAATCGGATGCGTACAGCTACGTTCTCACGGGAGAGGGTACCGCGGCTAACGCGGGATACGTGGTGATCAACGACGCGTCCGCCCCCCTCGATTACCAGTTTGCAGTACTAGTCGACGGTGACGCGGCAGTACTGACGGAGGCACCGGACGGCACAATCCACGTACGTGATGTCGCAGGCGAAGTCGTGAACTACATTGAGCCAGCATGGGCGAAAGATTCCACCGGTGCAACGGTTAGCACGCACTACGCCATCGATGGCAATATCATTACTCAAATCGTTAATCATCAGGGTGCAGCATATCCGGTCGTTGCCGACCCTGGAATTGCATGCGACTGGTTGTTTTGTACCTATGAATATTCTCGAGACCAGACTGAGATGATATCTGGCGCTGACCCTACTGTTCAGTTCCTGGTCGTGGCTGCTTGTACAGCCGTCGGAGGCCCCGTAGGTGCGTTTGCATGCGGCCTGTCATCCGTTGCGATTACGAGCGCAGCGAGTTCCGCGCTGGCTAATGGCAAATGCTTGGGACTGAGAAAATTTCATACTTCTCCGTTCGCGTACCCCGTCGAGGTAGGTTGTTAGTGTCTACCATGACCTTCGCACGCTTTACAGAACCGCTTCCCACTACAGGCCGATTGGGCGTGGTAACGCTCTGGACTGTCTGGCTCACTGCCCCAGTAGCAGTCCTGTCGGGTTATACGGGCATTGCCGGAATATGGCTGCTATTCTTTGCCCTTCTTTTTGGAGCCTCGATTTGGATTGCGCGATCTAAGAACGAGCGGGGTGCAGGAAACTTGCCGCGACCAAGGGCTTCGCAGCTGGCGCGTTTCGCGCCTTTGTTGGTTATTGCAACCACAGCGATTGGGTACGTCGTCTCAGTCTCTTTCGCCGTACCAATCGCCAACGTGTTTGCGGCGGCTATTTCCCTCGGATTTGTATTAGTGATCGTTCCGTCTGTGGCCGCAACGCCTCCGCACACCGATCGTCGCGAGTAGGGATCCCGAGGGACGAGGATCGACCGGACTAATGGCGCCGACTTGCGGGATTCCAGACCATAGTTCGGTGATTCGATCAGCCTGACGCGGCAGCAAATACAGCCTGTGCGCCGTCTGCATAGACCTGATCGATGACTATGCCCGGTACGCGATCGGCGCAACAGCTGGGGACCGCGCAAAGATTCCGGCCGTGTACATCCAACGGCTGAAGCGTCTGTGGGAAGGTCAGCGTTAGGAGCGCTTTCCCGAGAGCAGGGCCGGGAGGTGGATGCATGGATCGAGACGTGGGATCTAGAGGGATGCTCAGCCGACCAAGTTGCCGCGGCGACTCAGCTCGCGCTTGAAACGGTCGCTTAGTGGCAGAAGAGACCGGGATTCGCCGCGCACCTCGCGTCTTGGCAGACGTAACAGGACTGTCTTGGCAGTCGGCAGGGGGCCACCCGACGGACGTCGATTCGTCCCGTAGGGGGTTCGGCTTCTGGGACGCCACAGATGGAGGACAAGGCATTGCGCGTGTCGGGCTGGAAACACCCAGGTCTTATTTTATCAATTTCAGGGTCCGGTGTGATTTGCGTCACCCGGTGGAGGCTTGGGCGCACGCGTCATCCTGCGCTGTTTGCCTTGGGAGTCCAGCTTGAGCCGTCGACTGTGGGATAACGATGACGGTTTTGTTCGTCGCTGGTGCAGCCGATGAGTGAGGTTACTTATCGGTCCTTGGTGCGATTCAATGTGTCAGCGCCAGAAATTCGTTGCAGTCACCCCGATGGCGATGTTGTTTTCGCTGTAGCGATACGGTGTAAGCATGGGGAAATTTTGGGGGCGCATTGTTCCGTGCCCGAAACTTGGCCGTACTTGCCACGATCTCGTGGTGAATGGGTGCACAGCCTCGGCTCCAGCCACCGGTGGTTGGGCCTTGAGAACTTCGTTCCCTCCAGCAACGCGTCTCACGTAGAAAGCGTCTTTGACATGCTCTTCTTCCCCGCTGCGTATGACGACTTTGGAGTGGTGAGAATGCAGACCGTAGTAGTCGGCATTTGGAACGACAACATGCAATTCGCTGTGGATAGAGAGAGCCTTGTCGTCGAACGAGGTGAGGTCGCCCTCCTCGCCCGTCATGTGGAACTGAAGTACACGGCCCTGCAGGCGAAACGATGAGCAGCGTGAGGAGTCCGATCCGGTACCCGGACTTCGGATCCCGAACGTTCATGACTCGGCGGGCTTGGTGGCTCGTCGTCCTCAATATTCTCATCCCCGGCTCTGCTCAAGTGCTTGCCGGTAGTCGGGTACTTGGCCGGTTTGGCCTACGCGCCACCTTATGTTTCCTCGCCATTATCGTAGTGACCGGCACCGTATACGCGATGAATCCGGAGATCCTGCTCACCGTGGCCACTGACTCGATTGGTTTGTGGATCATCGCCATCGCGATCGTGTTCTATGCCGTGGTGTGGGTTGTCTTAACTTTCGACACGATCCGGCTAGTGCGTTTGGTGAAGGCCCGGCCCCAGGCGCGCCCGTTTATCGCGGGGCTAGCGACTGTTGTGCTGGCGGCCGTGGTCGGCGTCGCCGGGTATGGTGCCTCTGTGGCAACCACGGCCAGCGATTTCCTATCCTCGGTTTTCGCGGCTGGGCCGTCGGAGCCGCCCGTTGACGGCCGCTACAACATCCTGCTCCTCGGCGGCGACGCTGGAGCCGACCGGAAAGGCATGCGGCCCGACAGCATGTCGGTCGTCAGCATCGATGCTGAGACGGGAAAGGCGGACGTCATTGGCCTACCGCGCGACCTCGAAGACGTACCGTTCCCGGCCGACTCGCCATTGAATGCGGTCTACCCGGACGGCTACGGCTATGAAAATCGCTGCAACGTGGATGTCTGCATGCTCAACTCCATCTATACCGAGGTCGCGCTGAAGAGCCCGGAGATGTACCCGAACGCTTTGGCCGACAACAGCGAACCAGGCATTGAAGGCATGCGCGACGCCGCCAGTGGAATCACCGGCCTCACCATCCAGTACTACGTGCTGATTGACATGCAAGGCTTCTCCGACCTGATCGATTCCCTCGGCGGCGTAGACATCACTGTCACCGACCGTGTTCCGCTCGGCGGCGATGAGGCACTGAACGGTGTTGCCGAGTGGTTCGAGCCGGGCAAGCAGCATATGGACGGCTACCACGCCACCTGGTACGCCCGCTCCCGGCACGGAACGAGCGACTACGACCGCATGGCCCGCCAGCGCATCCTGCAGGAGGCGCTCCTCAAGCAGTTCAACCCGGCGAACGTGCTCACAAAGTTCCAAGGTGTGGCCCAGGCCGGCCAGCAGGTCGTCAAGACCGACGTACCGCGGGGAATGCTCGACTCCTTCGCCAACCTGGCAGGCAAGACCAGAAACCTACCGGTGGGTTCCGTTGAGTTGGTTCCAGATAATGGCGTCGACCCGCAGAACCCGGACTACGACTACATCCGCAGCCTGATCGCCACCGCGCTTAGATAAATTCAAATTTTGTTGCCAGAGGTGGGGCACAGCGACCGGGTGTCGCTTCTCGAGATGCGGTGGAGACCTTCATCAGGTTCCCGAAAGAGGGTTTTCCCCTTGTGGGCTTCTCTGGTCGTCCGGGCAGCATCTAAAGTCACGGCGCAAGTTGAAGAGCCTGCATCAGGGCAACGGTCCACGCATAGACCTCGCACACACGACCACCACTGTCGAATTGTCTAACGAGCTTAGGCATTGGGAAACTCAATCTAAAACAGTGGGGCGCCAAGGGCGCAGCCCGACGACGTCATCTCAACGCGGGGAAGACGGTAAACACCAAGGGGATTCTATGAAACGTGTGACATTCGTACTGGCCGCAGCGACCGGCACGGCTGTTGTCTTGTCCGGCTGCCAAGCGGAGCAACCCGCCGCACCTGATTCATCAGCGTCGTCCTCTTCAACCCCCGCCCAGACGGATGAACCCACTGCGCAGAAATCTGCTCAGGCGTGGGCGGACCAGACATTCGGGACGTTCGAGGCTTTCACCGTCACAGGCAGCGGCGCTGATGAAATTGTCTTTGCCGACGACGCAAAATCTGGCTTTTACACAATCACGTGGGCGCCCGGCCACTATGCCAATGAGCAGTCCGGCGCGCAGGTTTATGGTGAAGACGGAACGTACCACGAGGCTGGCATGGCTGACTATCAAGGCGATGTCGCCAGTGTCGCCTATGGCTTGGACTCCACCGTTGGCCCGGCGGGCTGGATCACCATCGGGCCCGGCGCGGGTGACTGGTCCATTACCGTGTCACCGATTTCGGCCCTTCCCGCACTACCCGAGACTGGCGGCTACGACGCCTATCTGTATGCGGGAGCTGAGCAACCGGTTATCTTCTCGTCCACAAATTCGGGGCGGGTCAACGTTCGACAGTTCAATGGCATCGACCCGACCGACAGCATCCTCCCTCTGCAAGACTTCACGGCCGTTGGAACTCTTCTCGCTGGCCCCAGCGTCGTGAACG
Source organism: Cryobacterium sp. PH31-L1 (assembly GCF_030063145.1). Classification (GTDB taxonomy): domain Bacteria; phylum Actinomycetota; class Actinomycetes; order Actinomycetales; family Microbacteriaceae; genus Cryobacterium. The sequence continues at coordinate 429,498 of NZ_JASISM010000001.1, forward strand.
TCCAGCTGGAAAGCGTGAGCCCCTGGACGCGATCCACGAAGTAGCCCGGGCGACACGACCTGATCAGCGGCCGGTTCGGTTTATGGGACCGCGAATCACGCACAACAGAGAGTGTCCAGCTATCACGTGATCGGTGTCCCGTATGAGGTTCCTCGTAAGGTGCAGTCCACGCAGAGTATCGTCGACATCCCCGCCAAGAATCGATGGGTAGCACCGCAGGCGGTGCTACTCGGGCTGAGGTCGTCTGCCGACAAGGAACCAGATCAGAGGACCTGCGATGGGAGCGAAAAGCGCAATAAGCACCCAGATGGCCCGAGCGGTCGAACTCAACGAAGGTGCGCGCCGAATTTGCACCAGGGCCACCACGAGAGCCACGACGACGACCACCACAACGCCGCTCCACGCGATGTCGTAGAAAGCTGGAATAAGCGGATTGTTCATCGTCGTCCCCCGGTTCGACAGGCATCCTGTCCGCCAAGCTGATCAGCGAAGAGGATCACTGTCAAGTTTCCACTCCGCGAGGCCATAGAACCCCGACCTCTCAATTTCGCCCGCTCAGGGTTCGCCATATGGGATCGGGATGGCCCCGGTACCGATCGAGTATTTCAGGCTGCCACACACACTTGTTGTCAAACGTCTAGTGCCCGAAGTGCACTGTGCCGGCGGCGGGTTTGCCCGGGGGGAGGCCTATCGCGACCGCGCCGCCCACGACGGCGGCGGCTGCGAGTGCGGCAAATCCGATCCCAAAGCCGGCGACCGCGATCGCCCCGATGGTGGCGACTCCGATTCCGCTTCCCAGTTCGTGGAATGAGTTCAAGAGACCGGATGCCGCTCCGGATTCCGATGGCTCCACTTCCGAGAGGCCCGTGGTGCTCGCACAGACGAAGCTGGCTCCCAACCCGATAGCGGCGACGGAGGCGGCCACGATGGTTGTGATGTCACTGGAGCCCAGCGCCGGTGCGCCTAATCCGGCCGCAGCCAGGAGCATCGCGATGGGTGCGACGCGGCGGGCACCGAACCGACCGAGAAGATGTCCGCCCAACTGGGCACCTGCGGCCACGCCGACCGCGATCGGTAGAAATGCCAGGCCGGTGCCGATCGGTGTCCAGTTTTCTCCTACCTGCAAGCGGAACGACAGCAGGAAAAAGGTGCCGATGAGAACGCCGGTGGAGACGAGAAGGAGGGAAGCCCCGGAGATGAGCGGCCGGGACCTCAAGAGCGCGAGCCTGATCAAGGGTTGTGTGGCCCGACGCTCCAAGACGACGAAGCCAACCAGCAACGCGAGCGCGATCGCCACGAGCAGGGCAAGGATCGGAACGGCGACGCGTCCTAACAGCGAGATCGCGGCGATGAGACTCGCGAAGCCTACGGTCGCGAAGATCGCGCTGCCCGCGCCGAGCGGCTGGCGCTTATCCGGCATCGTTGCTAGGACGGCAATTGGCAGCGCTACCGCGATGACGGCACCGATCGGCACGTTCATGAGGAAGATCCAGCGCCAGCCTGAGCCACCGGCGAGAAGGCCGCCGATGAGCACTCCGACAGCCGCTCCCGCTCCGCCGGTGCCGCCCCAGACCGCGAGTGCGCGGTGACGGCGAACGCCGTCGAAGCGTCGCACCAGAGTCGAGAGGGCGGCGGGCGAGACGAGCGCTGCGCCGATCCCTTGAACTGCGCGTGCTGAGAGAAACAGGATCGGCTCGACTGCGATGGCGGAAGCCAACGATGCGATGGTGAACACGACAAGGCCGAACAGGAGCATCCGGCGCACGCCGAACACGTCCGCCAAGCGGCCCCCGAAGAGCAGCAGGCCGCCGAATGGCACCGTGTACGCGGCAACCGTCCAGCTGGCGAGTGACGCATCAAGACCGAGATCACGACTCATCAATGGAAGAGCGACATTCACGGCGGTGATGTCGATCACCAGCATCGCCTGAGCAAGCGCGAGGATCATGAGTGCAAGCTTCTCGCGCCTATCGAACCGGGAGAGCTCAGACGATTGCACAGACGAGGAATCGGGGTGGGACATGCGACATCCTTAAATCAAACAGACTTGTATGAGTTGGTTAACTAATACAGCACTGTTTCAGATAGTGTCAAATCGTGAAATCCAAACCTCGAGCGCCGCGATCCGACGGCTTACGCAATCGTGACGCGATACTTGACGCCGCAACCCATTGTCTCGATGCCGATCCTCACGCGAGCATGAGTGACATCGCCGAAGCAGCAGGAGTGGGGCGCGTGACCCTGTACGGGCACTTCTCAACCCGCGAGGAGCTACTTGAGGCGGCGCTTGTCCGAAGCATCGATCGCGCTGAGCGGGACCTCTCCACCATCGACCTCGAAGGGCCCGCACTGGAAGCCCTCGAACGACTCGTACGCCGGTCATGGCGCATCGTGAACTCGCAACAGCGCATGCTGAGTGCCGTTGAAGCATCGCTGGGCAACGATGCGATCCGCGCTCACCACGAGGAACCGATGACTCGGGTACGGTTGCTCATCGAGCGCGGCCAGGCGGCTGGCAGTATGCGCTCCGACCTGCGTGCGTCGTGGTTATCGACCTGTTTCATGTCGATTCTTCACGCCGCCGCAGCGGAACTGCGCGGAGGTGCGCTAGCCGAAGAGGAAGCGGACCGCGTTGTATTGGCCACGCTGCGGTCGCTGCTCGCCAAGGACTGAGCTGCGACGAAGCGGTCGGGCTGACACATATCCAATCGGTTCACGTCAAGATCATGCCGCACCGTCGCATAAGAGGTTCCCCTGTGACACAACGTCGGCGAACTCGGCCGCCAGGTAGTTTGCCCCCGGATCTGTCGCTCTCGACGTCCCCCTTGCGGAACGCCAGATTTCAGGACCGAGAGAACTGTCGCAGTGGCCGTCGTTGATCAGAATTCGTAGATCGTGGCGAGTTTATCCAACAGCAGAACCGTGTGTGGACGGTCGTGCAGTGCCTTGGCGTCAACCGAGATTTCCCTCAGCCGTGCGGCCTCCGCATATTCTTCCCACGGAAATGAATCGGGTTTCGCTGCTAGCCGGATAAGTAAATACAATAAATACCGTTTGAGCTATTCTGGTACCCATGCCCCTTCGAGACGGTTACGAACCCAGTCCGTTCAGTCCAGGATACGGTCGTCGACCTTTGGTGTTCGGGGGGCATGAGACGGAACTCGCGGAGTTGTCCGACGTGTTCGCCAGCCTAGACTTTGGTGAGAACCACTCGGTGCTGATTTCCGGGCTGCGAGGTGCCGGGAAGACGTCGATGCTCGCGAAGATTCAGGATAGCGCGCTGTCGAACGGGTGGCTGGTGATCAGCGATGATGCCAGCGCTGGCTTGATGGACCGAGTGATGGAGACCACCATTCCGAGCCTCCTGGGTGGGCTCTCGCCCGAGGCGCGAGCGCGGTTGACGGGTCTCGGCATATGGCAATTCACCGCGCACTGGGAATACGTGGACCGCCACCGTGAAGTGAAGCCACTGCTTCGCCGCGACCTGGTTGCACTGTCCACCACCCTTGCTGAAAGCAAACAGCCCGCCGGAATTCTGATCACGATCGACGAGGTTTCCTCGGGAAAGGTGAGGTTGCGGGAACTGTCGAGGTTCGCGCTGGAGGTATCGCACGCCATCAGCGAAGGTGCGAATGTCATGGTCGTCTTCGCCGGTATAAAGGTCGACCTTAACGCGTTGGTCGAACAGGAGCACACGACGTTCCTTCGAAGATCACGAGAGCTCGACTTCCGTCGCCTTACTCCAAGGGAAACCCGGCACGTGTTGTCAGAGTCAATTCGTATCGGTGGGAGATCTATAACCGAGGATGCGCTCAATTTACTCGTCACGTTTTCGCAGGGTTACCCCTACCTCGTGCAGCTCGCCGGTGATTACGCGTGGCGCGGCAGTGGAACGGCGGCGACCATCGCGCTTGCCGACGCGCAGTCTGCGCACGGTCGCGCGATCACAGCAGTCGAGCGCCGCGTCATCAGCCGTGTCTACCAAGATCTCTCTGAGAAGGACCAGGAATTCGTCAAGGCGATGGCTGTCGACGAGGGGCGCAGCAGGATGGCCGACATCATTCAAAGAATGGGGGTGTCGGACCAGTACGTGCAGGTATACAAGAAGCGCCTCATCGAAAGTGGCTACGTCCAGGCGGATGGACGCGGGCACGTCGTGTTCTCGCTGCCGTATCTCGGTGACTACATCCGCTCAACGACGACCGAGGCGGAGGGAGTCGCACGTGCGGATGACTGGGACCGCTTCCCGCCGCCCGCCGTGCCGCGTTGAGGGTTCGGCTTGGGGCACCCGGAAGTCCGAGTTCGCTTTCAATCAGGTCTCGAGGTGCGTTGTCAGCGTTGCCTGCTCCTTGTCGAGCTAGCGGATGCCGGGCGTGGTTGTTCCGTTTGTTGGTATCTAAGGTAGTTCTGTGAACCGCACCGATCGTTTGTACGCGCTGGTGGAGGAGCTGCGGGCGGTAGCGCCGCGACCGAGGAGCGCGCGGTGGCTCGCCATGAAGTTCGATGTCAGCTCCAGAACTATTGAGCGCGACCTCTCAGCGTTGCAACAGTCCGGGGTGCCGATCTGGGCAGAACCTGGCCGGACCGGTGGGTACTGCCTCGATCCCGCACACACGCTCGCGCCGCTGGGCTTCACCGTCGACGAGGCGCTTGCGGTCACGATCTCGCTCGGGATGTTGGCCACCAGTCCTTTCCGCGATGCGGCGACGTCCGCGCTGCGGAAAGTGGTGGCCGTGATGGATGATCGCAGCCTGGGCGAGACCGCAGACCTCGCTACCCGCATCCACTTGCTCGAAGACGGCCCCGCAGTAGAGATGCCACCGGCACTCACCGGCGCTCTCCGAACCAGGAATGTACTCCAAATCGGTTATCGGGACCGCGCTGGGATCGAGACTTCCCGGGAGATCGAGCCTCTTGGCTACGTGGGCAAAGGACGTGACTGGTATCTGATTGCGTGGTGTCGGCTCCGTCACGACATACGTGCGTTCAAGGGCGAACGGATCAGCACGGCGGTGTCGACCGGTGAACGATCACCGCAGCGACCGTTCCACATAGAGGACCTCGACATTCCGCGTGGCGAATTGCGAACCGTGAGCACCGGTATGCCCTAACGCTAAACACCGACAGGACGGTGTCGCCAGGCAGTGGCAGGATGGTGGTGTCGAGCCAGCGGGGCCGGCTGAAGGGAACACCATGGAATTTGCATCCATCCGAATTATCACCAGTGACGTCGACCGACTTACCCACTTCTACGAGGTTGTTACGGCCACAACCGCAGCGCGACCGGCGCCCACCTTCGCCGAAATACGAACTGGAACCACTGTCCTCGCGATTGCCAGCACCGCGACGGTCGCGACGCTCGGAAAGCACGCCCCTACCCCAAGCGCCAACAACTCGGTGATCATTGAATTTCTTGTCACCGACGTAGACTCGGAGTTCGCTCGACTCCGAGACGCGCTCGAAGCTATTGTGCTCGAGCCGACAACCATGCCGTGGGGGAACAGATCGACACTGTTCCGCGACCCCGACGGTAACCTCGTCAACCTCTTCTCACGACCTGAAAGTTGAACACAACGTTTCAGCTAGCACGGCCAAGTAGCTCGCGTGGCCCTCACTACCTTATTGCGTGCTGTGACCGGGACGGCTAACCATGAAACGACCGCACCTCGTCGCCCACGCGGTCACGGGCATGGGCAGCCGAGGACCGTTAGCTAAGGTGAAGGCATGTCGGTTGCCTTCTGGATCTGCGCCTCTCTGACGCTCAGCAGCTCTCTAGTGAGCGGCGGGTACGCTGTGAGCGGCTTGCGCGACGCAACCCGTGAGTCTCGCGTTCCGTCAATGTATGCGTTGGCAAGAAGCGTGGCGCTTATCGTCGTCGCTGTAGTCGGCCTATCCAGTTCCTCGATAGCCTTCGCAGCCGCCGCAGCGCTGGCCATGGTTCTGGTCCAGGGGTTCGATGCCGTGATCGGTGGTGCGATCTCCGATCGTGTCAAGACCCTCGGGCCTGCGATCACGGCGTTGGCCAACGCCGCCGCCCTCATCTGGATGCTCACGTCCTGACTCATAGCACTTCGCCTGGAGAACAGCGCTCGAGGGTCATAAACACCATCAATTCAGGCTCCGCGCGCACCTGAAATTGTGCCCGCTGAACGTTCCCGTAGCGGGAACTCTACCTAGAGCCAGGGGATCGCAGGAGACCTAGGAGGCCCACTCCTCGGCGACGATCTGCATCGATGCTGAGGCACGGTATGCCTCGATGTCGGCGGCGGCGAGAATGGCGCTGATCAGTTCTTCGGTTCCTGAGACATAGACGCTTGCGCCGTAGAGGTCGTTCCCGACGGCCCAGACACCATCCGCGGGTATCCACCACTGGGCACTTCTTCCGCCGGCCACCCCCTCGAAGGGTTCCGCGCCGTCGGCGAGGTCGCCGGAGAGAACGTGCATGCGACGCTCGGGCATGAGCATGATGCTTGCTGCCTTTCGCAGGTCCGCGCGCAGGTCGGCGTATCCTTCCCAGACAAGGAAGAAACACTCGGTGGGTGTGGCGGTGTGGTCGCGGAGAAGGCGGGCGAGCGTTGCTGCCACGGCGGGTTCGATGGTCCCGACTCTGACATCTACGTCCGGCTCGTCGTCGAGAAGGTCGGCCCACTTCGACGTTGCGTCCACCTCAGACTGCTCCGCAGCAAAGGTCCGCCAGGGAAGGGGGCGACCGTTGTCGTCACGCATGGGGTTCATGACGCGCGCATAGGAAACGTGCCCACGAGGCAGGTAGTCACCCACGGTCAGCGATCCGCCTTGGAGAGATGGCAGCTCAGCGATGACGTGCGGGACGGTGCTCATCGGATGCAATGCCATCTCTGCACCCTATCGAGTAATCGAGGTCAGCCCGATGACGATATGTCGGAGACCTGCGCGCCGCCCCACGCCAGCGCGGCGGGGAGATCTTCGACAGTCTGAGTTGATTCAGCGGATTAGAATCCGCGCAGTATCCCCTTCTTCGCCTTGATCGCTATTTTCTCGGTCACGATCTTTGCGTCGCCCATAAGCCCGGTCGGGCCGCCACGGTAGGAGAACCGGAAGTTGTTTCGTACCGCACGAGGTTCGTCTTGCGGGATCACTTATCGGGATTCGTAAATCTCGCGTCGATGTCCGAGTCGGAGGATCAGCACGATTAACAGGTCGTCGTGAATCTCGTAAATGATGCGGTAGTCACCCGTTCGGACCCGCCATTCGCCAGAGCCTCCAACGAGTTGGATTGCTTTGGGTGGCCGCGGATCGTCTGCCAAGAGGTCGATCGCTGCTTGAACTCTCCGGCGGACCTGTGGATCGAACTTGCGCAGTTGCCGTTCAGCGGCTGGTGCGATCTTCACCGAGTAAGTCATACGAGGCCGAGGTCTGTTTTCACCTGTTCCCAAGGAGTCGGTTCGCTTTTCGTGCGACGCATCTCTTCACGGGATTCCTCAGCGGCACGAATATCGGCCATGTCTTCGGCCAGTTCAATGAGACGCTCCAAATCGTCGGCGTCGATAACAGCCGCAACTCGCCGCCCGCGGCGAGACAAGAAGACCGGCTCGTGCTCGGTATGAGCGCGGTCGATGATGGATGCGAGCTGGTCGCGTGCATCAGAGACGCTGACGGGGACCGTGGTGTACATGCTTCAAGCGTACGTTCCGTTCCCCAGATGTACAAGCGATCTTCAAATCTACAAATGGCCCCTCGCGCAGGCTTCTCGTTGCCGGACCAGCAGGCCCGGCAACGAGAAAACTGTTGAGGGCCCCGATCAGTGGCCCGATTCGAACTGACGTTGAATAGTGCGATAAACGGTCGACCGTGCGACGTTGAAAAGTTCCGCCAGTTCCGCGCTGGAGTGAAGGCCGGCGTTGTGGACTTCGATCAAGTGTTTCTGTTGCGCCACCGAGAGTTTGGGCTGCTTACCGCGAAGACGCCCTTTCGCTTTGGCCACCTGCATTCCCTCCCGCGTTCTGGCGCGGATCAGATCGAGCTCGAATTCAGCGACCATTGCCAGGACGTTGAAGAGGAGACGCCCGACCGGGTCGTTCGGATCATGCACCGCTCCGCCGATACTCAGCTTGACGTCTTTGGCCGTCAGCTCGTCAATGATGTCTTTCGCATCTCTCAGTGAGCGTGCGAGCCTGTCGAGTTTGGCAACGACGAGAGTGTCTCCGGCACGGCAGGCCGCCAGCGCTTCGCGAAGCCCGGGTCGGGCCCGATTCGTTCCGGTCAGACCGTGATCGGTGTAGATCAGTGACGATCTAACGCCCAGTCGTTCCAAGGCGTTTTGTTGGGCGGTGAGATCTTGCTCCTCTGTGGAAACGCGAGCGTATCCAATTAGTAATCCATCCATGGCAAAACCATCCCGCTCTGCTGTGAACAGGTCAACAACCGTCGCAGTGCCCCCCCTTTTTGGGACGGATCACGGGTGTTACACCGAAATTGTCAGAATAGGCGTGGGGCGCAGCCTGCGTGGTTGATCATGCCCGGGATGATTAGTTCTCGTGACGATGGATCACGGTCGGGGATGTACCGAGACCTGTCCGCTGCCCGTGTCCGCATCGCCCATATTGGCGGTGATTTCTCGCAAGGCTTCTATGTGCGCCCGGTAGGCCTTCCGGCCCTCCATGGTGAGGGCGAGAGAAGTCCGCATGTGGGAATCGATAACGGTCTTTGTGATGTTGACGTAGCCCGCTTCGCCCAGCGGCTTCACGTGCTTACTGAGAACGGAATCGCTGACACCCAGCAAATCACGGATTATGGAAAAGTCCGCGGTCTCGACGGCCGACAGCGCGGCCGTTATGCGCAGCCTATTGGGTGCATGGATCACTTCATCGAATACCGCGCGCATCGTTAGCTTCCCGCTGCTGTGCGATGAAGATCTCGCTCCCACCACCAGGGAACCGCAATCATGACCAGTGGCACTGCAATCGCCAACCCCACCACTGCCCAGAAGAAGTCTGTGTACGTTCCAATGAGGATTCCGGCGATCGGGACCAGCACCATAACGCCGACAAGGATCAGTCGCCCTGCAAGATGCTGACCTGGCTGGGCCAGGAGGCGGCGAACTCCAGCACGGTCGAAGAGCCAGGCCGAAACGATTATGGCAATGAGCGCGAGGACTGCAACGACGAATGACATCTCCTGGGGCAGCAAAACTGCGGCAGTAATCGCGCCACCGGCTAGTCCGACGATGGCGATGGATGGCCTGATCGAGCGGGCGCGCCGCCGCATGGCATCTTCTGCTGCTTGAGCGGATGCCAATGCATCGCGTGCGGAGATGGGGACCTGTTCTTCGTTCTGCATCGTGACATCACTTTCCACTTTCCGCAACGGATAGCGCACTGCGGGATCAGAGTCTCGATGGTCTCACGCACCTTGTGCTTCACCATTGATTCCTGATGGGCCCGACGATTAACGTCCTGTAGTGCCCGTGGAAATTGGCTGTGCGCTCCAAAAGCTTTAGTGTTCCGCGAGGGTTCGATTGCGCGGCGCCAGCGACCGAATAAAGAGTCCGGCGCGATCTGGTGAGCCGCGCAGCCCCTACGTTGGTAACTTGACTGAACTTGTGCCAGCGACCAAGTCGAACCGCTTTTCTGACATGGGCGAATGTGGGTACTGACACGAGCAGCACTCCGGATGCGTGACACCGTGGTGTTCAACGGTGTGGCTGGCGACGGATTCCCGGTGTCCGGGACATACCGGCGCTGAGGGGGCGTCGACTACTGGCCCTATGCCGCGAAGATGCGCCGGTACATCGCCGATGGTACCGATCTGGCCGCGGAGGCACGTTTCGTTGACATGATCTCACCGTGAGACGCCGTCATCCTCGACATCGGGTGCGGTCATGGATCGGCTGTCGCGGCACTTCGCGGTCGGGGACACCGTGCGGTCGGCATCGACCCGACGCCCGAGATCCTTGCGGTGGCCCTCGAGTGCTTCGACCCGGACTGGTTTCGCGCCGTCGCGGTGGAGCACCTTCCGGATGAACTGGCCGCCATCGACCTGCCCGACCGCTTCGACGTGGTCATGGCGACGGGCAACGTGCCCGCGCTCCTCAGTGACGACACGCTGACCGGGGCCTTCTTGCCGATAGCAAAGCTTCTGTGCCCCGGCGGTTTGCTCGTCATCGGGACTACCACGGCCGCGCGCGGTGGCCCCGAAGCGCAACTAGTTGCTGCCGCAGCATGTGGCCTCACCCTTATCCACCGATTCGCCGATTGGCACCTCAGTGTCCCGAGCGACGAATTGCCGTGGAGCGTCACGGTATTCCAAACGCCGGGCACGGGTGACCCGGTCGACACCCCGGACGGGATCTTCGTCCTGCAACAGGGGTCCGGTCCTGCGGTACTAACGGCTTCGTTGCACACGATCGAGCAGGAGCGACCCTGAACTGGATTATCCTTGCCACACAGCCGGATAGGGGACAATCGTCCGACGACAAACCGCGACCGCCACTGCTCCCTAAAAAGGAAACTCGATGACCCTACCCGACGCCGTTCTCGACCTGCTACGCAAACCAAGTCCATGCTTTTTCTCCACCATCATGGCCGATGGTTCCCCGCAGGTGACCGAAACGTGGGTTGATACCGACGGCGAGCACATCATCATCAACACAGTCGTCGGGTTCGTGAAAGTGCGAAACGTCGAGCGCGACCCGCGCGTAGCAGTAGCGATACAAGACCCCGAGAATCCGTTTCGGTACATCCAGGTGCGTGGCAAAGTGGTGACCATGACGACAGACGGCGGCTCGGAGAGCATCGAGGCGCTGTCGCAGAAATACACCGGACGACCCTACCCCTGGTATGGCGGGCGCGATCAGCAACGCGTCATTCTCACGATCGAGGCGGAAAGCATCAGCGGACAGGGATAGCCGGTACAGACCGGGCACGCGTCTGCGCTTATGGTCTTCTCGCGGCTCGGTCGCAGTTCAGACGGGCAGCCCAAGTTGATTTTCTGACCGGTGAGCTGACCTGTAGCCTCCGTTCATGGCTGTTTCTCCGGACCGGATCGAACACCGCCGCGGTATCGATAGTGAGCTGCTCGACCTTCTCCACGAACAAAGCACGGGGTGATTCGGTTTCGGATGCTTCTGCGACGCGGGACACCATGCGCGCGATGACGGATTCGCTGGCGGAGCTGGTGACCTGCACGGTTAGCGCACCGGTGCCGTTCACGGTGCCGGAGAGCACCGTTTGGCCGGCTTCGCGCCGGACGGGCACGGATTCGCCGGTCATGGCGGCCTGGTCGACTTCGCTGGTGCCATCGACGACGATGCCGTCCGCGCCGATCCGTTCACCGGGACGCACCAGAATGAGGTCACCGACCGTGAGATCGGCGGTGTCGACGACGATGAGGTCGTCCCCGGTTGCCGACCGCATCAGGCGGGTGGCCTGTTCGGGGGCGAGGGAGAGAAGGCTGCTGACCGAATCGGCGGTTCGCTGGGTGACGAGGGCTTCGATCGCCCCGCTCGTAGCAAAGATAACGATCAGGAGAGCGCCGTCAAAAACCTGTCCAATGGATCCTGCGGCGATGGCGGCGACGATCATCAAGAGATCGACGTCGAGTACCCGTCCCCGCAAAGCGGCAAGGCCGGCCTGAGCCGGTTCCCACCCGCCGGCCAGGTAGCAAGCGAGGTAGATCGTCCACCACACGGGTGCGGGGGCACCCGCGAGTTGCAGCGGCCACGCGATCAGGAACAGCACCAGCGCGAGGGCCGCCCAGCGAACCTCGGGTAGGCGCGCTCCGGTGCGAAAGTTCTACGGCGGTTTCGCCAGGACGCGCCCGCCCGACCTGATGGGGGCATCCGTCAATGTGACCGTCATGAGTGGACCGCTTCGACGGGTGTGGTGGGTAGATCGCCGTGGTGGTGGCGGGGGGTGCCTCCGAGGCTGTGTTCGGCCTGGAAGATTGCATCGCGCACGAGCAGCGCGGCGTGCTCATTTTCCAAACGATAGAAGATGCGCGTTCCTTCATGTCGGGTGGCAGAGATAGTCTCCGTCAGCCCGGTGAGACCTCCTTGCCGGCGTCTGGGTATTGCGTTCCACCTGAAGTCAGGAAGAGGACAATCCGGCCAGACGCAGAACAGTAGCCAGACCAGCTGGTGTCCCCGGCCAGTGCTTCGTGATGGAGTCGCTGCCCGCGCGCCTGGTCGCGAATCGGAGAGCGATCGCTACGACCAACGCGTCGTCGGCATATCCCAGCACCGGGATGAAATCCGGGATGAGGTCGATAGGCGAGATCAGGTAGATCAACAGCACGCCCAACCAGACCCGGACCCCGATCGGGACGGACCTGTCTAAAGCGAGACGCTTCAGCAGTCGCACGACGTCCGGAGCGAGACGAAGAAGATCTACCAGCGACGCACGGCCCGAGTGCTTGCGTTGCTCGAACCACAGTACAAGGACAAGCACCAGCCAGAACAGGACCAGGCCGGATGCGACGCCGACTGCCACCTGCCACCACTCCGACACGACTACGAATCCTCAGGGACTGCGCCGGCGTTCGGATTGGTGGAAGTCCTCATGACACGATTCTCTCAGAGGATGACCCAAACAGCTGGGGTGGGTCCCGGATAGGGTGGCGCCAACGACGGTTGATGATTGGCCTGTGCGGCTCGGAGGGTCCGCTCAGATTCGGCGCGACACTGAGAACTCGAACAGTTGGCGAAGCTCGGCCCGAAATTTGAACCTCGTCGTGGTTCAGCCGTACTGCTTAGTCGGCTGCGACGAGGTCGACCTCTTGAACCGGTGACCTGATTAGTCGACGTGTTCTGTCGCCACGGGTGCGGCGATGATGATGGCCGCGCCGATCAGGCAGACGGTCGAGCCGATGAAGTCCCACACGGTGGGTTTGAACCCATCGACGAAAACTCCCCAGGCAAGGGATCCAGCCACGAAAATGCCGCCGTAGGCGGCCAGGACGCGGCCGAAGTTTGCATCAGGCTGAAAGGCGGCGACAAATCCGTAGGCGGCCAGCGCGAGTACCCCGAGGCCCGCGAACCGCCACGGTTGATCAACGCCGTCGCAGCGCCGAGCACGAACCAAATTACCAGAAGCCCAATCCAGGTTGTCACTGTCGCCGGGGCGAGAAGTGCTCCGGCCAGCGCAACGAGCCCGACGGGCAGAACGGTGCAGCCGATGAGCATGATGCGTCGGCTGTGCCGAATGAGAAGGCGACGGCCACGCCAACCAGAACGATGAAACCGCCCCCGGCGAGCAGCCCAATCAGGAGCCCGGAGGGGCCGCTTGATTCTGAGCCTGGGTCGCTATCGTTCCGTTACTGGCCGACGAACCGATCGGTGTCGACCGGCTCGCCGCGCTGACCGCCCGAGCGCCGCAACCGGTCTGAGCCGCCGGGCATCCGCTTGGTGCGCTGCCGTGCTCTGCGCTGCCATTCCTGCACGGGCGAGCAGCATTCGAGCGCGCGCGGCCGGAGCGGTCGGGGTCAGGCGGCCATTCCGGGGTGCACCTTTACGAAGGTAATGTTCTTCGTGGGGTGCACCGTCTTCGCGGGTGCCCGGGAGAAGCCCTTCGCACCCTCGAGGCGGTTCTGGCCGCGAAACTCGGCCAGCGCATCGTCGAAGATAGCGTTCAGCTGGGTTCCGGTGAACTCTTCCGCAGCCCCCTCGGTGAAGGCGATGCTTATGAGTGAGTTGTCGGGAAAGTGCCGGTTCATGCGGATAAAGCCATCGGCATCCTGCTGCAGGGTGATCATTGGTCTAGTTTGGCGTATATCTTCCGGCCGGTGGAGTTAACTCGGATCATGACAAGTTCTTCGGCCGGCACTCAACGGCTCGTTCTCGTGGTCGCGGTGCTCGCCTCGTTCATCGCCTTCCTCGACGGCACCGTCATCAATGTGGCCCTTCCGGCGATCACGCGTGAGCTCGGCGGCGGCATTGCCACCCAGCAGTGGGTGGTCGATGCCTACCTCATCACCCTGGGCGGCATCATCCTGCTCGCCGGTTCGCTCTCCGACGCCTTCGGGCGTAGGCGGGTGCTCTTCTGGGGTCTCGTGGGGTTCGCCGCGGCATCCGTCCTCTGCGCCCTGGCTCCGAGCGCCCCCTTTCTGATCGGCGCGCGCGGGTTGCAGGGGGTGGCCGGTGCCCTGCTGGTGCCGAGCTCCCTGGCGCTCATCTTCAGCACGTTTTCCGGCGCTGGCCAGGCTCGCGCGATCGGCACCTGGACCGCATGGACCAGCACCGCCTTCATCGCCGGCCCGCTCATCGGCGGTCTGCTGGTTGACCTGTCGTCCTGGCGGCTGGTGTTCGCCATCAACATCGTGCCCATCGCGGCGACCCTGATTCTGCTGGCGCGCCTGCCCCGCGACCCTGCAGCGGATGCCGGCACCCGCGTCGACATTGTCGGCGCGGTACTCGGCGTGCTCGGCCTGGCCCTGGCCGTCTTCGCACTCATCGAACAGGGCAACTTCGGGTGGGGCAGCCCGGTTATCCTGATTCCACTCGGGGTGGGCCTCGTGTGCTTTGCAGCGTTCATCGGGCACGAGCGCCGTACCCGGCAACCGATGATGCCGCTCAGCCTGTTCCAGGTGCGCAACTTCTGGGTGGGCAACGTGGCCACCACCTTCATCTACGCGGCTCTGTCGCTCGGCTCGTTCATTCTCGCGGTGTTCCTGCAGCAGGTCGGCGGGTATTCAGCGACACTGGCCGGCCTGGCGTTGCTGCCGGTCAGTATCCTGAGCATTGCGCTGTCGGGTCTTGTCGGGCGGCTCGCCGGGCGGTTTGGGCCTCGGCTGTTCATGTGCGTCGGCCCGATCACCGCCGGAATCGGCTTCTTCACCATGCTGCGGGTCGATCAGAGCGTCACTTACTTCAGCAGCGTGCTGCCCGGCGTGGTGATCTTCGGCCTGGGCCTGACCATCACCGTGGCCCCGCTGACCTCCGCCATCCTCGGCGCCATCGAGCCCAGCCGGGCCGGCATCGCCTCGGCCGTCAACAACGCCGTGTCACGGGTGGCGGGACTCGTCGCGATCGCAGCGGCGAGCATCATCGTGGGGCCGGTTCTCGACGTCGAGGGGTTCCACCGCGCCGCGATTGCCACCGGAATTCTGCTGGTCGGTGGCGGAATCGTCTCGGGCCTGGGCATCCAGAACCCAATGTCGGTGGCCACGGATAAACTGCAGGCATGACGGCTCTCATTCGCTGGGGAATCCTGGCCACCGGCGGCATCGCCCACCTGTTCACCAACGACCTCGTGCAGAACGGCCACACGGTGCAGGCGGTCGGATCGCGCAGCCAGGCGTCGGCCGATGCTTTTGCTGCCGAATTCTCTATCCCCACCGCGCACGCCAGCTACGCCGATCTCGTGAACGACCCCGAGGTCGACGCCATCTACGTGTCGACCCCGCACCCCTTTCATGCCGAGCACGCCGCGCTCGCGCTGAACGCCGGCAAACACGTGCTCATCGAGAAGCCCTTTGCGCTCAACGCTCGTGAAGCCCGGCAGATCGTCGACCTTGCCGCGAGCCGCGGATTGTTGGTCATGGAAGCCATGTGGACGCGGTTTCTGCCGCACATGGCTCGTATCCGCGAGGTTCTCGCCGCCGGAACGCTCGGTGATGTGCGCAGCCTGCTCGCCGACCATACCCAAGATCTACCCGACGACCCCGCGCACCGACTGAACTCGCTCGCCCTCGGCGGCGGGGCCCTGCTCGACCTCGGCGTCTACCCGGTGAACTTCGCGCAGGCCGTGTTCGGGGTGCCCGACACGATTCTGGCCAGCGCCTCGTTCAAAGCCACCGGAGCGGATGCCCAGGTCGCCACCATCTTTCGCTACGCCGGCGGCCAGATCGCCACGACGTTCTCGGCCAGCGACACCCTGGGCCCCACCACGGCCTCCATCATTGGCACGAGTGGGCGCATCGATATCGACTCCGTTTGGTATGCACCGACCGGGTTTCGCGTGCTCGACAATCTTGGCGCTGTGCTCGAGACCTTTGTGCCGGCCGAGTTCGCTGGCCGCGGCATGCACTTCGAAGCGGTCGAGGTCGAGGCTCTAATTCGGGCCGGCAGAATTTCGAGCGATATCATGCCGGCCGAAGAATCCGTTGCGATCACGGAGACCCTCGATGCCGTGCGCGCCCAGATCGGCTTGCTCTACCCGGGCGAATAGCCTGCCCAGGCCAGTCGGATACCATACGGAGGTGGACGAACCAGTGCAGACACCCGGACCCGCCACGGCTGATGGGTCCCCGCGCGGCGGGATCGCGGCCGTCTTCTCCCGGCACCGCCGGGCGTGGCTGATCGCCGCCGGCGCCCTGGTGTTCGTGCTGCTGGGCAGCGGAGCCGTGTTCGCTGGAACGCAAACCGGCGGGAGCGAGCCGGCTGCGGCATCCGCTGTTTCGTCATCGCAGGCGGCCACGCCGAGCCCGACGCCCACGGTGGATCCGGCCCGGCCGGTGCCCGCCGAGGCAACGACGGCCAGCCGGCTGCGCACCTGCTCGGTCGCCGGGCTCGCCGCCGACACCCGTCTCGCCGATTTTCAGGCACAGGTCGTCAACGCCACCACCGGCGAAGTTCTGTTCGACCGCGGCGGAACGACGTCCTCGCGCACGGCTAGCGTCATGAAGGTGCTCACCTCGGCCGCCGCGCTCAACGTGCTGGGCAGCGACTACCGTGCCACCACCCGCGTCGTGAAAGGCGCCGAACCCGGCCAGATCGTGCTCGTCGGCGGCGGAGACCTCACCCTGTCCCGCCTGCCCACCGGCCAGGAGCCGTTCTATACCGGGGCAGCCCACCTCGACGACCTCGCCACCCAGACCATGGTCGCCTGGGCCGCCGACCCGGCCAACCCGCCGATCACCTCCCTTGTGCTCGACTCCTCGTACTTCTCCGGCCCCGACTGGGATGACGGCTGGGCCCGCACCGAACTCGCCCTCGGCTACATGCCCGAAATCACCGCCCTCATGGTGGACGGCGACCGCAACGAACCCACCCGCAGCACCTCAGCACGCAGCGAGGATCCGATTGCCCGCGCCGGAGCGGCCTTCGCTGACGCGCTCGGCGGCGGTCTCACCATCAGCCAGGCCACGGCTCCCGCCGGCGCCGCCCAGCTCGGCGCAGTGCAGTCCGCACCGGTGTCGACGCTCATTCAGCAGGCCCTGATCGTGAGCGACAACACCATTGCCGAGATGCTCGCCCGCCTTGTGGCCATCAAAAGCGGGGCGGGCAACTCCTTTGCCGCGCTTCAGCAGGGCATCGTCGGCGGGCTTGCCGCCTACGGGATCGACACGACCGGCATGATCATCAAGGACGGCTCCGGCCTCAGCCCGAACAATGCCGTGTCGCCGGCTTACCTGACCGCCCTGTTTGTGAAGGTCAACGCTCGTGAGGGCGACCTCGGCGTGCTGTTCGACGGCCTGCCGGTCGCGGGCGGTCCGCGCGGATCCCTCTCCTACAGCGACCGTTTCGCCGGTGCCAATTCCGCTGCCGACGGCGCCGTCTTTGCCAAGACGGGCTGGATCGACACCGGTTACACGCTCGCCGGCGTCATCCACGCCGCCGACGGTACCCCGCTTACCTTCGCTATTTACGCCATTGGCAACGTGAGTTCGAATGCGAAAATCGCCATCGACACCCTGGCCACCGGCTTCTTCAACTGCGGCGACAATTTGTCCAACAACTGACCATCGGAGGCGACATCGTGACCCGTGCACTGTTCATCATTGACGTTCAGAATGATTTCACCGAGGGCGGTGCGCTCGGGGTTGACGGGGGCGCGGCGGTCGCGGCGGGCGTGAGCGCGCTGTTGGCTGCTCATGGTGGCGCCTATAAATACGTCTTCGCGTCGCGCGACTGGCACGACATCGGCAACGACAACGGCGGTCACTTCGCTCGCGATGCTGCTCCCGACTACGTGACGACCTGGCCGGTGCACTGTGTGGCCGGCACCGCGGGCGCCGAGTATCACAAAGCTCTCACAACGGATGCCGTGACCTTTCACATTCGCAAGGGCCAGGGCAAGCCCGCGTACTCCATCTTTGAGGGCACCACCGAGGCCGGGCTGACCGTGGGAGCACTGCTGAGCGAGCACGGAGTCACCGAGGTCGACATCGTCGGCCTCGCCACCGACTACTGCGTACGGGCCTCCACCCTCGACGCGCTTGAACATGGCCAGCGCGTGCGCGTGCTGACCGATCTCGTGGCCGGGGTCGCCGCCGAATCCACCCAGGCAGCCCTCGCCGAGATGGCGCACGCCGGCGCGGTATTCGCTGCGAGTGACGCCGTCGCGTGACAGAGTTCGCGAGGCGGCTCGACGGTGTGCGCATCGCCTTCGACGCCACGCCGGGACAGCGGCCGGTGCTCCTCGTGCACGGATTCGCCTCGGCGGCCGCGGTCACCTGGGGTGGTTCCGGCTGGGTGCGTGCGCTCGGCGAGGCGGGGCGCGGGGCGATCACGCCCGACCTGCGCGGCCACGGCCGCAGCGATAAGCCGCATCGCCCCGCTGATTACGCGCCCCGGCAGCTCGCCGCCGACCTCGTGGCCGTGCTCGACACCCTCGACCTCGAGCGGGTCGACGTGATCGGGTACTCGATGGGGTCGCGGGTGGTGGCCGCCCTGGCCCAGCTGGCGCCGGAGCGCGTGCGGCGCCTCGTGCTCGGCGGGGCGGGGCCGCTTGAACTGTTCGAGACCTGGGATCAGGGTGAGGTCAACCGGTTCGTGGTGTCTGCTGAGTTGCCCGCCGATCCGACCATCGCCGCGGTTCTCGGCCCGGCAATCGCCGCTGGCGCCGACCGCGAGGCGCTGTTGGCGTGCGTGCAGGGGGTCGCGGGTTTCACGCTCGACGTGCCCGCCGGCATCCCGCAGCTGTTTGTGGCCGGCGGTGCCGACCAGATTCCCGCTGGGGTAGCCGCCCTCGCCGCCGATCGCGGCGCTCAGTACCTCGAGCTGCCTGGCCGCACCCATGTCAACGCGCTGACGTCGCGTGAGTTCAAGCAGGCGGCGCTGGAGTTTCTGGCCTGACCATCGGGCTCGTGCACGATGTGCGCGGGATGGCGAGTGGGCAGCGCTCTCGTGCAAGTGGATGTCGGTGCTCGCGCATACGGTGGAGCCACGGCGGGACTCAAGACGCCGCACTCAACGCGGAGGACTCATGACAACAAACGACACCCTGGCCACCCCGACATTCGACACCTTCGACGGGCTGCTCGCCGCCATCACTCCCACAACGGGCGAGACGCGCGAGATCCTCGACCCTGCGACCGGCTCGGTGGTCGGCCTCGCCCCGGTGCACACCGTCGACGACCTCGAAGCAGCCATCGCGGCGGCAACGCTGGCCCAGCCGGCGTGGGCCGCCCTCGGGCACGCCGAGCGCAGCGCCATCATGATAAGCGCCGCCGACGCGATCGACGCAGCAGCGGAGGCCCTCGCCCAGCTGCTGTCCCGCGAACAGGGAAAACCGCTGAACGGTCCCAACGCGCGGTTCGAGGTGGGCGGGGCATCCGCTTGGCTGCGCACAGCCGCCGCGACGCCGCTGGAGTCTGAGGTGCTCATCGACGACGGCACCACGCACGCCGCGATCACCTACCGCCCGATCGGCGTCGTCGGCGCGATCGGCCCGTGGAACTGGCCGATGATGATTACAATCTGGCAGATCGCGCCCGCGCTGCGCATGGGTAACGCCGTCGTGGTTAAGCCCTCCGAGTACACGCCACTCAGCGTGCTCGCTCTCGTCGCAGTGCTCAACCAGGTGCTGCCCGAAGGACTCGTCACCGTCGTCTCAGGCGGCCGCGCGATCGGTGCCGGCCTCGCCGTGCACCCCGGCATCGGCAAGGTGATGTTCACCGGATCGACCGCAACCGGCAAGGCCATCATCAAGGGTTCGGCCGACACGGTTAAGCGCCTCACCCTCGAGCTCGGCGGCAACGACGCCGGCATCGTACTTCCTGACGCCGACCCGGAAACCATCGCCGAAGGATTGTTCTGGGGCGCGTTCATCAACACCGGCCAGACCTGCGCAGCGCTCAAGCGCCTCTACGTGCACGACGACATCTACGACGCGGTCTGCGACGCGCTCACAGCGGTCGCAGCCAAAATGCCGATGGGCGTCGGAATCGACGAGAACAATGTGCTCGGCCCGCTGCAGAACAAGGCCCAGTTCGATATCGTCGCCGGCCTCGTGCAGTCAGCGAAGGACTCCGGCGCACGCGTGCTCATCGGCGGCGACCCCGATCTGACGGCGCCCGGATTCTTCTACCCGACCACGCTCATCGCCGACATCGACGACGACAACCCGCTCGTGCGTGAGGAGCAGTTCGGACCGGCGCTTCCGATCATCCGCTATACCGACCTGGATGATGTCATTGCTCGCGCCAACAGCGTTGACGTCGGGCTGGGCGGTTCGGTCTGGTCGAGCGACCTCGTCGCAGCGCGCGCCGTCGCCGCTCGTCTGGAAACCGGCACGGTCTGGATCAACGCGCACGGCGCGGTGCACCCGATGATTCCGTTCGGTGGGGCCAAGCAGTCCGGCTATGGGCTCGAGTTCGGTGTTGAGGGTCTCAAGGCGCTCGGTGTGCCGCAGGTCATCAACGGCTAGCCATCCGCTCAAGAAACAGGGCCCTCGCCACCGGCTGGGGCCCTGTTCTGTGCCGGTGCGCCGGCTGGCGGTGGCTGATTCAGGAATGGTGAATGGATGCCGGCGCCAGCCCCGCCCAAACTCGCGGTGGACCGCCGGGGGTGGCGGGCATTTCCTGAATTAGCCCCGCGGCCGAGCAGGCTCACCCGGCGCCGCCTGCGCCGGGCAACACAAAATGACCGTGCCGCCCGGGTTGAAACCCGGGCGGCACGGTCAGGATGAACGCGAGTTACTCGTGGGTGCTGATGCCCAGCGGAACCCCGCGGGTTTCCTTCACGAGGGTTACCGCAACGAAGGAGATCGCCGCGAGCACCATGAGATAGACGGCGATCGAGACGGACTGGCCGGTCTGATCGAGCAGCAGTTGGGCGATCAGCGGGGCGAAGGCACCACCGAGAATCGCGCCAAGGGCGTAACCGATCGAGACGCCGGAGTACCGCACCTGCGCCGGGAACATCTCAGCGTAGAGCGCGGCCTGCGGGCCGTAGGAGAGACCGAGTCCGCTCGCCAGAATGATGAGCGAGAGCGCAAACCAGACGATGTCGCCGGTGTCGATGAGCAGGAACATCGGGATGGCCCAGATGAACAGAAACGCATAGCCGATCTGGAAGGTGCGGACGCGGCCGATTTTGTCCGAGAGGATGCCGCCGGCCATGGTTGACGCGAGCCAGAACACGGCCGCGACGGTGCTCGCGATGAGAACCGGGGTGCGCTCCATGCCGAGTCCGCCGGCCTCGGCGGGCTTGGTGGCGTAGGAGCTGAAGAACGCGATGAGCATGTAGCCGGCCGCGTTGTTGGCGATGAAGATGAGCGCGGTGAGGATGACCTGACGCGAGTGGCTCTTGAACAGCTGCTTGAGTGGTGCGGCGGACTCCTGCTTGCGGGTCTGCATCTCCTTGAAGACCGGGCTCTCGGAGACCGCGCGGCGGATGACCCAGCCGACAACGATGAGCAGCACGGAAACCAGGAACGGGATGCGCCAGCCCCAGCTGAGGAACGCTTCCTCGCTCATCGAGGTGGTCACGGCGATCATCACGCCGGTGGCGAGGATCAGGCCGACGGGTACGCCGATCTGCGGGTAGGCGCCGAAGAATCCGCGCTTGTTGATGGGTGCGTGCTCGACGCTCATGAGCGCGGCACCGCCCCATTCGCCGCCGGCCGAGAAGCCCTGCAGGATGCGCAGCACAATCAGCAGGATCGGGGCCCAGACGCCGATCTGGTCGAAGGTCGGCAGCAGGCCGATGAGTGCGGTGGCCGCGCCCATCATGACGAGTGTGAAGACCAGCATCGCCTTGCGGCCGATCCGGTCGCCGAGGTGGCCGGCGACGATGGCGCCGAGCGGGCGGAACAGAAAGCTGATGCCGAGCGAGGCCCAGGCGATCAGCTGGGCGAGCGGCGCGTTCTCGCCGGCGAGCGGGGCGAAGAACAGGCCGGCCAGCACGAGGCCGGCGGCCTGGGCGTAAATGAAGAAGTCATACCACTCGATGGTGGTACCCACCATTGTGCCGGCGAGGACCCTCCGTTCTTCGTGCCGTCTAGCGCTGGTAGCCTGCGTGCGCTCGGTCGTTAAAGCCATGGAATACTCCCTCGTATCTCACTGCGGTGCTGGGTCGGGTGCTGCTGCAAAGTGTGTGGATCGTGCGGAGAAAAACCGGCACTGGGGCAGTATGACAGGAAAATCAAGGATTACCTACCCTTTGGTCAGTATTGTTGTTTTTCGGGTGCCGGTGTAGTGGTCCCTGCGGAAGCTTGCGCCGGCAACATCCGGTGTGAACTTCGCCTACGTGGCTGGGAGTCTGCCTCCCGCGTCGACTGCGTCGGCCTGTCCCGGCCGCGATTCCGCTGCTGGCCCTCGCTGCGGGGATTGTCGGCTGGGTGCTGCAGGCGCGCGCGGTCGGGGGCGCGGCTGCGGCATCCGTTGCGGGCACTGACTTGGCCGCCGTCATCGGGCGGAGTGGAAATCCTGCCGCAGTCGGTGCCACCGCTCATCGAGCTGCCGACCGAGCCGTCGACGGTTCTGTCGGCCACCGAGCTCGAGCAACCGACGGCCACCCCAGCGCCCCCGAGAACACCGAGTTCTACGCCGTCGCCGACGAGCCGAGCATCGTGTCGCAGCTGCGGGCCCGCAACGTGGGATCGACCGTGCGCGTGGGCATGCAGAGCCTGTGCGTGGCCCGATAGTCAAGTGAGCGTTTTCAGCGTCAACCGAGCTCTGCGACGATCGTACGTGCGGCAGCGGTGAGCACGGCACCGATGTCGGTGGGGGAGTGCAGACTCGAGATATAGACGACGGCGAGGGAGGCGGGCGATTCCCCGGGCACGAGCAGCGGCACGGCAATAGACGACAGGCCGGGAATGACCTCGTTGTGGCTGGAGGCGTAGCCGAGCGCTGCAACTTCACCGGCCTCGCTGCGGCGAGTTTCGGGGTGGCCGAGTGCGGCCCATTGTGCGGCGCTCAGACCGGACTGGATGGCGATTCCCGGTGCGCCCCGGTGTAGCGGATGCCGTGTGCCGGGCTGTTGCGCGACCGTCGCGTGGGCCTTGCGCGGTTCGATACTCACGAGAGTGAAGATCTCGCCCTGGTCGAGCACCGCGACGAACGCGGTCATGCCGAGCTCGTTGGCGATGCGCGTGAGCACGGGCAGGGCCGCGGCCTGGAGATCGCGGGACACCCCGCGGGCCAGCGCCGCCAGACGCGCACCGAGCCGCACCAGTCCGGCCGGGTCGCGAACGACGAGGCCATGATCTTCCAGGGTGCGGAGGATGCGATAGGCGATGGAGCGATGCACGTCGAGGGCAGCGGCGAGAGCGACGATGGTCATCGGCTCGTCCCTTTCGGCGAGAATCTCCAGCACCCGGATGCCGCGGGACAGGGTTTGCGAATGCGCGGCGGGTGCCGGCTGGGGCCTGCCGGAGCTCTCGGCGAATTCTGGAATCGACACCCTCT
The DNA here is from genome assembly GCF_030063145.1 of Cryobacterium sp. PH31-L1. Lineage (GTDB taxonomy): Bacteria > Actinomycetota > Actinomycetes > Actinomycetales > Microbacteriaceae > Cryobacterium. The sequence goes on from NZ_JASISM010000001.1 coordinate 453,048, forward strand.
TATTCTCGCATTCGGTCTGCCGGTCTGCCGCTCTAGTAACTCGGCCGCGGATCTCCGGGCCCGGCCAAGTCCGTTGGGCGGATGAACGTGGCGGCGAGCTTCTCCGAGGCCCGGGCGAGGATGGCCACGTCGGCACCGACAAGCACGAAACTGGCGCCGGCCGCCAGATAGCGCTCAGCCGTGGCGGGAGCAAAGGCATTCACTCCCACGGGTTTGCCGAGCGCCGTTACGGCGCGAATGCAGCGAAGGGCCGAGGCGACGACGTCCGGGTGATCCTGCTGGCCGAGCAGGCCCATCGACGCGGCCAGGTCGGAGGGGCCAATGAACAGGCCGTCGATGCCGTCGACGGCGGCGATCTCGGAAACGTTGGCCACGGCATCCGTCGTCTCGATCTGCACGAACAGCGAAATCGTCTCGTTGGCGCTGGCCAGGTAATCGTCGATGCGGTTCCACCGGGAGGCACGGGCGAGGGCGCTGCCCACGCCGCGAACGCCGTGCGGCGGGTAGCGCACCGCGGCCACCATGTCGAGGGCCTGCTCGGCCGTGTCGATCATGGGAATGAGCAGGTTCTGCGCGCCGAGGTCGAGCAGTTGCTTCACGATGACGCGCTCGCCGGTCGGAGCGCGCACCAGCGGCACGATCGGGTAGCCGTGCACGGCCTGCAGCTGGCTGAGGGTCGACTCCAGTCCGTTGGGGCTGTGTTCGGTGTCGATCAGAAGCCAGTCGAGCCCGCTGCCGGCGCAGATTTCGGCCACGAGTGGACTGCCGGAGCACACCCACATGCCGATCTGCGCACGATCGGAGCCGGCCAGAACGTCGCGGAAAGTCGGCTCTGCTGTTACTCGAATCGGCATGTGATGGCTCCCAGTGGTCCATAGTCGGCGTGCACGGTGTCGCCCTGCTCCACCCACATCGGGCGGGTGAACGAGCCGGCCAGGATGATTTCCCCGGCCTCGAGGCTGGTTCCGTGCTGGGCCAGCTTGTTGGCCAACCAGTAGACGCCCGCCGCGGGGTGGTTCAGCACGGCCGCGGCCACGCCGGATTCCTCGATGGTCTGGTTGCGATACAGCAAGGCGGACACCCAGCGCAGGTCGATGTCGCCGACCTTCACCGGCGTGCCGCCCACAACCATTCCGCCCATCGCCGCGTTGTCGGAGATGGTATCGACGATGGTCCGGCCGGCCATCTCAATGCGCGAACTGAGAATCTCGAGGGCCGGAACCACGTAGTCCGTGGCGTCCAGCACATCGAACAGCGTGCAGTTGGGGCCGGACAGCGGCTTGCCGAGCACGAACGCCAGCTCGACCTCGATGCGCACGTTCGAGAAGCTGTCGAAACGGATGCTCGCGCCATTCTCGTAGACCTCGTCGCTGAAGATCACACCGTAATCGGGCTCGGTGATGCCGGTGGCGACCTGCATGACCTTGGAGGTCAGGCCGATCTTACGGCCGACCAGCCTTCGGCCGGCCGTGATGCCGCGTTCCTTCCACAGGCTCTGCACGGCGTAGGCGTCGTCGACGGTCATGTCGGGGTAGCGGGTGGTCAGCAGGGGAACCGTCGACCGGGTTGTGGCGGCCGCGACGAGTTCGTCGACGATCTCTTCAATGACTGGCTGGTCAAGCATGCGCACTGTCTCCTAGAGGGTGGTGCCGAGTTTGAAGCCGGCCAACTCGTCGTCCTTGCGAGTGTAGGAGAAACCGTCGGCGCCGACGGTCACGGCCATCTCGCTGGACTCGGTGCGTTCGATGACCGGCTGCGGGTTGCCGTCGAGGTCGAGCACGAGCGAGGCATCCGTGTACCAGCTGGGCACGACGGGGTTGCCCCACCAGTCGCGGCGCTGGTTGTCGTGCACGTCCCAGGTGACGACGGGGTTGTCGGGGTCGCCGGTGTAGTAGTCCTGCGTGTAGATCTCGACGCGGTGGCCGTCGGGGTCGCGCAGGTACAGGTAGAACGCGTTCGAGACGCCGTGGCGGCCCGGTCCGCGCTCGATCAGGTCGCTCTGGCGCAGTGCGCCGAGCTTGTCGCAGATGTAGATGATGTTGTGCTTCTCGTGGGTCGAGAACGCAATGTGGTGCATGCGCGGCCCGTTTCCGCCGGTGAGCGCGGTGTCGTGCACGGTGTCCTTGCGGCGCAGCCAGGCCGCGTACGTGACGCCATCGGAGTCCTGGATGTCTTCGGTGACCCGGAAGCCCAGGTCTTCGAGGTATTTGCGGCCGCGGCCGACGTCGGGCGTGACCTGGTTGAAGTGGTCGAGGCGCACCAGCGCGCCCGGTCCCTGCAGGTCGTAGCGCCAGGCGAGGCGTTCCACGTGGGTGGTGGCGAAGAAGAATTCGTAGGGGAAGCCGAGCGGGTCTTCGACGCGCACGCTGTCGCCGATTCCCTTGACAAAGCCCTCAGTGCGGCGTTCTGTGCGGCAGCCGAGTTCCTCATAGTAGGCCTCGGCGAGGTCGACGTCTTCGGGGCTGCGCACCCGGAACGCCATCGCGGCGACGGCGGCAACGGGCCCCTGGCGCAGCACGAGATTGTGGTGGATGAATTCTTCGAAGCTGCGCAGGTAGATTTCGGTATCGCTCTCCTCGGTGACGACGAGGCCGAGAATATCGACGTAGAACTCGCGGGACTTGGCCAGGTCGGTCACGACGATGTCCATGTAGGCGCAGCGCAGGATGTCAGGCGGGGTTGCGGTGGGGGTGGGGATCGGGCTGAGTGTCATGGGTTTCTCCTCGTTGAGGTTCGTTGAGTACAGATAAGCGGATGCGTAGGGCTGGCTATCAAGACAGCCAGCGTTGGTCCTGCGGCCGGGCCCACCTTCTGAACGCGGGCCCGGTTTATCAGCCGGGCCCCGTCCCTGGGTGGTGAGGGGCTAGTTGCCGCCGAAGCGGGGCGTGTGCACGGGGGCGAGCGTGATGTGCACGGCCTGAGAGTCGGTGTAGAAGTCGATCGACCGGTAGCCGCCTTCGTGGCCGAGGCCGGAGGCTTTCACGCCGCCGAACGGGGTGCGCAGGTCGCGCACGTTGTGCGAGTTGAGCCACACCATGCCGGCATCGACCGACTGCGCGAAGTTATGGGCGCGGGTCAGGTTCGTGGTCCAGATGTACGCGGCCAGCCCATACTTCACGCCATTGGCGAGGGCGAGCGCTTCGGCATCCGTGTCGAAGGGGGTGATGGCCACGACCGGGCCGAAGATCTCCTCCTGAAAGATGCGAGCGCTGGGAGCGACGTCGGCGAAGACAGTGGGGGAGACATAGTTGCCTTCCGTCAGGCCTTCCGGTCGACCGCCGCCGGCAAGCAGACGGCCCTCGGTCTTGCCGATTTCGACGTAACTCATGACCTTGGCGTAGTGCTCGGGGTGCACGAGCGCGCCGACCTCGGTCTTCGGATCGTGCGGGTCGCCGACCACGATTGCCTGGGCGCGGGCCGCATAGCGGGCGCAGAAATCATCGTAGATGGAGCGCTCAACCAGGATGCGGCTCGACGCTGTGCAACGCTCGCCGTTGAGTGAGAACACGCCGAACAGGGTGGAATCAATCGCGGCGTCGAGGTCGGCGTCGGCGAAGACGACGGCGGGCGACTTGCCGCCGAGCTCCATCGACATGCCCTTGAGGTTCGCGGCACAGTTGCGGTAGATGGTCTGGCCGGTCGTGGTCTCGCCGGTGAAGGAGATGAGCGGAACATCCGGATGCTTGACCAGCGCATCACCGGCCTCTTCACCGATGCCGTTAACCAGGTTGAAGACGCCGTCGGGTACCCCGGCGGTGGATAAGATCTCGGCCCAGAGGCTTGCCGACAGCGGCGTGAATTCGGCCGGCTTCAGCACGACGGTGCAGCCGGAGGCGAGCGCGGGGGCGAGCTTCCAGCTTTCGAGCATGAACGGGGTATTCCAGGGGGTGATCAGCCCGGCGACACCGACCGGCTTGCGGTTGACGTAGTTGATCTGCCGGCCTGGCACCTTGTAGGTGTCGTCGGCCTGCGCCACGATCAGGTCGGCGAAGAAGCGAAAGTTCTCGGCCGCGCGCTGCGCCTGTCCGAGTGCCTGGGTGATCGGCAGGCCGGTGTCGAAGGTTTCCAGCTCGGCCAGCCGGGCATCCTGCGCCTCGACGGCGTCGGCGATCGCGTGCAGTACCCGAGCGCGAGCGCGAGGCAGCATGCGCGGCCAGGGGCCGTTATCGAAGGCGTTCTTGGCGGCGGCGACGGCCAGGTCGATGTCGGCCTGCTGGCCGGCGGCCGCTGTGGCGTAGGTCTGGTTGGACACCGGGTCGAGCACGTCGAAGGTTTCGCCGCCGACACTGTCGACGAATTTGCCGCCGATGAAATGACGGATGCTGGTGGGCAGGTCAGCGGGCACGTAGTGCGTGGTCTGGACAGACGTCTGCGTCATGGTCAGGCTCTCTTTCTCGGGGACGGTTCGGGGGCTGAGTGGGGGGGAAGCGATTTCTGGTAGTCGAGGAAGGCATCCAGTGTGCCGGTGCGGTGCGCGCGCGCGGCCAGCTCGAGCGTGAGCACGTCGGAGCCCGACTCGATCAGCTGCAGCAGGTTTTCGTGCTCCGCAACGGAGTCGCGTGCGCGGCCGGGCACAAAGCTGAAGGTCGAGTCGCGCAGTACATTCATGCGGTTCCACCCGCGGTGCACGAGGTCGAGGATGTGCGGGTTCGGGCAGTTCTCGAACAGGATCGAGTGAAAGTCGAGGTTCAGTTCGGTGAACCGGTGTGGGTTCAAGTCTTCGAGGGAGGCTGCCATGGCCTGGTTCACCGAGCGGGCGCGTTCGATGTCGGCGGCGGTGATGAACGGTGCCGACAGCGCGGTCGCGACGCCCTCGACGACGCTCAGGGTCTGCATCGTGTAGAGATATTCGGTCTCCTCGAGCATGGCGACCTGCGCGCCGACGTTGCGCTCGAAGGTGACCAGTCCCTCCGCTTCGAGGCGACGAATCGCCTCTCGTACCGGGACGACGCTGACACCGAGCTCCTTGCCGATTGCGCCCAGCACCAAGCGGTAGCCCGGCGTGAACGTTCCGTCGGAGATGCGCGCTTTGACCCACTGATAGGCCAGTTGCGACTTGCTGACCGACGGCGCTGTTACTGCAGCCATTGCTGGTACCGTCCCTTCCACTTTGCGTTCATCGGGTACAGCCCGTCGACGCCCTCGCCGGCGGCGACCATCTCGGCGATGAAGGTTTCCTCGCGCTCCTGCTCGATCGCGTCGGTGACGACCTCCTCGATCAAGTGCGGCGGAATCACCAGGATGCCGTCGGCGTCACCGACGATCACATCGCCCGGCTGCACGGCCGCGCCGCCGCAGGCGATGGTGAGGTCGGTATCCCACGGCACATGCTTCCGGCCGAGTACGGCGGGATGCGCGTTGGCGAAGTAGGTGGGCATTTTTAGGGCGGTGACGGCGGCGACGTCGCGCACCCCGCCATCCGTCACCAGGCCGGCGGCGCCGTTCACCTGGGCGCGCAGGGCGAGGATATCGCCGACGGTGCCGGTGCCGGTCTCGCCGCGGGCCTCGATCACGAGCACATCGTCGGGGCGGAGGGAGTCGAAGGCGCGCTTTTGGGCGTTGTAGCCGCCGCCATGAGAGATGAAGAGGTCTTCCCGGTTGGGAATGAACCGCAGCGTGCGGGCGAGCCCGACCAGGCGCGCGCTCGGGCGAGTGGACTGCAGCCCGTCGATGGAGACGTTGTTCAGGCCGCGTTTGCGCAGCTGGGAGCTGAGCGTGGCGGTGCCGACCGAGTTGATTTTAGCCTTGAGCTCGTCAGTCAGAAGTGTCTTCGTGGGTAGCCCGGCCGCCTCCGCTGATCCCCACGCCTCGGCCCGTTGCAGATCGTCGATCTTCGGGCCGGCGCCGTATTCGGCCATGGCGATCGCGCCGGCGACGACGGGCGTGACCAGTCGACCGGTGCTGGGCGCGCCGGGCGCGGTGGGGGCATCCACTTCGACCTCGACCACGTCGCCGGGCTGCACGACGGAGGAACCGGCGGGGGTTCCGGTGAGAATGACATCGCCCGGTTCGAGGGTCATCAGCTGGGAGAGGTCGGCGACCAGACGGCCGAACCCGAAGGCCAAGTGCGCCGTGGTGTCGTCCTGCACCAACGCGCCGTTGACCCAGGTGCGCACCCGGAGGGCATCCGGTTGAATGTCTGTGGCATCGATCACCCTCGGGCCGAGCGGGGTGAAACCGTCGCCGCCCTTGGACTTCAGATTTGAGCCCTTGTCGGCGTAGCGCAGGTCGTAGACGCCGAAATCGTTGGCGGCGGTGACGCCGGAGATGGCCGCCCAGCCCTGCTCCGGGTTTATCCGACGGATGCTGTGGCCGATGATCAGGGCGATCTCGCCCTCGAAGGCGAGCAGTTCGGTGCCGGCCGGGCGTTCGATCGGGGTGCCGGAGGCGCTCACCGAGCTACCGGGCTTCAGGAAGTATGACGGCTGTTCCGGCCTGCGGCCGCGCTGGGCGATGCGGGAAGGATAGTTGAGGTGCAGGGCGATCACCTTGCCGGGGGTACCGGTGAATGGTGTGGGGTTCTGCATGTTATGTCCTCTCGCGGCGCTGCGTGTGTATCTGAAATCATATACGATCACCCGGAAGATGCAACCCCCTCATCGCCGTGAGGGTGCGCCGCTACACCCCAACCGTGCGCCGGTCGACAAGCCGGCCACTGGGTTCGCGCGTAGCGTGCTGACATGGGCGCAATGGTGGGCATGGCTGGGGGCAACGACCTCTGGGGCGAGGCCTGGATCGCCATTGCACTCATGCTCACCGGAACGAGCGTCGTCTGCGGGCTCGCCGCTTGGCGGCGACCTCGCTGCCCGTGGCGGGCGTTCATGGCTGCGACGGTCCTGATCGTGATGGTCATCTCGACGGTGGATATGGCCCTGCCGGGACGGCTGCTCTCACCGCTGGCCTGGGCCGCAGTGTTGCTGGCGCTGATGCTCGCGAGCCTGCCCGGAATTCGGCCAGGCGGAGCGCGCGGCGCCCGCAGGGTCGCAGCGCAACACGCGGCCGGGCTGCTCTTCATGTCGGTGATGTGGCTGGCCATGCTGACGGCTACATCCTCCGGCCCAGCGGATGCCGCAGCTGGCGCCACCCTGCACGCGGCACACACCCACCCGGCCGGGTCGCTACTGCTGCCACTGGGCTGGGTGCTGGTTGCGGCCTCCGTTCTCGTCGTTGTTCTCGTCATTCGAGTACCGCGCTGGCCGGTTGGCCGCTCGGGAACCCGGCAGCGCTGGGCGGCCGCGCAACACGCCAGCATGGGCCTGGCCATGTCGGCGATGACCGTCGGCATGATCGTTCCCTTGATGTTCAGCTGAAACACTGGCCGCCAGCAACCCTGTCGGTGGGCGCAGCTAGGCTATTACCGTCAGATCGACGGGCAGACAAAGTACTAGGAGATGCAATGACGGTTGTTACCGAAGCGCCAACGAACGAATCCGAGCTGCTCGCTCGTGTACCGAACCAGCTCTACATCAACGGCAAATGGGTCGCCGCCACCGGAGGCCGCACCCTCGATGTCACCGACCCGGCCACCGGCCGCGTCATCAAGACCATCGCCGACGCGAGCGTGGCCGACGGCACCGCAGCCCTCGACGCCGCCGACGCAGCCCAGGCCGATTGGGCCGCGACGCCCGCCCGCGCGCGGGGCGAAATCCTGCGCCGCGCCTTCGACCTGTTGCAGGAACGTAAGCAGGAATTTGCCCTGCTCATGACCATCGAAATGGGCAAGCCACTGCCCGAGGCGCTCGGCGAGGTCGCCTACGGCGGCGAATTCCTGCGCTGGTTCAGCGAAGAAGCGGTGCGCATCAGCGGCCGCTACGGCACCAACCCCGAGGGCACCGGTCGAATGATCGTCACCCAGCACCCGGTCGGCCCATGCTTTCTGATCACCCCGTGGAACTTTCCGCTCGCCATGGCGACGCGCAAGATTGCCCCGGCGCTCGCCGCCGGCTGCACCGTCGTCGTCAAACCGGCCGCGCTCACCCCGCTGACCACCCTGCACTTCGTGGCCCTGCTCGAAGAGGCCGGCCTGCCCGCCGGCGTCGTCAACGTCATCACGACGTCTCAGTCCGGCGTGGTCTCCGAGCCGATCATCGCCGACCCGCGCCTCCGCAAGCTCAGCTTCACCGGGTCGACCGCGGTTGGCAAATCGCTCATCAAGCTCTCCGCCGAGAACGTGCTGCGCACTTCGATGGAGCTCGGCGGCAACGCCCCGTTCGTCGTCTTCGCCGACGCCGACCTCGACAAGGCTGTGGAAGGCGCGCTCATCGCCAAATTCCGGAATATCGGCCAGGCGTGCACCGCGGCCAACCGCTTCATCGTGCACGAGTCCGTCGCCGCCGAATTCGCCCGGCGAATCACCGAACGCGTTGAAGCGTTCCAGATCGGCCGCGGCACCGAGGCTGGCATCACCATCGGCCCGCTGATCGATGGCAAGGCCGTCGCCAAGGCCGATTCCCTGGTACAAGATGCCCTGACCCGCGGCGCGACCCTGCTCACCGGCGGCGTCGCGATCGAGCGCGAGGGCACCTTCTACGCGCCGACAGTGCTGACCGACGTCAAGGCCGGCAGCGATATTCTGCGCGACGAAATCTTCGGCCCCGTGCTGGCAATCAGCACGTTCACTGACGAAGCGGATGCCGTGCGCCTCGCCAACGACACCGAGTTCGGCTTGATCAGCTATGTGTTCACGACCGATCTCGCGCGCGGCCAGCGCATGATCGAGAAGCTGCAGACCGGCATGATGGGTCTGAACACCGGCGTCGTCTCCAACGCCGCCGCACCGTTCGGCGGCGTCAAGCAGTCCGGCCTCGGCCGCGAGGGCGGGCTCGAGGGAATCCAGGAGTATCTCTCGACGAAGTACACGCTCACGCCGACGCCGTAAAACCGCGAGTTGCGGCAGGGTGCATCCGTTTCGCCCTCGACGAGAGAAATAAAGGAGTAAGTGGTTTCCCGCCCCGGGAAGGGCCACAGCAAGCGACGTCGGGTTTGCTGCTGTGGCCCCTTTGCTCGAGGGGGTACTGCAACCGAGTCGAAGGAAACTCACTATGCTGGTGCGCGCGGAGGTCGACACTCGGAGTGTCCGGCCGAAGCGCCCCTGCCCGGTTCGTGTTTCGGCCCGAAGGACCCACACTCACGTGAGCGCACCCACCGACGATGACGCGGCTCTGGCCCGCGCCTTTCAAGACGGTGAGGAGCGTGCCCTCGCTGCGGCTTACGCGCGCTGGTCGCCCCTGGTTTTCACGATCGCCGTGCGCTCCCTCGCCAATGCGGCTGACGCCGAGGACGTCACCCAGAAGGTGTTCATCGCCGCCTGGCGGGGGCGCGCCGGGTTCGACCCGGCCCGTTCTCGACTGCCAGCCTGGCTGATCGGCATCACGAGGCACGTGGTCGCCGACACGCATGAGGCCCGCAGCCGACAGCGGCGGCTCGAAGAGTCCCTCGCGGCGACCATCCCGGCCCATCGGGTCGACGACAGCGTGAGCGTGGTCAATCGCGTGCTGGTCAGCGATGAAATCGACCGGCTCGAACCAGTGCCACGGCAGGTGATGCGCCTGGCCTTTTTCGATGATCTCACCCAGGTGCAGATCGCCGACAGTCTCGGGCTGCCGCTCGGCACGGTGAAGAGCCACATGCGGCGCAGCCTGACCCGCCTCCGCACCCGGCTGGAGGTGTCCGATGACTCCTATTGATGGCGCCCACATTTCCGCAGACGACCTGCACCTGCTCGCTCTGGCCGAACAGGGCGCGAGCGCCGGCGAGCGTGCCCATCTCGCCGCCTGCGCCGAGTGCGCGGAGGAATACCTCGCCCTGCGGCAGGTCGTGCAACTCGGTCGGGCCGCCGGGTCTGATCCGCTGCTCATGCCGCCGGCGGGTGTTTGGGCGCTCATTCATGTCGAGCTCGGGCTGAGCGATGCCGTGCGCACCCCACCTCCCTTCGCAACGACCCCTGACGTGACGGCTGCTGCGGCCCAGCCCCGCGCATCCGCTTCGCCGGTCGCCGCGTCCCTTCCGGTCGAATCGACGCCCGAACCGTTGAGCGCGCCCGCGGTCGCGCCGGCACCGGTTCGCTCGCTGCCGCGCCGCCGCTGGGTGCCGTTCGCGGCGGCCGCCGGCGTGATCGGCCTGGTCGGCGGCATCGCCTTCGGTGTCGCGAGTACGGCCGGCCCGCCGGCTGAACGGATCGTGGCCGAAGCGGCCCTGGACGCCCTGCCCGGCTGGGCCGCGAGCGGCTCGGCCCGGGTAGAGCAGGCAGCCGACGGCCGCCGCTCGGTCGTGGTCGACCTCGATGCGCCAGCCATCCAGGGCTCGGGTTCGCGCGAGGTCTGGCTGCTCAAAGCGGATGCCTCCGGCCTGGTCAGCATCGGATTCCTGGACGGCTCCACCGGCCGTTTCGCCATCCCGGCCAGCGTCGACCTCACCCAGTACCCGCTGGTCGACGTGTCGGCCGAACCGGCCGACGGTGACCCGGCCCACTCCGGTGACTCGATCGTGCGCGGAGCGCTGCACAAACTCTGATTGCGAAATACTTGCTGCCGATGCATCCGAAACGCGCCCGGCCGGAGAAGTTGTTACCAGGAAGGCACAGCCGCCTTCCGTATCGACCCACTGGAGGTAGCAATGCGCAAGTCCCTCGCCGTCGGAATCTCCGCCGGCCTTCTCGTCGCCCTCGCCGGGCTCGCGCCGGCCCAGGCGGCCGTGCCGGCAGCATCCGCTTCGCCGGGTACGGCATCCGTCTCGGTGCTGCACGCCATTCCCGGGCTCTCCCTCGACATCTCGGTCGACGGCCGCGTCGTCGTCGACGACTTCATGCCGGGAACCCTGCTCGGCCCGCTGAAGATCGCGGCCGGCACCCATACCGTCGACATCTCCGCGTCGAACCCGCTCGAGGTGGGCGTGGGCGCGAACGGCGTTCCGCTGCCGGCGATTGCGATCAGTGGTTCAACCACCGTCACGGTCACGGCCAATCGAAGCTTCACGGCCGTGGCCCACCTGAGTGACGCCGGCCTCCCCACCGCCACCCTGTTCAACGACGACACCACGCCGTTGGCGCCCGGGCAGGGTCGCCTCACAGTGCGGCACGTTGCGGCCGCACCCGCCGTCGACGTGCTCGCGAACGGCGCGGTCGCCGTCGCCGGCCTGATCAACCCGTCGCAGACCGTGCTCGACCTGCCGGTCGGCTCGATCAGTGCCGTCGTTGCCGCCGCCGGAACCACTGCTCCGCTGCTCGGCCCGGCCGACGTCACGATCGCCCCGCGCACCAACACCATCGTCTATGCCTGGGGGAGTCTCGCCGATAGCAACCTCGCATTGTTCGTGCAGACGGTGCGCACGCGGGCCGCAGCGCCGGCATCAGTTTCGGTGCTGCACGCCATCCCGGGCGTCGTGGTCGACGTCTATGTCGACAACACGAAGGTCATCGACGACTTCGAACCCGGCACCCTCACCAAAACGTTCCGCATTCCGGCCGGCAGCTACACTCTTGCCATCACCGCAGCGGATGCCCCCGACGCGAGCGCTCCCGTGATCGGCCCGGTCGATCTCACGGTCGCGTCCGGTGGTAATTACACGGCGGTCGCTCACCTCAGCGAGGCCGGATTGCCCACCGCGGCCCTGTTCACCAATGACAGGTCGGCGCCCGGCGCCGGCCAGGGTCGACTGACGGTTCGCCATGTGGCCGCGGCTCCCGCCGTGGACGTGCTCGCCAACGGCGTCCCGGCCATCACCGGCCTGACCAACCCGAACGAGTCCGTTCTGGTGCTGCCGGTCGGCACCATCTCAGCCTCGGTCGCGGCCGCCGGAACGACGGCGGCGCTCATCGGCCCGGCGGACGTGGAAATTGCAGTGAACACGAACACCATCGTCTACGCCTGGGGCAGCCTCGCAGATGGCACCCTCGCCCTGGCCGTGCAGACCGTGTCCACGAAGTAGCTCCGGCCTCCGAAGTTCGTTTGTATCATCGCCCGTCGGGGGCTGATTCAGGAAATCCAGCTGGGTGCATCTGTCGTACCGGGTGTTTCCGGGCGCGTTGGATGCCGGCGTCGCCTATTTTCCTGAATTCGCCCCCAGAAGGTGCTGGGAGTCGGGGCCAGGACTCGGGCGACGGACCGCTGGCTAGACTTTGCGGATGCCCCTGATCGCGATCGACGACCTGAGCGACCCGAGACTGGTCGACTACGCCCACCTCACCGATGTCGCGCTGAAGAAGGCCCGCGGAACCGAGCACGGGCTCTACATCGCCGAATCGGCCCTCGTGCTCGAGCGGGCCCTGCGCGCTGGGCACATTCCGCGGTCGGTGCTCGCGCTCGGCAACACGGCCGATGAGGCTCTCGCTGTGCTCGGCGTCTACGCGGCCGAGGTGCCCGTGTTCGTCGGCCCCGGCGACATGCTCGCCGACCTCACCGGGTACATTCTGCATCGCGGCCTGATCGCGTCGATGAACCGGCCCGCGCTGCCCAGCGCCGACACCCTGCTTGCCGGTGCACGCCGCATCGTGATCCTCGAAAACGTATCGGATCCGACCAACGTCGGTGCCATCTTTCGCTCGGCCGGTGCCATTGGAGCGGATGCGATTCTGGTCACGCCCCGCTGCTCCGACCCGTTCTACCGCCGGGCCATCCGGGTGTCGATGGGCACCGTGCTGCAGGTGCCGTGGACCCGCGTCGGCGACTGGACCGACACCCGTGCCCTGCTCACCCGGCATGGTTTTCACGTGGCCGCCCTCGCGCTGACGCCTGATGCTGTCAGCCTGCGCGACTTCGACGGCACCAGCCATGATCGCCTGGCCCTGCTGCTCGGCGCCGAGGGTGAGGGGCTCACCCCCGAGGCACTCGCCCTGTCGGACAGCGTGGTGCAAATTCCGATGAAGCACGGTATCGACTCGCTCAACGTCGCCGCGGCGAGCGCCGTCGCGATGTGGGCGCTGTCGGGTTAACCGGCGTGCGGGCATCCGCTGTCGAGACCGTGGGTCCGCCGCGGGCCTAGGCTGGGGTCATGAGCAATGAAGCTGTCATCATCGACGTTCTGCGCACCCCCTCGGGCCGGGGCAAGCCCGGGGGAGCCCTTGACGGAATCCATCCGGCCGACCTCCTGGCCACCGTTCTGCACGAACTGGTCAGCCGTAACAACCTCGACCCGGCACTGATCGACGACGTCATCGGCGGCTGCGTCAGCCAGGCCGGAGAGCAGGGCAACAACGTCACCCGCACAGCCCTGCTCTCCGCCGGATTTCCGCACACCGTGCCGGGCACCACGATCGACCGCCAGTGCGGGTCCAGCCAGCAGGCCGCCGCCTTCGCCGCCCAGGCTGTGATGAGCGGCAGTTCCGACGTGGTCATCGCCTGCGGCGTTGAATCGATGAGCCGGGTGCCGCTCGGCTCCACTGCCGGCGGACAGGACCCGTTCGGCACCCTCATGCACGAGCGTTACCCCGACGGCCTGGTCAACCAAGGAGTGTCAGCCGAGCTCATCAACCAGAAATACAACCTCGGCCGCGACGCCCTCGATAATTACGCGGCCCGTTCCCACCGTCTGGCCGCCTCTGCGGCGGAACGCGGCGACTTCGGCGGCGAAATCGTGGCCGTCACCCGGCCGGACGGCACCGTCGTCACCGAGGACGAGACCATCCGACCCGGCACCTCGCACGCCGGGCTCGCCGGCCTCCGCCCCGCCTTTCGCACCGATGCGCTCGCCGCCCGGTTTCCCAAGCTCGGCTGGCATGTCACGGCCGGCAATTCGTCCCCGCTCACCGACGGGGCCTCGGCGACGCTGATCATGAGCGCCAAGCGGGCCGCGCAGCTCGGGCTGAACCCCCGCGCCCGCTTCCATAGTTTCACCGTTGTGGGGAGCGACCCGATGCTCATGCTGACCGGCGTGATCCCGGCGACTCAGCGCATCCTCGCGCGGTCCGGCCTCGGCATCGACGACATCGACGCGTACGAGATCAACGAGGCGTTCGCGAGCGTGCCGCTGGCCTGGCTGCGCGAGATCGGTGCCGATCCCGATTGCCTCAACCCGCGCGGCGGCGCCATTGCCCTCGGCCACGCGCTCGGTTCCTCGGGCACCCGACTGCTCGGAACGCTGCTCAACCACCTCGAAATGACCGGCGGCCGGTGGGGCCTGCAGGCCATGTGCGAGGGTGGCGGCATGGCTAACGCCACCCTCATTGAGAGGCTCTGATGCGCGATTTCGCGATCGCCACACGCTTGATGGAAAGGCTCTGATGCAGATTGACGGATGCTCTGCCCTCATTACCGGAGGCGCCTCCGGCCTCGGTCTAGCCTGCGTTCGCACGCTGCACGCGGCCGGGGCCTTCGTGGTGCTGCTCGACCTGCCGGGCGCTCCCGGCGAACAAATCGCGGCCTCCCTGGGCGACCGCGCCCGGTTTGTAGCCGGCGACGTCACGAGCGCGGGCGACGTGCAGAGTGCCGTCGACGCCGCCGTGGCGCAGGGGCCGGTGCGTATCGTGATCAACTGTGCCGGCATTGCGCCCGGCGCTCGCACGGTCGGCCGGGATGGACCGCTGCCGCTCGAAGACTTTGAGCGGGCCATCCGAATCAATCTGGTCGGTACCTTCAACGTCGTGCGGCTGGCCGCCGCCGCGATGCAGCGCACTGAACCCGTGGGGAGCCCGGACCGTCAGGGCGGCGCTGAACGCGGCGTCATCGTGAACACGGCCTCGGTCGCCGCCTTCGACGGTCAGATCGGGCAGGCGGCTTATGCCGCGTCCAAGGGCGGCGTCGCCGCGATGACCCTTCCGCTGGCTCGCGAATTCGCGCAGAGCCTGATTCGGGTGATGTCGATTGCACCCGGCATCTTCGACACCCCCATGCTGCAGGGGCTGCCCCAGCCGGTGCGGGACTCCCTGGGCGCTCAGGTGCCGCATCCGTCCCGGCTCGGCGACCCGACTGAGTTCGCATTCCTGGTGCGGCATATCATCGAAAATCCCATGCTCAATGGAGAAACTATCCGACTTGACGGGGCGATTCGGATGCAGCCGAAGTAGTCAGCCCGCCAGCGATGGCCTGCAGGGCGGCGACGTGCACGCGCATTGCTGCCCGGCCACCGTGAGTCGCCCGAAGCCAGGTTCGCGGGCGATTGGCCACGTAGCCCTTACGCACGCCCACATAGCCGACCGCGTTGAGCGTGGCAATAGCTTTACTGAGCGCCGAATCGTCGGTCTCGAGCAGGTCGCGCAGCGTGGCGAAGTCGATTTCGGCATCGGGCCCGACCGCGGCCATGAGCGAAAAGCGCAACGGGGTCAGCAGGGCGTCATCGAGTCCGTGCCGCGGATGATGGCGCTCGGTCATGATCGGGCGCCGCGAACGGCGGCGACCACCAGCGGCGCGGCCACGATCAGGCCACCGACCACGCCGACCAGCGGGGTATTCCAGGGGGTGCGGGCGAGCACGACTGCCAGCGTCACCAGCAGGGTGAACGAGGTGCCGTAGGCGGCCCACTCGCGGCTGCCCCACACTGCTCCGAGGCTCGGCAGCCCCCAGCGGGATGAGATCAGGGCAAGGAGTATAACCAGCCCGATGACCAGCGCTAGCCCGGTGAGGGCGGACCAGCTGAAGGTCGCGAGCATGCCGGTGAGGCCCAGATAGAGGCCGAGGCTCGCGGTCATGATGCGGGCCGGACGGCCCGGTTCGATGGGCGCGACCGGTCTCGACCGAGGCCCGGCCCGGCGGGCCGCTTTCAGGCCCAGCCCGGCCAGCGGAACGGCCGGCGCCGCAGCGGCGACGAGGTTCAAGCCCCACGGATAGCTCACGTCCAGGACACTCAGCCCGGCGAGGAGCAGAAACGGAATCAGCCCGATCAGCGCAGAGACGAGGTACGGCCGATGCGCGCGAACTACCCCAACGCGGTCGCGCACCCCCATGACCAACTGGGTGAGCACGAGAAAGGGAATAAGCAGCATGGTGCCGTAGGCATAGCCGCCCGGTCCTGCTCCCGACACGGCCTCCTGCGTCTGGTTGCCGAACAGCAGCAGGAACACGCTGAGGTAGATGAACATCGCCGCAGCGATACCGAATTGAGTTCGGGCCAGCACGCGATGATCGACAGCCGCGTCGGCACGGGCGCTCGCGGCGGCGCCGGCCTCGAGCAGGTGCGCGGCACCCGCTGCGTCAATACGTTGCCCATCGGTCGGACTCATGGTGTTTCCTTACCTCGTGCCGGTGCGGCGAGTGGATGCCCGCCCTGGCTGCCTGCTTGAAGGCTAGCAGGTACTTTCCATATGGAAAGTGAATCGTGACCGGCGCCACCGAGCGGTTAGTGTCGAAGTAACGACTCGGCAGGGAGCACCATCGCATGGCAGTCATATTCGGCGCGATCCTCATTCTTTTCGGCTTCGCCTGCGGGATCGCCTACGCGGTCTGGCTGTCCCGCGCCAACGCCGGGGTCGTGATCCCACTGATGCGCACGGCGCCGACCCAGCCACGGGCATCCACTCTGTTGAATATCGGTGCGGTCGTTCTCGTGATCTGGGGTGCCAACCTCATGACGGCCGAGGTCGGCCCGTGGGCGTTCGTGCTGCTGTTCATCGCCGTTCTGGTGCCGTTCAATCTGGTGCGGTTCCGGCACAATGCGCGGGTTGACGCGCTGGCGCAGCGCTGATGGATTTGCTGCTCGGCGTCGTGCTCATTGTCGTTGCGTCAGCCCTCGGCCTGGTGGAAGCCGCGAAATTATCGGGGCAGAACCGGGGTTCGGAAACATTTGTGCGGGCTGCCGGTCGCCAGAAGCCGCCGAGTTTGTTCTGGAGAATGCTCCAGATCGCGATCCTGGTATCCGGCGTCGGGATCTTGCGCCACGAACTGGGCGAGTGGGCGTATCTGATTTTCGGGGTCGTTATCGTGCTGCCGCTCGTCTTCGGCCTGTGGCGCAACGCGCGCCGGCCGGCTAACGCCTGATCAGGCTCGCACTGACTCAGACGTCAGGGTCAGGACGCTAGCGCCGCCGCCGGCTGCTGCTGCGTGATGCAGTGGATGCCGCCCCCACGCGCGAACAACGGCCGCGCGTCGACTGACACCACCCGTCTCCCCGGGTAGGCGGCGGCGAGCAGGTCCCGGGCCTTGGCATCGGCTCTCTCGTCACCGAAACTGCAGGCAATGACGCCGCCGTTGACCACGAGGTGGTTGACGTAGTTGTAATCCACGAACCCCTCGTCGTCGCGCAACACGGCGGGTGCCGGCAGACCGATGATCGTGAACGATCGCCCGGCCGCATCGTGTTCTGCCGCCAGCAGCGCCCGGAATTCGCGGGTCAGCGGGTAGTCGGGATGCGCGGGATCGTTCTGCGCGTGCAGCAGAATCGTGCCCGGCGACGAGATCGTTGCGACCATGTCGATGTGCCCGCGGGTGCCGAAGCGTTGCTGGTCGCGGGTGAGGCCGCGCGGGAGCCAGACGACGTGCTCGGCACCGATCGTGCGGCGCAGTTCCGCCTCGACCGAGGTGCGTGTTGCGCCGGGATTGCGCCCGGGATCGAGCTGCACGCTCTCCGTCGCCAGCACTGTGCCCGCGCCGTCGACGTGGATGCCGCCGCCCTCGTTCACAAGGGGCGACGACACGGCGACCGCCCCGGCGGCATCCGCTACGAAACGGCCGATTTTCGAATCGTGATCCCAGCTGGCCCAGTCCTGGCCGCCCCAGCCGTTGAAGGTCCAGTCCACGGCCCCCAGCCGGCCGTCCACGTTGCGCACGAAGCTCGGGCCGATGTCGCGCATCCAGCTGTCGTTCAACTCGGCTTCCACAACTTCGATTTCGCTGCCGAGGTAGCGCGTGGCGTCGGCGCGGGCGGCCGGGTCGACGACCATGGTCACCGGTTCGAAATCGGCGATCGCATGCGCGACGGCAGCCCAGGTTCGGCGCGCCTCGTGCGCCGACTCAGCGGTATCGCCGAGGGTGTAGCCGCCGGCCGGAAAAGCCATCCAGACCCTCTCTTGCGGCGCGGTTTCGGCCGGCATCCGCCAGGTCATGCGCGCTCCGACCCAAACGGATGCGCCGGGTCGGCCGCCGCCGTCAGGCCGGCGTAGCTGTCGGGGCGGCGCGTGGCCAGGAACGGGAACAGGGTGAGCCACTCCTCGCGCTGGGCCAGGTCAAGGTCGGCCACGAGTGCGACGGATTCGCCGCGCGGCGCCTGCACCAGCACGCGTCCGAACGGGTCGGAGATGAACGACGAACCGTAGAAGGTGAGGTCGCCCTCGTCGCCGTGCCGATTCGGCACGACGATGAACAGTCCGCTGGTGATGCCGTTGGCCACGATGACCTGCTGCCAGATCGGCTGGGTGTCAAAGTTTGGAAAGAGCGGCTCTGAGCCGATCGCGGTCGGGTAGGCGAGAATCTCCGCGCCGCCGAGCCCATACAGCCGGGAGACCTCGGGAAACCACTCGTCCCAGCAGGTCGGCAGGCCGAGGCGGGCACCCGCCACTGTGTAGACCGGGTAGGCGTCCGCGGCGGGCCCGGGCCGAAAGTAGGTGTCCTCGTAGTAGCCCGCGGTGACCGGAATGTGCGTTTTGCGGGTGCGGCCGAGCAGTTCGCCGGCCGGCGACGCCATAATGGCCGTGTTGTAGCCGCGCGGATCGGTCGGCTCGTCGGTGTCAGCCGGTCGTTCGAACAGGGACGCGTGCACGATGACATTGTGCAGCCGGGCCTGGGCAGTCGCGAATTCGAAGGTGGGGCCGGTCAGGAGTGGTTCGGCATCCGCTTTGGGTGTGCCGGTGGCCCGCACGTTTCCGGGGTACTTACTGAGGGTCAGTTCGGCCAGGAACACGATTCGGGCGCCGGCCTCAGCCGCCAACCGGATGCCCTCCGCCAGCTCCGCCCGAAGCGTCGCCGCGTCCGCGTGCCACCGATGCTGCACGAGGCCGACGCGCAGGGGGAGGCGGTCGGGCTCGCTGACCCGGGTGGGCGACGCGGGGCTGGACGGGGCCTCGATCAGGCGCATGCTGTTCTCCTGGCGATTCTTATTGATCAAGTGATCAACAATCTCTGATCAAACTATATACACTGGGGTCCCATGTCAACACTTTCCGCCCGCAATCGGCGCAAGGCCCCCGCCGAGCGTGTCACGGAGATTGCGTTGGCCGCCCGCCAGATCGCCCTGACCGACGGGCTCGCTGCCATCACGGTGCGGGCCGTCGCCTCCCGGGTCGGCGTGACCCCCGCCCTCGTGGCGCACTACCAACCGAGCATGAATGTGCTGGTTGCGGCCACCTTCGGCGCGATCGTTGCGGCGGAGATCGACGAAGTGGCCGCCGAACTCGGCCCGTGCCAGACGTCAGTGGACGCCCTCGGCGTGCTGATCGACACCCTGCTCGGCCCGGAACGCAGCGCGGTCACGGAGATCTGGCTCGATGCCTGGAGCCTCGGGCGCCGCAATCCTGCACTCGCCGCGGAGGTGGGTCGCCAGATGGACGCCTGGCAGGGCTTTCTGGTCGCCCAGTTGCGAGTTGGTGTGGCCCGCGGCGAATTCGTGACTGACGATGCACCCGCCCTGGCCTGGCAGCTGCTCGGCATCATCGACGGCCTCAATGCACATGCCACCGTGCGATACGGCGACGCACGCACCCAGCGCCCACTCATGCGTACCATCGCCGAGCATGAACTCGCTCTGCCGGCCGGCGCGCTGAGTGGCGCCGCCGCCGCTCCCTAACCTGCGGTCGCGCGCTGGACGCCGGCGGCGCTCGCTCGCCGCGCCAGCTCCCGGTCGCCGCGCCAGCTCCCGGTCGCCGCGCCAGCTCTAGGTGCCGCAGCGACCCGCAACGTGCGCGGTGACCACGAGTCGGGCGTGCTCGGGGCCGCGGCTGCAGCGAACGCCAGCGTCGGTGCTGGCCGAACGCCGGGCCCCCGACTACTCCGCGGCGTGCGCCTCCAGGAACGCGTACACCTCGGAGTCGTCGACCCCGGGAAACGTCCCGGACGGCAGCGGCGACAGCACGTGCGCGTGCAGCCGGGCGCTCGGCCAGGCCCGGCCGGCCCAGCGCGCGGCGGCATCCGCGTCGGGGCGGCGGCAGCACGACTCGTCTGGACAGCGGGACACCGTGCGCTGGGTCGTCTCCCGCCCGCGAAACCACTTCGCCTGCGCGAACGGAACGCCGACGCTGATCGAGAATTCGCCGGCATCCGTTGACCCGGTCTGCGTGGCCGACCAGAACGTGCCGGCCGGGGTGTCGGTGTACTGGTAGAACTCGGTGGTGCGGTTGGTGTGGGTGAAGGCGCTGCGGGCACTCCACTGCTTGCAGACGTACTGGCCCTCGATCGACCCGGTGACGTCCACTGGAAACGGCAGGTCGTCGTTCTCGTACCCCTTCTGCAGGGCGCCGTCGCCGTTGACGCGCAGAAAGTGCAGCGTCATGTCGAGGTGGCTGGTGGCAAGGTTGGTCAGCCGCAACGCCGCCGCCTCATGGGTGACGCCGAAGGTGTCGCGAAAGTCCTCGACCGACAGCTCGCGTTCCTGCTTGGCGTTGGCGAGAAAAGCGACGGATGCCTCGCGCGGCATCAAACAGGCCGCCGCGAAATAGTTGATCTCGAGCCTCTGCCACAGGAACTCGGCGTAGCTGCCGGGCCGTTCGTGCCCGAGCAACCGGTGACCCATGGCCTGCAATGCCATCGACCGCAGGCCGTGCCCGCCGGGAATCGAGGCCGGCGGTAGGTAGATACGCCCGTTGGCGAGGTCGGTGACCGACCGGGTGGAGTTGGGCAGGTCATTCACGTAGATCAAACTGAAACCGAGCTGATCAGCCATCACGCTCACCTCGCGGTGGGTGAGGGCGCCGGAGATATGGCCGCTCGCGCGCACCCGTTCCTCGACGAGCTCTTCGATAGCTGGCAGGTAGTTGCCCTGTTCGCGCATACGCTCCCGCAATTCGGTATTGGCGCGGCGGGCCTCCTCCGGGGTGGCAATGGCCTCGCTGGCCCGACGGGACAGCTCGCGGTGCAGGCCGAGCAGTGATTCGATCGCGGGCAGCGGCATCCCCTTGGTCACCTTCACGACCGGCAGGCCGAGGGCACCGTAGAGCGGATTCTTCTGCGCCCGGTCGAGTTCGATTTCGAGCGCCGCCCGATTGTTCGGCGCTTCCCGGCGCAGCAGTTCAGCCAGGTCGACTGACAGTGCGGTCGCCAGTTCTTGCAGCGTCGAGAGTTTCGGCTCCCGGCGGCCGTTCTCGATCAGCGACAGCTGGCTGCCCGCGAGACTGACTCGCTCACCGAGCTGGTCGAGCGTGAGGCCGCGTTCGCTTCGAAAATGGCGGATGCGATGGCCGAGGGTGATCAGATCGGAGGCTTGAGGCGACATTACTTAATAATATCTAAAAAACGCCAGTTCTTAACTAGCAATATCGCCGGTTCTCGTCTCTAGGGAGGGCCATCCTTGGTTTGTGGCCGAAATTATGGCCGTACGCAACGTCAAGTCAGCAACGCAGCCCCGACGTTCCATAAATTTGCACCTACCCGAGCAGTACGGAAAGGCCAGAATATGACTCTCACCAACTCTTCCCTCCAGACCAACGGGGATGCGTACCCGTCACGTACGGGCAGCACCGACCCCAACCTGCAGGCGTGGGTCGATGAGATTGCTCGCCTGACCGAGCCCGACGCCATCGTCTGGTGCGACGGTTCCAAGCGCGAGGCCAACGAGCTGTCCAAACTGCTCGTTGCTTCCGGTCAGCTCATCCGTCTCAACCCGGAATGGCGTCCGAACAGCTTCCTCGCCCGCACCGATCCGAAGGACGTTGCCCGCGTCGAGGGTCGCACCTTCATCTGCTCCAACGATGAAGCGGATGCCGGTCCCACCAACAACTGGGCCGAACCGTCCGCCATGCGCGCCGAACTGCGCGGCGTTTTCGCCGGCAGCATGCGCGGCCGCACCATGTACATCGTGCCGTTCTCGATGGGCCCGCTCGGCGGCCCCATCTCGCAGCTCGGCGTCGAAATCACCGATTCCCCCTACGTGGTGCTCAACATGGGCATCATGACCCGGATGGGCGAGACCGTGCTGACCATGATCGAGGCCGGCGACGCGTGGGTGCACACCGTGCACAGTGTCGGTTACCCGCTCGTCGACGCGTCGGGCATCACCCGTCCCGACGTCGAATGGCCCTGCAACGATGACAAGTACATCGTGCAGTTCCCCGACACCCGCGAGGTCTGGTCCTACGGTTCCGGCTACGGCGGAAACGCCCTACTCTCCAAGAAGTCCTTCGCCCTGCGCATCGCGTCGGTCATGGGCCGCGACGAGGGCTGGCTCGCCGAGCACATGCTGCTCATCAAACTGATCTCCCCGGAAGGCGGCGTGTTCCACGTCGCCGCCGCTTTTCCGTCGGCCTGTGGCAAGACGAACCTGTCGATGCTGCGCCCGACCATCCCCGGCTGGAAGGTCGAGACCATCGGCGACGACATCGCCTGGCTGCGCCAGGGCGAAGACGGCCGTCTCTGGGCGATCAATCCCGAGGCCGGCTTCTTCGGAGTCGCCCCCGGAACCGGTGAAACCACCAACCCGACTGCCGTCTCCACCATGTGGGGCAACACCATCTTCACCAACGTCGCCCTGCGCGACGACGGAGACGTCTGGTGGGAAGGCCTGACCGACAAGGCTCCCGACCACCTGATCGACTGGCAGGGTAAGGACTGGACGCCCGATTCCGGTCGCACCGCCGCCCACCCGAACTCCCGCTTCACCGTTGCAGCCGCCCAGTGCCCGTCGATCGCCGACGACTGGGAAGCAGCCGGTGGGGTGCCGATCGACGCCATCGTCTTCGGCGGCCGTCGCGCGACCAACGTTCCGCTGGTGGCACAGGCCCGCAGCTGGAAGCACGGCGTGTTCATGGGCGCGACGATCTCGTCCGAGAAGACCGCGGCCGCTGACGGCATCGTCGGCGAGCTGCGTCGCGACCCGTTCGCGATGCTCCCGTTCTGCGGCTACAACATGGCCGACTACTGGGGTCACTGGCTCAAGGTCGGCAAGGAGCTCGGCACCAACGCCCCGGCGATCTTCCAGGTGAACTGGTTCCGCAAGGGCCCCGATGGCGGCTTCATCTGGCCCGGATTCGGCGAGAACTCGAGGGTTCTGGAGTGGATGATCCGCCGCATCGAGGGCACGGCCGACGCCGTCGACACCCCGATCGGCCTGCTCCCGGCCGAGGACGGCCTGAACCTCGACGGTCTCGACCTGTCGAAGGAAGCCGTCGACCAGCTCTTCGCGATCGACCAGACCAGCTGGCTCGCCGAGTGCGACCTGACCGAGGAATACTTCGACAAGTTCGGCGACAAGGTTCCGCCGGCCCTGCGTGCTGAGCTCGCCAGCGTGCGGTACCACCTCAAGGACTAATTCCCGCAGCAGGTACGGCCCCGTCCCCCCTGGTGGCGGGGCCGTTCGTGTCTCTCCCGGCGTGCGGTGATTTCCGGGCCCGGGCCCGGAGACTGGGCCCATGATCAATCATGGTCCCGCGTTCCTAAGGTGGGCCCGGCGCCTCACCCCTCCGGTACGTCTACGGTGACGAATTCAGGAAATCCTCCGTGCGGGGTTGCGCCAGGCCGCGACCAGTGCGGCGAAAGCGGAGGCCCGTGGCCGGTTTTCCTGCATTCGCCACGAGTATTCGCTCCGAGGCTGTCACGCGACCGGCACGCGACCGTCATAGGATGCGAGCATGCATGACGACAGCGCACTCGTCGAGGCCCGGCTGAACCGATTCGTTCGCGAACGGCTTCAGCCGGCGATCTATCGGGCTACCGCGCCGCTCACGGTCACGGCCTGGGTGGCACCTGGGGAGCCGGTCTCGTTTGCGGAGGCGGTCTCGCATCCGTTCACGCCGTTTGTCGTGGGCGAGGCGTGGGGTCCACCGTGGGGCACGGTGTGGTTTCACCTGACGGGAACGGTGCCGCCCAAGTGGGCCGGCCTGGCCGAAACCCGCATCGAGGTTGTGCTCGACCTCGGCTTCACGATGGCCGTGCCGGGGTTCCAGGCCGAGGGCAGCGCGTACAGCGCCGACGGCCGCCTGCTCAAGGGCATTGAATCCCTGAACCGCACGGTCGCGGTGACCGATACTCGCATCGACCTCTACATCGAGGCCGCCGCCAACCCCAATATCGCCGCCGACTTCAGCTTCACTCCCACCCCACTGGGCGATCTGGCGACCGCTGGAACCACGCCGCTCTACACACTGCGGCAAGCGGATGTCGCCCTGCGCGACACACAGGCCTGGCACCTTCTGCAGGACGTCATGGCGCTCGACGGCCTGCGCCGCGAGCTGCCCGCTTCGGCACCGCGACGGGCGAAAATTCTGCGCGCCCTGGAACGGTGCCTGGATCTGCTCGACCCGGACGATGTCGGCGGCACGGCTTCGCACGGTCGGGCCGCTCTCGCCGAGGTGCTCGCGAGCCCGGCGAACGCGAGCGCGCACCGGGTGCACGCTGTCGGACACGCACACATCGACAGCGCCTGGCTCTGGCCGGTGCGGGAGACCGTGCGCAAGGTGGCGCGCACGTTCTCCAATGTGCTCGATCTGATCGACCGTCACCCCGACTTCGTGTTCGCGGCCTCGTCGGCGCAGCAGTACGCCTGGCTGCGGGACGGCTACCCGAAGCTATTCGAGCGTGTGCGGCGGGCCGTTCAGGCCGGTAACTTCGTGCCTGCCGGCGGAATGTGGGTTGAATCCGACACGAACATGCCCGGCGGTGAAGCGCTGGCCCGGCAGTTCGTGGCGGGCAAATCGTTTTTCATCAAGGAGTTCGGGGTGGAACCGCTCGAGGTCTGGCTGCCCGATTCGTTCGGCTACTCGGCGGCGCTGCCGCAAATCGTGCGGGCCGCCGGCAGCCGCTGGTTTCTCACCCAGAAACTGTCCTGGAACGACACGAACGTGTTTCCGCACCATAGCTTTCTCTGGGAAGGCCTCGACGGCAGCCGCATCTTCACTCACTTTCCGCCGGTCGCCGACTACAACGCACAGCTGTCCGGGCTCGAACTGGCCCGTGCCGAACGTCTGTACAGCGAAAAGGGTGTCGCGAACACCTCGCTCGTGCCCTTCGGCTGGGGCGACGGCGGCGGTGGACCGACCGAGGAGATGATCGCCGCCGCCCACCGCACCGCGTCGCTCGAGGGGTCGCCGACGGTCGAATTGTCGAGTCCGCGGCGGTTCTTCGAGGCGGCCGAGGCCGAATACGCGGCGCCGCCGGTGTGGTCCGGGGAGCTGTACCTGGAGTTTCACCGCGGCACGCTCACCTCACAGGCCCGCACCAAGCGGGGCAACCGGCGCTGCGAACACCTGCTGCGCGAGGCGGAGTTGTGGGCGACAATGGCCGCGGTGCGAGCCGGGGCGGAGTATCCGCGCGCGGCCCTCGAGAACGCGTGGCAGACGGTGTTGCTGCAACAATTTCACGACATTCTTCCGGGCTCGTCGATCGCGTGGGTTCACCAGCAGGCGGAGTGCGAATATGCGCGGGTCGCTGCGGTGCTCGAGGGGGTGATCGAGGTCGGCGTTCGCGCGTTGTCTGGGCCGGGCAAGGACGCGATCCTGCTGAACGCGGGGCCCTATGCCCAGGAGGGTGTGCCCGCCCTCGGCGGTGTCACCCAGGTTGAGGATTCCCTTCTTGGTGCCACGATCGCACACACCCCCGAGGGCTGGGTGCTGTCGAACGGGGACGTGCGCGTGACCATCGACGCCGACGGTCTCTTCACTTCGATCTACGATCGCCACGCCGACCGCGAGGTCGTACCGCCCGGCGCCAGGGCCAACCTGCTGACCCTGCACCGCGACAACCCCACCCAGTGGGATGCCTGGGACATCGATACCCCCAACGCGCGCCTGTTCGAGGAACTGACCGAGGCCGAATCGGTCGAACAAGTCGAGCTCTCCGCCCTGCCGCCTGGCACGGTCGGGGTGCGTGTCGTGCGCCAATTCGGCGCCTCGACGGTCACCGAAAACGTGACCCTGGCCGGCAAGTCGAGTGCGATCGACCTCGCCTTCAGCATCGACTGGCACGAGCGCCAGAAGCTCTTGCGGCTGAACCTCGCGCTCGATGTCGCCGCTGACCGGGCCGCTTCCGAGATCCAGTTCGGGCATATATTCCGTCCGACGCATGCAAACACCTCGTGGGATGCGGCCCGCTTCGAAACCGTCGCCCACCGCTGGGTGCACGTCGGCGAACCCGGTTTCGGCGTGGCGGTCGCCAACGATTCCACCTACGGGCACGCGATTACCCGCATCGCCTTTGCATCGGAAGCGGATGCCGCACCCCGCGTCGGCACGACCGTGTCGCTCTCCCTGCTGCGCGCGCCGCTCTTTCCCGATCCCACCGCTGACCAGGGTGTTCACAATCTGCGAGTGGCCCTGCGCGTGGGCGCGAGTATTCCCGACGCGGTATATGAGGGCTACAGGCTGAACCTGCCGATCCGCACCGTAACCGGCGTCGGATCCACGCCAATCGAGCCTCTAATCACCGTCGACAACCCTGCCGTCGTGATCGAGGCGGTGAAGCTCGCCGAGGACGGCAGCGGCGACGTCATCGTGCGGGTCTATGAGGCGCACGGTACCCGGGCCCTGGCCCGCGTCATCCGCTCATTCGAGGCGACCGGTATGTTCGAGACCGACCTGCTTGAGCGCCAGGTTGCCTCGGCCGCCGTCGTCGCCGCTGACGGACCCGAACTCACCCTGCGCTTGCGCCCGTTCCAACTCGTGACTCTGCGCTATGCCGGCCCGAGCTAGGCACCGCTCGAGACTCCTGACAGGATGGTGGCATGACGACCGAACAAAACCCGGTGATCCGTGCCTTCGACGCTTACGTGGCGGCGGTGGCTGCTCAGGATGTGGAAGCCTTCGTGGCCCTGTACGACGACGATGTGGCCGTCTTCGATTGCTGGGGGCAGTGGAAATACTCGGGTCTTGATGCCTGGCGGGCAATGGTGACGGACTGGTTCAGAGGCCTCGGAAGAGATACCGAAGAGGTCGTCTTTGCCGATGTGCACACGACGGTCGGCGCCGACCTGGCGTTCGGACACGCGTTTGTGACCTTCACGGCGATCTCCCCGGCCGGCGAGCGCCAGCGTTCACTGTCGAATCGCTTGACGGTCAATCTAGAAAGGCGCAGCGTCAGCTGGAAGATCGTCCACGAACATACTTCGCTGCCCATCGACATGAAAACGGGCCAGGCAATCTTCGGCTAAACCAGCAGTTGGTGCTTGGCCAGGTCTCGGTACAGGGGAGTCGAAACCACGAGCTCGGAGTGGGTGCCGACGCCGACGACCTCGCCGTGGTCGAGCACGACGATCTGGTCACTGTCGACCACGGTTGACAGGCGGTGCGCGATGACGATCAGCGTGCGGTCCGCCGCGACGGCGTCGATGGCCTCGCGCATCATCTGCTCGTTCTTGCCGTCGAGACTCGAGGTGGACTCGTCGAGCAGCAGAATCGGCGGCGCAGCGAGCAGCGCCCGCGCGATCGCAAGCCGCTGGCGCTCGCCACCGGAGAGCTTGACGCCCGATTCGCCGACCGCAGCACCGAGGCCGGCCGGGTCACGGTCGAGGACCTCGCCGAGGTTGACCGCGTGCAGCACGGTGATGCAGTCCTCGTCGGTGGCGTCCGGGGTTGCGAGGGTGAGGTTGTCCCGCAGCGACCCGGCGAGCACCGGGGCGTCCTGCTCGACGTAGCCGATCTGGGCGCGCAGCGCGGCGCGATCCAGCGAGCGGATGTCCAGCCCGCCCAGTCGCACGGTGCCGTCCGAAACGTCGTAGAACCTCTCGATCAGGGCCAGAATCGTGCTCTTGCCCGCCCCGCTCGGCCCGACGAGCGCCGTGCGCAGTCCGCGCGGGGCGGCGAAGGAGACGCCCTTGAGCACCGGCCGGAGGTCCGTTGACGTGGGAGCGGTCTCGATATCGGTGGCGCCGGCATCCGCTTTGCTGGAATCAGGGTCAACCGGAGCGACCGCATAGCCGAAGTGCACGTTCTCGAAGCTGATCGCGGCGGCTTCCGGGCGCACCTTTTCGTTGGCGGCGCCGACCGTCATGGCGAGCGGAGCGATGTCCCGGTCGAACTGGTCCTCGGCGGGCAGATCGATGATCTCCTGGATACGACCGAGCGCGCCGAGCGCCGAGTTGACAGAGGTGATCGCGCCGAAGAACTGGCCGAGCGGCATGATCATCATGAACAGGAAGAGTATGAACGCGACCAGGTCGGCGATGGTGATGGCGTCACTCGCGACCCGAAAGCCGCCGACGCCGAGAACCACCAGAAACGACACCTGC
Source organism: Cryobacterium sp. PH31-L1 (assembly GCF_030063145.1). GTDB lineage: Bacteria > Actinomycetota > Actinomycetes > Actinomycetales > Microbacteriaceae > Cryobacterium. The sequence goes on from NZ_JASISM010000001.1 coordinate 481,272, forward strand.
ATGGCGATGCCTGCGATCGGTACGACGAGGGCGCTGATCTTGGCGACTTTGATGCCCATGCGCCAGGCACCGCGGGCGTCTTCCTCGATCACCGCGACTTCACGGTCGGTGGCATTGGCGGCGCGCACGGTGCGAATGGCGCTGATGGCGCGTTCGACGCTCGCCGCGAGGTCGCCGACCTTAACCTGGGCGGCCGTGCTGGCGGTGCGGATACGCCGCGACAACAGGGTGACGGTGACCACTGATACTGCGATCACGAGAACGGTCAGGCCGAGCAGCACCGGGTCGATGATGAGCATCGCCACGAGTGCGCCGATGAAGGTGAGCGAGCCGCCGATCGCTTCGACCAGGCCCTGGGTGAGCACCGCGCGCAGCAGGGTGGTGTCGCTGCCGACCCGGGAGACGAGGTCTCCGGTGCGGCGGGCGTCGAATTCGCTGATAGGTAGGCGCAGCAATCGCCCGACCAATTTGCGTCGGCTGGAGAGCACGACGCCCTCGCCGGTGCGCTGCAGCAGATAGTGCTGGTAACCGCTGATCAGCCCGGAAATGACCACAAGGGCAATCAGCACACCAACGAGTGACCCGAGTGGGTCATTCGCCTGCACGATCGTGATGACCTGGCTCACGAGCAGCGGCTGGGCCAGGCTCGCGGCGGCGCCCAGCACGCTCAGCACGATGACGACGCTGAGCACCTTTTTGTGCTCGAACAGGTAGGGCAGCAACTGGCTGAACGTGGCGCGGGGACCGGCGGGAACGGGGCGGCCCCGTCGGCCGCGCGGCGGCTTCGACGTGGGCGTGGAAGCGGATGCAGCAGCAGATTCGGGCACACGGGTAGCGGTAGTCACCAGAGAATCGTAGCCGCCGAAGATGCGAACTATCCCCAGTGTCACCGGTGCGGTCTAGGTTAGAACTGTGCCAGAGCCTGTCATCGCCACCCAGAATCTCGTCAAGAGCTATCAGGTCAAAAGCTCGAGCGATTTCGTCGCCGTCGACGGCATCAGCTTTGAGGTTGCGCCGGGGGAGTCTTTCGGGCTGCTCGGGCCCAACGGCGCCGGTAAATCCACGACGATGCGCATGATCGGTGCGGTCTCCACCCGTACGGGCGGCGACCTGACGGTGCTCGGCCTCGACCCCAATCGGTATGGCCCCGAGATTCGCTCCCAGCTCGGCGTCGTTCCGCAGGAGAACAACCTCGACATGGAACTCAAGGTGCGGGAGAACCTGCTGGTCTACGGCCGCTACTTCGGGCTGCCGCGCGCTCGGGTGGCCCGTCGGGCCGACGAACTGCTCGAGTTCGCGCAGCTCGCCGACAAGGCCACGGCCAAGGTCGACGACCTCTCCGGTGGCATGAAGCGTCGCCTCACCATCGCCCGGGCGCTCATCAACGACCCGCGCATCCTGCTGCTCGACGAACCGACCACCGGGCTCGACCCGCAGGCACGCCACATTCTCTGGGACCGCCTGTTCCGCTTGAAAGAGCAGGGCACGACGCTGCTCCTCACCACCCACTACATGGACGAAGCCGAGCAGCTTTGCGACCGCCTCGTCGTGGTCGACAAGGGGCGCATCATGGCAGAGGGGTCCCCGGCCGACCTCATTCGCCGGTACTCCTCGCGCGAAGTACTCGAGGTGCGGTTCGGGTCCACCCAAAATTCCGAGGTCGCCGGCCGTCTCGAGGGCTATGGTGAGCGGGTCGACGTGCTGCCCGACCGCATCCTGGTCTACAGCGACAGCGGCGAGAACGAATTGGAGCGGATGACCGCGGCTGGCCTCCACCCGATCACCAGCCTCGTGCGTCGCTCCAGCCTGGAAGATGTGTTCCTGCGGCTCACCGGCCGAAACCTGATCGAATGAGCACGCTTTCCGACAACACGAGCGACGGCATCCGCTCTGATGCGCTCGCGGCGGCGGTCGCTCAGGCCGCGCGTACCCGCCGCTACGGCTCCTGGTACGTGGCCGAACACCGATTTCGGGTGATGCGGTCGTATGCGCAAACCGTATTGTTCACGGCAATCGGCAGCCCGCTGGTTTACCTCTACGCCATGGGGGTGGGCCTGGCGAGCCTGGTCGACGGCAATCTCGGCGACGACGCCGTGAACGGGGTGAGCTACCTCGCCTTTCTCGCCCCGGCGTTGCTCGGGAGCAGTGCGATCGCGGTCGCATCCGAAGAGTTCACCTACCCGATCATGCTCGGATTCAAGTGGAACCCCACCTTCTTCGGCATGAATGCGAGCTCGATTCAGCCCGGCCAGATCATCAACGGCATCGTCATCTCGGTCGCGGCGCGCATGCTGCTCACCTGCGCCATCTTCTACATCTTCATGCTGGTCTTCGGGGCGGTACCCGGGCTGCTCGGGTTCGTTGCCGTGCTCGTGGCGCTGCTCACCGGCCTGGCCTTTGGGGCGCTCGTGATGGCCTACACGGCCACCCTCAAGGACGACACGGGGCAGCTCGCCATGGTGCAGCGCTTCATCATTTTGCCGATGACCCTGTTCTCCGGCACGTTCTTTCCCCTCGACGTTTTGCCGCCGTACCTGCAGTGGATCGGCTGGATCTCGCCACTCTGGCACGGCACCGAACTCTCTCGAGTCTTCGCCTACGGTATGCCGGAGCCGATCTGGTTGAGCCTCGTGCACGCGCTCTATCTCGCTGCGCTGCTGGCCATCGGCTGGATCTGGGCTCGCCGCCTCACGGCCGACAGGCTGAACAAGTGACCGGGCCGCAGCTGTCTCCGTCGACGATCGCGGCGGGCGTTCGTCCGCCGCGGGCGTTGGGCAGTTTGTATGCCGGAAACGCGCGCAGTGTGATGGCGCGCGGCTGGCGGGCCACCCGCAGCACCAACTCGCTCGTCGTGCTGAGCGGCTTCGTCGAGCCCATCTTCTACCTGTTGTCGATGGGTGTCGGCCTCGGGGCATTGATCGGGCAGGTGCAGACCGCCGACGGCACCCAGGTGCCGTACGCGGCGTTCATCGCCCCGGCCCTGCTCGCCGTCGCCGCGATGAACGGCGCGATCTACGACTCGACCTGGAACGTGTTCTTCAAGATGCAGTTCGCCAAGCTCTATGAGGGGATGCTGTCGACCTCGCTCGGCCCGCTCGACGTTGCGCTCGGCGAGATCTCGCTTGCCCTGTTGCGCGGGCTGCTCTACGCGACCGGATTCATGCTCGTGATGCAGGCGCTTGGCCTGAACCTGTCCTGGTGGGCGCTGCTCGCCCTACCCGCCGTGTTACTCATCGCGTTCGGATTCGCAAGCGTTGGCATGGCGGTCACGAGTTACATGAAGACGTTTCAGCAGATGGACTGGATCAACTTCGTGCTGCTGCCGATGTTTTTGTTCTCGGCCACGTTCTACCCGCTGAGTGTCTACCCGCAGGGAATCCAATATGTGATCCAGGCGCTGCCGCTCTGGCACGGCGTGGAGTTGGTGCGGGCCCTGACCACCGGCCAGGTCAACCTTGGGCTGCTTTGGCACGTGCTCTACTACGCCGTGATGATCGTGGTTGGCCTGTTCGCGACCACCCGCCGCCTCAAAGCCCTCTTCCTGAACTGACAACGCTCCCCCCACGCCGAGCGTGAGGGGAGCGGATGCCGTACCGAGAGAATTCAGCGGTGCAGGTCTAGATCCTTGGTTTCGCGGCTCAGGATAAGCGCGATCAGGGTGATGACACCCATTACCGAGAGGTAGATGCCGACCCAGAACGGGCTGCCCTCGCCGATCGTCCAGAGCCAGACGGCGATGAACGGGGCGACGGCGGCACCCAGAATGGAGCTCATGTTGTAGGCGAACGCAGAGCCGGTGTAGCGCACATTCGTCGGGAACAGCTCCGGCAGCAGTGCGCCCATCGGGCCGAAGGTCATGCCCATGAGCGAGAAGCCCACGATGAGGAAAAGCATCACGCTGAGGTCACCGGCACCGAGCAACGGTACGAAGAGGAACCCGAACACGATGATGAACAGGGTCACGATGATGAGCGTCTTGCGACGTCCGTGCTTATCCGCCCAGGGTCCGGAGGCGAGGGTGAAGATTCCGAAGAACACTACGCCGAGAATCATCATGAGAATGAAACTGTTGTAGGTGAAGCCGAGCCCGGGAACCTCGGCATCGGTGGCGGCACGACCGTAGCTCAGAGTGAAGGTGGTCATCAGGTAGAACAGCACGTAGGTGGCCAGCATGATGAACGTGCCGAGGATGAGTTCGCGCCAGTTGCTCTTGAACACGGCCGCGAGCGGCAGCTTCTCAACCCTGTCAGCCTTGACGACCTTGGTGAAGACGTCACTTTCCACCAGGCGCAGACGCACCCAGAGTCCGACGATGACCATCACGGCCGAGAACAGGAAAGGCACGCGCCAGGCCCACTCGAGGAACGCCTCAGACGGACGGGTCGGGTCGGTCGACGGCAGCGCGAGGGCGAGGGCGAGGCCGAGGAACAGGCCGTTGGCAATGATGAAGCCGAGCGGGGCGCCGACCTGCGGGAAGGTGCCGTACCAGGCGCGCTTGCCGACCGGAGCGTTCTCTGTTGCAACCAGCGCCGCGCCGCTCCACTCCCCGCCGAGGGCGAAGCCCTGGGCGAGGCGCAGGATGACGAGCATCAGCGGTGCCCACCAGCCGATCATGGCGTAGGTCGGCAGCAGGCCGATCAAAAAGGTCGCGATTCCCATCGTGAGCAGCGCGCCGACCAGGGTGGCCTTGCGTCCCTTGCGGTCACCGAAGTGGCCGAAGAACAGCGCGCCGATCGGGCGGGCCACCATTGCGGCGCCGAAGACGGCGAAGGAGGCCAGCAGGGCCGTCGTTTCGTTGCCGGTGGGAAAGAACAGGTGCGGGAAGACCAGCACTGCGGCCGTCGCGTAGACGTAGAAGTCGTAGAACTCAATGGTTGTGCCGATGAGGCTCGCCATGATGACGCGGCTCTTCGGATTCAGCGGGGTGGTCGGCGTCGAAACTGACGCTGTGGATGTTGACATGAGGGTGGAACGCTCCGGTGGGATGGCTGGGCGCCGACGAAACCCGCAAGTCGATCAGACTTCCCGCGGAAGCGTTTACGCACGAATAGTGGTGTGGCCGCGTGTAGAGGTCACAAAATACCTTAGCCCGCTTTCGCGCAGTTACTTCCAGAGCACCGCGATGGCTACGTTGGCCAGGGTCAGGGCGCCAATGGCCCAGAGCACGAGCGATGACACGGCAGGCTTCTTGCGGTTGACGATCACGAGCACGGTGATCACAATGAGCACGACCAGCTTGACGCCGATTTTGGCATTGTCGATGTGGCCGAGCGAACCCATCTCGATGATGCCGACGAGCAGCACGCCGGTGACCAGCTGGGTCAGAGCACCGTGGAACATCGCGGCGACGACGGTGCCCTTGCCGGCAATGATCGGCTTGATCTGCACGAGAAAGCCGCCGAGCAGTGAGGCGAGGCCGACGAAGTGCAAAATGAGCAGAATATTGCGTAGAAGGTCCATGCGTTCAGCCTATGGCACCACAAATTACCCGATGTGCCCGCGCAGCTCCCTCAACACGAGAGCGGTAGCGAGGGCAGCGGATGCCGCCTCCTCACCCTTGTCCTCCTTCGAACCGGGCAATCCGGCCCGGTCGAGGCCCTGCTGCTCGTCGTCCAGCGTCAAGACGCCGAAGCCCACGGGCTTGCCGGCGTCGAGGGCGACGCGAGTGAGGCCATCCGTTGCGGCGTTGGAGACGAACTCGAAGTGGGGGGTGCCGCCGCGAATGATCACGCCGAGTGCCACGACCGCGTCGGCCCCGTTTTCGAGGGCGACCTTGCAGGCGACGGGCAGTTCGAAGCTGCCCGGAACGCGCACGAGCGTGAATTCAGCTCCGCTCGCTTCGAGCACTCGGGTCGCGCCGGCGATGAGGCCATCGGTGATGCCGGTGTGCCACAGACCGGCCACGATGATGATCCGCAGGCCGCGCCCGTCAACGCTGATTGTGGGTCCGGTTCCAGCCATTAGGCGATTCCGTTCATGATTTCGATGTTGGAAATGTGGTGACCCATTCGGTCCCGTTTGGTGGCGACGTACTCCTCGTTGAACTCGCCGATACCCACGACGAGCGGCACCCGTTCGGACACGGCGACGCCGTGTAGTTCGAGCTGACGCACCTTCTCCGGGTTGTTGGTGAGCAGCCGCACCGACTGCAGACCCAGATCGTGCAGGATGCTGGTGGCCGCGCCATAATCGCGGCTGTCGCCGGGCAATCCCAGCGCGAGGTTGGCGTCGAGCGTGTCGAGGCCGTCTTCCTGCAGCTCGTACGCGCGCAGCTTGTTGATGAGGCCGATGCCCCGCCCCTCCTGCCCGCGTAGGTAGACGACGACGCCCCCTCCCGCCTGGATGATGTCGAGGGAAGCGTCGAGCTGCGGTCCGCACTCGCACTTGAGCGAGCCGAACGCTTCGCCGGTGAGGCACTCGGAGTGCACCCGCACAATGGCGCCATTGACCGGGGTTCCGGCGACGAAAGCGACGTGGTCGGCACCGGTGGAGCGGTCCCGGTAGGCGCGCACCCGGAAGGCCCCGTGCCGGGTGGGCACCGTGGTCTCCACCTCGAAGTCCACCCGCGGCGCCTCGATGATGGGGGCGATGGTCGGCAGGGCTTCGTTCGGGTGGAACTCGTCCAGGTAGCTGATCAGGTCCTTGATCGTGATGACGAGCAGCCCCTCGCGCACACCGAGTTCGAGGAGGCCGGGCAGACGCATCATCTCGCCGTCCTCGGCGACGATCTCGGCGATCGCGGCGACCGGAACCAGGCCGGCCAGTTTCATGAGGTCGACACCAGCTTCGGTGTGGCCGCCGCGCTCGCGCACGCCGCCGTCGCGGGCCCGCAGCGGCAGGATATGGCCGGGGCGGTGCAGGCTGGCCGGGGCAGACTGCGGGTCGGCCAGCACCCGCAGGGTGTGCGCGCGGTCGGCGGCACTGATACCGGTCGACAGCCGGTCGGCGGCATCGACACTCACCGTGTAGTTGGTGCCGAGTGGGTCCTCGTTGTTGAGCACCATCACCGGCAGGTCGAGCTGGTCGGCGATCTCGTTGGTCATCGGCGCGCAGATGAATCCGGAGGAGTAGCGCACGGTCCAGGCAATCCACTCCTGCGTGGCCAGCTGGGCGGAGATGATGACATCGCCCTCGTTTTCGCGGCCCTCGTCGTCGGCGACGATGACCGGTCGGCCGAGGCGCAGGGCGTCGAGTGCGGAGGGAATATCGGCCAGGCTCATGATGCGCTCCTTGTTGCTGATTCGGGCTGGAAATTGTGGGTGGCGAGGGCCAGCATCCGTTCGACGTGTCGGGCCAGAATGTCGGTCTCGATGTTGACCCGGTCGCCGACGGCGCGTTCGCCGAGTGTCGTGGCGGTGAGGGTCTCCGGAATGAGCGACACCTCGAACCATTGGTTCACATCGGTGGCCGGGCTGATGTTGCTCACGGTGAGGGAGACGCCGTCGATGGCGATCGACCCCTTGCCGACCACGAGCGGCGCCAGCTCGGCGCTGAGGCTGAACCGCAGCACCCGCCAGGCCTCACCGGGGGTGACGGTGAGAACGGTGCTCGTGCCGTCGATGTGGCCCTGCACGATGTGGCCGCCGAGTCGTCCGCCCACGAGGGCGGCTCGTTCGAGGTTGACCGTGGAGCCGACTCTGGCGTCAGACAGGGTCGACATCGACAGGGTCTGCGCCATCACATCCGCGGTGAACGTGTCGGAGGTGCGTTCGACGACGGTGAGGCAGACGCCTGCTACGGCGATGGAGTCGCCTCGCAGCGCCCCGTCGACCACGAGTGGGCCGCGGATGGTGAGGCGGGCGGCATCCGCTGTGGTCTCGATGCGCTCGATCTGGCCGAGCTCCTCGATGATTCCGGTGAACATGGGTTCCTTAGGGTGTGAGCGGTCGGGCCACGATGAGAACATCGTCGCCGAGGCGGTCGAGGGAATGAATAGAAAGGCGGCGCTGCTCACCGATTGCGGCGACACCGATGTCCGTGAGGGCCAGGCGCGGGCCGCCGATCAGGGTCGGCGCGAGGTAGACGAGGTATTCGTCGACGAGCCCGGCGCCCACGAACGCGCTCGCCACGGTTGGGCCGCCCTCGATGAATACGCTGCGTATGGCGCGTTTGTGCAGGTCGGACAGGAGGCCCGACAGGTCGAGGCCGTCGAAGAACAGCGGGTGCTGCGGGTGCGCAAACAGGGAAGCGGATGCCGGCGCCTCACGTCGCCCGACCACCACGGGCACGGGCTGTCGGGCGAGGAGCCCACCGTCGGTGTCGCGCGCGGTCAAGGCGGGGTCATCGGCGAGAACGGTGCCGGTGCCCACCAGGATCGCATCGCTGGCGCTACGACGTCGGTGCACGTCGAGGCGAGCTTCGGCGCCGGTGATCCAGCGGCTGGAGCCGTCGGCGGCGGCGGCCCGACCATCGAGGCTCGATGCCCATTTGAGCGTGACGAACGGCCGACCGAGGCGGGCTGCGACGAGCCAGTCGCCAAGAAAGGCCTCGCCGACATCGTCGAGGAGTCCGCCCTGCACCTCGATGCCGGCGGCGCGCAGCCGATCGGCCCCGCCGCAGGAGTGCTCGCCCGGGTCGGTCACCGAGTACACGACGCGAGCCACGCCGGCGTCGATCAGGGCCTCTGCGCAGGGACCGGTGCGGCCGACATGGTTGCACGGTTCGAGCGTGACAACGACGGTGCTTCCGCGAGCGGCGCCGGCGTCGAGCTGTGCGAGGGCGTCGACCTCCGCGTGCAGGCTGCCGGCACCACGGTGCCACCCTTCCGCGAGGGTCTCGCCGTTGGCGTTCAGGATGACGCAACCCACCCGCGGGTTGACTCCGGTGGCGGGGCCCTGGGCGGCCAGTTCGAGGGCGCGGAGCAAGGCGCTCTGCAGACCCACGTTCACCGCCGCGTTGTTGGTCATCCCGCCCTCATCCGTGTCGGACGAGCTCCGGGGGTGTGGGTGTGCATCATCATGCCTAAAACCCGTCGGTCGACCGCAGGTGCCAACCAACTCGTGCGCCTCCCGTCCGGACTTTGACCGTCGGTGCTGGAGTTTCACCAGCTCAACCGTCGGTCCCTCGTGACAGGGGCTAACGGGTCGCGGACTTTAACCGCCGGTTCGGAATTACACCGACCCCGGAGCACGTGTAGTACTTCTAGTTATAGTGCAACAGCCTGCGAGCCGTGGTATTCCGTTCAATATCCGATCAGTTTGCCTCGACCAGGGCGCGGGCTGTGCTCTCGTCGACGAACAGGTCGGTGATGAGGTGCGCGGCCAGGGCACCGCGGAGGCTCGCGAGCTTGGAACGGCCGGCCACGACGCAGATGCGGCGCGGGGTGCGGCGCAGCACGGTGAAGTCCGGGCCGGTGGAGCGTTCGTTCATGGCGATATCGTCGGCTGAACCGTCGGCGCGGTAGAACACTGTCGCAACGTCGCCGACCACGCCAGCCGCGCTGAGGGCGTCGAATTCGGCCTGCTCGAGGTAGCCACCGGCGTAGACCCGGCTGATCACGCCGGAGAACGGAGAACCCAAGCCGAACAGGGCGATATCCATGATTGACTGCATATCGATCAGTCGGCTGATGCTGCGCTCACCCCACAGCGCCTGCTTGGTCGCCGGGTCGTCGAAGAAGGCCGGCACCGGAAACTGCTGCACGTGCGCGCCGAAGGCCGTTCCGAAACGGCCGAGAATCTCACTCGCGTAGCCGAGACCGGTCGTACGCATGTTTCCCGCCCCATTGAGCTGCACGATCTGCGAGTTGTGCGTCTGCTTGGGCGTCACGTGTCGGCTGATCGCGTTCATGGTGGATCCCCAGGCGATACCCATGGTCATGTTCGAATCGAAGTACTGGCCGAGAATTCGTGCAACAGACAGGGCGACACGCTCGAGCCGATCGACATCGCTAGCGCTGTCCGGAACCGGAACGACGTGCGCCGTGATCTGGAATCGAGCTTCGATCTGCTGCTCGAGGTGGCTCGGGGCATCCAGCGGGGACTTGATTTGTATGTCGACCAGGCCGGTCTCTCGAGCGTGGCTGAGCAGGCGGGAAACGGACGAACGGGAGGTATGCAGCTCCTGTGCGATGGCATCCATCGTGAGGTCCTGCATGTAGTACAGGTGGGCCGCAGTGAGGGCGTCACGGCTGCGATCGGACTGCACGGGATCGAGATCGAAGGTCACGGCGCTCCTTGCACGTATGTTCAATCCGGTTGAGAAATTGTGTCGGACTGTCAGACTGAATCTATTCACATGGCTTGCCGAGTGCAAGCCCGAGACAGAGGTGACAACAATGTCGTTCTTAAACTCACAGACTTCAACCGCGATCTCCGCTCATCCGAACGCTCAGGTTCTCATCATCGGCGCCGGCATCAATGGCATCGCCACCTTCCGCGATCTGGCCCTGCAGGGCGTCGACGTGGTCATCGTCGAGAAGAACGACTACGTCTCGGGTGCATCATCGGCGAGCTCACACATGATCCACGGCGGAGTGCGTTACCTCGAAAACGGCGAATTCCGCCTGGTCAAGGAATCGGTGACCGAGCGCAACAGCCTGCTGAAGATCGCGCCGCATTACGTGAAGCCCCTGCAGACCACGATTCCCATCTTCTCCACCTTCTCCGGCGTCATGGCCGCGCCGCTGCGGTTTCTCACCCACAAGCAGGGCAAGAAGCACGTCGAACGTGGTGCCATGCTCATCAAGCTCGGCATGATGATCTACGACTCCTTCTCCCGCGATGGTGGAACGGTGCCGCGCCACGAGTTCAAAGGCCGTACCAAGGCCCTTGCCGCGCTTCCCCTGCTCAACCCCGGACTCAAATACACGGCCACCTACTACGACGCCGCCATGCACGACCCTGAGCGCCTCGCCCTCGACGTACTGCGCGACGGCCTCGACGCCGGCCCGCATGCCCGCGCCGCCAACTACGTCGAAGCCGCCGGAATGGACGAGAACGGCGTGCTGCTGCGCAATACGATCACCGGCGAAGAATTCCGATTCCAAGCGGACGTCGTCGTCAACACGAGCGGTCCTTGGACTGACCTCACCAATGACGCCCTCGGCCAGCCGAGCACGTTCATGGGCGGCACCAAGGGCTCACACATTGTGCTCGATAACCCCGAGCTGCTCGCGGCGACCGGCGGCCGCGAGATCTTCTTCGAGCACGAAGACGGTCGCATCGTGTTGATCTACCCGCTCAAGGGCCGCGTTCTGGTCGGTACCACCGACCTCGAGCACGACATGAGCAAGCCGATTCGCTGCACCGAACCGGAGACCGATTACTTCTTCGATTTGGTCGCGCACGTTTTCCCAACGGTGAAGGTCGATCGTTCGCACATCGTTTTCCGCTTTGCCGGTGTGCGTCCGTTGCCCCGCCACGACGATGAGGCCCCCGGTTTCGTCTCCCGCGACTACCGCATCGAGTCTCGTCCGCTGCCCCGTGCCGGTGTCGAGGACGGCACCCTGCTCAGCCTGGTCGGAGGCAAATGGACCACGTTCCGTGCCCTGGCCGAAAACCTGAGCACCGACATTCTGAAGCTGCTCGGCCTGCCGCGCACCGTCTCCACCGAGGGCCTCGCCATCGGTGGCGGGCGCAACTTCCCCGCTACGGATGCCACCCACCAGGTTTGGGTCACCGCCCACGGCGACGAGGTCGGCACCGACCGCGCCGCAGCCCTGCTCGCCCGGTACGGAACGCGGGCCAGCGAGGTCATCGAGTTCTTGACCGACCCAAGCGGTCCGGCGGATGCCCCGCTCCAGCACAACGCGGCCTACAGCCGACGCGAGATCGAGTTTCTGGCATCGACCGAGAGCGTCGTGCGCCTGATCGACGTGCTGCTGCGCCGTACCAGCATGGCCTTCGTCGGTGCCGTGACCACCCCGCTGATCGAAGAGCTAGCCCTCGTCGTCGCCCCGGTGCTCGGCTGGAACGCAGAACGCCGGGCCGAAGAAATCGAGCTGGCCCGCGGCATCCTGATCGACGTGCACGGGGTCGACCTCGCTGCCGTCGGTGAGGCCGCCGTCCTCGTCGCTTGACCCCCGTCCAGGGCTGACGATTGCCGACAATCTGCACGAACGTGCAGTGAAAACCGGCTTGCGTCAGCCCGCGCGCCGATACGTTTTAGACACTACGCACGACAGCCGCACTCGACAACAAGGTCGAGTCGGTGAACAGCATCACCCCATCTGAAAGGTCAATGTGGACAATCTCGGTGTCGTCTTTATGTCAGAGGTCGTGGGAACGGCCATCCTCGTTCTGCTCGGCTGTGGCGTTGTCGCCAACGTGGCCCTCGCCAAGAACAAGGGTTTCGGCGGCGGCTTTCTCATGGTCACGATTGGCTGGGGCCTTGCGGTCTACGCCGGTGTGATCGCCGCCTACAACTCCGGTGCCCACCTGAACCCGGCCGTCACCCTCGGTCTCGTCGCGAGCGGGGCCGACACCTTCGGTTCGGGCGTGCCGGTCAATGTCGTATCGACGCTGACCTATATCGGCGGCCAGATGATCGGTGCCTTCCTCGGCGCCGTCGTGGTGTGGCTCGCCTACAAGCAGCACTTCGACCAGGAGCCGGAAGCCGCCAACAAGCTCGGCGTCTTCTCCACCGGGCCGGCTATCCGCTCCTACGGCTGGAACCTCGTCACCGAGATCATCGGCACCTTCGTGCTCGTCTTCGTCGTCATCGGTTTCGGCCGCAATGGCGACGGCGGCGGTCTGGCCGCGCTCGGCGCCCTGCCGGTGGCCCTGCTCGTGATCGCCATCGGCGCCTCACTCGGAGGGCCCACCGGCTACGCGATCAACCCGGCCCGTGACCTCGGACCCCGCATCGCGCACTTCCTGCTGCCGATCAAGGGCAAGGGCGGCAGTGACTGGTCCTATTCCTGGGTACCGGTCGTCGGCCCCATTATCGGTGGCGTGCTCGCCGGTGCCTCGTCGGGAGTGCTGCTACCCATCCTGGGCTAAAGCATTCGACGTATTCTGCAGCATCCGCTTTAAACTTAGCTATTCCACCTGGAACAACAAAGGAGTTACACATGGCCAAGTACGTTCTCGCCATCGACCAGGGAACCACGAGCTCCCGAGCGATCGTGTTCGACAAGGCAGGGTCGATCATTTCGACCGGCCAGCTCGAGCACCAACAGATTCTGCCGCAGGCCGGCTGGGTCGAGCATGACCCGAAGGAAATCTGGGACAACACCCGTGAGGCCATCGGCCAGGCGCTGTCCAAGGCGAACATCACCCGCCACGATATCGAGGCCGTCGGCATCACCAACCAGCGCGAAACCGCTGTCGTCTGGGACAAGAACACCGGCGTACCCGTCTACAACGCCATTGTCTGGCAGGACACCCGCACGCAGTCGATCGTCGATCGCCTGGCAGCGGATGGCGGCGTCGAACGTTTCAAGGACAAGGTCGGCCTGCCGCTGGCCACCTACTTCTCCGGCACCAAGATCGTCTGGATCCTCGAAAACGTTGAGGGTGCCCGCGCCAAAGCGGATGCCGGCGACCTTTTGTTCGGCACCACCGACTCCTGGGTGCTGTGGAATCTCACCGGCGGCATCGAGGGCGGCGTGCACGCGACCGACGTCACCAACGCGAGCCGCACCATGTTCATGGACCTTGAGACCCTGCAGTGGGACGACGAGATCCTCGCCATCTTCGACGTGCCGAAGTCGATGCTGCCCGAGATCAAGTCCTCCTCCGAGGTTTACGGCATCGCGAGCGGGCACAGCCTGCTGCGCGAGGTGCCGATCGCCGGCATCCTCGGCGACCAGCAGGCCGCGACCTTCGGCCAGGCCGCCTTCGATCAGGGCGAGGCGAAGAACACCTACGGCACCGGTAACTTTCTGATCTTCAACACCGGCACCGAGATCATTCACTCCAAGAACGGCCTGCTCACCACCGTGGGCTACAAGCTCGGCGACGCCCCCGTGCACTATGCGCTCGAGGGATCGATCGCGGTCACCGGCTCGCTCGTGCAGTGGATGCGCGACCAGCTTGGCATCATCAAGAACGCCTCCGAGATCGAAGACCTCGCCAAGACGGTCAAGGACAACGGCGGAGCCTACTTCGTACCGGCGTTCTCCGGCCTGTTCGCACCGTATTGGCGTTCCGATGCGCGCGGTGCCCTCGTGGGACTCACCCGCTACGTGAACAAGGGCCACATTGCCCGTGCCGCGCTCGAAGCCATCGCGTACCAGACCCGCGAGGTACTCGACGCGGTCAACGCAGACTCCGGCGTGCCGCTGACCGAACTCAAGGTCGACGGCGGCGCCACGGCGAACGACCTGCTCATGCAGTTCCAGGCCGACATCATCGGCGTTCCCGTCGTGCGTCCGGTCGTCGCCGAGACCACCGCCCTCGGCGCAGCGTATGCGGCCGGACTCGCTGTCGGCTTCTGGAGCGGCCTCGACGACCTGCGCGCCAACTGGCAGGAAGACTCCCGCTGGGAGCCGTCCATGGACCCGGAGGAGGCCGCCCGCCTGCTGCGCAACTGGAAGAAGGCCGTCACGAAGACCCTGGACTGGGTAGACGAAGACGTGCGCTAGTTCTTGCCCATCCTGTGTAGCCCGAAAGCCCGGCCCCGTCCACGCGGGGCCGGGCTTTCGGCATCTCGCCTCCCTCGTCGAGCAGTCGGCCGTCCGGCCTCCCCTCTCCACCTGGCCCAGCCGAATAACTCCTGCAATTTGTGGCCGCGAATTGGAGTTATGCCGGCAGCCATTCCACTGCCTGCCCGCTGAGCGCACTGGTGAGTTCGGTCAGGGTCTCGATCCGAAGAATACGGAGGCGCGAGGCGTCTATTCTGTCGGCCGGCGCAAGCGGGGCAGCGGATGCGACGGCGCGGTCGAGCCAGACTCCCGTCAGTCCCGCAGCGGCCGCGCCCAGAGCATCGGTGCGGAGCCGGTCCCCGACATAGACCGCCTCTGACACGGGCACGCCGAACAGGGCGCAGGCGTGCTCGAAGATGCGCGCGTCGGGCTTGGTGACGCCGAGCGCACCCGATGCAATGACGTGGTCGAACCGGTCAGCGAGGCCAACACGACGAATCTTGTCCCCCTGAAACACCGGGTCGCCGTTCGTGATGAGGCCGAAACGAACTCCGGGAATCTGCTCGGCGAGGGCATCAAAGCAAGGAAGAGCGTCGTCGTGTAGCCGCCAGCTGGCCCGGTAGCTCTCAAAGTATTGGTCGAACCAAACATCCGCTTGATTATCGGTCAGCGCGATGTCGAACGAAGCAGCGAAATCCTGGGCGCGGGCGCGACGCTGGCCGGCAAAGTCCAAATCATTGGTGAGGTAAGAGTGATAATGCTTCTCCTCGAGGGCATCCCACAGCGCCGTCGACGCGCTCCGGTCCCCGGTTGCTGAGGCACCACCTATTCGATCGAGGTGCAGCAGAATACCGTCAGCGACCGCGGCTCGGTGCGCGAACAGGGTGTCGTCGAGGTCGAATAGCACGACCCTTGGGGGCATCACGGGGCCAGGGCCTCGGCAGGCCAGCCCGGCTGCGGAGCACGGTCGTCCCCGGCAGCGAGGTGACCCTGCCAGGAGTCGGGGTAGCTTCCGTCCCGGTACAGGGCAACAGATGACCGCACCCCGGAGAACCGAAACCCCGACTTCCAGGCTGCACGCGCCGAGGCGACGTTGCCAAGTAGGCACTCCCATTGCAGAACATCAATGATTCCGGACGAAAACGCCCAGTCCGCCACGAGCCGTTGCGCCTCAGGCATAAGGCCTCGGCCACGGTGCGGGGTACCCAACCAGAAGCCGATGGATCCCAGCCGGTGAACGGATGCGTCGGCCGCGACGGAATCGCCGGTCAGGCGCAGTCCGATCACGCCCAGAAGCTCCGCCCCGGGCGTATCGCGCAGCGCCCAGGTATATTCCCGATCCGACATCCATCCGGAGGGAACATACTCGTTGAGGAATCCGTCGGCATGCTCACGGTAATACGGCCACGGAACGGTCAGAAAACGCTCGAAGATCGGGTCCTGACAGTACTCAAAGACCCGATCGGCGTCGCCGGCCACCGGATGATCGAGCACTACTAGGGGCGACGACAGCACGAACGGACGCATCAGCGGCGCGGCAGAAAGCCGACCCGGTCGTAGACCGTGGCCAGGGTCGCGTTCGCCACGTCGTCAGCCCTCGCTGCGTTCGACGCCAGCACCCGGTCGAGCTCGGCCGGGTCGCCGAGCAGTTCGGCGACGCGCTCGCGAATAGGGTCGAACGTGCCGAGCACAACTTCGACGAGGCCCTTCTTCAGGTCGCCGTAGCCGCGGCCGGCGTACTCGTTCTCAAGCGACTCGATCGTGCGGGAAGCCAACACGGAGTAAATCGTGAGCAGGTTCGCCACACCCGGCTTGTTCTCGCGGTCGAAGACCACGCCGCCATCGGCATCCGTCACGGCACGCATGATCTTCTTCTTGGTGACGCCCGGCTCGTCAAGCAGCCAGATGACTCCGGCGTGGGACTCGGCCGACTTGCTCATCTTCGACGTGGGATTCTGCAGGTCGTAGATCTTCGCGGTGTCCTTCACTATCGCCACTTCGGGGATGGTGAAGGTGTCGCCGAACCGCGAATTGAAGCGCAGTGCAAGGTCGCGGGTGAGTTCGACGTGCTGGCGCTGATCCTCCCCGACCGGCACAACAGTGGTCTGATACAAGAGGATATCCGCGGCCATCAGTGTCGGGTAGGCGAATAAACCCACGGTCGTCGCGTCGGCGCCGTGCCGAGCGGACTTGTCTTTGAACTGCGTCATGCGGCTGGCCTCACCAAAGCCGGTGATGGTGTTCAGCACCCAGGCCAGCTGGGCATGCGCGGCGACGTGCGACTGCACGTACAGCGTCGACGCCGACGGGTCGATGCCGGCCGCAATGTACTGCGCCGCCGTGCCGCGCGTGTTCTCGCGCAACTTGAAGGGCTCCTGCGAGACTGTGATCGCGTGCAGGTCGACGATGGAGAAGAACGCGTCGTGCGTCTGCTGCAGCGACTTCCAGTTCAGCAGCGCGCCAATGTAATTGCCGATCTGTAGGGACTCGGCGGAGGGCTGCATGCCCGAATACAGGCGGGGTTTGGTCATGAGTTCAACGCTCCAGAAAGGTCATAGTCGACAACGACGGGGGAGTGGTCGCTCCAGCGCTGGTCGTACGCCGCAGCCCGGTCGACCGCGTAGGAAACAACGGATGCCGCCAGCTGCGGGCTGGCCAGGTGGTAATCCAGCCGCCACCCGGTGTCGTTGTCGAAGGCCTGGCCGCGCTGCGACCACCAGGTGTACGGTCCCTCAACCTCACCGGCCCACTTGCGCCCGACATCCACCCAGCCGAGTCCGGCACCCGCGTTGTACAAAGGGTCGGCTTCCGCCCCGAGGATACGGTCGAAATACTCCCGCTCCTCCGGCAGAAAGCCGGCGTGCTTCTTGTTTCCGCGCCAGTTCTTGATATCCAGCGTACGGTGGCCCACGTTCAGGTCTCCGAGTACGAGCGCGAGCGGGCTGTGCGCGGTGAGCTCGGGCAGCCGGGCGAGCATGGCGTCCAGAAACTTGTACTTCTCGACCTGCTTGGGGGTGTCGGTCTCGCCGGAGTGCACGTAGGTGCTCACCACTGTGACGATTTGCCCGTTGACCTCGTAGTCGGCTTCGAGCCAGCGGCCGGCGCTGTCGAATTCTTCGGCACCGAGAGCTACCCGGTGAATGGATGCCCCGGCCCGGCTCGCCAGGGCGACCCCGGCCCGCCCCTTGGCGGTGGCGGCATCGTGCAGGATGTTCCAGTCCGGCCCGAGCAACCCCTCGAGGTCTTCGGTGGAGGCACGCACCTCCTGAATCGCGAGAATATCAACATCCCGTGCATTCAGCCAGTCACCCATTCCCTTGCGGTACGCGGCTCGTACCCCGTTCGTGTTGATGCTGGCAATACGGAGGGGTTTGGCAGAAGACATGGGTCAAGTCTAGTTAGGGCCACCGACAGTCCCGGCCCGTTCGCTTCAGTGCTCGGGAGCCCTCGCCGCGTCGTCCGCCGCTGCAAACTCCCGTACCCGGGACTCGGCCGCACCCAGCCGCCGCCGGGCGCTCCAGCGGGCGTACCAGGGCGAGGAATCGACGGCGGCCCTGGCTGCGGTGAGCTCGCCCCGCGCGGTCAGCCGCAGGGCGTCGTGCATGCGTTTCGCCTGGTTTTCCGCTGCCTCATCGGCACTGAGCGTCTGGGGCGGAATCCCCGCATCGTTCATACCCACCGCAATCCACGACGCCGCGATCAGCGTGACCGTGCTTACGAGGTTGAACCAGATCAGCAGTCCGATGATCACCGCAAAGGTTGCCAGCAGCGGGTTGCGGCTGGCGCCGCCGAGCAGCGCACCACCGAGAATCTTAAGCAGGCCGAGCGCCAACCCGCCGAGCAGTGCGCCGGAGAACAATCGCCGCACGGGAATGCGTACCCGCGACAACACCCGGAACAGGCCGGCCAGGGTGAGGGTGTCGATGACGAGTACGACCACCAGGCCGATGGCGCGGGCCGAGGCTTCATAGAAGAACGAGTCCTGCGGTATCTGAAAGATGCCAAAGAGCAGGCCGAGCAGCGCGGTGCTCGCGAGCGAGACGATCGCCGACAAAACGAGGGCCAGACCGAAGACCAGCCCGAGGCCGAGCTCGCGCAGCTTGACCAGCAGAAAAAACCTCGTCTGCTGCGGCATGTCAAAGACGGTGCGCACCGCTTGCGCCGTCGCCGAGAGCCAGCCGAGCGCGGTCAGCAGTAGACCGATCAGGGCGATTGCGCCGGTCCAGGTGAGAATGCCGGCCGTCGCCAGCAGCTCGGGGTCGATGATGCCGTCCGTGCCGATCAGCCCCGGAATCGACTGGTTGATGATCGCGTAGAGCGCGTTCAGCAGGCCTTGATTGGCGGTCAGGAACAGCCCGGCGATGGAGAAGCCCACCCAGACGGCCGCGAAAATGGCGAAGATCGCCTGATACGACATTCCGGCCGCGAGGATGCTGCCACCCACGCTTCCGAAGTGGGTGAGCACCCGCACGGGACGCCAGGCCTGAATGCGCTCTACCAACTCTTTCACACTGTTAGCTTAACCAGAGTCAAAGCGGCAGTTACGCCTTCCGCAAACGGATGCCGCCACGCTCGCGGCACTCGTTACAGTTCGCGGCACCCCTACCTTCGGGTGCCGGCAGCGCTAATGAGTGCCGCGAGCCTCCGCGGACGCTATCGTCCGTGCCGCGAGAGGCCGGCATCCGCTACACACGCAAAGACACCCCCGTCGTATCGACGGGGGTGTCTTCAGCGCAAAGAGGGCAGTTACGCCTTGCCACGCATGATGGCCTGCTTGACCTCGGCGATGGCCTGGGTCACCTGGATGCCGCGGGGGCAGGCATCCGTGCAGTTGAAGGTCGTGCGGCAGCGCCACACGCCCTCTTTGTCGTTGAGGATGTCGAGGCGCACGGCCGCATTCTCATCGCGCGAGTCGAAGATGAAACGGTGCGCGTTGACGATGGCGGCCGGACCGAAGTACTGACCGTCGGTCCAGAACACCGGGCAACTCGACGTGCATGCTGCGCAGAGAATACATTTCGTCGTGTCGTCGAAACGCGCACGCTGGGCGACGGTCTGAATGCGTTCCTTGCCCTTCACCGGGGTGACGCTGTTCATCAGGAACGGCTGCACCTCCTTGAAGGACGCGAAGAACGGCTCCATGTCAACGATAAGGTCCTTCTCCAGCGGCAGGCCCTTGATGGCCTCCACGTAGATGGGCTTCGTGACGTCGAGGTCCTTCATGAGCGTCTTGCAGGCGAGACGGTTGCGCCCGTTGATGCGCATGGCGTCCGAGCCGCAGATGCCGTGCGCGCAGGAGCGACGGAAGGTCAGCGACCCGTCCTGCTCCCACTTGATCTTGTGCAGCGCGTCCAGCACCCGGTCGGTCGGGTAAAGCTGCACGTCGAAGTCCTGCCAGTGCGGCTCTTCGTCCACCTCCGGGTTGAAACGACGAACAATGAGCGTGACCGTGAAGGACTTTATCTCCTCGGGAACGACGGGCTTCTGGTCAATCGTGGCGTTGCTCAACTCAGTACTTCCTCTCCATCGGCTGGTAGCGGGTGATGACAACCGGTTTCCAGTCGAGCTTGATGTGGTCGGCGGCGTCCGCCGACATAGCGTCACCCTTGAGGTACGCCATGGTGTGCTTGAGATAGTTCTCGTCGTCGCGCACGAGGTAGTCCTCGCGTTGGTGTCCGCCGCGGCTTTCCTTACGGTTACGGGCGGAGTAGACGACAACCTCGGCGAGGTCGAGCAGGAAGCCCAGCTCGACGGCTTCGAGCAGGTCGGTGTTGAACCTGCGCCCCTTGTCCTGCACTCCGATGTTCTTGTAACGCTGACGCAGAAGGTGAATGGTCTCGGTGACAGAAGCCAAAGACTCGTCGGTGCGGAACACCTGGGCCTTCTTATCCATTTCTTCCTGCAGAATCTTGCGCAGCACTGCGATTCGTTCGGTTCCGGTCGATGAGCGGATGCCTTCCAGCAGTTCGCGCACCTCCCTGGCCGGGTCTTCCGGCAGCGGAACGAATTCGGCCGTCTTGACGTATTCGACAGCGTTGTTACCGGCACGCTTGCCGAAAACATTGATGTCGAGCAGCGAGTTGGTGCCGAGGCGGTTCGAGCCGTGCACCGAGACGCAGGCGCATTCGCCGGCGGCATACAGGCCGGGAACGACGACCTCGTTATTGCGCCAGACTTCAGCCTTCACGTTGGTCGGGATGCCGCCCATCGCGTAGTGCGCGGTCGGCATGACCGGCACCGGCTCGGTGACCGGGTCGACACCGAGGTAGGTGCGCGCGAACTCGGTGATGTCGGGCAGCTTGGTCTCGAGCAGTTCCTTGCCGAGGTGCGTGCAGTCCAGGTACAGATAGTCCTTTTCCGGGCCGGCGCCGCGACCCTCCGCAACCTCCTTGAGCATGCAGCGCGAGATGATGTCACGCGGGGCGAGGTCCTTGATGGTCGGTGCATAGCGCTCCATGAAGCGCTCACCGGATGAGTTTCGCAGGATTGCGCCCTCGCCGCGGGCTCCCTCGGTCAAAAGGATGCCGAGACCGGCCAGGCCGGTCGGGTGGAATTGGAAGAACTCCATGTCTTCGAGCGGAAGGCCCTTGCGCCAGACGATACCGACGCCGTCACCGGTGAGGGTGTGGGCGTTCGAGGTGGTCTTGTAGATCTTGCCGAAACCACCGGTGGCGAAGATGAACGCCTTGCCCTGGAACACGTGCAGCTCGCCGCTCGACAGGTCGAGGGCCACAACAGCCGACGGCTGGTCGACGCCGTCGACGTTGGTCATCACGAGGTCGAGAACGTAGTACTCGTTGAAGAAGTTGATGCCACGCTTGACGCAGTTCTGATACAGCGTCTGCAGGATCATGTGGCCGGTGCGGTCGGCGGCGTAGCAGGCGCGACGCACCGGGCTCTTGCCGTGGTCACGGGTGTGACCACCGAACCGACGCTGGTCGATCTTGCCCTCAGGCGTGCGGTTGAACGGCAGGCCCATGTTCTCGAGGTCGATGACCGCGTCGATGGCTTCCTTGGCCAGAATCTCAGCGGCGTCTTGGTCGACCAGATAGTCGCCACCCTTGATCGTGTCGAAGGTGTGCCACTCCCAGTTGTCTTCCTCGACGTTGGCGAGGGCCGCAGCCATCCCGCCCTGCGCCGCACCGGTGTGCGAACGCGTCGGGTAGAGCTTGGAGATCACGGCTGTGCTGGCGTGGGGTCCGGCTTCGATGGCGGCACGCATGCCGGCTCCACCCGCTCCCACGATCACGATGTCGAACTGGTGGTAGTGAACGCCATCCACGAGGGTGGAGGTGGGTACGGGTGCAGGTGTCGTCATAAGGGTGTGAGCGTCTCCTAGAGAGTCTTACAGAACGAGGCAACCAGGTCGGCGGGTGCACCGGCGGGGCAGGGATCGAAGGTGAACACCACGAGGGTGCCGAGGGTGATCAGCGAGACGACGCTGACCAGGATCGCGACCTTCAGGATGCCGCGGCTGATGCGGGATGTGGCGTAGTCGTTGACCAGCGTGCGCATGCCGTTGCCGCCGTGAATCAGGGCGAGCCAGAGCATGATGACGTCCCAGACCATCCAGAACGGGTTGGTCAGCTTGCCAGCGACGAACGCGAAGTTCAGGGCGCTCACGCCCTCACCGATCATGAGGTTGACGAACAGGTGACCGAAGATCAGCACGACCAGCACGACGCCGGAAACGCGCATGTAGATCCAGCCCCATTTTTCCCAGTTGATGCTGCTCTTTTTGGTCGAGCGGGTGTACGGGCTGCGGGGAGCGTCGATTGTTGAAGTCATTTTGTCGCCCCCTAGTGGCTGAACACGTTGATGAGGTGGCGCGGCGCGAAGCCCAGCATGGTGACGACCCACAGGCCGATGACGACGTAGAACAGCACCCGCTGGTACTTGGCGTTCCAGAAGTCGATCAGGATGATGCGCAGCCCGTTGAATGCGTGGAACACGATGGCGCCGACGAGTGCGACCTCACCGAGGCCCATGATCGGCGTCTGGTATTGCGAGATGACCGCGTTGTAGGCTTCGGGGCTGACCCGAACTAGCGCCGTATCGAGAATGTGAACGAGCAGAAAGAAGAAAATTGCGACGCCGGTGATGCGGTGCAATACCCACGACCACATGCCCGTGTTACCCCGATACAGGGTGCCGGCGGGGCGACGTGACGTCGTCTTCTGCTGAGAATCTAGGGTTCCTGCCGTCTGTGGCATGAACAACCCTCCCTGGCTGAATAGTGGCTCTTTGGTGAGACCGAGAATGCGCTATGAGCACATGTCGTCATTCTACAAGCGCGCCACCCACTCGTGTCAGTTAGGGTTACCTAACGTTGCATCGACGGCGGTACATGAGTGTCGGCGCGTACGGCCAGACGCTCGTCGATGGCCTGCTCGTAGTAGTCGACCAGCTCGGCGCACACCGTCGGCCACGAGCGCCCAAGCACCGCGCGACGCCCGGCTTCTCCCATACGCGCCCGCAGCATCGGGTCGAGTGCAAGCTGGCAGACCCAGTGCCGAAGGTCCCGGTCGTCGTCCGGTCGAAACAGGTAGCCGTTCTCGCCGTGCGCCACCAGGTCGATCGGCCCGCCGGCGTGCGGGGCGACGACGGGCAGCCCGGCGGCATGCGCCTCCTGCAGAGTCTGGCCGAAGGTCTCCTCGGTGCCGGCGTGCACGAACACGTCGAAGCTCGCGTAGGCGATGGCCAGTTCGCGGCCAGACAGCCGCCCCAGCCAGGTGACCGGCATGCCCGCGAGGGCGCGCTGTATAGAGGGTATGCTCGGTCCGTCTCCGACGAGAGCCAAACGGATGCCCGGCACCCCGCGCAGCGCACGAAGCCGCTCCACCTGCTTCTCCGGGGCCATGCGACCGACGTAGCCCACGATCACATCGCGTTGGCCGTCCGTCCTGAGCGCGGGTGCGATCCGTTCCCGGAGCGCGGCGACCGCCGGATCGTTCTTCAGATTGGGGTGAAAACCGGTCAGGTCGACACCGCGGGTCCACATGGCCAGGCGGGGAACGCCGAGGCGCAGCAGGGCGGCCATCGACGACGATGATGGCACGAGGGTGCGGGTGGCGCCCTCGTGCACCCACTTCACGAATCGCCAAGCCAGGGCCGTGGCGGGACCGAGGTGGTTTCGGTGAGCGTAACCGGCGACATCCGTTTGAAAGATCGCGACCGAGGGGATGTCTAGCCGGTTGGCAGCGCTGATGCCCTGGGCGCCGAGCAGAAATGGCGAGGCGGCGTGCAGCACGTCGGGGCGAAAATCGGCGAGCAGCTTCTGCACCTGCGGGCTCGGCATTCCGACCGGAAATTCGCGGTAGTTCACGGCGGAGACGGTGTGCACCGGAAAACCGGCATACTCGGCGGGGGCGCCGGAGGGGGCGATGACCATGGCCTCGTGTCCGGTGGCGGCCAGGTGATCGAGCACCTTGCACACGCTCGTGGTCACCCCGCTCACGGTGGGGAGAAAACTTTCGCTAATGACTGCGATCCGCATGATTCGAGGCTAAGTCGCGATGATTGCCGCCGGGTGACGCGCGCATGAACAGTGGTGTCCGGCACTCGCATTGGGGCCGCCCGATAGTCTGATCCAATGATTACGTCCAGTGAGCCCATCGACCGCCTGTACAGCGTGATTCCCGCCGGCGGAATCGGCTCCCGGTTGTGGCCGCTGTCGCGAGCGGATGCCCCCAAATTTCTGCACGACCTCACCGGCTCCGGCCACACCCTGCTGCGCGATACCTGGGATCGCCTGGTTCCGCTGTCGACCGAGGAGCGCATCATGGTCGTCACCGGGCGTGCCCACCGCGCTGCGGTCGAGCAGCAGCTGCCCGAACTGGCCGACCCGAACGTCGTTCTTGAAAGCGAACCGCGCGACTCGACCGCCGCGATCGGCCTCGCCGCGGCCATTCTGCAGCGGCGCGAACCCGGCGTGATCATCGGATCGTTCCCGGCCGACCAGGTTATCAAGGGCGACGCCCTGTTCCGCTCGGCGGTGACCGCGGCGGTTGCGGCAGCGGATGCCGGGTACATCGTCACGATCGGCATCCAGCCGACCGAGCCCGCGATCGGCTTCGGCTACATCAAAAGTGCGGCGTCCCTGCCGATCGACGGAGCCCCGACCGCCCTCGCCGTCGACTCCTTCGTCGAGAAGCCGAGCCCCGAGGTCGCTGAGCAGTACGTCGCCGATGGCAACTACCTCTGGAACGCGGGCATCTTCATTGCGCGCGCCGACCTGCTGCTGGCCGAGATCGCGTCGGCCGAGCCCGAGCTGCACGCCGGACTGATGAAACTTGCCGAAGCCTGGGACACCCCGGCGCGTGGTGCCGTCGTTGATCAGATCTGGCCGCGCCTCAAGAAGATCGCCATCGACTATTCGGTCGCCGAACCCGCCGCTGCTGCCGGAAAGCTCGTCGTGATTCCCGGCCAGTTCGACTGGGATGACGTGGGCGACTTCGCCTCGATTGCCAAGCTGCACTCCGGCGGACGCAAATCCAACCTGGCCATCCTCGGCGAGGGCGCGCGAGTGCTCGCCGACTCGTCGAGCGGCATCGTGGTCAGCCACACCGGTCGCATGATCGCACTCATCGGCGTCGAAGACATCGTCGTGATCGACACCCCGGATGCCCTGCTGGTCACCACCAGCGCGAACGCCCAGAAGGTTAAAGCGGTCGTTGACGCGCTCAAGCTGTCCGGTTCCAGCGACGTGCTCTAGGCCCGACCTGAGTAGAATTCCAGTTCATGCTTAAGGGAGTGTCCATGCGTCGCTTGATCACTGTTTCTGCCCTCGCGGCATCCGCTCTGCTGCTGGCCGGGTGCGCGCAGGCGCCGACCCCCACCGCAACAACGGATGCGAAGGCGCCCGACTATTGCGCCCGCATGGTCACGAACTCGGGCGGCCTCGAAGACCGGTCCTTCAACCAGTCCAGCTGGGAAGGGCTGCAGGAGGCCGCGACGAAGTACAGCATTGACACCGACGCGATCGTGTCGACCTCGGAGACCGACCTGGCACCCAACGTGAGCCAGGCCGTTGCCACCGGATGCCAGTTCGTGCTCACGGTCGGCTTCGAACTGGCCGACGCCACCCTCGCCGAGGCCACCGCGAACCCCGACGTGCACTTCGCGATCGTCGACGAGGTCGTCGATGCCCCCAACGTGAAACCGATCGTGTTCGACACCGCCCAGGCCTCATTTTTGGCCGGCTACCTCGCCGCTGGCGTGACCAAGACCGACAAGGTGGCCACCTTCGGCGGCGGCAACCAGCCGCCCGTCACCCTGTTCATGGACGGCTTTGTCGACGGCGTCGCCATGTACAACGACAAGCACAAGGCTGCCGTGCAGGTGCTCGGTTGGAACAAAGACGCCCAGGACGGCAGCTTCACGGGCGACTTCGAAGACGTTAACAAGGGTAAGGCCCTGGCCCAGTCCTTCATCGATCAGGGCGCCGACATCATTCTGCCGGTGGCCGGCCAGGTCGGGCAGGGCGCGGCGGCCGCCGCGATCGAAACCCCAGGCGTCTCCATCATCTGGGTCGACAACGACGGCTACGTGACCTTGCCGGAGCAATTTCAGTCGGTCGTGCTCACGAGCGTGCTGAAGAACACCTCGGACGCCGTGGTGGAGACCATCGGGTCCGACCTGGACGGCACATTCGATAACACGGCTTTCGTGGGAACCCTCAAGAACGGGGGCGTCGAGATCGCCGACTTCCACGACCTGGCCGCGCTGGTGACGCCCGAGCTGAGCGACGAACTCGACCAGATCAGGGCCGCGATTATAGCCGGGATCATCAAGGTAGACGGCCCGAGTTCGCCCCAATAAGGGGAGAATTGTTTCGGCAATGTCGCGGCTTGGTAACGACTCGCCCGCGCACGCACAATGCTCATCTGCGCAGCGTCACATTCGGTAACGTGGATCGCACGACGCCCGTGCGATCGCGCTGGGCAGCACACTGGAGGTCCTCTTGACAATTTCGACCCGTAAGACCGTACTTGCCGGTCTTGCAATGTTCGGCACCGTGGCGATGCTCGCGGCCTGTGCCCAGGCTCCCGCCGCCACCGATGACACCAACGCCGCCGCCGCTAACGACTTTCTCCCCTGCATGGTGTCTGACGAGGGTGGATTCGACGACCAGTCCTTCAACCAGCTCGGCTTCGAGGGCCTCAACGAGGCCGCAGCCGACCTCGGCGTGACGCCGAAAACGGTCGAATCCGCCGCGGAGACCGACTACCAGTCGAACGTGCAGAACCTGGTTGACCAGGGCTGCAACCTCATCGTCACCGTCGGGTTCAACCTCGCCGCCGCGACCGTTGAGTCGGCCCTCGCGAACCCCGAAGTAAACTACGCCATCATCGACAACGATGCCGACCTCGACTTCGACGGCAAGGTCGACGCCCCGAACATCAAGCCCATTCTGTTCGACACCGCCCCCGCTGGTTTCATGGCCGGCTACGCCGCTGCCGGGTACAGCAAGACGGCCGTTGTCGGCACCTACGGTGGACTGCAGATCCCGCCGGTCACCATCTTCATGGACGGCTTCGCTGACGGCGTCGCGTACTACAACGAGAAGAACGACACCGCCGTTCAGACCATCGGCTGGGACGTCGCCTCGCAGACCGGTTCCTTCACCGGTGGCTTCGCTGCCGGTGTTGACTCCCTCGCCAAAGCGCAGGGCCTCATCGACCAGAACGCCGACGTGCTCCTGCCCGTTGGTGGACCGATCTTCCTGAGCGCGATCGAAGCGATCAAGAGCTCGGGCAAGGACATCGCCATGATCGGTGTTGACGCCGACCTGTTCGAGACCAATCCGGCCGGTTCCAGCCTGTTCCTCACCAGCATCCTCAAGGACATCAAGCTCGCCGTATCCGACGTGGTGACCGCCTCCGGCTCCGGCACGTTCGACGCGAATGCGTATGTCGGAACCCTCGAGAACGACGGCGTGGGCATTGCACCGTTCCACGACTTCGAGTCCAAGGTTCCCGCAACCATGACCGATGACGTCGACGCCATCAAGGCCGGCATCATCGACGGTTCGATCACGGTCGAATCGCCCGCTTCGCCCAAGCAGTAATAGGCTATTTGAAATGGGGAGGCCGAATTTTCGGCCTCCCCATTTCATTACCCTCGTGCAGTCCCGCCGTGCTCGACTCAAGAATTCAGGATGAATGAAGCTCGAACTCCGCGGCATCACCAAACGCTTTGGTGCGTTGGTCGCCAACAACAACATCTCCCTCACCGTTGAGTCGGGTGAAATTCACGCCCTCCTGGGTGAGAACGGCGCCGGCAAGTCAACCCTGATGAACGTGCTGTACGGCCTGTACATCGCCGAAGAGGGCGAAATTCTGCTCGACGACGTGGTGCAGAAATTCGCCGGTCCTGGTGATGCCATGAACGCGGGAATCGGCATGGTGCACCAGCATTTCATGCTCGTTCCGGTGTTCACCGTCGCCGAGAATGTCGTGCTCGGCCACGAACAGACCACCTTCGGCGGACGCCTGGATCTCAGTGCGGCCCGCGCCAAGGTGCGCGAAATTTCCGACCGGTTCGGCTTCGATATCGATCCGGACGCCCTGATCGAAGATCTACCGGTCGGTGTGCAGCAGCGGGTGGAGATCATCAAGGCCCTCTCGCAGGATGCGAAGGTGCTGGTGTTCGACGAACCCACCGCCGTGCTCACGCCGCAAGAGACCGACGAGCTTATGATCATCATGCGCCAGCTCGCCGAGTCCGGCACGTCAATCGTGTTCATCACGCACAAATTGCGGGAGGTGCGCGCCGTCGCCGACCGCATCACCGTCATCCGCTTGGGTACCGTTGTCGGTGAAGCTTCGCCGACCGCGACTAACGCCGAGCTGGCCTCACTCATGGTGGGTCGTGCCGTCGAACTGACCGTGCACAAGAACGCGCCGGAGCTTCGTGGTACCGCACTGTCGGTGAAAAATCTTACGGTCATCGACGCTCGCAACCAGGTCGTCGTCAACAATGTGAGCTTCGACGTGCAGGCCGGTGAGGTGCTTGCCATTGCCGGCGTTCAGGGCAATGGCCAAACCGAACTGACCGAAGCGCTGATCGGGCTGCAGCACCACGTGACCGGGTCGATCGAACTCGACGGAAAACCGTTGCGCGGCCACAGCGTGCGGCACATTCTCGATTCCGGTGTCGGGTTCGTGCCCGAGGACCGCACCGAAGACGGCCTCGTCGCCGACTTCAGTATCGCTGAGAACCTCATGCTCGACCGCAGCTCCGGTGCACCGTTCGTGAAGGGCGGAAACCTCCAGTTGGGATTTCGAGCCAAATTCGCCGCCGAGAAGATTCACGAATTTGATATTCGTTCGCAGGGCAGTGACATGGAAGCTGGCCGGCTCTCCGGTGGCAACCAACAGAAGGTCGTGCTGGCACGAGAACTCAGCCGGGACCTGCGCCTGTTCGTGGCGGCGCAGCCGACCCGCGGGCTCGACGTCGGCTCGATCGAATTCGTGCACACCCGCATTATTGAAACCCGTGACTCCGGAATTCCGGTGATTGTGGTCTCCACCGAGCTCGACGAGGTCGTCGCTTTGGCTGACCGCATCGCGGTGATGTATCGAGGAGAAATCGTTGGAATCGTGCCCGGTACAACCCCCCGCGCCACTCTCGGCCTCATGATGGCCGGCGAACACGCTCCGGCAACGGAGGCCGTACTGTGAGCGACCTGACGGCATCGGCAGCACCGGCTCCGGCCGCTCCGGCTGCCGAACCTGGCCGGAAGGATGGGTCTGATCGCTGGACCCAAACCCTGCGCGATATCACCGGCGGCAGCGCGATGATCTCCATTCTCGCCGTCGTGTTCGCGCTCGTGGTCGGCGCCATTTTGATCGCTTTCACCAACGAACGCGTGCAGGAGACCGCCGGGTATTTCTTCTCCCGGCCGGCCGACCTGCTGCAGGCCGTCTGGGACGCCGTCGCGGGCGCCTATTCCGCCCTGTTCCAGGGCTCGATCTACAACTTTCGGTCCAAGAACTTTCTCACCGCAATACGTCCGCTGACCGAAACCCTCACCTTCGCCACGCCGCTGATCGCGGCCGGCCTCGGCGTCGGGCTCGCCTTTCGGGTCGGAATGTTCAACATCGGTGGTCGTGGGCAGATGCTGATCGCTGCCGGGGCCGCTGGCTATGTTGCTTTTGCGGTCGAGCTGCCGGCCGGCATCCATTTGATTGTCGCCATTCTGGCCGGACTGCTCGGCGGTGCCATCTGGGGCGGAATCGTGGGCCTGCTCAAGGCTCGCACCGGTGCCCACGAGGTGATCGTCACGATCATGCTCAACTTCGTGGCGCTCTATCTCATTCAGTTTCTGCTCCGCACGCCGGGCGCCCTGCAGGCGCCCGGGAGCAACAACCCGAAGACTCCGGCAATGTTGCCCACCGCGGTGTTTCCCGACCTGTTTGGCCCCCGGTACAACCTGCACGCCGGTTTTCTCACCGTCATCGCCGCCACGATCTTCGTCTGGTGGCTGCTCAGCCGCTCCAACCTCGGGTTCCAGTTTCGCGCAGTCGGTCAGAACCCGAACGCGGCCCGCGTCGCCGGCATCAACGTGAAGAACGTTTACATGTACGCCATGGCCATCTCGGGCGCGCTCGTGGGTTTGGCCGGCATCAACCAGGTACTCGGCACGGTGACCACCGGCTTCGGTGCCGGCATCGACGCCGGCATCGGCTTCGACGCCATTACCGTCGCCCTGCTCGGGCGGTCCAAGCCGTGGGGTATCTTCGCCGCCGGCATCCTCTTCGGAGCGTTCAAGGCCGGTGGCTTCGCCATGCAGGCCGCTGAGGGCGTGCCGATCGATATCGTCGTGGTCGTGCAGGCCCTGATCGTGCTGTTCATCGCGGCGCCGCCGCTGGTGCGTGCCATGTTCCACCTGCCCACACCGGGCACCACCAAGAAGCCGAAAATCCGCGCCGTCAAATCGCGCAAGACTAACGAGGTGGTGGCCAAATGAGCACTCTGACAGAGGGCACGGCTCCGGTTCCGGCCTCGGCTCCGATCGTGAAACCGACGGTGAAAATTCGCAGCTGGAAGATTCCGATTACTTTCGGCGGCTTCGCGGTTCTGTCGCTGATCTTGTTCGTCGGGCTCGGACGAGGCCAGCGCGGCGAGCTCAGCACCTTCCGACTGTCCGAAGGTCGCGATCTCATCCAGCTGCCCGAGGTGGCCCTGCCGACCTTCGTTACCGGTGTGTTTGTCGCGATCGTGCTCGTGCTGCTGGCCGCGGTGTCGGCCTGGCTGGTGTACAGCCACCGCAAGATCTCGATCGTGCTGACCATTCTGTTCGCCCTTCTGTTCCTGGTCGGGTTTCTGGCCTGGGCGGCATCGGGTTCGACCATTCCGGTGCCCGGGCTGCTCATCGGTACGGTCACCCTGAGTGCCCCGCTCATCTTCGGTGCCCTCGGCGGAGTGCTGTCTGAGCGGGCCGGCGTCGTGAACGTGGCCATCGAGGCGCAGCTGCTGGCCGGGGCGTTCAGCTCAGCGGTCGTCGCCTCCGCAACGGGCAACCCGTACATCGGCCTGCTCGCCGCAATGGTGGCCGGTGCGCTCGTTTCCATGGTGCTCGCCGCGTTCGCGCTCAAGTATCTCGTCGACCAGGTCATCGTCGGTGTCGTGCTCAACGTGCTCGTGATCGGGCTCACCAGCTTTCTCTACTCGCAGGTGCTCGCCCCCAGTGCCAACCTCAACTCACCGGACGTCTTTCCCCGACTCAACATTCCGCTGCTCAGCGAAATCCCGATCATCGGCCCGGTGCTTTTCCGCCAGACCATCATCGTCTACGTCATGTATGTAGCCGTTGCCGTGGTGTATTTCGGCCTGTTTCGCACCAAGTGGGGCCTGCGCGTGCGGGCTGTGGGTGAGCATCCGCAGGCCGCCGACACGGTCGGCATCAACGTGAACCGCACCCGTTTCGTTGCCGTCACTCTCGGTGGCGTCATCTCGGGCTTCGGCGGAGCGTACTTCACCCTCGGCGCTGTCGGCGCGTTCAACAAGGAGATGACCAACGGCATGGGCTTCATCGCCCTCGCCGCGGTGATCTTCGGCCAGTGGCATCCGATCAAGGCAACCCTCGCGGCCCTGTTGTTCGGCTTCGCCACCAACCTGCAGAACGTGCTGGGCATCATCGGATCGCCGGTGCCGAGCGAATTCATGCTCATGCTGCCCTACGTCGTCACGATCTTCGCCGTTGCCGGGTTCGTCGGCCGCTCCCGGGCACCCGCCGCCGACGGAAAACCGTACATCAAGTGAGTTCGGTGACCGTCGACTGGGCAGCGCTGCGATTGCAGGCCCTCGCCGCCATGAAGACCGCCTACGTGCCGTACTCCAAGTTTCCGGTGGGCGTCGCGGCGTTGGTCGATGACGGACGAGTGATCAGCGGATGCAACGTGGAGAACGCGTCCTACGGCCTCACCCTCTGCGCCGAGTGCGGTCTGGTTTCCGCTCTGCACCGGAGCGGCGGCGGCCACCTCGTGGCCTTCACCTGCGTCGACGGCAACGGCGGCATTCTCATGCCGTGCGGTCGCTGCCGGCAGCTTCTCTATGAACACTCCGCGCCGGGCATGCTGCTCGAGACCATCTCCGGCGTGAAAACCATCGACGAGGTGCTGCCGGACGCCTTCGGGCCCCGCCAGCTCGCCGAGTATCAGGCTGTAAAGGAAGACACGGAATGACCACCATCGAAGCGTTCGACGCTGTCGACCTCATCCACACCAAGCGCGACCGCGGCGAACTCAGCGAAGCGCAGATCAACTGGCTGATCGACGCCTATACGCGCGGTTATATCGGTGACGAGCAGATGGCCGCTATGACCATGGCCATCTTTCTCAACGGCATGAGCCGGGGCGAGATTCGAGCCCTCACCATGGCGATGCTCGCGAGCGGCGAACGCATGAGCTTCGACGGGCTCGGCAAGCCGACCACCGACAAGCACTCCACCGGCGGCGTCGGCGACAAGATCACCCTTCCGTTGATGCCCCTGGTCGCGGTGTTCGGCGCGGCTGTACCGCAGCTCTCCGGCCGGGGCCTCGGGCACACCGGCGGAACCCTCGACAAGCTCGAATCGATTCCGGGGTGGCGCGCCAACCTCAGCAACGCCGAGATGCTCAAGCAGTTGCAGGAGATCGGCGGCGTGGTCTGCGCGGCCGGCAGCGGCCTGGCTCCGGCCGACGGCAAGCTCTATGCTCTGCGCGACATCACCGGAACGGTCGAGGCGATCCCGCTGATCGCCTCCTCGATCATGTCAAAGAAGATCGCCGAGGGCACGGGGGCCCTCGTACTCGACGTGAAGTTCGGCTCCGGCGCCTTTCTGAAAGACATCGAGCGGTCACGGGAGCTGGCCCGCACCATGGTGGAG
The DNA here is from genome assembly GCF_030063145.1 of Cryobacterium sp. PH31-L1. Taxonomy (GTDB): domain Bacteria; phylum Actinomycetota; class Actinomycetes; order Actinomycetales; family Microbacteriaceae; genus Cryobacterium. The sequence continues at coordinate 514,172 of NZ_JASISM010000001.1, forward strand.
CTCGGCGAGGATGCCGGGGTGGCGACATCCGCTCTGCTTACCAACATGAACGTGCCGCTCGGTTTTGCTATCGGCAACGCCAATGAGGTGCGCGAATCGGTCGAGGTGCTCTCCGGCGGCGGGCCGAAAGACGTGGTCGAACTCACCGTGGCGCTGGCCGAGGAGATGCTTTCACTGGCCGGAATCACCGGCGTCGACGTGGCGGCTGCCCTGAACGATGGTCGGGCCATGGACAAGTGGCGCGCCGTGATTCGGGCGCAGGGCGGCGACCCGGATGCCGCGTTGCCGGTCGCCCGCGAAACCCACGTCGTACTCGCCGAGCGAAGTGGTGTGCTGGTGGAACAGCAGGCCCTGCCGTTCGGCATCGGGGCCTGGCGGCTCGGCGCTGGCCGGGCGCGCAAGGAGGATCCGGTGCAGCACGCCGCCGGCATCGACCTGCACGCCAAGCCCGGCGACGCCGTGGTCAAGGGGCAGCCCCTGTTCACGCTCAGCGCCGATGAGCCCGCGCGGTTCGCCCGTGCGCTCGAGGCCGTCGCGGGAGCCTGGCGCATCGGCGACCCGGGGGCACCCGTGCAGGATGGCGGTCCGCTGATCGCGGAGCGCATCGGGGGCCGCTAGGCTCATTGCATGCGCGGCCATTCGGGGGTCGGTGCGGCTTGGCCAGGCCGACCACGATGAATTCCGGTCGGCACTAATTCAAAGGGGATATCTTGAGCGATGGTGCACGGCCACGCGTCGTGGTGTTCGGCGACGTCATCGACGACATCGTGGTGCAACCGCATCTGGAGCCGCTGGTCGACACCGACACGCAGTCATCAATTCGTCAGGTTCCGGGCGGTGCGGCGGCCAACGTGTCGGCTTGGCTCGGAAGTACCGGGGTAGCTGTGGACTTCATCGGCCGGGTCGGCGCCATTGACTGTGACTACCACGCCGCCTTTCTCGCTGATTTTGGTGTGCGGGCTCACCTCACTCCCGACGCGACCCGTCCTACGGGCACGATCATCGTCATTGTGGATGAGAACGAGGGCCGCACCGTGCTGATCGAACGCGGTGCCAACCGGGTTCTGACTCCGAACGACGTGCCCGACTCCCTGCTCGATGGCGCTGCGGCGCTGTACTTCCCCCAACACCTTCTGGGTCGGTGCCGTGAGCGCGGCGTTCCCGTCGTCGTGGACCCGGGTTCGGGTGGTCAACTGGCGGAGTTCGGTGTGGCGCATTTCTTGCGGGCGGTGGCGGGGGCATCCGTTCTGTTGCCCAATCTTCCCGAGGGGCGTGCCCTCACCGGGCTCGACGATCCGTTCGACGTTGCGACGCGTCTCGCCGAGAGTTTTGGGCTGGTCGCACTCACCATGGGGGCAGAGGGCGCGGTCGTGGTAGTCGACGGACAGCCTCCGGTGATGGTTCCGGCCGCAGGCGGTGACCGGACCGACGCGTCAGGGGCCGGCGATGCCTTCGGTGCCGGCTTCGTCGCAGCGTGGCTTGAGGGTGCGTCGATGACGTCAGCAGCGGATGCCGGCAGTCGCCTCGCCGCCCGCGCCATCGCGATCGTCGGCGGTCGCCCGGTCTGAGCACCGTCAGGCCGGGCACGAAATTGTCCCGGCACCCAAGCCACCCGATGCCTAAGCTGGAGCTATGCACAAGCGCACCCTCGGACGAACCGGCCGCACCGTTTCTGTGATCGGCCTCGGAACCTGGCAGCTCGGCGCCGATTGGGGCGCCGTGTCTGATGCAGAGGCGACCGGGGTGCTGGCGGCATCCGCTGATGCGGGAATCACCTTCTTTGACACAGCGGATGTCTACGGTGACGGCCGCAGCGAGCGGCTGATCGGGCAATTTCTTGCGAATGACGCCCCGGGCGCTGAGATCACGGTCGCCACCAAGATGGGGCGCCGCGCCGAACAACTCGCTGAGAATTTTGTGCTCACCAATTTTCGCTCCTGGACCGACCGCTCGCGCACGAACCTGGGCATGGACACCCTCGATCTCGTACAACTGCACTGCCCGCCGAGCGCGGTCTTCGACTCCGGCGAGGTCTACGACGCACTCGACACCCTCGTCGATGAGGGCGTCATCAGTAACTACGGGGTGAGCGTGGAGACCTGTGATCAGGCGCTCGCCGCGATCGGCCACCCCGGCGTCGCCACCGTACAGATCATCCTGAACGCGTTTCGGCTCAAGCCGCTCGACGAGGTGCTGCCGGCCGCGCGTGCGGCCGGGGTCGGCATCATCGCGCGGGTTCCATTGGCCAGCGGACTGCTCACCGGCAAATATTCTCGCGAAACCGTGTTCGCCGAGAGCGACCACCGCAACTTCAACCGTGACGGCAGCCACTTCGACGTAGGCGAGACCTTCTCCGGCGTCGACTTCGAGGTGGGCCTTCAGGCCGCCACCGAATTCGCCGCCCTGGCTCCGGCCGGCCTGACCCCGGCGCAGGCAGCGCTGGCCTGGGTCGCCCAGATCGACGGCGTGAGCGCCGTCATTCCCGGGGCTCGCTCGGTCGCGCAGGCGCAGGGCAATGCCACGGCGGGCGTTGCCGAACCACTCGACCTCGCTTTCAACGAGGGCGTGCAAGATATCTACGATCGGCTCCTGCGGGAGCAGATTCACCCGCGCTGGTGATGCGGCGTCGCCTGTCGGGCGGCCTCGGGCCTGCCTTCAACAACCTGTTCACGGCGAGCCTCGCGAGCAATCTTGGGGACGGTATCGCGCGTACGGCGCTGCCCCTGCTCGCGGCGCGGCTCACCGACGATCCTCTGCTGATCGCCGGTATCGCTGCCATGGCCATGCTGCCCTGGCTGCTCTGCGCCATCCCGGCCGGAATTCTGGTCGACCGAATCGACCGTCGGATCGCGCTCGCGCTCGCCAACACCGTGCGCATGATCCTCGCCGTCGCCCTCTGCGTGCTCACCGCGACGGATGCCCTCACCATCGTCTGGCTGTACGCCCTCATATTCATCTATGGCGCGTTCGAGACCGTGTATGACGGGGCGACCCGCGCGGTCGTTCCCAGCATCATCGGCCGCGCCGACCTGCCCCGGGCCAATTCCCGCATCGAGGCCGGCGAGCTCCTGGTGCAGAATTTTCTGGCCGGACCGCTCACCAGCCTGCTGTTCGCCGTGTCAGTGCTCATTCCGCTCGGTGCGAATGCGCTGGCTTTTCTGGTCGCTGCAGCGCTGGCGCTGTTCCTGCCCAAGATTGCGTCGGGCCGGCAGCACGCTCTGGTCGGCGACAGAAGCGAAGCGGCCTGGTATCGCCAGTTCGTCGACGGCTACCGGTTTATCGTGAAGAGCCGCATGCTCGTGATTCTCTGGTTGCTGAGCACGGTGGTTGGGCTGGCGTTCTCGTTCGCCACGGCCAGCTTTGTATTGTTCGTGCTGGGACCGCTCGAGGTGCCGGAGGCCTGGTTCGGAGTTTTCATGCTGAGCGGCGCGATCGGCGGCATCGTCGGATCCGTTCTCACCGCTACGCTCAAGAACCGCCTGAATGCCGGGCCGACCATGGCGATCATGCTCGTCCTGAGCGGCCTGGCGTTCCTGATTGTTGGCCTCTGGCCCAACCTCTGGGTGACCGTGATCTTCTTCGCGGTCAGCAGTGGCGCGGTGACTGTCTGGAACATTCTGGTGATGTCCCTGCGGCAGAGCATCATCCCCGGACACCTGCTCGGGCGCGTGCACGGTACCTGGCGCACCCTGCTCTGGGGAGCGACACCGATCGGGAGCGTGCTCGGCGGCTTGGTCGGGCGCATCGATCTTGCCTTGCCGTTCATCATCGGCGGCGTGGTCGCGACGGTGCTCGGCCTCGTGTTCTACCGGTTTGTCAGCCGGCTGCCGAACGCCGAAGACGTGCCAGACCCGCTTGGGCCGGACGCCCTCGTTCCCCTCTAGGGCTCAATCGAGGTCGTCGGGATCCTTGCCGGTGCGTTCGCCGCTCTCCAGACCGGCAATGGCCGCCAGGTCGTCGGCGTCGAGCCGAATGTCGAACACATCGATGTTGGCGCGAATGCGCGCCGGTGTGACCGACTTGGGAATGACCACGTTGCCAAGCGCGAGATGCCAGGCGATCACGATCTGCGCGGCCGACTTGCCGTGTTTGGCACCGATCGCATCAAGGGCCCGGTTGCCGATTGCACGCCCGCGAGCCAGCGGCGACCACGCTTCGGTCAGGATGCCGTGGGCCGCGTCATACGCGCGCACCCCCGCCTGCGGAAGCCACGGGTGCAACTCCACCTGATTGAGCACCGGCACTATCTCGGTCTCATTCAGCAGTCGGTCGAGATGGTGCGGATGAAAGTTCGACACACCGATCGAGCGGGCGCGGCCCGTGGCCCGGATGGCCTCGAGCGCCCGATAGGTCTCGACGTAGCGATTCTGGGTCGGGGCCGGCCAGTGGATCAGATAGAGGTCGACGTAGTCGAGGGCGAGTTTGGCCAGGCTCTCGTCGAACGCTTTCAGCGTCTCGTCGTAGCCGTGGCGATCGTTCCACACCTTGGTGGTCACGAACACGTCCTCGCGGGGCACGGCCGAGCGCGCGAGCCCCTGCCCGACGCCGACCTCGTTCTCGTAGAGGGCTGCGGTGTCGACGTGGCGGTACCCGGCGGCCAAGGCGACCTCGACGGTGTCGGCGGCGAGGGCATCCGCTACTTTGTAGACCCCGAGACCGAGCTGGGGGATCAGGTGGCCGTCATTGAGGGTGAGGGAGGTCATCCCTCAATGTTAGGAGACCTGAATCTGAATGGGCTCGGTGTCGGGGATGGGGCTCACGTCGCGGCCGCGCAGGTCGGGGTGCCAGCGACGGCCTAGCGCGGGAATGATGCAGCCGAGGGCGGCGAAACTCGCGGCGACGTAGATGGCCGAGACCGGGCCGGAGTGGTCGATCGAGAACCCGGCGATGGCGGAGCCCATGGCGGCGCCGATCAGCTGGCCGGTGCCGACCCAGCCGTAGGCTTCGGCGGTGTCGCTGAACTTGACGCTCGCCGAGACGATGCCGAACAGAACGGCGAAGGCGGGGGCGATGCCGACCCCGGCCAGGAGCAGGGCAAAGGACAGCCACCAGAAGGTGAGCCACAGGCTGGCCAGGGCGAGGCCGATCGTGACGATGAGCATGCGGGCAGCGAGCGCCCACGGGCCGATCGGGGCGTGGCCGAGCGCGAGCCCGCCAATGAGCGAACCGATCGCGAAGATGCCGAGTACCCAGCCAGCGTCGGCGCTGCCGTGACCGAATACCGCGACGACCCCCGCCTCTACCGCGGCGCAGGCCGCGACCAGCGTGAACCCGACTATGGTGCTGAGCAGTACCTCGGGCTTTTTGAGCACGACGCCGAGCTTGCGCCGGCTGCGCGGGATGCGGACCCGGCCGACCTCGGGCAGCGAGACGAACCAGATTCCGCCGGCCACCAGAAAGAATGCGGCGAGCAGGATGCCGGCGGTCGTCGATACCTGCAGCGCCACGAAGGTCGCGATCACCGGCCCGAGCACCCAGATGATCTCCTGCGCCGAGGCGTCGAGCGAGAACAGCGGCGTGAGCTGGCGGGAGTTGACGATCTTGGGGTAGATCGTGCGCACGGCCGGCTGGATCGGCGGGGTCGACAGCCCGGCGACGAATCCGATGAGCATCAGGCTCAGCACCGACAGCGGAACGAGGGCCATGACCACGATCGACACGGCGCAGATGAACATGGTCGCGATGATGACGGGGCGCATGCCCAGCCGGCCCATCAGCCGGCTGGTGAGGGGACCGGCAATGGCCTGGCCGATGCTCATCGCGCCGAGAACGAGCCCCGCTGCACCGTACGAATCGAAGATGCGCTCGATGTGAATGAGAAAGGCGAGGGAGAGCATTCCAAAGGGAAACCTCGCCGTCAACTGCGCGCCGATCAGGCGGGATACGCCCGGAGTGCGCAGAAGAGTCCAGTAACTTTTCACAATGATTTCAGTCTAGGGTCGGTCGGTCACTTTGCGTCCGACCCCCACCGTGAGGCCAGGCATGCCATACTAAGGTAATGCTTACCTTACCGATCGTGACCGGTCCCGGCGCTACGGCGGTCGCCGACCGCCCGGCCTACCGCCCCTATCGCGCGACGGTCGTCGGCATCCGCTTATTGAGTGAACATTTCACCCGGGTGACCTTCTTCGGTGCGCACTTCGACACCTTCGGCACGGCCGGGCTCGACCAGCGCGTCAAGATCGTGTTTCCGCTTCCGGGCCGGGGTCTCTCCGACATCGGCGCCGACCACGAGGAAACCATTGCCACGGGCCGCTGGTATGACCGCTGGCGTGCGCTGCCCGACGCCGATCGCAACCCGTTTCGCACCTACACGATTCGTGCCGTGCGCCCCGAGCAGCGTGAACTCGACGTGGACTTCGTCACCCACGCCGGTCACGGCCCGCTCGGCCCGGCCGCGAGTTGGCTACAGGCCGTTTCCATCGGCAGTGACGTTCTCATCGTCGGGCCCGACGAGCGCAGCCCGGGCCGGGCGATCGGCCTCGACTGGCACCCGGGCCAGGCGACCGACCTGCTGCTGGCCGGCGACGAGACCGCCGCCCCCGCCATCTGCAGCATCCTCGAAAGCCTGCCTGCCGGCCGCCGCGCCCGCGCCTTCATCGAGATGCCCACCGGGGCGGACGCCCTGCCCCTCGTTCCGCCCGCGGGGTGCGAGATCACCTGGCTGGCCCGCGATCGGGCACCGCACGGAGAGCGCCTCGACGCCGCCGTGCGTGGCTGGGTCGCGAGCAATCGCGCCCTGGTCGAGGCCGCGGTCGCGGCGGCTGCGCAGCCGCTCGCCGAGGTCGACGTGGACTGTGACCTGCTCTGGGAATCGCCCACCGAAGAGAACGGGGCCGGGTTCTACGCCTGGCTCGCCGGAGAATCCTGCACGATCAAACTCCTGCGACGCTTTCTGGTTAGCGAGACCGGCATCGACCGCTCGAGGGTGGCTTTCATGGGCTACTGGCGGCTCGGCCGGTCCGAAGCTCAATGACCCTGGCTCTCGAACGACCCGTGGCCGTGCCCGTGTCACCGCGCGCCCGCCCGCGTCGGGTCGTCATCGGCTTCGCGCTCGCCGTCGTGTTGCTCGCGCTCAGCGTGGCCGCATCGCTCCTGGTCGGCACCCGCGATATCGCGCCCGGCATCGTGTGGACCGCCCTGTTCAGCCCGGACCGCACCCTGACCGACCATGTCGTCATCTTGGACTTGCGGGTACCGCGTACCGTCGTCGGCCTGCTCGCCGGCCTCGCCCTCGGCCTGGCCGGCGCCCTCATGCAGGGCGTCACGCGCAACCCCATCGCCGACCCGGGCCTGCTCGGCGTCAACGCGGGCGCCTCGCTGTTCGTCGTCGCCGGGATCGCCTGGTTCGGCGTGACGTCCTCCCTGGGCTACGTCTGGTTCGCCTTCGCCGGCGCCGCAGTGGCTGCCACCATCGTGTATCTGATCGGTTCGCTCGGCCGTGAAGGCGCGACGCCGGTCAAGCTCGCCCTGGCCGGAACCGCGCTCACTGCAGCATTCACCTCGCTCATCACCATCGTGCTGCTCGCCGACACCGAAACCTTCGACCGCTACCGGTTCTGGGCGGCCGGCTCCCTCGTGGCACGAGGCCTCGACGCGGCCCTGCCGCTCGCGCCGTTCATCGTGGTCGGTCTGGTGCTGGCGATTGTGGCCGCCCGCATGCTCAACGCCCTCGCGCTCGGCGACGATCTCGCCCGCGGCCTCGGCCAGAACCTCGTGGTCGCCCGAATCGTCTGCGCCGTCGCCATCGTGCTGCTCTGCGGCGCGGCGACGGCGATGGCCGGCCCGATCGTGTTCGTCGGCCTCGCAGTGCCGCACGTCGCGCGCTGGATCACCGGCCCCGACTACCGGCTGATCATCGCGTTCTCGGCGCTGTTCGGCCCGACCCTGCTCGTGGCGGCCGACGTGCTCGGACGCCTCATCGCCCAGCCCGGCGAAATCGAGGCAGGTCTCGTCGTCGCGTTCCTCGGCGCGCCGGTGCTGATCGCTCTGGTGCGTCGCGTGAAACTGGCCGGCCTGTGATGACACTGCCGCAGAAAGCGGATGCCGCCCTGCGCGCCGTCCCCCCTCGCGCCGTCCCCCTTCTGGCCCACGCGCGCGCCCAGCGCGGCCGGCGCAGCCGGAGCGTCGTGCTCGTACTTCTGGCTGCCCTCGTGGTTGTCGCGGCGTTCAGCCTCGCCGTCGGCGCGTACTCGCTCAGCGTTCCCGACCTGCTGCGAACCCTGACCGGTCAGGGAACCCAGAGCGAGAATTTCATCGTGCTCTCGCTGCGCCTGCCCCGACTGACCCTGGCAGTGCTCGTCGGTGTGGCGTTCGCGCTCTCCGGCGCCGTGTTCCAAACCGTGTTGCGCAACCCGCTCGCCAGCCCGGACATCATCGGAGTCACCGGGGGAGCGAGCGCCGCCGCCGTCTTCGGCATGCTCATCCTCGGCTTTGGAAGCGTCGCCACCTCCCTCGCCGCCTTCGCCGGAGCTATCATTGTCGCCTGCGCCATCTACCTGCTGGCCTGGCGCGGCGGCGTGGTCGGCTACCGCTTCGTGCTGATCGGCGTGGGCGTCGCCTTCATGGTGCAGGGCCTGCTCGGCTACCTGCTGTCGCGCGCCGACCTGAACGACGCCCAGGGCGCGCTGCTCTGGCTGGTCGGCAGCGTCAGCGGCGCCCGCTGGCAGGACATCGCCGTCGTGGCCCTCGTTCTGCTCGTGTTGCTGCCGGTTATTCGCCTGCTCAGCGGGCCTCTGCGCGCCCTGCAACTCGGCGATGACCTGGCCTCGAGCCTCGGCGTCGGGGCCGAACGCACCCGACTCCTGCTGCTCGTGATCGCCGTGGCCCTCGCTGCGACGGCCACCGCGGCGGTCGGCCCGCTCGCCTTCGTGGCCTTCGTGGCGGCTCCGATCGCCCGACGAGTCCTCGGCACCGGCGGCCTCGCCCTCATTCCCGCGGCACTGATCGGAGCGCTCATCACGGCCGTGGCCGATTTCACGGCCCAGCACCTGCTGCCCGGGCAGCTCGAACTCCCCGCCGGAATCATCACGGGCGCGATCGGCGCACCCTATCTGCTCTGGCTGCTCGCCACCAGCAACAAAACCGGAAAGGGTGCCTGATGACCCCGCGACTGCGCGCCGAAGGCATTACCCTCGGCTACGACCACACGCCCATCATCGACGGCCTCGATCTCGAGGTTATCCCCGGTGCGATCACGGTCATTGTCGGCGCCAACGCCTCCGGCAAATCCACCCTGCTCAAGGGACTCTCCCGATTGATCAAACCGGATGCCGGCCAAGTCACCCTGGATGGCCGCAACATCGCCGCGCTGCCCGGAAAAAAGGTTGCGACCGTCGTCGGACTGCTGCCGCAGCAGCCCGTCGCTCCCGACGGCATCACCGTGGCCGACCTGGTCGGCCGCGGTCGCTACCCGCACCAGGGCTGGTTTCGGCAGTGGTCGAGCACCGGCGACGAGATCGTCGCCGCGGCGATGGTCGCCACCAACACGCACGAGCTCGCTGCCCGCCGCCTCGAAGACCTCTCCGGCGGGCAGCGGCAGCGGGTCTGGATTGCCATGGCCCTCGCCCAGGACCCGGAGATTCTGCTGCTTGACGAACCCACGACATTTCTCGACGTGACCCACCAAATAGAGGTGCTCGACCTGCTGCTCGAGCGCAACCGCGAACACGGAACGACCGTCGTGATGGTGCTGCATGACCTCAACCTCGCCGCCCGCTACGCCGACCACCTCGTCGTCATGCGCGCCGGCAAAATCGTCGCGACTGGCGCGCCCGCAGACACGCTCACCGCCGAGATCGTGCGCTGTGCCTTCGACCTAGAGGCACGGATTGTGCCAGACCCGGTCTGTGGTGCGCCCATGGTCGTTCCGATCGGCCGGTTCCATGGGCGAGCGGCCGACACTGATCCAGCGCCCGTCGATCCTGCACCGTCGACTCGTTCCCGGGTACAGCAGCAGGTATAAATTTAGGGTAGGCTAGCCTAAGTAATAAAGTTAACGAACTGGAGAACTTCGTGTCCCGACGCCTGACCATCACGCTCGCTGCCGCAGCGAGCATCCTCGCTCTGGGGCTCGGCGGATGCACCGCCGCCGATGACCCGACGGCTGGCGCCGCCGACGCCGCGGCATCCGGCAGCTTTCCCGTCACCATCGAGCACGCCTTCGGCGAGACCACGATTGACGAGCAGCCGACCCGCGTCGTGGCCTGGGGCTGGGGAAGTGCCGATGACGCGATCGCGCTCGGCGTGACGCCGGTGGCGATTCCGTTCCAGAGCTACGGCGGCGACGAGGACGGCCTACTGCCATGGATCGCCGATGCGCTCAAGGGCGAGGAAATGCCGGTCGTTCTGCCCGACACCGAGGAGCCGCCCTACGAGGACATCGCCGCGGCCGCACCCGACGTGATTCTCGCCGCGTATTCCGGTATCACCGAAGAGGAATATGACCTGCTCAGCAAGATCGCTCCGGTCGTCGCCTACCCGGGTGAGCCCTGGGCCACTCCGTGGCGCGACCTGATCGAGATCACCGGCACCGCACTCGGCAAGAGCACCGAGGCGACCGCTCTGCTCGCGTCGATCGACACCGAAATCGCCGACCAGGCCGCCGCGCACCCCGAATTCGTCGGCAAGACCATCGCCCTGACGAGCGACAGCGACGGAACCTTCTACGTCTATAAGAAGGAAGACCCGCGCGTCGCGTTCACGCTCGGCCTTGGCTTCGTCAGCGCCCCCGCCGTGGACGAGCTCGCCACCGACGAGGCCAGCTTCTACTACACGCTCAGCTACGAACAGCTCGATCGGCTCTCCAGTGATTTGCTGGTCAACTTCGGCTCCACTCAGGAACAGTCGGATGCGTTCCTGGACGCGAGCTACTCCCAGGCGATGATGCAGGTGCAGGCCGGCACGGTCGCCAGCCCGGTCGGCGCCGCGTTCATCAGCTCGGTCTCGCCGCCCACAGGGCTCTCGCTGAGCTGGGGCCTCGACGACTACGTCACCCTGCTCGCGGCCGCCGTCAACCAATAGCGCATCTCGAATGCGGATGCCGCGGCGCCTACCGGGCGCGCGGCATCCGCTTTGCATATGGCTGCGCCCATATCAAGCCGTCGACAGGACCAGTACCTAGAAGTCTGACTCGCCCGACTCGTCGACGACGTCGAGGCGCTTCTGAAACTCCAGGTACCCGATCGCTTCCCAGTCCTTGTCCAGGTCGAACTGCGGTTCGTAGCCGAGCGCGCGGTAGAGCGCTACGGCCTCCGGCTGGCGTGCACCGGTGGTCAGCACGATCGAGCGGATGCCGCGCCGCCGGCCTTCCGCCTCCAGCTCGGCCATCACCAGGCGGGCCAGCCCCCGGCGGCGGTGCGCGGAGTGCGTCCACACCCGTTTGACCTCGACCGAGTCAGGTTCATCGGCCCGCATGAATGCTCCGCCGGCCACCGCCTGCCCGTTTTCGACCAGGAGCAGAAAAGTGCCGCCGTCAACCGGCTGAAATCGCCGCGCCGGATACCGGCTGAGTTCGACCGACGACGGAACGCCGTCGTTCAGACCGTAGCGCTCGTCGTACTCCCGTGACAGCTCGGCCACCAGGGGAGCGGCGAGCGGGTCGGTGGGGGAGGTAAACAGAATATTCGGTCTGGGGGTGGGCACTACTCGACGATAGATCCCGGGCATCCGCTCGTCAAAATTTCGACCTACGGGCACACTCTCGAATCTGGTGCGTACGAGGGTGCACTAGGCTCGTTAGGTCTTATCCGCGTGCGGATTCACTGGCGAATCCGCGCATTTTCGAACACATATAGAAGGAAGTGCCATGCGCGCACGCTACATTGTTCCGGCATTCGCCGCCGCAGCCGTTCTGCTGCTGACCGGCTGTGTCGACAACTCCACTCCGGCGGCCACCACCACGGATGCCGCCGCCACCATTGACGCGGACGCCACCGCGGTCGCGCTGCTCCCCGCCTCGATCAAGAGCGCGGGCGTGCTCATCATCGGCACCGATGCCGCGTACCCGCCGAACGAGTTCAAAGACGAGTCGGGCGCCCCGATCGGCTGGGGGATTGAACTCTCCGACGGTATCGCCGCCAAACTCGGCCTGACGACCAAGTACCAGATCGCGTCGTTCGACAACATCATTCCGAGCATCACCGGCGGCACCGTCGACATCGGCGAATCGTCGTTCACCGACAACCTCGAGCGCGAGAAGCAGGTCGACTTCGTCAACTACTACAACGCCGGCATTCTCTGGGCCTCGCCCACCGGAACGACCGTCGACCCCGACAACGCCTGCGGCCTGACCGTCGCTGTGCAGTCGGGCACGGTCGAATACACCGACGAGCTCCCCGCCAAGAATGATGCCTGTCTGGCCGCCGGCAAGGAAAAGATCGAGGTTCTGCCCTATGGTTCGCAGGACGAAGCGACCAACGCCGTCATTCTAGGCAAGGCCGCCGCCCTCAGCGCTGACTCGCCCGTCACCCTGTACGCCATCTCCAAGGCCGACGGCAAGCTGGAGCCGGCCGGCGAGAGCTTCGACACTGCTCCCTACGGCATCACCGTCAACAAGGGTTCCGACCTGACCAAGGCCGTGCAGGCTGCCCTGCAGTCGATGGTTGACGACGGTTCCTACGGCAAGATCCTCGACAAGTGGGGCGTCACCGATGGTGGCATCGACACCATAACCATCAACGCCGCGTCCAACGGCTAGAGAGCGCGAATTTCATCATGACTGACACTGCCGTGAGCGGCGGCAAGACGGAACCCGGAATTAAGGCGATTCGCCTGCGCCACCCGTGGCGCAATACGTTCGCGGTTGTGTTACTGCTCATCGTTGCGCTGTTCGTCGTCGATGCGGCGATGCGACCGGCCTACGACTGGCCGGCGGTCGGCAAGTACCTGTTCGACCAGCGCATCTCGCAGGCGGCTTTCGTCACCCTGCAGCTCACCGTGTACTCCATGATCATCGCGATCATCCTCGGCGTGACGCTCGCCATCATGCGGCTGTCGCCGAACCCGGTGGTCAACAGCATCGCCTGGGTCTACCTCTGGGTGTTCCGCGGAACCCCGGTGTACGTGCAGCTGGTGTTCTGGGGCCTGATCGGAACTATCTACCAATCCATCGATATCGGGCTGCCGTTCACAGAACCCTGGGTGTCGTTTCCGACCCGGGTTGCGCTGTCCGCCTTCGTCCTCGCGATCGTCGGGCTCGCGCTCAATGAGGCCGCCTACATGGCCGAAATCGTGCGTGCAGGGCTGCTCTCGGTCGACAGTGGCCAGGAAGAAGCCGCGACAGCGCTCGGCATGAGCTGGTTCCAGACAATGGTGCGCGTCATCGTTCCGCAGTCGATGCGGGTGATAATCCCGCCGGCGGGCAACGAGGTCATCTCGATGCTGAAGACCACCTCGCTCGTGACGGCCATCCCGTTCACCCTCGAGCTCTACACCCGCTCCCGCGATATCGCCGCCGTGACCTTCGAGACCGTTCCGCTGCTGATTGTCGCGTCGATCTGGTACCTGTTTTTCACCTCCATTCTCATGGTCGGCCAATACTTTCTGGAGAAGCGCTTCGCGCGCGGCATCGGCGATCGCCGCCCGGACAAGAAAGCGGATGACGCCACCGCCGCCATGACCGGCGTCACGCCGGTCGTCGGCAGCGGTCAACCCACCGTAGTGCTGCCGCCCACCGACCCGCACAAGGGAGACCGCTGATGCCCGATACCCCGATGGTGGTCGCCGACCGCGTCTCCAAGAGCTTCGGCTCCAACGAGGTGCTCAAGAGCATTTCGCTCGAGGTGAAGCGGGGCGAGGTCATGTGTCTGGTCGGGCCCAGCGGTTCGGGCAAGTCCACCTTTCTGCGCTGCATCAACCACCTCGAGGTCGTCTCGGCCGGTCGGCTCAGCGTCGACGGTGAGCTCATCGGCTACCGCGAGGCCAATGACAAGCTCTACGAGATGCGCCCGAAGGAGGCCGCCCGGCAGCGCCGCGACATCGGTATGGTGTTCCAGCGGTTCAACCTGTTTCCGCACATGACCGCGCTGCAGAACGTCATGGAAGCACCCATCCGCGTCAAGGGCCTGTCCAAGGCCGGGGTCGAAGCCAACGCGCGCGCCCTGCTGGCCAGGGTCGGCTTGGCTGAACGTGCCGACTACTACCCGGCGCACCTCTCCGGCGGCCAGCAGCAGCGGGTTGCGATTGCGCGTGCCCTCGCCATGGAACCCAAGCTGATGCTGTTCGATGAGCCCACCAGTGCGCTCGACCCCGAGCTCGTCGGCGAGGTGCTCGACGTCATGCAGGGCCTCGCCCGCGACGGCATGACCATGATCGTGGTCACCCACGAGATGGGATTCGCCCGTGAAGTCGCCGATTCGCTCGTCTTCATGGACGGCGGAGTCGTCGTGGAGAGCGGCGTTCCCACCGAGGTGCTCGCGAACCCCCAGCACCATCGCACCCAGGCCTTCCTCTCCAAGGTGCTCTAGCCCCGCGCTCATTACTTTCCGGGCCCGGGCCCGGAAAGTGGGCCCATGATAGAGCATGGGCCCGGTTCCATAAGGTGGGCCCGGGCGGGCTCGGAGCTCCAGCGGGTGCGCCGGCCGGTGGTGCGGGTCCGGGTCGTGCCTTGTGTGCTCGCAGGGCTCGTTCATTTTCCGGGCCCGGGCCCGGAAAGCGGGCCCATGATAGAGCATGGGCCCGGTTCCATAAGGTGGGCCCGGGCGGCAGAACACCCGGCCGGGCGGCTACTTAGCCGGCGAGCACCTTCTGAATGCGTTGCAGTGACACGCTCTCGGCGGCCTTCAGCTCCTGCGCGAACAGGCTGATGCGCAGTTCCTCGATCATCCAGCGGGCGCGCAGAACCGGCGCCGCGGCATCCGCTTTGAGCGGCATGGTGCCGCCGGCGTTCTCGAAGCGGGTGGTCGCCGCCTGGGTCTCGTTCATCCAGACCCGGTCGCGGCTGGGGTTGTCGACCAGTTTCGGCACCCGTGCGCTGATGCCGCTGAGGTACCGCGGCAGGTGGCGCAGCTGTGCCAGGCCGGTTTCGCTCACGAATCCGGGATAAACCAGGGCGGTGAGTTGCTGGCGGGCGTCGCTGATTCCGGGCAGCAGCGCCATGCTGGTCGCGGCCTTGAGTGCTTTGTCGGCCAGACGTTGAGCCGTGAGAATGCGGGCCACCAGCCCGACGGTTTCGAACATGGAATCCATCACGACGCCGGACACCCGGTCGCGAATGGTGTCGAACTCGGCCTTCATGAACACCTGCCCGTCGGGACGTACCCGAAACAGCACGTCGTCGACCGCGGCGGCGAGGCAATCCTCGAACAGGGCCTGGGTCGACCTGTATGGGCCGGTGGCGAGGCTGAGTTTCTCGGTCGCAGTCAGGTGCTGCTGCACGTACGCGGCCGGCGACGGCGTCGCGAGCAGCAGCAGACGCCGCACCCCGAGGGGCAGTGATCGGGCCTGCTCCAGCTCGGTGCTCATCATGCGAATAGAAACTGATGCCCCGTCATCGACCAGCGTCGGATACCCGCGAATCGTGTTGTCACCCTGCTTGGTGTCCAGAAAGCGCGGGAGTTCGCCGAGGTCCCACGTGGTGATTCCGCCGCGCTCGATCGCATTGCTGGGCGCCGCGGCGCTCGTCGCCTTCGCAACGCTCTCCCGCACCCGGGTGACCAGGCGGCGCTGCAGGTCGGTGAGGTCCTTGTCGGCGGCGACCGTGCGCCCGCGCTCGTCGGTGACCACAAAGGTCATGCGCAGGTGCGACGGGACCCGGCCGAGCTCGAAGTCGCGTGACGAAACCGGCACATAGGTGAGCTTCTGAATCAGGGCGGCGAGCGTCTCAGCGAACGAAGCCTCGGGTACCGGCGTCGGCAGGGTCTCCACGATCCCGGGCTCGCCCGGCAGCTCGCCGAGGAGTCGAGCGGCCCAGTCGGCGGCTGGAACGACGTTGCGCCGGATGCTTTTCGGCAGCGACTTGATCATGGCTGTCACGAGCTCGGCGCGGAGGCCCGGCACCTGCCAGTCGAAACCGTGCGGCGACAGGCGGGCCAGCAGCGCGAGCGGAATACGCACGGTCACACCGTCGTCTTCTTCGCCGGGTTCGAAGCGGTAGCCGAGCGTCAAACGCTGATCACCCTGCTGCCAGCTCGGCGGAAACAGCCCCTCGTCGATCTCGGGGGAGTCCTCGGCGACGAGAGCGTCGGCCGTCATGGTGAGCAGGTCGGGGGTGTCGAACCGGGCCGTGCGCCACCAGCCCTCGAAGCTCTTGGTCGACGAGACGTCGGCCGGAATCCGCCGCTGGTAGAAGTCGAAGACAGCCTCATCATCAACGAGGATGTCCCGGCGCCGGGTGCGCTCCTCCAGCTCGGCGAGTTCCTCCCGCAGCCGCGCATTGGCGCGCTCGAACGCCCACATGCCGGGGTCTCCGATTTGGCCGGGCCTTCCGCCGCGGCTCGCGCTGGAGCCGACCGCGGGGGCGCCGCCGGACCCGCGCCCGCCGGAGGCGTCGCCCCCATCGACCGAGATGCTCACGCGTTCGTTGCGGGACGGCCCCCGACCACCGCGATCGGCTTCCTTCTCCGCCGCCACCGATTGCGGCCCCGATGCACGGTCCCACTCGCCCTCGACCAATGCGTGCCGAATGAACAGCTCGCGGGCATAGGCCGGGTCGATGCGGGAGAACTGCACGCGGCGCCGCGCCACGATCGGCACGCCGTACAGGGTGACACGTTCGTACACGACGGCGGCGCCCTGCTTCATCTCCCAGTGCGGTTCGGAATAGCTGCGCTTGCACAGGTCGCCGGCGAGCGACTCGGCCCAGGCCGGGTCGACGACAGCGTTCATGCGGGCGAACAGTCGGCTGGTCTCGACCAGTTCGGCGCTCATCACCGCGTTTGGCTGCTTCTTGGCCAGAGTCGAGCCGGGAAACAGCACGAACCGCTGCTGCCTCGCCCCGACGTAGTCCTTCTTGGCGACGTCCTTCAATCCGATGTGGGAAAGCAGGCCGGCCAGGAGCGAACGGTGCACGCCGTCGGGATTCGCACTCGGCTCGCCCAGGTGCAGGCCGAGCGGCTTGGCGAGCTGACGCAACTGGCGCAGCACGTCCTGCCATTCGCGCACCCGCAGATAGTTGAGGTACTCGTTCTTGCACAACCGCCGAAAGGCGCTCGAGCCCAGCTCGGACTGCTGCTTCTCAAGGTAGTTCCAGAGGTTGAGCAGGCTGAGAAAGTCGCTCGTGGGGTCGGCGAACCGAGCGTGAAACTGGTCGGCCTGAGCCCGACGCTCCAGCGGACGCTCCCGCGGATCCTGAATGGTGAGCCCGGCCACGATCGCCATGACTTCCCGGCTGGTGCCCTGCGTTTTCGACTCGATCACCATGCGGCCAAACCGCGGGTCGATCGGCAGTTGCGCGAGCTGTTGGCCGATGCGGGTCAGGCGCGGGGTGGCCGGGCCGGCCGGGGCCGCGGCATCCGTTGCCCCGCGGCCGCTCTTGGTGCGGCCGGCTCCCTCGGCCTCGATGGCGCCGAGTTCGGCGAGCAGATCGAGGCCGTCCTTGATATTGCGGGAGTCCGGCGGAGTCAGGAACGGGAACGAGGCGATGTCGCCGAGGCCGAGTGAGATCATCTGCAGAATGACCGCGGCGAGGTTGGTGCGCAGAATTTCCGGCTCGGTATATTCCGGACGTCGCATATAATCTTCTTCGGAGTACAACCGAATCGCAATACCGTCACTCGTGCGGCCGCTGCGGCCGCTGCGCTGGTTGCCTGAGGCCTGCGAGATGGCTTCGATTGGCAGACGCTGCACCTTGGAGCGCACGCTATAGCGGCTGATGCGCGCGGTTCCGGCGTCGATCACGTAGCGGATGCCCGGCACCGTCAGGCTGGTCTCAGCCACGTTCGTCGCGAGCACGATGCGCCGTTTGACCCCGGCCACGGTCGACGGCTGGAACACCCGGTGCTGGTCCGCCGACGACAGTCGGCCGTACAGCGGCAGCACCTCGGTCGGGTTGCGGCTGGCCGAGGAGGCGTATTTGCCCTGCAGCGCGTCGGCGGCATCGCGAATCTCGGTCTCGCCGGAGAGAAAGACCAGCACGTCGCCGTTCGACTCGCGTTCGAGCTCGTCGAGGGCCGTGGTGATGCCCTCGATGTAGTCGCGGTCGACCGGAGGAGCGGCATCCGTGGTGTCGTCATCATCGTCAATGCCGGGCTCGGCGACGAGCGGCCGGTAGCGAATCTCGACCGGGAAGGTGCGCCCGGAGACCTCGACGACCGGCGCCGGGGTGCCGTCGGCCGCCGCGAAATGCTTCGCGAAACTGGCCGGGTCGATGGTGGCCGAGGTGATGATGAGCTTGAGATCCGGTCGCTTCGGCAGCAGCTGCCGCAGGTAGCCAAGCAGAAAGTCAATGTTCAGGCTGCGCTCGTGCGCCTCGTCGATGATGATCGTGTCGTACTTGCGCAACATGCGGTCGCGGTGGATCTCGTTCAAGAGGATGCCGTCGGTCATCAGCTTGATCCGGGTGTCGGCACCGACCTTGTCCGTGAACCGCACCTGGTAGCCGACCAGCTGCCCGACCTCCTGGCCGAGTTCCTCGGCGATTCGTTCGGCGATGGTGCGCGCGGCGAGCCGGCGCGGCTGGGTGTGGCCGATGTTCTTGCGGCCGAGCTCGAGGCAGATCTTGGGCAGCTGGGTGGTCTTGCCCGACCCGGTCGACCCGGCGACGATCACCACCTGGTGGTCGCGAATGGCGCGGGCGATGTCCTCCCGGCGCTGGCTGACCGGCAGTTCGGGCGGGAAGGTGATGTTGACGGAGTCCATGGACTTTCCATCGTACTTCTCACCCGAGGTCCAGGGCCGCTAGGTTGACAGGTACGACCAGAGAGAGAAAACGGATGCCCACCCTTGCTCGGTTTGACCACGTCACGCGCCGCTTCGGCCAGGTTCTCGCTGTTGACGACGTGAGTCTCACCATTGAATCGGGCACCATTCTCGGCCTGCTCGGTCCGAACGCCGCCGGCAAGACCACCCTGATCTCGCTGCTTGAAGGACTTCGTCGGCCCAGCAGCGGAACCGTTGAGCTGTTCGGTGGCTCCCCGGCGGACTACCGCAATCGGCAGCGGCTCGGCAGTACGCCGCAGGAGACCGCACTGCCCTCGACCCTGCGGGTGGGCGAGGTCATCGACTTCGTCAGCAAACACTTTGAGAACCCGCTTCCGAAGGCGGCCGTCGCCGAAGAATTCGGCCTCGGTGATCTGCTGAAACGTCAAACGGGAGCCCTGTCCGGCGGTCAGAAACGCCGGCTCAGCGTGGCGCTCGCCTTCGTGGGGCAGCCGGAGCTTGTGCTCCTGGACGAGCCGACGACCGGACTGGACGTGGATGCCCGCCGCACCCTCTGGGATGCGCTGCGCCGGCAACACGAGCGTGGTGCCACGGTCGTGGTCACGAGCCACTACCTCGAGGAGATCGAAGCCCTCGCCCAGCGCGTCGTCGTGATGGGCCAGGGCCGCATCCTCGCCGACGACACCCTGCCGGCGATTCTCGCCCAGGTGGGGCTGCGCCAGGTGCGACTCACCTCCGACGAAGCGGATCGCATCGGTCGACTGCCCGGTGTGGTGCGCCAGGAGCTTACGGGAGACGGGACCACGACCTTCTACGTGCAGGATTCGGACGCCATGATCGTCGAGTTGGTGCGATCGGGCATCCGCTTCACCGGTCTGACCGTGCGCGGAGCCACCCTGGAGGAAGCGTTCCTCACGCTGACCGAACCGAAACCCCAGAGCCAGGCGGAGGTCGTTCGATGAGCACGCTGTCCCTCACGTTCGTGCATGCCAGGTACAACCTGATCGAGACCGCGCGCATCCCGGTCGCGTTGATCGGTTCGCTCGTGTTTCCGGCGCTGGCATTGCTCTTTTTCGTGGTTCCGCAGCGCACGGTCGCCGACAATCCGGACTTCGCCACCCAGGCGGTCGTCTCTCTGGCCGTCTTCGCCATCATGTCGAATTCCCTGTTCAGCTTCGGTCTCAATATCGCCGAAAACCGGGAGAAACCGTGGGACCCGTATCTGCGCACCCTGCCGGCGCCCGGACTAGCCCGCGTTTTCGCCCAGGTGTTCTCCACCGGCACGTTGGGTGTGGCCGCGATCATTCCCGTGATCGTGATCGGCGGCCTGTTCACGGCGGCGTCGGCATCCCTGCCGCACATTCTGCTCGGCCTCGTGGCCTTGTCGGTCGGGGCGCTGCCGTTCATGCTGATCGGCATTTGCATTGGCTACGCACTGTCAGCCAAGGCCGCGATCGCCGTGGTGCAGGTGGTCATGTTCGCCCTGGCCTTCGCCGGCGGGCTCTTTCTGCCGCCGGTGTTGTTCGCCGACTGGTTGAACACGCTGTCGAAGTTTCTGCCGTCCCGGCAGGCGCGCGAACTCGTGATCTGGGCCGTGCAGGGCGGCACGCTCGAACCGTGGGTCTGGATCGGCGTCGTGGTCTGGACCGCGCTCATGCTCGGGCTAGCCCTGTTTCTCTTTCGCCGAGACGAAGGTCACCGCTTTCGCTGAGTCGCGCGCTTTCGCGGTCAGTGAACATTGGGCGTTTGGGGGGTAGGTCACGACGCGCGGCCAATATGGTTGATGTATGACGAAATCTGTTCCCACCATCACCCTCAACGACGGCCACACGATTCCGCAGCTCGGTTTCGGCGTGTTCAAGGTCGAGCCCGACGAAACCACCCGCATCGTGGCCGACGCGCTCTCGGTTGGCTACCGCCACATCGATACCGCTGCCATTTACGGCAATGAGGAGGGCGTGGGCAAGGCCCTGAGCGCCTCGAACATCGACCGTTCCGAGCTGTTCATCACCACCAAACTGTGGAACGACCGTCAGGGCACCCAGTCGGCCTTCGACGCATTCGAGGAGAGCCTGGAGAAGCTCGGCCTCGACTACGTCGATCTCTACCTGATCCACTGGCCGGCTCCGGCGAACGACAAGTTCGTGGAGAGCTGGCGTGCCCTGGAAAAGATCCAGGAGTCGGGTCGCGCCCGCTCGATTGGTGTCTCCAACTTTCTGGTGCCGCACCTGGACCGCCTGCTGCACGAGACCAGCATCGTGCCGGCCGTCAACCAGATCGAACTGCACCCGGCGCACCAGCAGCCGGAAGTCACCGCGTTCGCTCGCGAGAACGGCATCAACATTGAGGCCTGGGGCCCGCTCGGCCAGGGCAAGTACCCCCTGTTCGACGAGCAGATCATCACGGATGCTGCCGACTCGCACGGCAAATCGCCCGCGCAGATCGTCATTCGCTGGCACCTGCAGATGGGCAACATTCTGTTCCCCAAGTCGAACCGGTTGGAGCGCATGATTGAGAACTTCAACGTGTTCGACTTCGAACTCACCCACACCGAGGTCACCATGATCTCCGCGCTCGAACGGGCCGGCCGCGTTTCGGCGCACCCCAACGAGGTGAACTGACCCAAGCATCCGTTTGAGTGGCCCCGCAGACTCTGCGGGGCCACCGCTCTGTCATCGGGCCGCAGAGGCCCGGGCAGCGGCGTAGATTGGACGCGCCGCGCTTCGTTAGGCGCGGCACATGCCGCGCGCGCAGAAAGATCCCCATGAATCCGATTGAATGGCTGTTCGACGCCCAGTTACAGATCGGTACCCAGACCATTCTCTGGCGCGAGGTCGTCGGTAACGTCTTCGGCATCGCGAGCGCGGTCGGCGGCATGCGGCGCAAGATCTGGGCCTGGCCGGTGGGCATCATCGGCAACGCCCTGCTGTTCACCGTTTTTCTCGGTGCGGTGTTCGGTACTCCCAACCCGGTCAACCTGCTCGGGCAGGCCGGACGGCAGATCATGTTCATCGTCGTGTCGATCTTCGGCTGGGTACAGTGGCAGCGCAGCCGCAATTCGGCGGTGCACGTTGCCGTCGCCCCGCACTGGGCTGGTAGCCGCACCCGCATTCTGCTGGGGCTCGGGCTCGTCGCCGGTACGCTCGTGCTCACCCCCATCTTTCGCGCCCTCGGCTCGTTCGAACCGGTCTGGGCCGATGCCTGGATCTTCACCGGATCGCTGCTCGCCACCTACGGAATGGCCAAGGGGTGGACCGAATTCTGGCTGATCTGGGTGGCCGTCGACGTGGTCGGCGTGCCTCTGCTGATCAGCGCCGGCTACTACGCCTCGGCCGTGCTCTACCTGTTCTACGGCGCCTTCACCCTCGTGGGTTTCGTGGTCTGGGTGCGGGTTCAACGCCGCCGAAACGCTCTGCTCGAGGCTGTCCAGCTGCCCTGACCTCTCCCGCCCGGGTAACCGGGCGCACAATGGAGTATGCCCAACCGCCTCGCCGACGCCATCAGCCCCTACCTGCGCAGCCACGCCGATAACCCGGTCGACTGGTTCGGCTGGGGCGATGAAGCCTTCGCCGAAGCCCGCGAGCGCGATGTGCCCGTGCTGGTGTCGATCGGCTATTCCACCTGCCACTGGTGCCACGTGATGGCGCGCGAAAGTTTCAGCGACCCGGCGATCGCCGAGTATCTCAACATCCACTTCGTCAACATCAAGGTCGACCGGGAGGAGCACCCCGAGGTCGACGCGAGCTATCTCGCTGCCGCGAGTGCCTTCATTGAGGGACTCGGCTGGCCGCTCAACGTGTTCGTCACCCCCGACGGGCAGGCGTTTCACGCGGGAACGTACTTTCCGCCGGTGGCCATGGCGGGGCATCCGTCCTTTCGCGACGTCCTGACCGCGGTGACGACGGCCTGGCAGACCCGGCGCGCTGAGGTCACGGCCGGCGCCGCCAAGGTGGCCGACCTACTCGCCGAATCGGCGAGCGAGCTCGCGTCCGACTCCGAGGTGATCGCCCGGCCCAGCACGGCAGTGCTCGACCGGGCGGTCGCCGACCTGGTCGGTTATGAAGACGCCAGCTTCGGTGGCTTCGGCGGTGCACCAAAGTTTCCGGTGGCCCCTGCCGTCTCGTTTCTGCTCGCGCACGGAGAGGCGAACGACGACGGGCCCATGCTCGCGCTGCGCACGCTGAAGCTCATGGGCGCGTCACCGCTCCGCGACCCGATCGAGGGCGGTTTCTTTCGCTATGCGGTCAACCGGGACTGGAGTGACCCGCATTACGAACGGATGCTCTACGACAACGCTCAGCTGCTCGGCCTCTACACCCGCGCCTGGATGCTCACCGGCGCACCGTGGGCACGCCACGTCGCCGAGGGAATCGCCCGCTTTCTCTGTGACATCATGCAGCTGCCGGGGGGCGGTTTTGCCAGCGCCCAGGATTCGGAGAGCACGGTCGACGGCCATCGGGTCGAGGGCGGCTACTACGCCCTCGAACTGGACGACCGCCTGCGGCAGACCCCGCCGGCCTTGGACGAGAAGGTACTCACCGGCTGGAATGGACTCGCGATTCAGGCTCTCGCCCGGGCCGGCTTCGCCTTCGACCAGCCCCGTCTCATCGACGCGGCCCGCCGCGCGGCCGACTACCTGCGCGAGCACCACGTCGGCCTCGACGGGACCCTCGTTCGCGCCTCCGTTGCCGCACGCACCTCCACAGCGAACGCCACGCTGGAGGACTACGGCATGTACGCACGCGGACTCCTCGAACTCGCACTCGTCACCGGTGACGTTTGCTACGCCACCCAGGCTCGTCACCTGCTCGACAGCACGCTACCGGCAGCCCCCGACACCGATACGGGCACGCCCGCCTTCCGCTCTCCGAACGGCGCGGATCCCGTGCTCAGCAGGCAGGGACTGGTTAGCGCCATCGACCCATCCGAGGGCGCCTACCCCTCCGGGCTCTCTGCCACAGCCGACGCCGCGCTTCTGTTGCACAGCCTCATCGGCGACGACCGCTATCGTTTGGCCGCGCAGGTCGGCCTCGGCCTCGTCGCAACTCTGGCACCGAGCCGGCCACTGGCCTACGGCGCCGCCCTGCGCCTGTTCGACGAACTCAACGCCCCGATCGATCAGCTCGTGATCGTCTCGCCCGACCAGTTCGGTGCCACCGCGGCAAACCGCCCGGGCATCACCCTGCACGACCTCGCCCGACGCCACGCGGCGGGAGTGGTCACATCCGTTTCAGAGTCACAGGCGCAAGCATTCGCGGCGGCCGGATTCGACCTGTTCCTGGCGCGGACGGCCAAAGCAAACCAGCCCACCGCGTACCTCTGCCGCGACTTCGTCTGCCAGCTGCCGATCACTGACCCGGCCCAGCTGCCGCCGATCGCGGGCACGGCCAGGCTCCTGACCGAAATTGCCGCCGACACGCAACAATCTGTGCGGCCGCACAAGCACTAACATCGGGGTACAACCTCGCCCCTCACTCTCGTTTCGCATCTCTCGGCGGTCCGGCGCCGCAGTAAACTACCGACGTCGCGACGTACACTAAAGACAAATGCCCCCCCGCGTTTCACCAAACGCCAGTCGCTCATCGAGAACCTCGTCACTTCTCGAGAAGATCGTCGCTGCGAAACACTCTGAACCATTCACGCCGGCAGTTTCGGCCGCACTCCTCGGTTTCAGCCCCCGGCTGCTAACGCTGGAGTGCTCCACTTTCTCAAGGAGGACCATGGCGACACGCGATATCCCGGACGCACAACCGGAGACCGGCGAGCACGGCTACCCCGACTCGTTCGGCGGTGACATTTTCGACACCGACGCCTTTCGCCCCGACTCCGTGGGCTACGACTCCAGCGAACCCGAACCACCCACGAATACCGGCCTGATCCGGACGCTCTCGCTCAGCAGCGAGCCGGAGCTGGTGCTGATCACACCGGATGCCCGTACGCGCCGGTTCGACCGCGACGACCTCGTCGTGCGCAAGGGTGAGATCGCACTCATCAACGGTCATTACACTCCGCACGAGTCCATGGTCAAGGACCTCGTGGCCGTCTACGACGCCCTCACCAACGCCGGCATCGACTTTTTGCTCGTGCGGGGCGACCACAACCGTCCGGTGATTGCCGTCGACCGCAAGCGTCGCAAGGAAATCACCAAGGTCCTGACTGCGGCATTCGCCAACGAGCCGTTCTACGCCAAGCCGCTCGATGGCAACGTCGGCCAGCAGTTTCTGCTCGCCGACGGCGCGCTCATGACGCTGCGAAAGTCGTCCGTTTTTCGCGTCTACCGGCCGCGCATCGAACCGATCGGCCGCCTGCGCTACGGCGCCCAGACCGCGTTCCAATTTGAGCTGTGGCGTTTCGGCGAAGATGAAATCATCGCTCCGGTCGAAAACGCGCTCATGCGCACCCGGCTGCCACGTTCCGAGGCCCGCGAAACCACCATCGACCTGTATGGGCGTACCTGGCTGACCTTGCAGAACATGTTTGACGACCTGGCCAGCGACGTGTCCTTCGACATCGACCTGGTATTCAGCTGGGTCGACGGCTCGAGCGACGAGTTTCAGCGGGAACGTGCCAAGCGTATGAAGGCCTATGTCGTCGGGGAGGGTGACGATTCCGACGCCCGTTTTCGCCAGATCGACGAGCTCAAGTACGCCCTGCGAAGTGTCTACATGTTCGCGCCCTGGATTCGCCGCATCTTCATCGCCACCGACTCGCCGGCGCCGGAGTGGCTCTCCGAGCATCCCCGCGTCACCATCATGCGCAGCGAGGACTTCTTCGTCGACACGAGCGTGCTGCCCATCCACAACTCGCACGCCGTGGAAAGCCAGCTGCACCATATTCCCGGGCTCGCCGAGCACTTTCTCTACTCCAACGACGACATGTTCTTCGGTCGTCCGGTCGGTCCGGAGCTGTTCTTCTCACCCGGCGGGGTGACCAAGTTTGTGGAGGCAGCCACTCGGATCGGCCTCGGCGAGAACGATCCGACCCGCAGTGGGTTCGAGAACGCCGCTCGCGTGAACCGGGCGCTGCTGCGTGGGCGCTTCGGCAAGGTCACCACCCGCCACCTCGAGCACACGCCGGCTCCCATGCGCAAGAGTGTGCTGCTCGAGTTGGAACAGGAATTTCCCGAGGACTTCAGCCGCACCGCGGCGAGTCGTTTTCGTTCGGCGACCGACATCTCGGTCACCAACTCGCTGTACCACTATTACGCCTTGATGACCGGCCGTGCTGTCGCCCAGACCCAGGTGCGTTCGCTCTACATCGAGACGACACTGCGCATCGCCCTGCGCCAGATGAATCACCTGCGCAAGCGTCGAGATCAGGACATGTTCTGCCTGAACGACGGCAGTCACCCGGAGATTTCCACCGAGGTGCGCCGCGCTGCGGTCACCGAATTTCTGGAACTGTACTTTCCGATCGTGGCACCGTGGGAACGGGCCAGTGTTGCCACTACCGCAGAACTGGGATCGGTCGGGTCATTGGCGGCTCACGCAGTGCGGGCAGAGTCTCCGATGGCGTGATCTCGACGCCGGAAGCGCGCAGACGACGCGCGCTTTCGGCGGCGTCGACGTAGTCGAGCGTTGGATAGTGGCCGAGCGGCACCACGGAGTGCAGCACGGTCCACGGGTAGACGTGCACGAGGTTGAAGGCTCGTGCGCCGTCGCGACCCAGGGTGCCGCCCACCGGAACGTTCAGGTCCTGGGTGTAGCAGGTGGCCGACGACACCGACACGGGGATGCCGGCGAACATGGCCATGGACGAGTAGTGCAGGTGTCCGGCGATGATGCTGCGCACGTCCGTGCCGCGGAGCACGCTGGCGAGGCGACCCTGGTCGCGCAGCTCCACCGCGTTGGCCAGGTCGAGCACGCTCGGAATCGGCGGGTGGTGCATGGCGAGAATCGTGCCGTCGGGCGCCGGCACCCGCAGCTCGTCGGCGAGCCAGAGCAGCTGCTGGTCGCTCACCGCGCCGTGATGGTGGCCGGGCACCGAGGTGTCGAGGGTGATCAGGCGCAGGCCGTTGAGGTCGTAGGACCGGTCGATCGGGGCCTCGCTCGGCAGCTGGTCGAGCAGCTCGGCGCGAAACGCCGAACGATTGTCGTGATTGCCCATCACCCAGATGACGCGGGCACCAAGCCTGGCCGCGGCCGGCTCGACGATTTCGCGCAACAGCTCGTAGGCACCCGGTTCGCCCTTGTCGGCGAGATCACCGGTGAAGACGATGGCTTCGGGGCGGGCTCCGGATGCCTCGACCTCGGCGAACAGATCGGCCAGGTGTGCTTCAACGTTAACGCTGCCATAGAGCTTCGAGCCTCCCGCCAGCAGGTGGGTGTCGCTCAGGTGTAACAGGAAGTGGTCCGGCCGGGGGTACTCAGCCGTTCGAATGCTCACGGAGCGTCCATTCGTTTGTCGGGTGCACGCTGTTTCGGCGCGCCCTTTCGGTAGTAGAGACCATTCGATCAGAAGTTCTTGAACAACGGGTGTACGCCACGCATCAATCGTGCATCAGTTGGGGTAAATGGGCAAGGCAAGCGGTGATGACGTCGAACTGTGACGTGCGGGCGTGCCTCTAGGCTGTCGGCATGGCGCGATACGTACGCATTGACGAATTTGGTGGCCCCGAGGTGCTGAGCATCGTGCACGATGAGCAGCCGCAAGCCGGGCGCAGTGAGGTGCGGGTGCGCGTTCGCGTCGCGGGCCTCAACCCGGTCGACTACAAGATCTTTCACGGCGGCCCGGCTGCCCTGCGCTACGAGGCGGTTCCGCCGTGCGGTAACGGTAACGACTTCTCCGGCGTCATCGATGAGCTCGGCGACGGCGTCACCGGTTTTGCGCTGGGGGACGCGGCGTTCGGCGGCAAGCGGATGCACGCCCAGGCCGACTTCGTCGTCGTCGACACCTCCCGCATCCGTAAAAAGCCAGCTGCACTCAGCTTCGAGCAGGCCGGCGGCCTGGACATCGCCGGGCGCGCCGCCTGGGCCAGCGTCGCCTCGATCGGCCTCACCGCTGACGACACCGTGCTGATCGGGGCTGCAGCGGGCGGCGTCGGCATCTTGGCCTGCCAGCTGGCCCTCCGCACCGGTGCCACCGTGGTGGGTACCGCTAGCCCGGTCAATCACGACTTTCTGCGCGGACTCGGCGTCGTTCCGATCGCCTACGGCGACGGACTCGTCGACCGGGTACGTGCCGCCGTTCCGACGGTTACCGCAGCCCTCGACTACAACGGTGCAGCCACGATCGACGCGGCCCTCGAGCTTGGGGTGCCCGGCACCCGCATCAATACAATCGCGGCACGCGGCCATAGGTCCGGCGCGGGCGTGACCGAGGTGGGCGGACAGTTCGCGGACCTCAATGATCTCGAGGCGCTCGCCACGCTGGTTGCAGACGGTGAGATCGTGCTGCCGATCGACCGGGTGTTCCCGCTCGACCAGGTACAGGACGCCTACCGCTACCTCATGGCGGGCCACCTGCGCGGCAAAGTCGTTCTCGCAACCCGGTAGCGGGCCCCAAAAACCGCGGGCCCAGAAGCCGCGTCTCACAGAAACACTGTGGCATGCTAGATCGTGCGCACATGGCCCCCTCGAAGCTCCCTAAAACAGGGTTCGCTCGGGTATGTTGCCGGGGCCGCGCTTACCACCGTGGCTTTCATCGGTCTCTACCTGTTCTTCGTGCGCAGCCATGCCGGCCAGGAAGCCGACCAGCTTGCCTATGACGGCGCCGAATTCGGCCGTCGCAGCATCACCCCGTTCACCGGTCGGGTGCTCGACTCCGTTCCAGACATCGCCGTGGCATTCGGCGTGGTGCTGACCGCCGTCATCGCGCTCGTGCGCCGCAACTGGCGCACCCTCGTGGTTGCCCTGGTCGCGGCTGGGGCGGCCACTGCCTCGGCCCAACTGCTGAAGTACGGCATCCTGTCCCGTCCCGACCTCGCGGTCGAGGGCTACGCCGGAAACTCCTTCCCGTCGGGGCATACGACGGTGGCGGCGGCATCCGCTCTGGTGGTTTTTCTGGTCGCGAGCCCGCGCATGCGCCCGATGGTCGCCGGGTGGGGTACCGCCTTCGCCGTGCTTGCCGGTGTGGCTACGCTCGCCAACCAGTGGCATCGTCCGAGCGACGTGATTGCCGCCCTGCTCTGGGTCGCATTCTGGGGGTGCCTTGCCGGGGCGGTGCTGGCCTGGCCGCCGGTAGGTGTCGTGCCGCAAACTGATGCTGCCGCCCCCAGCTCACGATGGCCAGCCTTTACCGGGCTGCGACAGTCGACGATTCGCGTGGTGCGCTGGCTGTCGATCGGGTGCGGGGCGATCTCCGCCGTGGCGTTCATCGCGACTCTCGTTCTAGACAGCAGCCTGTTCGAGCGCGTCGGCACGCTCGGCACCGTCGTGGCTTACCTGGGCGGGGTTGCGGCCATCGTGACCGCCGGACTACTGCTCGCGCTCAGTGGAACCCGGCTGTTCGCTCGACTGCCCTAGATTCGCCAAAGCCCCCAGATTCGGCCTCGGAGGGGTGTACTCAATCGAAGCCACGTGCGACACTAACTCATGGCCGTCACGCTGAGAGCGCTCCAGACCGTAGTTCCCCCGACGATTCTGATCCAGGAGCAGGTGCGGGACATTTTCGCCGCCCAGCCCGGACTCAGTCGACTGGCGCAACGGCTGGTCAGCACGAGTTTCAACGTGTCGGGTATTGAAACCCGACATACCGTGATCGCCGAGCTCACCGTCGACAACGATTCGGCCGATCCGCAGTTCTTCGATGCGCGGCAGCAACTTCTGCTGGTGCCGAGTACCCGGGTGCGTAACGAGCTCTACATCACGGAAGCGACCAAACTCTTTGTCGAGGCTGGCCGCCGGGCGCTCGCCGCCTGCCCCGACATTCGCCCGGAAGATGTGACCCACGTCGTCACAGTCTCCTGCACCGGGTTCTACGCCCCGGGCCCCGACTACATGCTCGTTCGCGAACTCGGCCTGAATGCCAGCACCCAGCGCTACCACCTGGGATTTATGGGCTGCTACGCCTCCATGCCTGCCCTCCGAACCGCGAAGCAGTTCGTCGAGGCCGACCCGAATGCGGTCGTTCTCGTGGTCAGCGCCGAACTCTGCTCGCTGCACCTGCGCACCTCGAGCGACCCGGACACCATCGTCGCCTCGTCGCTGTTCTCCGACGGCGCGGCCGCCGGCATCGTCAGCTCCCGGGTGCCGCTGCCGGGGGAGAAAGCTCTCGGCCTCGACCTGTTCGAAACGGTCATCACCCCGGTCGGTGAGGGCGACATGGCCTGGAAAATCGGCGATGAGGGCTTCGAAATGATTCTGAGCACCTACGTCCCGCACATCATTGACGAACACATCGAGGGTGCCCTCGCGCCCCTGTTTGCCCGCGACGTGTCGATCACTGGGCAGCTCGCGGCCGTCCCCTTCGAAGCGGATGCCGCAGCCAGCGCAGCCCCGGTTCTCACGCTCGCGCCGCCGGCCACGCTCAGCTCGGTGATCGAGCACTGGGCGATCCACCCGGGCGGGCGGAGCATTCTCGACAAGACCGAGGCCAAACTCCAACTTCGCCCGGACCAGCTGCTGCCTTCGCGCGAGACCCTGCGCACCAACGGCAATATGAGCAGCGCGACCATTCTCTTCGTCATGAAGGCCATTCTCGACGGCCCCGCCACCGCCGACGGTGAACGGGTCTGCGCCATGGCGTTCGGACCGGGTCTCACCGTGGAGTCCGGCCTGATGACCGTGATCGAGGGCTGAATGGCCCTTCCGTCACTGCGCGTGCGGGCGCATGGGGCCCGCGAGATCATGGATTCCCCCCAGTGCGACCCGGCCATGCTCACCCGCACCTACCAGGATTTTCGGGTGGTCAATGCGGTCGTATCTGGCTGGCCGGGGATCTACCGCCGCAGCATCCGCCCGACCCTGTCCACCACCACCGAGACGACGCTGCTCGACGTTGGCTCCGGCGGCGGCGATGTCTCGCGCTCGCTGGCCCGCTGGGCGGCGCGTGACGGACTGCGGCTCACCGTGACCGGCATCGATCCGGATGCCCGGGCGCACGTTTTCGCTACCAGCCAGTCGAAGATCGCCGGCCTGTCGTTTCGGCGAGCACTCAGCTCTGATCTCGTCGCGGAGGGCGCGCGCTTCGACTTCGTGGTGTCCAATCACGTGCTGCACCATCTGAGCGCGGACGAGCTGAAGGGGCTGCTGGCGGACTCGGAGGATCTCGCCCGGGTGCGCGTGCTGCACGCCGATCTGGAGCGTTCCAACTACGCCTACCTCGGGTTCGCGGCGGCGACCTGGCCGTTTTTCCGGCACTCCTATATTCGCCCGGACGGGCTCACCTCGATTCAACGCAGCTACACGGCCGTCGAGCTGCGGGCGGCGGTGCCCGCCGGGTGGACGGTATCGCGCGGCCTGCCGTCGCGGCTCGTGCTGGGCTGGGACGCCGCCTGATGCGTGACGTCATCATCGTGGGTGGCGGCCCGGTCGGCACCATGCTCGCCTGCGTACTCGCCGTCGGCGGGCTCGACGTTGAGGTGCTGGAGCAGCGTGAGACACCGTCCCTCCGGTCGCGGGCGATCGGTATTCACCCTCCGTCGCTCGCCGCCCTCGCCGCCATCGGCATCACCGACGCCCTGCTCGAGCGGGCCGTGCGCATTCGCACGGGAGAGGTGCGCTGCGATTCGCGCAGGCTCGGGCAGATGTCGTTCGAGAAGGCCGCTCCGGCGTATCCGTTCGTGGTCGCCCTGCCGCAATACGAGACGGAGGCCCTGCTGCGCGATCGGTTCGAGCGACTCCGCCCCGGCCGGTATCGCAGCGGCGTGACGGTGACCGGGATGTCCGATCGCGGCGACGCCCTGAAACTCACGACCGACGCCGGCCCGATCGAGGCCCGCTACGTGATCGGCGCGGACGGCGCGCGCAGCCGCGTGCGTCAGGCGGCCGGCATCGCCTGGCGGGAGCTCGGCCGGCGTGAAACGTATCTCATGGGTGACTTCGCCGATCCTGACCCCAGAGATACCGACGCGGTGCTCTACTTCGAGCGCGGCGGTGTGGTTGAGTCCTTTCCGCTGCCCGGCGATCGGCGTCGATGGGTGGCGATGACGGATTTTCTCGCAACGGATGCCGACAGCGCCGACCTCGCCGCGCTCATCCGTCACCGAACGGGAGTCAGCGTTGCCGAGCCGCTCGGCGCTGCCAGCGCCTTCGCCGTGCAGCAGCGGCTCGCGGGGAGCATGCGCGCGGGCCGCGTGGTGCTGGCCGGCGATGCGGCGCACCAGATCAGCCCCATCGGTGGGCAGGGCATGAACCTCGGCTGGCTCGACGCTGTGGCCCTCGCGCCGGCGCTGCAGCGGGCGCTTCTCGAACCGTCAGCGGCGGCATCCGTTTTGGCCCGCTTCGACCGCACGCGCCGCCGCGCCGCCCGGCGAGCGGCCCTGCAAGCCGGATTCAACATGGAGATGGGCCGGCCAGCCCACGGTCTGCGACTCGGCGTTCGCAACGCCGTCGTGCGCAGTCTCACGCTGCCGCCGGCCAACGAATTGGTGGCCCGGGCGTTCACCATGCGTTGGTTGTGACCGCGCGCATCGAGTTGAATAGAACCGTGACTCCTGCAACTCTCGTTCCCCGCCTCCGCACCGACCTCGCCGCCGCTCATTTCTCGGTTCCTGGCCTGACCGGACTGTGGGGCATTGAAGCGGATGCCGCCCTCCGCCGGAATCAGCGGGTCCCGGCCCAGCGGGCACTCGCCACGCTCGCCGCCAAACTGGGCCGGAATGAGCCCGCCGCGACCCTGGCCCGGCTGTTCCTGCTCGGGGACGCGGTGCCGCGTGCCGATTTCGATGCCGCGCTGCCGACCCTCGGGGCAGCCGGAGCTGAACGACTCGGGCTCGTGGCCGCCGTCGATGCGCTCGTGCGCCCGCTCGTCGACCTCCGTCCGTACAGCTTCATCGACGCGCACGGTGCCGGCAGCTGGTGGATCGTGAGCGATCTGGGGGAGCTGGCGCTCGGGCATCCGCTTGGCGAAACGCACGTTCTCGGCATCGGCGGCGCCTCGCGCACCCTGAGCGGGCTCATGATGCCGCACGCGGTTGAGCGGGCGCTCGACATTGGCACCGGCTGCGGAATCCAGGCGATGCACGCCTCCCGGCACGCCGAGCATGTCGTTGCGACCGACATCTCGGTGCGTGCGCTCGAGCTCGCGGCGCTGAACGCCGAGCTCAATGAGATCGACAACATCGAGTTTAGGTTCGGCAGCCTGTTCGACCCGGTGGCGGGGGAGCGGTTCGACCACATCATCTCGAACCCGCCGTTCGTGATCACCCCGCGGGCCGAGGGAGTGCCGAGCTACGAGTACCGCGACGGCGGAATGGTCGGTGACGCCCTGGTCGAGGCGGTTGTGCGCGGGGCCGCCGAGCACCTCACTCCCGGCGGAGTTGTTCAGCTGCTCGGAAACTGGGAATACCACGGTGAAACGGATGCCTTCGAGCGGCTCGAGCGCTGGCTCACGCCGGTTGCTGGGGCGGCCGCAGAATCGAACGCTTCGGATTCGGTTGATCCGACGGTCGGCGCGCCGGCCGCACCTGTCGCATCCGCTCCACCAGCGCTCGACGCCTGGA
Organism: Cryobacterium sp. PH31-L1; assembly: GCF_030063145.1. GTDB lineage: Bacteria > Actinomycetota > Actinomycetes > Actinomycetales > Microbacteriaceae > Cryobacterium. Next base: position 547,590 of record NZ_JASISM010000001.1, read on the forward strand.
TCATCGAGCGCGAAGTGCAGTCGCCGGGCGAATACGCCGAGACCTGGATCCGCGACGGCGGCACGCGCCCCGGCCCCGACTTCGACCGCCTGTACGACGCCTGGCTGAACGACTTCGAGGCGCGCGGAGTGAGCCGGGTCGGCTTCGGCTACCTGCTGCTGCGCCGGCCGTCCGCTGCACCGACCCTGCGCCGGCTTGAGCGGATGCCCGATGCCCTGGGCCATAACCCGGCCGGCCTCGGCTCGCACCTCGCGGAGTGTCTCGCCGCGCACGACTGGCAGGCGGCAACGGATGACGCGCGCCTGTTCCGCACGAATCTCACGGTGGCCTCCGACGTCACCGAGGAGCGCCACTATTGGCCCGGACAGCAGGATCCGACGCTCATGACCCTGCATCAGGGCAGCGGATTCGGCCGCTCGGTGCCGCTCGACACCGCCCTGGCCGGGCTGGTCGGTGCCTGCGACGGTGAACTCGCCGTCGGCGCCATCATCGGCGCCCTCGCCCAGCTGCTCGACGCCGACGAGGCAGCGCTGAGCGCCGAGCTACTCCCGAAGGTGCGCGCCCTCTTAGCCGATGGCTTCCTGACCGTGCCGTAGCCTCGCGCGTGCCCCCTGCGCCGAGATGCTCTTTTTCTGCCGAGAGTCCGCGTTCGAACGGGGACTCTCGGCACAAAGGGGGACTCTGGGAGCCGCAGCGGGCGTTCTCACTCCGGGCGCAGGCCAGCCTGAAGCAGCAGAGCGCGCAGCCGATCAGCGCGCAGCGCGGTGTCCCACAGCCACCGAGCCATACCGTGGCCCGAGGTGAGTCGAACGCGATCTTCGCGCACTTTCTCGTTCCAGACCACTTGGTCCATGGTGCGGCCCCGCAAATACTCACCGCGGGTGTATTTGACGAAGCCGTCGAATTCTCCGAGAAGTTTGACGGTGCGCAGCTCCTGACGCTGAATCCAGCGAAAGTCGACGGTGTCGTTGTGCCCATCGTTGCTTGCAAAAGTAACCTGCAAATCGGGGGCCGGAAAATGGCACAGGTGGATTTGGCCACGGCTCAGCGATTCTCCAGGTGAATCGGAGCGGTTGTCGCTGAATGAGATCGCCTCGAAGGCGGCCCGACTGCCGCGGCGTGGTCCGGCCTGATTAAGCCGATCCAGCAGCTCCTCTTTTGACACTCCGGCGACGACAGATCGGTTCGGCAGGATCAATTTTGCGGTAGTGCCGTGATCGAGGCTGGCCACAGCGGAGAGAAACGGTGTGGTGCGCGCCAGATCTAATAGGGTGCGCACCAAACTGGTCACGAGCATCCCGTCAATTGTGACGACATCTTCGTCGGTGAGTACGTCGTGATGCCAGATCACACCATTTTTGGAATGCGCGGATCGTGGGGCACCCACCATGAGATGCACCGCGTCGGGCCAACGGCCAACGATCGGGAGCCCCCAGAGCACGGCCGCCGATTGGTGCGAGAAGACCGGTTGTGCACGTCGGGTGGCGGCAACGGCGCGCATCCGCAGCAGGTATTTCTCCACGGCCTGGAGCTCGTCCCACCCGGCCGCGTTCACCACCACGCCACGACGCAAACGGATGCTGTCGCCCGCCGCCACCGAGCGGTTGAGAGCACGGCCGTCGGCACCAACGAGGTCCAGGTCCCGGCGCAGCTGCAATGGCAGCCAGCCCTTCATGGCAGCATCCGCAACCCCGGGTGTATCCTCGGATGCTGATCCTTGAGTCGGTGTCATACGCCCATCGTTACCGCTTACCGCCTGGTCGGGGCGGTGCCGCCTCACTCCGTGCACAACGCATCCACTTACCGCGTGTGGAGGAGGGCGTCCGACCGTGCCGAGGTACCCCCTTTTTGCCCAGAGTCCTCGTTTGAACAGGGACTGTCGGAAAAAGTAGGGCCTCTCGGCGATCGGCCGACCGCGCGGGCGCTAACCTGACGCAATGACTCCTGCACCGGCGCTCCCGGCCGCCTTCGACCTCGGCGGGCGTACAGCGCTCGTCACCGGGGCGGGCAGCGCCACGGGTATCGGCTTTGTTGCCGCACGGATGCTCGGTGAACTCGGCGCCCGGGTGATTCTCACTGGTACGACAGTGCGGGTACACGACCGAGCGCGGGAACTCACCGCAGACGGCCTCGACGCTGTCGGAATCGTCTGCACCCTCGACTCGGACGCCGGCGCCGCGGAACTTCAGGCGGCCCTCGCCTCGGGCGGGTTCGAACCGACGGTCCTCGTGAACAACGCGGGCATGGTCGCGGTCGGCGACGCCGAGATGGGTCACGGAGATATCCTGACCAGTCCGGCCGAGTGGGAACACGGCCTCGCCATCAACCTGTCCACAGCATTTCATGCCACTCGCACGGTGATCGGGTTCATGCGCGCGGCCGGATGGGGCCGCATCGTGATGGTGTCGAGCGTGAGCGGGGCGATCATGGCCAGCCGCAATGATGTCGCCTACGCCGCAGCGAAGGCCGGGCTGGTCGGGCTGGTGCGGGCGCTCGCCGTGGACGAGGCCGAAGTGGGCATCACGGCGAACGCCGTCGCACCTGGCTGGATCGCGACCGGCTCCCAACTCACGAGCGAGGCACTGGAAGGTGCGCTCGTACCCGCCGGGCGCAGCGGAACGCCGGGGGAGGTTGCATCCGTTATCGCGTTTCTTGCCTCGCCAGGAGCCGCCTACGTCACCGGGCAGGTGATCGTCGTCGACGGCGGTAACTCCGTGGCCGAGGAGCGCCGCCGGTAGCCTGCTCCCGTAGAGAAGAAAATGTCAACCGGCACGGTCTGCGGTAGTTTGGTCTCATGACTGGCGCCGTACTGAACCACTGCGGGCGCGCGCCCGAGATCCGCCGTTCTGAAGCAGACCGATCGTGAAGCGGCGCACTTTTCTGCTCGGCACAGCGTCGGGTTTTTCCGTGTTGGCCCTCGCGGCGTGCGTGTCCCCGGCGCCGGTTCCGACGACATCCCCGACGCCAACCACGCTCACCCCCTCGCTGGTTCCGCAGCCGCTCACGGTCTCCAGAACCAACTGGTCGGCCGACCCTTTCTCCCGCGGATCCTTCAGCTACGCCGCTGTCGGTGCCACCCCAGAGCACCGAGCCGCGCTCGGCCAGGCCGTCGACGCCCGAGTGTTCTTCGCGGGCGAAGCGACCGCGGCTGATGAGCCCGGCACCGTGCAGGGTGCCCGCGCTTCTGGTCTGCTGGCGGCCAGCCAGGTGAGGGACGTCGCGGCTCCGGGGGAACGCATCACGATTGTCGGTGCCGGAATTGCCGGGATAACGGCGGCCCGTCAACTCGTCAACGATGGCTTCAACGTGGTCGTGATTGAGGCGCGCGACCGCATCGGTGGGCGTATCGACACCGTCAGCGACGACTGGCCCTTTCCGATCGAACGTGGTCCCTCGTTCGTACACAACACCTCGGACAATTTCTTGGATGACGAGCTCACGGCCCTCGGGGTCAAGCTGCTGCCGTTCGTGCGCACGCCCGAGGTGCGAACCCGAGCCGGGGCGATCGTCGAGGTGTCACCACTCGGCACCCAGGCCGTGGCCGGAGCCCTCAGCTGGGCGGCCAATCAGCAGCAGGATGTCTCGGTTGAACGTGCCCTGGTCGATTCGGGCGAAGCCAGCCTGTCGAAGACCCCGAACGCCGAAGGCCTCTCGGATGCCGACTGGCTCGAGTACGAGATCGCCACGAAACTCAAGGTCGGGACCGGGGCCACACCGAGCCAGCAATCGGCCTGGTACACGGCCGACATCGCGAGCACCGACGACGACCAGCTCGTGGTGGGCGGCTATTCGACCCTGCTGGCGAGTGACGCGGAGGGCCTCGACCTGCTGCTGTCGAATGTGGTCAACCGTGTCGCCCATGATGACCGTGGTGTGAGCCTGCGCCTCGGCACCGGTGAATCGCTGTCGGCCGATCGGGTCATCGTGACGGTGCCACTCGGTGTCTTGAAAGACGCGGCGATCGAATTCTCGCCGGCCCTGCCTTTTGCCCACCGGGGGGCGATCGGCGCGCTCGGTATGGGCGTGGTGGACAAGATCTGGTTGCGCTTCGACGTGCCGTTCTGGGATACCGAGGCACGGCTCTGGACCATCGTCGGTGAAGACGCCGACTTTGCGGTCTGGGTCAACATGATGCCGCTCACCGGCGAACCGGTGCTCATGGGTCTGATCGCCGCCGAAAACGCGACGAGACTGAGCGAGCTCGACGATGACGAGTTTCTTGCTGCGGCCCTCACCGCGCTCGAGCCGTTCCTCGCGGTCCCCGGCCAGTAGCGGTGTCCGCGGCAGCTCAGGCGCGCCAGGGCGGAAGCAGGTGGCGGGGCATCCGCTTTAAGCGGGTTATCCAGGTGAGCAGGGCTGCGATGCCGGTGATGATTCCCACGATGATCAGGCAGTAGAACACGGTCTCGCCCGGGCCGCTCACCTGGCGGGCGTCGAGAAAGAAGTATGGGTACCAGCCCACGATGGGCCCTCGAACCAGGGTGAAGACCAGCCAGAACAGCGGAAAGACGATGGCCCAGCCGAGATACCTCCACGGCAGGCGGGCTTTGAACGGGTCGACGATCCAGTCGATGAGGGCCAGGACCGGAATCACGAAGTGCAACAGCTGGCTCGACCACGGCACCTCGATCGAATAGTTCGCGCTCGACGACTGCCAGACGATGATGCCGTAGACGACCCCGGAGACCAGAATGTAGGTCGTCACCATCGCCCGCAACATGTCGAGCCAGGGCGGGTCGGTCGGGCGCCGCAAGGCGACGATCGCGGCGGTCAGAAAGACGAAAATCGATGCGATGGCGCTCTGCACCGTGAAGTAGCTGAAGAAGTTCGCAATGGCGAAGGTGGTCACTCCGAGGGTGTATTCAAAGTAGCCGATCAAGGCCACGAGTTCGACCGAGGTCAGGCCGAGGCGCGCCACACCGAACGCGGTGCGCGCCCTCATTCCCGTCCCCCGGCGGGGCTCGTGCGCGCGGTCATAGGCTAACGCTACGCCAGCGCCGGGCGGCCCCTGACCTCAGTCGGTGATCTGAAACTGGCTCTCGCCGGTTACGGCGACATCACTCACCTCGACGGCGGTCACGACGGCATACCGCGGGCCGGTTTCCAACCAGAGCAACATGCGCGAAACGGATGCCTCCCGCCCCTCGATCTCGAGTTCCACCGACCCGTCGGGCCGGTTCCGAACGTACCCGACCAGCCCGAGGTGCAGCGCATGGGCCCGGGCGTGGTAACGAAACCCGACGCCCTGCACCTCGCCGCGGGCGAGCACTCGTTTGCGAATCACCTCACTATTGTGCGCCCGGTGGGCGCTGGCGCAACAGCTAGTCGGCCACGCGCAGGCTAAGCCATAGCATGAGCGTGTCGTCGGCGTGGTCGAGGTTGGTACCGAACAGCTCATGCACCCGGCGCAAGCGGTAGCGCAGTGTGTTCTGGTGCACCGACAGCGATGCGGCCGTTCTGGCCGAGTCCCGCCCGCAATCAAGGTAGGTACGCAGGGTGAGTGCGTACTCGGTGCCCGAACGCTCATCCAGATCGAGAACGGCGCGTGCCTGGGACGAGAACAACCGCGGAGTGTCCCGCAGCACTTGTCCGAGTTCGAGCAGGCTCAGCCGACTGCCCACATTGCGCGCACTCACGACCGGGCCAGCCGGATCCGTCAGCAAGAGGACAAGATCGGCATCCCGCCGTGACCGGGCGATCGTGTCGACTCCGGTCACCAGCGATCCAACGGATGCCCGCAGCGCGATCCGCATCGCAATGGTCGCCCGTGCGACCAGACGAGCGGCCATCGCTTCGATGCTGATCAACTGTGCATCATTCAGCTGCCGGCCGAAGAACAGTGCATAAACCGTGGTGCCGATGGCGACACACTCGGTGCCGCTCTGGTGCGCCTCGCAGGCCATCGCCACGAGGTCGACCAGCCGATTCATTCGCAGTTCATCGCCGGCGGGGCCGAACTGTGGTTGAAAAGCGAGGGCCACGAACTGACCGCCCGGGTCGAGGCCGAGCTGGGCGGCGACGAGGCGGGCATCCGTGTCACCGTCGAGCAGTCGCCGCAGCAGCACCGCGCGTTGCGCCCGGGCTAAGTCGGCGGCGCTGCGGGCACGCAGAATATGCAGCGCGGCGATGTCTGCTGCGCGTTCCAGTTCGGCCGCGGCAGCGGCGTCCAGCTCCCCAGTGGCGTCGACCACCCAGATCGATCCGAGCGGCTCGGTGCCCGCCCGCACGGCGACCGCCAGCCGAGCCAATCCCACCGGTACCGCCGGTTCACCAGGCAGGTTCGACGTCATGGCCCCGGGCAGCCGCACGGCGCCGCGCGCCCGAAACAGCGAGGCATAGGCCTCATCATTGTCGGGCAGGTCGGGCACCTGACGGCCCAGAATGCCATCGCGCCGGGTGTCGTCGATGGGCTGGTCGGGAAGTGTCGAATAGGCCAGCACCCGGGTCTGCACGTCTTCGATCGCTGTCGCTCCGCCGACCATCGCGGCGATGGCGTTGGCCAGGGCGAACAGGTCGCCGACCGGCAGTCCCAGGGAAGTCATCCGTCCACCGTAGCGAACCGGCATTGTGCTCGACAACCATAAACAACCAAGTTATTTGTGCTGAACGCTAAAGATCGCGACCTGCGAGGCGGCCACACTGGGCAGATGTCGCCCTCCCACACCCTCGCCGCCGTCACGGAACAGGCTCAGGCCGCAGCCCGGGTGGCGGCCGAATCGGCCGGCGTGAAGGTGAGCGACGAAAACAGCCTCGCCGGCTTTCTCGAGATTGAAGCCCTGTTCAACCGGGTCTGGCTCCTGCCGCCAGGCGAGAGCGCAATCCCCTCCGAACTGCTGCGCAGCATTAGCCACGCCGGCTGTAACGTGACCGCAGCCCGCGACCCGGCCGGCCGGCTGGTCGGTGCCGCCGCGGCCATCGTCACGCCGCAATCGACATCGATGTACTCCCTGATCGCCGGTGTTCTCCCTGGCATCAGCGACCGCGGAGTGGGGTTCGCCCTTAAACAGCACCAGCGTGCCTGGGGCCTGGCCCGCGACCTGACTGAGATGACCTGGACCTTCGACCCCCTGGTCAGCCGAAACGCCCGGTTCAACCTCACCAAGCTCGGCGCTCAGGTGAGCGAGTACGCCGTCGATTTTTACGGCCCCATGCAGGGCGAGATGAATGCCAACGATGAAAGTGACCGTCTGGTGGCCGTCTGGCCGCTCACCAGTGACGAGTCAGCTGCCTGCAGCGACGACCGCCCGATCGCGGTCGAACGTCCTGACTTCACCCCGAACGACGTGCTGAAAATCGGCCCAGACGGTGACCCCGTGCTCGTGGCAGCCGACGGCGACCTGTGGTGCCGGGTTCCCGCCGACATCGTGGCATTGCGTGGGCAGAACCCGCAGCTCGCGGCCGAGTGGCGACGTAGCATCCGCTCCATTTTTACCGACATATTCGCTTCCGGGCATATAGCCCGCGGGGTCAGCCGTGACGGCTGGTACCGACTCGCACCAGGAGGAACAGCATGAAAATCGAGACCATCGAGCTACGCCGCGTGCACATGCCGCTGGTGCGGCCGTTCCGCACCTCGTTTGGCACGTCCACCGAGCGGGAAGTCACCGTGGTGCGCGTGATCACAGCGGATGCCGAGGGTTGGGCCGAGTGCGCCGCGGACGCCCACCCCCTGTACAGTTCAGAATTTCTGGACGCCAGCGACCTGGTCATTCGCGACCACCTCGTGCCTCGGCTTCAGGCGCTCGGCGACCGGCTCAGCGCCGAACTGGTTGCGACCGCGCTCGAACCGGTCAAGGGCCACATGATGAGCAAGGCCGTGCTCGAAACGGCCATTCTCGACGCGCAACTCAAGACCACCGGCGTCTCGTTCGGTAGTCACCTCGGCGCGGTGCGCGACAGCGTACCGGCTGGCGTCTCGGTCGGCATCATGGACTCCATCCCCGAACTGCTCGATGCCGTCGCAGGCTACCTCGCCGAGGGCTACCTGCGCATCAAACTGAAAATCGAACCCGGCTGGGACCTCGAACCTGTCAAAGCCGTGCGCGAGAAATTCGGCCCCGACATGCTGCTACAAGTCGACGCCAACACGGCCTACACCCTCGCCGATGCCCGCCACCTCTCCGTGCTCGACCCGTTCGACCTGCTGCTGATGGAACAGCCGATGAAGGAAGACGACATGCTCGGCCACGCCAACCTGGCCAAGCTCATTCAGACGCCGATCTGCCTCGATGAGTCGATTGAATCGGCCCGCGACGCTGCGACGGCGATTACGCTCGGCGCCTGCAGCATCATCAACGTGAAGCCCGCCCGAGTCGGCGGCTACCTCGAGGCTCGGCGCATCCACGACGTCGCGGCCGCCCACGGCGTGCCGGTCTGGTGCGGCGGCATGCTCGAAACCGGCATCGGCCGGGCCGCCAATGTGGCCCTCGCCGCCCTGCCGAACTTCGTGCTGCCGGGTGATACCTCGGCGTCGAGCCGGTACTTCGCGCAGGACCTCACCGCACCTTTCGAGCTCGAGAACGGGCACCTGCGCGTACCGACGGGCCCCGGCATCGGTGTGGAGGTGCTGCCCGACGTCTTGGCCAGCGTCACCGCCAGCACCGACAGCATCCGTTTCTAGCTTTTCCCGAACCAGAGGAGACCGCCATGACCTTGCACCTGAACACAGTTTCGCCCCGCCCGCGCTGGCAACTGCTCGCGTCGGTCGGCCTCGTCGCCGGCCTCGCCCTCAGCGGATGCTCCGCCGCCGTTGACAGCACCGGCGACAGCTCCGATCCTGCCGCGGTCGCGGGTGACGTCGATGCGGTGGCAGCTGCCGCCCTGCCGGAGTCGTTCAAGAAGGCCGGAATCATCAAGGCCGCCTCGGATATCCCGTACCCGCCCATGGAAATGTACGACGCCGAGCAGAACATCACGGGCTTCGACCACGACCTCGCCGAAGCCCTCGGCGTGAAGCTCGGCGTGAAGTTCGAACTGCAGAAGCAGGCGTTCGCCACCGCGATTCCGTCGCTTCAGGCCGGCAAGAACGACGTGATCATGTCGGGCATGAACGACACCAAGGAACGTCAGGGCACCCTCGACTTCGTCGACTATTTCCACGCCGGATTCTCGATTCTCGTGCTCGCCGGCAACCCCGACAACATCACCGGAGTGCTCGACCTCTGCGGTAAGGACGTGGCGGTGCCCAAAGCCACCGTGCAGGCCGACATTTTGCGCAGCTACGACGAGGAATGCACGGCGGCCGGCCCCGGCCCGGTGATCATCTCCGAACTTCCCGGCGAAACCGAGGTGCAAACCGCAGTGCGGTCCGGCCGCGCCGTGGCCGAGGTCGTTGACTCGGCCGTCGCGGCGTATACCGCGCAGACCGCCGGTGACGGAACGATGTTCGAGGTCGTCACCGACGACGCCAACCCCAACGGGTACAGCCCGGTCTACAGCGGAATCGGCATTCTCAAGGAGAACAGTGATCTGAGTGAAGCCATCCGCCTCGCGCTGGTCGCGACCATCGCCGACGGCACCTACGCGGAGATTCTGGCCAAGTACGACCTCACCAACTACGGGCTCGACGAGGCCGGCTTCAACCTCGGTGCGTGACCTGATGCCGAATCTTCCGCTCGTGCGGCCCGGCCCGACGGCCCCACCCGCCGCAGTGCCGGCCGGCAGCGACCCCGATGACATCGATGCGGTTCCGCTGCGGCATCCGTGGCGCTGGGTCATCGCGATGCTGCTCCTCGTCGTCTTCGCTGCCGTAGCCGTTTCGCTCTGGCAGAACGACAACGTGAACCATCCCTCGATCAGCGAGTTCATCTTCGACCGGCGCATTCTCGACGGCGTCGTGCTCACCCTCGTGCTCACGATCGTGTCGATGGCCGTGTCAACCGTGTTCGCGGTGCTGCTGGCGGTCATGCGCCTGTCCAACAACCCGGTGATGAACGCCCTGTCCTGGCTCTACATCTGGGGTTTTCGCGGCACGCCGTTGCTCATTCAGATCGTGTTCTGGGGCTACCTCGGGTTGCTGTATGCGCAGATCACCCTGGGGATTCCGTTCACCGACTTCAGCCTGTTTTCGGTGGACACCAACACGCTCATCCCGGCATTCACCGCCGGGCTGCTCGCCCTCACGCTCAATCAGGCCGCGTACTCGGCCGAAATCGTGCGGGCCGGCATGCTCTCGGTTGACGAGGGCCAGTACGAAGCCGCCTACTCGGTCGGCATGAGCCCCACCTTCACCCTGTTCAAGGTGGTGCTGCCGCAAGCCATGCGGGTGATCATCCCGCCGATGGGTAACGAGACCATCTCGATGCTCAAGAACACTTCTCTCCTCTCCGTCATCGCTGTGCTCGAGGTGTACACCGTCGCCACCCAGATCTCCTCGCAGAACCTACGCCAGGTGGAACTGCTCGTCGTGGTCAGCTGTTGGTACCTGTTTCTCACCTCGATGCTGTCGATTCCGCAGTATTACCTCGAGCGTCATTACGGCCGCGGCAACGCCCGCACCCTGCCACCGACGCCGCTCGCCCGGGTATGGGCGGCCCTGCGTCCAACGCAACGCCCCACCACCAACAGAGCGGATGCCCCGTGACCGACACAACGCGCGAACCGGACCCGACGGCATCCGCTCCTAAACCGCTGCTGAGCGCCCGCAAGGTGCGCAAGAGCTTCGGCGGTGTCGAGGTGCTCAAAGGCATCTCCCTCGACGTTGCGGCCGGCCAGGTGATGTGTCTGCTCGGGCCGTCCGGCTCGGGCAAGAGCACGTTTCTGCGCTGCATCAACCACCTGGAACGCATCGACGGCGGTCGCATCTCGGTCGACGGCGAACTGGTCGGCTACGCCGCCAGGCACGGACGCATCTTTGAGATGAACCGGCGCGAGGTTGCTCGGCAGCGCGGCGGGATCGGAATGGTGTTTCAGCGCTTCAACCTGTTTCCGCACATGACCGCCCTCGAGAATATCACGGCGGCGCCGATCGGCGTACGAGGAGTGCCGAAACCGGCTGCCCTGTCGCGAGGCCGCGCGCTTCTCGACCGGGTCGGCCTGGCCGACCTCGCGCAGTCCTACCCGGCTCAGCTCTCCGGCGGGCAGCAACAGCGCGTCGCGATCGCACGTGCACTCGCGATGGATCCCAAGCTGCTCCTGTTCGACGAGCCGACCAGCGCGCTCGACCCGGAGCTGGTTGGAGACGTGCTCGACGTCATGCGGGCGCTGGCGGCAGACGGCATGACGATGGTCGTGGTCACCCATGAGATCGGCTTCGCCCGGGGCGCGGCCGATGAGGTTGTTTTCATGGACGCCGGGGTAGTGGTGGAGAGCGGGCCGCCGGCGAGCGTGCTGGACAATCCGCAGAACCCGCGCACGAAGGCCTTTCTCGACAGCGTCATGTGACACCGAGCGGTATTCCCGGGGCCTACTCTGGAAGCAACGCAACCCTGGAGGAACAATGACCGTGTTGACCGCCGATTTGTACGACGAGCGTGGCGACGAGCTGCAATCCGTACCACTGCAGTTTCAGACGATCGGCGGGCGAGCCCAGTTCGGCGGCCCGATTCGCACGGTCACCTGCTTCGAAGACAACGCCCTGCTCAAGTCGATCCTGTCCACGCCCGGCGACGGCGCCGTGCTCGTCATCGACGGCGGCGGCTCTCTCAACTCGGCGCTGATGGGCGATATGATCGCCGACCTCGCCGTCGCGAACGGCTGGTCCGGCGCCATCATCAACGGTGCCGTGCGTGACCGGGTCGCCATCGGCGCCCTCGACCTCGGCGTGAAAGCTCTCGGCAGCAATCCGCGCAAGAGTTCCAAGACCGGTTCCGGCACAGCGGATGCCGTGGTCGAGTTCGCCGGCGTGACCTTCACGCCCGGGCGCACCGTCTATTGCGACGAAGACGGCATTCTCGTCGAACGCTAACCCTTGCTCGAGTGTGGCTGTTACTGCTGAACGTCGTCGATGCGCACGACGACAAAGTTGGCGTCGAGCTCTACGTCGCGGTCGCTTCCGTTGTCGAGGGTGACCTCAACCTCGTAAACGTGGTCCGGGGGCTGCTACCGCGGCGCTCGCGCGACCGATCGGTCAGAGGTGATTCAACGCATCCGTTGCGGCGAACTGTTCGAGCACCGCCCGCACCTGGATCGACGCCTCGGTGCGCCCCGATCGTACGTCGGGAATGCGCAGAGCCGGCAGCTCGCTCGGCGTCGGAAAATTCGTGTAGGCGTCGCGCATGAATTGGTCGAGGCGCTCGCCCACCTTTGGATCCTCCGTCCATAACCGCGGCAGCCGAGCCGGCTCGGTGAGTGGATCGAACCCGAGCAGGGCGACCCGGTTTGCGGATCCCGCTGCTAGGTCGGAGTCGTCCGTGGGTAGTGGGCGAGCCATTCGTGCTCCGGCGAAGACCACTCCGGCACCGAGCAGTAGCCAGGCGACGGGCAGGATAGCCTGCATGCTGATTTCGCCGCCGGTGAGCAGAACGAAGAAGTAGGCGAAGACCCAGACCACGGGCGACAGCAGCATGAGGGCGATGCCGCCTCGACGAATGGATCGTGACCGCTTCGACCGGAGCGTGGTTGTGCCGGCCTGGCTGGCGGCGAAGGCCTCCTGCTCTGCCGGCGAGATAACTTGGCTGGCATCAAATCGCCAGGCGGCCAAGATGGCTTCGTGGCGAGCTGCGATCGCCTGGCTCAACAGGGACGCCCTCGGGGCCCAATCGCAGTATCGCTGACCGTCTGGTGATTGCACCCACAACCGATAGTTGATGTGGCGTTGCTCACTGACACCTTGCCAGGTGGCATAGGACGTTGCCGAAGCAGCTGCGGTCGCCCGAGCGGTCGTTGTGAACGACGTTTGGAGCCCCTCCGGCTGTTCCGGGGAGGTGCTGGCATTGAATGCGGCGACGGCGGCCGTCGCCGCGGACTGGGTATTTGTGACCGCGCGCGACAGATCATTGTCGATCATGAACTTCCCCCGGACATTTCTACGACGAACGGCAATATGCCGGGCTGGTCGTGCCGTGGGGTTGCTGTCGAACAACCGGGCAATGTCATCGTGGCACAACTCATTCGGTAAAAGTCCAGTCGAGCCGGTGCCGCCCCCGTACTGGGGTGGACAAAGCCCGGCCAGTGCGATAAATCAGGCATTTGACCCGCGCGCAAGCTCCCGATCGGGGGCTGCTGGAGCCGGCCGTTCGACGGCTAAGTTCAAACCCCCGAAGAGGAGAACCGTGACCATCGACGCTCCCATAATGCGACAGCGTTGCCCTGCGCAGTCGATCATAGAAGTGCTCCTGCTGGAGCAACGCCTGGTTGCGCCCCGCAGCCCGGTGCAACGCCTGGTCGGTCGGTCGCCGCTCGGCGCGGACAGCGCGCGCTGCTTTGACGCCGCGCGCGCTGAAATCGCCGTGGGGCTGGCTCTGGCCGAGCTGCCGCGGGAATGGATCGTCTTCCACTCCCTGCCGGTGGGCGAACGCGGCACCGACGTCGATCACCTCGTGATCGGACCGGGCGGGGTATTTGCCCTGCACTCCGACCGTCAGGCGCGCAAGTCGGTACTGGTCGCCGGGCGCAGCGTGCTGGTCGGTGCCCGCAAGATTCCCTATATCAGGGAGGCCGAATTCGAAGCGGTCAGCCTCACCACTCTGCTGTCGGAGCGGATGCCGCACGCCGCGTCGGTGCACGGAGTGGTCGTCCTCGTCGATACCAAGAGCGTGACGGTGAAGGCCCAGCCGTCCCGGGTGAAAGTGATCGAGGCCGTAGATCTGTGTGCCTGGCTGCAGGGGCTCCCTCCGGTGCTTGCCCCTCTCGACCGGTTGGAAATTGCCGGGTTCGTAGAGAATCCCGCGCTCTGGCAGGCCCTCGTGGCTCTGGAACCGGCTGAGATTCTGCTGCGCTTCGACGAGCTCGAGTCAGAAGTGGCGCGGGCGCGTCGTACTCGGCTGTTGTGGTGGCCGCTCGGAATGCTTCTCACGACACTCGGTGCCCTGGAAATGCTGCTGACGCTGCCGCAGCTCGTCAGCGCGCTCTAACCCGCTCGGCGCTACACGGCAGAAGCCGCTCGGCGCGCGCGAATCGCACGTCACCAAGCGGCTTCCGCTCGCGCCGGTTAGGAGGTGGGGTCGTCGGGAGTGTCCGTCGGCGCGACGGGGGCGTCGGTCGGCGCGGTCGGGGCATCCGTCGGCGGCGTCGGGGCGACGGGCGCGGTGCCGTCATCCGTTCCCCGCGGGCCACCCTGGCCCGGACCGTTGTGGGGACCGTTGTCGCCACCGGGGCGACCTGCCCCGGGCTCCGTGGCCCCGTCGCCATCAGCTTCGGCGCCGGGACCGTTGGAGATGCTGGAGTTATTCGAGGCCAATTCGGCGTTCGAACCCACGCCGGTGCCAAGACCGAAACCGATCCCGGCGCCTACGAGGAGCAGCGCCGCCGCGGCAACGCTTCCGATGAGAACGGGCTTGCGGTACCAGGAGCCTCCCGTCTTCTTCTTCGGTGCGGCTGGGTCGTACGGCGCGTTCGGCGTGGCGTAGCCGTTCGCGGCGGCCGCGAACGGAACGGTCGCGTTCGCATCGCTGGCCAGCGGCTGCTCGGCGTTCGGCACATCGTAAAGCGGAACCGTCGCGTTCGAATCAAATGGCAGGGTGGCCTGCGCGTCAAAGGGCAGGCTCGACTGCGAGTCGAAGACTTCGGTCGCGGCCGTTTCTTCTTCTTTTTTTGCCGCTGCGGCCTCAGAGGCGCTGGACGCAGTGGTCTCGTCGGTCGGGTCCGTGGGCTGGGAATCGTTGGTGCGGGTCATAATGTCTCCTACGCGTGAGCTAGTGGGTGCCCACTTGGGGCTTCTCTTTTTTCAGCCTTGGGTGCGAATCTGAAGACGAACTGAATCCTGCCGGAGGCCGCTAAACGGTCAGCGGGCGTATAGTAAACGCTCAGCTTCGCCCCGCACTGTTAAACCGTGCCCACCGAACCTGCCCGCGTTCTCGTCGTCGAAGACGAGGAGTCGCTGCGCAGCGCGATCGGCCAGGCACTCGTTCAGGCCGGTTTCGTCGTCGACACCGCACCCGACGGCGAGAACTTCGCCGAGCGCATCGCCAGATTCAGGCCCGATGCCGCGGTCCTCGACATTATGCTGCCCGGCGAAAACGGTCTGCATCTGGCCCAGCGGCTGCGGGCCGCCGGCAACACTCCCGTGCTCTTCGTCACCGCGCGGGACGCTGTCGACGATCGGCTCGCCGCGTTCCAGGCCGGTGCCGACGACTACATCATGAAGCCCTTCGTACTGGCCGAGCTTGTGGCACGGGTCACCGCCGTGCTCCGCCGCACCGGACGCCTGGTCTCGCCCACCATGCAGATCGGCGACCTCGTCATCGATGAAGAGGCCGCGACCGCCACCCGGGCGGGGGTTCTGGTCGACCTGACCGCCACGGAGCGCCGCCTGCTCACCTATCTCGCCCACAACCGCGGACGCACCCTCTCCAAAACCCAGATCCTCACTCAGGTGTGGGGTTACGACGACTACGATCCCAACCTGGTCGAGGCCTACGTGAGCACGCTGCGTCGAAAACTCGACGCCAACGGTGCGCGACTCATCCACACCGTGCGGGGGATCGGGTACCGCCTCACCGCCTGACCGGCACCGATACCAGCGGATGCCGCCCGCCCGCCGCGCACGCGGCATCCGTTTCCCTTCTACGAAAGTACGCCCCATGCGCACCACCTCACTGCGACTGCGAGTCGTCGCCGCCGTTCTGGCGATGCTCACGATTGTGCTGGTGGCGGTCGGTATTCTGATCAACCTCGTTCTCGGCGGGCAGCTGCGCGCCGACCTGCAGCAGCGGCTGATCGACCGGGCCGGCTACGCACAGATTCTGGCGGAGCAGGGCCTTCCGGCGCAGAGCCTGGCGAACCGGCTCACCGGCGACGACGTCACCGTGACCTACTCGGTCGGCGGCGACACGGTTTATGGCAGGGCCGACCCCAATCCCGGCGCAGACCGCGGGCCTGGCGCGCCGCCACACGCCGAATCGGTGCCGGGCGCTGTCGTCACGCAGAGCGGCGACCGCCTATCGGTCACCCAGACCGTCGCGGGCGGAACCCTCACCCTCAGCTCGAGTGAGGCCGGCATCGATTCGACTCTGGCCCAGCTGCGCACTATCGAGGTCGTGGCCGGTCTGCTCACCATCGTGGTGACCGGGCTGCTGCTAACCGGTGTGGTCGGAGTCGCCCTGCGTCCACTCACCCGCATGACCGCGCTCGCGCTGGCCATCACCCAGGGTGGCCGCGGCGGGAGGCTGCGCCCGAGCAACCCGCGCACCGAAATCGGGCGCACCGCCGGGGCCATCGACGACATGCTGCAGGCACTCGAAACTGCCGAGAATACGTCGCGTGAGGCCGCGGCCGATGCACAGGCCGCCGAGGCAACGGCCCGCGAGGCCGCGCAGGTTGCGGCCGCCGCCGAGGAGCGGATGCGCCAGCTTCTCGCCGACGTCTCGCACGAACTGCGCACCCCCGTCGCCGGTCTGCAGGCCAGCGCGGAGACCCTGCTGCGAGACAACCCGCCTCGCGCTGAACGGGAAAGCCTCACGGTCGGCATGATCCAGCAGACCCAACGAGCTGCCCGACTGGTCGACGACCTGCTGCTCATGACCCGGCTCGACCAGGGCGACCAGGGAACGGCATTCGAACCGGTCGACCTGTCCGCACTCATGCGCGGCGTCCTGGCCGAGCAGCGGATGCTGGGGGCCAGCCGCGAGTTCACGCTAACCATCGAGCCCGACGTCTGGGTGAGCGGTGACGCGCAGCGATTGGCCCAGATTGCGACCAATCTGCTCGGGAACGCGCGGAACGCGACCGAGCTGGGCGGCAGCATCCGCACCGATCTGGCCGTTGTGGACGGCGCGGCGCAGCTGACGGTGAGTGACTCTGGAGCCGGTGTGCCCGAGGCCGACCGCGAGCGCATCTTCGAACGTTTCGTGCGCCTCGACCCCTCGCGGGCGAGCAACCGCGGCGGTTCCGGCCTCGGCCTGTCGATCGCCCGAGCTCTCGCCAGGGCGCACGGCGGAACCCTGGCGTGCCTGGGACCGATCGCCCGCCCTGGCGCGCTGCCCGGTGCGCGCTTTGCGCTGACGCTGCCCCTGGCGTCCGCTGAATAAACTCTGCGCGCCGATCTATTCGCAGCCGGTTCCGTCGCCGTCGCGGTCGAGATGGCGTCCATAGCCGGGCTCGCCAACGTGCACCGGGGCCGCGCCGGCCTCGCGGGCGGCCGTGCAGTTCTGAAAGTAGACGTCGCTCGGCGTGTCGGCGACCGGCGCCGGTGCCGGTACCACGACGGGGTCGGTGCCCGTCGCGATCTCGTTCGGGCAGTCCGACAGGATGCGCGTCATCGCATCGTGTTCGGCCGTCGTCACCCACAACGCGTAGGTCGCCTTCACAGAAATCTGCCGGGCCACATAGGCGCACCGATAGCTTTTCAGCGGCGGCAGCCAGGTGGCAGTATCGCCATCCCCCTTGCGCGAATTGGTGACGCCGTCGACGGCGAGCAGGTTGAGCGGATCGTTGGCCAGCGCCACCCGCTGCTTCTGCGACAGCTGCTGCGCTCCGGTCTGCCAGGCGTTCGACAGAGCGACGACGTGGTCGATCTGCACGAGCGACGAGGTCGTCTGGCCGCGCACGAAGTCAATGATCAGTCCGGTGTACGGACCGAGCAGGACCCCGCTCTGCACCTCACAATCAGTGTCCACGACGAGCACGGTCAGGTCGCGGGCCAGAATATCGTTGCGGGTGTCGCATCCGTTTTCGTCGACGTCCTGCCAGGCCGAACCAAAGCTTCCCTCGCGGTGGTAGCCGGTTTTGGGCGCGCGCCCCTTCACCGGCAGGGTCGCCAGCACGGCGAGGGCCGCGGTGTCGGTCGCGGGCGGCGTACTAGAGGGTGTCGCCGTCGCCGTCGCCGTCGCCGTCGCCGTGGGTTCGGCGGTCGCCGTCGGTGCCCCGCTGCTGGTCGGACTGGCCGGATCCGACGAAACGGATGACCCCGCCACCGACGTTCCCACCAGGATCGCCGCGAGCACACCCACCATCAACCCCATCAGCAGGAACGATCGGGTCGGGCGTCGAACGGTCATGGGGCTCCTTATGGCCGCGCGGCACGACCATTCGAATATACGTGGTCCGACCCGGGCGTCTCGAAACTCGCCGGCATTCGCTTGGTGAAAAGTCACCCATTCTGGGGGTCTTGCGGCGGGGGCGGCACTGGCAAGATATAGAACCCGGCGAGGAGCACTGATGACTCACATACTCTCCACGCGGCGGCGTCTGTCGACGCCCCCGGTACTACCCGAATCGACCCGCACCGGAGCGCCCCGATTATCACCCGGCTCAGCCTGGCTGCTCGGCCGTACGCCTCGCCCCGCCGCGACGCCGACCGACCTGGCACTGGCTCGCGCGGGGAGTGAATCCGCCGTCGACACGCTGCTCGCGACGCTGCCCGAACACTGGGCCGCCTTCACGTTGCCGACACTCGGCGGTGATGGCCCGAGGTCGATGCGCCTGCTGGTCGGCCCCGGCGGGGTTCTCGCCCTGCACGCGCAGCTCTGCGACGGCCAGATCGCCTGGGTGCATCGCCAGAGCGTGCTCGTCGTCGGGCAGCGGTCGCCGGATCTCGCGGTCGCCGCCGCCGGCGCGAATCGGCTCACCACACTGATTCGCGGGCGGCTGCCGCTACGCACCGCGGTGCAGCCGGCGCTCGTGCTGCTGGGCGCTCGCGCGCTGTGGGTCACCGGCCGCTCGAGCCGGCTGTCGGGCAGAACGCCCGTGCCGGTGCTCGGGGCGGCGACGCTCGGCGACTGGCTGGCCGCGCGCCCGCAGGTATTGCGCCCGATCGAACGCATGGAACTGGCCGCAGTGATCGACAACCCGCTCACCTGGGGTAGTCGCCCGACAATCCTGCCCCGGCCCGGTAACGTGGGGGACCAGCCACCCGGCGACCGAGGTGGTAGGCAATGACCCCCCCGGATAGGACCCTCGATGCACACCGACGACCTCGCCCAGCTGCAGATTCTGCTCGACCAGGAACGCGCCCTGCAGTTCGACGCGTTCAGTCACGACGATGCGTGGGCGCTCGGTACCCGCCTCCGCACGATCGCCGCAGCTAGGGCGTTGCCGGTAGCGATCTCGATCGTGCTGGGTGACCAGCGGGTGTTCCATGCCGGCCTGGCGGGAGCATCCGCTGATAATGACGGTTGGCTGGAGCGCAAGTTCGCCGTCGTGCGGCGTTACGGGCACTCATCGCTCGCCGTCGGCGTGGAATTTCGCAGCCGCGGCGTCGACTTCGACGTTGATGCGCGACTCGACCCCACACGCTTCGCGGCGCACGGGGGAGCGTTTCCGCTGATCGTGCGCGGGTCGATGGTGGGCGTGGTCGGCGTCTCCGGGCTGCCGCAGCTCGACGATCATGCCCTCGTCGTCGAGGCGCTGCTGGCGCAGTTGGCCGCTTAACGCTTGGCTGGCCGGTGACCCTTGGCTGAGAGCAGTCGGGCGCCCACCGAGAACGCACCGCCGATCACGAGCGACACCACGGCCGCCGGCAGAATGACGTCGACGAACTGATTGCCCGAGAGCAGGTTGGCCAGCAGCAGCAGAACGGCCAGGCCGCTGAAAGCGAGCCCTGAGATCGCACAAACGTTGAACGTCAGGTGTTTCACGTACTATTCCAATCGGTGGGGTGGCTTTCAGGCTAGCC
The DNA here is from genome assembly GCF_030063145.1 of Cryobacterium sp. PH31-L1. Lineage (GTDB taxonomy): Bacteria > Actinomycetota > Actinomycetes > Actinomycetales > Microbacteriaceae > Cryobacterium. The sequence continues at coordinate 567,301 of NZ_JASISM010000001.1, forward strand.
GACCTTGCCCTACCTAGTGGGGGAGGCACCGGCGCGACTCGCCCGCCTAGGGTTACAGCGGATGCTCCGCGCCAGCCTCGCACGTCGCCTCCTCAGCACGAATGAGCAATACTTATTTGTTGCTAACCAATGTTGCGACCCGGCCGATTGTTAACGCGGAATCGGCAGATGTCGGTGGCACGATAGTACGGGGCGCGAACCCGTGGTGAGGCAAGTGAACGTGGCTATGACAACTCTTAGGCCTGGAATGCGGGCGCGTGATCACGAGTCCGTGGCCTCCGTGACGCCAATCACACCTCTGGTCCCCACTGCTCCCGGTCGGTTTGCCGGTCAGTCCGTCGTCGAAGAACTGCTTCGCCAGCACGCCGATCGGCCGGCACGTTCCCGGCTCGCGCGCACCCTGGGAGCCCCGCCGCTTGACGCGAACGAACTCAGCTGGTTGCGCGCCGCGCAGGCCGAGATGATCGTCGGCGATATTCTCGGTCGGCTCCCTGAGGGCTACAGCGTTTACCATTCCCTGCCCATTCGCAATACAGCGTTCTGGGTCGACCACCTCGTCGTGGGGCCCGGTGGAATCTTCTCGATCAATTCCAAGACGCACTGGGATCGCGACCTGACCGGGTCGCTGCGCTCGATTCCGATCAACGATCACGCCATGCCGTACCTGCGCGATGCCCCGTTTGAATCGGCCCAGATCACCGCGCTGCTGGCGCAGGTATTGCCGGCCACCACCGTGGTTCAACCCGTAATTGTGCTGGTCAACCCGCACAAGATTCTGTTGGCCCGCAAACCGGATGCCGTAACGGTCATCGACTCCCCGCGCCTGCGCCGGTGGCTCGTGGCCCGCCCGCCGGTATTCAGCCCCGAGCAGCAGGCCGCGCTCACCGCGGCCATTGACGACCCGGCGACCTGGCGCGCAGCGGCCCAGCCGCTCGCACCGGCCCACCTGCACGCACGGTTCACCGCACTCGAACAGCAGGTCGCCGCAGCCGGCACCCGGCGCACCACGTTCACGGTGCTCGCCGGTGCAGCTGCTGCGACGGTGCTGGCTGTCGCCACCTCACCCCTGATCGTCGCTGCCGTCGAGTATCTCGCAGTGCGCTGACCCTCCCTGTCAGGGCGGGCTGATGGGGCCGAAGCTGGCTGTTCGCGCGTCCACGAGCCACGACGTCAGGCGAGGCGCTCGAGAACCGTGCCCTCGCGCATCCGCTCGACGCGAACGACGTGGTCGCGCAGGTCGCGCACTCCGCGCGGGATGGCCAGTTCGGCCACGTCCTGCCCCTTGGTCACCGCGTGCGACCGGGTCGGGTGCTTGTAGTCCTCGATGGATTGAAAGGTGTCCCGACCGCGCGGTTCCTTGCTGTGCCGCTGGGCGAAGCCGGAGTTGATCGCGCTCAGCTCGATCTCGTCCTCGTGCGCTGCGACCAGGCTCTTGGTACTCAGGGTGATCACGGTCTGGGCGTCGTCGCGGTAGGTGCGGGCGTTCAGTAGATCGCGCAGCATGCGCGGCTGCAGGTGAAAGAACACCCGGTCGTTCAGGGCTGCGCACCATTCAGCGAGCGTCATGTCGTCGAGGGCGTCCTCGAGCGACGGTTCGTGAAGGGCCTTCTGATGACGGATGACCGCGAGACCGAATTCCGAATGCTCCAGCACGCGTGACTCGCCTCGCCGTTTGCCGAGAATGGCGGCCTGGGGTGCGCCCTGTTTGACGCCCCAGCGGGTCACGAGCGCGCTCGGACTGAGCAGCCCGTGCCGCTCGATGGCGGGCCAGCTGCCGTCGGCGGCCACGTGGTAAAGCTCCGGGTACAGACGAATCAGATCGCGGGACAGCACGTTTCGAGCGTACTCTTCGGCACAGCAGGCCCGAGCCACGCCCTAGTCACTGGTCGAAGCGAGCTCGAACGTCACAAGCACTGTGCGACCGCTCGCCGCCGCAGGCGGCACCATGTCCACGAGCGCAACCTGGGTCAACCGCAGTTCGTCGCCCGCATGCACGCGCCCCTGCAGTTTCATGGTGACGTGAGCCCGAAACTCCGGCCGGGCGAACGCCGACTCGGTCGGAGAGTTGGCCAGCGGCCGCAGTACAGCAACGATCAGGTCGTGCAGCCGTGTCAACGCGGCGTTCTCGTCGATCAGCGTCACGGAAATGTCATGGTGTCGGCCAAACAGCTCGTCCTGCCCGGCGACCACGGTCAGCGCACCGAACCCGGCCAGCGCGGCGGCGCTGACGCGCGCGATCTCGTCGGGTGCGGCATCCGTTTCGAACGGGGCAAGCACGGTGATGTGCAGCGGCCAGGCTTCAACCGCGAAGCTCGCGCCGGCTTCGAGCGGAGTGAGCGGCAGAACGACAACGAGGCGGGGCATGCGCCGAGTCTAAACGGGCCGATCTGCGTGACCGGTCGGCTTCGTCAAGCGGCACGGCAAATAGAACGGGGTGTAGCCGTGCCCCCGTCGAAGCGGTACAACTGACGCATGACCAGTTCGCCGCTCCTTCTCGGCCCCATGATGCGGTACGTCGACGACGTGTCCGCGAGCATCTGGTTCGAGACGCGGGATGCTGGAGAAGTCGTGGTGACGGCCGCTGGGCGCTCTTGGGAGGCGCGCACCTTTGCCGTGCACGGACACCACTACGCGCTGGTGCACGTAGACGGCCTGCCACCCGACGCTGCACTGCCGTACACGGTTCAGATCGACGGGACCCCGGTCTGGCCCGATCCGGAGTCGTCGCTGCCGGCGTCCGTCATCCCGACGCTCGGCAGCGGGCATCCGTTGCGGCTGTCATTCGGCTCCTGCCGCACCAGCGTTCCCCACGATGCCGAGGGAAATCGCACCCACGGCGTCGATGCCTTGCGGGCGTGTGCCCTGCGGCTCGCTTCGCCCGATAACAATGTGCCGCGCCCGGATCTGATTCTTTTTCTCGGCGACCAAGTTTACGCCGACCTGACCACGGAGAAGATGCAGCAATTCATTCGCGCCCGACGTGACATGAGCCAGCCGCCCGGCAAGGAACTGGCCGACTTCGAGGAGTACGCGCACCTCTACAGCCTGGCCTGGTCAGACGAAGCGAACCGGTGGCTGCTTGCGACCGTGCCGACGGCCATGATCTTCGATGACCACGACATTCGCGACGACTGGAACACGTCCCTGGCCTGGAAGCGCGACATGGAGGCGACGCAATGGTGGCACGGCCGCATCGTGGCGGGGCTGGCCTCCTACTGGGTATACCAGCATCTCGGCAACATGTCGCCGGTGGAACGCGCCGCCGACGAGATCTGGCGGGAGATCGCGGCCCACACCGGTGAGACCGAACTCGATCTCACCGCCCGGCTCGACGCATTCGCCGACCGGTGCGATCAGGAGCCCGCCAGCTACCGGTGGAGCTACTGCCGCGATATCAACGACGTGCGGCTGATCGTGGTCGACTCCCGCGCCGCCCGCGAGCTCGAACCAGCACGGCGGGCTCTGCTAGACGACGACGAAACCGCTTGGCTCGACGAGCGGATGCGCGGCGGCTTTCGGCACCTGCTGGTCGGCACCTCACTGCCCTTTCTCCTGCCGCCCGGCCTTCACCACCTCGAATCGTGGGATGAAGCGGTCTCCCAAGGAGCGTGGGGCAGGCCCGCGGCCCGTGTGGGCGAGCGCCTGCGCCGGCTCGTCGATCTGGAGCATTGGGCCGCGTTTGAGCGCAGTTTTCGTCAGCTGGCACGCATGGCCACAGAGGTGGCCGACGGCCGCCGCGGCCCGGCTCCGCAGACCGTGACATTCCTGTCAGGCGACGTGCACTACTCAACGGTCTCCGAGGTGCAGCGCGCGACGGGGAGTCGCATCGTGCAGGCCGTCTGCTCGCCGATCCGCAATCCGCTGCCCATCATCATGCGCTCGTTCTCCGCGGTGCTGGCCTACACCATTGCCACCCGGCTGGCGGCGCTGCTGGCCCGATCCGCCGGGGTCAAGTCGCCGCCGTTTCACTGGGCGGGAGTCAAGGGCCCGTGGTTCGATAATTGCCTGGCGAATCTCGAAGACACCCCAGCCGGACTCGTTCTGAAGTGGGAGAAGGGCGTTGTGTCGAACGGCGACCACGGGCATCCGTTGGTGGAAACCGTGGCAACAGTGACAGTCTCTCCTCGACCGCGATGAGTGGCTGAACGAGGCCGAAGTCCGCAGCTCTGCAGCACACTGCGGAGGCGCAGATGCTCATTCTCTGTTGGAGCCCTGTTCGGCCCGCTTCCTGCCTATGCTTGATGTGAGCGAACTGGCTCAGTGACGGTGCGCGCACGCGAACCGTTAACCGGTTCCTACTGAGCCGCAGACTTCTGGGGGCTGCATCATGATTCCTGTTGACACCGATGTAGCAGTGCCACGTCATACGAGCGTTGGCGACCTTCTCGCGAGCAGCAAACGAGCAAGCTCGCAGGGTGATCATCGTCGCGGTGCAGATCAGGCCGAAGAGGCGCTAGCCCGTAGCGAAGCGACTGCCGAGCAGCAAGCCGGTGCTCATGAGCTCCTGATGTTGCACCGGCTCCGGTTGGGGGACTACCAGTCGTCAGTCAAGCATGGCCTTCTGGCTTTGGAGTATTTCACGGCCAATGGAAACCTGCTCGCCACGTCCAACGTGCACTGCACGCTCGCGTTGGCATTTTCCGACACGGCGCTGAATGAAACAGCGCTGCATCATGTACTCGGAGCCGTCGAGACCGCCAGAGCCTGTGCCAACCCGACGGCCGAATTCTGGGCACTGAGCCGCTCATCGCTGGTGCACGGGGCCATGGGGGATGCGGAGCGCGCGGTGGATTTGGGCAAGCAGGCCCTGGCCCTCGCCGAAACCCTGCACGACCCCGACACGAGTTTCACGGCGTTGAACAACCTGGGCGACACCTATCTCACCATCGCTCGCACCATGCTGTCGCGTCAGGAAGTTGCGTCGCAGCCCTTCGCTGAAGGATTGATCCTCATGCGTGAGGCCGTCGGCTTGGCGCAAGAACAACAGAACCCATTTCGTGAAGCGATAGCGCGGACCAACCTGGTTAGCCTCCTGATCGGACTTGGGCAGCTCGACGAAGCTCGCGAGCAAGGACGCCAGGGCAAGGCTCTGAGTAAATTGCACGGCTATCGCAGCCTCGAGATCGACATCGACGCCCAGCTTGCTGAGTTGGTGCGGGCGTCGGGCTGCTTCGAGGAGGCCACGGCCATGATGGAAGCGCAGCTCGCCAATCCCGACGTCGACGACGAGCCGGCTTTGCTCGCAAAGCTGCATCGGTCGCTCTACGAGATGCACAAGGCGGGCGGGCGGTTCGCCCAGGCGCTGGCCCACCACGAACGGTTGTATGCCGTGACCTTGCTCACGACAGTTCAGACCGCCGGGCTGCAGGCGCAGATGCTCATAAACACCATTGAAATCGAGCACGCTCGCCACGAGGTGGAGAGATTTCAACTGGAAGTGCGAGTGGAACGCTCCCGTGCCGAGGAACTCGACGACCAAGCAAATACCGATCCGCTCACGGGCTTGCTGAATCGTCGCGCACTCGACCGTGAATTGCCGTGGATGACAGGGCGCGCCGAGAACGACAGGCGCCCGCTCTGCGCCGCCATGATCGACTTCGATCATTTCAAACAGGTGAACGATGCCCACGGCCACGCGATGGGCGACCAGGTGCTCACGGTCATGGCCTCGATGTTGCGCACAATAACTCGCGGAACTGACCTCGCGGTGCGAGTCGGCGGCGAGGAATTTCTGCTCGTCCTAGCCGATACCAGCTTGGCCGAAGCTTCGGCAGTCTGCGATCGGCTCATGACTTCTGTGCGAGCATATGACTGGAACGCACTGGCACTGGGACTGGCCTGCAGGGTCAGTGTGGGCCTCGCGGCATTCGGTTCGCACGAATCCGCCTCGGGATGGTTAGCTCGAGCAGACGCCGCTCTCTACGAAGCGAAGAGCACCGGGCGCGATCGCGTTCACGTGGACGAACGCGACGCCGAGACCATTCCTTGAAGGGGGTATTCTCTCGACGCACGCTGCATTTCGGAGGGCCTGCGAGACCTCGCCCGCCTCGACCAGATCGTGACGCTGCTACAAACGGATGTCGAGCGTGCGCCGCGCCGCCGCAACCACGTGCTCCACGGTCACACCGGTAAGCGTCATGATTTCGGCGCCGCTGCCCGATTCGCCGAAATCGTCGATGCCGACGACCTCGCCGTGAAGCCCGACCCAGCGCCACCAGCCGTCACCGCGCCCAGCCTCCACGGCCACCCGGGCGTGCAGGTTCGGCGGTAGTACCTTGTCGCGGTAGGCCGGGGATGCGTCGGCGAACCACTCCACGCACGGCATCGATACCACGCGCACCGCGAGGTCGTCAGCACTGAGCTGTTCGGCCGCCGCGATGGCCACGGAGACCTCGCTGCCGGTCGCGATCAGCGCCAGGTCGAGGCCGGTTCCGCTCTGCCAGGCCACATAGCCGCCGGCGGCAACGCCGGCATCGAGGCCGTCGCGAAGGCCGAGGACCGGCACGTCCTGCCGGGAGAGTACGAGTGCCGCCGGCCCGTCGGGGCGGGCGACGAGGCGACGCCAGGCGGCTACGGTTTCGGCGGCATCCGCTGGGCGAATGACGGCCAGGCGCGGTACCGTGCGCAGCGAGGCGATCTGCTCAACGGGCTGGTGGGTGGGGCCATCCTCGCCGACCGCGACCGAATCGTGGGTGAAGACGTAGAGCACCGGCAGGCGCATGAGCGCCGCCAGGCGCATCGCCGGGCGCAGGTAATCGCTGAACACGAGGTAGGTCGAGCCGAACGGCCGCCACGGACCGGCCAGGGCGATGCCGTTCAGAATGGCGGCCATGGCGTGCTCGCGAATGCCGAAGTGAATGAAATCCCCGCCGGGGTTGGTCGCCGAAACGGCAGTGCCTGGCACGGTCACGTTGGTAGAGCCGCTGAGGTCGGCCGATCCGCCCCAGAGCGCCAGCGCGGGCGTGAGCGCCTGGATGACTTTTCCGTTGGTCTTGCGGGTAGCGACCAGAGTGCCCGGTGCGGGCACCTCTACGGCATCGAGCGCCGCGGTGGCCGCCTGCTGGTCGGTGCCGGAGTGAAAAGCGAGCCAGGACTGCGCCGCTTCCGGGTGTGAGCCGGCCCAGGCAGCGAAGCCCTCGCCCCATCCCGCCTCCAGATCGAGCCCGCGCTGCACGGCACGGCGGCAGAAGGCGAGCGCCTCGGGCGAAACGAGCTGCGCGAGCGTGGCGTGCGCCTCGAACCCGAGGGAGACTTTCACCGCGGCGATTTCTTCGGCCCCGAATCCGCCGGAGTGCGCGGCCGGCTGTCCGCCGAACACGGTCGATGGGGCGCCGATAGTGGTGGACACGGCCACGAGGGTGGGGCGACCGGTGCGGGTGGCGGCGAGGCGCAGCATCCGTTCGATGCCGTCGAGGTCGGTGGCGTCGGAGATCTCCAGCACACGCCAGCCGTAGGCGCGGTAGCGGGCGCGCACGTCTTCGGCGAAGGCATCCGTGGTCGGCCCGTCAATGGTCACGCCGTTGTCGTCCCAGATCAGCACGAGATTCTCGAGACCGAGTGTGCCGGCCACGCTCGACGCCTCGGCCGAGACGCCCTCCTGCAGGCAGCCGTCGCCGGCCACTGCCCAGACGGTGTGGTCGAGCAAAGCCGAGCCCGGCGTGAAGGTGGCGGCCTCCTTGCGGGCGGCGATCGCCATTCCCACAGCGGATGCCACCCCCTGCCCGAGCGGGCCGGTACTCATTTCGACACCCACGGTATGACCGTGTTCCGGATGCCCGGGAGTACGCGAACCGAGCGTGCGGCTGGCCGCAATATCGTCGAGGGTCAGGCCGTAGCCGGTGAGAAAGAGCTGCACGTACAGCAGCAGGCTCGCGTGCCCGGCGCTGAGCACAAACCGGTCGCGGGCCACCCAGTGCGGGTTGCTCGGGCTGTGCCGCATCACGCGGGAGAACAGCACGTGCGAGAGTGGGGCCATGGCCATCGCGGTGCCGCCATGGCCATGGCCCTTCGACTGTACCACGTGGGCAGGAATGGCAATGGCAGCGGCAACCGCCCGAGCTTCAGCGGAGCGATCAACATCGGCATCGATGATGACAGAACGAGAATTCACAGTCATACTGCACACATTGGTATATAAATATACTTAAGTCAATCAGAGGAGCTCCGAGTGGCCCACGCCATGTCGACCGGGTCGGGTGTCGTGCTCGACCTCATTCGCGCGGGCACCGCGACTACTCGCCCGGCACTGATCGACGAGCTCGGCTGGTCGCGCATCACCCTCGCCCGCCGGCTCGACGAACTGCTCGCGGCCGACATCATCATTGTCTCCGGACAGAGTGATTCCCGCGGCGGTCGTCCGGCCGAGAGTTTCGCGATCAACAGGGACGCCGGCCTGCTGCTCAGCGTCGACATCGGCGGCTCGCACACCCGCGTCGCCGTGACCGACCTGGTCTCGACCATTCTCATCGAAGACCAGGCCGACATCGGTCTCTGGGAAGGCCCGGACACCGTGTTCACCTGGGCCAACCAGGTATTTGACTACCTGTTGCGCCAGCTCGGCAAGACCCACGCCGACGTGCGGGGGATCGGCGTGGGCGTTCCCGGTCCAGTGGATGCCGCGACCGGCCGGCTCGCCGCCCCCCAGATCGACGCGCAGTGGAATGACGTGCTCGTGCAGAACTATTTTCCGGCCGACTACACCGCCATTTTCGCCGTCGACCGTGACGTGAACATCATGGCGGTCGCGGAATCGCGGCTCGGCTGGCCGGAACACCGGGACCTCACCGTGCTCAAGGTTGGCCTCGGCATCGGCTGCGCGCTCGTGCTCGACGGCCGGGTCTACCGCGGTGCCCGCGGCGGTGCCGGCGACTTCTCCCACATCTTTCGCTACGGTGACGAGTTGTGCAGTTGCGGGCAGCGCGGCTGCCTCGAGGCCGTTGCGAGCGGTTATGCCATTCGCCGCGAGCTCAACGCCCTCGGCTACCGAATTCGCACCACCGGCGACATCGTGTCGCTCTCCCGCATGGGCTCACCGGACGCCGTGCGGATGCTCGCTGCCGCCGGCGCCGAGATCGGCCACGCCCTCGTCGACGTTGCCGGGCTGTTGAACCCCGCAATGATCGTCATCGGTGGCCAGCTCGCCGAGGCCGGCGACCCCTACCTATCGTCGTTGCGGGAGGCCCTGCTCGCGCACGTGCGCGCCTTCTCCGGTACCGGCCTCACCGTGGAGCCGAGCCGGCTCGGCAACAAGGCCGGCGTTCTCGGGGCCTCGCTCATCGCGCAGGACGCCCTGTTCGAGGCCGACCGCATCAGTCACCTCACGCGCTGAGTACTTTCGTCCCGACTTCGGATCACTTGTAGACAAAAGTTCCGATTTCACATTAGGCTCGGAGACACGGCACCAAATATTTGGGGCAGACGACGTGGTCTTGCAGTTTGAGGGCCCGAACCAAGGAGTCAGGCATGGCAGTCAATCTCGCCGACGAACTCGACCAGGCATCCATTCGCACCCACGTCGTCGCCGCCGATTGGCAGGCCGCGATCACCCTGGCCGGCGATGCGCTCGTGGCCGGTGGCGTCACGACCGACGACTACACCGCCGAGATGATTGCTGCGGTGGACAAGCTCGGCCCCTACATCGTCATCGCGCCCGGCCTGGCCATCGCCCACTCCCGCCCATCTCCCGCCGTGCTGCGCGCCGGCCTCAGCTGGGTCACCCTCGACGAGCCGGTGGAGTTCGGCCACAAGAAGAACGACCCGGTCTCGCTCGTTATCGGCCTGGCCGCCCCCGACCACGACGGCCACCTCGAGATGATGCAGGCCCTCGCCGGGGTGCTGATGAACGCCGACCTGCTCGCCGCGCTCAAGGCGTCCGATTCGCCGGCCGAGGTTCTCGCGCTCATGTCCAACCCCGAACTGCTCACAGAAAAGGCACACTCATGAAGATCATTGCGGTCTGCGGAATGGGGATCGGTACATCCGTTCTCTTGAAAATGAACACCGAGAAGGTGCTGCGCACACTCGGCATCGACGCCGACGTTGAGGCCGCCGACATTGGCGTGGCTCGCGGCATGGCGCGCGACGCGGAGATCGTACTGACGAGCGAAGAGCTCGCCGAGGAGATCGGCGATGTCGAGGCCCAGGTCATCGTCATCGACAACTTCTTCGACCTTGAAGAAATCACCCAGAAACTCACCGACGCACTCGAATAATCCTGTTTTATCAACCGCACGTCTGAGTAAGAAAGGGAGCACCCCGACATGGAGTGGTTCTTAGTCATTCTGGATTTCATCGGCCAGCAGATTTTGAATGTGCCGGCCTACCTGGTGGGCATCATCACGGCCGTCGGGCTCATCGCCCTGCGCCGCCCGGTCGGAACCATCATCGGCGGCAGCCTCAAGGCAGCCCTCGGCTTTCTCATTCTCGGCGCCGGTGCCGGTGTGGTTGTCGCCTCACTCACCCCGCTCGGCGACCTGATTCTCAAGGTCACCGGCGCGCAGGGCGTGATTCCGACCAACGAGGTCATCACGGCCCTCGCCGCCGAGGAATTCGGAGCGACCAGCGCCTACGTGCTCGTCGTCGGATTCATCGTCATGCTGCTTCTGGCACGATTCACCCCACTCAAGTACGTGTTCCTCACCGGGCACCACATGGTCTTCATGGCCATGATGCTCGCGGTCGTGCTCTCGGTCGGCTTCGGATCCGAGCTCAGCTGGCTCGTTGTCGTCATCGGCGGTGGCCTGCTCGGCGTGATCATGGTGGTCATGCCGGCCTTCGCCCAGCCGTGGACCAAGCGCATCACCGGTGATGACACGATCGCCATCGGCCACTTCGGCACCCTCGGCTACATCGCTGCCGGCGCCGTCGGTCAGGCAGTCGGCAAGCGTAGCAAGAGCACCGAGCACATCAACTTTCCGCAGAACCTGCGCTTTCTGCGCGACTCCATGGTGGCTACCTCTGTTTCGATGGTCGCCATCTACATGGTCTTCGCCGTCTGGGGCCTCATCGCCCTTCCTCGAGCGGATGCCCTCGCTATCTTCGGTTCCGTCGACGGCGGCGCGTTCATCATGGCCGCCTTCGCCCAGGCCCTGCAGTTCGGCGTGGGTGTGGCCATCATCCTCTACGGTGTGCGCACCATCCTCGGCGAGCTCGTACCCGCGTTCCAGGGCATCGCCGAAAAGGTCGTTCCCGGAGCCCGCCCCGCGCTCGACATTCCGATCGTCTTCCCGTTCGCGGCCAACGCCGTACTCATCGGTTTTCTGGCGTCCTTCGCCGGCGGCCTGATCAGCCTCGGTGTGCTGGCCATCTGGCTCGGCCCCGTGTTCGGTCTCGCGCTGATTCTGCCCGGCATGGTGCCGCACTTCTTCACTGGCGGTGGTGCCGGTGTCTACGGCAACGCCACCGGTGGTCGCATCGGTGCCATGGTCGGTGGTTTCGTCAACGGAATCCTCATCACCATCCTGCCGGCTATTCTGCTGCTGGTGCTCGGCAGCTTCGGCTTCGCCAACAGCACCTTCGGCGACGCGGACTTCGGCTGGTTTGGCACGCTCATCGGCGTGAGCCTGCTCGGCGACAACACCGCCATCGGCGTGATGCTCACCGTGCTCATCGGCGTGGTGTTGGTCGTCGCTGCGATCATCTTCCAGGTCAAGGTCACCAACACGGGCTGGATGCCCGGCGCCAAGCACACCGCTTTCGTCGACGCTATCGAAGCCGACGTCAAGGCAGCCGCTGCGGCAGCCAAGGCCGAGGCCAAGGCATCACGCCTGGCCGCCGCCGAGACCGCAGTGTCGGCCGACAAGCCCGCGTAGCTATTTACTCGAAAAGGGGTCGCACCGATCGGTGCGGCCCCGCTTCTGCGCCGGTCAGGGCACGAGCACGATTTTGCCGACGTGAGCGGATGATTCCAGCCGGCTCTGCGCATCCGCTGCGTTCGCGAATGAGAATCGGCCGTCGACCACCGGTCGAAAGTCGCCCGACGCGATCCAGGGCCAGACCGCCGACTCGAGCGATCGCACGACGGCAATTCGTTCGGCCAGCGAACGGGCACGCAGCGTGGTTGCCCAGTATCGGGCACGCTTCTGCATGAGGCGCATCGGTTCGAACGTGGCTGGCTCGTTGCTCTGGTTGGCGATCACCATGATGGTGCCGTTCACCGCAACCGCCTCGATGTTGCGTGCCGCGTAGCCGCCGCCCATGATGTCGAGGATAACATCGGCGCCGCGCCCGTCGGTGGCGGCCTTGACTTCGGCGACGAAATCCTGCTCGCGATAGTTGATCAGGGTTTCGGCCCCGAGCCTCTCACACACGGCGAGCTTTTCTGCGGAGCCGGCCGTCACAGCCACGCGGGCCTCCATCAGGCGAGCGAGCTGAATTGCGGTGGTGCCGATTCCGCTGCCGCCACCGTGCACGAGCAGCGTCTGGCCCGGGGCGAGTTCGGCGCTCATGAACACGTTCGACCACACCGTAGCCAGGGCTTCGGGCAGGGCAGCAGCGTCGACGAGGTCCATCGACAGCGGCACGAGCAGTGCGAGGCCTTGGTTCACCACGACCTCGGTGGCATAACCGCCGCCGGGCAGTAGTGCGCAGACCCGGTCGCCGACGCCGAACCGGGTCACGTCATCGCCGACCTCGGTGACCACACCCGAGACCTCGAGCCCGGGCCATTCCGGTGAGCCGGGAGGCGAGGGGTAGTGGCCCTCGCGCTGCATGATGTCAGCGCGGTTCACACCCGCGGCGGCCACCTTGATTCGAATGTCGTCGGGCCCCATCTCGAGGTCGGGCACGGTTGAAAGGGTGAGGGCTTCTGGCCCGCCGGGGGAGTTGACGATGATTGCGCGCATGCCCGCAGCCTACGCGTGCCGTGTGACACGGGGCCCTCAAACGGGACCTTCGGCACTACACCCACGGCCCCGGCCGGAGTTGACTGGAACTGTTCCTGTTCCCCACCGAAGGCAAAAATGCTCCGCACCAGCAGACCACACCGGGCCCGACGAGTCATCCTCATCACGATCGGGTCGGTCGTTGGAGTCGTCGCCCTCGCCCTCGGCGCTGTGCTCACGGTCGGTGGAATCTTCGTGCCGGCGACCTACCTGCAGCCCTGGGCGACTTCGTATGCCGACCAGTTTCCTGACCCGCGCGTGAAGGTGGTCTCCCAGGCTCTGCTCGCGCCGAGCGGGCACAACATGCAGCCCTGGACCATCACCCTCGACGAGTCCAACCCCGATGTGCTCTACCTGTATGCCGACCCGACCAGGCTGTCGCCCGCCGTCGACCCGCTCGCTCGCCAGGTCATGGTCTCGCAGGGGACATTTCTAGAGTACCTGCACGTTTCTGCCGCCGAGCTCGGTTACGCCACGGCGTTTGATCTCTTCCCCGACGGCGATTATGACGAAACCGATCTCGAAGCATCAATGAGCGCGCTGCCCGTTGCCCGCATCACCCTTGCCGCCGATGCCCAGGCCGCTGCGCCCGATTATGCGTCGCTGTTCCGGTCGGACACGAACCGGGCGCCGTACGCCGACGCAGCGCTAACGGCCGATCAGCTCACTGAGCTCGCTGCGATCAGCGAGACCGGCGCGACGCTGCAACTGCTCACCGACGACGCAGACCAGACAACTTTCGCGGCCTATGGTGTCGAGGGAACCCTGATCGAGACCGAATACGCCGCGGCCACGGCCGAGAGCGCCGCCGTCTTCCACTCCACGGAAGGTGACAAGAACGACGCCCGTTCCGGGTTCGCCGTTGAGGGCCAGGGCACGAACGGATTCATGAAGTACCTGTTGCAGGGCCTCATCACCATCATTCCCTCGCTCAACGGTGACGCAGCCGGCGCCAAGAATGCCATCGCCATGACCCAAGCCGCCGTCGACCACACCGCCGCCTACGGGCTCGTTAGCACCGGCGGCAATACCCGCACGGAGCAGGTACAAGCGGGCGTGCTCTTCGCGCATTTCTCCCTGAAAGCCCGCACCCTCGGGCTCGTCATGCAGCCGCTCAGCCAGGTGCTGCAGGAATACCCGACCATGGCGGTTCCCTACAAAGCCATTCACGAGCAGTACGCGTCGGGCGGCGAAACCATCCAGATGCTCGTGCGCGTCGGAACCCCCACGATCGAATACCCCACCTCGATGCGCCGAGACGCGAAAGCGCTCGTGCACGCTCCCTAAAGCGGATGCCTCCGGGCCGACGGCGAGACGGCTCAGGCGCCCTGCACCGGCAGCTGCAGATAGGAGGCGTGCTCGCCGCCGGTGTGAATGATGTGCTGCCCGGCGTTGGCGCCGACATACTCGGCAATGCCGGGCATCATCGTTCCGAGCAGGTTGCGGGCGCTGATGACAAAGCGCAGCTGTTCGCCGGGGTGAAAGGCCAGCCCGATCGGCAACAGGTCGATCTGCAGCTCCACGATCTCGCCGGGAGTGAGCTTCTCAGTGCGGTCGAAGCTGTGCGCGGGCACGTCATCCGTTGCCAGCGTCGCGTCTAGATGGCGAGCGGATGCCCGCAACCGACCGTCGGAACCCTTGTACCGAAGAATCGTGGCGCCGTGGTCGGTGAGATCGTGGGCCATGGCGCTCTGGTTGGGCACGGTGAATGCCTGCAGCGGCGTGCCGAAGGCGTCGAGTTTCTGCACGAGCACGAACAGGTCCATGTCGTCGGAGCCCTGGGCTTCGACCCAGAGGTGCACCTTCGGATAACCCACCAGCACGGTCTCTTCAGCGAATCGGGTGATGAACGACACTGCGTTGGCGGTGGCGGCAACGTTGTAGGTCGCCGACGCTTGATCGAGGGGCGCTTCGGTGGTCAGGGCGCGCGAACGGCCGTTGAGGTAGTACCTGGTCAAGGTGACGTCGGCGGGAGGGAAAGTGTCGGCGGTCAGGTTGACTCGGTCACCGCCCTCGAGGTCTAGTACGGAATAGCGCACGCGCGGCGTCAGTTCCCACCCGTTGTTTTCCTCCTTGAGAAAGTGGCCGAAGAAGCGGCGCAGATCTTCCCGGTTCGCCTCGTCGTAGTAGTCGGGCCATTCCTGGCTGTTGTGCACGCGCATCCACTTGTCGGTTGAGGCCATGCGGCGCCAGGCCCGAAACGTGCCAGCAGTGTGTAGCGTGTTGGAGT
Source organism: Cryobacterium sp. PH31-L1 (assembly GCF_030063145.1). Classification (GTDB taxonomy): domain Bacteria; phylum Actinomycetota; class Actinomycetes; order Actinomycetales; family Microbacteriaceae; genus Cryobacterium. The sequence goes on from NZ_JASISM010000001.1 coordinate 582,412, forward strand.
AGCTGGCCACGACGTAGGCCGGCACGGTGATCTTGGCGAAGTCGGGAATCTTGTTCTCCCAGAGCTCGGTCATGAGCGGGTAGCGCTCGGCCTCGGCCAGGATGTCCTCCTTCTGGTTCTTGCCGAAGAAGCTGCCGTTCTGCAGCATGCCGGCAAAGCCGGTGTCGGGCATGCCGCCGCGCAGCACGAGGTCGCGGTAGACGTCGCTCACGCCCTCCCAGGGGTTGATCGCGGCCAAGTGCGGCGGCTGTTCGGCCGCGGTGAACCACTGCGCCACGGCGAGGTAGGAGGTACCGCTCATGCCGACCTTGCCGCTGCACCACGCCTGCTCGGCCAGCCACTCGATCAGGTCGTAGCAGTCGCGGCCTTCCTGGCGATCCCACACCACGCTGTTGCCGTCCGAGTCGACGACGCCGCGGATGTCGGGATTGCAGATCGCGTAGCCCTGCGCGCACCAGTAGGCCGGGTCCGGCCCTTCGAACTTCTCCAGGCCCGAGACGATTCCATTGGAGAGCCCGACCAATCCGAACACGCCCATCACGCTCATCGACGTGCCCTGACCCTTGCCGTAGGGGCTCCAGGCCACGATAACCGGCACTTTCTCCGCGCCGGCCGGGCGAAAAATGTCGACGTGAATCGTGACGCCGTCGCGCAGCTGCACCGCGACATCCTTTTCGAGAACGATGTCCACGGGAATGGCGGCGAACTGTGGCGCGATCTGAAAGCCCGCCTTCAGCGTTCGCGTGCCGGCATCGAAGCTGGTGAGCGCACCCGTTCGGCCAGGCGGCAGCGGGTGGGACGGTACAAAAATATTCTGGTCGTCGCTCATGGTGAACTCCTTCGTGGGCTTCGCGGGGCGAGCTCGTGCCTGCCTGACTGAGAGCGTACGTGCGCCGGGCCTTAAACTCAACAGGCGTTGATATATTTCTTGCCACGAGTTAGATTAGAGACATGAAGCAGACAGTTCGCCGCGGCCGTCGACCCGGCGTGAGCAGCACCCGCCAGGCCATACTCGACGCAGCCCGCGCCCGGTTCGCCAGCGACGGTTTCACGGCAACCACCATTCGAGTCGTCGCAACGGATGCCGACGTCGACGCGTCGCAGGTCATGCAGTTCTTCCGCTCGAAAGATGAACTGTTCGCGGCCGTCATGGCCATTCCGCCGACCGCCCTCGAGCTGTTCAACACCGCGTTCCAGGGGCCCGACGAACACCTCGGCGAGCGGGTGGTGCGCGCCTACCTCAGCGCTTGGGAGGGCGCGCCCGAGCAGTCCGAACCTCTCATGGCCATGCTGCGCGGTGCGATCGTGAACGAGCAGGCCAGTGAACGCCTGCGCGGTTTCATCGAATCTCGACTGGAGAGCGGCACTCGGGCCAGCGCCGGGCCCGAGGCGGCCCTGAGAGCCGGCCTGGCCTCCTCCATGCTCGTGGGCATCGTTACGAGCCGGCGCATCATCGGGGTGCCCCTGCTCGCCTCTGCCGACACCGACACGCTCGTGGGCATCGTCGCGCCCGCGATCCAACAGATTCTGGTGCCGCAGGAGCTCAAGGCATAACCTTCCACGCAGCGGATGCTGCGGGCCCTGACCGCTGCTCGCTCACGATCCGCGCGCTCACGCCGCGTGCAGCACGGAGCAGCCAGGGGTCGCCGTCTCGCGCCCACCGGGCCAGCGCTGCATCCGCTCTTGATCGATTGGGTCCGGTCAGGTGCAGCACCAACGGGAACACGACGTCGAACGTGAGCGGATCCGCAAGTTCGGGCACAGCAGCACCGCGCAGAAATCCCTCTATGCGCGTGAGATCGGTGTTGTCGAGCCGGGTCACGTTCGACTGCAGCAGTACGATCGCGGCGAGGCGTCGTTCGAAGACCGGCATGTTCCACAATTCGGAACTCAGCGCGGTCACCTCGTCGTGGGTCATGTTCCTGTGGCGGCGGGCCAGGTCGCGAATGGTTCCACGCACGGCGCCCACGGAGGCGCCGTAGACGTCGAGCTCGGTACCCAGCTGCGCCTGCCACTCGGCAGCCCGTTCCCAGGTGGATTCGTACTGCAGCGTGCGGTCTACAAAGTCGCCGGCGTCAGTCATCCGTCTATTCTGCGCGAATCGCGGCCAAATCGGCCGCAGCGCGAGCGGACCGAATGATGACCACGATCAGGGCCAGCAGGGCAGCCGCACTCACCAGGTACAAGACCATGCCCCACGGGGTGTGATCCCCGCCCGAAATCATGAACGTGTCGGCCAGCGACATGCCGGGGCCGAACGAGACAAAGAAATGCCCCGGCGCGGCGAACACCAGCAGCACCAGATAGGCCGCCACGACCGGCCACACCCGACTGGTGCGGCGCATGGTCGCGACCAGCAGGATCGCCCCGGCCAGCAGCAGCCCGAGGCCAGCCCAGGTGACGACTCCGTTTGCGCTGAGGCTCTCACCGGCGAGGGCCATGTCGGCGCGGATCTGCCCGAGCGTCGCGTCCGGCACCGCCGCGAGCGGATTCCACACCAGAATCTGCAGCGCCCCGGTAATTGCATACACCGCAACGACCGCGAAGCCCACGATCCCCGCTAGTACCGCCAGACGCGGTGGTCGTGTTTCGGTGGTACTCATCAAGTAAGCGTACCGATCATCCGCTTAGAGGAGCTGCTGCCGGCATTTCAATGCACCAGCGCCAGCAGCAGCGCGACGGCCACGAACAGCACGCCGAACGTGCGGTTGAGAATCAGCTGCCCGCGAGCGGTGTTCGTGAAGCGCTGAAACGTCTTCGCCGCCACCGCGAAGAACAGCCACATCACGATCACGTCGATCAGCACCACCGTGACCGTGAGCACGAGGTACTGGGGGAGCAGCGGCTGCTCGGGCCGAATGAACTGCGGCATGAACGCGAGAAAGAACACGAGCGCCTTGGGGTTCAGCAGGTTGACCCACAGGCCGCGGCGAAACATCGACCCGGCCGGTTCGCGTGTGCGCGGTGCAGCCAGGTCCCGCGTTGGGTCGGGCTTCTGCACCAATAAACGGATGCCCAGAAACACCAGGTAAGCTGCCCCGGCATACCGAATCACATTGAACAGCACGGGAGAATTGGCCACGAGCACGCCCACGCCGAGCGCCACCACAGCCACGTGCACTACGAGTGCCGCCTGCTGCCCGAGGATTCCCCAGATCGAGCGACGAAACCCGCTGGTCAGCGAGTTGTTCATAGTGTTGATCGCGCCAGCGCCCGGGGTGAAGCTGATCAGCACGCCGGCGCCGACGAGGGCCAGCCAGAGGGAAAGTTGCACACGTTAGCGTAGCGCGGGTGCCGCTGAGAAAGCGGATGCCCGAGCGGCGAAATCCCGTCATGTGTTCGTATGCAATTTCGTACAGAATTCCCGATATTTGTGAGAATCCCTCGACTTCACGGGGTGTCCTTGGTACACTTGTTCTATGAGCCAGAGCGGCGACACCCCCCAGCACCAGGGAGTGATCGATCGTTTCGTGCAGGGTCTGCCCGATTCCGAATGGTTCATTTCTGCAAAAAACCGCGTCTGGGCTGAGGCGTTCCGGGCAGAGTGCGAAGCGGCCTGCCCGGCCGAGCCCGAAGCCGAAGCCGAAGCCGAAGCGGCCGCGCAGGCACGGGCTCCGCAGCTACCTGATGGCCCGCCGATCCCGGCCGGTCTCGACCTGACAGAGGTGTTCGCGGCGGTGCCGCCCGAGCACCTGTTCGACGAGAACCTCCGCGAAGAGGCCCTGTACGCCGATTACGTCGCTCATACCCTCTATGTCGACCATGCCCGGTTCGACCCATTCGGTCAGGCCTCCGACGATTGGGCCCCCGACGATTGGGCCCCTGACGATCCGGCCCACGCGGGCCCGGCCGACGAACGCCCGGCGGGGCCGAACCCGCTCGAGGGCCTGACTCCGTTTCAGCGGCATCAGGCGCAGTTAGTCGATCGGGTGCTGTTCCTCGAGAAAGTCATAGCGTGGGCGCAGGCCAGCAAAGCCGAGGTTCTCGCCGAAGCGTGGGACTACACCACCCAGACCGCCCAGACCGGGCGCGCGCATGCCGGTCCCGGGCACGAGCACGATTGGGACGACGCCTTTGCCGCGCAGCAGGGCCTGGTCGCGGAGATGGCGTGCGCGCTGCGCATCCCGAATGGCTCCGCGTCCGGCTTGTTCCGGGAGAGCCGCCAACTGGTGGTCGAGCGTCCCGACACCCTCACCGCGCTCCGCACCGGCGATATCTCGCTCCGGCACGCCCGCCGACTACTGGACCAGCTCGACTCCGTGCCCGAATCCGCCCGCGACCAGCTGGAAACGGTGCTGCTGCCCCACGCCCAACGTCTCACTCCCACGCAATTCGACGGCAAGGCCCGCAAACTCAGGGAACGTTTCCACCCCGACAGCATTACCGTGCGCCGCGCCCGATGCCTGTCCGATCGCAAAGTGCTGTTCTTTCCCGACAAAGATGGCATGGCCACGCTCTGGCTGCGCGGTGCCGGCGACGACCTGCAGGGCATCTACACCCGCGTCACCGACGCCGCGATCAGCCTGCAAGGCCCCGATGAACCCCGCACCCTCAGCGAACTCCGCGCCGATGTCGCCGTCGACCTGCTCCAGCAGGGCGTCACCAGCGCCGGCCTCGGCGCCGGCCTCACCGCCAACGTCAACATCACCGTTCCGGTGCTCACCCTGATGGGCAAGAGCGAGGAACCCGGCGACCTCGAAGGTTACGGCCCAATCGACCCGGAGACCGCCCGCAAGCTGGCCGGCACCGCAACCAGCTGGCTGCGAGTTCTCACGCACCCGCACACCGGTGTCGTGCTCGACGTCAGCAGTGAACCGTTCCGGGTGCCGGCCGCGTTGAAGAAATACCTCCGGCTCCGAGATGGAACCTGCCGGTTCCCCGGCTGCAACCGCTCCGCCGGCCACAGCGACCTCGACCACACCATCGATAAACAATTCGGTGGCCCCACCACCGCGACGAACCTGCACTTTCTCTCGCCCGCCCACCACAATCTGAAGCACTTCAGCGACTGGAAAACCGTCGCCGACCCCGACGGTACCCTTCACTGGACCAGCCCAGCCGGCAAACACTACGCCACCGACCCCGCCACCCGCATAAGCTTTCCGCGACCACCAACCGCGCCACCGGCCGTCGCATCGTCACAGGCAGCAGCGCCACACCAGCCGGAATTCCCGCGCGACCCGTGGAACCCCGCCACCTGGAATATCGACGACGCAGATCCAACCCCGTTCTAACCCCGCGATCCCAGACTTGTCCAGGTCCGGCGATTCTCGCGCGACGGCCATTATGTCGACGCGTCGCCCGACGTGTAACGGCCTTGCCGCAGCTTGCCGACCTGCATAAGGTGCGAGCATGAAAATCGGATACAAGCTGATCGCCGAGAGCTTCGGGCCGCAGGAACTCGTTCGCCAGGCCGTGCGTGCCGAACAAGCCGGATTCGACTTCGTGGAGATGAGCGATCATTTTCATCCCTGGGTCGAAGCCCAGGGGCACTCGCCATTCGTCTGGAATGTGCTGAGCGCTATCGCCGCGAAGACCACGACGCTGGAGATCGCCACAGGTGTCACCTGCCCGAGTGTGCGGTACCACCCGGCGATCATCGCTCAAGCGGCCGCAACGCTCGCGCTGCTTTCCGACGGTCGCTTCACGCTCGGTGTCGGGTCGGTGAACGGCTCAACGAGCACATCGTCGGTCGCGGGTTCCCCGGCATCCACGAACGGCACGCCATGTTCGACGAGGCGCTCGACATCATCCGGCTGCTCTGGCAGGGCGGCTATCAGAACTACGACGGCCGCTACCTTAAGCTCGAAGACGCCCGCATCTTCGACCTGCCCGACACACTGCCGACCTTGGCCGTGGCCGTCAGCGGCCCGAAATCCGTCGCACTGGCCGCCGAACACGGTGATGGCCTCTTCGCCGTGGAACCGAAGGGTGAGCTGGTCGACGGTTACCGCGACGCAGGCGGTACCGGGCCGCTCTACTGCGAAGCTCCACTCGCGTGGGCACCCACCGAAGAAGCCGCCGTGACGGCAGCTCACGCAACGAATGCGTGGTCGGTCACCGGCTGGAAGGTGATGGCTGAACTGCCCAACCCGCTGAATTTCGAGGCGGCGGCCGCAACGGTTCGCGAGCAAGACATCCGCGAGCAGTTTGCCTGCGGCCCCGACGTGGAGCGGCACCTCGAGGTGATCGGCCAGTTCACCGATGCCGGCTTTGACCACGTCGCGCTCATGAACGCCGGGCCCGACCAAGACGGCTTCTTCGACTTCTTCGAAAGCACGCTGCGGCCCCGCCTGCTCTCCGCGGGTAGCCGATGACGCGCCGACGCGCTGTGCTGTTCGACATCGACGGAACCCTGGTCGACTCGAATTACCTGCACGTTGAGGCGTGGCACCGGGCGTTCCAAACGTTGGGCGTCGACGTTGAGGCGTGGCGCATTCACCGTTCCATCGGTCAGGATTCCGGCCAAATGCTCGACTCGCTGGTCGGCGACCGTGACACGCACTGGCTGACGGAGGCGAAAAGCCTGCATGCCCAAAGCTATGCAGCCCTGGCCCCGCAATTACGAGTGTTCGCGCAGGCCCGCGAGCTGCTGAGCGCGCTCGCCGAACAGGGCTACATCGTCGTGCTCGTTACCTCCGCACCGGAGGACGAACTGCAGATTCTGCTCGACCTGCTCGACTCAGCTGACGCCATTCACGCCACCACGAACTCCGACGACGTGGAAGTGGCCAAAACCGAGCCCGACATTGTGCGGGTAGCGCTCGATCGCGCCGGCGTGGAGCCAGCGGAGGCGGTCTTCATCGGCGACTCGGTCTGGGACATGGTGGCGGCGTCCCGCGCCGGAGTGCAGCCGTTCGCCATGCTCTGCGGCGGCATCGCCGAGCAGATGCTGATCGAAGCGGGTGCTGCCGCCATCTTCGAAAACCCGGCCGACCTTCTGGCGCGACTGCCCGACCTCGGGCTCGGTGGCTGAACGCGGCGCCAACTCGACCTTCGACGCGGCGTCGGCTAGCGTAGTCAGGCACCCTCGGGGCGACTGATCTCGCTCCGTGACGAACATGGAGGTCTCGATGTCCACCCAGCAGGCAACCCGCACCACGAACTCGCACAGCTCCGTGGCTCTCGGTATCGGCGTGGCCGCCATTGTCGTGTTTATCGTCGGATCGATCCTGCTGGCGCTGCTGCCCGGCAATCTCGTGGTGATCGGCGTCGTGACCGTGCTTTGCTACCTCCTGCCGGTTGTCGGCATCGTCGTCGGCCACAACGCGCGCCGCCGCGAGGGCCCGCAGAAGGCCTCGAAGTTCGGTCTGATCCTGTCGTACATTGCGTTCGGTCTCGTCGTCATTCCGCTCTTGTTCGACATCGTCGTGCGGATCACCCAGCTCGCCTGATCGACGTCTCAGACGAGCGGATGCTGCTGCTCTACGTCAGAGCGGGGATGATCGCGCCGGAGAACACCTGCCAGGCCAGTGCGGTCTTGGCCACGAGGCTCAACGTGATGTAGACGCGCTCGCCCTGCAGGTAGTCACGCCAGGCACCGACCTGGCGGTACTGCAGCCACTGGTTCGCCGCGAAGGTGTTGAAGAACAGGAACAGCGAAATGATGATCCCGTAGACGAAGGCAGGCGGTGACACGTTGCTGTTGGAGCCCGGCGCAACGACGTAGATCAGAATCACGATCCACGGCACCGAGCCCACCATCGACCCGAAGACGAATGGCAACATTTGTCGGCTACCCGGCGTCTCGTACTTCTCCTGCAGCGCCCCGAACAGAATCATCGCGGCATTGGCCGCGAAAATCAAAAACAGCGCCGCAATGTCGGTTATGCCGGTGATCTGGGCGATCAACCAGATCATGATCGAGGAGCTCAGGGCGTACTCGACCCATCGGAAGTAGTTATGGTTCTGCTTCAACCCCGCCGAATAACGGGGAAAGAACCCGGGTGAAGAGATGAGGAAGTGGAACAGGGCAGACAGTGCGAGAAACGCCACGACGCCGATGCCCACATTGACATCGAACAGGGTGACGCGTTCGGGCGGCACCGGAGCGCCCGGGGCACCGCCCAGGTAATCGGCCGTGACGGCGAAAGTGACCTGCGTGCTCAGCAGTGTCAGCACATAAGCGAAGCCGACAGCCTGCAGCAGGTGCAGGGAACCGGCAACGATGTTGTACCGGCGTAGGCGGGAGATCTGCTGGTCAGTGCTGCGAACCTTGCGTGCCATCATGCGTCTCTCATGCTGTTTGAGGGGAAGAGCGGCCAACGAATTACCCGTCGACGAGCATCGTGAGGTATGAAACCGTGCTACCACGAGTTTATGCGGCCTCGGGTGGTCTTCTCGTCGTCGGAAAGCCGAATATCGCTGCACGTCGACGTCGACGTCGACTCAGCGACGGGCTTCGCGGAGCCTCAGAGCGCAGCGTGCCGAAACAGCTTCGCGGGCTTGCCCACGAGGCCGGGCTTGTACGCATCCGTTTCGCTGAGTTGGGGCAGCACGCGCCGACGGAAAGTGTCTTTGCCAAGTGGTTCACCCGCGATCGCGGAGTGCAGGCGCAGAAGTTCGAGCAGCGTGAACTCCAGGCCGAGCAGGAGCTCGGGGTCGGGCGAGGCCTGATAGGAGTTGCGCAGGGTGTCTACCGCCATCCGAAGTATTTCCCTGTGGTCGTAGACCAGGTCGCGAGCCTCAGACACGGGCGTCAGTTCAATCTGCGAAACGGATGCCTCAGGTACCGCCACGAGATGCGCCACCGAGATCACCCAGCCCCGGTTATCCCGTTCTGGGGCATCGAAAACATGCAGCTGGCGCGGGCGCAGGCCAATAATATGGGCCTTGTCGCGCAGGGAGCGGAGCACAGCGTCGGCGAGGGTTTCGTGCTCGTGCAGGAAGGTTCCGGGCAGACGCCAGCCCTCTTTGTTCTGTACGAGGGCCACGCAGAGAGCGCCGTCTTTCACGGTGAGCACGGCCGTATCCACGGCCACGGAGGGGCGGGGGTAATCGGTGAGAAGTTTCTTGGCGCTGTCTCGATACTCGGTCATAGGTTGATTGAAGCAGAGTTGAGCCAATTATTCAAAAGTGTGCTACGTTGGCAATAGATGAACTTTGATCTTATTACTTGGGGAGACCACATGACACAGAAAAAACTCACCGCCGCTCAGAAAGATCGCGCTGCCGGCGTGCTGCTCGGCTTGGCCAGCGGTGACGCGCTCGGCGCCGGCTACGAATTCGGCCCGCCCCTGCAGAGCAGCACCCCCGTGGTCATGAAGGGTGGCGGCGGCTTCAACTGGTCACCGGGGGAGTGGACCGACGACACCTCCATGGCCGTTCCCATTGCCCAGGCCGCCGCCGCCGGCCTCGACCTCCGCGACGAGAGGGTGCTCGACGGCATCGTGGCCCAGTGGGTCAACTGGGCCAAGACCGCACCCGACGTGGGGATCCAGCTGCGGGCTATTCTGTCGCGAACCGAGCCCACGGCATCCGCTGTGCGTGCGGTGGCGAAGGCGCACCACGAACGCAATGGACGAAGCGGAGGCAATGGCTCGCTCATGCGCACGGCCCCGGTGGCGCTCGCCTACCTGCACGACCCGGCGGCGCTCGCTGAGGCGGCCCGCACCCTCAGCAGCCTCACTCACTACGAAGCGGATGCTGGCGACGCCTGCGTGCTCTGGTGCCTCGCGATTCGGCACGCGGTGCTGCACGGCGAATTCGACGTGCGCGTGGGGCTGGCCGCCCTTCCCGCCGACCGCCGGGAGCTCTGGGAAGGCCGCATCGCGGTTGCCGAAACCAGCGAGCCGAAAGACTTCGCGCACAACGGCTGGGTGGTCGAGGCCCTGCAGGGCGCCTGGTCGGCCATCAGCACGACCAGCCAACTGGATGCGACACACCTGCGTCTCGCACTCGAAGCCGCGGTGCGCGGTGGTCGCGACACCGACACCGTGGCGGCGATCGCCGGCGGGTTGCTGGGGGCGCGGTGGGGCGCATCCGCTGTGCCGGCAAAGTGGCGCCGCATCGTGCACGGCTGGCCGAAAGTCAACGGCGCGAGCCTGACCGGCGCCGATCTGGTGCGGCTCGGCGAACGAATCTGTGGCGACGCGCAGAAGGAACGGTTCGACTACAGCTACCTCGGTGACGTCTCGACCCTGCTGCAGCACCCGCACGACGAAGGGGTCTGGATCGGCGCCGCGGGAGCCCTCGAAGCATTGCCGCCCGAGGTCGACGCGGTGGTCTCGCTCTGTCGAGTGGGCACAAAGCAGGTGCCCCCGCACATCCGTCACCACGTGGAGGTGCGCTTGATCGACAAAGACGACCCCGCAGAGAATCCCAATCTCGACTTCGTGCTCGTCGACACGGTGGATGCCATCGCCGCGCTGCGGGCCGAGGGGCACACGGTGCTGGTGCACTGCGCGCAGGCGCAGAGCCGCACGCCGTCGGTCGCGGCACTGTATGCAGCACTCCACCGCGGGGTAGCGATCGACTGGGCACTCAGGCAGGTGCTCGAGGTTCTGCCGCGCACCACGCCGAAGCGGTTTCTGCGAGACGCCATCACGCGCCTCGCCACCACCGAGGAGACGAGCAAATGACCAACCCAGCATCCAATGATTCCGGAAACAACTCGTCCACCAACGGTGACGAAGATGGTGGCGACGGCTACGAGGAATACACTCCGCCGGCCGACCGATTTCTCACCGCGCAGATCTGGTGGCTCGCGAGCGAACTGGTGCGCCGGCACCCGCACCTGCGCGTGTCGGGCCACGAGGTCGAGGGCGAGGGCCGCCTGGTGATCGTGCACGACGAGCAAGACAGCATGAGCATCCAGTGGGATCTCGTGGGCGGTTGCAAGTACCTCGTGAACGGCGCGGTCACCAGCATCAGCTGGATTGAGATGATGTCCGCGGTGAGCCCGCACGAAACCCTCAAACGCATCGAGGTGGGCACCGGGCTTGGCATTCCCAAGGCCGTGCCGGTCACCACACCACACTCGCTCACCTACCGCGTCATGGCCAGCGCGCTCGCCACCGCGGTCGACGACCGCCACGAGTGGTACGCCGTGCCTGCGCCCATGCGTCCCTACGACGACCCCGACTGCCCCTACTTTGCCCCGTTCGCGTCGGCACGCAAGGCCCGCGACGACTACGCAGAAGCAGCGGATGCCCAGATTCTCGCGACCGGTCGCGACATCCACTTCTTTCAACCGTTCTGGGCGCTGCTGTGCAACCTCGAGCCGGTCGCCATCTTCGATTCGGCCGGGGTGATCCACACCGAATGGGGGCCGGTCGAGCTGATGCCCACCTATGACCAGCTTGGGCGGCGGCTCGCTTTCACCACGGCCCGCGTGCTCGGCCTCAGCCTGCCCTGACGACCACCGAACCAAGGAGCGCCACCGTGTCCAACCCCGCCCCGAAGACGCCCCTAGCGAATACGTTGGTCGACGTGCAAGCATCGGTCGCTGATTACATGCTCGCGACGCCGCAAGCGTCGATGCTCGACGTCGCCGTCAACCTCGCCCGTTCGGCGCACGCCGGCCAGCGCGACAAGCTGGGCGTTTCGTATATCTGCCACCCGCTCGCCGTGATGCGCCGGGTCACCACCGACGACGAGAAGATCGTGGCCGCCCTGCACGACGTGGTCGAAGACACCGCCGTCACGCTCGACTACCTGCGCGCCCTCGGCTTCTCAGAACACATCGTGCGAGCAGTGGGTGCCATTACCAAGAAACAAGGAGAACCGCTCGCCGAGTCGATGGCCCGCGTTGCCGCCGACCCGCTCGCGCTCATCGTGAAGCGGGCCGACATCTCGCACAACGCCGACCCTTTGCGGCAGGCCGGGCTGTCGGATGAGGCGCGGGCGCGGCTCACGGAGAAGTACGAGAGGTCGGCGGGGTATCTGGGCACGACGCTGGAAGAGATCCTCGCCCAGCACGCGGTATAGCCAGCGCAGGAATCGACGCTTTGGCTATAAAACGGCTAGAGAAATAGCCAAAATATCGGCTAAAATTCCAGCATGCGGACTATGTCAGTTAGTGAAGCGAAAGACAAACTTTCTGCCCTCGTTGAGAGCGTCGAGGCAACCCATGACGCGGTGGTCATCACGCGACACGGTAAGCCAGCCGCTGTGATGATCTCCCCGGACGACCTTGAATCGCTGACCGAGACACTGCGGTGGCTCACCGATCCTCTCCATCATGCTGAAGTTGATGAAGCCAAGGCTGACCTCGCGGCCGGCCGCACGCTGAGCCTCGCAGAGGTGCGTGCACAGCTGGCGCGCCGGTAGTGACCGTCGGCGAACCATTTGAAGTGCGGCTGACCGGTCCCGCCGTTCTTGCCCTCGAGCGGATGCCGACCAAACTTGCCGACGCCGTCCTCCGCTTCTGCGAGGGTCCCCTCGCGGAGAACCCGCTGCGCGTCACCAAAGCGCTTGGTGCCGAACTCGCCGGTATGCGAAGTGGCTACGTTGGAATCGCCTACCGCGTTCTGGTCGAGGTCGATGAAGACGCGCACGTCGTTTTCGTAATGCGCATCGCGCACCGCGCCGACGCGTACGGATCGCGCTGAACGGCACGAGACCTCACGGCCCGCAGGAGGCCTCGAGGTTCGGTCTGATCCTGTCGCACGTTGCCTTCGGACTCGTCGTGATTCCGCTTCTGGTCGACTTCCTCGTGCGGCTCACCCAACTCGCCTAATCAATCATCAAACAAGCGCATGCTGCTACTCGCGCGATTCCGCCGCAGCACTGCTAGCTGAACACGTCAACGAAGCTGAACAGGAAGAAGCCAAGTCCCAAGATTCCCAAGATAAGTCCGGCTATGGCGATGCCGCGGCCGGCAACTCGATACCCGAGGCCCTCTAAAGTGAATGATTTCGACAACCCGATGCTCGAAAAGATGACGCCGAGAATGCTGGGCAGTGCGAGCGGGTTGAAGATCATGCCGATGAGTGCGAGCACGATGCCCGTGTAGGCCATGGGGTTATTTCGGCGCAACTGCCGATCCTTCTCAATGCGCTTCATGCGGGAACTACTCCCGACCATCGGCTGCTGAGCCGCGGGTGGCAGGGGAGCCATCGGAACGTACCCTCCCGCTGCGGGTACATAGGTCGGAACAGCGGGCGTTTCGACGGGGGCGAATTCGCGCGGGGCCGGCTGCGGGGGTTCAGCCCACTCGGTGCCATTCCACCAGCGATTCTGCGGAGTCCCGCTGGGGTCTGGGTACCAACCGGGTCCTGGAGTGGTCACGTCTACATCCTCGTTCTGACGGTGAGTGCGTCGTCCTCCCCAGAATAGGGATGAACCGCAGCCCGCTGCCGCCCCCAACACGGGGAATACGCCTACTCACCCTCGCTCGATTTAGTGGCGACACAATAAACGCTAGATTGGCTGTGATCAGCGGGGGATGAATGACAACACAGCAACCGGGCATGCGCGACCAGATCGCCGCCCAATCGGTCATCGAAGAGTTGCTCCGCCAGCAGCTGACGATGCCACCGCGCACGCGTTTCGCCCGGTTCTGGGGAATCAACCCGCTGGCCGCCGACAGCGTCGCCTGGTATCGCGGCGCCCAGGGCGAGATCGAGGTCGGCAAAATTCTCAGCCGGCTCCCGCCCGAGTGGCGAGTCTTCCACGCTCTCCCCATCGGCAAAGCCAGCGCCGACATCGACCACCTCGTAGTTGGTCCCGGCGGAATCTTCACCATCAACACCAAGCACCACCGCGGCAAGAAGATCTGGATCGCCGAACGGTCCTTCCTGGTCAACGGCCAAAAGCAGCCGTACCTTCGAAACTCCACATTCGAGGCCACGCGCGTCACCAAAAAGCTTCACGGGCGGATGCCGCAGCTCCCGCCCGCGCAGGCCGTGATCGCGCTGGTCAACCCCGCGTCGATCACGATCAAGAAGAAGCCTGATGGCGTCAGTGTTCTGGATGCCACGGATTTGAGGCGCTGGCTCCTAAGACGGCCGGTGCAGCTCGACGAAGTCCAGCTGGTCGAGCTCGCTGCCATAATCGACGCGCCCGCATCTTGGTCTGCACCCGCGTCGCCAACGAGTTCCGACTTGATGGCGCAATTCGCTCTTATCGACGGTGAAGTCAAGACGGCGAGGGTACGACGCGTCACATGGACCCTGCTCAGCTTCGCGACGGTGGCCACGCTCGTAGTCTTCGTCGGTGTGCCGCTCTACGAAAAGTTTGCCCTGGGATTCTCGGCGCCCTCTAGCGACCCATACTTGGCGCTAGATGTCGCGGTAGGTGTCGCCGTTCCTCGCACGCCGGTTTGGAAGAAGACCTGGACGGCACCTGAGACAGCAAAATTCACGGGATGATGCACCGGTAAGCACACAGATCAAGCTATCTACACCACGGGGTGAAGCCGCTTCATGTGATGCTCGATCACCAACGCAAACTCGGGTCGACATCTCCCCCAGGCGCAAGGCTTGCTGACTCGATGGCGAGAGTCGCTTCCTTTGTCATCACACGCTGAGCACTTTTGGAAAAGCAATCTCGGCAACGCCCAAACCCTTTGGCCCGACGACCCTTGCGGTTGCGTGGCACCTGGTGCGTTCAGGCCGTGGTTAGACAAGAGTGGAGCAGAGACTTCCCCATCGTCGACCGTGTGCCCAGCGAGGTGACCGCCCCAGAAGCAAATCCAACACCGCCCGGGCAATACGGCATAGTAGAGATTAGTGGTCACGAAGCGACTCCACCTCTGGGCGACGGGTCGATTTTATGGCGGCATCAAGTATCTTTCGTGCAATGGATGCGTAAAAAAAGTGGCGCGAGAGCGCTGTTATTGAATGTAGGGGGCAATCTTGGTAGCAGGACTTTTTGGGCTCGGGAGTAGCAGTCGTGATTTTGCCCAGGCAAATTCTTGGGGAAAGAATGTTTTCACGAACAGCCTCCCAATCGCTCTTGCTCGATATATGGACAGCGAGGGTCTGGACCCTGTCTTGATCAGCGCGTACGAGACATCAGCTGGCCGGATCGCAACTCGCCAAACGCTGACTCCACTCAGCCAAATTCTAAATGTTGAACCAGACAAGGCCCGATTTCTTTTCGAAACAATTTACAGCCGACATATTCCATTCTCGAAAGATGCACCCGAGAAATCCGATGTTGTCATCGCAGCTACTGACGGCAGCCACAGGCGTGCTCTAGAAATAAAACTTACGACAGTCCCCGATAGCTCATCAGCCGAAAAACCGCACGATCAACAATCTTGCGAAATAGTTTCGCGCCCGCTTATGATTGAACAGCTCGCCGTCACAATATGCGCCTCTTTTGGGCTGAAGCGGCGTCGTATTCTAAATGAATTGTTAAATGAGTTCATTTCTCATCCTGCCCAAATGCCCTGGCCGGACGAGCCCAAGATGCTGGCACGACTGCCTGAAATTCTTAACGCCGTTGAACAAGTTATCCGGCGAGGACTCGAACTCCAGACTCCGATGGTTCTTCACCCGATATGGAGAACTGTGGGCAAAACGCCTGTGCTTGAGGACGATTGTTTTGATGTTTTCGTCTGGACTGACCTGGCGTGGAGCCAGCTGCTCCTTGACTCGTCTAGGACGATTCGAGACGAGATATCTCGGCCACAGCGCTCCATTATTTGGCTAGTGAAAATGCTCTGGGACTATTCGACGCAGGGTTCATTTGATAGAGCAAATACCTTCGAGTCCATTACCTACAATAAGCAGACGGACAAGGCTGCCTCATTTGCAGGCAACAAGACCATTGTTCACCTTCGTGGACAATACCTATCCTCACCACGCATCCCCGCGTCAGCGCTATCGAATATTATTCTCGGTGACGGGGTGAAATTCCTCGCCCCAGAGCGTCGGCTTGATGCAGCGATTTTCATTCAGGTGATCCGTGACAGTGTCAAGCCATCGGCAGCGCTTGGCGGGCCAGTCGAATAGCATGCGGAATACCTGTCCTCTAAACTGCCAACCGCGACTTCAGCGCATCCAAGGCAGTAAGAACCGGGCAATGGGATGTTTGGCACGTGTGCAAGTGGGCAAGGACGATGTTTGCGAGGTGACTCGATCTCTTCTGCACGCACGACGGGACGTGACCCGACGGGCCGGATCACGCACGCCAATACTCGAGCTCTACCGGCCCTGAGGCATGTAGACTTGACGTCAAGTAGTTGACGTCAAAGAATGTAGGAAATATGCGTGCTGTAGACCTTTTCGCCGGTTGTGGGGGGTTGTCGAGGGGATTTGCGGATGCGGGGGTGGATGTTGTCGCTGCATTCGAGAATTGGGATCCGGCGATCGCGACATATCGCCAGAACTTTGATCACCCAATTTTCAAGATGGATCTCTCAGATGTTGAAGGAGTGTCGTCCCTTCTCAAAAGTGATTTTGCTCCAGACATGATTATTGGCGGGCCCCCGTGTCAGGACTTCTCGAGTGCCGGCAAGCGCATCGAGCAGGGCCGTGCAGACCTCACTGTGGCATTCTCTCAAATTGTTTCAAAGGTTCGACCGGCCTACTTCGTAATGGAGAACGTTGAACGAGCAAGAGGTAGCGCGGCATATCAAGACGCACGTGCGAACTTCAAAGAGGCCGGGTATGGTCTCATTGAGACAGTTCTGGATGCAAGCTTCTACGGGGCACCGCAGAAGCGCAAGCGATTCTTCTGTATTGGACGCCTTGGGGCAGAAGATTCATTTGTTAGCGTCCCGCCAGAAGCCTTGGCCTCTACGAAGCCAATGACGGTTCGCGACTACTTTGGAGAATCTTTTGGCGGTGACCATTATTATCGTCATCCTCGCAACTACAGCCGCAGAGCTGTGTTTTCGATCGATGAGCCTGCCCCGACGATGCGGGGAGTGAATCGCCCTATCCCAGGCGGTTATCCGGGTCATTCCGGCGATAGTCATGAGTTGGATGGTTCGGTGATGGCTATTACGACGGAGCAGAGAGCACGCATTCAGACGTTCCCGTCCAGTTTTATTTGGGAAGGACCAAAGACACATGTTGAGCAACTCATTGGCAATGCGGTTCCAGTTAAGCTTGCTGAATTTATTGGCCGATATGTGATGGACCATGCTCGATCCCAGCATGAGAATTCGTTGGATGAATTCCTTGTTTGGCTTGAAGCGCGATCAGCTGATGGTCATTCGCGGTCCTTGAACGACGTAGTGTCGCGAGTTCGCAGAGCCAATCAACTTCAGCCTTTTCCCGAATACCCAGATCTCCAATATTTAGTTGATTTAGCAGCCGGAGTTGGCTTCCAAGAATTGGTTCCGGCAGTCCGATCTCAACTTCGTCGAGCCGCAAAGTTGTATGTAGAGTTCATGACTCCTATTCCTTCAGGTGGTGAAAGTAAGCTATCGCGTCCCGCGACCCCCGAATCTAAAAACGTGGTGGTCTAGTTTCGTTTCGTCGTGGCATCGGTCGATATTTGACTGAGCTTCAGGTGTGCAGAAGTGATTTTGCAGGGCGCGCGAAGTTCAATCACCGCGTCAGGTAACTCGGTCGAAGTTGCGCACGATGGCCATTGTGTGAAATGGGATCCGGATGATGGTGTTGCAGCGGTTCGCGCGGCCGGATTTTGCGACCGAGCAGACGGCATCCGCTTTTCTGGAACGCATCAGCGTGCGACTGCCCGAGATCACCGGGCCGGCTGAACACCAGGATTACCTCGCTCTGCTCGATCGCTGCCTGCTCGACCGGCAGCTCTCGGCGCACGAAGCGCAGGCGCTCGTGCAACTCGCCGCGGAGCTCGGCCTGAGCCGGCACCGCTGCGAGCTGCTGCACGGCGAGTATTTCGCCGCGCTGGCCCGCATCGCCTGGGCCGACGGCGTACTCACAACGCATGAGATGGCCGACCTCGTCGACGTCGCCAACCTGCTCGACATTTCAGCGGATGCCTTGGACGCCGCGCTCGACCAGCCCGAGCCGACGGTGGTGGTGGTAACCAGCGCGCATTTCGAGCTGCACCTGGGCGACCTCGTAGTGCTGACCGGCGAGATGATGCGACCCCGTAGTGACTGGGAGTCGGAGCTGCTGGCCCGCGGCTTCGCCCCGAATAACGCCGTGACCAAGAAGGTCACGCTGCTCGTCGCCGCCGACCCGGACTCCCTCTCGGGCAAGGCCCGCAAGGCTCGCGATTACGGAATTCCGATCGTGGGGGAGGCCGCCCTGGCCCGGCTGGCCGGAGCGTTTCCGCTGCGCTGAATGCCGGGAACGTTTCGGCGTTTAACGACCGCAGCTGGCCGCGCGCCGCTCTGCGGTCAGCTGCATACCGGCCGGACACATGTACATCGCGATCACACGGATGTACATTTGAGGAATGTCGAAGTCAAGTGTCACCGACGCTAGGGCGCGCCTGCCCGAGTTGATCGCCCAGGCCGCCTCAGAGGCCGTCTTCTTGGAGCGTCGCGGAAAAGTCGCTGCTGTGCTGGTGAGCCCCGAGCACTACGCGCGCATGCAAGAAGCGCTTGAGGAGGCTGAGGATGTAGCGGCGTTTGACGTGGCGATGGCCGACGAGGGCGACAACATTCCCTGGGAGCAGGTCAAAGCGGATCTCGGTTGGGTGTGAGCAAGTACCGCATCGAATTGCGCCCGGCAGCGGTCAAAGCTTTACGTCGTATTGATCTGCAGGACCGCGGTCGGGTACAAGGTGCCATCGCCCTGCTGGGCGAAGACCCTCGACCGCCCGGGGCGAGAGCGTTGCAAGGCCGGGACGGCTATCGGGTGCGGGTGGGCAGCTATCGCATTATCTACACCATTCGCAACGACGTCCTTGTGGTGGTCGTGGTCACCGTCGGTCATCGCCGGGACGTGTACGAGTAGCGCGTGGTGCTGCTCGACGGCCGCGTTATCGTTGCCCACAGCGCCGCCTTCGACGTCACAGCAGGACGACCTCGTGCTGCTCGACGCCTCGAGAAGATTCGCAACGTGGCCCTGGTGGGCCGCTCGGACGCCGGGACTATGCTCGCGCAAGCGCTGCTCGTGGCCACCGGCGCCCTCACCCGCATGGGCTCCATTCTCGCCGGCAGCACCGTGAGCGACTCCGACCCAAGCGAGATCCACCAGCAACGCTCCGTGACGCTGTCGGTCCTGCCGCTGTCGCTCGGTGACATCAAAGTGAACCTGCTCTCACGCGAGCTCAGTCTTAACGTTCTCCTGCCGCAAAAGCCCCGGACATCAGGTCGATCTCGCTCTCAGCAATGCCAAGCAGGCGCGCTTCGGCGGCCCAACCGGAGACCGCATCGGCAATCTGAGCGAGGACCACCCGGGGGTTGCGCACCCGAAAATAGGGCGCCACGTCTAGCAGCATGTCGGTGTTTGCCGTGTAGGTGTCGAAGTCGATGGCGGTCGACAGGTGTTTGGTCCCTGGTGTGGGATTGGGGTTGAGATCGAACGCCGGCGACAGATTCCAACTGCCTTCGGAGTCGGACCGTAGAAAGCCATGATTCCGAAGATGATCGTCGGTATTGGAGATCAGGATGGAAAATGCTATCCGCCGCCACAGCTCGTTGAGCTCACTCGTAGCCGACGACGATGACTGTTCGATGACCTCGGCGATTTCCAAATAGCTGCGCCGCTCACCGTCGACCGCTTCGAGCATGGTCATCGCGCTCGCGTATCCGATTCGGTGTGACTCCTGCCGATCGAACCGATTGAGGAGGAGCACGTTTCGTCCGGCAACGTTCATCAACTCGTGACGCGGTGTGTTGATGCCGGCGCGGGACGCGAGAGTGAGGGATAGGTGCTCCCAGGCCATGACATCCCATTCGTCACTGCCCACGCGTGGGAATTTCGCTATCAACAGTTCACCGCGACCGTTTACGACGGCCGCCTTTGGACGTGCGCCTCCGATCGAGCTTCCGGCACCCAACAGCAAGCGCAAAGCTTCGTCATCCGGGTTTTCACTCTCCACCGATTCGACGGCACGGAGCAGTCGCGACAGGTCAACGAGGTGTGGCACACTCCCGGCCTCTTCGGCTTGCCAGGCAGCGGCGTCAGGCATGCGGAATCGAATGGCTCCTTGGCGCAGGTCATCCCTGACGCCGAGGGTGAAGTCGAGTTCGCCGAAACTGCGCTCAGTGACACCATTTCTGGAAGCGCGACGGCGTTCCGACCGTTCGAGGAGTCGCCGCCCCCACCTGTCAGGAGCGCAGTCGGTGAATGCGCCGAACAGGCTATGACCATCCGTTGTATTGAACGCGCCCGACGACATCGGAAGGGCAGGATCGAGAGAGTAGGCGCCCGGCTTTGCCAGATACTCAGGTGTGTAGGCGAAGGTGGCACTCTCGGATCCCCGTCGACGGTGTGAATAGACGGTTCCGGCCCGCACGTCGGAGCCGTTCAGTTGTACCCACACTTCGGCGTCAGTCATGAGACACCCGTTTTGGCGTGCTTTGTCGCACCCGCTGCGGCAGAATCTCTTCGGATCGGAGCCGGCCCAGATCGCTGCGGTACGGGTCGGCACTCGAGACGATCGTGTCCATGATTCCGAGGGCTCGGAAGATGCGCAGCGTTGTTTCCAGGCTGACGCCGCCGTTGCCGGATTCCAGTTTGGCGAGGGTGCCCCGGCTGACGCCGGCCCTGTCGGCGACCTGCTCCATGGTCAAGCCAAGAAGCTTGCGCCAGGTTTGAGCGTCGGCTCCGAGTTCGCGGATGGCGCGACGAACGGGAATGGGTGTCCGTCGCTTCTCTGGCACGGCGGTAAACCTCCTTTATGTTTACTAGAATACACATTACAAATGATAATGCGCAGACAAACGAGCATTAAATACGAATGAAAATAACACCAACCAGACAGGGCGTGTAAAACTCCGCGACCCCCGGGCTGAGCCGATTTCATCGACCGTGGTCAGCGTCAATGTCATTGACGGCCAATCCGGTCGACCGTCCTGCGGCCCGTTGGGTTCTCCTCCACAGGCCTGACTCTTTTCGTGTTGTGCACAGGAACACTTGATCACGGAGGGGCTAGGAACTCTCGGTTGCACCACGATCATCGTGCGGATGACCCTCGAATCGCTGCAGAGCCTGCCATCACAAGATCCATCGAGAAGGCTGGGACGTGGTTGTGACAGACAACGTTGTGTACTTTATTCCACCCGCCACCGTCGACCCAAGGAGAACTCCGCGCCGGTGCGGACTCCGAAGGGACACGACGGCCCGCATCTCAGGCGAGAGAGATGAACGCGGCCGGGTGCGTGCTCTCGCTCACGGCGGGAGTGCCGATTCTAGAGGCTGGTCGGTCGGGGCCACCAGCCCGGCATGAGGTCAGCGATCGCCGCAGCGTAGGCGGCGGCATCCGTGCGGTTCGATGCCGACCAGTATTCGATCGATCCGACCAGGCCGCCGCTGATGAACGCAGCCGCGCTCTCGTTGTCGACGGCGGTCGCGATGCCCTGCTGGCTCCAGCTGTTCATCGCAGTGAGGGCGCGGTCACGCATGCGCTCGGTGAGGTGGACGCGAAAACCCGACCCGACCGGCGAGGTGAACAAGGCGCGGTAGACGGGGCGTCTCGTCGCCACGTGCTCGAGGAGCTGCCGCAGGGATGCGGCGTAGGCGGTGCTGATCGATTCAGGGGTGCCGGCTCTCGCCGGATCGATGTCGACGCGGGCGATCGAGTCAAGTTCACCCACGAAAAGTGCCGCCGCGAAGCTCACCACGTCGGGGGAGTGGCCGTAGAAGGTGGTGCGGTGCACCCCCGCTTCCCGGCAGAGGCCGGCGACAGTGATGCTGTTGAGGTTGGTGCTGTCGAGCAGTCGCAGCAGGGCTTCAGTCAGCGCTTGGCGGGTGCGCGCCATGCGTGGATCAATCTTCATGGCGGCTCCTCCGTTATTCGCTATCGGCTCAGTGCTCGGGGCCGAAGGGGGTGACCGATGCCGTGATGCGCCGGTCACCGTGCCGATCAGCTTGTGTAGTGTGACAGTCCGGCGGTTTCTCCGCCATCCGCAATGAACTCAGCTCCGGTGGAGAAGCTGGACTCGTCGCTGGCGAGGAACAAAATGAGGTTGGAGATCTCTTGCGGCTCGCCCGCGCGGTGCAGAGCCACGTGGTTCTGAGACTGGTCGAGCCCCTCGGTCATCGGGGTCTTGATGACGCCGGGGTGCACCGAGTTGACCCGCACGTTGTACTGGCCGAGGTCGAGCGCTACCGATTTGGTGAGGCCGCGCAGGCCGAACTTCGTGGCGGTGTAACCGGGCAGAGCCTCGTAACCTTGGATGCCTGCAGTCGAAGCGATGTTGATGATTGAGCCGGCCTTCGACTTGATGATCTCAGGAACGGCCGCCTTGATGCCGAGGAAGGGGCCGGTGAGGTTGATCGCCAGGATCGCGTTCCACGCGTCGATCGTGTAGTCGGCAATCGGGCCGAAGTTGGCGATGCCAGCGTTGTTGACCAATACGTCCAGTCCGCCGAAATCGGTGACAGCCAGTGCCACGGCGGCTTCCCAATCTTCGAACTTCGTTACGTCGAGGTGAATGAAGCGAGCGGAGTCCCCGATTTCTGCGACAAGGGCGGCGCCTTCCGCGTCGAGGATGTCGCCGATGACAACCTTCGCTCCCTCTTTCGCAAGCAGCCGAGCGTGCGAGGCGCCCATTCCGCGTGCTCCACCACTGATGAGTGCGACTTTTCCTGTGACACGAGCCATGTGAATCCTCCTGTTGTCGATTGAAGACTGCGGGGCGGGCGTGGCATCGGCGGAATCTGATTCTGTAGGTCGAATCACGTTTCCCCGTCAGTATCTATTCTACTAGTGTCGAATAAGTTTCTGGGAGATGCCGGTGTGTGATCCGCACGACTGTCTGCGCCGCGCGACGTTGACACCTTCGGTACTGGGAGTCGCGGCGGTGCAGCGGTACTCGGTGGTTGACCTGCCTCAGAAGTCAGCGCGCGTTAGGGCGTGTCGACGATCTGCTTGCCGAGGGGCATGAGTGCGACCGGGATCAGCTTGAAGTTGGCGATGCCGAAGGGGATGCCGATAATCGTCACGCAGAGCGCGATGCCGGAGAGCAGGTGTTCGAGGGCGATCCACCAGCCGGCCAGAATGACCCAGACGACATTGCCGAAAAGTGACGCGGCACCAGCACCCGGGGCGTCGACCACGGTCTTACCGAACGGCCAGAGCGCGTAGACGCCGATGCGAGCCGCGGCGATTCCCCAGGGGATGGTCACGATGAGAATGCACATGATGGCGGCAGCGAGCATGTAACCGAGGAACAGCCAGAAGCCGGAAAGCACGAGCCAGATGATGTTGAGGAGGGTCTTCATGGTGGCACTATTCTCTCAGGTGGCTGCCGCCGGGTACGGCACGATCCCCGTTCTGCGGGCAAGATGGTCGTCATGGCCCACCGTCAACGACACCCAGCCGAGGCTGACCCCGCAATGGACCGGGCGCAGAAGACCTGCGCATCGTGCGGGCGCCGCATTGAGTGGCGCGCCAAGTGGGCCCACAATTGGGATTCGGTGAAGTACTGCTCGGCAGCGTGCCGGTCACACGGGGTCAGCAAGACAGACCTGCAGCTCGAAGCGACCATCGCGGCGCTGCTTCAGGCTCGCGCGCACGATGCCACGATCTGCCCGTCGGATGCGGCGCGGGCAATCGGCGGCGAGGAGTGGCGCGACCTGATGGAGCCCGCCCGCCGGGCCGCACGACGCATGGTCGCCCGCGGCGAATTACAGATCACCCAGGGCGGCGTGGTGGTCGACCCGTCAACCGCCAAGGGCGCGATTCGGTTGCGAACGCCGCGCTAAGCGTTACCACTAGGAGGAGCGATCGACATGACAGTGACCTGCGTCATGATGGTCTCGGAGGACGGCTACGCGGCGGGCGTGAATCAGAGCCTTCAGCATCCGCTTGGAGAAGGCGGCGACCGACTGGCCCGCTGGCGGTTTGAGCGGCCCGACGAGAACGCCGCTGAAATCGCCGCCATTGCGACCGCGGTGCTGCGCGCCGGCGAGCCGTTGTTGGCGGGACTGGACGACCTCAAGCTTGAGAAGCTCAGCTCAGTTGAGCGGCAACTGGTCACCCACGTGACTTATCGGGTGGCGCGCTGAGCGGGCTGCGCTGCTAGTCCAGTTGCAGTGCGAGGCGCAGCGCATCGTCGATGCTTTCGAGTTCTTCCCGGCTGACGTGTCCCACGAGCACGCCGAGACGTTCCGGCGCGACAGCGGATGTCTGCTCGACGAGCACCTGTGTCAGTTCGCCACCGATCGAAATGGTGGGGCGAAAGCTTCTGGGCCGAGCGGAACGGGACGTCGGGGCCACCAGGACGGTCGACAGCATGAGATCGTCGGACTGCAGGATGACCGCGAAACGCTCATCAGTTTGTTCGTGGCCACGCGTGCCCCGTGCTGCGCGCAACCGGTGGATGTCACCACGCACGCAGGTCGTCCATGTCACTGAGCACGGCTCGGCTTTCTGCGAGGTCGGCAGCGTCAGTCAGCAGAGCGGTGGACTCACGCCGCATAAGGTCACGCCGTTTCTGGCGTGCAGCGTCGAGCAGGGCCTGACGAATCGCGGCAGAGACTGTTGCGCCGTCGGCCGTGAGCTCATCGAGAGCCTGTTGCGTGAGTTCGTCGGTGCGAAAGTTGACTATGGCCATGAAACGAGCGTAGTACGACATGTAAGACACCGCTAGAACTGGTCGTCATGCATCAACGCGCTCCCGCCATACGTGGGACCATGACGCATGTCCAACTTCGGGAACGAGATCGTCTATCAGGCCGTGCAGCAGGACAACTGGTGGCTCAATGGCGGCGGTTGGCTCGTGTTGGCCCTGGTAAATGCGGGCCTGGCCGAACAGAAGAACCGTTCCCGCTGGAACTGGTTCGTGATCTCGCTGTTTCTCGGACCCGTTGCTACGTTCCTCATCGTGGTCTGGGCGCCGGTGACCCAGCCGCCACTCGAACTACGAAATCCGTTTGAGAAGGCCGACGGCCGCTATCTCACCCTGGCCCTGCTGTCCCTGCTGATCACGGCCGGTGCGCTGACCTTCCTCGTGGCCGGGCAAACCTGGTACACGTGGTGGATCAGCGGTGTCGGCGCTGTGGCCGTCGTCGTCTTCTTCCTGCTCTTCCTGCGTGCCCGTGCCAAGCGGATGGCTGCGCGAGCGCACGCCTACGCCGCCTCCGACGAGCGTTAGGGCGCACCGGACGAAACGCCACACCGACCGCGACGCGGTGTCTGGGAGCTCGCCCTGAGCATCCGTTTGGATAGGTCGCTCGCGGGCATCGTTCGGTATCGTTGAGTATCGTTCGCACTTCATAACAAGGAGGCAATCATGGGCAATTCATACCCAACCGGCGGATTCAACGCCAGCAACATGGACGGCATCTGGCAGGCGATGGAGCAGTTCCGCTCCCGCTTCGAGAAGCAATCGAGCACCGGTACCCGCGCCGGTCGCGGCGAGGTGCGCACCGCGGTGCTCGCGCTGCTCGCTGAGCAGCCGATGCACGGCTACCAGATCATCCACGAGATCGAGGAGCGCAGCGGCGGCAGCTGGAAGCCCAGCGCAGGCTCGGTCTATCCCACGCTGCAACTGCTTGCTGACGAGGGCCTGATCAGCGCCGAAGAGAGTAACGGTCGCAAGATCTACTCGCTCACCGATGCCGGACGTGAGGCTGTCGCTGACACCGACACCAGCGCGCCGTGGGAAGCTTCCGCGTCGACCGGTGGCCGCAGCCACGCTGCACTGCCCAAGGCCGGCATCGAGCTTGCACAGGCTGCCGCCCAGGTAGGGCGCACCGGTTCGCCCGAGCAAGTCACAGAGGCCGTGGCCGTTCTCGACGAGGCGCGTCGCAAGCTCTACTCGATCCTCGCCCAGGACTGACCGGGTGCCACTGGCTCGACGAGGTAGCTACGATTCGAATTCGGGCGCGGGCAATATGCGCGCCCGGTACCGCCGCATTCTGCGATTTGCCAGTTGGTATCTCGCGATCACGTGGTGGTTCGAATTGTTCCTGCCTCGCATCGGGCTGATCAAGATTGCCGAACGCACCCGCTCCAAGCGCATGCAGCGTTTCGCCAAGGGATTTCACGTGCTCGCGGCTGACCTCGGCGGCCTCATGATCAAGGTCGGGCAGTTCATGTCATCGCGCCTCGACGTGCTGCCGCCCGAGATCACCAAGGAGCTCGAGGGGCTGCAAGACGAAGTCGCCCCGGTTCCGTTCCCGGCGATCCGCGCTGCTGTCGAGGCGGAGCTGGGCATGCCGCTCGAGCGGGCCTTCACATCGGTCGACGAGACGCCGGTGGCGGCGGCATCGCTCGGGCAGGCGCACCGAGCTCGGTTAACCGCCCTCGATGCCGCTGACACCGGGCTCGACGGGGTCATCATCAAGGTGCAGCGACCGGGCATCGACCAGATCATCGACGTCGACCTCGCCGCCCTGCGCAAGGTAGGCGGCTGGCTCAGCCATGTGCGACTGGTCTACAACCGGGTCGACATGCCGGCCCTGGTCGAGGAATTCGCGGCGACGAGCCTCGAAGAGATCGACTACCTGCACGAGGCAGCCAGCTCGGAGCGCTTCGCGGCGGCTTTTCCCGATGACGACCGGGTGAGCGTGCCCAGCATTGTCTGGGAGCGCACCACTCGCAAGGTGCTCACCCTCGAAGACGTGACGGCTATCAAGATCACCGACGTCGATGGTCTGCGAGCGGCCGGCATCGCCCCGGCCGACGTGGCTCCCGTCTTCGCCGAGGTCATGTTCGACCAGATGTTCACCATGGGTTTCTTCCACGCCGATCCGCATCCGGGCAACATCTTCGTCACCCCCGACGCCGACACCGAGCGCGGCTGGAAGCTGACCTTCATCGACTTCGGCATGATGGGCGAGGTGCCCACCAGCACGCGCACCGGACTGCGAAAGATGCTCATCGCGGCCGCTTCGCGCGATGGACGCGGGCTGGTCAACGCCATGAACGACGTGGGCGTGCTTCTGGCCTCGGCCGAGACCACCGAGCTTGAACGGGCGATGACGCAGTTGTTCGCCCGTTTCGGCGGCATGGGTTTCGCCGAGCTGCGCGAGGTCGATCCGCGGGAATTCCGCGACTTCGCGGTGCAGTTCGGCGACGTCGTGCGCTCGCTGCCGTTCCAGTTGCCCGAGAACTTTCTGTTGATCATTCGGGCGATGTCCCTCACCTCCGGGGTGTCGAGCGCGCTCAACCCGGCGTTCAACCTCTGGGATTCGGTCGAGCCCTACGCCGCGCAGCTGCTGCGTGACGAGAGTGGCAACCTCGTGCAGGACTTCGCGAAGCAGGCGATGGAGACCGTCGGCATTGCCGTTCGTCTGCCGAAGCGACTCGACGAGCTCATCACCCGATTCGAAGACGGCACGGTGGCGGTCACCAGTCCCGCCCTCGAGAAGCGCATCGCGCGCCTCGAGCGCACCGCACGCCAGGTGGTGTCGGCGTTGTTGTTCGGCGCCCTGCTCATCGCGGGAGTATTACTGCGAGCGGATGATGCGGTGCTGGGCACCGTACTAATTGTTGCGTCGGTCGCGCCCCTGTTGCACGCGCTGTTCGCGGGCCGTCGCGTCTGACTGCTATCAGGCGGGCAGCTGCTCGAGCCAGGTACGCATCCTGGCGATGTCGTCGACCGTGATACCCACCTCGGAGTGCGGCGGAATGAGCAGCGACGGCGTCTCCTGCGTTGCCGTGAGAACCTTGTCGCCGTGAAGTTGCACATCGGCGTCGTCGATCCAGATGAACGGTGCCGGCACGCTTTGATCTTCTTCGATGCGCTGCGACTTCCAGAGTCCCGTCTCGCCATCCGTCTGGCCGGGGTTTTTCGGCGGAGTCGTCACGTCGAGCATCCGTCCGCCGGACAGGCCGTGCAGTTCCGGTACAAGCAGTTGCCGGGTGGCATCCAGCTCGTTCCAGGAGGTGAGCCAGACCAGCTCGACGCCGTATTGCATCAGCAGGGAGTCGAGTGCCGTGATCAGGCGGGGCGCCCAGTGCACATCCCGAGTGGATGCGTGACCGTCGCCGTGTTCGACACTGATCGAGGCTTTCGCCACATCACCCCAGGCGGGGTCGGGTTCCGAACGGGGGCAGAGGCATCCGTTGACAGAGAGGTAGAGGCGTGGAACGCTCATTTTGTCTCTCCGTCGTGACAAGTGGAGTAGCCCGCAACGACGATGAGCCGTTGCTGTGCAAAATCGGCCATCGTGCTATCGCTGTTCATCGTGAGGTTGTAGATTCTCTTGCTCCCAAAATTTGCTTCTGGCTCCAGCTAAGCACTCCCCGCCAACATGCGCCTCCCCGCGAACTGGGTGAACTTTGGTGCCGTGTCGTGCCGCTGATCCGTGGCAGTTGTGCAGCAGCGGGCTAGGGGTGGCGGCCTCAGCCGCACAACTCAGCCATCCGCGACAGCGCCAGCTGCGTGTACAGGGCGGTGCCGTCGGCCAACACGTCGTCGTCGAAGGTCGCCCTGGGGGAGTGGTTGAACGCGGCGGCCTGGGCATCCGCCTGTCGCGGCACCGCCGAGAGAAACACGAAGGTCCCGGGCACCTGCTGCAACACGCGCGAGAAATCTTCGGAGCCGCCCAGCGGGTTGACCATGCGCGTGAAACGCTCGCCGCCGAAGAGCTCGCCCACCACACGCTCGGCCCGGCTGGTTTCGCCGGCGTCGGTGACGGTCGGCGGATATTCGGTGACATAGTCCACCGTCACCTCCACGCCGTGCGCGGCCGCGATGCCTTGCAGCAGTCGCGGTACGACGCGCGCGAGCTTGGCTCGCGACTCGGGCGTGTAGGAACGCACGGTCGCCTCCAGCCGCGCCGAATCGGGAATGATATTGCGTTTGGTACCGGCCTGCAGCACCCCGACCGAGAGCACCACCGGGTCGAACATGTCGAACTGGCGGGTGACCATTGTCTGTAAGGCTGTGACCATTTCGGCGATCACCGTCACCGGATCCTGCGCCTGATGCGGCGCCGAACCGTGCCCGCCGGCTCCGTGTACCGTCACCGTGAGGCCATCGCTGGCCGACATCAGGGTGCCCGCGCGACTGAGGAATTGCCCATTGGGCGCGCCGGCCGACATGACGTGCAGACCGTAGGCGGCGTCAGCGCGGCGCCCGGCAGCGTCGAGGATGCCCTCGTGAATCATCACACCCGCGCCGTCGTAGCCCTCTTCGCCCGGCTGGAACATGAGCACCACGTCACCGGCCAGCTGATCTCGATGGTGCGCGAGCAGCGTCGCCGCGCCCACCAGCATGGCGGTGTGCAGGTCGTGTCCGCAGGCGTGCATGGCACCGTCAATGCGCGAGCTGAAGTCCAGCCCGGTGCGTTCCTGCACCGGCAGCGCGTCCATATCGCCGCGCAGCAGTACAACGGGCCGTGAAGCGGATGCCCCGGCGCCAGTTCCGCGCAGCACCGCCGTCACCGAGGTGGTGTCGGTACCGAGACTGATCTCATAGGGCAGGCCGCTGAGCGCCTCGAGCACCTTCTCCTGCGTGCGTGGCAGGTCGAGCCCGATCTCCGGTTCCCGGTGTAGCCGGTGGCGCAGGTCGGTGATGTCTCCGGCAAGTTCACGGGCGTCGGCGAGTACGGTCACGGTTTCTCCTTTGAATGCGACTGAATGCGACTGACTGGTGGTTCTAGTGTGAGCCGCCGCGGGAGACTTGTCGAATCAGACCAGGGTCTTGCGCATGAACTCCCGAGTGCGCGCTTGCTGCGAGTTGTCGAACACCTCGGTCGGCGTTCCCTGCTCCAGAATGACGCCCCCGTCCATGAAGACAACC
Source organism: Cryobacterium sp. PH31-L1 (assembly GCF_030063145.1). GTDB lineage: Bacteria > Actinomycetota > Actinomycetes > Actinomycetales > Microbacteriaceae > Cryobacterium. The sequence goes on from NZ_JASISM010000001.1 coordinate 612,110, forward strand.
CGATCGGCGGCGGCCCGAGCGAAGCCGAGCTCGTGGGTCACCACGAGCATGGTGGCGCCGCTGGCCGCCAGAGCGGCCATGACGTCGGTGACTTCGCCGACGTTCTCCGGGTCGAGGGCCGAGGTCGGTTCGTCGAACAGGAGTACGGCCGGTTCCAGGGCCAAGGCCCGAGCGATGGCGACCCGCTGCTGCTGCCCTCCGGACAGCTGACGCGGATAGGCATGAGCGCGGTCGGCCAGGCCGACCCGGGTCAGCAGCGTCATGCTGCGTTCGATGGCCTCGGCCTTGCTCAGTTTGAGAATTGAGCGGGGTCCGTCGGCAATGTTCTGCAAAACGGTCCAGTGTGGAAACAGGTTGAAGTTCTGAAAAACCATTCCCACTTTGCGACGCTGCACGGCGATCTGACTTTCGGTGAGTCGACGCACGGCCCCGCCGGACTCCTGCCGGTAGCCCATCAGCTCGTCGCCGAGCCAGATCGACCCGCCGCTGGGAACCTCGAGGCAGTTCACGCAGCGCAGCAGCGTGGATTTGCCCGACCCCGACGAGCCGAGAATCGCGACGGTCTCGCCGACCCGCACCTTGAGATCGATGCCCTTCAGCACCTCGACCCCGGAGAATTGCTTGCGTAATCCGCTGATGCGCAGAATGGGCTGCGTCATGATTCCATCCCTCGATTCAGATTGCGTTCGGCTGCCCGTCGATCGAGAAAACGCACGACGGGGGAGGAGCTGCCATTGCGGCTGGAACCCCGGCCGTAGTGACGCTCAATGAAGAATTGCACGCCGTTGAGCACCGTCGTGATGAACAGATACCAGATGCTCGCGACGATCAGCAGCGGCACCGTCTGGTAAGTCTGGCTATAGATCTCCTTGACCGAGAACAACAACTCGGCACCCCCGATCACACTGACCAGGGACGTGCCCTTGACCAGCGCGATGATGGAGTTGAAGGTGGGCGGAACGATGAATCTCATGGCCTGCGGCAGCTGGATTCGAAAGAACACCCGCACCGGCTTCATGCCCAGGGCCTTGGCGGCCTCGAGCTGCCCCTCGTCCACCGAAATCAGCCCGGCGCGATAGATCTCCGCCTGGTACGCGGCATCGTGCAGACCCAAACCCACGATAGCCGCCAACAATGGTGTCACCAGGGAGTTGGACTCGATCGAGGCGAAGGTCGGACCGAACGGTATGCCGATGCTCAGGACCGGCACGAGTAAGCCGATGTTGAACCAGAAAATCAGCTGCACGAGCTGCGGTGTACCCCGAAAGAACCAGATGTACGCCGAGGCGAGCGCGCGCAGGAGGGCGTTGTCCGACAAGCGGCACACCGCCAGAATGCCGCCGAGAACCAGACCGATTGTCATCGCCGTCACCGTAAGAAAGAGAGTCATGACGACGCCCTGAAGTACGGTTTCGCTGTTGAGATACTGTGCGACAACGTCCCATTCAAAGTTGGGGTTCGTCAGGAACAGGTGCACGAGTTGTACGGCGACGACCACGGTGATGACGGAGAGTACCCAGGTGGCCGGGCGGCGTGGTGACAGCGCCCGGGCTACGTCCACGGGTTGATGCGTGACCGGGAGCTCGACGTCGGTCTGGTTACTCGGCAGAGTTGCCATGACTATTGCGGGTTCTCGACGAGCCAGTCGGCGTACAGGTTGATGCCGGGCTGGTCGATGAGTTCGCGGTCGAGGCCGTACTTGGTCATGATTTTCTCGTAGTCACCGTTGTCGAAGAGTACTTGAAAGCTCGCCAGTAGGGGAGCGGAGAGTTCGGAGCCCTTGGGGAGCAAAGCACCCATGAACTGACCGGCGAACCCGTTCGAGAACTCGTCTCCCACGACTTCCAACTCGCCGTTCGATTCCTTGGCCGCGTAGAACAACGAGGCCCCGCCGGTGAAGAAGGCATCCGTTCGGCCCGATCGCAGCGCTAGCACGCCGTCGGGAACGCTCGCGACGCTCAGCACCGTGAGGTCTTTGCCCTGCTCCTGGCACTTCACGGCCTGAGCCTCGGCAACCCTATAGGTTGCGGCATTAGCAAGCGCGGCAACGGTGACGTCACACAGCTCGTCCATGTTGGTGACGTTCTTGGGGTTGCCCTTTTCGACCAGAAAAGGAACGACCTCCTGCAGAACGTCCACGAATTCGGCACCCGGGCGTTCCTTGGGACCACCGACCGAGTCGGCGTAGGGAAAGAAGCCGAAGGCGTAACGTTCGGCGCTGATCGCGGCGAACGCTCCGGAAATGTCCGGCACGGTTGCAATCTTGACCTCGACGCCCATCACTTCGGCGACAGCATCCATCAGCTCGGCGCCGGCACCGGTGTACTCACCGGTTTTACCGGGCGTGGTGACCCACCACGGCGGGTTTGCGCCACTCGTGACGACCGTGAGTTCGCCGGCGTCCTGAATGACCTGCGGTAGGGCATCGTGGATGGCTTGGTCCATCAGAGTGGATGCTGCCGGTTTCTCCGGTTCGACGGCTGCACTGCAGCCGGCTAAGAGCGAGACTGATAGGGCTAGGCAGAGGGTTTTCGCGACCTGGATACGGTTCATTGTCGGTGCTCCATTGCTGTAGTTGATTGGGCTGAACTCAACGCGCCTGCTGGAAATGTGGTTTCTTATGCTGCCCGGCCCACTCTCGTTTCAAACAAGTTGGGGCTGAGCGTATCATGGGAGTGAATCACTGTATAGACATTTGGTATATCTGTTGATTGCTTTGGCGAGCGTACGGGCCTGACGATTAATCGGGGTCGCTGAAGCCACCGCATCGAAGCTGCGGCACGGCGACCCGCTCTGGTTCTCTGGCAGAAGCGTCGCTAGGGTCGGTGGAAGCCCAGCCTCGTCGAAATTCGGTGGGCAGCACCGACGACCAAATCTTTCCAAGCACCCTCAAGATTGCCTGCCACCCGCGACATCGCCCCCCCTATGACCAGAGCGGCGATCATTTCGCCCGAATAGTCGTAAACGGGCGCGGCGACGGCACCGGCCCCGGCGTCGACTTCACCGAGACTGAGACTGTAACCGCGGCGGCCAATCTCCTGTAGTTCTTGGCGCAACTCGGCCTCGCCGGTGATGGTGTGTTCGGTGAACGCCGGCCCGCGGTGGCTGAGCACCTGGCTCAGGCGTTGCTCGTCCTGGCCTGAGAGCAGCATTTTCTGTCCGGCCCCCGAATCCAGCGGTCGTTTGTTTCCAACGTCGACCGAGATGCGCAGCGAGTGTGTGCTCTCCAAGCGGGAAATGCAGATCGCCTCGGTACCGACCGGAGCCAGCAGGTAGATCGTTTCATTGGTCTCTGCCTGCAGCGCCTCCAGCTCGGGCTGCGCGGCGGCACGCAACGCTTCGATCGGCTGAGCTGCAACTTCGCCGAGTGTTAGCAATCGACTGCCCACCCGGTAGTGGTCGCCGGAGCGCTGCAGAAAGCCGCGCGATTCGAGGGTTTTGATGAGACGAAACGCCTTGTTGCGGGTCACTCCAACTCGGCGGGCGATGTCCGCGACGCGCAGCTCCTGTTGTCCGTTCTCGAACTCGAGCATGATATCCAGGGCCGCAGCGACCGGCCCGATCATGTAATCGGTGGTGGGGCCGGCTGGTGCAAGTGCGGTTGGGACGGCGGGGGTCTCCGAGCCGTCCGTGGCGTGCGTTGTCATGCCGTGACCGCCATTGTTTGCCGACTGTGGGCATCCGCTATAGAGAGGAGTGAACCGCTCATAAATTGGCCGCCTTTCAACACGGCGGTGCGCCGTTTCGCATCCTGTAACAAGCGGATGTCCCGGTGCGGGTCGCCGTCGACAATGAGCAGGTCGGCGAATTTACCCGCGGCCACCGTGCCAACGTCTGCTGAAACGCCCATGCACTGGCTGGACTGGTCGGTGGCGACTCGGATCGCTTCGGCTGAGGTCATACCGGCCTCGACCAGCAGTTCCAGTTCCATGCCGGTGCGGCCGAAACCGTGGAACGGGTTGGTGTCGGTTCCGGCAGCGATGCGTACGCCGAGTCGAACGGCCAGGGCCAGGCTTTCGCGATGACGCGCCGGCATGTCAACGGTGTGGGCTCGCACACTTTCCTGGGACAGGGTGCTGTGCCAGTTTGAGATGCACATTGTTGGAACATACCATGTGCCCCGATCAGCCATTTCGCGTGCGCACTCCTCGGTCAGGTAGGTTCCGTGCTCGATCGTGTCGACGCCGGCACGCACAGCGAGGATCGCGCCTGGATCGCCGTGGGCGTGCGCGCACACCGGGATTCCCTCCAGATGGGCCTCGTCCACGATGGCAGCGAGCTCTTCCGGCGTGAACAGCGGGCGGTGCGGGCGGCGTGCCGCGAAAGTCATGCTGCCGGTCATCGCCACCTTGATGACGTCGGCACCCATGCGAATGACCTCCCGTACTTTGGCCCGCGCGGCGACCGGACCGTCGCACCAGGGTTCGGGGAGGCCGGGCAGAATCTCGTATCGTCCGCGGGACGTGATCGCACCGCCCGACACCGGGTGGGCGTCCATCAGGGAGTTGGTCGGCGACACGATGATCAGCGAGGTCTGCAAACGCGGACCGGGAATCACGCCGCGGTCCACGGCCAGAACGAAGCCTCGTTCCAGACCGCCGAGGTCCCGCGCCGTCGTGATTCCCGCCTCCACGGTCGTCTTCAGGGCCGCCACCGTCTGGGACATCAGCAGCCCCAGCGGTTCCGGATGGGTGACAAGACTCTGCGCCCAGGCAGCATGGTGGGTGTGGCAGTCGATGAGGCCGGGCATCAGGGTGGCGCCGCCCAGGTCGACGACCTCAACCGGGACGGGAAGAGGGCGGTCGTCGGTCACCTCGACGATCCGTTCGCCATCGATGATCACGGTCGACCGCTCGCGGGCCGGGGCACCGGTGCCGTCGATGAGCCGGGCATTGACCAAGGCGCGTAGCTGGGTGGTCATGAGAGATCGTCTCCGGAGGTCGTAACCAGAACGGATGCCTGGCGCTGGTTGCGATCGCTCGCCAGCGCCGATCGGCGCATCTTGCCCGAGTCGTCGCGGAAGCTCGTGCTGACGAACTCGAAAGTTTTCGGCACCTTGTAGGGCACGAGGCGTTCCCGGCAGAATGCCCGAACCTCGTCGACGTCGGGCGGCGCGCCCGGGTCGGTGGGCAGCAGGATGGCGTAGACCTGTTTGCCCCACTCGTCGTCGTCGACGCCGATCACCACGGCGTCTGCGATTCCGGGGTGTTCCGAGAGCACCCCTTCGACTTCGGCGGGGTATACATTGGCGCCGCCGGTGATGATCAGGTCGACCCGTCGATCAGCCAGAAAGAGGTAGCCGTCCTCGTCGAGCCAGCCGAGATCTCCCAGCGTGACCAGTCCGTCGGCCGTGGATGCCGGTGGTTCGGCGCCGAGATACCGGAACGTCATGGGGGCGCCCTCGGGCCCGGTGAAGATCTCCCCGATCTCGCCGGCCGGCAGCGGAGCCCCGGCGCTGTCCCGGATGCTCAGTCGCGTGTCAATCGGCCGGCCCAGGCTACTCTCGCGGAGCATCCACTCGTCGCCGCGAATAGCGACCACTCCGGTGCCCTCCGCGCCGCCATAACAGTCGTATTGTTTCGCCGGTTCGACCAGCTTCAACCAGACGCGTTTAACCCACACCGGGCAGACCGCGCCGCTGTGATAGAAAGCGTCGATGCTGGAGAAGTCGCGGGTGAGCACATCGGGCAGTCGCGCGATGCGCTGCATGATGATGGGCACCATGGCGAGAAAAGTGACCCGGTGCCGCTCGATGATGTACACGGTGAGGGCGGCATCAAACTTCTCCAGCAGAATCACCGTGTGGCCCTCGAAGAGACCGTTGTGCGTGAGGCTGAAGGAGATGTTGTGATAAAGCCGGCCGGTGATCAGCTGGGTCTGGTCGGCGCGCAGGCCGAACCGGTGCAGGGAGCTACCCTGGCCGGGGATCTTCTGCCACGGTCGGTCGTCGAGAATGATTTTGGGCCGGCCCGTGGAGCCTCCGGAGCAGATCGCCTTTCCCGGCCACGCGGTGATGGCTGGAAGCGCTGACCCGTCAACGGTGTCGAGTGCCGAAAGCTCGTCGAGTCCGATATCGCCGGGATACCGCCCCTCGTGTTCCACGAGCATGACGGTGGTGCGCCACGATTCAGTCACCGTGAGAATTTCGCGACGTTCCCGCTCCGGCATCTGCGGCGACACCGGGAGCGTGCAGGCGCCGAGTCGCCAGGCGGCGATTGCGGCGACAATGTGTTCGGCGCGGGTGGGCAGGCAGATTGCGAGCAGGGTCGTCGGGCCAACGCCGTGGCCCGCCAGCAGGCGTGCCATCTGATTGGCGCGCGTATCGAGCTCAGCCCAGCTGAGGGAACTCTCGCTGCCGTCGGGGGCGACGAAAATGAGCGCGGTGCGCTCACCGCGTACGGCGGCGAGGTCAGCAATGCGCTGCGCGTAGGAGACCGGCGAGGTGATGGAAGGTGAGTCTGCGGTCATGGTGTCGCTTTCCGTGTCGCCTGGTTCGGGTGAGTCGGTGTTTCGTGCGTCCTGGAATTTCTCAAACTGTATCCCTGGATAGATGACATGTCTATATGATGAACAGAAATGGCAGTCGATGCTCGCCGAGGGGTTATGCAATGTTGATTACAGGACCTGACCGTGAGGTATTTATCTCGGGGGTAGCCGAAGCGCCATTGGGTGAGGTGCGCGACCATTCCGAGCTGTCGATGATTGCGCTCGCTGCGCGGGAGGCGCTCGCCGATGCGGGTCTGACCCTGCGTGATGTTGACGGGTTGTTCGTGAACTACCTCGGCGAGGAGGGCACGGTGCAGGTGGGCGAGTATCTCGGAATCCAGCCGAGTTACTCCGACTCCAGCGATCTCGGCGGAGCCGCCTTCGTGGCTTTTCTCGGCCATGCCTCGGCCGCCCTGCAGACCGGACGCTGCCGGGTCGCCCTGATCGTGTACGCGTCCCGGCAGCGCACCCGAGCCACCCGCAAGCTCAATCACTGGAATGAGAAAGCAACGTCGCCTCAGTTTGAACAGCCGTACGGTCTGCCGGCCCCGATGGGTCAGTTCGGGCTGCTCGCGGCCCGCCATATGTACGAGTATGGAACCACACCCGAACAGCTGGCATCCGTGGCCGTGACCGCACGACAGTGGGCGGGCCTGAACCCCAAGGCCTGGAAGCGTGATCCGCTCACCATCGACGATGTGCTCGAGTCGCGCCTGATCTGTGCTCCGCTTCACCGCCTGGACTGCTGCCTGGTCACCGACGGCGGCGGGGCCATCGTGTTGACGATCGGGGACCGTGCCCGGGATTCGGCGAATACGCCGATTCGAGTGGCTGGCACCGGGGAGAGTGCGAGGCAATGGCATATTCCGCAGCTGCCGAGTCTCGAGGCGTCGCCGGGGGTCGCGGCCGCTCGTGCCGCGCTGCAGATGGCGGAGGTCGGGCACGCCGATATCGACGTCTTCGAGCCCTACGATGCGTCGACGATCAGCGTGCTGCTCGCGCTCGAAGACGTCGGGTTCTGCGCGCGCGGCGACGCTGGCGCGTTTGTGCAGGAGGGCAATCTGACCGCCACCGGCAGCCTCCCCTCGATCACCTCGGGGGGAGGGTTGTCCTATTGCCATCCGGGGGCGCTGGGCATCCTCTTGGTTATCGAAGCGGTGCGGCAGCTCCGTGGCCAGGCCGGAGCGCGGCAGGTGCCCGGTGCGACGGTCGGACTGGTGCATGGCATTGGTGGACTCTTCTCCACGGCAGCGACGGCGGTTTTGGTTCGTGGTTGAGTCAGTGTTCGACTGGGCTGACCCCACGACCGCCCATCTCTGGGAGGCCGCCAGCAAGGAACAGCTCGTGATCCAGCAATGCGGAGCCTGCCGGCAGTATCAGTTCTATCCGCGTCCCTTCTGCCTCGCCTGCGACAGCGATGACATCGGATGGGTCGCGGCGAGCGGCCAGGGAACGGTCTATTCGCAGACCACCGTACATCTGAAGGCCGCGCCGGAACTCGGGTTGGTGACCCCGTACGTTGTGGCGGTCGTACAGCTCGAGGAGGGGCCGCGCTTGCTGACCAACCTCACCGGGGAAGCCTGCCGAATCGGCAGCCCGGTGCAGGTCAGCTGGCGATCACGGCCGGGGCAGGCGCCGGTGCCAGTCTTCGGGCTGGCGACACCGTGAGCATTGACGACGTCTACGCCCACATCGATGCCGGATTCGAGGCAGCGCTCGAAGAACTCGCCTACCTCGTTGGCATCGCCGGCGTCAGCGCTTCGCCGACGGACGACCTGGCCCTGTGCGCCCAGGCAGTGCAGCACAGCGTGTGCGGGAGTGGCCTGCGCACGCACCTGATCGAGGGCTTTGGGCCGCCGGCGGTGTACGGCGAATGCATCGTCGACCCCGGGGGGCCGACGGTGCTCATTTACGGGCATTACGACGTGCAGCCGGCCGAAACCAGCGCGCACTGGCAGGGTGACCCGTTCGAGCCGACCATTCGCGACGGTCGCATGTACGGGCGCGGCACCAGTGACAACAAAGGCCAGCATCTCGCGCAGCTCTGGGCTCTCCGGGCAACGCTGGCTGCACACGGCGAGCTGCCGGTGAACGTCAAGGTGCTCATCGAGGGAGAAGAAGAGATCGGCAGCCCGCACCTGGCCGAACTTGTTCGAGAAAATCGCCATCTCCTGGCCGCTGATCTGGCCATAACCTCGGATGGTCCCGTGCATCGCAGCGGCACGCCCCAGCTCGTGCTGGGCACTCGCGGGCAGCTCGGCGTCGAGCTACGCACGCGCGGGGCGAATCGAGATGCCCACTCGGGCAGCCTTGGCGGTCTGCTGCCCGACGCCGCGCAGCAGCTCACTCAGGCACTGGCCACGCTGTGGAAACCGAGTGGCGAGATTGCCGTGGCGGGCTTCTTCGATGGCGTGCGACCGCCAACGCCCGCTGAAAGTGCGAATCTTGCCGGGCTGCCCCTCGATCTGAACGACCACTTCAACGACTACGACATCACGGAGCTACCTTCGCCGGAGGGGCACGACTACTACGAACGATTGATGCTGCGACCGACGATGACAATCACCGGCCTGACCAGCGGTTACACCGGCCCGGGCATGAAAACTGTCATCTCCAACAGCGCTAGAGCCCACCTCGACATGCGACTCGTGCCCGGCCAGCATCCGGACGAGATCTTTCGTCTGCTACAGGTGCACCTGGCGCAGCATGCCCCGATGGTGGGGCTGACGCGACTCAGCTCGATTCCGCCCTCGCGCACAGCCCTCGACAATCCTTACGTTGCGATTCTGGCCGGCGCCGTGGAGCAGGCGACCGGGGTGATTCCCTTCGTCGTGCCCAGCCTCGGCAGCTCCCTGCCGAACTACGTCTTCACCGACATTCTCGGCATTCCCTCAATTCTGGTGCCCTACGCCAACCCCGACCAGAACAATCACGCCCCCAACGAGAATTTCGAGCTGTCGCGGTTCAAGGACGGCATGAGAATTTGCGCGACCATCCTCGATCATGTCGGCCATCACACCGTTGAGCGCTGGGAGGGACCTGTGCGCTCGGAGCAGGAGCGCGTCGAGTGAAATCACGCGCTGGGTCGCCTGCTCGCTCTCGCGGCAAAAGATTAAATCTGACATGTTGTGGGCTGCAAGGCCCCGCCGATCGAATCGCGTCCCACTGAATAATGCGACTGTGATCAGCATAATCACCTGACATCTGTTGTGCACCTGCCCGCGGGAAATCGCAAAGTATGCCATGGCACGGCGTGTGTGACCGAAAATCAGGGGTTTCGGAGAAAATCGTGAGGTTTCATTCAAACAGGCCGGGCATGCTGGCCAACTCGCCCGCGCCACCCCGAAGTGCACGGGCTCGACACCCAGCGAACGGGCGTACCTAGCGTCCATCATTCGCGCCAGATGAAGGACATGCGCCCAAAACACACTGAAACGCCCCATGCCCACCTTGCCCCTCGAACGCAGCGGAAGCCCCGCAAACCACGCACCCGCCGGCATGAGATCTTCGTTGCCACCGGCGCCGCGCTCGTTATCGCCGGCCTCGTCGCCAGCAGCGGATTCGTCGCCCAGTCCGCCGATGCCCGGCAGGACAGTATCGCCGCCACGACCGTGCTCGCCGAAAGCACCGGCCGGCAGAGCGACCAGCTCGACTTCTACGCGGCGCACGGTGAGTCGATCTCGCGCGACAACGCATCCGTTGCGCTCAGCGCCGCCAATGTCGTCATCGCTGCCAGCCAGAGCAAAGTGGATGCCACCACGCTCACCTCGGTAGCCAGCTCGCTCGCCAGCTACGCGGTTATGCCCATCGAGTTGGTGGAGTCGCTCACGGCTGAGGCGAAGGCGGAGACCGCCTCGGTCGCTGCCGCCACCGCGGAAGTCGACCGCGTCGCCGCCGAGGCTGCTGCGGCTGCTGCGGCGGCCGCTGCTGCCGCCCAGGCGGCTGCCGAAGCCGCGCGCTTGGAGTCATTGGCCGGCGGCAACACCGTGGACGGTGCCCGCGCCACCGCACAGTCGATGGCCGCTTCGCAGTACGGCTGGGGCGCGGATCAGTTCAGCTGCCTCGACCGGCTCTGGCAGAAGGAATCCCGCTGGAACTACGCGGCGGTGAATTCGAGCAGTGGGGCGACCGGAATTCCTCAGGCGCTGCCCGGAAGCAAGATGGCGTCGGCCGGCAACGACTGGGCCACGAATGCCACCACGCAGATCGCCTGGGGCCTTGGCTACATCAAGGCCTCGTCCTACGGCACGCCGTGCGCCGCCTGGTCGCACTCGCAGGCTGTCGGCTGGTACTAGCTCAACACTTTTAGGCAGTTTATGCCCCGGTCACGAGCGAATCGGCGATACGCGGGCCGTTTCTTCGCGGCTGGCCGCAGGTTCTGCGGCGGCCAGCCCGGGTGCGGGGCCCGGCGGTACGATGGGCGAGCAAGGGATCTCCATGATTGAGTTCGACCAGGCACACCGACGTGCCCGGCGCAGGAGTCCTGCACACGTATTTCGTTGTGTCGATTCGTACCGCACGACGATGAATTTGATGGAGGCGTTTTTTCGATGTCGTCTGGTTTCACCCGAACGGGTCTGTCCCCGTCAGATCCCACGCTCGAAACGTTCATAGTTGATTACTATGAGCATCTAACAGACGAAGATGCCGCGAATTACGCCCCGGAGCTTCTTGCATCCCGGGCCCGCACGCACTGGCAGGTCGCCCAGCGCCGAGTACCCAAGACGGCAACGATCGAGATTCACAGTGAATCCGGTCGGAGTGTGGTCTATATCGTCACCGACGACATGCCCTTTCTCGTGGACTCGGTCACGGCCGAGCTGGTGCGCCAGCACTCAGCCATCCATTTGGTCGTGCACCCCCTGCTGATCGTGGCCCGCAGCAAGGCGACGAACGATCTTGTCGACATCAACCGAATCCCGGCCAGCGCCGGTGTCTCCAGCGGCGATACCTCGGCCATGCCGAACATCGCGCACCTCATCGCGACCGGTGATGATGCCTCACACCTCGAGTCCTGGATCGCCATCGAGATCGACAGCGCGAGCGACGAGGAACAGGCCAACCTCATCGCCGGGCTGGCCGCCGTTCTCAGCGACGTTCGTGCCGCCGTCGAAGACTGGCCGCTCATGCGCACCAAGGCCATGCAGATCGCCAACACCCTCGACACCGTCGCCGGTGGCGACCAGATCAAAGACCTCCACCAGACCCAGCAGTTGCTGCACTGGCTCGACGAGGGCAATTTCACGTTTCTCGGCTACCGCGAGTACAACCTCGAGACGCTGGACGGCGAAGACGTGCTCACCCTGATCGAGGGCAGCGGCCTCGGCCTGCTGCGCTCAGCAGAGGACCGCCACCAGATTCAGCACCTGACGGATGCCGGCCGACAGAAAGCGCGCGAGCGCACCGCACTGGTGATCACCAAGGCCAACTCCCGCTCCACCGTGCACCGTCCCGCCTACTTCGACTACATCGGAATCAAGAGTTTCGATGCCGCCGGCCAGGTCAACGGTGAGCAGCGTTTCATCGGCCTGTTCGCCGCGAGCGCTTACACCAGCTCGGTCACGGCCGTTCCGGTACTGCGCGAAAAGGTCAAAGCCGTCATGAACGAGGTCGGTTTTCCGCTCGAGTCGCACAGTGGTAAAGACCTGCTCGGCATCATGGAAACCTATCCCCGTGACGAGCTGTTCCAGATCGAGGTGCCCGACCTGGTCACCGCGTCGCTCGCCATCCAGCGGCTGCAGGAACGTCGTCGTACCCGCCTGTTCCTGCGACCAGACATCTACGGTCGGTTCATGTCGGCACTGGTCTACCTGCCGCGTGACCGTTACAACACCGCCGTGCGGCTGCGCATCGAGAAGGAGCTGCAAGAGACCTTCAGCTCTGAGTCGCTTGACTTCGAAGCGCGCATGACCGAATCGGCGCTCGCGCGACTGTTCTATCGCATCCGCTTACCCAAGGCTGTCTCGGCGGATTCCGTCGATATCGCCGCGCTGGAACACCGCCTGGCCATGGCCGTGCGCTCGTGGCCGGAGGGTATCAGCGACGAACTTCGCGAAACACACTCGGTCGAAGAAGCCGAGCGGCTGGCCAATATCTGGGCCGGCGCCTTTCCCGACAGCTACCGGGTCGACTACGAAATCGATGATGCCCTCGAAGACATCTCCCGATTTGAGGCCTGCGCCGCGGAGGTCGGGGCATCCGCTGAGGGGCACACCCGCCCGGGGCTGCACGTGTACCTACCCAAAACTGCCGGTGACCCCGGCGAAGATGCGCGCATCAAGCTCTACATGACCGAACCGAAAAGCTTGAGCCAGATTCTGCCGTTTCTGCAGAATCTCGGTATCGAGGTGCTCGATGAGGTGCCGTTCGAAATTAAGACCACCGACGGGCGTCGCTTCTACCTGTATGACCTCGGCCTGCACTATCCGGCCGGCGTCGACCCGGTTGCGACCGGCACGTTACTGGCCGATTCGTTCGGCGCGGCCATCAGCGGAGCCATCGAATCCGACAGCCTCGACCGTCTGGTTCTGCAAGACGGCATGCCCTGGCACCGTGTAGTCATTTTGCGCAGCTACGCCAAGTACCTGCGTCAGATTGGCAACACCAACTCCTACGGTTTCGTCGCCAACGTTATGCTGGCCAACCCGGCCGTCACGAGCGCGCTCGTGGCCCTGTTCGAGGCCCGATTCGATCCAGACCTCGCCGACGACGAGCGGATGCTGCGCGTAGCCGACGTGCGCGAACAGCTGCGCGTCGCGATGGAGAAAGTGGCCACCCTCGACGCCGACCGCGTGCTGCGCACCCTCATCACGCTGATCGAAGCGTCGCTGCGCACCAACTTTTTTCAGTACAAGCCCTACCTCAGCATCAAACTCGACCCCTCCCAGATCGAGCAGATGCCCTCGCCCAAGCCCATGTTCGAGATCTGGGTGTACTCGCCGCGCGTCGAGGGCGTTCACCTGCGCTTTGGCAAGGTGGCCCGCGGAGGCCTGCGCTGGTCAGATCGTCGTGAAGACTTCCGCACCGAGGTGCTCGGCCTGGTCAAGGCGCAAACTGTCAAGAACGCCGTCATCGTGCCCACCGGTGCCAAGGGTGGGTTCTTCGCCAAGAAGCTCCCCGACCCGAGCCTTGACCGTGCGGCGTGGATGGCCGAGGGTATCGACAGCTACAAGACCTTCATTCGCGGTCTGCTCGACCTGACCGACAACCTGGTCGCCGAAACGGATGGTGAGCATGTTGTGGCGCCGCACCGCGTGGTGCGTCATGACGACGACGACAGCTACCTGGTCGTGGCCGCCGACAAGGGCACGGCATCCTTCTCCGACATCGCCAACGGCCTCGCCGCCGAGTACGGTTTCTGGCTCGGCGATGCTTTCGCCTCCGGTGGCTCGGTCGGCTATGACCACAAGGAGATGGGCATCACCGCCAAGGGCGCCTGGGAGTCGGTCAAACGCCACTTCAGCGAACTCGGCGTCGACACCCAGACCGAAGACTTCACCGTCGTCGGCGTTGGCGACATGTCGGGCGACGTGTTCGGCAACGGCATGCTGCTCTCGAAACACACCAAACTCGTCGCGGCATTCGACCACCGCCACATCTTTCTCGATCCCGACCCCGACCCGGCGCGTTCCTTTGAGGAACGTGCCCGGTTATTCGAACTACCGCGCTCGTCGTGGGCTGACTATTCCACCGACCTGATCAGCACCGGCGGCGGGGTCTTTCCCCGTCAGGCCAAGGTCGTTCCGATCTCGGCCGAGGTACAGGTCGTACTCGGTCTTCCGGAGGGCACCACCCAGCTGAGCCCGCCCGAACTGTTGCGGGCCATTCTGCTGGCCCCGACCGACCTGCTCTACAACGGCGGCATCGGCACCTACGTCAAGGCCAGCGGCGAAACGGCCGCGCAGGTCGGCGACAAAGCCAACGATGGAATTCGCGTCGACGGCCGCGACCTGCGAGTCAAAGTCGTCGGGGAGGGCGGCAACCTCGGCTTCACCCAGCTCGGTCGCATCGAAGCCGCGCTCGCCGGCGTCATCCTCAACACCGACGCGATCGACAACTCGGCCGGGGTGGACTGCTCCGACCACGAGGTCAACATCAAGATCTTCGTGGACCGCATGGTCGCCGCCGGCAAGCTCGACCCGGCCGAACGCGCCGCGTTCCTCGCCGAGATGACCGACGAGGTGGGACGTCTGGTTCTGGTGGACAACGTCGACCAGAACATTTTGCTGCTCAACGACCGGGTGCTCGTGAACAACTGGAGCCCGAGCTACGAGCGCCTCATGAACTGGCTCGAAGAATCGGGCGACCTCCAGCGCGAGCTGGAAGCCCTGCCGACCACGGCAACACTGCGGGAACGCCTCGACCGCGGCCAGGGCCTGACCAGCCCTGAGCTGAGCGTGCTCGCCGCCTACGCCAAGATCGAACTGGCCACAGCGCTGCGCGACAGCGACCTGGCCGACGACCCCTGGTTCGGCAGTACCCTGCGCCGCTACTTCCCGACGCACCTGTCGGAGCGGTTCGATGCCGAGCTGGACACGCATCCGCTTCGCCGGGAAATCATCGCGACGGTCGTCGCGAACGACATGATCAACCTCGGCGGCATCACCTTCGCCTTCCGCACGATGGAAGAGACCTCGGCCAACCAGGCGACGATCGCGCGTGCCTTCGTGGCACTGCGCGAGATCTTCGACATCGACACAATGGTGGGCGAGCTCAACGCGCTGCCGTCGTCGTTCCCGACCGAGAAGTGGACGGCGATCCACTTGGACATTCGCCGGCTACTCGACCGGGCGGTGCGCTGGCAGGTCAACCACGGCGGCAACATGCCCGTCGGCGCGGTGATCGCCAAGTACAAGCCGCAGATCGCACTGATGCGGGAGCACCTCGGCGAATACCTGCAAGGCACCGACCGGGGTCGCCTCGAAACGCAGGAGGAAAAGGCCAGGGAATGGGGCCTGCCCGACGACCTCGGTCGCCGCTGGTCGGAACTGTTCGAAGCGTACGCGCTGCTCGACGTGGCCAAGGTCGCTGCCCGGGCGAACGTGCAGGTCACCGAGGTCGCTGAGATCTATTACACGGTTTACAACCGTTTCGGTGTCGACAACCTGCTTGAGCGCATCACCAAGCTGCCACGTAAGGACCGCTGGCAGGCACTCGCCCGCGCCGCACTCCGCGACGACTTGTACTCAACCGTCGCCGACATGACCCGGTCAGTTCTCGACGAAACGGATGCCGCTGCTGCCGACGACCGCCTCCTGGCCTGGGAAGCGCTCAACGCCGAACAGCTCGGCCGCGCGCGCAGCGTCTTCGAAGAGGTCAACTCGCTCGCGCAGGACGACATGGCGTCGCTGTCAGTGGCCGTGCGCCTGCTGCGCTCCATCGTGCGTCGCTGAGTTGGTGAGCCGGGCGCCCCACACGGGGGCGCCCTGCTCTGAAGGCGAGGGAATAGCTCAGCCGGCGCCGACGCTGCACTGAGTATGAAGCGCATCGGATTTCTCTCCTTCGGCCACTACCAACCGGTACCGGGATCGCAGGCGCGCACGGCGACCGACGCCCTGCTGCAGACGATCGACCTGGCCCAGGCCGCCGAGGAACTTGGAATCGACGGCGCCTACGTTCGAGTGCACCACTTCGCTCCGCAGTTCGCGTCGCCGTTTCCCCTGCTCGCCGCGATGGCCGCGCGAACCAGCCGCATCGAACTCGGCACCGGCGTCATCGACATGCGCTACGAGAACCCGCTGTACATGGCGGAGGAAGCCGCGATCACCGACCTCATCAGCAACGGTCGTTTGCAACTCGGCATCAGCCGCGGATCGCCCGAGACCGCGTTGCGCGGCTACGAGGCGTTCGGCTATGTGCTGGCGGAGGGCAGCAGCGACGCCGATGACGCTCGTGCACGCACCGCCATCTTTCGGGCCGCAATCAGCGGCGAGGGAATGGCCCCGGCCAACCCGCAGATGACCGGGCGCACCGGTCTGTTGGCCATAGCGCCCCAGTCGCCCGGGCTCAGCGAGCGCATCTGGTGGGGCGCCGGAACCCGCAAGACCGCCAAGTGGGTGGGGGAGCAGGGCATGAACCTGATGAGTTCGACCCTGCTGACCGAAGACACCGGGGTGCCGTTCGGCGATCTTCAGGCCGAACAGATCGCCATTTACCGGCAAGCCTGGGCCGATGCCGGGCACGAAGGCACGCCGCGCGTGTCGGTGAGCCGCAGCATCCTGCCGATCGTCAGCGATCTTGACCGGGCCTACTTCGGTCGCGAAGCGGCGGCCGGCAGTCACGACCAGGTCGGCCACCTCGACGGCGGCCTGGCCCGTTTCGGTAAGAGCTACGTCGGGGAGCCATCCGCGATTGTCGATCAGCTCCAAACGGATGCTGCGGTGCACGACGCTGACACCGTGCTCGTCACCATCCCGAACCAGCTCGGCGTGGACTACAACTCCCACCTGCTCGAGACCATCGTGCAGCACATCGCACCCGAGCTCGGCTGGCGCTGACGCAGCTGGGCGCACCGAGGCCTCCTGACTGCGCTCAGGCGTCCCAGCTGATGGAGAGCGGTCGACTGCGGGGTTGTCACCGGCTGCAACTTTCCTGAACCGCTCCGGGTGGTCAAGGAGCCCACTGAAGCCCAGATCGACTCCCGGCTCAAAGTTCAGGGCAGGTAGGCGATCGCGATCGCGACGGCCATCCAGATCGGCATGGCCAGGACCATGAGCCCGAGGCCGATCCACTGCAGCCGGATGTAAGCCCGGTCGGCGTCGCCGCGCTTGCGGGTGCGCACGATGTCGACCACGGATACGACCATGCCCACGAACATCAGCGGTGACACGGTCAACAGGGCGATGATGCTCAGTGCGTCGGTGCGCACGGCCATGGCGACGGCTACGCCGAGCGCGCTGTAGACCACGAAAAGCACCGCGCTGATCCACAGCGAAATGGGAACGCGCCGTGTCGTCGATATAAGCGTTGCGTGCATGGTGCGACCCCCGTTGGTATCTACGATTTTTGACAGTAGCACGAACGGCCCTGTCCCTATCGGGGGTATTCGGCGACGGTTAGCCGATACGGCCGAGTTGCGTGAGCTTGGTGCGCACCTCGGCGTCGCTCGGCTCGACCAGGTGGGTGTCGTCGGGAAACACGATGACGGGAATATTGGTGCGTCCGCTGATGGCACGGGCGCGGTCGGCACCGTCTTCGACGAGCAGCAGGTCCACGTAGTCGTAGTCCACCTCGAGGCGGTCGAGCAGAGACTTGGAACGGCGGCAGTCGCCGCACCACTCCGCCCCATACATCGTGATGCGCGGTGCAGGGGCAGTGGTTTCAGTCATGCACCGAGCTTAGGCGGCGCGCCTGTGTGCCGCGGGTGGGCATCCGTTTATGCGTGCAGGTGGTCGACCTGCCAGCCGGTGGACTGCTCCAGCAAATCCAGAATATTTTGAGCGGATGCCCGTGCCTCGGCCTGGCTGCGCGCGTCCACCACGTCAATGGTCAGCGGCAGGCTCTCACCGAACTTGGGAATCTCCACGTCGATCCGGCCGCCGTCGGGTAGTGCGATGAAGGCGTTCGCTCCGGTCTCCTCCTCAACTCTGGTGCTGAGGGCGGTCGCGATGGCCCAGAGGGCATCGGGCTTGGTGCGCTGAACCTGGGCAACGATCGTGGCCGTGAAGGTCATGGGTCTCCGAACTTGAGGGGAAGAGGACTCGTACAGTAAAGCAGGACCCGTACCCTGAAACCATGCCTTCTTATCGCGTGACCATGAGTATCGAATCCCTGCACCCGGGAACCGCGCCCGCTTCGGTCGTGCCCCGAGCCGCGGCGGCGGCGGCGGAATTCACCACGGTGGAGGCTTCTGATCTCACTATCGTCGCGGGAGCAGCCCGGGTCATCGTGCGTTTCACAGCGGATGACGCGGCGTCGGCCCTCAAGATCGGCGCGCACGTGGTGGCCGACCTGCGCGTCGTTGCTGAGCTGCGGGCATCCCTGGTCACCGAGCGGATCAAGGGCACCTGGGTGCCGGTGCGTTAGCGACGAACGGCGCGGGTGACCAGAAGTCACCCGCGCCGTTCTGCGTGCTGCTGTTACTCGACGGGCGCGGTGACCGTGTTGCTCTGCAGGGTGACGGCCGTCTGGGCCAGGAGACGACCGTTGATGGTCGCACCGGTCTTCATGGCGATCATCGTGTGGCTGAGAATGGTGCCTTCGAAGTGCGCGGTGGTGCCGATGGCGACGGATCCGGCAACCTGCCAGAACACGTTCTTCGCCTGCACGTCGCCGGCCAGAATCACGTTCTGGGCTGAGGCCTGTTCCAGGTCCTTGGAGATCTGAAAGATGAAGACATCATCGGAAGTGCCGGTGAGGGTGACATCGGTGGAGATATTCACGTCGGTGCCCCACTTGTAGAGGCCCTGGGTGAGGGTAAGGCCTCCGATTTCGCCGGCGCCCAGGTTGATGTAGTCGGGAGTCGTGCGCCCGGCAGCATCGGTGTACGCGATCTCAAGGTCGCTGACGGCAGTGGTGAGGTAGGTGTCGTCGGTTACCTTGCAGGAGGGGCCTTCGGCGTCGACGCTGTAAATCGTTCCATTGGACACCTCGGGGCAGGTGAGGTGAATTGCCGCGCCGGTGATGGGGCTCACGCCCACATTGCCGCTGACCGACGAGGCGTAGACATCCGTGATGCCCGACTTCGACAGTACGGCGAATGTGCCGGCCTCGCCGAGGTCGACCGCTGCGCGCGGGGTGGTCTCGGCGGCGACGGCTCCGCCGACTCCGATGCTGCCGGCTCCAAGAATGCCGACGACCACAAGGGCGCCGAGAAGTCGCTTGCGCGACGGTGAAAGCTGTGTGAACGTACTCATGGTGTTCTCCCTCTCCAAAGACCCGCACGATACGGGTCGGGGCAGGGCCACGCGCGGGCGTGGTCGCCGATGCTGCACATCGGGTTCTCCCGTTGACCGGGATCGCGAGCGTGTGACGCCCCCAAGCCCCCACCGGTCGTGCCCTCCGGGCGCAATCCGCACGTTTGTTCGTGCGACCCCACGACAATGGTTCCAACGAGTAGAATCTGTCTAACCCCAGACTAGGGGTACTCCGGGCTGTTGCGGTACAAGTTATACGACGGGGTCCATCGAACTCAGGTGGCAGGCGTCGTTCCACATCTGCAGGACCCGGTTCTCGCGTTCCCAACCGAGTGTGGACACGGTTGCGGTGCCGAGGCTGAGGCTCTTGCCGGCGACCGCTGGCAGGCCCATCCAACGTGCCGTCATGATGCGCAAAAAATGTCCGTGGGCGAAGACGGCCACCCGGCCCTCGGCGGCGAGGCACATTTCGATGGCGAGATCGGCGCGAGCGCCCACCTCGTCCACGGATTCGCCCCCCGGAATCGGGTTGCCCCACACGGTCCAGCCCGGAATTTCCGAGCGGATGTCCACGGTGCGGCGACCCTCATACACCCCGTAATCCCACTCCAGCACGTCGTCGCTTGCTACTCCCTGCCCGCCGTAGCCAGCCCGTTCCATGGTCTCCCAGGCGCGCACCAGCGGGCTCGAGTAGACCCGATCGAAGTGTTCGCCGTCGAGCATCTCGCCGAGGGCATCCGCTTGTTGGCGACCGAAATCGGTCAGCGGAACGTCGGTACGCCCGGTGTGCTGACCCGAGATGCTCCACTCGGTCTGTCCGTGGCGAATGAGAACGATGTCGTTCTGGGTCATGCGGCTCCCTCACTGTGCCACAGGAACGCGGCGGCCTGACAAGTCTACGTTCGTGCGTCGGGGCAGCCCCGACCGGGGGAGTAGACGACCCGCCTGCTACGTTTATACGGTCAGTGCAGACGCCCTGAGCCACAATGTTGTAGCAACCCAGGGGGACCTTCGTGTCAACTGCCACTGAAAAACGCGCCACCGGCCCGGCCGCCGCGTTCATGCGCCCGATCAACTCGCTCGTCGAACGGTTCATCCCGAGCGCCCTCGTGTTCGTCATCGCGCTGACCGTGATCGTGGCCGTTCTCGCCCTGATCCTCACCGATTCCGGCCCCATCGACGTCGTGCGCAGCTGGGGTGACGGCCTGGCCGGACTGCTCGCCTTCATGACGCAGATGGCGCTCGTGCTGCTGCTCGGGCACATTCTGGCCAACACGACACCGGTGCACCGGTTGCTGGTGCGGCTCGGTGGTGTGCCCCGAACGGCGCTGCAGGCCTACATCTTCGTGTTCACCGTCGCCGCGGTTGCCTGCCTGATCACCTGGGGCCTCGGCCTCGTGGTCGGCGGTTTGCTCGCCAAGGAGGTGGCCTTTCAGCTGCGGGCCAAGGGCGTACCGGTGCACTTTCCCCTGCTGGTCGCCGCCGGATACTCGGGCTTTGTGATCTGGCACATGGGCTATTCCGGTTCGGGCCCGCTGACCGCGGCCACCGAGGGCTCCTTTCTGGCCCAGCAGCTCGGCCGCACGATCTCGCTGGCCGACACCACATTCTCCGCGTGGAATATTACGGCGGCCATCGCGACGATCGTGGTTGTGGGCCTTGCCCTGGCGCTGGTCGCCCCGCGCCGGGGTGTCCCGGTCTTCGTGCTCGAAGTTGATGCACGCGAGAAGCAGGTCGCCCAGGAATCCGTCGTGACGCCCGCTGACCGGCTGGATGCCAGTCGCATCCTGACCCTGATCGTGGGTCTCGCGCTGGTGGCGTACCTCGTCATTCACTTCGTCGAAGGGGGAACACTCACCCTCGACATCGTGAACTGGTCGTTTCTTGCGCTCATTTTTCTGCTCGTGCGCAACCCTTTCGAACTCATCAGGCTCAGCAAAGACGCGGCGTCGAACGTCGGCGATATTCTGTTGCAGTTTCCGCTCTATGCCGGCATCCTCGGCATGATGGTCGGTTCCGGTCTGATCGGCGTCTTCTCCGACTTCTTCGTCAACGTGTCGACCCCGGCAACCTTCGGGGTCATGGCGCTGCTTTCGGCCGGACTGGTCAACTTCTTCGTACCCTCCGGCGGGGGCCAATTCGCGGTGCAGGGCCCGATCATGCTTGACGCGGCGGAACGCCTCGGCGTCGACCCCTCGGTGGCCATCATGGCCGTCTCTTACGGTGACCAGTGGACCAACATGATCCAGCCGTTCTGGGCGCTGCCGCTGCTGGCGATCGCCGGGCTGAAGATGCGCGACATCCTCGGCTACACGACGATCACCTTTCTCGCGGCCGGCCTGGTCTTCATCGCGACCATGTTCATTGTCGGCGCCGGGTAGCCCTTGTCGGCTAGACCCTGCTGGGGGGGTCAGCAGGCTGGATGCCACCTGCGCATGTGCCAACTGACCCCGGATGTTCAATTTCGACCCCGGTGAGAGTCGTAGGCTTGAGGCATAGCCGACAAGTCCGAGACGGGTGCCATGAGGGTCATTAGTTACAACCTCCGCAAGAATCGTGCCAGCGGCGAACTCGTAGCCCTGGCCGAGAGTTACAGTCCAAACATCCTGTGCCTGCAGGAATGCAACACCGTCGATCTGCCAGCCGAGGTCGGGCATCTGCACCTCGCCGACTCGACCCACCGCAACCGGCTTGGCCTGGCCATCTACTACAACCGGGATCGATTCACGGCGATCAAGACGCAGACCTTTGCGCTCAAGAAGTCGCTGCACGATCGCGTAGCCGCGCCCGCGCACGAGCGACTGATCGCCACCCGCCTCATCGATAACGTGGCGCAGCGCGAGCTCGTCGTCGCCTCCTTTCACGCGGCTCCGCTGACCGCGCTCAACTCCCTGCGCCGCAACCAGATCCGCACCGCGCACGAAGAACTGAGCATTCTTGGCCCCGGTCTGCCGACCCTCATGGTCGGCGACTACAACTACCCGATCTTCCAGGGAAAACTCGGCACCAAGGTGAACCAGTCCGGGTACGACCTGACGCTCAGCGACACGCGCACCTACACGCGGTACAAGTTCTTTCGCGGGCACTTCGACCTGGCCACCTCGATGGGGCTGACGATCGCCAACGTCGAGACCCTCCCGCAGGGAACCTCGGACCACATGCCGATTCTGGTGACGGCCAGCTATCCCGACGACCAGATAACGCAAGCGGATGCCGCGCATCACCTCCGCAATCCGGCCCGCGACGAGTCGGTGTCGGTCGAGGGCGTCGATTTCACGATCTGAGGTCAGGCGAGCAGCTCGAGCACTCCGCGCACGATGGTCGCGAACGACCCGAGATAGGCCACGATGACGAGCAGGCGTCGGGCCACGTGTGGCTCGATCACCGTCGTCAGCCGATCGCCGACGAGAAGCCCGACAACGCAGGCGCACCCGATCAGCACCCAGACGATCACGGGAAGGTGCGGCAGGTCGGCCGATCCCAGGGTGAATTTTGAGGCCAGGGACGCCAGCCCGATCGTGAGAAAGTACGGCTGCATTGTTGCGGCGAACGACCGCTGCGGCCACCCCGTGGCGATCGCGTAAATACTTACCGCGGGGCCGCCGACGCCGGCAGTGGTATTCATGAACCCGCTGGCCATGCCGGCCAGCACGCGAAAACTGAATCGGTCGCGCAGAACAACGCGACCCAGATTGACCGAGATGGTCAGGCCAACGGCCACGAGCACACCGATCGAAATTTCGAGCCAAGCCACCGGCACGAACTGCAGCACGTAGGAGCCCGGCACAATGGCGATGACAGCGCAGATCGCCAGAATGCCGCAGCGGCGCCAGTCCACCTGGCGAAAGACTCGCAGCAAAATGATGCCTGCGGTGAGCGCCCCGCACACGTTGACCAGGATGACGCCATCGACCGGCCCCAGCAACAGCACCAGAAACGGGGCGGCGACGAGGGCGAACCCCATGCCGGTGATGCGCTGCATGCTCGAGCCGATCAGAACGGCCGCAATCACCAGAACGGTCGTCCACACGGTACGGTCTCCCAGCTCGGTTGTTTGTTATCCACGATACCGGCCTGCGCCCCACCGAATGGCGTGGACATTGATGGGTGGCCTACCGTTGAGGAACGGCACCAGCCGGTACGACGAAAGGACAGCGGATGCCCGACCCCGGTATCGAGAACGTTTTGCACGGGCGCACCTTCGATGCCGTGCTCTTCGACATGGACGGCACCCTCATCGATTCCACGCCCGCGGTCAACCGCTCGTGGGCAGCCTGGGCCGAAGAATGGGGAGTGGCTAAAGACGAGACGTCCCACGGACGCCCGGCCCGCGACATCATCGAGGAACTCGTGCCGCCTGAACGTGTCGACGAAGCGATCGCGCGTATTCTCGAGCTCGAAACCGCCGACACCAACGACATCACCGTGCTGCCCGGCGCCGCCGCGCTCGTGAACAGCCTGCCGGAGAGTCGACGGGCCATTGTCACGTCCTGCGCGCGGCCATTGGCGGTCGCGCGGCTGGGGGCATCCGCTTTGGTGGCACCGATGGTGATCGTGACCATCGATGACACCCCGCGTGGCAAACCCTCTCCCGAGCCGTTTCTCGCGGGAGCCGCGCGGCTCGGAGTCGACCCGCGACGGTGCCTCGTGATCGAGGATGCGCCCGCCGGATTGCAGGCCGGCCGGGCCGCCGGCTGCACCACGATCGGCGTCGCCGGAACCTATGCGGCCGCCGAGCTTGACGCTGATCTCATCGTGCCGGGACTTGATCACCTGCGAGTGGAAGTCACCCCGAACGGCCTGATTTTTCGTCTCGTGCCGCCCAAAAGCTAAGAACGGTCACCGCCACCACTCAAATGAACGTAACGTTGATAGGCGGTATGCGCGTTCGGCTTTTCCGAGTGGCGCGAGTACGCAAAACGAAAGGTTCTACCCTCTTGGACGACGAATGCATCCACGGACTCGAGGGCCAATTGTGCGCCCTGTGCTATCCCAAAGTGGTCACTGAACCCCTCACCCCGGTGAAGAAGACCCGCGCGCCGAAGCTGTCTTCACTGCGCGACCCGCTGCCGACCGCGGCCATGCCCGCCGCTCGCGCGCCTCGCCCGGTTCGCGTCGCCGGAGCCCCGCGTCCGGTGCGGGCCGAGAAGGTTTCCACCGACAATGTCGATGAGCAGCGCGTGTATCACCTCACCCACATCAGCAACCTCGCCGCGATTTTGCAGGACGGGCGCCTGCTGGCCGACGACGCCCTGTCGACCCGTCCGGTCGTGGACATCTCAGCCCCGGCCACGCGCGAGCTGCGCCGGGCGGCGCTGGTGGCCGGCGACGGTCGCAGTGTTGCCGAGTACGTGCCGTTCTTCCTGTCGCCCAACGCGACCGTGTGGGAGAGCGTGCGCGCCGAAGCCGCTGACCCGCGCCTGGCGCTCGACGCACACGGTTCCGAGGCCTTCGACTTCGTCATGCTCGTCAGCACGGTCAAGAAGATCAACGACGGTCTCGCAGCAGTGGCAGCTCCGGCCGACGACGGGGCTCCCCTCGTTCCCAGCGTGGTCGCCGTCACCAACGGTGACGCCGCCGGAGCGCTCACCAGATTCGGCGCCACGCCGGCCACCGCCGAGCGCATGCTGCAGACCCTGCGCGCCGAGGCCGACGGCGCGATGATTCTTGACGCCGAACTGCTCGTTCCGGGCGCCGTGCCGATGGAACTGATCACGCTGATCGGCGTCTGCAACGACAACGTGCGCGAGACCGTGCGCGGCACCCTGAAGCTCAGCGCGTTCAAGCCCAAGGTCGCGGTCTACCCGCCGTGGTTCCACACTTCCGCTGACGCCCTGTAGTAAGGTCGGGCCACTTTTTCCGTACGGGACCCGGGCCCGTTTGTAAACTGGGCCCGCGGATGTAAGGTGGCCCGGTGGCGGGCCGGCGCGCAAACGTTCGAGACTAGACCACGCCGAGGGGCAGGTGCTCGCCGGCGGGCAGCTCCCCCCGAATACCGTCGCCCGGGTGCACGACACCGCCGGTGACCACGACGCCCATGATGCCGCCGCGGCGCTCGACGGTACCGGCGGCATCCGTTTTGATCAGCTGCTTCATCAGGCCTTGTTGGTACGCGTTGATCTGCGAACACGGACTGCGCATGCCGGTGATCGACACAACAGCCTCGGCACCGAGGTGCAGCAGGGTTCCGAGTGGCAGCTGCATCAGGTCGATTCCGGCAGTCGTCACGTTCTCGCCGAGTTCGCCCGGAGCCACGATGTGGCCGGTAGCTATGAGATCGTCAAAGAGTTCGGCTGCAATGAAGTGCACCTGGCACAGGTTCGGAGCCGACGGGTTGCGCTTCTTCAGGTAGCGGTGTTGCGCCGTGGCACCAGAGTGCGAGTCACCCTCGACGCCGAATCCGGCCAGCAAACGGATGCTGCTCACCACCGGCTTGCTGAAGCGGTGCTCGTCATCACGGCTGACGGAAACAACCGTGCCAGCGGGTCCGTCACTTGTCATGCCCCCGATTCTGCCACAGCGCACGCACGTTCGAAGAGACATGGACAACACCGACAGCGCAGGCGTCAAAATGTTTGTGTCAAGCAGTTGACGCGGCAACTTGCCGGGCCTACATTGCATCAGTGGAAAGGTTGCCGATGACCAGTGTTGCCCCGGGCCAGCCCGACGAGTACCGCACCGTGACCGCACCTGCGCCGCCGGTTGGAACCGATCCAACCGTCGAACGCGCAGACGAACCGGCACCGTATATCGCGCGCCCCTACCGCGCGCTCGAGCGAGAACTGGAACGAGCGGTGCGCGACCGGGCCGAGGTCAACCTTCGAGTTACCGCGGCCGTGACCGCCATGCACGACGGCGGCGGCACCTGGGCCGATATCGCACGCATCCTCGGTACCGCCCCGCAGACCGCGCACAAGAAGTACAGCAAACCGCGGCCACCACGTGCGGCTTCCGCCGACTGAGTCTGACGCGGTCACCCGTCTGGCACGTGCCGCCCGGCTGCCGGGGGCCGCACGTCGGGTCTGCGGCCCTCGGTCGGGTGATGGCATTGTGGCCCAGATTCCGCGGCGGTGATATGGTCTCGAGGCAAATCTCCCCGATTGAAAGGACACCATGCACGCCTCCGAAACTCTCAGCAACAACCTGCAGTCCGTTTTGGTCGACCTGATCGAGCTGCACGTTCAGGGCAAGCAAGCCCACTGGAGCGTCGTCGGCAAGAACTTTCGCGACCTGCACCTGCAGCTCGATGAAATCATCATCGACGCTCGCGAATTCTCCGACGAAGTCGCCGAGCGCATGCGCGCCCTCGACGCCATGCCCGACGGCCGCAGCGAGACGGTCACCAAAACCACCCACCTGCCCAAGTTTCCCGACGGAGAAGTCGACACCGCCGAGACGGTGACGCTCATCACCGAACGCCTCGATGCCGTCGTCGACAATATGCGCAAGGTGCACGATGAGGTCGACGAGGAAGACCCCACCAGCGCGGACATCCTGCACGCATTTATCGAGAAGCTCGAGCAGTACTCCTGGATGGTCAGCGCCGAGAACCGCAAACCGCGCAAGCGGTCCGCGGTGAAGTCCGCCCACCGCTCCTCCTGACGAGCACTGCACACAACGAGGCTTCGTGAGTCGAGAGGGTTGTCATGAGGCTTGAATCTCATCCGCGTCCGGCTGTTCGCGATGATCTGGCCACCGCGTCCGGCGCGGTCAACGGTGACGCGCGGCGGGCGCTGACGCTCGCGAGCTCTCTCGCATCCGTTCCCCGACCCGGGGAGGGACACACCGCACTGCTCTTTGACACCCTGTCGACGGTCGGCGCCGCTGACCTCACCGCGGCACGGGTCGTCGAAGCTCACCTCGACGCGCTGGCGATACTCCACCAGGCGGGCTACCCGGCCCGGCCCGACCAAACCTGGGGTGTCTTTGCGGCCGAAGGACCAGAAATGACGCTCAGAGCAACGCCAGGCCATGGCGGATGGCGACTCGACGGCGTCAAGCCGTGGTGTTCCCTCGCCGGACTTCTCAGCCACGCCCTCGTGACCGCGCACGTTGCTCGCCCGGACGGCACCATCGGCCGACGGCTGTTCGCCGTCGATCTCCGTCAACCCGGGCTGACCGTGCACGACGACGCCTGGGTGGCCCGCGGACTCGCCCAGGTTACGAGCGGCCCGGTCGATTTCTCGCACGTCGCTGCCGATCCGGTCGGCGGCGACGGGTGGTACCTGAGCCGACCGGGATTCGCCTGGGGCGGTATCGGTGTGGCCGCCGTCTGGTGGGGCGGTGCCGTCGGCCTCGCCCGCACGTTGTTCGATTCCGTCCACAGCCGCACTCCCGACCAGATCGCTCTCGCCCACCTCGGGGCCGTCGATCTGGCCGTGACCGGATGCGAACAGGTACTCGCGGCAGCCGCAGCAGCCATTGATGAAGGTGCCGCCGACGGGCCGGCCGGTGCCCTGCTCGCCGCACGCGTGCGCGGACTCGTCGCGCATACCGTCGACGAGGTTATATTCCATATTGGGCATGCGCTGGGTCCGGCCCCACTGGCACTCGATGCCCGGCATACCCAGCGGTTCGCCGACCTGCAGCTGTATGTGCGCCAGCATCACGCCGAGCGCGACGATGCGGCGTTGGGCCACCTGCTCGTGACGAGGGGGAGTGCGCCATGGTGACGTTCAATCATTCCGACAGCGGTACGCCCGAGAAGACCTGGGAGGCGGCCCACTGGCCCGATCGGTTCAGTGCTCTTGGCCTCGACACCCTCAAGCGTCTGGTCGTCGTGTCAGCGCATCCCGACGACGAGAGTCTCGGTGTCGGCGGCCTCATCGCCCATGTCGCCGGGCTCGGGCTGCCGATCGTCGTGATCGTCCTCAGTAACGGCGAGGCGTCGCACCCGAAATCGCAGACCCACGACGCGGCCAGACTCGCGCAGATCCGCCGCATTGAGGTGACGGATGCCCTCGCTCACCTCGCCCCGAACGCTCAGGTTCACCTGTTGGAACTTCCCGACGGCAAGCTGGCGGAGCACGTGGCCGTCGCCGAGGGCGCGATCGCCGAGGCGATCGGTGATGCGGGCGACTCGACCTGGGTGGTAGCGCCGTGGCACGCCGACGGGCATCCGGATCATGCTGCAGCCAGTGCGGCCGCGGAACGCGCCGTGCGTGAACGCCGGGCGCGCCTGTTCGAATATCCGATCTGGGCCTGGCACTGGTCGAGCCCCGAGGATGCGGTGTGGTCTGCTGAAACCGTTCGGCTCTTTCAGTTGAAGCCCGCCGAACGCAAGGCCAAAGCTCGTGCCCTCGCCCTGCATCGCAGCCAGGTGGGGCCCCTGTCGGATTCCCCCGGCGATGAAGCCGTCGTGCCGCCCGGCTTTCGGGCGCACTTCGCGCGCGAATTTGAAACGCTGATCGAGGTGGGTTCGCGGCCCAACTCACCAGCGGATGCCCGCGCCAACCCCGACCGCACCCTCACCGCTGGGTATTTCAACACCGTCTACTCGTCCGGCCCCGACCCGTGGGGTTTTGAAACCCGGTGGTATGAGAAACGTAAGCGAGCGGCCCTCATCGCGGCCCTGCCCCGACAGCGGTTTGGTACAGCGTTGGAATTGGGCTGCTCCACCGGTGTGCTCACCGCTGAACTGGCCGACCGCTGTGACACCGTGCTGGGAGTCGATCTGGTCGAGCAGCCGCTCGTCATTGCCAGGCAACGGCTCGCGGGCCGCCCGGGAGTGAGTTTTGAGCGCCGAACTCTGCCGGGGGACTGGCCGGAGGGCGAGTTCGGGCTGATCGTGCTGTCGGAGGTGGGGTATTACTGCTCGGCTGTGGACCTGCGCCGCCTTCTCGAACGATGCCGTGCCAGTCTCGCTGCTGGCGGGGTGCTCGTGGCCTGCCACTGGCGGCATCCGGTCGCCGATTACCCGCTCACCGGCGACGCGGTGCACGCTCAACTGACCCACGTGGTGGGGCTGCAGCGCACCGTGCACCATCTGGAACGTGATTTCGTACTGGAAGTCTACGAGCAGCGGCCGGCCCTGTCGGTGGCCCAGCGCGACGGGCTGGTGCCGTGACCGGACCCCTGCCGATCACAGACGTGGTCATCGTCGTTCCCGTGCGCAACGAAGAGCGGCTGCTACCGCGCTGCCTGACCGCGCTGTCCGCGGCAATCGACGCGCTGAGTGTCGTGCCGGAGCCGGAACGGCCGCGAGTACTCGTGGTTCTGGTGCTCGACCAATGCACCGACTTGTCCGTGCGCGTCGCCGCCCACTGGACCGCTTTTCATCGCCACGAGATCGCGGCGGGAGCGGTCGGCGTCGCCCGCCGCGACGGTATTCGGCGCGCGCTGGGGCGGCTTGGGCCTTCACGAGCGGATGGCTTGGCATCCGCTTCGCAGATCTGGATCGCGACGACCGATGCAGACTCGGCCGTGCCGCCGAACTGGCTGGTCACCCAACTCGCCCTGGCCCGTAACGGGGCCGAGCTCGTGCTCGGAACCGTGCAGCCCGACGACGATCTGGCCGCACACGAACTGCTGCGCTGGGAGGAGCTGCACACGATCGGCGAGGGGCATCCGCACGTTCACGGCGCCAACCTGGGCGTGCGGGCCGACAGCTACGATGCTGCCGGGGAATTTGCGCCCGTCGACCGAGACGAAGACGTTCTGCTCGTGGCAGCGCTGCGCAATCTCGGGGTGGTCGAGGCCCGCACGGCCCTGATTCCCGTGCTGACCTCTGGGCGACGAATCGGTCGGGCCCCGGCCGGTTTCGCCGGATACCTGCGTGATCATGTCGACGCCGACCGGAAGAATGGAATGATGAACCGATGACCTATCTTCCGAATGAATCCCGCTACGAGTCCATGCCCTACCGCCGCGCCGGACGTAGCGGCCTGAAGCTTCCCGCCATTTCGCTGGGCCTGTGGCAGAACTTCGGTGATGACAAGCCGCTCGCAACGCAGCGAGCCATCCTGCGCCGCGCATTCGACCTCGGCATCACCCATTTCGACCTCGCCAACAACTACGGGCCCCCCTACGGATCGGCCGAAACCAACTTCGGTCAGCTGTTCCGTGAAGACTTCGCGGCGCACCGCGACGAGGTCGTGCTTTCCACCAAGGCTGGCTACGACATGTGGCCGGGCCCGTACGGCAACTTCGGCAGCCGCAAATACCTGCTGTCGAGCCTTGACCAGTCGCTCTCCCGCATGGGGGTGGACTACGTCGACATTTTCTATTCCCACCGCGCCGACCCCGACACTCCGCTCGAAGAGACCATGGGCGCCCTGCACACCGCAGTGACGAGCGGCCGTGCCCTCTATGCCGGAATCTCCTCCTACTCGCCGGAACGCACCCGCGAGGCCGCGGCGATTCTGGCCGATCTCGGCACGCCGCTGCTGATTCACCAGCCTTCGTTTTCCATGTTCAACCGGTGGGTCGAGGGCGACCTGCTCGACACCCTGGAAGACATCGGCGCCGGCTGCATCGCGTTCTCACCGCTGGCCCAAGGACTGCTCACCGACCGCTACCTCGGCGGTATCCCGGCCGATTCCCGGGTCGCCAGGGACGGATCGGCCAACAAGTCCATGGTGAGCCCCGAGGCGCTCGTGCATATTCGGGCGCTGACCGAGATCGCCTCCGGGCGTGGCCAGTCCCTCGCACAGATGGCACTGGCCTGGATCCTGCGCAATTCCGAAGTGACCAGCGCTCTGGTCGGGGCCTCGTCGGTCGCCCAGCTCGAAACCAACGTCGGGGCGCTGCAGAACCTCGAGTTCAGCGCCGAGGAACTCACCGCCATCGACGTGCACGCCGTCGACAACGGCATCAACCTGTGGGCGGCTTCGAGCGACGTTTAGCCCCGGTCAGGGCTCGAGCAGACCGCGAATGTCATTGGCGGTCAGCGCGGTGCTGAACATGGCATCGTCGTCGAGAACTGAACTGAACAGTTGGGACTTCTGCTTCTGCAGCGCCACCACCTTCTCCTCGATGGTGCCGGTGGCGACCAGCCGGTACACCATCACATTTCGGGTCTGGCCGATGCGGTGCGTGCGGTCGATGGCCTGTGTCTCGGTCTGCGGGTTCCACCACGGGTCGAGCAGAAACACGTAGTCGGCTTCGGTGAGGTTGAGACCGAAGCCGCCGGCCTTGAGGCTGATCAGGAACACCGGCGCGGCCCCGCTCTTGAACCGGTCGATCACCTCGCTGCGGCGCAGCGTCGACCCGTCGAGATAGCAATACGGAACGCCCTTCGCGTCGAGCCGGGCGGCGGCGAGCTTGAGAAAGGAGGTGAACTGGCTGAAAATGAGGGCCCTGTGCCCCTCGGCAATGACATCGTCGAGCTGCTCGAACAGGGCGTCGAGCTTGCTCGAGCGCACACCGGCATACTTCTTATCGACGAGCGAGGCGTCGAGGCTGAGCAGCCGCAGCAGGGTGAGCGAGCGAAAAATGATGAACCGGTTCTTGTCGAGCTCCTCGATCAAACCGTAGAGCTTCTGCCTTTCGCGCTGCAGGAAGGTGTCGTAGAGCTTCTGGTGCGCCGGATTCAGAATGATCTGCAGTTCCTGTTCCTGCTTAGGGGGCAAATCGCGCGCGACGACCTCCTTGGTGCGGCGCAAAATCAGCGGGCGGATGCGCCGGCGCAGCTTCGCGAGTTGCTCCGGACTCTCCCCGCGCGTCACCGGGCGCACGTACTCCTCGGTGAATTTGCGCGACGACGCGAACAGGCCCGGTGCCACAATGCTGAACAGCGACCACAGGTCCATCAGATTGTTCTCGAGCGGGGTGCCCGTGATCGCAAGCTTGAACGGTGTGTTGATTTCTTTCGCACAGGCATACGCACGGCTGGTGCGGTTCTTCACGAACTGGGCTTCGTCCAGAACGAGCCCGGCCCAGGACACCGCCTGGTAGGCGTCAAAATCGAGCCGGAACAGGGCGTAGGAGGTGACCAGCACGTCGACGTCGGCGGCGACATCGGCTATCAGGGTACGACTCTTGGCCTCGGTCGCGGTGAGTGTGCGCACGCGCAGCCCGGGCGTGAACCGGGTCGCCTCGTTGAGCCAGTTCGTGACAACGGATGTCGGCGCCACCACCAGAAACGGCCCCGGTCGCGACGTGCGCGCGTGCACCAACAGTGCCAGGGTTTGCAGCGTTTTGCCGAGCCCCATGTCGTCGGCGAGCACCCCGCCGAGCTGGTGTTTCCAGAGGAAGGCGAGCCAGGCGAAGCCCTCTTGCTGGTACGGGCGCAGGGTGGCCTGCACGTCGGCGGGCACCTCAACCGGGTCGATTCCGGCCAGGTCTTTCAGCCCGGCAGCGGCGGCCCGCCACGACACGGCAGGCACGGTCTCGTCGGCGAGATCCTCGAAATCGCTCCACAGACTGGCCTGGTAGCGGCTGATGCGCAGGCCGGTTTCCCATTCCTGCAGGGCTCGGGCCTCGTTGATGAGCTCGTGGAGCTGCTCAAACTCGGGTTGCTGCAGCGAGAGATAGCTATTGTCCACCAGTTTCAGGCGGGTCTGGCCCTTCGCGAGTGCCTTGAACAGCGGCCCGAACGGCACGGTGATCGCGCCGACGGTAACGATCACGCCGAGGTCGAACCAGTCCCGCTGGTCGGTCTCCACGGTCGTGATCACGAGGTGCGGCGTTTCAGTGCGCTCAAAATTATCGGGCAGCACCGCGGGAAAGTGCACCGATGAATCCGTGCTGGTGACCGCGACCCGGCGCTGTAGGGACGGGTACACGGTGCCCAGAAACTCGGCCGTGTCAGCGGCGGGAACACTCGCCGCGTCGACCTGCCCGACCAAGTGACGTTGCTCGTCGCTCAGCGGGCCGGCGGTCGGCGCGAGCGTGAACATGGTCGGCGTGCCGAACCGCACGCTGTAGAGGCCGTGGCCAGCAATGATTCCGGCGGCTGAGAGCGGGTGCGGGGCTCCGTCGATCTGCAGGCGGGCCTGCAGGGTGAGCGGGCCGGCGGCATCCGTTTGGGAAGCATCGAGGCTGATTTCGGCGAGCGAACCGACCCGCACGATCACATCCTTCTTGTTGCCGACGAAGCCGATGCCGAGCTGTTCGGCTTCACCCAGCAGCGGCCAGAGCAGTGGGCTGGTGAAGTTGTCAAGGTAGATCCAGTCGGTTTCCTGGCTGGTGTAGACCTCGCGCACGGCTTTGTAGAGGGCGGCAAACTGCGAGATCCAACGGTGGTGCTCTGGATCGAGGTTGAACCGGTTCAGCTGAAAGGTGAGGTGGCTCCAGGTGACATTACTGCGCACCCAGTTACCCTGGGCGTTGTGGATGACCGGCCGTACGCCGAGCCGGTAATCGCCATGCCCGGCCACGAGGGTCTTCACGGCCTTGGCGGTCGGCCCCCGCCAACGGTCGTTGGTGCGCGGAGTCTGCTCCCGCAGCTCGAACTGCAGCCCCATCGGCACTTTCGGGCCAGTGGTTGGCGGTCGCGGCTGCCCAAAATTGCCAATTCGCGGTAAAGCGGATGCCCCGCGCGGCGCTTCCGGCGGCAGCACTAGCCGCTTCCAAGCCGGGGTGTCGTCAGCTTCTGGCATTCCCCGCGCGGTCACTCTCGAGCAGGCCGGCGGCATCGAGCACCCAGGCGTAGTTGAATGCCCGCTCGTGCCAGGCACTGTACCGACCGGAGACGCCGCCGTGGCCGGCCGACATTTCGGTCTTGAGCAGGGCATCCGCACCCACTCCGCGCAGCTTGGCCACCCACTTGGCCGGCTCGACATACAGCACCCGGGTATCGTTCAGGCTGGTCACGGCCAGAATTGCCGGATAGGCGACGGGTCGCACGTTCTCGACGGGGGAGTACGACTTCATGTAGGCGTACACCTCCGCGTCGTGCAACGGGTCGCCCCATTCGTCCCACTCGATCACGGTGAGCGGAAGCGACGGGTCGAGAATCGAGGTGAGGGCGTCGACGAACGGAACCTCGGCGAGAATGCCGGAGAACAGCTCGGGCGCGAGGTTCGCGACGGCGCCCATGAGCAGGCCGCCGGCGCTTCCGCCCTCGGCGACCAGTTGGTCGGGGGTGGTGAAGCCCGCGTCCATGAGGTGCCGGGCGCAGCTGACAAAGTCGGTGAAGGTGTTGCGCTTGGTCGTCGTCTTACCGTTTTCATACCAGGTACGACCGAGCTCGCCGCCGCCGCGCACGTGCGCGATGGCGAAGATCATGCCGCGGTCGAGCAGACTGAGCCGGGCGATGCCGAACCCGGGGTCGATGCTGTGCTCGTACGATCCGTAGCCGTAGAGCAGGGTCGGCGCCGGGGTGCCGGGCGTGACGAGGTCGCGGCGGTAGACCAGCGAGATGGGCACACGGGTGCCGTCGTCGGCGGTGGCCCACTCCCGGCGTTGTTCGTAGAGCGTTGCGTCGTAGCCGCCGAGCACGGGCTGCTGTTTGAGCAGGCGGCGCTCGCCCGTCGCAACGACGAGGTCGTAGACCGTTGACGGGGTGACGAAGCTCGTGAAACCGAACCGCAGGGTGGGCTGGTTCCACTCCGGGTTGCCGGCCGAGCCGACGGCGAACAACGGTTCGTCGAAGTCCAATTCGGTGAGTCCGCTCGCGTCTTGGCGGTCGATGGCGAGCCGGGTGAGGCCGTCCCGGCGGTACTCCACGACGAGAAAGTCGGCGAAGGCGTCGACGCCTTCGAGGCGGATCTCGGGGTCGTGGGGCAGCAGCATCCGCTGAGCGCCCTGCGGGTCTTCGGCGGCTACGCTGACCAGCTCGAAGTTCACTGCACTGCCGCTGTTGTGCACGATCAGCAGGCGGTCTTCGTCAGCGATGACGGCGTGCTCAACGTCGTATTCCGTGTTGTCCTGCCGTGGCCAGACCACGGTGAACTCGCCGGTCGGGTCGCTCGCGTCGAGCACCCAGGACTCGGTCGTGACGCTCGACCCGGCCTCGATCATGAGGAACTTGCGGCTGCGGGTGATTCCGACTCCCACCCAAAATCGTTCGTCGGGTTCGTGAAAAATGCTGGCATCAGTGTCTCGTGCGGTGCCAATTTCATGCCGCCACACGGTGTCGGGGCGCCAGGCGTCGTCGACGGTTGTGTAAAAGACGTAGCGTCCACTCGGGTCGAACAGGGCGCCGGCGCTGGTGTTTTCGATCGTGTCCGTGAGGTTTTCGCCGGTCGCGATCGTGCGCACCCGAATCGTGTAGCGTTCGTCGCCCTCCACGTCGACGGCATAGAGCAGCTGGGTGCCGTCGTCGCTCAGATCGAAGCTGCCGAGCGAGAAGAACTCGTGGCCTTCGGCTTCAACGTTGTCGTCGAGCAGAATCTGCTCGCCGGGGACACTCTGCTGAGCGTCACCGAGTACCGGCGCCGCCCAGTCATCCGGGCCGCTGATCGATGCCCGGCAGTGGATGCCGTATTCCTGACCCTCGACGGTGCGGGTGTAGTACCAGTAATCGCCTCGACGCACCGGAACGCTGAGGTCGGTCTCCTGGGTGCGGTTCTTGATCTCGTCGAAGATCTGCTGCCGGAGTGGCTCCTGATTGGCCGTTCGGGCCTCGGTGTAAGCGTTTTCGGCCTCGAGGTGGGCGATGACCTCGGGGCTGTCCTTGTCGCGCAACCACTCGTAGTCGTCGATGTAGACGTCGTCGTGGTGTTCGCGGCGGTGCGGCTTCTTGGTGGCGACGGGAGCGGCGACGGGAGGGGTGATCGGGCCAGAGGTCATCCCCCCAGCGTAGTTCGCACGCCCTGCTTCCACACTCCAGCGGTCAACGGCACTCCGGGACGGTACGCCAGGTGTGAGATCGACGGAGCATTCAGAACCTGCAGGTCGGCGCGGCCACCGACGACCAGGGAGCCGACGGCATCCGCTCCCTGGTCGCGGCCGAGGGACCGGGCTGCCCCGCGGGTGGCCGCCCAGACGGCCTCTCCGACGGTCAGACCCATCTGCAGCACGGCGGTCGCCACACAGAACGGCATCGACGTCGTGTACGAGGTGCCCGGATTGCAGTTGGTCGCGAGGGCGATGCTCACGCCGGCGTCGAGCAGCCGGCGGGCCGGCGGAAACGGCTGCCGGGTCGACAGATCGCAGGCCGGCAACAGGGTGGCGACCGTGGTCGATGCGGCCAGCGCGTCGATATCGGCCGGTTCCAGGTAGTTGCAGTGGTCAACGCTGTGGGCGCCCAGCTCGGCGGCGAGCCGCACACCACCGCTGAATCCGAGCTGATTGCCGTGCACCCGCAATCCCAGGCCGGCGGCACGGCCGGCCAGCAGCACCTCGCGGGTCTCCTCGACATCGAATGCGCCCTGCTCACAGAACGCATCAATGAACTGCACGGAGGGAAGTACAGCCGCGAGCATCGGCCCGGTCACGAGCTCGAGGTAGTCCCGACGATCGATGCCGGTGGGCACGATGTGGGCACCGAGAAAGGTCACGACATCGGCCACCTGGGCGGCGGCCCGCGCCGACCGAGCCTCACTTTCAACGTCGAGCCCGTACCCGGTCTTGGTCTCCAGAAAGGTCGTGCCCTGGGTTTCGGCTTCGTGGCGCAGGCTGCGGGCCGTGGCCACGAGCTCGGTCTCGCTCGCTGCGCGAGTCGCTGCGACGGTCGTGTTGATGCCGCCGGCGGCGTAGGCCTGGCCAGTCATGCGCGCTTCGAACTCGGACGAGCGGTCCCCGCCGAACACGAGATGGGTGTGCGTGTCGACCCAGCCGGGCAGAACGGCGCGGCCACCGACATCCGTTTGGCGATCGGCGGCGGGAGCGTGGGCGGCCGGGCCGATCCAGAGAATGCGACCGTCGCCGATCACGAGGGCTGCGTCGTGCCGGCGCTCGCCGGAGTCGTCGTGCGTGGTGAGTTCGCCGATTCCGGTGATCAACTCGGTCATTCGTCGAGCCTAGCGAGCGCGTCGGCCAGGAGCGTTGCCGGTCGCTCGCCGCCAACCAGCTGACCGCACTCGGCGACCAGGCGCCCGCCGACGAACACGCGCAGCAGGTCGGAGGCCGTCGCGGTTAGCGGCAACTGCTCCGGCGACGACCCGACCGTGCGCACGCCGGTCGTGCTGATCTCGACCAGATCGCACGGATCACCGACCTGCAGCCGGTGGCGGCCGAGCCCCAGGGCGGCATAGCCGGCGGTCGATGCCGCGTTCAGCAACTCGGCCGGCGTGAACCGTCCGCGTTGGTGGGAGGCGAGCCGTTCGCCCATTTCCAGGCCCCGCATCTCTAGGAACGGGTCGATGACCGCGTTCTGATCGGAGCCGAGCGCGATCGGGGCACCCGCTACTGCCAGGGCGAGCGCCGGGCCGATGCCGTCGCCGAGGTCAGCCTCGGTGGTCGGGCACATGACGACGCTCACCCCCGCGTCGCCGAGACGTGCTCGGTCGTCGTCGCTGAGGTGGGTCGCGTGGACGACGCTCAGGCGCGGCGCGAGTGCCCCGAGGGAATCGAGCAGACCGGCCGGGGTCAAACTGTACGCCGCCAGGCAATCCGCGTTCTCCTGCGGCTGCTCGGAGAGGTGAATGTGCAGGGGAATCTCGCCGGGCAGCCCGGCGAGCACCTCGCGCATCGCGTCGGGCGTGACCGCGCGCACCGAGTGCAGGGCCGCCCCGACGGTGACCAGATCGTCGCCGGCCAGCGCTTTGTTCAGCGACGTCCAGCGGGCCAGCCAGCCGGCGGCACTGCCATCGCCAAACGCTTGTTGCTCCGGTGCCAGTTTCCGACCGATGCCACCCTGCAGGTAGACGGTGTCGAGCAGCACCAAACGGATGCCGACGGCCCGCGCCGCCGCCGCAAGCGCCAGTTCCATGGCGTGCTCGGTCGCATACGGTGTGCCATCGTCGTGATGATGCACATAGTGGAACTCGCCGACCGCCGTGTAACCGCTGACAAGCATCTCGGCGAACACCGCTGTGGCCAGCTCCTGATACTTTGGCGGGTCGAGCTGGGCGGCGACCCGATACATCCGCTCACGCCAGAGCCAGAAGTCTCCGCCCTCCGCGTGGGTCTGGCCGCGCAGCGCCCGGTGAAAAGCATGCGAGTGCGCATTGCCAAACCCCGGCACGACCATACCCAGACGGATGTCCGCCGCCTCCGCCACCGCCCCAGGCTGAACCCGCGCGAGGCGTCCGTCGGCGTCAACTTCCAGCCGCACCCCCGCGACGGCCCGGCCGTCGATCAGCAGGTTCTCGCACCAGAATCCGCTCACAGTAGTTCTCTCAGCAACAGTTCCAGGGCATCGACGCCGGCCACGCAGTCTGCCATCTCGGCGAATTCCTCCGGCGCGTGCGAGATGCCGGTGGGGTTGCGCACGAACAGCATCGCGCTCGGCACCTGGGCGGCGAGCACGCCGGCGTCGTGGCCGGCTCCGGTGGCCAGTTCGGGAACCTGGCCGAGGGCCTGGGTAAACCGCGCGCGCAGGCCGGGCTGAAACTGCACCGCGCCGGCCCAGGATTCCTCGGTGAGGGTGGCGGAGCATCCGTTCTGCGCGGCGGCCTGCTGGGCGCGCTCTGCAATGTCGGCCACGAGTAGGCGGGTTTCCTGGTCGGTTTCGGCGCGGGCGTCCAGCCAGGCGGTGACGCGGCTGGCGATGACGTTGGTGCCGCCCGGCATGGCTTCGATGCGACCGATCGTCGCCCGGGTGCCGGGACGATTCCGGGCGGCGGTTTGCACGCCGACGATGGCGGCGGCGGTGGCGACCATCGGGTCGCGGCGCTCGCTCATGGTGGTACCACCGGCATGATTGCCCTGGCCGGTGACACTGAGTCGCCAGCGTCCGTGAGCGAGAATGGACGATGCCACGGCGACGGGCTGGCCGAGGTCGATCAGGCCGCGGCCCTGCTCAACGTGCAGTTCGAGGAACAGTCCGATGCGGGCGAGCGCATCGCGGTCGACGCCGAGGTGCGCCGGGTCAACGCCGACCTTCTGCGCGGCCTCGGCGAGCGTGACCCCGTCACGGTCGGTGAGCGCCCGGGCCTGGTCGGCGTCAATGGCGCCGGCCAACAGCCGAGAGCCGAGGCAGGCGACGCCGAAGCGGGAGCCCTCTTCTTCGGCGAACATCAGAATGGCGCACGGCCTCGACGGCACGAATCCGCTCGCCTGCAGCCGCCCGATGGCTTCCAGGGCGGACACCACGCCGAGCGGCCCGTCGTAGGCGCCGCCGCCGGGAACTGAATCCAGGTGGCTGCCGGTGACGACGGCATCCGTTCCGGGCTGGCCCCACCAGGCCCAGAGGTTGCCGTTGCGATCGGTTTCGACATCGAGGCCGAGGCGCTCGGCGCGCTCGATGAACCAGGAGCGCAGTTCGAGGTCGGCCGCCTGCCAGAGGTGGCGCGAGTAGCCTCCGCGCCGGGGGTCGCGGCCGACATCAGTGATCTCGGCGAGACCGGTGAGCATGCTTAGTCTTCCCACATGGGCACACGCAGACCGCGGTCACGGGCCACGTCTTCGGCCCGTTCGTAGCCCGCGTCGACGTGACGCATGACGCCGGTGCCGGGATCGTTGGTGAGTACGCGCTCAATCTTCTCGGCGGCCAGCGCCGTGCCGTCGGCGACGATGACCTGCCCGGCGTGGATGCTGCGGCCGATTCCGACGCCGCCGCCGTGGTGAATCGACACCCAAGTCGCGCCGGACGCGGTGTTGAGCAGTGCGTTCAGTAGCGGCCAGTCAGCGATCGCGTCCGAGCCGTCCTTCATACCCTCGGTCTCGCGGTAGGGCGAGGCAACCGAGCCGGAGTCGAGGTGGTCGCGGCCGATCACGATCGGCGCGCGGAGTTCGCCAGAGGCGACCATCTCGTTGAATTTCAGGCCGGCGAGGTGACGTTCCTTGTAGCCCAGCCAACAGATGCGGGCCGGCAGTCCTTCGAACTGCACCTTTTCTTCGGCCTTGGTGATCCAGCGGTGCAGCCCGGCATCGTCGGGGAACAGCTCGAGTATGGCTCTATCGGTGGCCGCGATGTCGGCCGGGTCACCGGAGAGCGCCACCCATCGGAACGGCCCCTTGCCCTCCGCGAACAGCGGTCGAATGTAGGCCGGCACGAACCCCGGAAAGTCGAAAGCCCGGTCGTAACCGCCGAGCTTCGCCTCGGCCCGAATGGAGTTGCCGTAATCGAAAACTTCGGCTCCGGCATCCTGAAATTCGACCATGGCCTTGACCTGCTTGGCCATCGCGGCGCGGGCGCGCACGGTGAACTCGTCGGGGTTCGCGGCCGCATAGGCGTGCCATTCCTCAACCGTGACGTCTTCGGGCAGGTAGGAGAGCGGATCGTGCGCGCTGGTCTGGTCGGTCACGATATCGATCGGCACCTTGCGGTCGAGTAACTCGGTGAACACGGTCGCGGCGTTGCCGACCAAACCCACCGACAGGGCGCGGCGTTCGGTTTTGGCCGCGAGCACCCGGGAGATGGCATCGTCGATGTCGTCGGTCATTTCGTCGAGGTAACCGTGATCGACGCGGCGCTGCAACCGCGCCGGGTCGACGTCGACGATGAGCACGACGCCGTCGTTCATGGTGACGGCGAGCGGCTGCGCGCCGCCCATTCCGCCGGCCCCGCCGGTCAGGGTCAGGGTGCCGGCGAGGGTGCCGTTGAACCTCTTCGTTGCGACGGCGCCGAAGGTTTCGTAGGTGCCCTGCAGAATGCCCTGGGTGCCGATGTAGATCCAGGATCCGGCGGTCATCTGCCCGTACATGGTGAGCCCCAGGTGCTCGAGTCGGCGAAACTCGGGCCAGGTGGCCCAGTCGCCCACGAGATTGGAGTTTGCGATGAGTACCCGCGGCGCCCACTCGTGGGTGCGAAACACCCCGACCGGTTTGCCGGACTGCACGAGCAGCGTTTCGTCTTTTTCGAGGGTTTCGAGGGTGCGCACGATCGCGTCGTAGCACTCCCAGTTGCGGGCGGCTTTGCCGGTTCCGCCGTAGACGACGAGGTCGTCGGGGCGCTCGGCAACCTCAGGGTCGAGGTTATTCATGAGCATGCGCAGCGGGCCCTCGGTCTGCCAACTCTTCGCGGTCAGTTCGGTGCCGCGCGCGGCGCGAACGGGGCGTGCCGTGTGGGTGGTCGTCATGCGAATCTCCTTTGACTACAGAATTAGACGGATGCTTCGGCGCGGTACAGCGCGCTGCTTTCAGTGAGTAGGACCCGCGCCATGTGCTCGATGCTGGACGCGGTGACTCGGTAGCTGGGGACGACCACGCTCAGGGCTCCGACGACGCGCTCACCCACCCGGATGGGCACGGCGATGGCGGTGACGTCCTGTTCGACGCCATCGCTGACGACGCAGTATCCGCTGTCGTCGGTCGCACCGGCGAGCACCCGGCCCGACGCGCTCGACTCCACGGGAAAGCGAC
Organism: Cryobacterium sp. PH31-L1; assembly: GCF_030063145.1. Lineage (GTDB taxonomy): Bacteria > Actinomycetota > Actinomycetes > Actinomycetales > Microbacteriaceae > Cryobacterium. Next base: position 653,743 of record NZ_JASISM010000001.1, read on the forward strand.
GGCCGACCCAGTTCGCGTGTCGCACCGAGTGGGTGCCTTCGACGATGGCAATGTAGAGCCCCTGACCGTCGCCGGCCGCAACGCTCAGATACGCGGATTCACCGGTCTCTCCAACTATGCGATTCATCGGTTCTCGGCAGACGGCGACGAGTGATTCCTGGCTGAGCGCGAGCACACCGAGCCGAACGATGGCCGTGCCGGGCCGATAGAGTCCGGCATCGTCTCGCCGCACAAACGACGTCGATTCGAGAGTTCGCAGCAGCCGCAGCGCTGTGCTCGGCGACAGGTCGGCGGCCTTGGCCGCGTCGCCGAGGGTGACCGAACCGCCCTCGCAGACCACGCTCAGCAGTGTCAGGGCGCGCTCCGCTGTGCGGGTTGTGCTGTCGGCCTTCTCCATCGATCTCGTCCCTTCATGTGCACTCAGTAAAACACTGATTTCACTAGATGGCAAGGCCGATCACGATGGTCGAGTCCAGCTCCTCGCTCCGAACGATGCGGGGGAGTAGCCCGTTCCGGCTGAAGATCTCCGCGGTCTGCGGGGCCTGGCGCTGCCCGGTTTCAACGAGCAGGCAGCCGGTGGGGGAGAGCCACTGCGAAGCGGATGCCCCGATGCCTCGCTGAATATCGAGGCCGTCATCGCCGCCATCGGCCGATGCCCGCGGCTCATAGTCGCGAGCCTCCATCGGCATCAGCTCGATCTCATCGGTCGGCACGTAGGGTGCATTGGCCACGATGACGTCGACCCGGCCCCGGAGCGACGCGGGCAGCGGCGCGAACAGGTCGCCCTCGAACACCTGACCGCGATCGACCAGGTTGCGACGGGCGCAGGCCACGGCCACCGGGTCGATGTCGGTCGCGTAGAGACTCACGTCGCGTCGCACAGTGGCCAGCGCGGTCGCCACGGCGCCGGATCCGCAACACAGATCCACGACAAAAGCGTCGCGTGGGCACAGCTCGAGTGCCTGCGTCACCAGAAACTCGGTACGTCGCCGCGGCACGAACACTCCCGGACCGACCAGAATACGCAGGCCGCAGAACTCGGCCCAGCCGAGAATCTGCTCGAGCGGCACCCCGTGCACGCGCTGCGCGATCATGACGGCGAGGTCGCCCGGCGACTGCTCGACCGACAGCAGCAGGCCCGCCTCCTCGTCGGCGAAGACGCAGCCAGCGGCGCGCAGCTGGGCAGTGAGAGAAGCCAGGTCGGGTACGGGCATAGGACGTCTCCTGTCGAAGCCGAGCAGAGGCATCCTACGCCCGGGTCTTGAAGGCGGGGCGAAGCGTGATTACCCTGAAAGTATGTGCCGAAACATTCATGTCCTGAGTAATTTTGAGCCGGCCGCGACCGACGACGAGGTGCACGCGGCCGCGCTGCAATACGTGCGCAAGATCAGCGGCTCCACGCATCCGTCGAAGGCGAACGCCGAGGCGTTCGACCGTGCTGTCCGCGAGATCGCGCACATTTCCCGGCACCTGCTCGAAGACCTGGTGAGTGTCGCGCCGCCGAAGAACCGTGAGATCGAGGCTGAGAAGGCCAAAGCGCGATCCCAGAAGCGGTTTGCCGCCGCCTAGAGGCTGCGCCAGTCCGCCCAGAGCACCATGACGGCGGCAACGACGCTGGCAGCGAGGCCGAAAACCAGGCCGAAGGCGATAGTGATGCCGGTGTAGGCCGCATCGTCGAGCACGGTCAGTACGACGGCCACCACTCCCGACAACAGCAGCACGCCGACGACCGAGCCGAAAGCAGCGGTGAAGGTGCGCGTACGTCGCGATTTCGTGAGTTGTCGATCGAGAATCGCCACGGCGGCTAGCCCGCCCAGCATCGCGCACAGCGCTATGACCGCGCCGATCACGCCGTAATTTGCCATCGACAGCACCAGAAACCAATATCGATACTCGGTTTCTCCGCTCCCGGCGTTCGTCATGATGATCGCCACGACAGCCGCGAGGAGAAACCCCACGAACGGTGCGAACACCGCGATGCGCCAGTAACGCCGAATAATCATGTGCCCACCCTACGTTCTAGAACTCCACCCACGCACGGGGCAGCGGATGCTCCCCTCGCGTCGGCGGGGGGCGCTCGCTCCGCCGTTCCGCCCGGTACACCAGAAGCGCGGCCACGATGCCCGCCGCAGCGGCGAGTACCAGGGTGAAGGTGATGATCAGGTATGCCCAACTCTCGCCAATTGTTCCTTGCACCGTCGCGAAAACGATCCCGAGCACCAGCACGCCGCTGGCCGCCCCCAGAGCGGCCGATGCTGTGCGCGCACCCGACGTTTTCTCGAGGGGCCGGTCGACGCACGCGACCACGATGATGCCGCCGATCAGAGCGGCGAGACTGACCGCCAGACCGACGGAACCGAAGAACAGAATCGCCCGCGCGACGCTTTCGACACTCGCCCCGGAACGGATCCAAGCATTACCGCCCAGGGCCATCACGACGAACACGACGGCCGCCAGTAGAAACCCGATTACCGGAGCCAGAAGCACAACAGGCCAGTAACGGTGAACCATCATGCCTCGAACTTAAAATGCGGAGATCGACGTGAACCTACCTAGTCCTGATAACTCTTAATCGTTTCGCGGATGTCATTCGCAAATAGATAGATCTCATCGAGACTTTCAATAGGGTGGCGAGTCTCAACCTTCTCAGCGTCGAAGACTCCGAGATACTTCTGCTTCTTTCCGTTGAAGTGAAGTCGAGCGACCGGCTTACGATTGTTGTCATCGAGAAGAACGGCGAAATACGACTTGGAATCCCTGTGCATCACTCGCTGAGGCTTCACCTCGCTGCAGGCAATCGCCTTAACGATTTGATACCCTTCCAACTCCTCAAGGGTCGTCTCGATCTCGGTGTCACGGGCGAGATCAACTTCAACAATGTCGTGGCTGTTGATGACACCGCCCTCTGTTGCTGAGGCTCCTGAGAAGTTCGACCCGCCTAACGCCGTCTTCAAGCGGTCATTAACCTGGTCATTCAGGAACTGCTTCGTAGACTTTGTGACCAAGGAAGTAAACTGCTCTCGGACTTTCTGCGTAAACGCACCCTCATAGACACGTGTCGTGAAGAATCGAATCCAGTCATCCTCGGGCTCCGTGAACTGAGCTGCGATAGTGCGCTTGATTTGACCAATGTACTTGAGCTCTTCAGCCGAGTTGATGATCGAGTCCAGATCAAAGACTTCCTTGGTGAGTTTCCGCAGTTCCGGAATCAGTGTGTCGTCGATGTCCATCAAGTCGAGAACCAGAAACGGCTTCTCGTCCATGCGGTTGGGTGCATCCAGGTCCGTGTAGAACTGGTAAATCTCGCCATTTGTGAGAACGGCGATACGCGCATTGGTGACCGCGAAGTAACGGAAGAGTTGCGAGGCGTGTTCTATCTTCAACGCTTCCGTGGATTTCTTGCATTCGATGAGGATCTGGACCTCACCGTCGCGCATAATCGCATAGTCAACTTTCTCGCCCTTTTTCACGCCGACATCGGCCGTAAATTCGGGGACAACTTCCAATGGATTGAAAACGTCGTAGCCCAAAATGGTCGAGATGAACGGCATGATAAACGCGTTTTTGGTTGCTTCTTCAGTCTGAATTGCTGCGCGCTGGTTGCGCACCTTGAGAGCCAATGCCCCAATTAGTTCTGCAAATTCCATAATTCCCCCGGTTTGTGGATCGCTACCTTCGACCTTATCGAAACAATCAGCGTCCCGGACGAGCCTAAAGCCTCACGTAGGCCTCCGTGAGCTCACGCCACAGGTCAGGATCGATGTCGATGCTGGTGACGGCCACAAGTACCTCCACATACGCATATACGAAATTCTCAATTTGTATACAAAGCTTTGCCTTGACCGCCAGTAGCGGCCAGTGCGTAGTTCAGTCGGTGTCGGGGTCGATGACCCGATCGCTCAGGTGTGCGCCGTAGTAGTCGGACTGCTGCGACATGACCTCGCGCATCGACTCGTCCCGGCTCACACCGTAGACAATGCTCATGAAGTTGAGTCCGCGCTGAATGGCCCAGATCCCGTCGTGACGATCCGGCGACAGAATCTGCGCCGGGTCGCCCACGGCCACCCACCCGATCGGCACCACGGCACCGTCGTGCAGCCGGCTCTTGATCTGTACGACCCCATTGATGCGCACCTCGGCGCGTTTGCCGATCACCGAACCGGGGAAGAGCGCTGCGCCGGTCGCTATGAAGGCATCCGCTCCAATGGTCGATCCGTTCACGTGCGCGTGCGGCCCGATCATGACCGAGTTACCCACGAGCGACGGATGCCCCGCCCTGCCCCGAATTATGGCATTCTCCATCACAACCACGTTTTCACCCAACACGACCGGGCCGTCCTCGGCGGTCACCACGGCCCCGTGCAGGATACGAACCCCGGCACCGATCGTCACCTCGCCGCTCACCACCGCGGTGGGCGCGATGTAGGCGGACTCGTGCACGACCGGCCGGTTTCCGCGATGTTCGATCAGCATGCAAACACAATATCGACCTTCGAGCCTCCTCGCCCGATTTTGATCCGATGGTTCTCAGGCAAAATCTGACCGCCAGGGTGGGCGTTCCGCAGACGGCTGAGGCCTTGTCCCATCGGGCGAACCGCATTACTGTAGCGGTCACGTCGTGGCCAGCACCGGAAGGACACGAGAATGACATTTGTTCGTGCTCCGAAGCCGTCCCGCACCATCCGTCGCACCCTGGCCATGCTCGCGCTGGGTGCCCTCGTTGCAACGTCGTTTGCGCTGGTGCCGAGCACCGTCGCCGGCGCTTCCAGCACAAACGCCTCAACCGTGACCACGGTGCAGACCGCGCTCGACCTCGCGAAACTCTGCGCCCGGCTCAAGATCACGGTCGCCAAGACCACCCTGTGCAGCCACGGACCCGACCCCGTCGATGCATTCGGCGGTGCGGCCAGGTTGAAGCAGACATCCACTGCCGAGGAACACCGCGTCACCGCGGCGCCCGGCTCAGAGCTCACCGCGCTGTGCAGCGCCGGCGGTGTGAGCGGTAAGCGCATCGAGGTGATTTACGGCGTACCGCAGGATCGCACCAACCGGTACGCCCAAATGCTGGCCCCGCTGCGCGACATCATGCGGCACGTCAACAACAACCTCGAGGCAGCGGATGCCGCCACCAGCCAGAATTACCGCTTTCTGTGCACGAACGGTGTGGATGTGACGGTGCGCAACGTGACACTGTCCCCGGTCGGAAACGACGCAACCTACACGTTCGACGATTATGCGATCAGCATGCAGAACCAGATCGAATTCGGGCTGGGGCCGGTGAACTACATCGCCAACGACCGCCTGTACATCGCCTATATCGACCAGATTCAGGACGTCTACCCCTTCGGCGGTCAGGGCGAACTGACCGGCGACGATCAACCCAGCCCAGCCGCCAATGCCAACAATGACTCGCGGCCGCGCTACTCCATGTCGGCGTATCTGGACATGCCGGTGATCGCTCACGAGATCGGCCACAACCTCGGGGCGGTGCAGGATTCGGCGCCGCACTCGACCCAGGGCGGCCACTGCTACGACGAGGCCGACTTGATGTGTTACGACGATGGCGGCCTGTATTTCGCCCTCGGGGGCGGGCTGACCTTTACCTGCGCGGGCCCCGAATCGGCCATCGACTGCCAGGATGAGGACTACTACTACCCGGGCACGCCACCCGCCTCGAACTACCTCGCCACCCACTGGAACACCGCCAACAGCGGGTTCCTGAGCCCGATCGTCTCGTTGACGGCACCGCCAACCGTCACGGCCAAATCACCGGGAACCCTGGCCACTCGAGTCGCACAGACCGCCAATGCGACGGCTACGTTCAGTAAAGCCGTGTTGGGCGTCGGGGCGACCACCATGAGGCTGAAGAACCCGGCCGGCACGGTTCTGTCCGCTTTGGTCAGCTACAACACGGCCACCCGCGTCGCGACGCTGAATCCGAGTGCCACCCTCCCGGCCGACACGAAATTCAGCGTGAGCCTCACCGGTGGGGCCTCCGCTATCCGCGACACGGCGGGAACCCCGCTGAGGTCAACGGGGTGGAGCTTCACGACCGGGCCCGCGCCCACGATCACCGCCCGTACGCCGGCCAGCGGAGCCACCGGCGCCAGTCGTACCGCGAGTGTCTCGGTGACGTTCAGTGAGGCGATGGCGGGGGTGGCGGCATCCACTTACACGCTGAAGAACACGGCGACCGGCGCTTCGATTGCTGCCAGCGTGTCGCGCAGCGGTACGACCAACAAGTGGATCCTGAACCCCACCGCGACGCTCCCGGCCAGGACCAGTTTCACGGTCACGGTCACCGGCGGCACATCGGGCGCGCGTGACCTGGCCGGCAACCCAGTATCAACAGCCAGCTGGAAGTTCACCACGGGTAGCTAGTCTGGAGAGATGCCCGACCTCGTCTGCTCCGACTGCGGCACTATCTACCCGGTGGAGAGCCTGGTCTGGCTTTGCAGCTGCGGCGGCATGCTCGACGTAGTTGCCTTTGATGCCGACGTGGATGCCGCGGCCCTGCCCGGCCGCGCCCCCTCGCTCTGGCGCTACGCCGAGGCCCTGCCGATGGCCGCCGACCCCACCATCACCCTGGGCGAGGGCTTCTCGCCGCTCGTGCCCTCCAGCGCGCTCCCAAACGCGCAGCTCAAGCTGGACTTTCTGCTTCCAACGCTCTCGTTCAAAGACCGCGGCGCCGTCGTGCTCGCGACCCTCGCCAAACGGCTGAATGTTCGAAGCGCCATGGTTGACAGCAGCGGAAACGCCGGCACCGCGATGGCCGCGTACTTCGGTCGGTCCGGCATCGACTGCACGGTTTATGTGCCCGAATCCACCTCGCCCGGCAAGCTCGCGCAGATGCGCGCCCACGGCGCCACGGTTGAACTGGTACCGGGTTCGCGAGCCGACACCTCCGTGGCGGCCTTGGAGGCGGCCGGGCGACCCGGCGTTTTGTACGCGAGCCACGTCTACCATCCGTACTTTCTGCACGGCGTCAAAACCTACGGCTACGAAATCTGGGAGCAGCGCGGGCGGGTTCTACCCGAGACCGTGGTCGTTCCAGTCGGCAACGGAACCATGCTGCTCGGCTGTTACCTCGCCTTCAGCGAGCTGGTGGCTGCGGGTCTCGCCGAGCGGATGCCGCGGATTGTCGCGGTGCAGGCATCCGCTTGTGCGCCGCTGGAACAGGCCGTGGCGCAGGGACTCGACTCGCCTGTGGCCGTTGACGTCGCCGGCACGATCGCAGAGGGGATCGCCATTGCCGCGCCGCCCCGGGGACGACAAATTCTCGCGGCTGTGCGCGCGACCGGCGGCACCATCGTCTCCGTCACCGACCGGCAGACCGCGGCCGCGCGCCAGGAATTGGCCGACGAGGGACTCTTCGTGGAGCCGACCTCGGCCGTGTGTTTCGCCGCAGTGCGCGCCGCCGTCGACTCGACGTTCGACTCCGCCAGCCACACCTGGGCGGTCGCGGCGAGCCTGCTCGCGGCCGAGTCTGTGGTCGTGCCGCTCTGCGGTGCCGGCCTGAAATCGCCCGGGTCAACCACAGCGAACTCATGAGTGACGAAGAATTTGCGGACGCCCCCCGGTGTCCCGCCTGCGGCACCACGATGATCACCGACGGCGTTGACACCGCCGAGGGGCTGGAATCCTGCCATCGGTGCCCACGATGCCGACTGGTTATCGTCATACCCGGCCTCTGGCCGGAACAGGCCGATCCGTAGCGAAAAACTTTTCAATTGCAGAAGAATCACGTTTATTCTGATGAACTTTCTTGAGAAGACCGCTTGTTCTTGCGCCAATCTGGGTTTAGCAGCCGATACCGGCCAGTTGAGTCAGCAGTCCCGGCTCAGCCCAACTCATACGTCGAAGGAATGAACATGACTGAGTACCAGAAAGACATCGAGGACATCGAAGCCCTCAAGCAGCAGGTCGGCAGCAGCTGGGACGCCATCAACCCCGAGTCCGTCGCCCGCATGCGTGCCCAGAACCGGTTCAAGACCGGCCTCGAGATCGCGCAGTACACCGCTGACATCATGCGCAAAGACATGGGCGAGTACGACGCCGACTCCTCCGTCTACACCCAGTCATTGGGCGTCTGGCACGGTTTCATCGGCCAGCAGAAGATGATCTCGATCAAGAAGCACCTCAAGACGACCAACAAGCGCTACCTGTACCTGTCCGGCTGGATGGTTGCGGCGCTGCGCAGCGAATTCGGTCCGCTCCCCGACCAGTCCATGCACGAGAAGACGACCGTTCCCGCTCTCGTCGAGGAGATCTACACCTTCCTCCGCCAGGCCGACGCCCGCGAGCTCGACCTGCTGTTCACCGGCCTCGACAACGCCCGCATCGTTGGCGATGACGCCAAGGCAGCTGCGATCCAGACAAAGATCGACAACTTCGAGACCCACGTTGTGCCGATCATCGCCGACATCGATGCCGGCTTCGGTAACCCGGAAGCCACCTACCTCCTGGCCAAGAAAATGATCGAGGCCGGCGCCTGCGCCATCCAGATCGAGAACCAGGTGTCGGACGAGAAGCAGTGTGGCCACCAGGACGGCAAGGTCACCGTTCCTCACGAAGACTTCATCGCCAAGCTGAACGCCGTTCGTTACGCGTTCCTCGAGCTCGGCATCGAGAACGGCATCATCGTCTCGCGCACTGACTCGCTCGGTGCCGGCCTCACCCAGAAGCTCGCCGTGACGTACACGCCCGGCGACCTGGGCGACCAGTACAACTCCTTCCTCGACGTGGACGAAATCACCGAGGCCGACCTCGGCAACGGCGACGTCGTCATCAAGCGGGGCGGCAAGCTTTTGCGCCCGAAACGCCTGGCCAGCAACCTGTTCCAGTTCCGTGCCGGAACCGGGGAGGCTCGTTGCGTGCTCGACAGCATCACGTCGCTGCAGAACGGCGCCGACCTGCTCTGGATCGAGACTGAGAAGCCGCACATCGGCCAGATCGCCGGCATGATGAACGAGGTTCGCAAGGCCATCCCGAACGCCAAGCTGGTCTACAACAACAGCCCGTCGTTCAACTGGACCCTGAACTTCCGTCAGCAGGCCTACGACGCACTCCTCGCCGAGGGCAAGGACGTCTCCGCTTACGACCGTGCCAAGCTCATGAGCGTCGACTACGACGAGACCGAACTTGCCGTGAACGCCGACGAGAAGATCCGCACTTTCCAGCGCGACAGCTCGAAAGAGGCTGGTATCTTCCACCACCTCATCACCCTGCCGACGTACCACACGGCCGCACTCTCGACGGATGACCTGGCCAAGGGCTACTTCGCCGACCAGGGCATGCTCGCCTACGTCAAGGGCGTGCAGCGTCGTGAAATCCGCGAGGGAATCGCCACGGTCAAGCACCAGAACATGTCTGGTTCCGACCTCGGTGACAACCACAAGGAGTACTTCGCCGGTGCAGCAGCCCTCAAGGCTGGCGGCGTGAACAACACGAGCAACCAGTTCGAGGAACCGGCTTTGAGCAGCCACTAACTCCCACTGAGTGACAAAGAGGCCCCCGTCGAAAGACTGGGGCTTCTTTGTTGTATCCTTCCGGACTTCAGACAAGGTCGCGATGGCAGAAGTGTGCCAAAGTCAGGCATGGAACATTTTGACACCATCGTGGTCGGCGCCGGGGTAGCAGGGTTGGCTGCCGCTCGACTGCTGGCGCAAGCCGGGCGCAGCGTCGTCGTGCTCGAGGCCCGCGACCGCGTCGGTGGCAGGGTGTGCACAGACCGCACCGACGGGCTGGTCACCGATCTGGGCGCATCCTGGATCCACGGCGTGACGGACAACCCCGTGGCGGGGGCGGCCGCGGCGTTCGGCTTGCCGACCGTGGAGTTCACCGTCGGGGGTTACCAGCCGGACAGCCGCCCGATCGCCTACTACGGTCCGACCGGCCAGCGTCTGGGCGATGATGCCGCGCGGGCCTTCGCCGACGACGTGCGGGCGGTCGATGCCGTGCTCGTCCCGGCGGTCGCTGCCTCGAAAGCGGATGCCTCCTACCGCGACGCGACCGAGACGGCCTTGGCCGACCAGGCCTGGGGCGGGGAACGCACCCAGCGCGTGCGTGAATTTTTGCAGCACCGAAGCGAAGAGCAATACGGCGCGTGGATCGAGGATCTGGCCGCGCACGGTCTCGACGACGATCTCATCGACGGCGATGAGGTGGTTTTTCCAAACGGCTACGACCAGCTGCCCGGGCGTTTGGCGGCCGGGCTGGACATCCGCTTTGACCAGATCGTCACCCGGGTGCACTGGTCGGCGGAGGGCGTCACTGTCACGACAGGGGGCGGCACGCTGACTGCGGGAACCGCGGTCGTGACGGTGCCAATCGGGGTGCTCCAGTCAACCGATTTCATCATTGAACCGGCGCTCCCCGAACCGAACGCGAGCGCTCTGGGGCGACTCACAATGAACGCCTTCGAGAAGGTCTTTCTGCGGTTTTCGAACAAGTTCTGGGACGAGGGAGTCTATGCAATCCGGCAGCAGGGGGCCGAAGGATGTCGGTGGCACTCCTGGTACGACCTCACGGCCCTGCACGGAACGCCGACCTTGCTGACGTTTGCAGCGGGGCCGGTGGCCAGTGAGATTCGTGAGTGGTCAGAACAAAAGGTGGTCGACTCGATCCTCGCGCAATTACGGCGACTCTATGGCGCCCGGGTGGAGCAGCCGACCAGTGTGCACATCACCGCCTGGCAGGACGATCCCTTCGCTCGAGGTTCGTACGCCTACATGAAGCTCGGCTCGACGACGGCTGACCACGACGATCTCGCTACGCCAATCGGTGGGGCGCTCCATCTCGCCGGTGAGGCAACCTGGACGGACGATCCCGCGACGGTTACCGCAGCCTTCTGCTCCGGACACCGAGCGGCGTCGAATATTCTGCACCAAGAGATCCCGATCGCGCAGGTGTGGGCCGACTGAATCAGTCAGTGTCCGCCGCCAAGGTTGCCAGCGAGACGGGTGTGCAGCTCGTGGCTGGCCTCGTTGAGGCCCTCGATCACAACGTGCTTGTCGTGTCGGGCGTACTTGTAGGTGATGGCGTCGAGGGTGGCGACCGTCGAGGCATCCCATATGTGTGAGGCCGACATATCGATGACGATGCGGTCGGGGTCGTCTGCGTACTCGAACTGGGTCATCAGGTCGTTGCTGGAGGCGAAGAACAGCGCTCCGGTCACCGTGTAATACGCGGTGGGAACGGGCTGGTCGAGTTCTGCAGTGCGTTCCACCCGAGCGAGGTGGGCCACGCGGCGGGCGAACGCGACCATCGCAACGATGACCCCGACGACGACGCCGATCGCCAGGTTGTGGGTGAGAACGATGACGACGACCGTGGCGACCATGACGGTGGTCTCGCTCTTCGGCATCCGCTTGAGGGTTGAGAAACGGATGCTGTGCCAGTCGAACGTGAGATAGGACACGATGATCATCACCGCCACCAGCGCGGCCATGGGCACGACGGCGAGCACTTCGCCCAGCCCGAGAACCAGCACGAGCAGAAAAATGCCCGCGAGGAAGGTGGAGATGCGGGTGCGAGCACCGGAGGCTTTCACGTTGATCATGGTCTGGCCGATCATGGCGCAACCACCCATGCCACCGAAGATGCCGGACATGACGTTGGCAACGCCCTGACCCCAGGTCTCGCGGGTCTTATTGGAGTGAGTATCGGTGATTTCGTCAACGAACTTCGCCGTCATGAGGGACTCGAGAATGCCGACGAGGGCCATGCCGAGCGCGAACGGCGCGATGATGGTGAACGTTTCCCAGTTGAGAGGAACGCTGGGGAGGAACAGTTCGGGCAGGCTCTTCGGCAGTTCGCCCTGGTCACCGATCGTCGGCACGTTGAGGCCGATGACCACGGTTGCCACGGTGAGTACCACGATCGCGACGAGCGGTGCAGGAATGACCTTGGTGATGCGTGGCATCACGATCATGATGATCAGGCCGGCGGCGACGAGCGGGTACACCAGGAACGGAACGTCGAGCAGCTGGGGGAGCTGTGAGGTGAAGATGAGGATCGCGAGGGCGTTGACGAAGCCGACCATAACGCTGCGCGGGATAAACCGCATGAGCTTGGCGACGCCGACCAGGCTCAGCACGATTTGGAACACCCCGGCGAGAATGACGGTGGCGACGAAGTATTCCATCCCGTAGTCGCGGGCGACCGGGGCGATCACGAGGGCGACAGCGCCGGTTGCGGCGGTGATCATGGCCGGGCGTCCGCCGACGAACGCGATGGTGACGGCCATGACGAATGAGGAGAACAGCCCGACGCGGGGGTCGACGCCGGCGATGATCGAGAAGGCGATGGCCTCCGGAATCAGGGCCATCGCCACGACCAGTCCGGCGAGCACTTCGCGGGTGAGCAGGCGGGGCGTGCGCAGCGCGGTGAGCACCGAGGGTTCCGCCTTATAGCGGTTGGATGCAGCGGATTTTTGAACGACGGCCATGAGGCCTCCAGAAGCTGGGCCGACAATGCGGCCGAAATGGATAGGTAAGAGTTGGGTGGGCGCCGCAGTGCGCACCTCCACCGGACCTTGAGGCCGTACCCGCACGGGCAGGGCTATCAAGGACAATGGTGGGAGAGTGGGCTCACAGTTGAATGTCAGCCGACTTCTGCAACACTACCCTAACGTAAGGGTTGAATGTGACCCCAAAGAAAGAGGCTTCCGGTGGAACCAGGCGCGACAGGCCCTGCGGTCACGATGCATATCGGCGAACTCGCCGACAAGACCGGGCTCTCGCTGCGCACGATTCGGCACTATGACGAGGTCGGCCTGCTCAAGGCATCCGCTCGTACCGAGGGCGGGTTTCGGCTGTACTCGCCCGACGATTTCACTCGGCTGATGCTCATTCGTCGCATGAAACCGCTCGGCTTCACCCTCGACGAGATGACAGCGCTGCTGGCGGTCATCGACTCCCGGCAAGGCGGTGGAGCGGATGCCGACACTCCCGAATCAAGGCAGCAGCTGGATGCCTTCATCACCGACACTGTTGAGCGCCGCCAGAGGCTTCAGGATCAGCTGGGCATGGCCGACGAGTTTCTCGAGCTACTGCGCGCGCAATAGCAGCTGCCCGAGATCGAACAACCAGCGAATTCCACGATAGGTGTGGATGGGCAAAATGCGGGCATCGACGGATTGCCCGCATTGGCGGCAGCTGCAGAAGGGGCTTAGAACCGCGTGATTACGCGGATCTAACGAGTGTGCCCCCAGGCAGATTCGAACTGCCGCCCCTGCCTCCGGAGGGCAGTGCTCTATCCCCTGAGCTATGGGGGCCAGGGTGGTTCAAGGTTAGCATCATGCCCCGGCTGCCAAGACCCACCACGGGCCAGCCGACAAAATCTGCTAGCCGAGGTGCGACATTACCGTCGAGATGAGTGGCTCGGCATCGCCGGGTTCGAAGAACGCGGAGGTGCTGAGCGTGACCCAGTACTTTTCCGTGAAGACCTGGGCCTGACCGACGCCATTCGCGTAGGTGAAGAAGCCGTCCACGGTCGGCGGGGTGCCGTAGCTGGGAACGGCCTGGCTATCGGCATCCGCTTGCTGCTTGAGCGTGGTTATCAGCACATCGTTGGGGGCCACGACCGAGATCTCGATGAGCTCGCCGCTGGTCTGGTTCGACCAGCCGCAGGTGAGGCCGTTGTACTTTGCCGCGGTCTCGCCCAGGCTGCCGGCACTCGGCGAGTAATCGGGAGCGGTGCCGTAGTTGGGGTTGAAATCGTAGACATCCTGCAGGGTGAGCAGATCGCCACAGGTCTGTGTGATCGCGGATCCGGTCGCTTCCGCCGTCGGCGTCGGAGACGATGACGGAGCAGCGCTCTCGGCGGGGTCAGCGGATGCCCCGCTGGTCGCGGACGCGGAATTCGTCGGCTTGGGCTGGTCACCACCACTGCACCCGGTCAGAACGAGGGCGAACAGGGTGCCAGCGGCGAGCAGGACGCCGGTCCGGCCACGAGCGGAACGAACGAGAGTGGGGTAGACGCGTGTATCAGTCACGCGTTGACCTTACCAACTGGAGGGGCCGGTACGATTGACCGGTGACTCCTGCCGAACTCTCCCAGTCCCTGTTTGACCTCATTCTCGACGTCAGCGAGCGCCGACGCGAGGCTGACACGGTTGGGGTAGACCTCGGACTCACCCTCGCCGACGTCGCCGTCGAGCGACCACGCAACCGCGACCACGGTGACTGGGCCTCGAGCATCGCGCTCAAGATTGCCAAGCCCCTCGGTGCCAACCCGCGAGAAATCGCCGCCGAACTGGCAGCCGGTCTCGAACAGCTGAGCGATGTGGCCTCCGTTGAAATCGCCGGTCCGGGCTTTATCAACATTCGCCTCGAAGCGGCGGCGGCCGGCGCACTCGCGCAGACCATCGTGACCCTCGGCGACACCTACGGCACCGGCCACCTCTATGACGGTCTCAGGATCAACCTCGAATTCGTCTCGGCCAACCCCACCGGCCCGATCCACATGGGCGGCGTGCGCTGGGCCGCGGTCGGCGACAGCCTCGCTCGCGTGCTGCAGGCCGAGGGCGCCGACGTCACCCGCGAGTACTACTTCAACGACCATGGTTCGCAGATCGACCGCTTCGCCCGCAGCGTGCTGGCGAGCTACCTCGGCGAGCCCACCCCCGAAGACGGTTACGGCGGAGCCTACATCGGCGACATCGCAGCGACTGTGCTCGCGATGTACGACGGCGACGTTTCAGCCCTGCCCCGGGACGAACAGCAGGAAGTGTTCCGCTCCATCGGAGTCGACCTCATGTTCACCGAGATTAAGGAGAAGCTGCACGGCTTCGGCGTGGACTTCGACGTGTACTTTCACGAAGATTCCCTGCACGAATCCGGTGCCGTCAACCGCGCCATCGAACGCCTGCGCGAACAGGGCCACATCTTCGAAGCGGATGGCGCCATCTGGCTGCGCACGACCACTTTCGGCGACGATCGCGACCGGGTGATCATCCGCTCCAACGGCGAACCCGCCTACATTTCGGGCGACCTCGGCTACTACCTCGACAAGCGTGAGCGCGGCTTCGACCAGTGCCTGATCATGCTCGGCGCCGACCACCACGGCTACGTCGGCCGCATGATGGCGATGGTCTCCGCCTTCGGCGACAAACCCGGCATGAACCTGCAGATTCTGATCGGCCAGATGGTCAACCTACTCAAAGACGGCGAACCCGTGCGTATGTCGAAGCGCGCCGGCACCATCGTCACCCTCGACGACCTCGTCGACGCCGTCGGGGTCGATGCCGGGCGGTATGCCCTGGTGCGCTCGAACAGCGACTCACAGCTCGACATCGACCTCGACCTGCTCGGCAAACGCACCAACGACAACCCGGTTTTCTACGTGCAGTACGCCCATGCCCGCACGTCGGCGGTGGCGCGCAACGCTTTGGCCAGCGGCGTCGAACGAATCGTCTTCGCCCCCGAACTGCTCGTGCACGACAGCGAATCCGCGCTGCTCGGCGTGCTGCAGGAATACCCGCGCATCGTCGCCCAGGCCGCCGAACTGCGGGAGCCGCACCGCGTGGCCCGCTACATCGAAGAGGTCGCTGGTTACTATCACCGCTGGTACGACAACTGCCGGGTCATTCCGCTCGGCGAAGAACCGATCACCGACCTGCACCGCACCCGACTGTGGCTCAACGACGCCACCGGCCAGGTGATTCGCAACGGTCTCGGCCTGCTCGGCGTGACCGCCCCGGAGCGCATGTAATCATGGCCAGAACCAAACGTCGCGGCCTCGTTCCGCTGATCATTGTGGGCGTGCTCGCCGTGCTGCTCGTCGTTGCCTACTTTCTGGTAGACGGCGGGCTGCGCGCCTTCGCGCAGGACACGGCCGAGAAAGAAATCACCAAGAGCATGCCCGCCTCGGTGACCGGTGACGTCAATGTCACCATCGGCGGCACCTCGGTGATCGCCCAGTTCATCGCCGGCAGCTTCGACCAGGTGGAACTGACCGCACCCAGCCTCACGGTAGACGGCGTGCCGGCATCCGTTCACGTCGTGGCTCGTGATGTGTCGACCAACACCGCCAAGGCCATCGGCTCCCTCACCGCCACCCTAGACATCGACCAGGCCGCGCTCAATCAGCTGGTGCAAGCCTCCGGCACCGCGCCTGCCGACGCCGTGATGACACTCGGTGACAAAGTCGTCACCTACACCGGCACGGTGAAATTGTTCGAGTTCAACGTGGGCTACAGCGCCACCGCCACGGCCACCGCCGCCGGTGACACGCTGAACATCGCACCCACCGAAGCCACCGTCACAAGCGGAGTCGGCGATATCGACGCGACACCCTTGGTCAATCTGATTCTCCAGCAGGCGCCCATCAGCGTCTGCGTCGCCGGGTACCTGCCCGAAGGCGTCGAACTGAACGGTGTCGACATTTCCCCCGAGCGGGCACGCGTTACGCTGGAGTCGAGCACGCTCATGCTCACCCGGCAGTCGCTGACCACCCTCGGCACCTGCTCCGGCTAATTCGAACCTCGCCACCTGCGGCGGTAGAATCCAGTCAGGCACGCCCCATTCGCGGGCTGGCTCATTTTCCGGCTTCAGGGACCAATCCGGGTTCGCTCGCTGAGATTCCCCTTCGACTCTCGTGAGGTACTTCCCGTGACACTTGATCCCTCGGACGGCTCGTCCAACCCACTGGCACCCGACTGGCTGCACATTCCCGCTGACGCCAACGCGCTCACCCCCGGACTCTGGCCGGCCTCGACCATTCGTAGCGGCACCGGCGAACTCGTGGTCGGCGGAGTGAGCGCCACGGCCCTCGCCGCCGAATTCGGCACCCCGCTTTATGTCATCGACGAAACGGATGCCCGGTCCCGCGCCGCCGAGCTGCTCGCCGTGTTCCAGGCCGAGTTCGCACGCATCGGCACGAGCGCCAAGGTGTATTACGCCGGCAAGGCCTTTCTCTCCACGGAGGTCGTGCGGTGGATGACCGCCGCCGGCCTCAACATCGACGTGTGCAGCGGCGGAGAACTCGCCGTCGCGCTGGCCGGCGGTGCAGACCCCGTCCGGCTCGGTTTTCACGGCAATAACAAATCCCTGGCCGAACTCGATGAGGCCACCCGGGTCGGTGTCGGCACGATCGTGATCGACAGCAAGGTCGAAATCGGCCGCGTCGCCGAAGCGGCAGCCCGCAACGGCCGCGTGCAAAATGTGCGCCTACGCGTGAACAGTGGCGTGCACGCGCACACCCACGATTTTCTGGCCACCTCGCACGAAGATCAGAAGTTCGGCATCGTGCTCAGTGACGCGCCCAGGCTGGTCGCGCTGATTCGCGCTGAACCGGCGCTCAACTTCGTCGGCCTGCACTGTCATATCGGTTCGCAGATCTTCGGCGCTGACGGATTCGCCGAGTCGGCCGCACGTCTGCTCGACCTGCACGCCGCCCTGCTGGCGGATGGTCCGGTGCCGGAACTCAACCTGGGCGGGGGCTTCGGTATCGCTTACACGAGCGCCGACGAACCCACTCCGATTCACGAACTCGCTCGCGCTCTGGCCGACATCGTCGCCGCCCAGTGCGATCGGCTGGGCATCCCGCTGCCGGTCGTGGCTTTCGAACCCGGCCGGGTCATCATCGGTCGTTCCGGAGTGAGCCTGTACCGCGTCGGCACGACCAAAGCCGTCGACGTCTCGGGTACGCAGCGGCTCTATGTCAGCGTCGATGGCGGCATGAGCGACAACGTGCGCCCGGCCCTCTACGGCGCCGACTACGCCGTACGCCTCGCCGCCCGTACGTCGACCGAACCTCCGGTGCTCGTGCGTATCGCCGGCAAACACTGCGAGAGCGGCGACATCGTCGTCGACGCTGACTATCTGCCCGGGGATGTGACCCCGGGCGACCTGCTCGCCGTGCCCGCCACCGGAGCCTACTGCTGGGCGCTGTCCAACAACTACAACTATCAGGGCCGCGCGCCCGTCGTCGCTGTGTTGAATGGCACAGCGCGTGTTCTGGTGCGCGGCGAAACGATTGCCGACCTGCTCGCGCGGGATACCGGGATACCTCAATCAGGCACCAAAAACGGAGGAGAATCTTGAAGCTCGAATACCGCAATCTGCGCGTCGCCCTCCTCGGCGGTGGATCTGTCGGCGCCCAGGTGGCCCGACTGCTGCTCGAACAGGGCCCTGAGCTTGCCAACCGGGTCGGGGCCACGCTCGAACTGGTCGGCATCGCGGTGCGCGACGTGAACGCGGAACGCACCGTCGACCTGCCGCGCGAACTATTCACCACCAACGCTGAAGAACTCATCCTCGGGGCCGATATCGTCATCGAGCTCATGGGCGGCATCGAGCCGGCCCGTAGCCATATCCTGCTGGCGATCAGCAGCGGAGCGGATGTCGTCACCGCCAACAAGGCGCTGCTCGCCCTGCACGGCCCAGAGCTGTTCGCCGCGGCGAACCAGGTCGGCGCCCAGATCAACTACGAGGCCGCCGTCGCCGGGGCTATTCCCATCGTGCGTCCGCTGCGGGAAAGCCTCGCCGGCGACCAGGTGAAGCGCATCCTCGGTATCGTCAACGGCACCACGAACTTCATTCTCGACCGGATGGATACCGAAGGGTCCAGTCTAGAAGACGCGCTGGCCGAGGCCACCGCGCTCGGCTACGCAGAAGCCGATCCGACCGCGGACATCGGCGGGTTCGACGCGGCGCAGAAGGCGGCCATTCTGGCAAGTCTGGCATTCCACACGACGGTGCCGCTGGC
This sequence comes from Cryobacterium sp. PH31-L1, assembly GCF_030063145.1. GTDB lineage: Bacteria > Actinomycetota > Actinomycetes > Actinomycetales > Microbacteriaceae > Cryobacterium. Next base: position 672,454 of record NZ_JASISM010000001.1, read on the forward strand.
ATCCGTTTATCGCGAGGGCATCACGCAGGTCACGCCGGCGCAGATCGAATCGGCCCGCAAGGCCGGCTATGTCGTGAAGCTGCTGGCCATCTGCGAGCGGGTCACCGATGAGAACGGGGTCGACGGGGTGTCGGCGCGGGTCTACCCGGCGATGGTTCCGCGCAGTCATCCGCTGGCCTCGGTGCATGGCGCCAACAACGCTGTTTTCGTCGAGGCGGAATCCGCCGGAAGCCTCATGTTCTATGGCGCCGGCGCCGGGGGAGTGGAGACGGCCTCTGCCGTACTCGGCGACGTCGTCTCGATCGCCCGGCGTCACGTCGCCGGCGGGCCGGGAGTGGCTGCGTCGAGCCACGCCGAACTGTCCGTTTTCGACATCGGGCGGGTCACCACCCGCTATGCCGTGACCCTCGAAGTCACCGACGAACCCGGCGTGCTCGCGACCATCGCGAGCGTGTTCAGCAAGCGCAAGGTCTCCCTCGCGCTCGTGGAACAATCCATGACACCCGCCGTGATCGGCACCGCGAGTCGCGCAGCCCGCTCGGCCACGGCTACCCTAGTAATCGGGACCCATGACGCAACGGAGGCCGCACTCGCCGCCACCGTGCAGGACCTGGCCACCAACAGTGTCGTCAGCGAAGTCGCATCCGTTTTGAGAGTTGAAGGAGTCTGATGTTTAGCCCAAGCGAGACCAGTGCCAGCCTGACCAACCCCGCGGCGATCGTCTGCCGCCAGTGGCGCGGCGTGCTGAACGAATACTCCGACCGACTGAACATCTCGGCCGCGACTCCGATCATCACCCTGGGTGAGGGTGGAACGCCGCTCATTCCGGCCGCCGCGCTCTCCGCGCGCACCGGCGCGAAGGTCTGGATCAAGTTTGAGGGAATGAACCCGACCGGGTCGTTCAAAGACCGCGGTATGACCATGGCCATCTCCAAGGCCATGGAAGACGGTGCGAAAGCCGTCATCTGCGCCTCGACCGGCAACACCAGCGCCTCAGCTGCCGCCTACGCCACCCACGCCGGCATCACCGCCGCCGTGCTCGTGCCGGAAGGCAAGATCGCCATGGGCAAGCTCAGCCAGGCCGTCGCGCACAACGCCCAGCTGCTGCAGGTGCAGGGCAACTTCGATGACTGCCTCGACATCGCCCGCGATCTCGCCACCAACTACCCGGTGCACCTGGTCAACTCGGTCAACCCCGACCGCATCGAAGGCCAGAAGACCGCAGCCTTCGAGGTCGTCGAAGTGCTCGGTGACGCCCCCGACTTTCAGTTCGTTCCGGTCGGCAACGCCGGCAACTACACGGCTTACTTTCGCGGCTACAGCGAAGAGGTCGCCCGCGGCGCCACCACGAAGCTGCCGCGCATGTTCGGCTTCCAAGCCTCCGGCAGCGCCCCGATCGTGCTCGGCCACCGCGTCGAGCACCCCGACACCATCGCGAGCGCCATCCGCATCGGCAACCCGGCATCGTGGGACCTCGCACTGAACGCCCGTGAGCAGAGCGACGGCTACTTCGGCGCTATCACCGACCCGAAGATTCTCGAAGCCCACCGCATTCTCTCGGCCGAGGTCGGCATCTTCGTGGAACCGGCATCCGCTATCGGAGTCGCCGGCCTGCTCGAGCGTGCCGAAGCCGGATTCATTCCGAAGGGATCGACCGTGGTCATCACGGTCACCGGCCACGGTTTGAAAGACCCGCAGTGGGCGCTACGCACCGCGGACGGTTCCGATGTCGTACCCACCATCGTTCCGGTGGACACCGCTGAAATCGCCAGCGTTCTGGGCCTGGGCAAGGCATGACCAGTTCTGTCTCCCTGATCGGCCGCGCTGTCTCGGTGCAGGTTCCGGCGACGACGGCCAACCTCGGCCCCGGCTTTGACACGCTAGGTCTGGCGCTGGCCAAGTACGACCAGCTCGAGGTGACCGTGCGGAGCGAACCCGGCGTGTTCGTCGAGGTGCACGGTGTCGGTGCCGGTGTGGTTCCCACCGACGAAACCAACCTTGTCGTGCGGGCCATCATCCACACCTTCAACGCTGTCGGCCAGCCCCTGCCGGGGCTGGACATCGTCGCGCATAACGTCATCCCACACGGGCGCGGCCTCGGTTCCTCCGGTGCTGCCATCGTGTCGGGCATCATGGCGGCCAAGGGCCTGCTCGAGGGAATCGTCGATATCGACGCCGAGATGCTGCTCGTTCTTGCCACCGAGATGGAAGGTCACCCCGACAACGTGGCACCCGCTCTGTTCGGCGGACTGACCATTGCCTGGACGACGCCGGAGGGACCTCGCCACAAGAAGCTCATGGTGCACCGCGGTGTCAAGCCGCTCGTCTTTGTGCCCGAGCAGGAGATGTCTACCGCCCTCGCGCGCAGCCTGCAGCCGGCCTCGGTGCCGCACGAAGACGCCGTGTTCAACCTGTCGCGTTCAGCGCTGCTGATCGCCGCGCTCATCCAGAGCCCCGAGTTGCTGCTGGCCGCGACCGAGGACAAACTACACCAGAGCTACCGTGCTGCTGCGATGCCGGAGACGAACAAGCTGATCACCCTCTTGCGCGCGGCCGGCTTCGCTGCGGTTGTGTCCGGCGCCGGGCCATCCATTCTGGTGTTGGCGAGCGACCCGAGTCAGCGCTTGGTGGCTGCCGAACTCGTGGCCAGCAACTCTGATACCCCGTGGCGAGCACTCATGCTCGCCGTCGACGTGCAGGGTGCGACCGTGCATTCGCTCACGCCGGCGGAGACTGCCGCGTAGCGAGCAGTCGAGTCGAGTCGGCATGCGCGGCGCGCGTACGCTCGGCCGGTCCGCGGGCTGTCGAAGCGACTGGCTCCAGAGTGCTATGGTTGTTGTGCACCCGATAGAAACCGCCTTGAGCGACATCTTCTCCGGTGCATTCCCTGTACCTCACTGTTATTGCGATTTTCTGCGTAGCGGTGGGTGTTTACACCAATCCCCTCCATTTGTCGGATTGGATCACCCGCAGCGCAATTCTCGCTGCATACATCTCTCCTGACCTGAATTTTTGTTCGGCAGGGGAAAGGAACCCCCTTCGTGACTGATGTCAACCTCCGCGCCGCTGGCTCGGATCTTCCCCGCCTGAGTACCCTTCGCGTGTCCGAGCTTCAGGCTCTGGCCCTTGAACTGAAAATCCCCGGCGCTTCCAAACTTCGTAAAGGAGAGCTCGTGGAGGCCATCCAAACGGCTCAGTCCGGCACGAGCGCCGCTGCTCCCGCCGAGGCTCCCGTAGTCGCGGCTGCGCCCGTAGCTGAGGCGGCCCCTGTCGAGGCTGCCCCTGTCGAGGTCGCTCCCGAGATCGCACCGGTCGAGAGCCTCGCCGAGGCCCTTGAAACGGCCCCGCGCAAGCGTGCACCGCGTCGTGCCAGTACCGCGACCGCCGCTCCCGCCAAGTCCCACGTCAACGCCGACGCCAGCACCGGATTCGGCATCATCCTGCCCGACGCTCCGGCCGCCGGTTCGCGCATCGCTCGCAACGCCCGCGGCGTTGTGGCGTCCACCATTGCTGCCCCCGCTGGCGACGATGCTGCCGCTACCACAGCGGATGCTGACAAGCCGGTTCGCCAGGCACGCAAGCGCGTGCAGGTCGCACCGGTGCACCTCGACGACGCTGCCGCTGTGGTCGCCGACACCGCTGACGCGCCCGCCGATGCACCCGTAGAGGTCGCGTCATCCGCTCGCCGTCCATCCCGGCGGGCTTCGTCGCAGCGCACTGCCGCCGTTGTAACCGACGAGACGCCTGCTGGGTCTGACGATGTCGCCGATTCTGCAGAGGTCCTGACCGACACGTCGGATGAATCCACGGACGAGTCGACCGACCAGTCGAATGATCAGCAGAACGATTCCGGTGCACCGCGTCAGGGCCGCAGCCGCAGCCGCAGCCGCGGTGGTGACCGTGCGCAGGGCGGAGACCGCAACCAGGGCGACCAGAACGCGCAGAACCAGAACGACCGTGGCCAGAACGACCGCAACCAGAACGGCACCAACGACGAGGGCATGACGCGGGCGCAGAGCCAGCGTCAGGCTCGCAACGAGCGCAACCAGGAACGCAACCAAGAGCGCGCGCAGGCACAAGCCGACCGCAACCAAGGTCAGAATGACCGTGGTCAGGACCGAAACCAGGGTCAGAACGAGCGCGGCCAGGAACGCAACCAGAACCAGAACGACCGCAATCAGGGTCAGAATGACCGTGGTCAGGACCGAAACCAGGGCCAGGAACGCAACCAGCTCGACGACGACCTGAACGGTCGCGGCAACCGCAACCGGTACCGTGACCGCAAGCGTCGCGGCCCGAACCAGGGCGATGACTTCGAACCCGAGGTCAACGACGATGACGTGCTCATTCCCGTCGCCGGTATTCTCGACGTGCTCGACAATTACGCGTTCGTGCGCACCTCCGGCTACCTGCCCGGTGCGAGCGACGTGTACGTCTCGCTCGGCCAGGTCAAGAAGTACAATCTGCGCAAGGGTGACGCCGTCGTCGGCTCGATCCGTCAGCCGCACGAGGGCGACCAGTCCGGCCGTCAGAAGTACAACGCCATCGTCAAGGTCGATTCCATCAACGGCCAGACCGTTGAAGAGGCCGCGGCCCGCGTCGACTTCCACAAGCTGACCCCGCTGTACCCCACCGAGCGCCTGCGCCTCGAGACCGAGCCGGGCAAGCTCACGCAGCGCATAATCGACCTCGTCGCCCCGATCGGCAAGGGTCAGCGCGGCCTGATCGTGGCACCGCCCAAGGCCGGCAAGACCATTGTCATGCAGCAGATCGCGAACGCCATCGCCACCAACAACCCCGAGGTCCACCTCATGGTCGTGCTGGTCGACGAGCGTCCCGAAGAGGTCACCGACATGCAGCGCACGGTCAAGGGTGAGGTCATCGCCTCCACCTTCGACCGCCCCGCCGAAGACCACACCGTCGTCGCCGAGCTCGCCATCGAGCGTGCCAAGCGTCTGGTCGAGTTGGGCCACGACGTCGTCGTGCTGCTTGACTCCATCACCCGCCTCGGCCGCGCCTACAACCTCGTGGCCCCGGCCTCCGGCCGCATCCTCTCTGGCGGCGTCGACGCATCCGCTCTGTACCCACCGAAGCGTTTCTTCGGTGCGGCACGCAACATCGAGAACGGTGGCTCGCTCACCATCCTCGCCTCCGCACTCGTGGAGACCGGATCCAAAATGGACGAGGTCATCTTCGAGGAGTTCAAGGGCACCGGCAATATGGAACTGCGCCTGTCGCGTCAGCTCGCCGACAAGCGCATTTTTCCGGCCGTCGATGTGAACGCCTCCGGAACTCGGCGCGAAGAAATGCTGATGAGCGCCGATGAGGTCAAGGTCACCTGGAAGCTGCGCCGCGCCCTGGCCGGGCTTGAACAGCAGCAGGCGCTTGAGCTCATCCTCGGCCGTCTCAAGGAGACCTCGTCGAACGTTGAATTCCTCATGCAGGTTCAGAAGTCGATGCCGACCCTGAACGGGTCAGACAAGGACAAGTAATGTTCGAATCCGTCCTCACGCTGCTGGCCGAGCACGACGACCTGCAGTCGCAGTTGGCGGATCCGGAGCTGCACGCGAATCCGGCCCGTTCGAAGAAGGTCAACCGGCGCTACGCCGAGTTGAGTCGTATCATCGCGGCGTACCACGAGTGGAAAGAGGTTGAAGACAACCTTGAGGCCGCTCGTGAGCTCGCCGACGAAGACGCTGCCTTCGCCGAAGAGATCCCGGACCTCGTGGAGCAGCTCGACACGACGGCAGAAAAGCTGCGCCGTCTGTTGATCCCGCGCGACGAACTCGACGCCCGCGACGTGATCATGGAGATCAAGATGGGGGAGGGCGGCGCGGAATCGGCACTGTTCGCCGCCGATCTGCTGCGCATGTACCTGCACTACGCCGAGTCGAACCGCTGGAAAACCGAGATCATCGAGCAGACCTCGAGCGACCTCGGTGGTATCAAAGATATCCAGCTCGCCATCAAGGGTAATTCGAGCGACCCGGCCGAAGGCGTGTGGGCGCACCTCAAGTACGAGGGCGGTGTGCACCGCGTGCAGCGCGTGCCTGCCACCGAATCGCAGGGACGCATCCACACCTCAGCGGCCGGCGTGCTCGTCTTCCCCGAGGTCGACGAGCCCGAAGAAGTCGAGCTGCACCCGAACGACCTCAAGATCGACGTGTATCGGTCGAGCGGCCCCGGTGGCCAGTCGGTCAACACCACCGACTCTGCAGTGCGCATCACGCACCTTCCCACCGGAATCGTGGTGGCCATGCAGAACGAGAAGTCGCAGCTACAGAACAAGGAAGCCGGCATGCGTGTACTGCGCGCTCGCGTTCTGGCCCGTCAGCAGGAAGAGATCGATGCGGCAGCGTCGCTCGTGCGCAAGGGGCAAATTCGTACCATGGATCGCTCAGAGCGCATTCGTACCTACAACTTTCCGGAGAACCGCATCGCGGATCACCGCACCGGTTACAAGGCGTACAACCTCGACGCCGTCATGAACGGAGCCCTCGGCCCCGTCATCGACTCCTGCATCCACGCCGACGAGGAAACCCGCCTGGCTGAGCTCGGCGACCCCGAGTAGCTCCTGCATCAACCTAACCGGGCCCGGGCCCGGAAACCGGGCCCACGATAGAACATGGGCCCACTTTCCGGGCCCGGGCCCGGTCGTATTTCTAGAGGTAGTATTCGGGGTCGAGGGTGCCTCCACGGGCTGACTCAACCGTCGCGGGAGTTTGCGGGCGAATTGTCGCCGGCACTCCCACGAGCAGCGACCGCGGGGGAGCGTTCTTAGTCACTACGGCGTTCGAGCCGATCGTGCTCCAGGCACCGATCGTGATCGGGCCGAGCACCTTGGCGCCGGCTCCGACAGTGACACCGTCATCCAGAAACGGATGCCGCCGCACCCCGCGCGCATGCCCGTGACGGCTCTTACCGCCCAGCGTCACCGCGTGGTACAGCATCACATCGTCGCCGAGAATCGCCGTCTCACCGATCACGACGCCCATGCCGTGGTCGATGAACAATCGGCGCCCGATTGTCGCCCCGGGGTGAATCTCAATCCCGGTCAGAAACCGGTTCACCTGCGACAGCAGGCGAGCAGGGAGGTGAAGCCCGGCGCGCCACAAACGGTTAGCGATCCGGTACGACCAGACCGCGTGCAGCCCACTGTAGGCCAGGAAAACCTCGGTGTTGCTGCGCGCGGCGGGGTCGTGGGTGCGCGCAGCCGCGATATCTTCGCGGAGGCGCCGTAAGGGATTCATTTAAGGGCAGACAGCGTTCACTTAGTCCAGCAGGTCTTCGTAGAGCACCGTCGAAATGTACCGCTCGCCGAAGCCGGGAACAATCACGACGATGGTCTTGCCAGCGTTCTCGGGGAGCTTTGCCTGCTCGAGCGCAGCCCAGACGGCGGCGCCACCGGAGATGCCGCCGAGGATTCCCTCATCGGTGCCGAGTGAACGCGCCGTGGCGAGCGAGTCGGCCAGGGTCACATCGGTGATCGAGTCGTAGACCTCGCGGTTGAGGGTTTCCGGCACGAAATTCGCGCCGAGACCCTGGATCTTGTGCGGACCCGGCTTGCCGCCGGTGAGGATGGGCGAGTCGATCGGCTCGACACCGACAACTTTGAGGCCCGGCTTCTGGTCCTTGAGGTATCCGCCGGCGCCGGAGATGGTGCCGCCGGTGCCGATGCCCGCGACGAGAATGTCGACGGTGCCCTCGGTGTCAGTCCAAATCTCCACGCCGGTCGTGGCACGATGGATGGCCGGGTTGGCCGGGTTGGTGAACTGGCTGGCCAGAACGGCGCCCGGGGTGTTCGCGACGATCTCGGCGGCCTGCTCGACCGCGCCACGCATGCCGTCGGCACCAGCGGTCAGCACGATTTCGGCACCGTAGGCGCGCATCATGACGCGGCGTTCCTTGCTCATGGTTTCCGGCATAGCCAGAATGACCTTGTAGCCGCGGGCTGCGCCGACCATAGCCAGGGCGATGCCCGTGTTGCCGCTGGTGGCTTCGACGATGGTTCCGCCCGGCTTGAGCGAGCCGTCCTTCTCGGCAGCGTTGATGATCGCGACGCCGATGCGGTCCTTGACACTGCTGGAGGGGTTGTAGAACTCGAGCTTCGCGAGCACGGTGGCGCCGAGGCCGGCGGTCAAACGGTTCAGCTTGACGAGGGGGGTCCCACCGACGGCTTCGGTGATGTCGGAATAGATCTTGGGCACGGGGGCAACTTTCATTCGGTTTTCATTCGGTGAAATTCGGTGGGGGGGCCGCCTCCAGCCTATGTCTCCCGGCCGAAAAGCGGTTGGTGGGTTACATTTCACTACGTGCCTTCTTCAGATTCTGCCCTGCCCGAGACCATCACTTCCTTACGAAATCGAGCGATCAGAGCGCTGACCTCTGCTGGTATCACCGACCCGAAGGTCGACGCCGACCTGCTGATCGGCCACGTGCTCGGCCAGAGCCGCGGCGAAGTGCAGGCCGGCAGCATCCTGAATCGACCGGTTAGTCAAGCGGATGCCGCCACCATCATCGCCCTGCTGGCCCGCCGCAGCGGGCGCGAGCCCCTGCAACACATAACGGGGCGAGCACCGTTCCGTTCCCTTTCGCTGAATGTGGGCCCCGGCGTGTTCGTGCCGCGCCCCGAAACCGAGCAGGTTGCCCAGTTCGCCATCGACGCCCTGCGTTCCATGCCGGATCCGGAGCCGATCGGTATCGACCTCGGCACGGGAAGCGGCGCGATCGCCCTGGCCCTGGCGACCGAGGTGCCGCACGCGCACATTTTCGCGATCGAGAACTCGCCGGAAGCGTTCCCGTGGACCACCCGCAACTTCATCGAGGTCGGCGCCGCCAACGCCACCCTCGCCTTCGGCGACCTCGCCGACGCCTTCGTTGAACTGGACGGCACTGTGGCCGTCGTCATCTCTAATCCGCCCTACATTCCAGCGGATGCGATTCCCCGCGACCCAGAGGTGCGCCTGTTTGACCCTGCCCACGCCCTGTTCGGTGGCTCGGACGGACTCGACGTCGTGCGCAGCGTGTCAGCAACCGGGCTGCGCCTACTGCGCGCCGGCGGGGTTCTCGTGATCGAGCACGGCGAGCTGCAGGGCGCCGCGATCCGTCAGTTGCTGGCAGCCGATGGCTGGCGGGCCCCGGCCACCCACCGCGACTACACCAGTCGGGACCGGGCCACAACAGCACTGCACCCCTAAAAAGAACCCCGCCAGTCGGCGCATACGCTCTTCACGACAGCACTGGGTTAGAATTGCCGGAAATGACACGCATCTACGATTGCACGAGCGAATCCACCACGAGCGAATCCACTACGGGCGAAAACTACAGCGCGAATATCGCCTTGGCGCGCACCGCTATCGGTCGCGGGGCGCTCGTCGTCATCCCCACCGACACGGTCTACGGAGTGGCCGCTGACGCGTTCAACGCTGAGGCCGTTCAGCTGCTCCTCGACGCGAAGGGCCGCAGCCGGCAGTCGCCGCCACCGGTTCTCATTCCCGGTATTCCCACCCTCGACGCCCTCGCCGTCGACGTGCCGCAGCCGGTCCGCGACCTGGTCGCAGCATTCTGGCCCGGGGGACTCACCGTCATCGTCAACGCCCAGCCCTCGCTGGTCTGGGATCTCGGCGAAACCCGCGGCACCGTGGCGCTTCGCATGCCGAGCAACCAGGTTGCACTCGACCTGCTCGCCGAAACCGGCCCGCTCGCGGTGTCCAGCGCCAACCTGAGCGGGATGCCGGCCACCACTGACGCCCAGGCTGCTGAAGCGGCCCTCGGCGAGAGCGTCGACGTGTACCTCGACGGCGGCACCGCTGGCAGCACCTATGAGAGCGTGTTCGGTCAGACGGGCGATGGATCATCGACGATCGTGGACGCCACCGGTTTCGAGACCAACGGCGGTTTTCTGCACATCGTGCGCAACGGCGTCATCTCCCGCGACGCCATCGAGGCCGTCGTGGGTGACGTGCTCGCGGCCGCCCCCGCCGTTCCCGGGCTTCCGACGATCTCGGCCGACGCGGATGCGGCACCAACCCTTGCCGCCCCGTCCCAGGACGACCGCACTGACGAGATTCAGGATGAAACGGACGCCAGCCGGTAGCCCATGACTCTCTTCCTGCTACTCGCGCTCGTTTCGGCGATCGTCACCTTCGTGCTATCGATCGTGGTCTACAGACTCAGCCACAAGTACCGCCTGTACCCGAAAATTCGCGAACGCGACGTGCACACCCGGCCCACTCCGCGTCTCGGTGGCATCGCCATGTTCCTCGGAATCCTCGTGGCCTTCGGCGTCGCCTACCTCATTGCCGCTCCGTTCGCCCCGTTGCGGCTGGTCTTCGCCGACCCGCAGCAGATTCTGGCCATTCTCGGTGCTGCCCTACTGATCGTGCTGGTCGGCGTCGCCGACGACATCTGGGACCTTGACTGGATGACCAAGCTCGCCGGTCAGTTCATCGCCGCCGGCCTCGTGGCCTGGCAGGGCGTGCAAATCTACTCCCTGCCGATCGGCGGACTGACGGTGGGCAGCGGCTGGATGTCGATCGTGTTCACGGTCGTCGCCATCGTCGTGGTCATGAACATGATCAACTTCATCGACGGCCTCGACGGTCTGGTGACTGGTGTGGCCCTCATCGCCAACGGGGTGTTCTTCCTTTACAGCTATCTGCTCGTGCGCGACACCTCGCCGACCAACTACTTCAACCTTGCCTCGCTCATCGCCGCCATCCTGGTCGGCGCCTGTGTCGGGTTCCTGCCCTTGAACTGGCATCCGGCCAAGATGTTCATGGGAGATGCCGGCGCGCTGCTGGTCGGCCTGTTGATGGCGACCAGCGCGATCGCTATCACCGGCCAGATTGACCCGACCGCCATCAACCGCTCGCAGCTGTTCCCGGCCTTCATCCCTATCCTGTTGCCGGTCGCGATCATGATCATTCCGCTGCTCGACTTCGGACTGGCCGTCTTCCGGCGCGTACGAGCCGGTAAATCCCCGTTCAGCGCCGACCGAAAACACCTGCACCACCGATTGCTCGATATGGGACACTCCCACCTGCACGCCGTACTTATCTTCTACGGGTGGACGTCCGCAGCATCCATTGGATGCCTGCTCTACTACATCCTGCCGGTCTACTTCGGCCTGCCGACCTGGTACGCGACCATCTTCCTGGTGACGTCGCTGCTGATCTGCACCATCGTCACCCTCGCCCCGCTCGGCCGCCGCAAGACCGGGGAATGGCTCAGCCAGTCCGCGCCGGTGCAGCTGGCAGTGCTGGACGAGCTCGACCCGCTCGACGAGGCCGCCCAGGCCGCGCCGACCCCTGCCACATCAGAACCACACACGACACGAGCGACCGCCATCGTGGCGGCGCCTGCCGAGGAGAACGTATGAGCACCAACGACACCGTCCGCACCCAGCCCACATCGATCCCGGTGCTGCGCCGCATCCTGATTTACGGCGGCTGGGTCGCCATCGCCATCGCCGTCGTCGGCTCGATCATCGGCTATCTCGTCGACGGCGGCACCGGTGTGCTCAGCGCGCTGATCGGTACGGCCATGTCCGTTGCGTTCATGGGTATCACGGCTGGCAGCATTCTGCTGGCCAATCGGGTCGCCGGCACCGAGTCCGCCATCGGTGGCTTCTTTGGCATCATCATGGGCGGCTGGCTGCTCAAGTTCGTGGTGTTCCTGGTGCTGCTGGTCGTGCTGCAGGACCGCGAGTGGATCCAGCCGATGGTGCTGTTCCTCTGCATTATTGCGGGGGTTGTCGGATCGCTCGTCGTCGATGCCGTCGTCGTCATGAAGAGCCGTATGCCATACGTCAGCGACGCCATGTTGCCCCCGGCCCCGGTCGACGAGTAACCCTACGACCCATCTGCCCACGGATCCCGCTCACGATTCGGCTCAGCGCCTGATCTTTGCTAGAGTAAACAGCGATCCCACCCGGTTTGCACATGCTTTACAGCGTCGTAAACCTGCCCATATTCGTCGATGCGCGAGCAGAGCTCACCGCCCCGAAACAGGAGAAAGCGCTGCTAGAAATCGCCGTAAACCTGATGGTCCCGTCTGCCACCGGCGACGGTGAATTTCACGGTCCCTCCATCAATGAGTTCTTCCCCGATGTAATTTTCTTCGCGGACACTCCGTTCGAAATCAACCGCATCATTCTGATTCGCTTCCTCGCGGTGGCGGTTCTGATGCTGGTCTTTTGGCTCGGCACCCGACGCATGAAGATCATTCCGACCCGCGGCCAGAGCCTGGCCGAGATGGGACTCGACTTCGTTCGCGTCAACATCGCTGAAGACCTGCTCGGTAAGAAAGACGGCAGGCGTTTTCTGCCGCTTCTGACGACCATCTTCTTCATGGTGTTGTTCATGAACATCACCGGAATCATTCCGCTGCTCAACATTGCCGGCACCTCGGTGATCGGAGTGCCGCTGCTTCTCGGAGTCATCTCCTACGGAACGTTCATCTACGCCGGCGTCAAGAAGAGCCCGGCGAAGTTCTTCCGAAATTCGCTCTTCCCGCCCGGAGTACCTCCGTTTCTGTACATCATCGTGACGCCGATCGAATTCATCTCGACGTTCCTGGTACGACCGGTCACCCTGACGCTCCGACTGATGATGAACATGATCGTCGGGCACCTTCTGCTCGTGCTGTTCTTCAGCGCTACCCAGTTCTTCTTCTTCACTGCGGATGGCGGGTTCAAGCTCTTCGGCGCTGGCACCCTCGTCTTCGGCTTCGCCTTCACGCTCTTCGAAGTGCTGATCGCCGTCCTCCAGGCTTACATTTTTGCCCTACTCACCGCCGTCTACATCCAGCTCGCGCTGGCTGAGGAACACTAGACACTTTAGGAATCCGGCACTCGCCGAATTCACCATCACGGAAGGAAACATACGTGGACGCAACAACCGTTCTCGCGGAAATCAACGGAAACATCGCGACCGTCGGTTATGGCCTGGCAGCCATCGGCCCGGCAATCGGTGTAGGTATCGTCGTTGGCAAGACCATCGAGGGTGTCGCACGTCAGCCTGAGCTGGCCGGCCGACTGCAGGTACTGATGTACATCGGTATCGCCTTCACCGAGGCGCTCGCCTTCATCGGTATCGCCACCTACTTCATCTTCACCGGCGTCTAAACCTCACTACTACTTAATTAGGAGGCATGATGCTTCACGCAGTAATTGCAGCCGCGACGGAAGAAGCGGCGCGAAACCCGCTCATTCCGGAGATCTACGACATCATTTGGTCGGCGGTCTGCTTTGTCGTGATTTTGTTCTTCTTCTGGAAGCTTGTGCTGCCCAGAATGCAGAAGCTTCTTGACGACCGTGCAGAAGCCATCGAGGGCAACATCGCCAAGGCCGATGACGCTCAGCGCAAGGCCGAAGCTGCACTCTTGCAGTACACGGCCCAGCTCGCTGACGCTCGTGCCGAAGCCGGTGCCATTCGTGAACAGGCCCGTACCGACGGCCAGCGCATCGTCGCTGAGCACAAGGAGCAGGCTGCGGCCGAGGCCGGTCGCATTGCGGCCAGTGCCAAGACGCAGATCGAGGCCGAACGCCAGGCCGCCGTTGTCTCGCTTCGCAGCGAGGTCGGCACTCTTGCCATTGACCTCGCTTCGGGTGTCATCGGTGAAAGCCTGTCCGACGATGCCAAGGCCAGCGCCATTGTCGATCGTTTCCTGGCCGAACTCGAAGCCAGCGAAGCACCTACAGCAGGAAAGATCTAGCAAATGGGAAGCGCCACCAGAGAAGCACTCGCCACCTCGAGGGCGGCACTGTCCGTCCCGGGCGGCACGTCTGATCTGGCGACGAGCGAAAGCCTGTTCGGCGCCGGTCGAGTAATCGGGTCGTCGTCCCAGCTGTTGTCAGCACTCGGCGACGCCTCAGCGGATGCAGCGGCCAAGGTCACCCTCGTACGCGCCGTTTTCGGTGCCAACGTGACGCCTCGGGCACTCGACCTGCTCGCAGCGGCCGTCTCCGAACGTTGGTCCAGCCACGACGACCTGCTCGCTGGGATCGAAGAACTCGGCCTACGGGCATCCGCGCTCTCTATTCCGGCCGGAACGTCGATCGAGGGCGAGCTCTTCGCCTTCGGCAACACGGTGTCCTCGGATGCTGAGCTGGAGCTGGCCCTGGCCAGCAAGCTCGGCAAGCCTGGCGCCAAGGCAGCCCTGGCCGAAAAGCTGTTGGCCGGTAAAGTCTCCGGTCAGACGCTCGCCATTGTTCGTCACCTGGTGCAGCAGCCTCGCGGCCGCCGCATCGGCGAACTGCTGCGACACGCGGCAGCAGTCGTCGCGGACGAGTCCGGCACGTCGATCGCCACCATCACGTCGGCGAGCGTTCTCACGGCCGATCAGCTCGCCCGCTTGCAGACGAACCTCCAGTTGCGTCACGGCCGAGCACTCACCATCAACCAGGTCGTCGACCCGGAACTGGTCGGCGGAGTGCGCGTGCAAATCGGCGACCTGGTCATCGACGGCAGCATTGCAACCCGCCTGGCAGATTTGAGACTCCAGCTCGCTCGCTGAGTCACCTCAGCAGCACCACAACCCCAGCAGTACCAGATGACTCAGGGCGGCAGCGTCCTCGAACAGACAGAACCTGTACTTTCGTACAGAAAAGGGAAGATGATGGCAGAACTAACGATCAGCCCCGATGAGATCCGTGGCGCTCTCCAGGACTTCGTGAAGTCCTACGAGCCGAACAAGACATCAACGACCGAGGTCGGCTACGTCACCACGGCCGGCGACGGAATCGCCCACGTTGAGGGCTTGCCCGGCGTGATGGCGAACGAGCTCATCAAATTCGCCGACGGCACCCTGGGCCTGGCCCAGAACCTCGACGAAGACGAGATCGGCGTCGTCGTACTCGGCGAGTTCGGGGGCATCGTTGAGGGTATGGAGGTGCACCGCACCGGCGAGGTTCTCTCTGTTCCCGTCGGCGACGGCTACCTCGGACGTGTTGTCGACCCGCTCGGCGCCCCCATCGACGGACTCGGTGACATCGCAACTGAAGGCCGTCGTGCCCTCGAGCTGCAGGCTCCCGGCGTCATGAGCCGCAAGTCGGTTCACGAGCCGATGCAGACCGGCATCAAGGCCATCGATGCCATGATCCCGATCGGCCGCGGCCAGCGTCAGCTGATCATCGGTGACCGCCAGACTGGCAAGACCGCGATCGCCATCGACACCATCATCAACCAGAGGGCCAACTGGGAGTCGGGCGACAGCAACAAGCAGGTTCGTTGCATCTATGTCGCAATCGGCCAAAAGGGGTCCACCATCGCTTCGGTGAAGGGTGCGCTCGAGGATGCCGGAGCGATGGAGTACACCACCATCGTCGCCGCTCCCGCCTCTGACCCGGCCGGCTTCAAGTACCTCGCCCCGTACACCGGCTCGGCCATCGGCCAGCACTGGATGTACGCCGGCAAGCACGTTCTCATCGTCTTCGATGACCTGTCCAAGCAGGCCGAGGCCTACCGTGCAGTGTCGCTGTTGCTGCGTCGTCCGCCGGGACGCGAAGCGTACCCCGGAGACGTGTTCTACCTGCACTCCCGCCTGCTCGAGCGTTGCGCCAAGCTCTCCGATGAGCTCGGCGCCGGCTCGATGACCGGTCTCCCGATCATCGAGACCAAGGCGAACGACGTTGCCGCCTACATCCCCACCAACGTGATCTCGATCACCGACGGCCAGATCTTCCTGCAGTCCGACCTGTTCAACGCCAACCAGCGCCCAGCCGTCGACGTCGGCATCTCGGTCTCCCGCGTCGGTGGCGACGCGCAGGTCAAGTCGATCAAGAAGGTCTCCGGAACCCTCAAGCTCGAGCTGGCCCAGTACCGTTCGCTCGAAGCCTTCGCCATGTTCGCCTCCGACCTCGACGCGGCTAGCCGTCGTCAGCTCGCCCGTGGTGCCCGCCTCACCGAACTGCTGCGCCAGCCGCAGTACTCGCCGTACCCCGTTGAGGACCAGGTCGTCTCGATCTGGGCCGGCATCAACGGCAAGCTCGACGAAGTTCCGGTTCCCGACGTACTGCGCTTCGAACGCGAACTGCTCGACTTCCTCGGTCGCAACACTGAGGTCCTGAAGAACCTGCGCGAGACAAACGTTCTCTCCGATGAGACCGTCACCGCTCTCACGGCCGGTGTCGACAAGTTCAAGCTCGAGTTCCAGACCGGCGAGGGCAAGCCGCTCGCTTCGGTCAGTAAAGAAAAGTTTGAAGCCATCGCAGTTGAAGACGTCAACCAGGAAAAGATCGTCAAGCACCGCCGCTAGTCGATACGACTTGCAGCAACTGACGACGCCAAACTGAAAGACAAGGAAGCACACACATGGGAGCGCAACTTCGGGTCTACCGGCAGAAGATCAAGTCTGCCCAGACGACCAAGAAGATCACTCGGGCCATGGAGCTGATCTCCGCCTCGCGCATCCAGAAAGCGCAGGCGCGAGTCGCTGCGTCAACCCCGTATTCGCGAGCGGTCACCCGCGCCGTATCGGCCGTGGCCACGTACTCCAACGTGGAACACGTGCTCACAACCGAACCAGAGACGATCAGCCGTGCTGCGGTGGTCATCTTCGCTTCGGATCGTGGCCTTGCGGGTGCCTTCAGCTCCCAAGTGTTGCGTGAGGCAGAGTCGCTTAGCGAACTGCTGCGCAGCCAGGGCAAGGACATCGTCTACTTCCTGGTCGGCCGTAAGGCCATCGCCTACTTCAGTTTTCGCAACCGCGCGTCGGAGCGAATCTGGACTGGCGGCACCGACCAGCCGCAGTTCGAGACTGCCAAGGAAATCGGTGAGGCCCTGCTGGAGTCGTTCCTGCGGGACGCTTCCGACGGCGGCGTCGACGAGATTCACATCGTTTACAACCGTTTCGTGAGCATGGTCACCCAGGTGCCAGAAGTCGTTCGACTGTTGCCCCTCGAAGTTGTCGAGGGAGTGGAAGAACCAGGCGACAACAAGGTTCTTCCGCTCTACGAGTTCGAACCGGACGTCGAAACGGTTCTGGACAGCCTCCTCCCGGTGTATATCGAGAGTCGCCTGTTCAACGCGATGCTGCAGTCGGCGGCATCTGAACATGCAAGCCGTCAGAAGGCAATGAAGTCGGCCAGCGACAACGCCGACAAGCTGATCACGGACTACACCCGCCTGTCCAACAACGCGCGGCAGTCCGAGATCACCCAGCAGATTTCCGAGATCGTGGGTGGAGCCGATGCGCTCTCATCCGCCAAGAAGTAACCAGAGAAGAGAGAGCAATGACTGACACCGCAACCGCGCCAGTCCGCGCGGAGGATACTGCCGGTTCTGTTGGCCGCATCGCCCGTGTCACGGGCCCCGTTGTCGACATCGAGTTTCCGCACGACTCGATCCCCGGCATCTACAACGCCCTGAAGACCACGATCATCATCGGCGACGAGTCGAACGAGATCACCCTCGAGGTTGCCCTGCACCTCGGTGACGACCTGGTTCGTGCCATCGCGCTCAACCCGACTGACGGACTCGTCCGCGGCCAGGAAGTGCGCGACACCGGCAGCCCCATCACGGTTCCGGTTGGAAACGTCACCAAGGGCAAGGTCTTCAACGTCATCGGCGATGTCCTCAACGCCAAGCCGGGCGAGAAGATCGAGATCACCGAGCGCTGGCCCATCCACCGCAAGCCGCCGGCCTTCGACCAGCTCGAGTCAAAGACTCAGCTGTTCGAAACCGGCATCAAGGTCATCGACCTTCTCACGCCGTACGTTCTCGGTGGAAAGATCGGCCTGTTCGGTGGTGCCGGAGTCGGCAAGACCGTCCTCATCCAGGAAATGATCCAGCGCGTTGCGCAGGACCACGGTGGAGTGTCCGTGTTCGCCGGAGTAGGCGAACGTACCCGTGAGGGCAACGACCTCATCGCCGAGATGGAAGAAGCCGGCGTCTTCGACAAGACCGCCCTCGTCTTCGGCCAGATGGACGAGCCGCCGGGAACGCGTCTGCGTGTCGCGCTCTCCGCCCTCACCATGGCCGAGTACTTCCGCGACGTGGAGAAGCAAGACGTTTTGCTCTTCATCGACAACATCTTCCGCTTCACCCAGGCCGGTTCCGAGGTGTCGACCCTGCTGGGCCGGATGCCTTCCGCCGTGGGCTACCAGCCCAACCTGGCCGACGAGATGGGCATCCTGCAGGAGCGCATCACCTCGACCCGTGGCCACTCGATCACCTCGCTCCAGGCGATCTACGTTCCCGCCGACGACTACACCGACCCGGCACCGGCGACCACCTTCGCCCACCTCGACGCCACCACCGAGCTGTCTCGTGAAATCGCGTCGAAGGGCCTGTACCCGGCCGTCGACCCGCTCACCTCGACCAGCCGTATCCTCGACCCCCGCTACCTGGGTGCCGATCACTACAACACGGCCGTGCGAGTCAAGGCGATTCTGCAGAAGAACAAGGAACTCCAGGAGATCATCGCGATCCTCGGTGTTGACGAGCTCTCCGAAGAAGATAAGGTCACAGTTTCGCGTGCCCGCCGTATTCAGCAGTTCCTCTCCCAGAACACCTACATGGCGAAGAAGTTCACCGGTGTCGAGGGTTCCACTGTTCCGCTCAAGGACACCATCGAGTCGTTCACGGCAATTGCCAACGGTGACTTCGACCACGTGGCTGAGCAGGCTTTCTTCAACGTCGGTGGCATCAACGACGTCGAAGAGAAGTGGGCTCAGATTCAGAAGGAGAACGACTAAGCATGGCGAAGTCGCTGTCCGTCAGCGTTGTCTCGGCCGACCACCAGGTGTGGACGGGCGAGGCGACGATGGTTGTCGCCAAGACCGTCGAGGGCGAGATCGGCATCCTGGCCGGTCACGAACCGATGTTGGCGATCCTGGCCGCGGGTGACGTTCGTCTTACCCTGGCTGATGGCTCCAAGATTCTGGCCCAGGCCGAGGATGGATTCCTGTCGGTCGACAACGACATGGTCACCATCGTGGCCCGCAAGGCTGAACTCGTGGGTTCCAAATAACCCGTCTGAACCACCAGTGCTGATACTGCTTCCGCCGTCGGAGACTAAACGCTCCGGCGGCGAAGCTGTACCACTGGACTGGACCACACTCGCTTATCCGGCCCTGACCGCGAAACGTCGGGTACTGGCGCGTGCGCTGGTCGCCCTGTCGCGGCATCCGGAGGAAGCCCGCACCGCCCTCAAACTGGGGCGCACCCAGTTGTTCGAAATCGACCGCAACCGTGAGCTGATGACGTCGCCGACGCTGCCGGTGATCGACCGCTACACCGGGGTCCTCTTCGACGGGCTGAATGTTGCCACCCTGTCGGCCGCGCAGCGCGGGTTCGCGCACGCCCATCTGGTTGTGCACTCCGCACTGCTCGGCCCGCTCGCCGCCCTCGACCCCATTCCGGCATATCGGCTGTCGCACGATTCACGAGTGCCGAACGTGACCTTGGCCAGCCAGACGCTCAAACAGCACTGGAGTGCCGCGCTGGCGACGCTCCTCGGCCAGACCGACGAACTGCTACTCGACCTGCGGTCCGAGGCCTACGTCGCGTTGGGAGCGAGGCCCGTGCGGCCGGATTCTCTGTACCTGCGGGTGGTCGCCGATTCCGGAGACGGTCAGAAGCGTGCCCTGAACCACTTCAACAAGAAATCCAAGGGCGAGTTCGCGCGCGCCCTTCTTCAGCACGAACACGACTTCACGACGGCGAGCGAACTGATCGACTGGACCCAATCGGTCGGAATCCGCCTCGGTCATGGTGCACCCGGCGAACTGGAGCTCGTCGTTGAACAACACCTCGCTGCGGCGGGGCGGCCGGCCGCATCCACCATCTATACCGGGGTTAGGCTGGGCGCGTGAGTATAGACGCCAGCATCTTTTCCCCAGCGGTCAACGTTCCCATTCTTCGGCAGCCGGTCAACGTGACCGTCACCGGAGCCGGCGGACAGATTGGCTACGCCCTATTGTTCCGGATTGCCGCTGGCGCATTGCTGGGACCCACGACGCCGATCCGTCTCACCCTGCTGGAAATACCGCAGGGTTTGAAAGCTGCAGAGGGCACCGCACTCGAACTTGAGGACTGTGCCTTCAGCTTGCTGCGCGGGGTTACGGTCACCGATGACCCCGCTGTCGCGTTCGATGGAGTGAACATTGCGCTTCTGGTCGGTTCCCGGCCGCGCGGACCGGGTATGGAACGTGCCGATCTGCTGGGCGCCAACGGTCGCATCTTCGGGCCGCAGGGGGCGGCCATCAACGCCGGCGCCGCCGACGACGTGCGCGTGCTCGTGGTGGGCAACCCCGCCAATACGAATGCCCTCATCGCGGCCGCGCACGCGCCCGACGTGCCGAGTGACCGCTTCACCGCCATGACGAGGCTCGACCACAACCGCGCCGTCGGGCAATTGGCCAACCACCTTGACGTGTCCGTCGGGGCGATTCACGGATTGACCGTGTGGGGAAACCACTCGGCGACTCAATACCCGGATGTCTTCCACGCGACCGCCCAGGGTCGAGCGGTGAGTGACCTGGTCGACGAAAGGTGGCTCGCGGAGACGTTCATTCCGCGCGTCGCTCAGCGCGGGTCGGAGATCATCGCCGTGCGGGGCGGCTCATCGGTCGCCTCAGCCGCCAACGCGGCCATCGACCACGTCGGAGACTGGGTCACCGGCCGCGGCACGGATTGGACCAGCGCCGGGGTAGTCTCCGATGGCTCGTACGACGTTCCGTCCGGACTGGTCTGTTCGTTTCCGGTGCGCTCTGTTGATGGGCAGTGGCGCATCGTGACCGGGCTGGAACACGGCGAATTCTCGCGCAGACGAGTCGCGGCGTCTGTTGCCGAACTCGTGGAGGAGCGTGACGCGGTACGGGCCCTCGGCCTGCTGCCTCTCGGCCGCCGCTGAAACCGCGGCCTCACGGGTCGGTTACCGGTGTGCGATGCCCTCGTGGCTGAGCAGCCAGGCCTTGGTCGGGATGCCCTCGCCTGCGCTGTAGCCGGTGATCTGGCCACTGGTCGCGAGCACTCGGTGGCAGCCGATGATGATCGGCACCGGATTCGCGCCAACGGCCCCACCGATGGCGCGGCCCGATCCTGGCCGTCCAATGTCGTTGCCGAGCGCACCATACGAGATGACATCGCCGAACTTGAGGCTGGCCAGCCGCGCCCAGACGCTGCGCTGAAATTCGGTGCCGCGGGTGAGGTGTACGGGCAGGTCGAATGTCTGCCGGGTTCCGTTGAAGTACTCGCCCAGCTGTTCGGCCGCCCGTTGTAATACCGCGGACGGCGCCTCTGGGGTCGCGTCGAGCGGCAGCTGGCCGTCGGTTTCGATGGAGAGGGAGAGGATGCCCTCATCGTCGGCGGTGAGTTCGAGCCGGCCGATCGGGCTGGGGAGGCGGAGTAGGTGCGGGGGAGTGAGTGCAGTCGGGATGCTGTCCATGATTCGACTGTAGCTGCCGCCCCCGGCGTCGCCTCGCGGGTTTCGGACATCGGTGCACAACCACCGAATGCCTGCGCCTGTGCAGGAGGTGGCTGCGCCCCTAGTCTGTAGGGATGGCTCAGATTGAATATCGCAGACTTGGCTCCTCCGGACTGACCGTCTCGACGATCGGGCTCGGGTGCAACAATTTCGGGCGCACCGGTACTGCGTCAGAAACCCAGGACGGCACGACGGCGGTGATCGACGCCGCCTTCGAAGCCGGGGTGACACTGTTCGACACCGCCGATATCTACGGCGCCGAGCGGGGCCTCAGCGAAACACTCATGGGGCACTCGCTGCGCGGCAAGCGCGACCAGATCGTGCTCGCCTCGAAATTCGGCATGGACATGGGCGGCCTGAACGGTCCGGACTGGGGCGCGCGGGGCTCTCGCCGGTACATCCGCTTGGCCGTTGAGGCATCGCTGCGTCGGCTGCAGACCGACTGGATCGACCTCTACCAGCTGCACGTTCCCGACCCGTCAACACCCATCGAAGAGACCCTGTCCACCCTGCACGACCTCATCACCGAGGGCAAGATCCGTTACATCGGTCACTCCAACCTGGCCGGGTGGCAGATCGCCGAGGCCGACTTCACCGCTCGCATGAACGGGCACCCAGCGTTTATTTCAAGCCAGAACGAATACAGTCTGCTCGTGCGCGATGTCGAAGACGAGGTTTTGCCGGCGGTGAACGCGTTCGGTCTCGGGTTTCTGCCCTTCTTCCCGCTCTACAACGGCTTGTTCACCGGCAAATTCTCCCGCTCGGGCGGGCCGGCCGACAGCCGCATCATGATGATCAGGCGCCATCTCGCCGACGATGCCCCGTGGGACGTGATCGAGCAGTATCAGGAATGGTGCGACGCGCGCGGCGTGACCATGCTGGCGGCGACGTTCGCCTGGCTTCTGGCCCAGCCGGGCCTGAGCAGCGTTATCGCCGGCGCCACCAAGCCTGAGCAGATTCGACAAAACGCGGACGCGGCGACGTCGTGGCAGCCGTCGGTCGATGAGGTTGCCTACATTTCAAACCTTTTCGCCTGAACACACGGTGTGAAGTTGGCGAAATAGTCGACGTTTTCTGCGCGTAGCGCAATGTTTTTAGTCGACGACCTGCCGGAATGAGTGCACTATTGCAGGAGTGGAGGCTGCGCCGACCCATCCGGTCGGGCGGGCATCCGTCTTGTAATAGGAGAACTTCGTGCTGTGGTCCTTGCTCGTGCGTTACCTGCGTCCATACTGGCAGCTGCTTTTGGGGGTGATTGTCTTTCAACTGGCCCAGTCGATCGCCTCGCTCTTTCTCCCCACCCTCAACGCTGACATCATCGACGAGGGTGTGGCTACCGGTGACACCGGCTACATTCTGCGGGTGGGCGGCCTCATGCTGCTGATCACCCTCGCCCAGATCATTTGCGCGATCGTGGCCGTGTATTTTGGAGCCAAGGTTGCCATGAAGGTCGGCCGTGACCTGCGCGGGGCGGTGTTCAGCCGGGTCGGTGAGTTCTCGGAACAAGAAGTCACCCGGTTCGGGGCGCCCTCGCTCATCACCCGTTCCACCAACGATGTGCAGCAGGTGCAGATGCTCGTGCTGACCACGTGCACGCTGTTGGTCTCCGCACCCATCCTCAGCATCGGCGGTGTGATCATGGCGATCCGCCAGGACGTGCAGCTGTCCTGGCTCATCGCGGTGAGCGTGCCGATTCTGCTCATCGCGGTCGGCCTCATCGTCGTGAAGATGGTGCCGCTCTTCCGCAAGATGCAGACCCGCATCGACACCGTCAATCGGGTGCTGCGGGAGCAGCTCACCGGCATCCGCGTGGTGCGCGCGTTCGTGCGGGAGACGCAAGAGGCGGCCCGATTCGCCCAGGCCAACCGCGACGTCACCGAGGTGGCGCTCAGCTCCGGTCGCCTGATGGCGCTCATGTTTCCCATCGTCATGCTCGTGCTCAACGTCTCGAGCGTCGCCGTCATCTGGTTCGGCGCGTTTCGCATCGATGACGGATCTATGCAGGTAGGCACGCTCATCGCCTTCCTCAGCTATCTCATGCAGATTCTCATGGCCGTCATGATGGCCACGTTCATGGCGGTCATGATTCCGCGCGCGGCCGTGTCGGCGGACCGCATCGGTGAGGTTCTCGCCACCGAATCGAGCGTCGTACCGCCGGCCAACCCGGTGAACGCAACGGTCGGTCAGGGCGAACTCGAACTGCTCGACGTGGGCTTCGCCTATCCGGGCGCGGAACAACCAGTGCTGCGCAACGTGAGTTTCATCGCCCGCCACGGCGAGACCACCGCGATCATCGGCAGTACCGGCAGCGGCAAGACCACTCTGGTGAACCTGCTGCCGCGGCTCTTCGATGCGACGACCGGCTCCGTGCTGGTCGACGGCGTCAACGTGCGTGAGCTGAACCCCGACCTGCTCTGGGGCCACATCGGCCTGGTTCCGCAAAAGCCGTATCTGTTCTCCGGAACGGTGCGCAGTAACCTGCTCTACGGCAAACCCGACGCGAGCGAAGACGAACTCTGGCAGGCCCTCACGATCGCGCAGGCGCGGGATTTCGTCACCGAAATGGATGGCGGGCTCGACGCCAAGATTGCCCAGGGCGGCACCAACGTATCGGGCGGTCAGCGCCAACGCCTCGCCATCGCGCGCGCCCTGGTGAAACGACCGGAGTTGTACATTTTCGACGACTCGTTCTCAGCCCTCGACCTCGCCACGGATGCCCGGCTGCGGC
Organism: Cryobacterium sp. PH31-L1; assembly: GCF_030063145.1. GTDB lineage: Bacteria > Actinomycetota > Actinomycetes > Actinomycetales > Microbacteriaceae > Cryobacterium. The sequence goes on from NZ_JASISM010000001.1 coordinate 696,611, forward strand.
TCGCGCTCAAGCAGAGCACCAACGGCGCCACGATGGTCATCGTTGCCCAGCGGGTGTCGAGCATCATCGACGCCGACCAGATTCTCGTGCTCGAAGACGGCCGCATCGTCGGCCGCGGAACTCACGAGCAGCTGCTCGACTCGAACACCACGTACCAAGAAATTGTGTCTTCCCAGCTCACCGCGGAGGAAGCAGCATGAGCGAGACCCACGCCGACGACAAGCCGGCTCCGCGTCCGCAGCGCGGAGGTGGTCCATTCGGCGGCATGAACCTGCCGGCCGAGAAGTCGATGAACTTCACCGCGTCGGGCAAGCGACTGCTCGGCAAGTTGCGCCCCGAGCGCCTCTGGCTGATGCTCGTACTGGCCCTCGCCGTGATCAGCGTGACCTTCTCGGTGCTCGGCCCGCGCCTGCTCGGTGAGGGCACCAACCTGATCTTCTCCGGCATCGTGTCGAAGTCCCTGCCGAGCGGCAGCAGCCAGGCCGACGTGATCGCGGGCCTGCGGGCAGCCGGCAACAGTACCCAGGCCGACATGCTCAGCGGCATGACGCTCACGCCGGGCCTCGGCATCGACTTTGCCATGCTCTCCACCGTGTTGTTCTGGGCACTCGCACTCTACGTGCTGTCGAGCGTGTTCAGCTGGATGCAGGCGTATGTGCTGAACGGAGTCGTGCAGCGCACGGTCTACCGCCTGCGCGAAGAGATCGAGGCGAAGATCAACCGCCTGCCGCTGAGCTACTTCGACAAGAGGCCGCGCGGTGAACTTCTCAGCCGCGTCACCAACGACGTCGACAACATCTCGCAGAGCCTGCAACAATCGCTCAGCCAGGTTGTGACGAGCCTGTTGACTGTGATCGGTGTAATCGTGATGATGCTCATCCTCTCGCCGCTGCTGGCTTTGATCGCCCTGGTGACGGTGCCGCTCACGCTGGTGATCACAGCGTTCATCGCCAAGCGTTCGCAGAAACTGTTCGTGGCCCAGTGGGCCAACACCGGCGAGCTGAACGGTCAGATCGAGGAGACCTTCACCGGCCACGCCCTGGTCAAGGTGTTCGGCCGACAGAAGGAGGTCGACGCCCGGTTCAAGCAGAAGAATGATGACCTGTACGAGGCCAGCTTCGGTGCACAGTTCATCAGCGGCATGATCATGCCGGCAATGACCTTCATCGGCAACCTCGTCTATGTCGCCATCGCTGTGGTCGGCGGCCTGCAGGTCGCCTCCGGTGCCATGCAACTCGGAGACGTGCAGGCGTTCATTCAATACTCCCGCCAGTTCACCCAGCCGCTCGCGCAACTCGGGTCGATGGCGAACCTCCTGCAGTCGGGTGTCGCATCCGCTGAACGCGTGTTCGACCTGCTCGACGCCGACGAACAGAGCGAAGACCCCGATCCGGCCGAGACCCCAACAGAGGTGCACGGCCGTCTGGTCTTCGAGAACGTATCTTTTCGGTACACCGAGGACAAGCCGCTGATCGAAGAACTCAGCCTCGTGGCTGAGCCCGGGCAGACCATCGCCATCGTTGGCCCGACCGGAGCCGGCAAAACCACACTGGTGAACCTCATGATGCGGTTCTACGAGATCGACTCCGGGCGCATCCTGCTCGACGGAGTCGACGTGGCCACCATGACCCGGCACGACCTGCGCAGCCGCATGGGCATGGTGCTGCAGGACACCTGGCTGTTCGGCGGCACGATCCGCGACAACATCGCCTACGGTCGACCGGATGCGACGGAGCAGGATATTCTCGCAGCCGCCACCGCGACCTACGTCGATCGGTTCGTGCACTCGCTGCCCGACGGGTACGACACCGTCCTCGACGATCAGGGCAGCAACGTGAGTGCCGGTGAAATGCAGCTGCTCACCATCGCACGGGCATTCCTGGCGAAGCCGAGCGTGCTCATCCTCGACGAGGCGACCAGCTCGGTGGATACACGCACCGAGGTGCTCGTTCAGAAGGCGATGAGCGCTCTTCGGGCCGAGCGCACGAGCTTCGTCATCGCGCATCGGCTCTCGACCATTCGGGACGCCGACCTGATTCTGGTGATGGAATCGGGGCGCATCGTGGAGCAAGGCAACCACGTGCAGCTGCTCGCCGCCAACGGTGCCTATCAGGCGCTGTACGCCGCACAGTTCGCCGCGCCCGTCGCCGACGAGGTCTAGCCCGGGCTCCTCCCCAACCCGTCGCCTGCCCGTGTCATCCCCAGATTCGGGTAGGCACCGGCGGCGGTGCGGGCCACGCTGGCACAGTGGCGGCATGCATCCCACCATCGTCAAAGCCCAGAAGGCTCAGGACTTTCTGGCACTCGTTCCCCAGCTGCTCGGTTTCGTTGCCGAGTCCAGCGCCGTTCTGGTGGCGTTTCGTGGCAACCGCACCTGCGGCGCGCTGCGTTTCAACCTGCCCGAAGACGGCGCACCCCACAAGGTGTACAAGCGCATTGCGACGACCCTGGCCGGAATGCTGTGCAAGATTCCTGGAGTCGACGCCGTCGTCCCGGTCATCTACACCGACGATTCCTTCAACGCTGCGGTCGGCATTCCGCGCGAACAGTTCGCCGAGATTCTGAATCGGCGACTCGAGCTGAGCGGATTTCTGTTGCGAGATTCCCTGTGCGTTGCAGCGGATGCCTGGGGCAGCTACCTCGACCCGGACTGCCCGGCCGCTGGGCACCCACTCAGCGATATCACGGAGTCACCGATCTTTGAGGCGGTGCCCCCTGAAGTCGCCCTCGAGTTGCCGCGCCCACTGGGCACACTGCAGACCGGCGCTGACCCGATCGGTGTCAATCTGGCGAGCAGGGAACGCCTGGCCCGCCTGTACCGGCGGTATCGGCGTCTGCTCGCGCGGGGCGAGAACACTCCACAGCTGTTCGCCGCTCTCAGCCTTGCCCTCGACCCGGTAGCGATTGCCGAGGACGCTCTGACCTGGCCTAACCCACCCACCGAGGAGAACGCCGCAACGCTGCTCGTGCTCGTGCAGTCCCCGCCGAACCGCGACCAGATGATGGTGCAATTCGCGTTCGGGCGTGACGAAGGCGTGCGCGCGTACGAAATCAACCGGCGGTACGCGCAACTCCAGCACGAAACCGGGCGAAGCCTCGATGACCTGGTGGCGGCAGAGATCGACTCCGGCGAACCGACCGCCGAACACACCGGCGACATCATGCTCGGCCTGCAGACGGAACGACCCGACGTCGACCGCATTCGCATCGCGATCACCCTGCTGCGCACCGTCGTCGCCATGGCGCCGCGTTCGGCGAGGCCGGCGCCGCTGTGCATGCTGGCGTGGCTGTCGTGGGCGCTCGGCAGTGGTTCCGTGGCCGGTTTCTTCGTCGACCAGGCCCTCGCCATCGACTCGCAGTACAGCATGGCCACCCTGCTGAACCTGCTGCTCACGTCCGGGCACCTGCCGGAATGGGCCTTCGCGGTGCCGCGCGCTGACGACGACGACGATGCTGAGGGCGATGGTTACGAAAACGATGAGGACTTCGGCGACGGCGCGACGCCCAGCGACGACGCCCTCTGGTTCTTCGAAGGCGAGAACGACGACGCAGATTACGACGACGAGCGGGCAGCTGACGGATGACGCGGGTGCAGCACGACCAGACCCGGTCTCGCATCCGTTTGAATGCCAGACCGGGTCGCGGGTTGAGCGGTTGCGCTACATGTACTTCGGCGCCTCCGCCAGCACGCCGTGCAGAATCTCACCGATCTCGGCGAATTCTTTCGGGCCCACGGTCAGTGGGGGAGCGAGCTGGATGACCGGGTCGCCGCGGTCGTCGGCGCGGCAGTACAGGCCGGCTTCATAGAGCGCCTTCGACAGATACCCGCGCAGCAGACGCTCGGATTCTTCGTCGTTGAAGGTTTCCTTGGTGCCCTTGTCCTTGACCAGTTCGATGCCAAAGAAATACCCGGCACCGCGCACGTCACCGACGATGGGCAGGTCGAGCAATTTCTCCAGTTCCTTGCGGAACAGCGGCGAATTCTCGCGAACGTTCTCGTTGAGCTTTTCCTCTTCGAAGATGTCGAGGTTGGCCAGGGCAACGGCCGAGGAGACCGGGTGGCCGCCGAAGGTGTAGCCGTGGTAGAACGTCGTGTCGCCGTGTTTGAACGGTTCGTAGATGCGGTCGCTAACGATGGTCGCGCCGATCGGCGAGTATCCGCTGGTCATGCCCTTGGCACAGGTGATCATGTCGGGCTGGATGTCATAGGTCGTCGAGGCGAACATGTTGCCGATGCGGCCGAATGCGGTGATGACCTCGTCGGCGACCAGGAGCACATCGTACTTGTCGCAGATTTCCCGTACGCGCTTGAAGTAGCCGGGGGGCGGCGGGAAGCAGCCGCCGGAGTTCTGCACGGGCTCCAGGAAGACAGCTGCAACAGTTTCGGGGCCCTCGAACTGAATCATCTCTTCGACGCGGTTCGCGGCCCACTGGCCGAACACCTCGAGGTTGTCGCCGAGGCCGAGGCCAGGGCCCATCTCGTCGGCCCGATAGAAGTTCGTGTTGGGAACGCGAAAACCGCCCGGGGTGACCGGTTCGAACATCTCCTTCATCGCCGGGATGCCGGTGATGGCCAGCGCTCCCTGCGGGGTGCCGTGGTAGGCAACGTTGCGGGAGATGACCTTGTGCTTGGTCGGGCGACCCATCAGCTTCCAGTAGTACTTGGCGAGCTTGAATGCGGTCTCTACGGCTTCACCGCCGCCGGTGGAGTAGAACACGCGGTTGAGGTCGCCCGGGGCGTAGCTGGCGAGCCGGTCGGCGAGTTCGATCGCATTCGGGTGGGCGTAGGACCAGATCGGGAAGAAGGCGAGTTCCTCGGCCTGCTTGGCGGCCACCTCAGCGAGACGCTTGCGGCCGTGGCCGGCGTTGACCGTGAACAGACCGCTCAGTCCGTCGATGTACTGCTTGCCCTTGGAATCCCAGATGTGGTGGCCCTGGCCCTTGACGATGATGGGAACTCCAGCGCCGGATTCCATCACCGACTGACGGGAGAAGTGCATCCAGAGGTGATCCTTGGCCTTTTGCTGCAGCTCGGCGTTGTGGGCGTCGCTGTACGCGGTCGGTGAATCGATGGGTGTGGTGAGAGTCATTTTTTACCGTGTTCCCCAGTTATAGAACTGTTTGTGGAGTTTGAGATAAACGAACGTCTCGGTGGAGAGGACTCCATCGAGATTGCGAATCTTGGAGTTGAGCAGTTCGAGCAGTTCGTCGTCGTCTTCGCAGACGACCTCGGCGAGAATGTCAAAGGTGCCGGCCGTCAGCACGAGGTAGTCCACGGCATCGATCTCGGCCAGCTGCTCGGCCAGCACGCGAGTATCGGTCGACGCGCGAATTCCGATCATTGCCTGGCGAAAGAAGCCCAGCTGCATCGGATCCGTCACGGCGACGACCTGCATGACGCCCGAGTCAGTGAGCTTCTGCACCCGTTGACGCACTGCCGCTTCGCTGAGACCGACGGCCTTGCCGATCTCCGCGTACGACCGACGTCCGTCGGCCTGCAGCTGTTCGATGATCTTTTTCGACACATCGTCGAGCTGGGCCGGCTTGGGCGGGTGACCGCGCCTTTGTCCATTCATGCATCGATTGTGTCAGTCAAAATGCACTTCGGCAAGCGAATCCGTCGAACATTATGCAAATCACTGCGGATTTCATTTGTGAATCTGGGTGCATCTCACGTTGAAATAGGTACACTTGGCCGCATGAGCGCCCCCGAACTTCGTAACTTCATCAATGGCCGGTACGTCGACTCCACCGCGACGCATCGGTTCGACCTCATCGACCCTGCCACCGAAGCGATCTACGGAAGCAGCCCGGTGTCGACCGCGGCGGATGTCGACACGGCCTACCGGGCAGCGGCATCCGCTTTTGAAATCTGGGGCGAGAGCACCCCGGCCGTGCGGCAGCTCGCATTGTTTCGCATAGCGGATGCGATTGAGGCGCGTGCCGAGGAATTCGCCGACGCCGAGTCGCTCGATACCGGCAAGCCGCGCTCGACCCTGGTGGACGACGAGATTTTGCTCTCGGTCGACCAGATCCGCTTCTTCGCCGGCGCCGCGCGCAACCTCGAAGGGCGTGCGGCCGGCGAGTACATGACGGACCACACCTCGTTCATTCGGCGTGAGCCGATCGGTGTCGTGGGCCAGGTCACTCCGTGGAATTACCCGTTGAACATGGCGGTATGGAAGTTTGCGCCCGCGCTCGCCGCCGGGAATACAACCGTGCTCAAGCCCTCGGACACCACCCCGAGTGCGACCCTGCTGCTCGCCGAGGTCGCGGCGGAATTTTTGCCCGCCGGGGTGCTCAACGTGATCACCGGTGACCGTACGACCGGTGCGGCCATGGTAGACCACAAGACCCCGCAACTCGTGTCGATCACCGGTTCGGTGCGTGCCGGAATGGCCGTTGCCGAGGCTGCGTCACACGACCTCAAGCGCGTGCACCTGGAATTGGGCGGCAAGGCACCGGTGATCGTGTTCGACGACGCCGATATCGAGCTCGCCGTTGCCGGCATCGTCGCCGCCGGCTTCTTCAACGCCGGCCAGGACTGCACCGCGGCTACCCGGTTGCTCGTGCAGGCCGGCATCCACGACGAATTCGTCGCAGCGCTCGCCGCCCATGCCAGGGAGAATGCCCGTACGGGTGCCCCGAGCGAGCGCGGAATCCTGTTCGGACCGGTCAACAACGTCAACCAGCTCGCCCAGGTCTCCGGTTTCGTCGACCGGCTGCCCGACCACGCGGTGCTCGAACTCGGCGGACATCGGATCGGCAGTGCCGGCTATTTTCACGAAGCGACCATTGTGAGCGGCCTCAAACAGACGGATGAGGCGGTGCAGCAGGAAATTTTCGGCCCGATGATGACCGTGCAGCGGTTCACCGATGAGGCCGAGGCTCTGCGTTGGGCGAACGACGTGCAGTATGGCCTGGCCTCGTCGGTGTGGACCCGCGATCACGGTCGCGCGATGCGTTTCGCCAAGCACCTTGACTTCGGTTGCGTCTGGATCAACACACACATTCCGATCGTCGCCGAGATGCCGCACGGTGGTTTCAAACACTCCGGCTATGGCAAGGACCTCTCGATGTACGGGTTCGAGGATTACACCCGGGTCAAGCACGTGATGAGCTATATCGGACACTAGGCGGTGCGGTGGCCCCAAGCGGTGACGTTATTATGGTCCAAGTCCTTCGGCGAACGTTGGAACCACACTCGGAAGGCACCACCCGTGACCCAGATTGGTCAAGGTTCGACCGAATTTCGTGTCGAACTGCCCAGCGTTGCAACGACGTTAACGCTGGCGTGGGCAGCCCTGACCGATGTCGGTCATCGCCGTGAGGTCAACGAAGACAGCCTGCTCGCTGTACCGCCTCTGTTCGCAGTCGCTGACGGCATGGGCGGTCATTCGGCCGGTGACCTCGCCAGCTCGGCCGTGGTGACCCGGCTCGCCGAACTTTCCGGAACCCTAGTGGCCGAGGCCGGTTCGATCGATCGGGCGCTCGCGCTCGCGGTCGAGGATATGGCGCAGGGGGTCGGCGTCACCGATCAGGGAACGGGCACCACGGTGACCGGCGTCGCGCTGGCCCTGGTCTCGGATGCGGTCAGCTGGATCGTCTACAACATCGGCGACTCCCGGGTGTATCAGCTCACCGACGGTGTACTCGAACAGGTCACCAATGATCACTCGGTCGTGCAGGAACTCGTCGACGCCGGGCGCATCACCCGGGAAGAGGCCGACGTGCACCCGCACGGCAACATCATCACGCGCGCCGTCGGCTTTCACGAACCACCGATTCCCGACTACCGCATCCTGCAAATTCAGGCCGGCATGCGCATTCTGGTCTGCTCTGACGGGCTCACCAAGGAGCTCACGTCCTACGGCATCCGGCATTTCCTGCTCGAAAAGAAGCTGGCAGCGGATGCCGTCGCCGCGATGGTCGAAGCGGCCCTCGACAACGGCGGCCGTGACAACGTCACCGCGATCGTGGTTGACGTGCTCGCGGTCGAGCCCTACAAGGCGCCAGAGTAATCAGGTGAGCACAGCGCGCTAGCAGGCGTGCGCAGCTATTAGGCATTACCTACTACCTGTCGTAAGGTAGTAGCTATGACCCAGCCATCGCGCACGCCGGCCGTGCCACAAGACGCGCAGTCCCTGCGTGGGGTGCTGCCCATGCTCATTCTGTGCCAGCTGCAGTCTGCCGAGTCGTACGGATACGAACTCGTTGTTCGGCTGCAGAACATCGGCCTCACCGACCTCGCGACCGGCACGGTCTACCCGGTGCTGTCGCGCCTGGAACAGGACGGCTCGCTCACCAGCCGCCTGGTGGCATCCACTGCGGGCCCGGCGCGCAAGTATTACTCGCTCAGCGAGGCGGGGGAGGCGGCCCTCGATCTCGCCACGGCGCGCTGGCGCTCCCTGACGGCGATCGTGGAGACGGGCCTCGGCGTCACCACCACAGAAGATTTAGCCGGAGAGGATCAGAAATGAACACGCAAACCATCGAGGCCAGATCCTCCTTCGGAGTCTGGCGTCGCCGCGAGTCCTATTTGTTCCGGCTCGAACTCTGGCTGGAAGAGTCCCTATCTTCAAGCGAGCGCCGATCGATCCTGCGCGAGATTCGCGACAACGTCACGGTGGATGCCGCAGCCCGCGGCATCGACGCCGCCCTCGACTCCCTCGGCTCACCCCGCACCCTGGCCCGAAGTTTCGCCGAGACCGGCCGCGGCAGCCGCCCCTCCTGGAATCGGGCGATCTACTGGTTCACCGGCCTGCTGATGCTCTGGTGGACCCTGGCCTTCACCTACACGGCCGGTATGCTCTCTGCGCTGCTGGACAGCGGCGCCGAGTCGGCCGAGTCGTCCTTTCTCGGGCTGCCGGTATCGGCGTTCAACCGGGAGTCCGGAATCGGGATCGGCTGGGAAGCATCCTCAGTCGTTGCCTTAATTCCGCTGATGGTCATGATCGCTGCTGCCATCCTCGCCGGGCGGCTCTGGCGCGTGCGGATCGGCCGCCGATAGTCGCAAAGCATCAGTCGCGTATTATGGAACAAGTGAATGAGACCCTGCCCCCATGCTCTGAATGTTCCAGCGACCTGACCTACGAAATGGGCGCCCTGCTGGTGTGCCCGCTCTGCGCCCATGAGTGGTCGAACGAGCCGGTTGAGCAAGAGCAGGAAGCCCAGGTCAAAGACGCGTTCGGAACCGTGCTGACCGACGGTGACACCGTGTCGATCATCAAGGACCTCAAGGTCAAGGGCCAGGCGTTGTCGATCAAGGTCGGAACCAAGGTGCGCAACATTCGCCTCGTTGACCCGGTCGACGGTCACGACATCGACTGCAAGGTTGATGGTTTCGGATTCATGCAGCTCAAGTCCAGTGTGGTCAAGAAGGTCTAGGTTCTTTCGATGGCGACGTGTCAGATTTGCGGGGCCTGGTTGCCGGTCGGGGCCATGTTCTGCGGCGAATGCGGCAGCTCCCGCACCGCCACCGTGGAGTCGCGCAAGCGTCCCGACCCTCGCCCGAACGACACGACGATTATTGCCCGCCTACCGCGCGCGCCCGTCGTCATCTCCGTACCGATTCCCGCTCAGGTGCCGGCTCCGGTACGGGCCATTGCCGTGGTGACCGCTGCCCCGCCCGCACTCCCCGCCGCAGTGATGCCGACCCGGGCGACCTTCGTGTTGACTTTCAGCACCGGCCAGCGGGTAACCGTGCAGGGCTCAGGCCTGATCGGCCGCAAACCCCTGGCCCAACCCGATGAGATTTTCGACGAACTCATACGGGTAGCGGATGCCGACCGCTCGCTCTCCAAGACACACCTCGAGTTCGGCCAGCACGACGGCGAGTTTTGGGTCAGCGACCGTGTCTCGGGCAACGGCACGGTGATTCGCCGCCCCGGTGAAACGGCTGAGGCGCTCGAACCGGGGCGACGGTACGTTCTTCCGCGCGGCACCCGGGTGGAGATCGCCGACAACTCTTTCAACATCGACTGAGTGCCGGTCAGCCAGGCCACCTCCTCCACAGCTACGCACAATCTGTGATCGTGCACCGATAGCCCCGTCGAGGATGTTCGCGGGGCTGCAGTCTGGTCTGCTGGTTTCGTGTCCACCGTCGATGAAACCCTCGCGCTGCCGCCCGCGCCAGCCCCTCTGCCTCCGTCGGGATTTCCCCTGCTTGCCTGCGTGGCGCCTCTGGTCGCTGCCGGGCTGATCTGGATGATCACCGGCTCGGCCTTCGCGCTGATCTTCGCCGTTCTCAGCCCGATCATCGCGGTGGCCAGCATGTTCGACTCCAAGCGCTCGGGCGGCAAACGCCGCCGGGTCGAATCGGCCGCGCACGCCGAAGCCTTGGCACTGCTGCGCACGGTCATCACTGAACGCCAGGCCCGCTGGCGCGCCGAGGCCTGGCAACACACTCCATCTGCCCGACAAATTGTGCTGGGAAATGCTGCGGCGGCGCGCTGGCGCCAAACGGATGCCACGCTGGTCGCGCTGGGCGTCGGCTCGGTCCCGAGCGGCATTCGACTGGGCGGTGCAAGCGCCCCGAACGAGCACCGGGAACTTCGGGAGTGGGCCTCGACCGTCACCGGTGCCCCGGTCGTCGTCGACCTGGTTTCCGGAATGGGTATCGTCGGACCGATGCCACTCGCAGCGGCCGTTGCCCGGGCCGTGCTCGTACAACTGTGCTTCGCTCTGCCGCCGACCGACCTGGGAGTCGCCCTCGCAACCGACGCCCAGACCACCGACTGGGCCCGGGCAGCGCAGCTGCCGCAGGCCGGAGCAACGCCGCGACGGCTCACGTTGCTGCTGCGAACAGTCACCTCCGTGCATGCGCTCGGAGACGAACCCGATCGTGGGCTGCTGCTCCTGGCCGTGGCGACGCGGCTCGAGGATCTGCCCCCGGGTTGCGGTACGGTCGTGCGCATCGCTGGGCCGACCCGGGCGCAGATCATTCGTGCGCCCAATCGCGCGCCGCCCCTCGACTTTTGCCCGGAGCTGCTCACCCAGGCCGAGGCGATCGACTTCGCGGTGGCCCTCGCCGAGCAGGCGCGTGCCGCCGGGATGGCAGGGGAGTCCGGGGCGCTCCCGACCACGCTCACCCTGGCCGAACTGCTCGAAGACGGCAGCGATGCCCCGGAAATCACCGGCGGGACAGCGCCGCCGAGCCTCGACTGCCCGATCGGTGTCGGACGAGACGGTCCGGTAAACGTTGACCTGGTGCGATCCGGGCCGCACGCCGTGGTCGGCGGCACCACTGGCAGCGGCAAGAGCGAGCTCCTGACCACCTGGGTGGCAGCGCTGGCCGCGACCTATTCGCCCGGCCAAGTGAACTTTCTGCTGGTCGATTTCAAGGGCGGTTCGGCCTTTCAACCGCTGGCTCGACTGCCGCACTGCGTTGGCCTCATCACCGACCTCGACGCGGCCACGGCTACCCGAGCCCTGGCCAGTCTGGGGGCCGAACTCCGCTACCGGGAACGCCTGCTCAGCTCGGCCGGTGCGCGGGACGTAACCGACGCGCGCCTGACGCATCCGCTGCCCCGACTGGTCATCGTCGTCGATGAATTCGCCACCATGCTCGGGCTGTTTCCCGAGCTGCACGCCCTCTTCGTCGACATCGCCGCGCGGGGGCGGTCGCTTGGTGTGCACCTCATCCTCTGTACCCAACGACCCGCCGGGGTAGTACGCGACGCCCTGCTGGCCAACTGCAGCCTGCGCCTGTCCTTGCGGGTGAACAACCGTGCCGACAGTCAGGCGGTGATCGGTACGGATGCTGCAGCCGAATTGGCACCGAATCAGCCCGGCCGGTGCCTGGTCGCCACCGAAACGGGAGAACCGGTGCTCTGCCAGGTCGCGACGACCAGGGAACTCGACATCGCCGGCATCGCTGCCGCGCCGCTGTCGGCACTTCCGGTTTTGTCGTCAGCGGGCGGATTCGTCCCGAGGCGGCCCTGGCTCGATGCGCTCCCGCCGGTGGTCACGGCGGCAGACCTGGCGAGCGCGTCGGCGGCATCTGGCTTTCCGCTGGGGTTACTCGACGAACCTGAGCGTCAACGGTACCGCGTGTTCGCCTACGACCCGCAGGTCGACGGGCATCTGCTCGTCGTCGGCGGGGCCGGTTCGGGTAAATCCGCCCTGCTGCGCACACTGGCTGAGGCAGTAGCCGGTGCGGCCGAAACTCACACCGGGGTCCACCTCGTCACGGCCGACGTCGAATCGGCCTGGGATACCCTTGCGAGCTTCAGCACCAGCGTGGAAACCGGGCAGCAGACTGCGGCCTCACCCCGGTTGATACTGTTCGACGATTTTGATTCCGTCTGCGCTCGCTGGCAGCCCGACCACCGGCTCGCCGCCGTCGACCTGCTCGTCGGGCTGCTGCGGGACGGCCCGGCAGCGGGGGTAAACGTCGTTGTTGCCGTACAACGGCACACCAGCGTGGTTCCCGGGCTGGCTGCACTCTGCCAGAGCTCCCTGCTGTTGAAACTGCCGAGCGTGCAGGACCACCTCGCGGCCGGTGGGCAATCGGCCAGCTATACCGCCGCGCTGCCGCCGGGCGGGGGCGTCTGGCGCGGTCTGCGCGTGCAATTGCTGGCTCCGACTGCGGCCCCGGTCGTACCTCCAGCCAGGCTGCCCGATGCGCTGGCCACTGGTGGCCCGCTCCTGATCGTGTCATCGTCGCCGACGAGCGCAGCCGCCCGCCTGCGCACCGTCCTCGGCGTGCCGGTGTTGGAACTGGCGGGAACGAGCGGGCTGGCGGCATCCGCGCTGCAGGTTTCCGGTGACGCAGGCCAGACGGATTCTGCGGGCCAGCTGATCGTCGTCGGTGACGCCGAAACCTGGCAGGCGCACTGGACGTTGCTGGCCCGGCTGCAGGGCCCAACGGCCAACAACACTGCGGCCAGCCTGGTCTTCGACCGCTGCAGCCTGTCGGATTTTCGGCTGATCAGCCACCGCCGGGAGTTGCCGCCGCCGTTGGCACCCGGGCGCGGGCGGGTCTGGGTGTTGCACCCGGGAGGCGACGTGACCAGGGCGATCCTCCCCGGCTAGACCAACACCTCGGCGACAGGCTGGTGCGGCAACCCGTGGGCGAGCGCCACGGGAGTGCTGGTCACGTGCCCGGCGAAGGTATTGAGCCCCTGGGCCAGGGCGGAATCCGCGCGCAACGCATTGACCCAGCCGAGCGTGGCGAGTGCGCGCACATAGGGCAGGGTCGCATTCGTCAGAGCATAGGTCGAGGTGTGCGGCACCGCGCCGGGCATGTTCGCCACGCAGTAGAACAACGACCGGTGCACGGTGAAGGTGGGGTCGGCGTGCGTGGTGGGGTGGCTGTCGGCAAAGCAACCGCCCTGGTCCACGGCGATATCCACGAGCACGCTGCCCGGTTTCATACGCGACACGAGCTCGTTACTGACCAGTTTGGGAGCCTTGGCTCCCGGAATGAGAACCGAACCGATGACCATATCAGCTTCGACGAGGGCCTTGTCGATCTCAAAGCTGTTCGAAGCAATGGTTTTGACCCGCCCAAAATGCAGGGCATCGATCTCGCGCAGCCGGAACAGGTTGGTGTCGAGCACGGTCACCTCGGCGCCGAGCCCGAGCGCGACCTGCATCGCGGCGGTGCCGGCGACCCCGCCGCCGAGCACGGCGATCTTTGCCGGGTGGGTGCCAGGAACGCCGGGCACCAGCAGGCCAGGGCCGCCGTTCGGTTTGAGCATGGCATTGGCACCGACGATTGGCGCGAGGCGGCCGGCCACTTCGCTCATCGGTGCCAACAACGGCAGCGCTCGGGAGGCCAACTGCACGGTTTCATAGGCGATCGCGGTGACTCCGCTCGTGAGCAGGGCCCGGGTCAGCTCGGGTTCTGCAGCAAGATGCAGATAGGTGAACAGCACCAGGTCGGCGCGAAAATAGCCGTACTCGCTTTGGACGGGTTCCTTGACCTTGAGCAGCAGGTCGGCGGCCGCCCAGATGCTCGCGGCGTCCGGCAGAATCATCGCGCCGGCCGCGACATACTGCTCGTCGCTGATCGAGGAACCGACGCCGGCGCCGGACTGCACGAGCACGTCGTGACCGTGCAGTACGAGGTCGTGCACGCCCGCCGGGGTGATCGCGACCCGAAACTCATTGTTCTTGATCTCGGTGGGGATGGCGATCCTCATGGTGTTCCTCTCTCGAAGCGCGCTCCTCGGCCGAGGTCCAGCGGCTCATCGCCACCACCCTAGTCGTGGCGCACCGACGATTTCGAGGGCGAATGTTGCGAGTTTGTGCTGATTTCGTGACAAATCGGTTGCAAGATCAATGTTTTGAACCCTTTTAGGTGTTTTTACCACCGATATGTGCAATTATCGACCAACTCGCAACGCAGCGAGTTTGACCGTGTGCGTGCCCAGAATGCTAGGAGAACCATGATGAAGTCCAAGCCACTGCCCGCCGATCCCATGATTCGCCAGCTCATTCGCCAAGCGCAGAACGCCCAGATGGGCCGTCGCACCCTGCTGGCCGGAGCCGGGGCCGGTGCGACCGCGCTCGCGCTCGCCGCGTGCTCTTCCGGGGCTGCGGTAAAGCCCACCGCTGCGGCCGACACGTCGGCCACCGACAAGACCATCCGCTGGGACAACTGGGCGCTGTACATCGATGTTGACGATGCCGGTACTTACCCAACCCTCGACGCTTTCAAAGCGCAAACCGGTATCTCGGTCAAGTACACCGAAGCCGTCGACGACAACAACTCGTACTACGGCAAGGTCAAAGACCAGCTCGCCCTCGGTCAGGACATCGGCGCCGACGTCGCCTGCCTGACCGACTGGATGGTCAGCCGCATGATTCGCTTCGGCTACACCCAGGAACTCGACCACGCCAACATTCCCAACCTGTCCAACCTGCTGCCGTCGCTGCAGGACGTCGACTTCGACCCGGGCCGCGCCATGAGCGTGCCGTGGCAGGGCGGCTTTGCCGGCCTGGCCTGGAACAAGGAAAAGTATCCACAGGGCGTCACATCGGTCGAAGACCTGTGGGCACCGGACCTGAAAGGCCGCGTCGGCGTGCTCTCCGAAATGCGCGACACCATGGGGCTGATCATGCTCGACCAGGGTGTCGACATCTCCGGCAGCTGGGGCGAAGCGGAGTTCACGGCAGCCATCGACGAGTTCAAGAAGCAGGTCTCCGACGGCCAGATCCGCAACATCAAGGGCAACTCTTACAAGGAAGACCTCGCCAACGAAGATACCCTCGCCGCCATCGTCTGGTCCGGTGACATCGTGCAGCTCAACGCGGAGAACGGCGACAAGTGGGGCTTCATCGTTCCCGAAAAGGGTGGAACGCTCTGGAACGACAACTTCGTCGTTCCGATCGGTTCTCCCGGCAAGAAGAACGTCGAAGAACTCATCAACTACTACTACGACCCGGCGGTCGCCGCCGAGGTCGCGGCGTATGTCAACTACATCACGCCGGTCGTCGGTGCCAAGGAAGCCATGATGGCCATCGATCCGACTTTGGCCGAAGATCCGTTGATCTTCCCCGACGATGCAACCCTCGCCAATGCCTACGTCTTCCGGGGTCTTGACGGCACCGAGGAGCAGACCTTCAACGCTCAGTTCCAGGCAATCCTGCTGGGTGCAGCCTGATGGCCGTCGGTGCGTTCGCTGATCGTGGCGCCGACCTGGAGCTGGTCGGCATCGAGAAACGGTTCCCCGGGTTCACCGCAATTGAAAATCTCAACCTCACGATTCCGGCCGGGTCGTTCTTCGCGCTGCTCGGTCCCTCGGGCTGCGGCAAGACGACCACCCTGCGGCTGGTCGCCGGGCTGGAAGAACCCACCAGCGGCCGCATCCTCATCGGTGGTGCGGACGTGACCAACCAGAAATCCTTCCAGCGCCCGGTCAATACCGTGTTCCAGAGCTACGCCCTGTTTCCGCACATGACCGTGCTGGAGAACGTCGCCTTCGGGCTGCGTCGCCGCAAGATTGGCGACCCGGTAGCAAAAGCGCACGAGGCGCTGCTCCTGGTGGAGCTCGATCACCTGGCCCACCGCAAACCCCAGCAGCTCTCCGGCGGCCAGCAGCAGCGAGTTGCACTGGCCCGCGCCATCGTGAACCGTCCGGCGCTGCTCCTGCTCGACGAGCCGCTCGGAGCCCTCGACCTCAAGCTGCGGCGTCAGATGCAGCTCGAGTTGAAGACCATCCAAGAGGAAGTCGGCCTGACCTTTCTGCACGTGACGCACGACCAGGAGGAAGCCATGACCATGGCCGACACCATCGCGGTCATGAACAAGGGTCGCATCGAGCAGATGGGCGAACCGCAGCAGCTCTACGAACTGCCGAAGACCGCCTTCGTGGCCAACTTTCTCGGCCAGTCCAACCTGTTCACCGGCCCCGTCGTCTCCACCACGAGCACCGCGATCGCGGTCGACGTGTCCGGGCAGAAGATCGTGGTGCCGCTTGAGCGTGCGCACCGAATCTCGGGCGAGGTCACTATCGGTGTGCGCCCCGAAAAACTCACCCTCCACGCCGAAGAGCCAACCTACAACGCCGGCCGCAATACGATGGGCCCGGGCAAGGTCATCGACGTGTCGTTCAGCGGCGTCAGCACGCAGTACCTTGTCGCCGTTCCCGGCGTCGGAACACTCGTGGTGTTCGCCCAAAACATGGCTTTCGGCCCGGCCGCGCACGTCGGTGCCGAGGTGTGGCTGAGCTGGAACGTCGAGCACGGCTTCGGGCTCGACGACGATCCGGCCGATGCTCCGCGGTTCGAGGCGGACCTCGACACCAAGACCATCGCGCAGCAGCGCCGGTCGTCGCTCGTCACGGAGCTTGAGGAGGCCTAAGGATGGCCTTCGCCGCATTCTCGACCGCGACGGCGCCGTCGACCGACTCCGTCGCCCGGCGTCGCAGCCCGGTGGCGCTGTTTCTGCTGTTGCCGGGCATCCTCTACCTGGTGCTGTTTTTTCTGACCCCGCTGGTCTCTCTGCTGCTGACGTCGTTTCAGACGCCGCGGGAGTTCGGTGACATCGGCCAGTACGACTATGCCTTCCGCTGGCAGAACTACACCGAGGTCATCACAACCTACTGGCCGCACATCGTGCGATCTTTCAGCTATGCGTTGGCCGCGACGTTCTTCGCGCTGGTGATCAGCTACCCGCTGGCCTATTTCATCGGGGTGACAGCCCGCAAATGGCCGCTGCTGCAAAGCCTCATGCTCGTGCTCGTGATCGCACCATTCTTCATCAGCTTTCTGCTGCGCACCCTGGCCTGGAAGCAGCTCTTCTCCGATGAGTCATTCGTCGTGCAGTCGCTCAAAGCGCTCTCGCTGCTCGGGCCGGAAGCCCACGTGACCGGTACGGCGTTCTCGGTGATCTTCGGACTCACCTATAACTTCATCCCGTTCATGACCCTGCCGTTGTACACGACGTTGGAACGACTCGACGTGCGTTATCTCGAGGCCGGCAACGACCTCTACGCCAGCCCGTTCCAGGTGTTCCGCAAGGTCACCATCCCGCTGTCGATGCCCGGCATCGTGGCGGGCACCCTGCTCACATTCATTCCGGCTGCTGGTGACTACATCAACGCGAGCCGGGACTTTCTCGGCGGTACCGGCACCCAGATGATGGGAAACGTGATCGAGGCGAACTTTCTGGTGCTGCAGAATTACCCCTCGGCGGCGGCACTGTCCATCATCCTGATGACCGTGATCCTGGTCATAGTCAGTATCTACGTGAAACGATCCGGAACGGAGGAACTGCTGTGAAGCTCTCCCTCGGCAAATGGTTGCTGCCCGTCTACAGCGGCCTGGCGCTGCTCTTTCTGATGATTCCCATCGGCTACACCTTCGTCTACTCCTTCAACGATTCGCTCAAATCGAACATCACCTGGCGCGGATTCACCTTCGACAAATGGCTCAACGTCTGCAACGTACAAAACGGCGCCGTCTGCCAGGCCTTCGGCAACAGCTTGTTCATCGGGGCCGTAGCCACGGTTGTCGCGACCACCCTCGGCACCATGATCGCGATCGCCATCGTGCGCTACCGATTCAAGTTTCGGTCCCAGACCAGCCTGCTGCTGTTTCTGCCGATGGCCACCCCGGAGGTCGTGCTCGGCGCCGGTCTGGCGGCCCAGTTTCTATCGCTTGGTGTGCCGAAGGACATGCTGACGATCATTCTGGCACACACCATGTTCTGCATCAGCTTCGTCGTGGTCACCGTGAAGGCGCGGGTGGCGAGCCTCGACCCGGCGCTGGAAGAGGCCGGCCGTGACCTGTACGGCTCCGCCTGGCAGGTGTTCGCGCGCATCACTTTTCCGCTGCTGCTGCCCGGCATTCTCGCGGCGGCACTGCTGTCGTTCGCGTTGTCGTTTGACGACTTCATCATCACGAACTTCAACTCCGGGGCGGTGACGACGTTCCCCAAATACATCTACATTTCAGCGGCACGCGGAATTCCGGCGGAGGCCAACGTGCTCGCGTCGGCCGTGTTCATTCTCGCGCTGGTCGTGGTCGTGACGGTGCAGGTGTCCGGGGCGGCGAAGGCGCGGCGATTGGCCAAGCTCACCTGAACGCCCAGTGAGATCCTTCGAGCTTGTGATCAACCGGGCGGCCGGCCAGCCCGCGGCCGCCGGCCGGGGCCTCGAGGTGGCGCGGCACCTGCGTGATGCTGGCGCCGGGGTAACCGTCACCCACACGCGCAGCGCCGCGCACGGTCGCCAACTGGCGACCGAAGCCGCCGGCCGGGGCGATATCGTTGTCGCGGTTGTCGCGGTTGTCGCGGTTGGCACCGTCGGTGCCCTGGCGGGTGCTGTCGTCGCTGCGGGCGGAACCCTGGGGCTGGTACCGCTGGGTCGGGGAAATGACTTTGCGCCAGCTCGGCATCCCCGGCGACGCTGCGGCGGTCGCCCGTTACTGTTTCATGCCGCCGTGCGACCGGGCGCACTCAACGTGATCGCGCCCGGCGGGTCTCGCTAAATATAGCTGGCGCGAATCTCTCCGACTGGACGGCCGCCGCCGGTCATCGTGAGGCCGAGCTCGGGAAGCAACTGCGCGACATCCGCTCGCTGGATCGCCCCAGCATCCGCCAGCAGGCTGAGCGCAACCGCAGCGGCGGCCCGGAGATTGCCGTCGAGTATCTTCAGCGCGACGGTGGTACCGTTTTCCGCGGCTGCGACCATGATTCCCTCCGCGCCACCCTTCATGAACAGACCGAGCCGGTCGATCACGATGCTGTCGGAGTGACCCGGTCCGGCGACCACCCAGCCGTTGGCGCGCACCGCTTCGGCCAGAAATCCGGCCTCGCGGTAGATCGCAAAGGGGGAGTTGGACTTGCTGGTGGCGATGCGTGCGATACCGCGAGCCAACCCCGTGAGGGAGATCGCGTGCACCGGGGCGCCGCAGCCGTCGACGCCGGAGGCGACCGGCCGTTCGCCGGTGAAGCGTTCGAGCACATCGAGAATGCGCTTTTGCAGCGGATGCGCCGGGTCCAGATAGCCGTCCAGCGCCCAGCCGTTCTGCTGGCAGGCCACGAGCATAGCCGCGTGCTTGCCCGAGCACTCCATGTACACCGGTGCCTTGGTGGCGCCGAGGCGCACGAGCGCATCTCGGGCGGCGGAGTCGATCGGCCAGGCAGCAGGGCAGGCGAGGGCCGTCTCCGGCACTCCGGCCCGGGAGAGCAGCCCGCGAACGAGTTCGATGTGCGCAGCGGTGCCGCTGTGACTCGCGGTCGCGATGGCGGCATCCGCTCCCCGCAGGGCGGCGCCACTGGCCATGACGGCGACGGCCTGGAACGGTTTCATTGCCGAGCGCGGAAAGACGGGGCTGGTGACATCGCCGAGCGCCCGAAGGACTTCGCCGTTGGTGCCGAGCACGATCGCCGAACCGGCGTGACGGGATTCGACGAAGCCGCTGCGCTCAACAACGGCGAGCTCGACGGAATCGTCGACCGTAAAGGTTTCAGTCACGGTGGCTACAGCGTGGCCATGGCGTCGTCGATCACGGAGAGGGCGTCGGCGATGAGGGCATCGGAAAGCGCGAGACTCGGCAGAAAACGCAGCACGTTGCCGTAGGTTCCGGCGGTGAGCAGCAGCACACCGTGCTGGCCGGCGTAGGTCGAAATCGCGCTCACCGCGGCGGCGTTCGGCGCCTTCGTCGTGTCACCGGTACCGGGCTGTACCAGTTCGATCGCCATCATGGCACCGTGGCCGCGAATCTCGCCGATGATGTCGTACTTGTTCTTGAGCGCGGTCAGGCCCGCGGTGAGGGACTTCTCGATGCGCTGTGCCTCGCCGAGCAGGTTGTTCGCCTCGATCGCGTCGAACACGGCGATCGCCGCTGCGCAGGAGACCGGGTTGCCACCGAAGGTGCCGCCGAGGCCACCGGGCTGGGAAGCATCCATGATTTCAGCGCGGCCGGTCACTGCGGCGAGCGGGAAGCCGCCGGCGATGCCTTTGGCGCTGAGCACGAGGTCGGGGATCCAGCCGAAGTGCTCACTCGCGTAGTACTTGCCCGAGCGCGCCATGCCGCTCTGGATCTCATCGGCGATCATGACGACACCGTTCGCGGTGCACCATTCCTGCAGAGCGGGCAGGTAGCCATCCGCTGGCACCATGAAACCGCCCTCGCCCTGGATGGGTTCGACGACCAGGCAGGCCAGATCGGATGCCCCGATCACCTTGTCGAGGTAGGCGATAGTGCGGGCCGCCGCCTGGGCACCGGTCAGGCCGTCGTGATACGGGTAGGAGCTCGGGGCGTGGTAGACATCGCTCGCGAGCGGGCCGTAGCCCGTGGCGTAGGGCATCGCCTTGTAGTTCATGGCCATGGTCAGCACCGTGCGACCGTGGTAGGCGTGGTCGAGTACGGCCACCGCACGGCGTCCGGTGTACTTGCGGGCGATCTTCACGCCATTCTCGACGGCTTCGGCGCCGGAGTTGATGAGCACGCTCTTCTTCGGGAAATTGCCAGGGGTGTGCTCGGCGAGCAGCTCCGCGACGCGCACGTACTCTTCGTACGGGGTGACGGTGAACAGGGTGTGGATGAAATCCTGGGACTGTTCGATGGCCGCGGCAACGACGCTGGTCTCGGTGTGGCCGATCGTGGTGACGCCGATTCCGGCACCGAGGTCGATGAACTGGTTGCCGTCAACATCAACGAGGATCGCCCCGTTGGCCTTGGCAATGTAGACGGGAAGCATGGAGCTGACGCCGTCGGAGACGACCGCTCGACGCCGCTCCTGCAACGCCGCAGAGATCGGGCCGGGAATGGCCGTGACGATCTTTCGTTCTTGCGCGACGGAGTACGTGGTCGCAGCGGAAGTGGTAGCAGAATTTGTGAGGGTGTCAGTCATGATGCATCCACTTTACCGATCTCATTCCCCACGGGGCTGCTTGTGCTGCCAGAATTGCTGCAGGAGATAGCGATTTCGAGGGGGAATCATGCTCGGCGAGCACAATTACGCGGTACGGGTCGACTGGACCGGCAATGAGGGCACTGGTACGAGCAACTATCGGGCCTACGGTCGACAGCACACGATCACGCCGGTTGGCAGGGGTGCTGAGGTCAAGGCCGTCATCAAGGGATCGAGCGACCCGACTTTTCACGGAAATGCCGAACGCTGGAACCCGGAAGAGCTGCTGCTCGCCGCGCTCAGCCAGTGCCACATGTTGTCATACCTGCACGTGGCAGTGCGGCACGGGGTGACGGTCACCGCCTACACCGACTCCGCGGTCGGTGTGATGCGCCAGCGGCCGGGCGGCGGCGGAAGTTTCGCATCCGCTACCCTGCGCCCCCGCGTGACGATCACCGACCCCACCCAGGTTGAATTTGCGCAGTCGCTGCACGCCGAAGCAGCCCGCGAATGCTTCATCGGAGCCTCGGTGAACTTTCCGGTCGTGCACGAGCCGGTCACGGTCGCCTGAGGCCGAGCTCGCCACCGATTTCATCGCCGAGGTGTGAGTTTGAGGACATTTCACCGCTGAAATGGCTCCAAATCACATTTGGCGGCCAAAACTCACGGCTCGGCACGGGCGGTCGAAATTGCGCATGGCGCAGTAGTGCGGTTTGCATAGTAGTGTGGGATCCGTTGAATGCGCGAGCAAACGCTCGAGCCGATGAAGGGGATGCCGATGGATACCACCCAGTTACTCAAGGGGGTGCTCGACATGGCCGTTCTGGCCGTCATCGTTGACGACGACGGCTACGGCTATGACATTGTGCGCCGATTGCGGGCCGCCGGACTCGATGAGGTCGGGGACGCGTCGGTTTACGGCACCCTGCGCCGGCTGTACAGCGCGGGGGCGTTGTCGAGCTATGTCGTGCCGTCCGACGGCGGGCCACACCGTAAGTACTACGGAATGAATGCTAATGGCCGCGCCATGCTCGCCGAACAGCGTGCGAACTGGACTCATTTCGCCGACACCCTCACCCAGCTGCTCGAGAATCCGCAGCGCTCCGCTCTCCTACCCACGATCGGCGACAAATCATGAGCGACACAGCTACGACGCCCCAATCAATTTCTGATTTCGCCCTGGCCGTGCGAGCAGCCCTGAACGATCTTCCCGCCGATGACGTCGACGACCTCACCGACGGCCTCGAAGCCGACCTCACCGAGCAGGCCGCCGACGTGGATGCCGGCGATGCCGCTGCGCCCGGCTTTGACCTCGGCCATCCGGTCGCCTACGCCGACGAGTTGCGCGGTGCTGCCGGGCTTCCGATGCGGGGAGCGACGCCCGAAGCCCGCGTGCCGCGGCTGCGCCGGCTGCACACCCGGTTCGGTGATGCGCGGGCTGGCGCGGCCCGGCGCATCCGTTCGAGTGCCGCCGGTGCGGCGGCCCTCGACTTTCTCCTCGCGTTGCGCCCCGCGTGGTGGGTGCTGCGCGGCTGGGTCGTCTATGCGGTCGTCGCAGTCCTCGCAGGTGGCGGGATCAGCACTGTGCCGACCGATCCACTGAGGTGGGTCGTGCTCACTGCTTTTGTGGTCTTGAGCGTGCAGTGGGGGCGCGGCCGGTGGCTGCCCTGGCATTGGCTTCCCGGTTTTCGAACCGTGGTCAGCGTGTGCGCGGTTGTCGTTCTGCCGATCGTGCTGTCGGCCACGGCCCACAATGCCGGAGCCCAGAACAGCGCCTACGTGGATTACAACCCGGCTCCGACTCCCGGACTCCTGCAGAATGGTGAGCAAGTGACGAACGTGTTCGCCTACGACGCCGACGGCCAGCCGCTCACCGACGTGCAGTTGTTCGACCAGAGCGGCCGCGCGCTCAACGTGGTCAACGACCCGGTCCACACCAAGTACCTGCCGCAGCTTGATTCGGCCGGCGAGCAGGACATGGTCGTGCCGAGTCTGATGGTGCCGGGCGGCCTCGGCTGGAATGTGTACCCGCTGCGGCTGGTGACTTCCGAAGATGTCGACTACACCTACGACTATCTCGGTCAGGCCTACCAAGCGGATGCCGCACCCTCGCCTTTCCCGTTCGCCCAGGTGCGGCCGTTGGCTGAAGAGCCGTTGACGGTGTCACCGTCACCGTCACCGTCACCGTCGCCAACACCGACGCTGATACCAGAACCGACGGCATCCGCTGCACCGGTGGCCGAACCGTGATGCGGCGTGCGGCGGATCTGGTGGCGGTCATCAGCCCGTCAGCCATCGACTTGCCGGCGACCAAGTCCGTTGACATCACGGACTGGGTCGGGGCGGACGACGGCCGGTCGGGTGCCAACCTCGACCCTAATCGAGCCTAGGGCGCTGCCGAGCCGTGAGTGGTGCTCGCGGCACTCATTAGCGCTCGCGGCACCCGTTGGTAGGGGTGCCACGAACGGTAAAGAGTGCCGCGAGGCGCAGGGCACCGAAACTCACTGCTTGGCGACGGCAGACCGGCGACGCGAGCAGTTTACGCGGGGTATGCCGCCACGAGGGCGGTCAGGGCCTCTTCGAGCACGGTCGCGGCGTCATCGATAAGCTCGTCGGAGATCACGACGCTCGGCATGATGCGCAGCACCGAATCCCAGCTACCGGCATCCAACGCGATGACCCCGTTCGTGGTGGCGTGTTTGATCACCGCGGTCAGAGCCTCTGGGTAGGGCTTCTTGGTTCCGGGGTGCACGAGCTCGACGCCGAACATTGCACCCTTGCCGCGTACTTCCCCGACGATGGAGAACTTCTCAGCCCAGTCGCCGATGCGCGCCCAGAGTGCGGCCTCGACTCGCTTGGCCTCACCGAGCAGGTTGTCCCGATCGATCAGGTTGAACACCGCGAGGGCGGCCGCGGTGGAGACCGGGTTGCCGCCGAAGGTGCCGCCAATGCCGCCGGGCTGCACGGAGTCCATGATGTCGGCCCGGCCGGTGACGGCGGCCAGCGGGAAGCCGCCGGCGATGCCCTTGGCAGTGGTGACAAGGTCGGGCACGACGTCGTGGTGCTCGATCGAGTACCAGACTCCGGTGCGGGCGATGCCGGCTTGAATCTCATCGGCGACGAAGACGATGCCGTTTTCGGTGCAGAATTCGCGAATGCGCTTGAAGTAACCGGGCGCGGGGATGACGATGCCGCCGTCGCCCTGGATCGGCTCGACGAAGAACGCTGCGATCTCGGTGGCACCGATGTGGGTGTTGATGTAGTCGATCGTCTTCTCGGCCGCTTCGAGACCGCTCAGGCCGTCGCGGAACGGGTAGCTCGTCGGCACACTGTAGATCTCGCCGGGGAACGGGCCCATTCCAGCGCGTTCCGGCCAGGGCCGGTAGGTCATCGTCATGGTGAGGTTGGTGCGACCGTGGAAGGCGTGGTCGAGGGCCACGATGGCACGGCGGCCGGTGAACTTGCGGGCGATCTTCACCGCGTTCTCCACCGCTTCCGCGCCGGTGTTCACGAGCACCGAGTGCTTCTCGAAGTCGCCGGGGGTGATCTGGCTAAGTTTCTCGGCGACCGCCACGTAGTTCTCGTAGGGCGTGACCGTGAAGAGGGTGTGGGTCAGTTTCGCTGCCTGAGCGGATGCTGCCGCCGCGACCTCCGGATGCGCGTGACCGATCGTGGTCACCCCGATACCGCAGCCGAGGTCGATGATCTGGTTGCCGTCAACGTCGACCAGAATCGCTCCGGCGCCGTGGTCCATGTAAATGTTGGCGAGCGTTCCGGCACCGCGGGCCACCGTTTTCTCTCGCCTGGCCTGAAGCTCGACCGACTTGGGGCCGGGAAGAGCCGTCACGAGCTTGCGTTTCTGGGGCACCGAATACGTAACAGTCATTGCTCCAGCCTATGACCGCCGGGCCGACGGCAAGACCGCGGCTACAGGCGTTCGCGCGGAAAGACCCGGTGGGCGAGGCGATTGAGGGTGCCGACCGGTGGCGATTCGTTGTAGGAGTTGGCTAATTCCTGACCGGACAGTCGGTGGATGGCCGCCATGATCTCATCCGTTGCCTGCCGGCGTGCCTTGCCGGAGGTGGCCGGGCCGTGATGGCCGAGGTCGAGCGGTTCGCCGAAGGTGACAGTGACCTTGCGGATACGCGGCACCTTGGCACCGACCGGCTGAATCTCCTGGGTGCCGATCAAACCGACCGGAACGACGACCGCGCCGGTGGTGAGGGCGAGCCAGGCGACGCCGGTGCGGCCCTTGTAGAGGCGTCCGTCGAGCGAGCGGGTGCCCTCGGGGTAGATCGCGAATGCGCCCTCGGCCTCGAGCACGGCACGGCCGGCGTCGAGCGCGACCTGAGCGGCCTGGCCGGCTCCGCGTTCCACACCGATGGCGCCGATGGCGGTGAAGAAGGTTCGTGATACCCAGCCCTGGAAGCCGGTACCGGTGAAGTAGGTCGACTTGGCGAGAAACTGCACGCGGCGGGTCGCGACGAGGGGAATGACGATGCTGTCGATGAAGGAGAGGTGGTTGCTGGCGAGAATGACGCGGCCGGTGGCCGGGATATTCTCGCGCCCGATTATGCTCGGG
Organism: Cryobacterium sp. PH31-L1; assembly: GCF_030063145.1. Classification (GTDB taxonomy): domain Bacteria; phylum Actinomycetota; class Actinomycetes; order Actinomycetales; family Microbacteriaceae; genus Cryobacterium. The sequence goes on from NZ_JASISM010000001.1 coordinate 722,503, forward strand.
CGAAAAACAACTCGGGCGACGGGGGCCATGATGCCGTAGCCGAGAAAATAGACGAATCCCGGTCGCTTGACACGCTCCGGGTCGTCGGGCTCGAGGGCCGGAACGCCCTGATCAGAACTATCGATCGTGATGGTTTCGGCGTTGTCTTTGGGTTCTGCATCGGCACCAGTCACCCGTCGACACTACGCCACCACTGGCCGGCATCGAACATACGCCGCGCCCGGCACCTAGCATGGAGGTATGCGCAGAGTAATCATTCTCGGGTCAACTGGCTCGATCGGAACCCAGGCGCTTGACGTCATTCGTGCCAATCCGGAGCGGTTTGAGGTGGTAGGCCTCGCTGCCGGCAGCAACCGAGAACGGCTCGATGCGCAGGCCCTGGACTTTCAGGTCGAGCACACCGCACTGGGAGCGGATGCTGCGGAGCAGCTCGTGCGGGACATCGAAGCCGACGTCGTGCTCAACGGCATCACCGGTTCCGTTGGTCTCGGCCCCACCCTGGCCGCGCTGAAAGCCGGGCGAACTCTGGCTCTGGCCAACAAGGAGTCGCTGATCGTCGGCGGCGATCTCGTGAAGAATCTTGCTGCGCCAGGGCAGATCGTTCCGGTCGACTCCGAACACTCCGCCATCGCGCAGGCATTGCGGTCGGGAACGCCGCACGAGGTGCGTCGACTCGTGCTCACGGCATCCGGTGGGCCGTTTCGCGGTTTCACCCGGGAACAGCTTGCCCGGGTGACGCCCGCGCAGGCCCTCGCCCACCCGACCTGGGACATGGGCCTGGTGGTAACCACCAACTCGGCCACCCTCGTGAACAAGGGGCTCGAGATCATCGAAGCGCACCTCTTGTTCGACGTGGAATACGACCGCATCGACGCCGTCGTGCACCCGCAATCCGTGGTGCACTCGATGGTCGAATTCGTCGACGGGTCGACCATCGCACAGGCGAGCCCGCCGGACATGCGGCTGCCGATCTCACTCGGTCTCGACTGGCCGAACCGGGTCGCCGCCGTCGGCGCCCCGATCGACTGGACCGTACCGCACAGCTGGACTTTCGAACCGCTCGACGACACGGCTTTTCCCGCGGTGGAACTGGCCAAAAAGGTCGGCCGACTGGGCGGCACCTATCCGGCCGTGTTCAACGCAGCCAACGAGCAGGCCGTCACCGCTTTTCACGCCGGGCGCATCGGCTTTCTGGACATCGTCGACACCGTGCTGCACGTGGTCGAAAGCCATGAACACGACCTTGAACTCACCCTCGAGTCACTCGCCGAGGCCGAACTCTGGGCGAGGGCCGCCGCCGATCAGCGGATCGCGGCACGCTGACGGCTTAGTTGCACTCGCCCGCCTTGACCCGGTCCTTGCCGTCCTGGCACTCTTCGCGTGCGTCCTTGGCATTTTCTGCCGCATCCTTGGCATCCTTGGCATTCTCGGCGTCCTGCTTCTCGGCGAGGGCCGCCGCTGCGGCAGCGGCTTCAGCAGCGACAGCAGCAGCTTCGATCTCAACCGTCAGATCGGCGCTGACCAGGTTGATCGCGGTCTGAATCGACTCCGACCGTGCGGCGCTGACCTGGCCGCCGGCGGCTGCGGTGCGCAAATTGCCCTGCATGGCGGTGAGCAGCGACTGGGCTTCGGTGAAGTTGCCGTCCGCCGCCGCCTCGGTGATGCCGAGCATTGCAGACTGTAGATTTTCGGCTGTGGTGGCCTGAAGTTCGACCGGTTCAGCCGCGCAACCGGCCAGCGGCAAGAGCAGAAGTAATCCGGAAACGAGCGCGAGGGTCAGTCGTTTGAGCATCACGGGTTCACGCTTTCCTGAAGCTGTTCGAGGTGCGTGCCGAGGGTGCCGTCGACCGCCGGATAACTCGGCGGAACCGCTGGTGGATCGTCTCCGCCGCCCAGGAACAGCGCACCGAGCACGATCGCGGTGACCACTAGGGCCGCCAGGACGATCCAGAGGATAACCCGGTTGCGGCGCGGTGCAGGCGTGGTCCCCGTCTGCTTCCAGGAGATGGCTGCAGTTGACGGTTTGGGGCTGGGGGGCGGACCGGCACGCAGTACCTCGGTCGCAGCGGCCTCACCCGCGTGAGCGGGTAGCAGCAGCGTGGCCACGGCCTGGTCTTCGGTTCCGGTCGCAAGCGCGCGGAGCAGCAGGGACGCCTCGGCGGCGCTCGGACGATCCGCGGTCTCGCGGGCGGTCATGGCCGCGAGTAACTCGGTCCAGTCCCGGTCCAGCGTGCTCGGAATCCCCGGCTGGCGTTGCAGCCGCGCCATCGCCGACTCCACGGCGGTTCCGGGGTAGGCGCGCACGCCGGTGAGGCATTCGAGCAGCACCAGGCCGAGCGAATAGATATCCGTCGGTGCACCGATCGCAGCGCCGAGCGCCTGCTCCGGGCTCAGGTAGCTCGCCGTGCCGAGCAGCGAACCGGTCGCGGTGAGCCTGGTCTCATCGAGCAGCCGGGCAATGCCGAAATCGGCGAGCTTGGCGTGCATGCTGCGGCCGGGAAAGCCGGAGGGGGACAGCAGTACGTTGGCCGGCTTGACGTCGCGGTGGATGATGCCCTGCTCGTGCACGCAGTGCAGTGCCTCGGCCAGATCGGCACCCATCGCGGCCACCTCGCGGCTCGGCAGCGGGCCGGTCGCGATGCGGGCGCGCAGATCGGGGCCGTCCACGAGTTCCATCACGATGAAGGTTCGCGGCACGCCGTCGACGATGGCGGTGCCGGCGTCGAACAGGGTGACCAGGGCGAAATGGTTCAGGCTTGCCAGCAGGGCGATCTCGCCGCTCTGACGCTCCGGCTCAGCGGCGCCGCCGTCTGCCCGAAACAGTTTGACGGCCACTGTACGGCCGAGCGCGGTATCCGTTGCCCGATAAACGGACGCCATCCCGCCGGTACCGATGAGGGTCTCGATCAGAAAACGGTCGGCGAGCAGGCTGCCCACCGGGCCGGGGCTCGGTAGCTGCTGGGTGGGAATTGGTTCGTAAGACAGGGGGACCTCCTGGGGCGTCCACCCTCTAGCAAAGCACATGTGCCCCCTGATGGGGAGGTTCGGCCTCACGGCCAGCCGCTTTGCAGCTTGATGCGGTTACTCTACGACAGTGGAAACCGTACTTCTGTTCATATTGGGCGTCGCAATCGTGGTCGTGGGACTCGCCGTCTCTATCGGCCTGCACGAAATCGGCCACCTCGTGCCCGCCAAGCTGTTCGGCGTCAAGGTAACCCAGTACATGATCGGCTTCGGCCCGACAGTCTGGTCGCGCACCAGGGGCGAGACCGAGTACGGCGTCAAGGCGCTGCCCCTCGGCGGCTATATCGCCATGATCGGCATGTTTCCACCGTCGAAAAAGGGCGGAGCCCCCCGTACCACCACCACCGGGTTCTTCGACCAGATGGTTCAGGAGGGCGAACCGGAGAAGAAGACCAGCGCCCTGTCCACCCTGGTCGACGATGCCCGCCAAGCCAGCGCCGAGACCATCGGCGAGGGTGAAGAGCACCGCGCGTTCTATCAGCTGTCGGTCTACAAACGCGTGATCATCATGCTCGGTGGGCCCACCATGAACCTACTCATTGCCATTGTGATGTTCTCCATTCTGGTCATGGGATTCGGCAGCCCGCAGATCAGCACGACCATCGGCAGCGTGAGCCAGTGCGTGCTCCCCGCCTCGAGTGACCGGCAGGCCTGCGAGTCAACCGATGAAGCCTCGCCCGGTGCCGCTGCCGGAATGAAGCCAGGTGACCGATTGGTCAGCATCGGCGGAACAGCCATATCGAACTGGGAGCAGTCGACCGAGGTCATCCGCTCGGCGCCCGGACGCACCCTCGCCGTGGTGGTCGAGCGTGACGGCACCGACGTCGACCTCTCGCTCACCCCCAAACTCACCGAACGCTACGTGTATACCGCTGACAACAAGATCAAAACGGATGCCTCCGGCGCTGCCGTTACCGAGGAAGTCGGGTTCGTCGGCATCGGAGCGGCGAGCGAACTGGTGCCCCAGCCCGCGACAGCCGTGCTGCCAATGGTCGGCGACAACATCTCCGCCGTCGCGCACGTGATTCTCAACCTGCCCGACCGGCTCGTGGCTGTGGCCAAGGCCGCGTTCGGCCCGGGCGAGCGCGACCTGAACGGACCGATCAGCGTGGTGGGTGTCGGCCGGGTCGCCGGCGAACTGGCCAGCATGGACACCATTCCGGTCGCTACGAAGGTCGCGAGCATGCTGCAGCTGCTTGGATCGCTCAATATCGCCCTGTTCGTGTTCAACCTGGTGCCCCTGCTGCCACTCGACGGCGGCCACGTTGCCGGTGCACTGTGGGAAGGCATCCGTCGATTCTTCGCGAAGCTGTTCAAACGGCCCGATCCCGGACCGGTCGACATGGCCAAGCTCATGCCGCTCACGCTGGCGGTCGTGGTTCTGCTCGGCGGGATGAGCCTGTTGCTCATCTACGCGGACATCGTCAAGCCGATCAACTTCTTCGGGTAGCGGGCAGCTACTCCCGCGGGCGGATGCGGCGCCCGGCGCACGGAAGTAGCATCAAGCCATGCCACCACACGGGGAGTCCAGCGGGAACGGGTACGGCATGCCGCGGCCCATTCGGTTGTGGTTGCCCGTGGTGATCTCCGTAATGATCCAGGTACCGGCGGTGGCCGTGTTGGCCTGGCCTGGACGGGGCCGCTTCGATCACTTCGACATGATGCGAGGCCCGGGTCCGCTCCCGGACTTTGAGCGTCCGGGACTCGCGCTGGCCGGCTGGTTTCTTGCCGTAGGCCTGGCTCTGATCGGCCCGCTCGCCCTGATCGGCGCCCGGCGGTTTCCCGGCCCGGTCGTGGCCGTTGTCGCCGTCGCGGCCGGTTCTTTCACCCTCGTGCGTCCCGAAATTGGTGTGCCCTACATTGCGCTGATTCTTGCGATCGTTCTCGGCATCGTGCGTGGGGTACGCGTCTGGGTGTACGGCTCCGTCGCAGCGGCCTGGGTCCTGGTGCTGGGGCTCGCGGCCGCGTTCGGGGTGGGGCTCCATCCGCTGCGGATCGCCGGAACCACCCTGGCGCTGGCCGTGTTCATGGGAATCGGGGAGGCCATCCGCTCGCGTCGGGAACGTTTTGCCGAGCTGCGGCGCACGCTTGACGCCCGTCGTATGTCGGCCGAACAGCAAGAACGCGTGCGCATTGCGCGCGAACTGCACGATGTGTTCGCGCACTCCCTGTCGCAGATCAACGTGCAGGCCGGGGTGGGGCTGCACCTGATCGAGAGCCAGCCGGAGCAGGCCGCGCAGGCGCTCGCGAGCATCAAGAGCACCAGTAAGACCGCGCTCGAAGAGGTACGTCTGGTACTCGGTATCCTGCGGTCAGGAAACGAGCCGGGCACTGCGCCGCTGACCCCTGAGCCCGACCTGGCCAGCCTGCCGGCGCTCGTGGAGACCTTCCGCGCGCAGAAACTGGAGGTGACCCTGGTTGACGCACTGGAAGCGCGTTCCGGAGACACCGAGGCGGAGATGCCGGCGGCAACGCAACTGGCGCTGTATCGCATTTGTCAGGAAGCCCTCACGAACGTGCTGCGGCACGCGCGGGCGGGGGAGGCATCCGTTGTGTTGGCGAGCCAGAACAGCGACTACCTGCTCACGGTCACCGACGACGGGTTGGCGCCTGCCTGGCCGCTCACTTCCGGCGGCGGACTGCTCGGCATGCGGGAGCGCGCGGAACTGCTCGGCGGCAGCCTGCAAGTGCTCCGCAGTGCGCGCGGCGGCGTGCAGATAGCGGCGCGCATTCCGATGAGACGCGGCGAGCGGTGATTCGCGTCGTCATCGCCGACGACCAACAGCTGATCCGCGCCGGATTCGCGGCCCTGCTCGAATCCGAGCCGGACATCACCGTCGTCGGCCAGGCGGGCACGGGCACCGAGGCGGTAGAGCAGGTCAGCCGACACCGACCCGACGTCGTGCTGATGGATATTCGCATGCCGAGCGGTGACGGCCTCTGGGCGACCGAACAGATCGTTCGCGACCCGCGACTGTCTGGCACGCACATTGTGATCGTGACCACGTTTGAGCTCGACGAATACGTCGTGCACGCCATTCGCGCCGGGGCCAGCGGTTTTCTGGTCAAGGACACCGAGCCGACCGAGCTGATTCGCGCGGTGCGCGTCGTTGCTGACGGCGACGGCCTGCTCTCGCCCGGAGTCACCCGGCGCCTGCTCGAACGGATGGCGGCCGGCCTGCGTCAGCGCCCCGATTCCCACACAGCGGATGCCGCGCTGCTGGCCAGCCTGACCGATCGCGAACGTGAGGTGCTCGGTCTGGTCGGCCGGGGGCTGACCAACGGCGAGATTGGCACGGAGCTGTTCCTCAGCCCGCTGACAGCGAAAACCCACGTGTCCCGCATCATGAGCAAGCTCGCCGCCCGCGACCGGGTGCAGCTGGTGATCATCGCCTACGAAGCAGGGCTGGTCAGCCCCAGCAGCTGATCGCTCAAGTCGTTGATACACCCGCGGGCGTAGTGCAACTGACGCCCGGGAGCCGATGCGCTCGTATCGTGGGTCGTCAAGACTGGTTGTACTTCACCGAACGAGAGGACAGGCCATGTTGACCACACTGCGCGACGGAGTACTGACCGCGCTCGCTGCCCGTCCCGGCGACGGCGACGGCTACGGCCATGGCGGAATGATGAACGGCGGGTTCGGCTTCGGCTGGTGGTTCGTGCTGATCCCGTTGTTCTGGATCATCGTCGTGGCCGTACTGTTCGCCATCTTCGGTCGCCGCTGGCGTCGCAGCATGCGAGAGGGAAACCGGCACCCCGGCTGGCAAGGCCAGGCGGATTCCACGAGCGCCGAGAAGACGCTCGCCGAACGCTTCGCCCAGGGCGACATCGACGAGGTCGAGTATCGCGCCCGGCTCGAAGTGCTGCGCGCGAACCGGCCGGACAGCCAGGCCCCGCCGGCCTAGTAGCCGTTACCGGGACAGCAGCAGCGCCTCACCCTGGCCGCCGCCGCCGCACAGCGCGACGGCGGCTTTGCCGGTGCCACGCCGGGCCAGTTCGAGGGCCGCGTGCAGTGCAATGCGCCCGCCACTCGATCCAATCGGGTGGCCGATGGCGATGCCGCCGCCGTGAATGTTCACGACATCGGCCGACACGCCGAGCACCTTCGACGACTGGGCCACGACCGAGGCGAACGCCTCGTTGATCTCAACCAGGTCGAGATCTGCGGCGGTCCAGCCTTCGCGCTTGAGGGCGTGTGCGATGGCATTGGCCGGCTGGGAGTGCAGGGAATTGTCGGGCCCGGCCACCTGGCCGCTCGCGTTGATCACGGCGAGCCAGGGCAGGCCGTGCTTCTCGGCCCAAGCGCGGCTGGTCACGACGACGGCGCTCGCGCCGTCACTGAGGGGGGCTGCATTGCCGGCCGTGATGCTTCCCGCCGGGTCGAACGCCGGGCGCAGGCGGCCGAGCGTCTCGGTCGTGCTCTCGGCGCGAACGCCCTCATCGGTGCTGATCAGGAGCGGCTCGCCCTTCCGCTGTGGCACGCTGATCGGCGTGATCTCGTCGCTGAACACATCATCAGCGGCGGCAGCGGCGGCACGCTGGTGCGAGGCAGCGGCGATTTCGTCCTGCTCGAGGCGGGTCTGTCCGAGTTCAACGTTGGCGCGCTCGGTGGAGAGTCCCATCGAGAGGCCGTCGAAGGCGTCGGTGAGTCCGTCGTGAGCGGCGTGGTCGAGCGCTGACACGGTTCCGTAATTCCAGCCCTGGCGGGAGCCAGGCAGCAGGTGGGGCGCGCGGGACATGGATTCCTGACCGCCAGCCACGACGACATCCGCTTCGCCGAGCCGCACCAGGCGGGCGGCATCGATGACGGCGGCGAGGCCGGACAGGCAGACCTTGTTGAGTGTCATGGCCGGCACATTCCACGGGATGCCCGCAGCCACGCTGGACTGCCGGGCCGGGTTCTGCCCACACCCGGCTTGTAAAACCTGACCCATGAGCACGAAGTCGACCTGCTCCGGTGCCACTCCAGCGCGGGCGAGGGCGCCGGCAATGGCGGCGGCGCCGAGGTCGACGGCGGTGAGGGACGAGAGCTGGCCGTTCACGCGACCCTGCGGGGTGCGTGATCCGGCCAGGATTACGACGTCGGTTTCGGTCATCAGGACTCCTTTGTCAAAAATATTGATGCGTGCCACCCCAGCATATTGGCCACGTCTGGGTATCGGTTCACTCCTGCCTCTTGACAGTACCGGCGATCGCCCATAGATTCCTGATACCTGAACCACCTGTCAGGTTTGGCGCCATAGCGTTTCAGAACGCCCCACCTCAACAGCACGCACTCAACTGATCGAGAGGCAAATTTCATGCGGGTAACAAAGATGTTCCTGGCCCCGGCAATTCTCGCCGTCGCAGCCCTGACCCTGGTCGGATGCGCCCCCACGGCCACGACCGGCGGCGCAGACACCGACAATTCCACCACGAAGCCCGCGGTGCAGGTGGGCATGATCACCTCAGCGACCGGCCCGCTCGCCGCCTACGGTGCCGCGTACACCGCCGGGTTCGAGGCCGGCCTCGACTACGCCACCGACGGCACGGGCACTGTCGACGGCCGCGAACTGGACATCACCTGGAAAGACGACCAGGGCAACCCCGACACCGCGGTCTCGGTTGCTAAAGACCTGATCGGGCAGGGATACCAGATTATGGCCGGCACCGTCGTGTCGGGAATCGCCGTCACCTTGGCCGAGCAAGCTGTGCAGAACAAGATTCTCTACATCTCGGGCCCGGCAGCCGCCGATGCCATCACCGGCATCAACCAGTACACCTTCCGATCCGGCCGGCAGACCTATGAAGACGTTGCGACAGCCGGAACGTTCATCGGCGACCCGAGCGGCAAGAAAATCGTCGTCTTCGCCCAGGACAACGCCTTCGGTCAGGGCAACCTGGCCGGCGTCAAGGCCGTGCTCGGGGCCAAGGGCGCAATCGTCGACGGTGTACTTGTCGCCGAAGACGCAACCGAATTCACCCCGTTCGCGCAGCAATTGCTCGACGCCTCACCAGACCTGGTCTTCGTGGCCTGGGCCGGCGCCAGCACCGGTGCCATGTGGACCGCGCTGCAGCAGCAGGGCGTGTTCGAAGCTGTTCCGGTTGTCACCGGCCTCGGTGATGTCTCGACCTACGGCGCTTACGGTGCCGCGAGCGGCAAGATCAGCTTTCTCTCGCACTACTTTGCGTCGGCCACCGACAACGAGCAGAGCAAGGCCATGATCAGCTACCTGAAAGCCAACGACGCACAGGCAGACCTGTTCTCGCCCGACGGTTTCGTGGCCGCCCAGATGCTCGTTCAGGCCGTTGGCGAGGGCGGTGGTGACAACGTCGATGACATGATCGCCTCGCTCGAGGGTTACACGTTCGACTCGGTCAAGGGCTCGATCACCATTCGTGCCGAAGACCACGCCGTGCTGCAGCCGATGTTCCAGGCCACGCTCAAGGAAGGCACCGACGGCACCTGGGCGCCGGAACTGATCGAGACTGTCGACGCCAAGACCGTCGCGCCGCCTATCGTCGCAGCAAAGTAGATCGCGATGCCGGACCAGCCCGTGCTCAGTATCGAGCATCTGGGCCTGCAGATCGGCGGTGCCCGCATCCTCAACGATGTGTCGCTGTCGATCCCGAGGGGCGAGATGCTCGGTGTGATCGGCCCCAACGGGGCCGGTAAGACAACCCTGTTCAACCTGATTTCCGGTGTGCTGTTTGCCACGGAAGGCGTGGTGCAGCTGAACGGCCGCAACATGACCCGGGAACCGATCCACGTCAGGGCACGGGCCGGCCTCGGTCGCACGTTTCAAACCTCGAGCCTGTTCAACGGGCTGAGCGCCACCGAAAACGTGCGGCTGGCCGCACAAGCCAAGGCCGGTGGCGGCAGCCTCGTCACCCGGTTTCCGAAGAGGACGGATGCCGCCACCCGGCTCGCCGCCGATCGCCTCGACGAGGTGGGGCTGGCCGACCTTGCCGACGCCAAAGCCGGTGGCCTCTCGCACGGTGACAAGCGCAAGCTGGAGATAGCCATGCTGCTCGCGATGGACCCGAGCGTCATCCTGCTCGACGAGCCGATGGCCGGCGTCGGCTCAGGCGACGTGCCCGGCCTGATGGAGGTCATTCGCGCGTTGCACCACGGCGGCCGCACGGTGCTCATGGTCGAGCACCACATGGAGGTCGTGCTCGGCCTGGTCGACCGCGTTGCGGTCATGCACCACGGCGAGCTGCTCGCCTGCGACACCCCCGACGCGGTGATGAATAATCCCACGGTTCAGTCCGCCTACCTCGGAGACCCGGTATGAGCACCACATCAAGCACCAATATCCTCACCGTACGCAACCTGTACGGACGCATCGAGGGCCAGCAGGTCGTCGAAGACGTCTCGTTCGACGTACCAGACACCGGCGTCACCGCGCTGCTCGGCCGGAACGGCGTCGGAAAAACCAGCACCATCAAATCGATCCTCGGCCTGATCGACCGCACCGGTGAGGTGACCCTCGCCGGGCGCCGGGTCGACCGGCTGCCCACCCACAAGGTCGTGCAGCTCGGCGTCGGCTACGTGCCCGAAGATCGCGAGGTGTTCGGCAAACTCAGCGTCGCCGAAAATCTGAAACTGGCCGAACGCTCCACCCACCCGAACCGCGCCCTGGTCGAGGAACTCTTTCCCGACCTCGTGCAACGCCACGCCCAACTGGCCGGTACCCTCTCCGGAGGGCAGCAGCAGATGGTGTCGCTCGCCCGAGCCCTGCTCAACCAAAACCGGCTGCTCCTGGTCGACGAACCCACCAAGGGACTCTCGCCGAAAATCGTCACCGAGGTCAGCCAGGCCTTACTGGCCGCCGCCAAAACAGTGCCGATCCTTCTGGTCGAACAGAACCTGCAGGTGATTCGCCAACTCGCCGACCGGGTGGTCGTGCTCTCCGGCGGCCGCGTCGTCTTCACCGGCGAAGCCGCCGAATTGCTCGACGATCAGGAACGCATCCAGCGTTACCTCGGCGTGCACAGCGGCAGCGCGGAGGTTAACGCATGAGCACCATCGTTCTGCTCTTGATCACCGGCCTCGGCCTCGGGGCCCTGTATTTTCTGGTCGCGTCGGGGCTCTCTCTCATCTATGGCCTGATGGGCGTGCTCAACTTCGCGCACGGCTCCTTTCTGACCATCGGCGCCTTCATCGGCTGGGAGGTCGCCCGCCGCCTCAGTGACGGATCCTGGTGGGCACTGGTCGCCGCCATGCTGACCGGCGCCGTGGTCGGGGCGCTCGTCGCAGCCGCGACCGAATTCTTCCTGATCAGGCGGCTGTACAACCGGCACATCGAACAGGTACTCGTGACGGTCGGCCTCGCCCTGGCCTCTGTAGCTCTGTTCGAGGGAATCTGGGGCACCGACCCGACCTACGTGACGAGCCCGTCCTGGCTTGGGCAGACCACCGAGATTCTCGGCGCGCGCATTCCGAACAACCGGTTCATGCTCATCCTGGTGGCGGTGCTGGTGCTCGTGGCGATCGTGTTGTTCCTCAAGTTCACCCGGTATGGCCTGATCATTCGGGCCGGCGTCGAGAACCGGCTCATGGTCACCGCGCTCGGCATCGATGTGCGCCGCGCCTTCACCCTGGTGTTCGCGATCGGTGGCGCCGCCGCCGGACTCGGCGGAGTGCTCGCCTCGATCTACTACGGCTACGTTTCGGCGCACATCGGCGGGTCCCTGCTGATCTTCGCCTTCATCGTGACGGTTATCGGAGGGCTGGGGTCTTTGGCCGGGGCGGCCGTAGCATCCGTTCTGGTGGCGGTGCTGCAGCAGTTCGCGAACTTCTATCTGGGCGGAACCGGCGACCTCGCCGTGGTGCTGGCCCTGGCCGCGGTGCTGTTGCTGCGTCCGCGCGGACTGATGGGAGCGAAAGCATGAGCGCCTTCTGGGCCAGGCCAATGACCAAAATCACCGCCAGCGCGGCGCTGGTGCTGCTCATGGTGCTGCTGCCGCTTTTGAACATCACGATTCCCGGTGTCTTTCCGGGCGCGACCTACACGCCGGGCACCCTGCAACTGCTCGCCTACGCCATGCTCATCGCGGCTCTCGCGCTCAGCTACCACCTCTTGTTCGGCCTGGCCGGCATGCTCTCGTTCGGGCACGCTCTCTTCTTCGCGGCCGGCGCCTACGGCCTCGGCATCGTGCTGCGCAACTTCTCACCGAGTTGGCTGCCAGCCGGTGCGACGTTCGTTGCGTCGATTCTGATCACGGTGCTGATCGGCTTCGTGGTGGCCGCACTCGTGGGTTCGGTCAGCCTGCGGGTCACCGGTATCTCCTTTGCCATGGTCACGCTCGCCTTCGCGCAGGCCGGCTCGGTCGTGGTACGGCGCAACCCGGGCGGGCAGACCGGCGGGGACGAGGGGCTCACACTCGACGTCGCGCATGTGCCAGACGCTCTGGTCGGCGTGCTCAACACCCGCAACCTGTACTGGCTGTCGCTCGCGGTTCTGGTCACGGTCTACCTCGTGGTGTTGTGGGTGGAGAAATCCCGCGCGGGCCATGTCGTGGCCGCGACTCGCGAAAACGAACTCCGGGTACGGGTCCTCGGCATCCGTCCCTATTTTGTGCGGTTGCTGATCTTCAGCATTGCCGGGGCGCTCGCCGTCCTCGCTGGAGCGGCGTTCCTGCTGCTGCAGAGCGGAGTCTCGCCGCGAGTCGCCACGCCCGACTTCACGCTGACCCTGCTGGTGATCGTCGTGCTCGGCGGCGTCGGGCTGCGCTGGGGCGCCGTCCTCGGCGCGCTGGTCTACACGCTGCTCGACCAGCGGCTGACCGCCCTGGCCGGGTCGGAGTTGATCGCCGGTCTGCCCGACGTTCTGCGGATTCCTTTGTCGCAGCCGTTGTTCATTCTCGGCACACTGTTTATTCTCGTGGTGTTGTTTCTTCCGGGTGGGCTGGCTGGGCTGACCCGGCGCAACGGCCGGCCGCAACGGCCTCGGGCTCGAGGTCGGGAGCGCATGCATGACGCAGAGGAGACGACATGACCGATGACGGCCTGCACACGTTGGGCCGATGGACCCGCGACCGCGCCAGGGCCACGCCCGAACGAGTCGCCGTCGACGACCGCGGCGTCACACTGCGCTACCGCGACCTCGACGACCGGGCCAGCGACCTCGCCGCGGCTTTTCGCGCCGCCGGCTACGGCGTCGGCGATCGGGTGGCGACCATCACCGGCAACAGCTCAGACCAGGTCGTGTTGTTCTTCGCCTGCGCGCAGGCCGGCCTCGTACTCGTGCCGCTGTCGTGGCGGCTCGCACCACGCGAGCTCGCCGCACAGCTGCAACTCGCCGACCCGGCACTGTTGCTGGTGGAAGACGAGTTCCAGACCCTGGCAACGGATGCCCAGGGTCGACTTCCCCTGCCCCTCCCTTCGACCTTGGTCGGCGTGCGGGGTGTGGAAAACTTTGTACCGGCCCCGCGACACGGCCCGCACGATGAGCTGGTGACCCGCACGGTTCGAGACGATGATGCGCTGCTGATCGTCTTCACCTCCGGCACGCTCGGCCCGGCCAAGGGCGCGGTTCTAACCCACGCGAACTGTTTCTGGACCAACCTGTCGCTCTCGCGCATCACCGAAATCACCAGCAAAGACGTGGTGCTCTCGGTCATGCCGCAGTATCACGTTGGCGGCTGGAACATCCAGCCGTTATTGGCTTGGTGGATGGGCGCCACGGTCGTGCTCGAGCGCACCTTCGACCCCGGCCGGGTGCTGCACCTGATCAAAGATCGTCGCATCACGACCATGATGGGCGTTCCGGCGAACTACCTGTTCCTCGCTCAGCACCCTGATTTCGCTGCGACCGACCTGTCCAGCCTGAATCACGCCGTGGTTGGTGGCGCACCGATGCCCGCGCCCCTGCTGCGTACCTGGCACGCCCGCGGTGTGGCACTCACGCAGGGGTACGGTCTGACCGAGGCCTCCCCGAACGTGTTGTGTCTGCCCGACGACGAGGCGCGCAGCATGGTCGGCTACGCCGGCAAGCCGTATCCGCACGTCGAGGTCGCCGTGGCCGATCCGATCACCGGCGAATTGCTCGGCGGGGCCGCGACGGGTGAACTGCTGGTGCGGGGGCCCGGCGTGTTCTCGGGCTATTTTCGTGCTCCCGAGCAGACCGCTCGCACCCTGCGCGGTGGCTGGCTGCACACCGGTGACCTCGTGCGCCGCGACGAGCACGGCTATTTTGCCGTGATCGACCGGCTCACCGACATCTTCATCTCGGGCGGCGAGAGCGTGGCACCGGCGGAGGTGGAGACCGTGCTGATCGAACACGCCGCGGTCGCCGAGGTGGCGGTCATCGGGGTGCCGCACGAGCGGTGGGGAGAGGTCGGTGTGGCCTTCATCGTGCTGGCACCCGGATTCGCGGCCGATGAGCTCGGCATTCTTGCCTACTCCCGCACCCAACTGGCCGCGTTCAAGGTTCCGGCGTTCGTGCGCTTCGTACCGGAAATTCCGCGATCTCTCGGCAGCAAGGTGCTGCGGCGCCAGCTGCTGGAGAACTGGAAACAAGGACTTGATTTCGAAAAGATAGGAAACAAACAATGAGCGCCGGAATGCCGCGAACCGCCCGAGGAGAAGAAACCAAGCGCAAACTCATCGAAGCGGCCGAGCAGGTGTTTTCGCGCGTCGGGTACGCCGATGCGTCGATTTCGCGGATAACTGATACCGCCGGCATCGGCCAGGGCACGTTCTACCTCTACTTCGACTCGAAACTACAGATCTTCAACGAACTGGTCGAAGACCTCAACCACCGGGTGCGGTTGGCGATGAGTGCGGCATCCGCTGCTACGGAAAATCGGATCGATTCGGAGCGCGCCGGATTTCGGGCCTTCTTTCAATTCACCGCTGACCACCCCGCGTTGTACCGGGTGATTCGTGAGGCAGAGTTCGTCTCGCCTGGCGCTCTGCGGCTGCACTACACGCGCATCGTCGAGGGCTACATAGCGGGGCTGCGCACGGCGGGCGCGGCAGGGGAGATCAGCGACATCGATCCCACCGTTGCGGCCTGGGCGCTCATGGGAATCGGCGAGATGATCGGCATGCGCTGGGTTCTCTGGGGAGATGACGAGGCGCTCGAAGGGGCCGGGGCCGATCCGTTCGCGAGCGGAACCCGCGCTGTGCCCGAGCACGTTTTCGAGCAGATGATGCGGTTCATCGAGGGTGCACTGGGTACCGGCAACACCGTCTCCAGCAACAACGTGGAAATGAGGCAGCGATGAGTGAGCACTATCAGCCGTTCCGAGTTCCGGTCGCCGGGGGAGACCTGCGTGGTGGCCAGTGGCGCGCTGCCCACGGGCAGTCGACGGTGCTAGCCATCCACGGCATCACAGCCTCGCACCGCTGCTGGCCGTGGCTGGTGGAACGCCTGCCCGGCTCGAGGGTGATCGCTCCCGACCTGCGGGGTCGCGCTCGCAGCAATGCCCTGCCCGCGCCCTACGGGCTGCGGCACCATGCCGAAGACCTGGCCCGGCTGCTGGACTTTCTGGAGGTCGACCGCACGGTCGTGGTCGGGCACTCCATGGGCGCGTTTGTCGCCGTGTGGCTCGCGCACCTCTACCCCGACCGGGTTGACTCGCTCGTTCTGGTGGACGGTGGCCTGCCGATTCCACGCGACGTGGGCATTGATCCGCTGCTCATGCTCGGCCCGGCCGCCAAACGGCTATCGCAGACCTTCGAGACGGTCGAGGCCTACCAGAACTTTTGGCAGAACCACCCCGCGTTCGTCGCAGACTGGTCATCGCGGGTGGCCGATTTTGCCCGCTACGACCTCGATGGCACGGCGCCGGCTCTGCACCCGTCAGCGCGGCTGGAGGCGGTGGCCGCGAATGCGATGGAGCTCAACGGTGCCGACGGCTACGCGGACGCGCTCGCCGGCCTCAGTCTGCCGATCGAATTTCTGCGTGCCCCGCGCGGGCTGCTGGACGAGCCGACTGCACTGTACGAACGGGCGGCTGTCGCGGATTGGGCGACACGACTGCCGCAGCTGACCGTTCGGGAGGTCGACGACGTCAACCACTACACGATCGTGATGAGTGACCGGGGCGCCGACCAGGTCGCCCGGGCCGTGAACCTGTCTACCCCCGCCAGCTACCCGAGAGGACCCCGATCATGAGCGACACCATCACCACCAGTACGGGCAACATTTTCGACGGCATCACGGCGCACAGCGTTGTCACCCCGCGCCTGCGCGCCGGAGTGCTCGAACGGCCGGCAACAGTAATGACCGCGACGCCCGTTGTCTTCGTGCACGGCAACGTGTCGTCATCGCTGTTCTGGCAGCCGCTCATGCTGGCTCTGCCCGCGACGGTGCGTGCGCTCGCCATCGACCTGCGCGGCTTCGGCACCAGCGAAACCCGGCCGGTCGATGCCACCCGCGGACTGGCCGACTACTCCGACGATATCGCCGCTGTGCTCTCAGAACTCGGCGTCGACCGGGCACACCTCGTGGGCTGGAGTATGGGCGGCGGTGTGACCATGCAGCTACTGCTCGATCACCCCAGCCTGGCGGCGACCCTGACCCTGGTCGCGCCGGTTTCACCCTACGGCTTCGGCGGCACCGGGGGAACGGATGGCCATCGGCTGAGCGTTGACGACGCCGGAACGGGCGCCGGCGGGGCCAACCCCGACTTCGTCGCCAGGCTGCATGACGGCGACCACGGCGCTGACCCGACCAGCCCTCGCACCGTCTACCAGACCACGTACGTCAAGCCGCCGTTCAGCTCTGAGCACGATGAAATCTGGATCGAGTCCATGCTGACCACGGCCACCGGCGTCGGTAACTACCCCGGGGATTCGACGGTTTCAGAGAACTGGCCCGGATTCGCCCCCGGCGACTGTGGCGTGCTCAATACCATGTCTCCCGCTCATTTCAACACGAGCGGCATTGTCGACCTGGCCGAGAAGCCGGCCATTCTCTGGATTCACGGCAGCGACGACGTCATCGTGTCGGACACTTCGTTCTTCGACCTCAACTATCTCGGGCAGCTCGGCGTGATTCCCGGCTGGCCCGGCGCTGATGTGGCCCCTCCCCAGCCGATGATCCAGCAGACCCGGGCCGTGCTTGGCGCCTACCGGGCCGCCGGCGGCAACCTGACCGAGCTGGAACTCGCCGACTGTGGCCACTCGCCGCACCTCGAGCACCCGGCCGCATTCCTCGCGGCGCTGCTCGCCCAGTTGGAGCGCTGATCCGGGTCGGCATTCAGCTTGGCTGGGGTTATGACAACTAAGCTAGGCAAGTGGCTGCAATCAACTTGGGGATGCCCAAAGTACCTGAGGTACTCGCTCCCAGACGTAAATCCCGTCAAATCAAGGTCGGAAAGGTCCTGGTCGGTGGCAATGCTCAAGTGAGCGTGCAATCGATGACGACCACTCCGACGACGAACATCAACGCGACGCTGCAGCAGATCGCCGAGCTCACGGCGACCGGCTGCGACATCGTGCGGGTTGCCGTGCCAACGCGTGATGACGCAGAAGCCCTGCCGATCATCGCGAAGAAGAGCCAGATCCCGGTGATCGCGGACATCCACTTTCAGCCGAACTACGTCTTCGCCGCGATCGACGCCGGCTGCGCCGCCGTGCGGGTCAACCCTGGCAACATCCGCAAGTTCGACGATCAGGTCGGCAAGATCGCTGCTGCAGCCAAGGCCGCCGGTGTCAGCCTGCGCATCGGCGTCAACGCCGGCTCGCTCGAGCCGAGCCTCATGCAGAAGTACGGAAAGGCCACCCCGGAGGCGCTCGTGGAGAGCGCCGTCTGGGAAGCGAGCCTGTTCGAGGAGCACGACTTTCACGACTTCAAGATCTCGGTCAAGCACAACGACCCGGTCATCATGGTCAAGGCCTACCGGCTGCTCGCCGAGCGCGGCGACTGGCCGTTACACCTCGGAGTGACCGAGGCCGGCCCGAGCTTTCAGGGCACCATCAAGAGCGCCACGGCCTTCGGCATCCTGCTCGGCGAGGGTATCGGAGACACCATCCGCGTGTCGCTGAGCGCCCCGCCGGTCGAGGAGATCAAGGTGGGCCTGCAGATCCTGCAGTCGCTCAACCTGCGCGAACGCAAGCTGGAGATCGTTTCCTGCCCGAGTTGTGGCCGGGCCCAGGTAGACGTCTACAAGCTCGCCAACGATGTCACCGACGGGCTCGAGGGCATGACTGTGCCGCTGCGCGTCGCGGTCATGGGTTGCGTCGTCAACGGACCGGGCGAGGCCCGCGAGGCCGACCTCGGTGTCGCGAGCGGAAACGGCAAGGGCCAGATCTTCGTGCGCGGCGAGGTCATCAAGACCGTCCCGGAGTCCGAGATCGTGAAGACGCTCATCGAAGAAGCCAACCGTCTCGCAGCCGAGATGCCCGCTGCCGAGTTGGGCAGTCCGACGGTCTCCGTCGGCGCGAAGTAGCATTCCCGATTCGCGAAAGCGGGTGAACGGTCGCTTGAGCACACGCCAGGCAACAGTTCACCCGCTTTCGCAGGACGCGGCATCCGATTGTTGGGTGAAGCGCGGGTTGCGCATCTTGCAGGTGTAAGAATATACTTGCACCCATCAGGAGGTGTCGAGTGAACACCGAACAGCTGAGCGCAACCCTCGCGGCGGTCGCCAGTCCGCAACGGATGCTGATCCTCGCCGAACTGCAGGGCGGGCGTGTGCACATCAGCGAGCTGGCGCGTCGCGTCGGTATGTCTCGTGCCCTGCTCTACATGCACCTGGCAAAACTCGAGGCAAGCGGATTTGTCACGACGTCGCTGGAACTCTCCCGGGAGGGAACCGCGCTCAAGCACGTCGCCTTGGCGCCATTCTCAATCATCGTCACCATCGACACCATCGCCGAGGCCGTGGCAAACGCTGCGGTAATCAACCAACAGGGGCAAACACCATGAACTTCGACTTCGCGTATCTCGTTCCCATCGTCGCGATCATCGGCGGAATCACCTACGCGATCTTCAAGCTGCACTTCCGGTCACGTCGGCAGGCAGCCGGTTCCGAGGGGTCGGCCGCCCTGACGCGCGCGCTGGCGGAGAGCGCTGCGACCAACGCCGCCCTCCTAGAAAAACTAACCGCGATGGATGCCAGACTGGTCGCCATCGAGCGCACCCTAAGTGAGGTCGGCTGAACCAAGCAGTGGGGGAGCGGATCGCGGCGCGCGCGTAAGGTAGACGGGTGCCTACACGTCTCTCCAACTACTTCCTCCGTACTCTCCGCGAAGACCCCTCCGACGCCGAGGTGACCAGCCACCGCCTGCTCGTGCGGGCCGGCTACATCCGTCGCCAAGCCCCGGGCATTTTCGCCTGGCTGCCGCTCGGCCTGCGGGTGAAAGCGAAAGTGGAGCGCATCATCCGTGAAGAGATGACTGCGGCCGGCGCGCACGAGGTGCACTTCCCGGCCCTGCTGCCGCGCGAACCCTACGAACTGACCGGTCGCTGGGACGAATACGGCGAGGGTCTGTTTCGCCTGAAGGACCGCAAGGGCTCCGACATGCTGCTCGCGCCGACGCACGAAGAGGTCTTCGCTCTGCTCGTGAAAGACCTGTACAGCAGCTACAAGGACCTGCCACTGTCGATCTACCAGATCCAGGACAAGTACCGCGACGAGGCACGCTCCCGCGGCGGACTGCTGCGCGGCCGAGAGTTCACCATGAAGGATGCCTACTCCTTCGACTACACCGACGCCGGCCTCGACCTGAGCTACCAGCAGCAGCGCGACGCCTACGAGCGCATCTTCGCCCGCTTCGGCCTCGAATACGCGATCGTTCAAGCGGATGCCGGCGCTATGGGTGGCTCCAAGAGCGAAGAATTTCTGCACCCGACTCCCGTCGGCGAGGACACCTTCGTGCGCAGCCCCGGCGGCTACGCGGCCAACATCGAGGCGTTCCGCACCCTCGTTCCGGAGAGCAAAGACTTCGGCGGGCTCCCCGCCGCGCAGGTCTTCGACACCCCGAACACCCCCACCATCCAGACGCTGGTCGACAAGGCCAACGCCGAGCACCCCCGCCTCGATGGGCGCGAGTGGACCGCAGCCGACACGCTCAAGAACGTCGTACTCGCCCTGACCAGTCTTGACGGAACGCGCGAACTCATCGCGATCGGCGTTCCCGGCGACCGCGAGGTCGACCTGAAGCGCGTCGAGGTAGCGTTCGCTCCCGCCGAGGTCGAGGCTGCAAACGAGGGTGACTTCGCCAAAAACCCGGGCCTGGTCAAGGGCTACATCGGCCCGTGGAGCGCCCAGGGTGCCGTTCTTGGTACCAAATCGACCACCGGCATCCGTTTTCTGGTCGACCCGCGCGTGGTCGCCGGCACCGAGTGGATCACCGGCGCCAACGAAGACAATCGGCACGTGTTCGGCCTCGTCGCGGGCCGTGACTTCGCCATCGACGACGTGGTCGAGTCCTCCGACGTGCGCGGCGGCGACCCGGCCCCCGACGGAAGTGGCCCGGTCGAACTCATCCGCGGCATGGAAATCGGTCACGTGTTCCAGCTGGGTCGCAAGTACGCCGAAGTGCTCGGCCTGAAGGTTCTCGATGAGAACGGCAAGCTGGTCACGGTCACGATGGGTTCATACGGCATTGGCGTCACCCGCATCCTCGCGGTCATCGCCGAACTCAACAACGATGCCAAGGGCCTGATCTGGCCCGAATCGGTCACGCCATTCGACGTGCACGTGATCGCCACCGGCCGGGACGAGATCGTCTTCGACACCTCGGAGGCCGTCGTTGCTGCCATCGAGGCCACCGGCCGCGAGGTGCTCTACGATGACCGCCGCAAGGTGTCGCCGGGTGTCAAGTTCGGTGACGCCGAGCTCATCGGCGTGCCGTGGATCGTCATCGTCGGCCGCGGCGCCGCCGACGGCATCGTCGAGCTGTGGGACCGCCGCAGCGGCGACCGCGAGCAGGTCGACGTCGCTGACGTCGCCAAGCACTTCGTCTAACGAGTCAGTATCGAGAACGGATGCTGCCGGCTGGCCCCGCCGGCAGCATCCGTTCTGCAGCGAACCCGCCGTAACCGGCCCAGTCCGGGCGAGTGGGTGACGGGGCGCCGCAGATTCGGGTACCGTAGTATTCAGCCCGCTGCGCGGTTTCGCGGCGGCAAGATCATGCGACTAGATCGTACGTAGAGGAGGCCGGCCATGGACATCGACCTCAGTGTTTTGCGGCTACTGGAGCGCGAAAAAGAGATTCCCTTCGAGGAACTCGTGCAAATCATCGAACAGGCGATTCTGACCGCCTATGTCAAGCACATCCAGCAGGACGTCACGAAGTTTGAAGCTTCGAAGATTGCTGAAGCCAAGCACGATATCCAGGAAGTGCCCGAAGCGCGTGTCGTTCTCGACCGCAAGTCCGGGCACGTGGATATCTACATTCCCGAGCACGACGACGAGGGCAACGTCATCGGCGAAGCCGTCGACAACCCGACCGACTTCGGTCGTATTGCGGCCTTCGCTGCCAAGCAGGTCATCAACCAGCGTCTGCGCGACCTGGCCGACGATGCCGTGCTCGGCGAGTTCAAAGGCCGCGAGGGCGACATCGTCGCCGGTATCATCCAGCAGGGTCCGAACCCGCGCATGATCCACGTCGACCTCGGTACCATCGAAGCGATCATGCCCCCCGAGGAGCAGGTTCCCACCGAGAGCTACGTGCACGGAGCGCGCATTCGCGTGTTCGTCACGGCCGTCGGTCGCGGACTCAAGGGCCCGCAGATCACCGTGTCGCGCACCCACCCGTCGCTCGTGCGCAAGCTGTTCGCACTCGAGGTCCCCGAGATTGCCAGTGGAGTCGTCGAGATCGTGTCACTCGCCCGCGAAGCCGGTCACCGCACCAAGATCGCCGTGCGCGCGACCGAGCCCGGCGTCAACGCCAAGGGCGCCTGCATCGGCGAGCTCGGCCAGCGCGTGCGCGCCGTGACCGTGGAACTGGGCAACGAGAAGATCGACATCGTCGACTTCTCGCCCGACCTCGCGACCTTCGTCGCGAGCGCGCTGTCGCCGGCCAAGGTGACCAGCGCCTACGTGATCGACGAGTCGATCAAGGCCGTGCGAGCCCTCGTGCCCGACTACCAGCTCTCGCTCGCCATCGGTAAAGAGGGCCAGAATGCTCGCCTCGCTGCCAAGCTCACCGGCGCGAAAATCGACATTCAGCCGGATAGCATTCTGGAGGATGCCGAATAGGGGGTACGATGGACTCCGTAAGAACGTGTATTGGCTGCCGTTCGCGCGCCCCTCGATCCTCACTTTTGCGGATCGTTGCTGGGAAATCAGAAATTGTAGTGGATGAAACCGCCACAATCCCCGGTAGAGGTGCGTGGCTGCACGCCCGTGAATCGTGCTTTCAGGATGCCGTAAGGCGACACGCTTTCGGGCGTGCCTTTCGCGTGACCAGGTCACTGGACGCGAAACAACTAGAGAACAGGCTGAATTGGCTTATGGATAACTAATGAGCGGCTCGAAATGAGACCCGTCCGTTACTAACGGTCTGCCCCTTTCCGGGTGCAGACCCGGAACAGGAGAATTGTGGCTGCGAAACCACGCGTGCACGAGATCGCTACCGAACTCGGACTCGAAAGCAAGGATGTCCTTGCTAAATTGAAAGAAATGGGCGAGTTCGTTAAAGGACCGTCTTCCAGTGTTGAACCGCCCGTAGCGCGTCGCCTTCGCGTCGCCCTCGAAGCCGTCAGCGCCGCCGCCAAGGCTGCAACGCCCGCGCCCGCTGCCAGTGCTGCTGCCAGTACTGCAACGTCGGCTCGTCCGAGCCACGGCGCCAAGCCGGGCGCTCGTCCGGGCCCGAAGCCCGCTGCCGAACCGGTTGCCCCGGCCGTGTCCGAGGTCGCTCCCGCAGCGGATGCCGCGCCCCTTCCGGTCGCGCCGCTCACCGTCGCCGAGCGCCAGACGCAGGCGGCCGAGAAGGCTGCCGCCGCCGAGAAGGCTGCTGCTGCCGACAAGGCCGCTGCCGCTGAGGCCGCCGCCAAGCCCAGCACCGATACCCCTGAAGCGAAGACCACGGAAGGATCGGCTACGCCGGTCAAGCCGGGTATGCCTCGCCCCGGAGCTGCACGACCGGGCAATAACCCGTTCGCCAGCAACCAGGGCATGGGTCAGCGTCCGGCCCAGCCGCCGCGTCCGGGTAACAACCCGTTCGCGAGTGCGCAGGGCATGGGCCAGCGCCCCGCAACACCCACCCCGAGCAACATTCCGCGTCCTGCGGCGCCTCGCCCCGGCGCGCCGCGCCCCGGCGGACCCGGCCAGGCTGCACGCCCGACCGGTTTCGGTCAGCGTCCGGGCGCTTTCCAGCGTCCAGGCGGGGCTCCGGGTGGAGCCGGTGGAGCACGCCCCGGATTCACTCGTCCCGGTGCTCCCGCCGGAGCTCCCGGTTTCGGCCCGCCTCGTCCCGCCGGTGGCGGCGGTGGAGCCGGTCGCGGTCGCGGTCCGGGCGGTGGCACCGCTGGTGCCTTCGGTCGCGGTGGCGGCAAGAACAAGGCGCGTAAGTCGAAGCGCACGAAGAGAGCAGAGTTCGAGCTGCGCGAGGCCCCGTCGCTGGGTGGAGTATCCGTACCCCGCGGCGACGGCGGAACCGTTGTGCGTCTGCGTCGCGGAGCATCCATTACGGACTTTGCCGACAAGATCGACGCCAGCCCCGGAAACCTCGTTACCGTACTTTTCCACCTCGGTGAAATGGCAACGGCAACGGAGTCCCTCGATGAGGCCACGTTCGACGTGCTCGGCAGTGAGCTCGGCTACAAGATCCAGATGGTCTCGCCCGATGACGAAGACCGTGAACTGCTGCTCGCGTTCGACATCGATATCGACCAAGAACTCGAAGACGAAACCGACGAAGACCTCGCGATTCGTCCTCCCGTCGTCACCGTCATGGGCCACGTCGACCACGGTAAGACCGCGCTTCTGGACGCGATCCGTAACGCCAAGGTTGCCGAGGGTGAAGCCGGTGGCATCACGCAGCACATCGGTGCGTACCAGATCATCACCGAGCACGAGGGCATCGACCGTGCCATGACCTTCATTGACACACCGGGCCACGAGGCGTTCACCGCCATGCGTGCTCGTGGTGCGCAGGTCACCGACATCGCCATCCTCGTGGTCGCCGCCGATGACGGCATCATGCCGCAGACGATTGAGGCACTCAACCACGCCCAGGCCGCCAACGTGCCGATCGTGGTTGCAGTGAACAAGATCGACAAGCCGGGCGCCAACCCGCAGAAGGTGCGCCAGCAGCTCACCGAATTCGGACTCGTCGCCGAAGAGTACGGCGGAGACGTCATGTTCGTCGACGTATCGGCCAAGAACAAGACCGGCATCAAGGAAATCCTTGACGCTGTGCTCCTGGTCGCCGATGCTGCCCTCGACATGCGCTCCAACCCCAACAAGGATGCCCGTGGTGTCGCCATCGAGGCTCGCCTCGACAAGGGCCGCGGCGCGGTGGCAACCGTGCTCATCCAGTCCGGAACGCTGCACGTCGGAGACTCCATCGTCGCCGGAACGGCCTATGGCCGTGTTCGTGCGATGGCCGACGAAAACGGAGTTGCCGTTCTCGCCGCCACGCCGTCCCGTGCGGTTCAGGTGCAGGGTCTGTCGAGCGTTCCCCGCGCCGGCGACACCTTCCTCGTCATCGAGGAAGACCGTACAGCCCGTCAGATCGCCGAGAAGCGTGAAGCCGCCGAGCGCAACGCACTGCTGGCCAAGGCTCGCAAGCGCATCAGCCTCGAAGACTTCACCCGCGCCCTTGAAGAGGGCAAGGTCGAGTCGCTCAACCTCATCATCAAGGGTGACGTTTCCGGTGCCGTTGAGGCCCTGGAAGAGTCGCTGCTCAAGATCGAGGTCGACGATTCGGTTCAGCTGCGCATCATCCACCGTGGTGTCGGTGCGGTCACGGAAAGCGACGTCAACCTCGCCACCGTCGACAACGCCATCATCATCGGGTTCAACGTTCGCCCTGACACGAAAGCCCGCGAGCGTGCTGCTCGCGAAGGCGTCGACGTGCGCTTCTACTCCGTCATCTACTCCGCCCTTGAGGACATCGAGAATTCCCTCAAGGGAATGCTCAAGCCCGAGTACGAAGAGATCCAGAGCGGTGTCGCCGAAATTCGCGAGGTCTTCAGCTCGTCGAAGTTCGGAAACGTCGCCGGTGTCATCGTGCGCTCCGGTACCATCACCCGAAATGCCAAGGCTCGCGTTATTCGCGAGGGCATCGTGGTGGGGGACAACCTGGGCATCGAGTCGCTGCGTCGCTTCAAGGACGATGTCACGGAGGTCCGTACGGACTTCGAGTGTGGTATCGGACTGGGCAAGTTCAACGACATCCGGATTGGTGATGAGATCGAGACCATCGAAATGAAGGAGAAGCCGCGCGTCTAGCGTTGGTTTGGGGGGTCGGGTTCCGTTGGGAATCCGACCCCGTTGGGGTCGGGTCTCCGTGGAATTTTCCGTTAAACGGGAAGAGAGCGCAGGACCCCTACCCCGATTCCCATTTAATGCAAAATTCTGCTCCGACCTCAGTGGGTAGGCAACATCCGTCTAAGACGGCATGAAATCGTAGAAGTACCCGGCGCTTCGGTGCCGGCTAACAAGGAGTAAGTCATGGCAGATCCGGAACGCGCCAGGAAGATGGCGGACCGCATTAAGGTCATCATTGCCAAGCGGCTGGAACGGGGACTTCGCGACCCCAGGCTCGGGTTCGTGACCATCACAGACGTGAAGGTCACGGGCGATCTGCAGCACGCCTCGGTGTTCTACACCGTGTACGGCTCGATCGAGGAGCGCACCGACAGCGCAGCGGCGTTGAAGGCTGCGACCGGGCTGATGCGCAGCGAAGTGGGCAAGAATATCACCGCGCGGCTGACTCCGTCGATCGAGTTCATCGCGGACGGTATCCCGGAGAATGCGGCGCTCATCGACGATCTGTTGCGCGAAGCGCACGACCGCGATACGGCGACCGAGGACAGCAAGGGCACAGCCACGTACGCCGGCGACGCCGACCCGTACAAGAAGCCGCGCGAGTACGACCTCGACGACGACTCTGATGACGATGAGTCTGACGAGTCCGACGCCGCGAGCACCGCGAAGCACTAGCGCGACCAGCATCACCGACCGGGCCCGGGCCCGGAAACTGGGCCCATGATAGAACATGGGCCCGCTTTCCGGGCCCGGGCCCGGAGAGGTTTAAGGCTGCTAGCGGCGGGCGGGGGCGCGCTGGTAACGCGCGAAACGGTAGGGGAGTGCCGTGGTCGAGCTGAGCCATCCGCTTGGCGGGCTTGCTGTCACGCGGGTCCAGGCGGCGGTTATGGCGGGCGCGAAGGTGTCGCCGGCAATGGAGGCATCGATCTCGGTCACCTCGAGCACGTCGGCGTAGGGCAGAGCGAGCCCGTAGATTTCAGCGCCGCCGATCACCCACAGGTCACCCTCGGTGTGGGCGAGAGCGTCTTCCAGGGTATGGGCGACGGATGCCCCCGCCGCGGCCCAGCCGCGCTGCCTGGTGATCACCACGTTCTTGCGGCCCGGCAGGGGGCGGAATCGTTCGGGGAGGGAATCCCAGGTGCGGCGGCCCATGATGACGGCGCTGCCGCTGGTGACGGCACGAAAATGGGCGAGGTCTTCCGGCAGGTGCCAGGGCATGACCCCATCGGCCCCGATGACGCCGCCGAGGGTCTGCGCCCAGATCAGGCCGAGGGTCATACCGCCACCGCGCCGCGGATGGCGGGATGGTGCTGGTAGTTCTCCAGCACGAGGTCGTCGTACTCGTAGTCGAACAGGCTCGCGCGGCCCGGCTTGATGCGCAGCGTGGGGGAGGGGAACGCAGCACGCGAAAGTTGCTCGGTGACCTGCTCGATGTGATTGTCGTAGATGTGGCAGTCCCCACCGGTCCAGACAAACTCACCGAGTTCGAGGCCGGCCTGCTCGGCGACGAGCTGGGTGAGCAGGGCGTAGCTGGCAATGTTGAAGGGCACTCCGAGAAACAAATCGGCGCTGCGCTGGTACAGCTGGCAGGAGAGCTTGCCGTCGGCGACGTAGAACTGGAACAGGGCATGGCAGGGGGCGAGGGCCATTTTCGGCAGGTCGGCCACGTTCCAGGCCGAGACGATCATACGCCGTGAATCCGGATCGGTGTGCAGGGTGTCGAGCACCTGACTGATCTGGTCGATGGTCTCTCCATTGGGAGTGGGCCAGGACCGCCACTGCACCCCGTAGACCGGGCCGAGCTCGCCGTTGTCGTCGGCCCACTCGTTCCAGATGCGCACACCCTTCTCCTGCAGCCACGTCACGTTGGAGTCGCCGCGCAGAAACCAGAGCAGCTCATAGGCGATCGACGCGAAGTGCACCCGTTTCGTGGTCACAAGCGGAAAGCCTGCGGCCAGGTCGAAGCGCAGCTGACGGCCGAACACACTGCGGGTGCCAGTTCCAGTGCGGTCAGCCTTGCGGGCACCGTTGTCGAGGACGTCGTGGAGCAGCGCAGAATACTGGGCATCGGCGGCGGTAGAACCAGCCGAGGAACCAGCCGAAGAACCAGCCGAGGAACCAGCCGAAGAACCAGCCGAGGCAACGCCGGGCAGATCGGCAGGAGAAGTCGTTGAGGTCACCAGCACAATCGTACGCGGGTATGGCCTGCTAGTCCGGCAGCGTGTACCCGTCGGCGGCCGGCATGGCCAGTCCGTCGGCGACGAGGCTGGCCAGCGCGCGCTGCAGCTGGGCAGCATCCGGCCAGAGTGTGGTGATTTCGGCATCCGTCACAAAGTGGTGGGTGGACCGCAGCTCGGCCATGATCAGGCCGCGCACCTGCCGGTCGCTGCCCTCGAACTTCTTCTGCACGGCCTTGCGGGTGCCGGTGTATTCCGGGTAGTCAGCGATCCGCCACGCGCACACATTCCGAATCGGGCATACATCGCAGTGGGGGCTGCGGCTGGTGCAGACGACAGCACCGAGTTCCATGATCGCGGCGTTGAACAGGGCGGCCTCCTGGGCGCTTTGCGGCAGCAGCAGGCCCATCGCCTCGAGGTCGCGGCCGCGGCTGGGCGGGGAGGGTTCGCCGGCGCCGGCAATGGCCCGGGCAATCACCCGCCGCGTGTTGGTATCCACGACCGGATGCCGATGGCCGTACGCGAACGCCGCCACCGCCCGCGCGGTGTAATCCCCGATGCCGGTCAGGGCGAGCAGATCGTCAAGGTCGGACGGCACCACACCCCCGTGCAGCTCGGTGATCTGCACCGCCGCGGCGTGCAGCCAGAGCGCGCGCCTCGGGTAGCCGAGACTGGACCAGGCCCGCACCGCCTCACTCGGCGGAACCGCGGCCAGCGAGGCCGGTGTCGGCCAGCGTGCCAGCCACTCCTCCAGCCGCGGAATGACCCGGTTGACCGGCGTCTGCTGCAGCATGAACTCGCTCACCAGAATGCCCCAGGCACCGAAGCCGTCGCGGCGCCACGGCAGGTCGCGGGCGTTCTGGGTGAACCAGGCGTTGAGCGTGGCGCTGACAGAGGCCGCATTGGTCTGCGGAGAGGGTGTGACGTTCATCCGTTCTAACCTAGGCTCGATTCATGAAGCTGGTTTCCACGCCCCGCATCGATTTTCTGCGCACCCTCGCCGCCGAGATCCTGCACAACTACGGCCGCGGCCGCACCATCATCGCCATCGACGGAACGGATGCCGCCGGTCGCGCCGCCTTCGCCGACGACCTCGCCGCGGTCTTTCGGGAACAGGAACGGCACGTGTTTCGAGCCAGCCTGCGCTACTTTCAGCACTCCCGCGCCGAACAAGAGCGCCTCGCACCCGACACACCAGACCGGCTCTACCGAGTCGGCTACGATTACTCCGCGCTCCGCCGGGTACTGGTCGAACCGTTTCGGATGGGCGGAAGCACCGGCTTCGTCACCGAGGAATTCGACCCCGACCGCGACGCCTGGATTCAGCCGACCTGGCAGAGCGCGCCCGCCGATGCCACGCTGATCATCGACGGCGACTACATCAACCGGCCCGAACTGCACGGGCTCTGGCTGTTCAGCGTGCTGCTCGAGGGCGAACCCGGCAGCGAGTCCCAAAGGCGCTACCTCGCTGAGGTGCACCCGCGCGATATCGTGTCGGCTGTGGTCGACGAGACCAACCCGCAGACCCCGCGCCGCGTGCTGACCGACCGCTGCTAGCGAAACCGGCCCCGCACTTCGGCCGGCGTCAGAAACACACCGCTCTGCTCGACCTCGTGCACCAGCTCGGTGAGCCGTGCGTTAACCGGCGCGGTCGTTCCGGTGGCCGTGGCGGCCCGCACCACCGCGCCGTTCAGAAAATCGATCTCGGTGCGCTGGCCGCGCGCGAGGCTCTGCAGGGTTGAACCCTGATTCGGCACGGTGCCCATGCGCGCGCGCATCGAGAGTGGCAGCACCTGCCCGGCCCAGACCGGCGTGAGCGCGAAGAGACGCAGGCGCCACTGCGACAGCCCCTGCAACGAGCCAAACCGTACTCCGCTGGCCAGGCCGACCCGCACGGTTTCGCGCATGCTTCGGGTCATGAGGAGGCGAAGGCCGGCCCGCCCAATCACGTCCTGCACGCTCATTCCGATGATGGCCGGCAGGGCGTTGAGCATGTTGACGACGAGCTTGGTCCACTGCGCACCAACGAAATTTTCCAGGGCCAGGGTGGGCACGGCGGCGTCCAGCAGCGCTTGCCAGCGCCGGGTGGCCGCATCCACTCTGCCATCGCCGCGGCCGAGATAGCTCTGGGCGGCCGTGGTGACCCGCACTCGACCCGGCCCCTCGTAGTGCGCGGCGATGATCGTGATCAGCCCGAAACAGTCCGAGTGGGGGAGCAGCCCGCGCGCTGTCATGACCCCGTCGAGCCCATTCTGCACGACGATCACGGGCGTGCCGTCGAGCACGGCAGCATTCTCGGTGATTGCCGTAGCGGCATCCTGCGCCTTGGTACAGATCAGCGCCAGATCGCACGGTTCCGTCAGCCGTTCAACGGCCTGCGGCCGCGCGACCCGGTCACCGAAACCACCGCTCAAGCGGATGCCGTCCGCCAACACAGCCGGCAGCGCCGCCCGGCGGGCAGTCACCACCAGATCATGCCCCTCGGCCGCCAGCAGGCAGGCGAAGGTGCTGCCCAGGGCGCCAGCACCGATCACCGCGATTCTCACGGCTCACATACTACGGGGCCCACCATCGGAGGATTCGCACCGAGGCCCAGTCGCACGCTGGTACCCTCAGGGAGTGACCAGCGGCCTTCTACTCATTGACAAGGCGCAGGGCTGGACCAGCCATGACGCTGTCGCCCGAACCCGGCGTCTGGCCGGCACCCGCAAGGTCGGCCACGCCGGCACCCTCGACCCCATGGCCACCGGCCTGCTCGTACTCGGCATCAACAGCTCGACCCGGCTTCTCACCTACGTCGTCGGCCTCGACAAGGAATACCTCGCCACCATCCGCCTCGGTCAGTCCACCACAACGGATGACGCGGAGGGCGACTGCCTCACCCGCGCCACCGCCGAGCAGGTCGCCGGTATCACCCCCGCGGCCGTCGCCGCCGGCATCAAAGACCTCACGGGCGACATCAGCCAGCAGCCGAGCGCGGTCAGCGCCATCAAAGTCGACGGTAAGCGTGCCTACGCCCGGGTTCGCGCCGGCGAAGACGTGCAGCTGCCGTCCAGGCCGGTGACCGTGAGCGAATTCGACCTGCTCTCCAGCACCCGCCACGACGGATCTCTTGACCTCGAGGTGCGCGTCGAATGCGCCTCCGGCACCTACATTCGGGCCCTTGCCCGCGACCTCGGACTTGCGCTCGGCGTCGGCGGGCATCTCACCGTGCTGCGCCGCACCCGCATCGGTCCGTTCCGCATCGAGAATGCGGCGACCCTCGAACGAGTCGACGTCGCCGTCCAGCTCATTTCGCCAGCGGATGCCGCGACCCGCCTGCTTCCAAGCCTCACGCTGACCCGCGAGCAGGCCGTCGACCTCGGTCATGGCAAACGCATCACGGTCGAGCCGGATGCCGCCCGTACCGGACCGGTCGCCGCCATCGCTCCCGACGGCCGCCTGATCGGACTGGTGGAATACCGTGGCGACCAGGCCAAGTCCCTGCTGAACTTTCCACCCGATGAACCGATAGCACCCCACCCGAGCGAATCGACCCCCACCCCATGATCGAATGGTTCACCTGGCTGCAACTGGCCATCGCCGTGCCCGGCGGCGTTCTCTGCGTCGTCCTCGGCCTGTTCGGGCGCAAACCCACCGACCTCACTATGGGCGCGACCGCCCTGGTCGAACTCCTGTTGATCGTGCAGCTCGCGGCCGCGATCGCGGCGCCGCTGGCCGGCAATACGGCCACCGGCAGCCTTCTGGAGTTCTATACCTACCTGATCAGTGCTATCCTGCTGCCGGTCGCGGCCGGATTCTGGGCCCTGGTCGAACGCAGCCGCTGGAGCACGGTGATCCTCGGCGTCACCTCCCTGTCGGTCGCCGTCATGCTGTACCGCATGAACCAGATCTGGAACGTGCAGGGCAGCTAGACGGTTCCAGGTCCGCTGCGGATGCTGCAATAATTATCGAACCAGATGAATGCCGAGCAATGACACAATCAGACTCCGAAACGCCAGCCCCCTCCAGCCGGGTGAGCGGCATCGGCCGACTCCTCATCGCCGTCTATGGCGTGCTGGCCCTCGCGGCCACCGGGCGTTCGTTCGTGCAGATCGTGCGGGCTTTCGATGAAGCCCCGCTCGCCTACACGCTGTCGGCTCTCGCGGCCGTCGTCTACATTGTGGCCACGGTCGCCCTGGTCAAACGCAGCGCCCTCTGGTATCGCATCGCCTGGATCACGATCAGCTTCGAACTGCTCGGGGTGCTCGTCGTGGGAACGCTGAGCCTGGTCGACCCGGCCCTGTTCCAGCACGCCACCGTGTGGTCGGTCTACGGCAGCGGCTACCTCTTCATTCCGCTGGTACTCCCGCTGCTGGGCATGTGGTGGCTTCGACGTCACCCGGTCACGTTGGCCGAGGCGCGCGCATGAAAATTCTCTACGGTGTCGACTCGGTGCCGAGCGACTGGCCCGCCTCTGCGGTGAGCATCGGCAAGTTCGACGGTGTGCACGCCGGGCATCGCGCGGTCATCGCCGAACTCAAGGCCATCGCGGCCAGGGAACAACTTGTGGCCGCCGTGGTCACGTTCGACCGGCATCCGCTGGCCCTGCTTTCGCCGGCCACCTGCCCGAGCATGCTGGTCAGCGCCGAGCAGAAACTCAACCTGATCGCCGAGACCGGCGTTGATGCCACGCTACTGCTCGAATTCAACCAGGCACTCTCCAGCCTGCCTCCGCGTGAGTTCATCGAGCGCATCCTGGTCACCGCCCTGCACGCCCGGTTTGTGCTGGTCGGTCGCGACTTTCGGTTCGGGGCGAAGGGCGCGGGCGACGTTGCCCTGCTCCGTGAGCTCGGCGCCGAGTTCGGCTACGAAGTGCGCCTGATCGACGACGTGAAGCCCGACGGCGCCCGAAGGGTGTCGTCGACCTGGATCCGCGAGCTGCTCGAGAGCGGCGAGGTGACCGAAGCCGGCGAACTGCTCGGCCACCTGCCCACCGTTCGCGGCGTCGTCGTGCACGGTGCCGCCAGGGGCCGTGAGCTCGGTTTTCCCACCGCCAACCTGTCAGCCGATTCCGACGGCCTGATTCCCGCCGACGGCGTGTACGCCGGCTGGCTGAGCGATGCGGGATCCCGCTACCCGGCCGCCATCTCGGTGGGTAACAACCCGACCTTCGACGGCGTGGCCCAGAAACAGGTAGAAGCGTACGTGCTCGACGAAGTGGATCTTGACCTCTACGACCACATCGTCGACGTATCGTTCGTGGAGCGGATTCGCGGCATGGTCGCCTATTCGGGCATCGACCCGTTGATCGCGCAAATCCGTGACGACGTCGCGCGGGTTCGAATGATTCTCAGCCGCACGAACGCGCACTAGTCCAGCCGCAGCCGGTTGCCCACGGCGAACCAGGCCGTCGCGCCGAACAACGGGGCGAGCAAAACCGCCAGTACCCAGTTGGTGCGAACGGTGGGGCAGAGGTGCGCGGCCCGCCCGATCTGAACCACGGCGACGAGCGACAGCGTCAGCACCATCACGCCCGCGAACACCGCCAAAATGATGCCCACCCAGCCGTTATCGCCCACATTCCCCATAGCAGAAACCATACCAAATAGTATTTTTATTGTACAGCCACAAAGGGAGAATGGTGGAGGTCTCTGGGTCATCGCGTCGGGGCTAGTTCGCCCCGGTACGCTGGGAACAAGAGTAAATTCCTGGGGGTTTTATGTCACAACAAGCACGAGCGATAGAAACGCGCGCGGCGATAATTCGCGGTGCCGCGGAAGCTTTCGAGCAACGCGGGTACGGGAGCACGTCCCTCGCGCAGGTGAGCGCTGCCGCCGGGGTAACCAAGGGGGCCCTGTACTTTCACTTCGATTCCAAGGAAGCCCTCGCGGTGGCCATTATCGATGCCCAGCACGAGAAATCGGTCGGTGCCGGCCGAGCGCTGCTCGACAGAAACGTGCCAGGCCTGCGCGCCCTCGTCTCCATGTCCTACGAGCTGGCTCGTCAGCTTCGCGATGACCTCATCGTCAGCGCCGGAGTGCGCCTGACCATTGAGGCGGTGAACTTCTCCACTCCGGTGTCGGCTCCCTATCTCGACTGGATGGTCGCCTGCGAGGAGTTTTTGCGCCGGGGAATCGCCGAGGGGGACGTGGCTCCAACGATCGATGTGGCGGCTGCGGCACGCTTCTTCACCGCCGGCTTCACCGGCGTGCAGGTCGTCTCGGACGTGCTGACCAAGCGCGGCGATATCGACCAACGACTGACCGACATGTGGGCGCTGATGCTGCCCGGTCTCGTCGCCCCCGAACGCTGGGACGACCTGAAGAATCTGGCCACCGAGGTGCAGCAGGAACGCAGGAAGCCGCAGCCCTAGACTGACCGAGTGAATACTGCCGTCTCCCGCCGACTGTGGCCGGGGCGCGGCCTCGCCCTGCTGGGCATCATTTTCGTCGCGGCAAACCTGCGCAACGCGGTGGCCGCACTCTCGCCGATCGTGACCGAGATCAACGTCGATATCCCGCTGAGCGCGGTGTCGATCGGGGTGCTCGGCATGCTGCCACCGGTGTGCTTTGCCCTGTTCGGCATCTTCACCCCCATGATCACCCGCCGCCACGGTCTCGAAGTGCCACTCGTGCTCGCCCTCGTCGCGATTCTTCTCGGTCACGTCACTCGAGGCCTGTCCGGCTCGATCACCATGCTCATCATCGGCAGCGTCATCGCCTTCGCCGGACTCGGCGTCGGCAACGTGCTGCTGCCGCCGTTGGTCAAGAAATACTTTCCGGACCGTGTCGGCCTCATGACGAGCGTCTACGTGACCGTGGTGTCCCTGAGTACCCTGGTGCCGCCACTGATCGCCGTTCCGGTAGCGGATGCCGCCGGCTGGCGGGTCTCGCTCGGCATGTGGATGCTGCTTGCCCTGCTCGCTCTGGTGCCGTGGATCACCATGCTGGTGCGGCATCGCACCACGCAAACGCCCGGCCCGGTCGTGGACGAGGCTGACGCTGCCATTCTCGGTCGCCTGTGGAAATCCTCCATCGCCTGGGCGATCGCGGGGGTGTTTGCGGCCTCCTCTCTCAACGCGTACGCCATGTTCGCCTGGCTTCCGCAACTGCTCGTCGATACGGCGGGGGTCAGTCCGGCCCAGGCCGGCACGCTGCTCGCGGTCTATGCCGGCATGGGAATCCCGTGCGCGCTGATCATCCCGGTGCTCACCGCGCGCATGGCCAATGTCGGGCCGCTCGTCTATATCGGGGTATTCCTGTTCATGGCCGGTGATCTCGGTCTGCTGTTCGCGCCGGAGACCCTAACCTGGCTCTGGGTAAGTTTTGCGGGCCTGGGGCCGTTGTTCTTTCCGCTCGCGCTCGTGCTGATCAACCTGCGCACCCGTACCCACGCTGGCGCTGTGGCTCTCAGTGGCTTTGTGCAGAGCGTCGGCTACACCCTGGGAGCCCTGGGGCCGCTGGTCTTCGGTTTGTTGCACGAGCTCAGCGGCGGCTGGACCTGGCCGCTCGGCTTTCTGCTCGCCACCGCTCTGGCCATCATCATCGCCGGTACCGTGATCGGTCGTCCGCACATGCTCGAAGACGATCTGGAACGCTCCCGCTGACGGACCTCAGGGCACCAGTTCGGCTCGGTGGATCAGTGCCGCAGCACCGATCAGCGGCCCGTCGCCCGACAGGGCTGACGGAACCAGTCGCACTCGGGTGGCGTAGGCGAACTGCACCCGCCGTTTGATCGCCTCGCGGGCGAACTCGAGCAGGTCGGGGGTGACGTTGGAGAAGCCGCCGCCGATGGCCACCAGGTCTAGGTCGAGCAGTGTCGCTGCGGACGCGATGGCCTGGCCGAGCGCCCCGCCGCTGCGTGCGACGGCGGCGACCGCGATCGGATCGGCGGCCGCGTAGGCTGCCGCGAGGTCTTCGCCCGACTCGCCGGTGAACCCCTGGCGACGCGCCCAGGCGACGGTCTTCGGACCGGAGGCGATGGCCTCGATGCAGCCCACGCCACCGCAGGCGCAGGGGTCGCCAAAACCGCCGACCTCAATGTGGCCGATATGCCCCGCGTTGCCGGTCGGCCCCGACGCGGTCACGCCGCCGAGGATCAGGCCGCCGCCGATGCCCGTTGACACGATCATGCCCATCAGGTTGTCGACGCCCTGGCCGGCGCCCACCCAGTGCTCGGCGAGGGTGATGCAGAGCCCGTCCATGCGCAGGCGCACCGGCAGGCCGGGAACTAGGCCGGCCACCAGCTCCTTGAGCGGATACTCGCGCCAGACCGCCAGATTCAACGGGGACACCGCCCCCTGTCGCAAGTGGATCGGCCCGGCACAGCCGATACCAACCCCGACCAGCGGATATCCCGGAGGCAGGCTCGCCAGGGTCTGGAGCACCACACCCTGGACAGCGGATGCCAGTTGTTCGCTCGTCGCGCGCCCCCCGGTGGGTGCGCGGTGTCGGCTGGTACTGAGCACGACTCCGAGGTTATCCACCAGGGCTGCTTCCACCTTGGTGCCCCCGACATCGACGGCGAGAACGTACGTGGAGGCTTCAATGGCGGGCATGCATTCATCGTAGAAGATCGCACCTCTGCTCAGATGAGCAACAATGCCTACGACTGTTGATTCCTGCGGCGGACCGTCGTAGGCTGGCTTCAAACGATTGGACCGCGATCTTTCCATGAGCGACATCGACGAACTCCTGTCCATCCGCGCCGCCGAACTCTATTACGAAGAGAACCAGACCCAGGACGAGATCGGCGTGATTCTGCGCCTGACCCGGTGGAAGGTCGGCCGCTTGCTGGCCAGTGCCAAGGCCAACGGCTTCATCCGCATCGAGATCGTGCACCCGCGCGCCCGACGGCTGCCGATCGAACGCCGCCTGCGTGAATCGACCGGCCTCACCGACGCCATCGTGGTCTCCTCCGCCGGCGTGTCGAGTGACGCCGAACTGCAGTCCCGCACCGCGCAGGCCGCCGCCGACTACCTCACCAGCCTCCGCCCGATTCCGCGAACCCTCGGCATCAGCTGGGGGCGCACCCTGCACGACGTCTCCCTGCACCTCAAACAGGGCTGGGCGCCGGGGGTCAACGTCGTGCAGATCAACGGCGGCGTCAGCCTGAACCAGCGCACCGGCACCGCGGCATCCACTGCCGTCACCATCGCCCACAAGGCAGACGGTTCGGCCACCCTGCTGCCGAGTCCGGCCATCTTCGAACGCCTCGAGACCAAGCAGGCGATGGAAGCAGACCGCACCGTCGCCGGGGTGCTCGCCCTGGCCCGCAACGCGCAGGCCTACGTTTTCAGCGCCGGGCAAGCGGATGCGAATTCCGCCCTCGTCGACAGCGGCTACCTCACCGTCGAGCAAATCGACGAACTCGTCTCCCGCGGCGCGGTCGGCGATGTCGTCGGCCGCTATATCGATGCCAACGGCCGCATCGTCGACCCCGAACTCAACGAACGCACGGTCGGTATTCAGATCGACCAGTTGCGCCGCGCCCCGCTCACCATCGCCGTCATCTCCGGAAACAACAAGCACGCCATCGCTCGCGCCGTCGTGCGTAACGGCCTGTGCACCGTGCTGGTGACCGACGAAGACACCGCGAACGCTCTGCTCCAGGAAAAGGACACCCCATGACTCACAGCCCCCTGGCTACCTACCAGCCGGAACAGCGTGCCCTCGCGCTGATCGGCGGGGAGGCCACCGACGCCAACCTGCGCCGGTACCTGCACGGAATCCCCGGAATCGACGCAGTCGGCCTCGAAGCCCGCGCCGCCGACCTCGGCACCCGCTCGATCAAAACCAGCTCCAAACGCTGGGCGATCGACACCATCATCGGCCTGATCGACCTCACCACCCTCGAGGGCGCGGACACCCCGGGCAAGGTGCGCTCCCTCGTGGCCAAGGCGCTTGTGCCAGACCCGAGCGACCCCGGTACCCCCCGCGTGGCCGCGGTCTGCGTCTACGGCGACATGGTCGGTACCGCCGTCACCGCGCTCGGCTCGGCCCACGCCGCCGGCGGCACGGAGGGAATCAACGTAGCCGCCGTCGCCACCGCTTTTCCGAGCGGCCGCGCCTCTCTGGCGATCAAGCTCGCCGACGTGCGCGACTCGGTCGCGGCCGGCGCCGACGAAATCGACATGGTCATCGACCGTGGTGCTTTTCTGGCCGGCCGTTTCGGCCAGGTCTACGAGGAGATCGTCGCGGTGAAAGACGCCTGCCGCCGCGCCGACGGGTCGATGGCTCACCTCAAGGTGATTCTTGAGACCGGCGAACTGAACACCTACGACAACGTGCGCCGCGCCTCCTGGCTGGCCATTCTGGCCGGTGGCGATTTCATCAAGACCTCCACCGGCAAGGTGGCCCCGGCAGCGACGCTGCCCGTGACGCTGTCGATGCTCGAGGTCGTGCGCGACTGGCACCGCCTTACCGGCGTGCGGATCGGCGTGAAACCGGCCGGCGGCATCCGTACCTCGAAGGACGCCATCAAATACCTCGTGACGGTTGCCGAAACCGTGGGGGAGGAGTGGCTCACGCCCCACCTGTTCCGCTTCGGCGCCTCCAGCCTGCTCAATGACGTGCTTCTGCAGCGTCAAAAGATGACGACCGGGCACTACTCCGGCCCCGACTACGTGACGATCGATTAGGGAACGACCATGAAATTTCTCGACTATGCCCCTGCCCCAGAGTCGCAGGCCCTGCTGAACCTCAAAAGCGACTACGGACTGTTCATCAACGGCGACTTCACAGCCGGCCGCGGCACCCCATTTAAGACCATCAACCCGGCCACTGAGCAGCAGATTGCCATGATCGCCACCGCCAACGAAGCGGATGTCGACGCCGCCGTCGCGGCCGCCCGTCACGCCTACGATGGCGTCTGGTCCCGCCTGTCCGGCAGCGACCGGGGCAAGTACCTGTTTCGCATCGCGCGCCTGGTTCAGGAACGCGCCCGCGAACTCGCCGTCGCTGAGACCCTCGACAACGGCAAGCCGATCAAGGAAAGCCGCGACGTCGACATCCCCCTCGTCGCCGCCTGGTGCTTCTACTACGCCGGCTGGGCCGACAAGCTCGACCACGCCGGAGTGGGCCCGAACCCGGCCTCGCTCGGCGTCGCGGCGCAGGTCATCCCGTGGAATTTCCCGCTCATGATGCTCGCCTGGAAGATCGCCCCTGCCCTCGCCGCCGGCAACACGGTTGTGCTCAAGCCCGCCGAAACCACCTCGCTCACCGCGCTGCTGTTCGCGGAGATTCTGCAGCAGGCCGACCTGCCCGCCGGCGTCGTGAACATCATCACGGGTGACGGAAGCACCGGGCAGACCCTGGTCAACCATCCCGGCGTCAACAAGGTCGCCTTCACCGGTTCGACCTCGGTCGGTCGGGCCATCGCCCGCTCCGTCGCCGGAACCGACAAAAAGCTCAGCCTCGAGCTCGGCGGCAAGGGTGCCAACATCGTCTTCGACGACGCCCCGATCGACCAGGCCGTCGAGGGCATCGTGCGCGGTATCTTCTTCAACCAGGGTCACGTCTGTTGCGCCGGCAGCCGCCTGCTCGTGCAGGAATCGATCCACGACGACGTCATCGAGCGGCTCAAGCGCCGCATGCAGACGCTGCGCCTGGGCGACCCGCTCGACAAGAACACCGACATCGGTGCTATCAACAGCGCAGAACAGCTCGCCCGTATTCGCGAACTGTCCGATCTTGGCCAGCAGGAAGGCGCCGAACGCTGGAGCACCGACTGCGTCATTCCCGAGAACGGTTTCTGGTTCGCGCCGACCATCTTCACCAACGTGTCCACCAGCCACCGCATCGCGCGCGACGAGATCTTCGGCCCGGTGCTCTCCGTGCTGACCTTCCGCACCCCGGCCGAAGCAATTGCCAAGGCGAACAACACCCCGTACGGTCTCTCCGCTGGAATCTGGAGTGACAAGGGCAGCCGCATCCTCGCCGTCGCCGACAAACTGCGTGCCGGCGTGATCTGGGCGAACACCTTCAACCAGTTCGACCCGTCCAGCCCGTTCGGCGGCTACAAGGAGAGCGGCTACGGCCGTGAGGGCGGCCGCCACGGCCTCGCCGCGTATCTCAAGCCCGCCGTACGCACGG
Organism: Cryobacterium sp. PH31-L1; assembly: GCF_030063145.1. GTDB lineage: Bacteria > Actinomycetota > Actinomycetes > Actinomycetales > Microbacteriaceae > Cryobacterium. The sequence continues at coordinate 762,161 of NZ_JASISM010000001.1, forward strand.
GATCGCGGTCGATCCCGGCCGCGGAACACGCTCCGGTCACCAAGAAGTCCGCATCCGCCAGCAAGAAGTCCACATCCGCAGAGAAGGCCGCCAAGTGAACCGCCTCGCCATTCCCAAGACGTACAAGCTCTACATCGGCGGCAAGTTTCCGCGCAGCGAATCCGGCCGCGTCTACGAGGTGCTCTCGCACCAGGGCGACTTTCTCGCCAATGCCGCGAAGGGCAGCCGCAAGGATGCCCGCGACGCCGTCGTCGCCGCCCGCAGCGCCCTCGGTGGCTGGGCCGGCGCCACGGCCTACAACCGCGGCCAGGTGTTGTACCGCATCGCCGAACTGCTCGAGGGCCGCCGTGCGCAATTCATCGACGAGATCGAGAGCTGCGAGGGCGTCAACGCCGCCGCAGCGAGTGCCCAAATCGATGAGGCCATCGACCGCTGGGTCTGGTACGCCGGCTGGGCCGACAAGTACGTGCAGGTCGCCGGCAACGCCAACCCCGTCTCCGGCCCGTTCTTCAACCTCTCGGTGCCAGAGCCGACCGGCGTCGTCGCGATCATCGCCCCGCAGGGCGGCGAGTCGCTGCTCGGCCTGGTCTCTGCGATCGCGCCAGCCCTCGTCGCGGGCAACACCGTTGTCGTTGTCGCCAACGAACTCGCCCCGCTGTCGGCGATCAGTCTCGGCGAGGTGCTCGCCACGAGCGATGTTCCCGGCGGAGTGGTCAACATCGTCAGCGGGTCCCCGGCTGAGATCGCCCCGTGGCTGGCCAGCCACGCCGACGTCAACGCCCTCGACCTCGTCGGTGCCGGCGACCTCGACTGGGTGGAGCTGCAGATCAGCGCGGCCGAAACGCTCAAGCGGGTGCTCCCGCCCGAGTCGGGAGCGGATGCCGCAGCCCCGGCACTGTCGCGCATCCTCGCCTTCACGGAGCTGAAGACGGTCTGGCACACGAAGGCCATCCTCTAGTCGGTTCCCCGGGCATCCGCTGTGACGTTGTGGCGTCACGTCGGGTACTCGGGGGAACGCGATAAACTCTGCGCCATGACCTTACGCAGAGCACTCGTCACCGGCGCAACGGGCTACATCGGTGGACGTCTCGTTCCCAAACTTCTCGAGGCCGGTTTTTCCGTGCGGGTGCTCGTGCGCACGCCGTCGAAACTGCGCGATGTTCCCTGGGCTGATCAGGTCGAGGTAGTCGAGGGAGACCTCGGCGACCTGGCCTCGGTTGAGCGCGCGTGTGTCGATATCGACGTGCTGTACTACCTCGTGCACTCAATGGGTGCGGCCGGGGACTTCGAGAAAACCGAGCACACGGCGGCGGAGAACGTCGCCCGGGCGGCCGCGGCGGCCCACGTCGCGCGGATCGTCTACCTCGGCGGGCTGCACCCTGACACGGATACGTTGTCGGCCCACCTGCGCTCCCGGATGGAGGTGGGCCGCATCCTGATCAATAGCGGCGTACCGACCATCGCGTTCCAGGCCGGCGTCGTCATCGGCTCAGGTTCCACCTCGTTCGAGATGATCCGCCACCTGACCGACGTGCTGCCGTACATGCCCGCGCCCAAATGGGTGCGCAACAAGATCCAGCCGATCGCAGTGCGCGACGTGCTCTACTACCTGCAGGCGGCGGCCGACCTGGCCCCCGACGTGAATCGCACCTTCGATATCGGCGGTCCCGACGTCTTGCGGTACGGCCAGATGATGAACGGTTACGCCCTCGAAGCCGGCCTCAAGCAGCGCGCCATCGCGGCCCTGCCGGTACTCACCCCGTGGCTCGCCTCGCAGTGGGTGAACCTGGTCACGCCGATTCCGCGTAACCTCGCCATTCCCATCATCGCGTCGCTGCAGTACGACTGCGTCGTGCACGAGAGCGATATCGACGATTTCATTCCGCAGCCGGAGGGTGGCCTCACTGGCTATCGTCGCGCTGTGCGCATGGCCCTCGGCCGAATGCGCGACGGCGACGTGGAGACGAGCTGGCGCAACTCCTCCATCGAGGGTGCGTCGAGCAACCCCTTGCCGAGCGACCCGGACTGGGCCGGCCATGCCGTGTACACCGACCTGCGCGAGAAGACCACGTCGGCCGACCCCGCCGCGCTCTGGCGGGTCATCGAGAGCATCGGCGGCGAAAACGGCTGGTATTCCTTTCCGCTGGCCTGGGCCGTTCGCGGTCTCATGGACAAAGCCGTCGGTGGGGTCGGCCTTCGCCGCGGCCGCCGCAACCCCGACCACCTGCACAACGGTGAGGTGCTCGACTTCTGGCGGGTGGAGCAGATCGACCACGGAAGTTTCCTGCGCCTGCGGGCCGAAATGCGCGTCCCCGGCCGGGCCTGGCTCGAAATGAGCGTCACACCAACGGATGCCGGCGGCTCGCTCTACCGCCAGCGCGCGGTGTTCTTCCCTCGCGGCCTCGGTGGTCGGCTGTACTGGGTGGCGATCCTGCCGTTCCACGGCATCATCTTCGAGGGCATGGCTACGCGCATCACCGCGACGGCTGCGGCCGAGCGCAAAGCCGAGGCGGAGCATCCGCTCGCCGCAGTTTCTCGATCTGACGAGGGCTGACACCGCGGTCAGCGATGTGGGTAGAACGTGCGTATAGTCTGGGAATTCTGGCTACTCGGCCCGGTTCGGGGCATGATGGTTACGAGTAGGAGGTCACTATGTCTGTTTCTCTCGCCTTTTTGGGGGACGGCCTCGTTGCGGGCGGTCAATGGGACGAATGGTTTCCCGAGCACGACGTGCACAACCTGGCGGCCAGCGGGAACACCACCGATGAGGTGATCGCGCAGATGGAGCGCGTGATCGAATTGCGGCCGGACGCCATCGTGATCGGGGTCGGAACCAACGATCTCGGCTGGCGCAAGTCCGACGAATACGTCGTGCGCAACATTGAAACCATCCTGCATACCCTGCGCCGCGCCCTGCCGGAGACCCGCATCATGGTTCTGTCTGTTTTGCCGCGCGACAGCGATTTCGCCGAGACCATCCGCTCAATAAACCGGCACGTCTGGCAGTATGCGCCCACCGAGCACGTGCAATACCTCGACCTGTGGCCGGCTCTCGCCCTGTCGGACGGCGAGCTCGACCCGGCATTAGGCATCGACCGCCTGCACCTGAATCCGGCCGGGTATGCGGCCTGGCTGGCCGAGCTGAAGCCGGGGCTGGAGATGCTGTTCGAACGCCCTCCGTCGACGACGTCGATTCCCATCCAGCACGCCTGAGCTCCCGGCGCGACCGCGCAGCTGGCTGCCCGGCACGCTCGGTAGAGTGGACTCATGCTCAGATCGGTTCGCCCCGCACTCTTCCTTACTCTCGGTGCGCTGATCAGTGGAGTTCTGGTCATCGGGGGAGCCGTGCTCGCCGAGGCACCGCCTGCGCAGGCGGCCACAGCACCGCTCAGTTTGGTGGTCGGAGACGTCAACGACTTCAGCTTTGACTCCTTCGACGCCCAATACGACCTCGGCCTGGACGCTGACGGCCGGTCAACGCTGACAACCGTGGAGACCATCGTGGCCCGGTTCCCAGAGGTCGACCAAAACCACGGCATTCAGCGCGCCATCCCCACGCACTACCAGGGGCGCCCCACGGATATCGTGATCGAGAGCGTCGCCGACGAGAACGGCACGCCCCGACCGTTTGACACCGAGACCACCAGCGAAGACCGCGATGAAGAGTTTCTCGTGGTGACGAGTGCCGCCGACGAATTCGTGCACGGCGCGCAGACCTACGTGATCACGTACGCGCAATCCAACGTCACGCTGTATCCCGACAGCGCCGAAACCGAAGAGTTCTACTGGGACGTGAACGGCACCGGATGGGACCAGCCGTTCGGCCGGGTCACCGCAACGGTGCGCTTCGATCCGGAGCTGGTCGACCGGTTGAGCGGCAAGCTGCGGTGTTTTCAGGGGCGGGAAGATTCCGAGTTGCCGTGCGACAGCATCCGTTTCACCGGGTCCGACACTGAACCGACCGTCTCCGCGCTTGCTCTCGATCTCGGGCCGCAGGAGAACCTGACCATTGACGTCGAGTTTCCGCCGGGTACCTTCGTGCCGCGCGATGATTCCTTCACTGCCAACGCCCTCCCCAGCATTGGGCTGGTCGCCGCCATCGTGGCGTTGCTGACCGCCCTGTTGGCCGCACTTTTACGCGCCACCCGATTGCGCGACGCGCGCGGTCGATTCACCATCATCGCCGAGTATCTTCCGCCCCGAGGGGTGAACCTGCTCACCTCCGGAGACATCGTCGGTGCCTCCAGCAAGGCGATGGCGGCCCAGTTCATCAGCTTCGCGGTGCGTGGCAACGTACGCATTCTCGAGGCCGGCGACAAGAAGAGTCACTTTCTGCTCGAATTCGTGCACGCCGACGGCCTCGACGAGACCGAGAGTCGCATTCTCGGCAAGCTCTTTCCCGGACTCCAGCCCGGCGACCAGCGTGACCTGAAAAAGAAGAGCACTTCGCTGAGCAAAGCGCTGGCGAAGGAACGCACGGCAAGCCACGCGGAATCTCTGCGTTTGGGTCTGCGGGAACAGAAAAACGTCGCCCTGCGCAGTGGGCTCATCGGGCTTGCCGTGGTCAGCGGCGGTGTCGCCGTCGTGGCCGGCGTGGGCGCCGTCATCACCGTGGTGGGCGGGTTCTGGCCCCTGCTGATCATCGTGCTGGGCTTTGTGGCCGCCGTTGCCACGATCGCGTTGGTCGCCAATTTTAGAACGCTCACCGAGAGTGGTGCGGAACTGCGTGACTATCTGAAGGGCGTCAAGTTGTATATAGGTCTCGCCGAAGCCGATCGGCTGCGAGTGTTGCAGAGTCCGGAGGGAGCCGTGCGTTCCGTCTATCGGCCGGAAAACGGTCGGCCAAATCTCGGCCGTGGCACCGCGACAGCGGATGCCCCCGCCGTGCAGATCGTGAAACTCTACGAACGCGTGCTGCCCCTGGCCGTACTGTTCGGGCAGGAGAAGGACTGGTCCGGCGTGCTGAGCCAGTACTACGCCGAGAGCAACACCCAGCCCGACTGGTATTATGGTTCCGGAATATTCCAGGCGGCCTACTTCGCGGGTGCGATCAGCTCGTTCCAGACTGCCACGACGGCGTCCTGGTCGGGCAGCGCCACGAGCTCGTCGAGTTCCGGCGGCGGCGGGGGTTTCTCGGGCGGCGGAGGCGGCGGCGGCGGCGGGGGAGGTGTCTGATGGCACGGGCTATGGGCACACCAGCCGCACCGACGTTCACCCGCTCGGCTCTCGCGCCTGGCCTGCTGGGCGCCATCGTACTGCTTGCCGGACTCGCGCTTCTGGATGGCGAGAGTTTCATCATCATTCGTTACGCGGTCAGCATTCTGGCGCTCATCATCTGCGTCTTCGTGATTCAGGCCCGGTCCTGGTACTGGCTGATCGGTCTCGTTCCGATGGCTGTCCTGTGGAACCCGGTGGTGATCATCGACCTCAGCGGTCAGGGCTGGGTCTCGGCTCAGTTCATTGCGGCGATCATTTTCATCGTCGTCGGTCTGCGCACCAAAGTGCCAATTCGCAAGGAATGAACGTCGGGCGTAGACTACTATCGCGTTGAGAGAACTCGATCAGATCTCTACTGGCTCTCGCATTCGGTGGCAGTACCCGTCACATCTGCAAAACCGTTGCGACAGCATCCGCTTGACCTTGGGTCCGGCGTCATGATCAGGGCCCGTGCTGTGTTTCGTGTACCACTTGTTTCCGCACGCCGGAGAAACGGTGTGCGTACACTGCGCGTTTCGGTAACACCAGAATGCCGTGACCGGCACGCTCGGATAGGTACAGCCGGTACCCGTACCGTGCTGCTTCGAAGTGGAGAACAATGGCTTATACCCGCACCGATGCCTCGAGCAGCCGGAACAACCTCGGTCGTAGTGGGTCCACCCGCAATCGCGCCCACCCGCGTTCCCGCGACGATGACGCGCCGATCATTCCGATTCTCGCCCGCAAGGTGCGCGAGGTCGAAGCGAAGGCGCAGTCCGGTAGCAAGCTCGGGCCGACCAACCGCACGAAATACCAGGTCATCGCCCTGCTGATGCGGGAGGAACGCGCCCGGGTCAAGGGCGACAAAGAGCTCTCCGACGCGAACCGAGCAGAGCTGCTCAAACGCCTCGATGGGATCGCCCAGATTCTGGCCAAGACGGCCGCCCGCGACACGAGCCTGATAACACTGCTCGAACCCGATGCCGGCGTCTCCACCGTCGCCCAGCGGTTTCGGCGCGATTGGCTGCTCGAATCCGGTGCCGAACTCAGCCCCGACGAACTCATCATCACCCGTGAGCCCGAGGCGGCACCGGTGGTGCTGCAGAACCAGGTCATCCCGCAGTCGGTGAAAGCCCGGCAGCTGGCTAACCCGTTCCTGGCCCCCGACTTCAGTGCAGGGGCCCAGCCGATCGTGCACCCGCGTCGACTCGCCAATTGGGAACTGCTCGGCCCCCTGTTCAAATCTTTCGAGTACGGTTCCGGCGGCCAGGCGGCCAGCATGGACATGCCGGAAGCCCCCCGCCTCGATCGGCTTTCCCCGGGTGGCATGGAGCTCATGCGCCATCAGGCACGTTTCATCGAGAGTGCCCGCCTCGGCCACCGTAGCTACCTGCTCGCCGACGAGCCTGGCCTCGGCAAAACGGCGCAGAGCCTGCTGGCGGCATCCGTTGCCAACGCCTACCCGTTGCTGGCTATCGTGCCGAACGTGGTCAAGATGAACTGGGCCCGCGAAGTCGAGCTGTGGACGCCGAACCGGCGGGCCACCGTCATCCATGGCGACGGCGATACCCTCGACGCGTTCGCCGACGTGGTCGTGGTGAACTACGACGTGCTCGACCGCCACCTGGCCTGGCTCGGCACGCTCGGGTTCCAGGGCATGGTCGTCGACGAGGCGCACTTCATCAAGAACCTGTCGTCGCAGCGCTCGAAGCACGTGCTGTCGCTCGCTGACCAGATCCGCCGCCGTACTCCGGGCGGCAACCCGCTGCTGATGGCTCTCACCGGCACCCCGCTCATCAACGACGTCGATGATTTTCGAGCCATCTGGCAGTTCCTCGGTTGGATCGACGGCGATAAGCCGGCCCCCGCCCTGCTGAAGCGTCTCGAGGAGACCGGGCTGACCCCCGCAGACATGGGCTTCTACAAAGAAGCCCGCGCCGCTGTCATTGATATGGGCATCGTGCGTCGCCGCAAGGTCGACGTCGCCGCCGACCTGCCGGCCAAGCGCATCGCCGACCTGCCGGTGGAACTCGACGATGACCTCGGCCGATCCATTCGTCAGGCCGAACGTGAACTCGGTGCCCGCCTGGTCACCCGCTACCAGGCCCTCGTTGCAGCCCGTCACGCCGGATCCGGCGGCCCGGCTGTGCCCGACGAGGACCAGCGGGATGCCTACATTCGCGCCGTCGCCCACGCCGAGCTCGAAGATTCCAAGGGTCAGACCACCGGCGAAAACGTTTTCACGATGGTGCGCAAGATCGGGCAGGCCAAGGCCGGGCTCGCAGCCGATTACGCTGCGCAACTGGCCCGCTCGGTGGGCAAGGTGGTGTTTTTCGCCAAGCACATCGACGTCATGGACACCGCGGAGGAGATCTTCGCCAAGCGCGACCTGAAAACCGTTTCGCTGCGCGGCGACCAGAGCGCCCTGGCCCGCCAGGCCGCGATCGACGCCTTCAACAACGATCCTGACGTTGCGATCGCGGTGTGTTCGCTCACCGCGGCCGGTGTCGGCGTCAACCTGCAGGCCGCGTCCAACGTGGTGCTCGCCGAACTCAGCTGGACCGCAGCCGAGCAGACCCAGGCCATCGACCGGGTGCACCGCATCGGCCAGGACGAGCCGGTCACCGCGTGGCGCATCATCGCCGCGCACACCATCGATGCACGTATCGCCGATCTGATCGGCAGCAAAGAGGGTCTGGCCGCTCGGGCCCTCGACGGGTCCCAGGCAGAGTTTTCAGCCACCGAATCGGTGCAGGCAAGTGCGCTCATCTACCTGCTCACCCAGGCCCTCGACGGAAAGCTGTAACCCGCATGAAGATCGGTATTCTCACTAGCGGTGGCGACTGCCCCGGACTGAACGCGGTTATTCGTGGTGCCGTGCTCAAGGGTGTTCGCACGCATGATTTCGAGTTCGTCGGAATCCGCAATGGCTGGCGCGGACTCGTGCAGAGCGAGTTCATGGAGCTCGACCGTCACAGCGTGCGCGGCCTGTCCCGCCAGGGCGGCACCATTCTGGGCAGTTCCCGCACCAACCCGTTCGAGGGCGAGCATGGCGGCCCGGCGAACATCCAGCGCACCCTGGACGCCAATGGCATCGATGCCGTGATCGCGATCGGCGGGGAGGGCACGCTGACCGCAGCGCACCGCCTCACCGAGGCCGGACTCAACATTGTCGGCGTGCCGAAAACCATCGACAACGACCTCGAGGCCACCGACTACTCTTTCGGATTCAATACCGCCGTCGAAATCGCCACCGAAGCCATCGACCGCCTGCGCACCACCGCCGAATCGCACGGTCGTTGCATGGTCGTCGAGGTCATGGGGCGCCACGTCGGCTGGATCGCTCTGCACTCCGGCATGGCCGGCGGCGCCCACGCCATCCTCATTCCCGAGCAGCCCAAGTCAATCGAGCAGATATGCGACTGGGTCGAGCACGTTCGTGACCGCGGCCGTGCCCCGGTCATCGTCGTCTCGGAGGGTTTTCTGCTCTCCGGCATGGAGGAGGCGCACTCCACCAAGGGCCTCGACGCCTTTCATCGGCCCCGTCTCGGTGGAATCAGCGAGATCATCGCTCCGCTGATCGAGGAACGCACCGGCATCGAAAGCCGGGCTACGGTGCTGGGCCACACCCAGCGCGGCGGTGCACCATCTGCCTACGACCGGGTGCTCGCCACCCGCCTCGGCATGGCTGCGGTCGACGCGATCCACAACTCGCAGTGGGGCTCAATGGTGTCGCTGCGCGGCACCGAGATCGACGTCGTGAGCATCGCGTCGGCCACGATCGGCCTCAAGCGGGTCTCACCGGCCCGCTACGACGAGGCTGCCGTACTGTTCGGCTAGACGAGTGAGCTCGTGGCACCTGTTCCAACCAGTGCCGGCTTCTCAAACGAGTGCCGCGAGGTGCAAAGTCGCGGCGGGCTGGTCAGGCGAGTTTGGCCTGCACCTGAGCCAGTGAGGGGTTGGTCGCGGCCGATCCGTCGGGGTACAGAATGGTCGGCACGGTCTGGTTGCCGTTATTCAGGCTCATCACGAGTTCCGGTGTGCCGTCAACCTGCTCGATATTCACCTCGGTGTAGCCGATGCCGGCGGTGTCGAGCTGCTTCTTCAATCGTTTGCAGTAGCCGCACCAGTCGGTGGTGAACATGGTGATGGTTCCGGTAGCGGGTACAAAGTCCATGACGCGAGCTTATCCGAGCCGCCTCCGAATGAACCGCATGCGGGTTAAGATGAAGCAATGACTTTGCCCCAGGTATGCGTGTGCTACCTCACCCGACTATCTCCAGAAGGCAACCGGCAGGTACTGCTGGGGCGCAAGAAGAAAGGCCTCGGCGTGGGCAACATCGTCGGCCTCGGCGGCAAGCTCGAAATCGGCGAAAGCGCAGTGGATGCTGCGGTGCGCGAAATCGAGGAGGAATCCGGGTTGGTGGTGGCGGCATCCGCTTTGACGGAACTGGGGTACCTCACCTACCTGTTTCCGCACCGGCAGAAGTGGAGCCAGGAATCGACCGTGTTCGTCTGCACCGACTGGTCTGGAACCCCGCGGGAATCGAACGAGCTGAACCCCGTCTGGTTCGACGTGGCGACCCTGCCGGTCGATGAGATGTGGGACGACGCCCGGCATTGGCTGCCCGGGGTGCTCGACGGAGTGCCGGTGCGCGCCACCTTCACCTTCGGAGCCGATCTGGAAAGCGTGGTGTCGCGTGCCTGAATTCAGCCTCATCATCGTTCTGGTAATTGCCCTGGCACTCATCTTCGACTTCACCAACGGTTTTCACGACACGGCGAACGCCATGGCCACCCCGATCGCGACCGGCGCGATGAAGCCCAAGGTCGCCGTGGGTGTTGCCGCCATTCTCAATCTGGTCGGGGCTTTTCTCTCCACTGAGGTTGCGCGCACCGTGTCGGGCGGCATCATCAAGGAGGGGAACGGCGGGATACTGATCACCCCCGAACTCATCTTCGCCGGGCTGATCGGCGCTATCGTGTGGAACCTGGTCACCTGGCTGATGGGACTGCCGTCCAGCTCGAGCCACGCCCTGTTCGGTGGCCTGATCGGCGCCACGATCATCGGCGTCGGCACCCAGGCCGTTGACTACAACGTCGTGGCCGCCAAGGTTATTCTCCCCGCGCTGATCGCCCCGCTGATCGCCGGAGGCGTGGCGCTCGTCGCCACCCGCCTGGCCTACATGATCACCCGGCGCGATGTCGGCAAGCCAGACGGTCGGGGCGGGTTCCGATACGCGCAGATCTTCTCCTCCTCGCTCGTAGCTCTGGCCCACGGCACCAACGATGCCCAGAAGACCATGGGAGTGATCACCCTCACCCTCATCGCCGGCGGGTTTCAGGCCGTCGGCAGCGGACCCACCTTCTGGGTCATCGCCGCCTGCGCCCTCGCCATTGCCATCGGTACCTATACCGGCGGTTGGCGCATCATCCGTACCATGGGAACCGGCCTGACCGAGATCAAGCCGGCCCAGGGTTTTGCCGCCGAGACCAGCACGGCCGCGACCATTCTCGCCTCCAGCCACCTCGGATTCGCGCTATCCACCACCCAGGTTGCCTCCGGTTCGGTGATCGGTTCCGGCCTGGGCCGCCGCGGGTCGACCATCCGCTGGGGAATGGCCGGGCGCATCGCTCTCGGCTGGGTCATGACGCTGCCGGCCTCGGCCATCATGGGTGCGTTCGCCGCCGGGCTGGCCTTGCTCGGACCCGTAGGCATCGTGCTCGACATGGTGATCGGAACGATCGTGATCATGGCTCTGTTCCGCTGGTCTCGCCGCAACCGGGTTACCCACCACACCCTGCTCAACGACATCGATGACGCCGGACGGGTGGTCAATATCAAGAAGACGCCGCGCCGGCCCACGCGTCGTGGCCGCGGCGACCGCAGAAAGGTGTCGCTGTGATCGACTGGAGCGCATTTCTCATCGTCTCGGTCGCGTCATTGCTCGCGGCCGCTCTGCTCGTGAGTCTCTACTCGCTGGGCCTGCGCCTGCTCACCACGGCCGGTCGCATCCCTCTGGTCGAGCCGCACGAATTCACTGGCGCGATCACCGTGCTGAGCCCGAAGAAGGCAGCGAAACAGGTCAAACGAGCGCGCAAGGCCGCCGCGGCCAACCCGCTCACGCCCGGGCTGAAACGCCTGGCGCTCTACGCCGGCTTTGCCTGCTTCGTGCTGTGCGGCGTCGCCGTGCTGTACGGCGTCTACCTGATCGTGCCCGCCCTGCACCAATAGCGACTGCAGTTTCACGCCGCGCGGGAGTTGCGTCGCGGCGCGCGACGCGGAACTCCCGTGTCTTGACGCAGGTCCGCCTGCTGAGAGCTGGACTGACGGATGCCTCGGCGCCGGCTCCGGGGACGGGCCCCGGCCCCGTGCAGTGTGAGGGTGGGTCAGGCGGTCTGGCGCAGGCGGCCCAGCCAGGTCATCAGGTGGTAGATGACGATGGCGGCGACGGTGCCGAGAGCGATGCCGTTGAAGCTCAGGGTGCCCGCGTTCAGGGTGAAGTCGGCGATGCCGATGATGAGGGCGGTCGCGGCAGTGAACTGGTTCACCGGCTTGGAGAAGTCGACCTTGTTATCGAGCCAGATCTTGACGCCGATCACACCAATCAGCCCGTAGAGCGCCGTGGTCACACCGCCGAGCACCCCGTCGGGGATCGTGAAGATGATCGCGCCGACCTTGGGGGAGAGGCCGAGAAGAATCGCCACGATGCCGGCCACCCAATACGCCGCGGTGGAGTAAATGCGAGTCGCCGCCATGACTCCGATGTTCTCGCCGTAGGTCGTGGTTCCGCTGCCGCCGCCGAAACCGGCCAGCATCGTGGCGAGGCCGTCGGCCAGCAGGGCCCGCCCGGTGAGCCGGTTCACCTTCGCATCCGTCATCTGAGCCACGCCCTTGATGTGGCCAACGTTCTCGGCGATCAGCACGAGGACGACGGGGATAAAGGCGGGCAGCACCCCGAAGACGGCGGCTGGGTTCTCAAACGGGTTGGCGGGTGCGGTGAACGGCGGCAGCCCGATCCACGCGGCGTCGGCGACCCGGCTGAAGTCGACCTCGCCGAAGAAGACGGCCGCGACGTAGCCCACGACCACGCCGAGAAAGATCGACAGGCGACCGAGGATGCCGCGAAACAGCACCGTACACAGAATCACCGCGACGAGCGTGATCAGCGCGGTGAGCGGTGCCGTGTCGAAGTTGTCCTTGGCCACCGGGGCGAGGTTGAAACCGATCAGCGCGACGATAGCGCCAGAGACGATCGGCGGCATCAGCCGGTCGATCCAGCCGGTTCCGGTGAGTTGCACGATGACGCCGACCAGGGCGAGCAGCACACCGACGGCCATGATGCCGAACAGGGCGCTGCCCATTCCTGCCGAGGCGGTAGCCGCGGTGATCGGCGCGATGAAGGCGAACGATGAGCCCAGATAGCTGGGCAGTTTGTTGCCGGTGATCAGCAAAAACAGCAGGGTTCCGATGCCAGAGAACAGCAGCGTAGTGCTCGGCGGAAAGTCGGTGAGTAGCGGCACCAGAAAGGTCGCACCGAACATGGCCACGACGTGCTGCGAGCCGATGCCGATGGTGAGCGGCCAGCTCAGGCGTTCGCCCGGACCGACGACCTCCTGGGCCCCGACTGTTTTTCCGTCGCCGTGCAGGGTCCAGGGCAGTGCCATCGTGGTTCTCGTTTCTTTATGCTGCGTGATCAGTCCTGTTGCCTGATCACAGTCGAGCGTAGTCGCAGCCGACAACCGGCCCTCACAGCACGGCCTCACAGCACGGCGGAATAGACTCGGGCGCATGAGTCAACTCGCTGATCCCACCACCGAGGCGGGGCTGGAGGTGAGAGTGGCCACCGGACTGCTCCGCGGGGTGCGCGAGCGCGGCGTGCTGGCCTGGCGCGGTATTCCCTACGCGGCGGCTCCGGTGGGTGAGCTGCGTTTTCGTGCTCCGCAACCGGCGCCTACCTGGCACGGCGTGCGCGACGCGACCGAGTGGGGCCCGATCGCTCCGCAGAGTCACAGAGGCCAGTTTCGCGGCGCTCACCCGCGCATTCCGCAGGGCGAAGACTGCCTCAACCTCAACGTGATCGCACCAGACGAGCGGCTGCGCCCCGGCGCGCAGCTTCAGGACGCGCTGCGGCCGGTGATGGTGTTCATCCACGGCGGCGCCTACAGCGTCGGCTCCAGCCGTGAGGTTCCGCGGCAGGGCGAAGGCCTCGTGCTGCGGGGCGGCATCGTTTACGTCAGCCTCAACTACCGACTCGGGGCCCTCGGATACCTGGACTTCTCCCGCTATGCCACGGCGGAGCATCCGTTTGAGAGCAACCTGGGGTTACGAGATCAGGTCGCCGCCCTGCAATGGGTACAGGAGAACATTCACGCCTTCGGCGGTGACCCGGATGCCGTCACCCTGTTCGGCGAGTCGGCCGGCGGCAACGCGGTCACCACGCTGATGACCGTGCCGAGCGCGGCCGGAGTGTTCCACCGGGCCATCGCGCAGAGTGCACCGCCGAACGCGGTCTACCCGAGCGATCTCACCGCGCGCTGGGCCGGCGAATTCGTGGACAGCCTGACCGACGGCCCGCACAGCGACGCGGATGCCGTCCGCCTGCTCCTGGCGGCCAGCCCGGCGCAGCTTGCCGCAGCGACGACCGCGCTGACCGTGCGCACGCCTGACCAGGACCCGGGCACGATTCCACTCTGCCCCGTGATCGACGGCAATTTTCTGCCGGAGCGGCCGCTCGACGCATTTCGGGACGGTCGGGCCGCGCGTATCCCGCTGATCATCGGCACCAACGCGCGCGAGGGGTCGCTGTTCAGCGGCCGGATCGACATTCTGGCCACGACACCGGCGCGGATCCGCGCGATATTCAAGAAAACCAAGAAGAAGGCCAAAAAGGCCCTCAAGGCGCAATACCCGGGTATTCCCGCGTTGCGGGCGTCGCTCGATTTCGGCGGCGACTATTCGTTCTGGTACCCGAGCGTGAAGGTCGCAGAACGACACTCCCGCTACGCGCCGGTGTACTTCTACCGCTTCGACGCCGCCCCGCGGCTGCTGCGTCTGATGGGCCTCGACGCGACCCACGGGCTCGAACTGTTTCCGCTGTTCGACCGGCTCGACGGGTGGTTCGGCCGCGGCATGACGGCGCTCGGCGGGCGCCGCACTTTTCTGGACATCGGCACCAGGATGCAGGGTTGGTGGCTCGGGTTCGTAACCGGCGGGGTACCGTCGGCGGCCTGGCCGCTCTACGACGAAAGCACCCGGGAAACTCTCATCATCGACCAAACAGACCACGTCGAATCCGACCCGCACCGAGAGCGGCGACTGGCCTGGGGACGGTTCGTACCGCACGTTTGAGTTGACCTGGCTGGCCTGGTCGTAGACTGGAACCTTGCGTTAAAGGCCACGGCACCGGGAGCACACCATTTCGAGCACTGAAACACCCACCAATGCGGCCTCGCCCCAACCGGCAGCACGTGGCCTGAAAGCCCGGGTCGACTCGTACTTCGAGATCACCAGTCGCGGCTCCACCTGGTCTCGGGAATTTCGCGGCGGCGTAGTGACCTTCGTGACGATGGCCTACATTGTCATTTTGAATCCGCTGATTCTCGGCGGCTTCAGCGCCGACCAAGCCGCCGTCGACGTGGAAGGCGGCTGGCTGCCCAACGAGCAGGTTGCCGCCGTCACCGCCCTGACCGCCGGCGTCATGACCATCCTGTTCGGCCTCATCGCCCGCCTGCCCTACGGTTTCGCTGCCGGGCTCGGCATCAACTCGTTCCTCGCTGTGAGCGTTGTTGGCCAGGTCACCTGGGCCGAAGCGATGGGCCTGGTCGTCATCAACGGCCTCATCATCGTGCTGCTGGCCTCGACCGGCCTGCGTGAACTCATCTTCAACGCGATCCCGCGTCCGCTGAAGATTGCCATCACGGTCGGCATCGGCCTGTTCATCGCGTTCATCGGACTGGTCGACTCCGGCTTCGTGCGGGCCAGCGGCGCGAACTCACCGCCCGTGCAGCTCGGCGACGCCGGCTCGATCGCCACCCTGCCGACCGCGGTCTTCGTGATCGGGCTCATCATCATCGGCGTGCTCTTGGCCCGCAAAGTCAAGGCAGCGCTGTTGATCGGCATCGTCGCGACCACCGCCATCGCCGTGATCCTGGAGGCCATCTTCAAGGTCGGCCCCTCGCTCGGCACGAACCCGGCCGGCTGGAACCTGAACGCGCCCGTACTGCCGACGAGCGTCGTGGCCCTGCCCGACCTCGGCCTGATCGGCCAAGTCTCCTTCGGCGCGTTCGAACGCATCGGCATGCTCGCCGCCGTGATGCTCGTCTTCACCCTCGTGTTCACGAACTTCTTCGACGCCATGGGCACCATGACCGGCCTCGCCAGTGAAGCCGGTCTGGCCGACCAGGACGGCAAGTTTCCCCGGCTCAAGTCCGCCCTGATCGTGGAGGGCATCGGCGCCGTCGCCGGCGGTGCCACGAGCGCTTCCTCGAACACAGTCTTCATCGAATCCGGTGCTGGAATCGGCGAGGGTGCTCGCACCGGCGCGGCCAACGTGGTCACCGGCATCCTCTTTCTGGCCGCCATGTTCTTCACGCCGCTGACCCAGATCGTGCCGCTCGAAGTGGCCGCCGCCGCCCTCGTGATCGTGGGAGCGCTCATGGTCTCGCAGATTCGCCACCTGGACTTCACCGAGTTCTCCAGCACGCTGCCGATCTTTCTGACCATCATCGTGATGCCGCTGACCTACTCGATCGCCAACGGCATCGGCGCCGGGTTCATCAGCTGGGTGCTCGTGCGCAGCCTCTCCGGCAAGGGCCGCGAGATCAGCCCGCTGTTGTGGGTCGTCGCGGTCGGTTTCGTGCTGTACTTCGTGCGGGGTCCGGTCGAGGCTCTGATCGGCTGAGTTGCCGGGCGAGCGGATGCTCTCGCTCGCCTCATCGAGACACCGCAGCAGCGCGGTGCCGTCGCCTCGACGGGGCGAGAGAGCACGGACCACGAACCGCCACGTTCGGCTCCATGGTTTGCGGGCAAACTGCGAGGCCACAGTCTTCCCAGCTGCCCGGAACGTTGACGGTTCGCGCCCAAGCGACGATAGGCCTGCCAGAGGCCGAAGTCTGCGCCGCTGCGATCAGCGCAGACGACGGCTCGTCCGCCGGATCCGGCATCGGCGGGCGGGGCCAGCGCGGTGCCGCCTGCCGCGGCGACGGTGGCGGCTGAGGCGTCGGCATCCGTCACAGCGATGTAGGTGTTCCGGACCGCGGAATCGGTGCCGGATCCAGGAGGGCACGCCCTGCGGATAGGTTCTCGGGGTGGTGTCCGTCATGGGGATTCCTGTCGGGTGACTACTGGTGCGACTAGATTTCGCGGCAGTGCGTCGTGAGCATGCCGATCTTGTCGATCGAGATAGTCACCGTCGACCCGTCGCGTAGAAAGATCGGGGGTTTGCGGCTGTAGCCGGCGCCGCCCGGGCTGCCGGTGGAGATCAGGGTTCCCGGCAGGAGTGTTGACGTCTTGGATAGGTAGGAGATGATCTCCGCAACGGTTCGCACCATATCGCCGCTCGAGGCATCCTGCAGAATGCGGCCATCAACGTGGGTGGTCAACCACAGGTTCTGCGGGTCGCCGATCTCATCCGCGGTGACGACGAGCGGGCCGGTCGGGGTGAAACCGTCGAACGACTTGCAGCGAGACCACTGCGCCTCAGAGAACTGCAGGTCACGCGCGGTGATGTCGTTGACGACGGTGTAGCCGAAGACGTAGTCCAGGGCGTTGGCGACCGCCACGTTGCGGGCCGGGCGGCCGATGATGACGCCGAGTTCGGCCTCGTAGTCAACCTGTTTGGTGAGGTCGCGCGGCCAGGTGATGGTCGAGCCGTGCCCGGTGAGGGAGTTGGGCCAGAGCGAGAACACCGTCGCCGCAGTCTCGAGACGCAGGCTCAGCTCGGAGGAGTGCGCGGCGTAATTGGCGCCGATAGCGATGATCTGCGGCGGGCGCAGCACCGCGGAGGAATGCCGCAGCTCATCGACCGGTATCAGCGCCGCCCCGGCTGAAACGGCGTCGAGGCTGATCGCGCGCACCCGTTCGTAGCCGGCGTCGCCACGTTCGAGGAGGTCCTGCAGGTCTCGCGGGGCGTCGTTCATGACGTCGTCGAGAAACAGTGCCGCGTCGTCAAAGACCACGGCCAATCGGGGAATGGAATGGCCGTCAACTCTGAGATGCGCAAATTTCACTCTTCTAGGCTAGCTGGCCGGGCCGAGGGAATGCCCTGTGGGGTGCTCCAACCCTCATCCGGTCTGCTTGGAGGAAACGGAAACAGAGGAAACGGGCTTCGCCCCGGCCGCCTGCCACAAATGCATTCCCGCGTAACTGCGCCACGGCGCCCAGCCCGCGCCGCGGGTCGCGAGCGCGCGCGGCTCGACCGGCAGACCGAGCCGCCCGGCGCCCTGCCGCAGGGCCAGGTCGCTGGTGAGCAGAATGTCCGGGCTGCCGAGCACCCGCATCGCGACGTACCCCGCCGTCCACGGGCCGATGCCGCGCAGCGCCACCAAGCTGGCTTCGAGGTCGGCCCGGCTCTGCCCGAACGAGAGCGACAGTTCGCCCGACGCCAGCAGCTGGGCCACGTGCAGAATCGTGTCGATCCGGGCGCCCGGTCCGCGCAGCACCGCCCGCCCTTCCTCAGCGATCCGCGCCGCCGTCGGAAACAGCAGGCCGGGTTCGCCGCTCGGGCTCGGCATGCGCTCACCGAGCGCGTCGGCCAGTCGGGTGAGCGCCGTGCGCGCGCCAGCGACCGACACCTGTTGCCCGATCAGCGCCCGAAAGACCGTCTCCTCGGCGTCCATGCTTCCCGGTACCCGCAGGCCGGGCGTCTGGGCGACCGACGCCGTGAGCGTCGGATCGGCGGCGAGCTGCGCGTCGATCGCCAGCGCGTCGGCGTCCAGGTCGAACAGACGCCGCACCCGGCTCACCAGCGGCGCCAGGTCGGCGAGATGCGACAGGCGGATGCTACAGGCCACCGATGGGGCAGCATCCGTTCCCGCCAGGGTCACCTCGAGCACTGCCGTGCCGTGCGGCAGGCGCACCGTGCGGGCGTAGCTGGAATCGGTGGCAACCTCAACGCCGGGCAGGGCCCTGGTGGCTAGAAAGCGCAGCACTCCAGTGCCGTCGAACGGCGCCCGGGCCGGCAACTGGAGCGAAATTTTGGTCTCGGCGTGGTCAACGCTCTGGTCCTCGTGTGCGGGTGGGCCGCGACGCGTGGCACGCACCTCCGAGGGCGTGCGCTCATACACGGCGACGACGGTGTCGTTGAACTGGCGCACGCTGCCGAAACCGGCAGCAAATGCCACGTCCGTGATCGGCAGCTCCGTGTTCAGCAGCAGCAGGCGCGCCGTCTGCGCCCGGTGCGCGCGGGCCAGCGCGAGCGGCCCGGCACCGAGCTCGGCGACCAGCACGCGGGTCACGTGCCGGGGGGTGTAGCCGAGCCGGGCGGCGAGTCCCGGCACACCCTGCCGCTCCACGATGCCGTCGGAGATCAGCCGCATCGCCCGGGCGGCTAGGTCGTCGCGCATGTTCCAGGCCGGCGAGCCTGGAACGGCATCGGGCAGGCAGCGTTTGCAGGCGCGCAGGCCCGCCTCGTGCGCGGCTGCGGCGGTGAGGTAGAACGACACGTTGCCGGGCCTGGGCGTGGTGGCCGGGCAGCTCGGTCGGCAGTAGATGCCGGTCGTGTGCACACCGGTGATGAACTGGCCGTCGAAGCGCGCGTCGCGGGCGGACATGGCCCGGTAGCGCTCGGCGAAGACCGGGTCGGCCACGGGCGGCGCGGCGGCGGAACGGTTCATTCCCTCAGCCTGCCACGCCCGGGTTCGCACTGGTAGCGAAAATCGGACATGGTGCCTTAGATAGGCTGAACGGATGAACGCACTGCTGCGCCTCCAGTCCGAGCTTGGCGACATCGTCAGCACCGCACCAATAGACCTCGCGGCCAGCCGCACCGACAAATCCGGCTGGATCGCCGATGGCATACCCCTCGCCCTGGTGCGGGCCACCACGGTCGCCCACGTGCAGGCCGTATTGCGCATCGCCACCGAATTCCGGGTGCCGGTGGTCACCCGCGGAGCTGGAACGGGACTGTCCGGCGGAGCCTGCGGCACCGACGGTGCCATCGTG
This sequence comes from Cryobacterium sp. PH31-L1, assembly GCF_030063145.1. GTDB lineage: Bacteria > Actinomycetota > Actinomycetes > Actinomycetales > Microbacteriaceae > Cryobacterium. The sequence continues at coordinate 781,521 of NZ_JASISM010000001.1, forward strand.
CTGAGCGTGGCCGGGCTCACCCGCATTCTCGAAATCAACGCCGACGACGAACTCGCCGTCGTGGAAGCCGGAGTGATCAACCAGCACCTCAACGACGAGCTCGCCAAGCATGACCTGTGGTTTGCGCCCGATCCGGCCAGCAAAGCCATCTCCACCGTCGGCGGAAACATCGCCACGAACGCCGGTGGCTTGCTCTGCGCCAAGTACGGCGTCACGCGGGAGGCGGTGCTCGGCCTGACCGTCGTACTCGCAGACGGCAGCCTGCTGCGCACCGGGCATCGCACGGTCAAGGGCGTCACCGGTTACGACCTCACGGCGCTGCTCACCGGTTCCGAAGGCACCCTCGGCGTCATAGTCGAGGCGACCGTGCGGGTGCGCGCGCTCACCGCGGGCACCGTCGCCACTATCGGTGCGGTTTTCGACACGGTCACGGCGGCGGCCGCAGCCAGCGCCGCGATCACGGCGGCACGCATCCGCCCCGCTGTGATGGAACTGATCGACCCGGTCGCGCTCGGTCTGGTGGCCGCGTACCTCGGGCCTGAGGGCTCGGCCGGTCTGCCGCTCGGTCGCGGCGCGTTCCTGCTGGTGCAGACCGACGGTCCGGCGGCGCTCGCCGAAGCCGAACAGACCGTTGCCGTGCTGCGGGCGTCCGGCGGCGAAGCCAGCCTGTCAACGGATGCTGCCTCCGGCGACCGCCTGTTGGCCATCCGCCGCGCCATGCACCCGGCCCTGGAGCAGCACGGCCGGGTGCTGATCGAAGACGTGTCGGTGCCGCGCTCGCGCATGGCCGCGATGTTCGCCGCGATCGCCGAGATCAGCGCCCGCACCGGCATCCCCATCCCCACCGTCGCTCACGCAGGTGACGGCAACCTGCACCCGAACTTCGTCATTCCCCGTGGCGGGGAAGCGGATGCCGCGGTGCCAGACGAGATCTGGGCCGCCGCGGACGAGATGTTCCAGGCCGCGCTCGCCCTCGGCGGCACGCTCACCGGGGAACACGGCGTCGGTGTGCTGAAGCGCCGCTGGTTGCGCGATGAGATCGGCGACACGAGCCTCGAGCTGCAACGCCAGCTCAAGGCCGTCTTCGACCCGCTCGGTCTTCTGAACGCCGGCACCATGTTCGCGGCCTGAGCTGAGCCGCCCGGGCCGGTATTCTCGAACAATGAGCCTCGACCAGCCACCAGGCCAGCAGCCAGCCCCGCAGCCCGTGCAGGCGAGTCCGGCCCCGGTGCAGCCGGTCTGGAGCCAGCCGGTCCGCCCGTCTCGCGCCGGCCCGATCGTACTGGCCGTGATCGGCATCGTTCTCGCCGGGCTCGCCCTGCTCGCCGTGTTCTTGTACCTCACCACGTTTCTCGGAACCGGTGCCCTGCTCGTCGGGCTGATCCTGGCGCTTCTGCCGCTTGCTGTCGTGCTGCTTGCGGTGCGCTGGATCGACCGTTGGGATCCGGAGCCGCGGCCCGCCCTCATCTTCGCCCTGCTGTGGGGTGCCGGCATCTCCATCGTCACCGCACTGCTCTTCGACCTCGGCGTTCAGATCACGATCGCGGCCAGCGCGGGGGCACTGACCGGGAGTGATTTCGGATCCGCTGTCATTCAAGCCCCGATCGTGGAGGAAGCCGCCAAGGGCTTCGGCATTCTCGTGCTGTTCTGGGCCGTGCGGAGACACTTCGACGGCCCGGTCGACGGCGTCGTCTACGCCGCGACGATTGCGGCCGGCTTCGCATTCTCGGAGAACATTCAATACTTCGGCCTGGCCATGACCGAGGGCAACGCGCAGGGCCTCGGCATCACGTTTCTGCTGCGCGGGGTTTTTTCGCCGTTCGCCCACGTCACGTTCACGATCTGTACCGGGCTCGCCCTCGGACTTGCCGCTCGGCGCAGCGCCAGCCAGGGCGGGGCGGTCGGCTATTTTCTGCTCGGCCTCATCCCCGCCATCCTTCTGCACGCACTGTGGAACGGTTCCACTTTTGTACTCAACGGTGACGCCTCCGTGCTCATCTACTACGCGGTCGTGCAGGTACCGCTGTTCGTCGTCGTCATTCTCGTCGTGGTGTTGCTGCGGCGGCAGGAAGCCCGCATCACTTTGCGGCGGCTGCACGAATATTCGCAGGCCGGCTGGTTCACCGCCGCGGAGATCTCGATGCTCGGCACCGGCGCCGGCCGACGTCAGGCGCTCGCCTGGGGCCGCCGCCAGCAACGACCCAAAAAGCTTGCCATGCGCCTGTTCATAGCGGATGCGACCCGCCTTGCCTTCGTGCGTGACCGCCTGGTGCGTGGCCAGAGCACTCCGGCGCTGCACGCCCACGAGGCTCGCCTGCTCGGACGATTGATGAATCATCGGGCCGACGTGCTGGGGCAGGTGCGGCCGGGTTAGGCGGCAGCAGTCCCGTAGGCGCAGCACCAACAGAAACTCGCCGCTTCGGTGGTGTGGCAGTGCCGACGACTCTCCCGATGCGACGAGTTGGTGTACACCAAGAGTGCACCCGCGAGCGGGCCGGCGCAAGCATTATTTTTTCCGACCTGCCCGGTGGGCCGCCGGTGTGCATTTCTGCGGCCGATCCGGTTGGATGGGGGTATGACTGATTTGAATTCCAAGCCCGAAATTGACTTCCCGGAGGGCGCTGCGCCCGAACAACTCGAGATCACCGATGTCGTCGTCGGCGACGGTGCCGAGGCTACCGCCGGCGCGACCGTCGACGTGCACTACCTCGGCGTAGAGTTTGCGTCCGGCGACGAGTTCGACTCGTCCTGGAACCGCGGCCAGTCGATCAACTTTCCGCTGCGCTCACTCATCGCCGGTTGGCAGGAAGGTATTCCCGGCATGAAGGTCGGCGGCCGCCGCAAGCTCGTTGTACCCCCGCACCTCGCCTACGGACCGGCCGGTTCCGGACACCGCCTCTCCGGCCAGACCCTGATCTTCGTGATCGACCTGCTCGGCGTGAGCTGAGCCGTTCGACCCAGACTGTGACCGGCCCTGCTATGACCGGTCGATACGCAGGTGTTTGATCTTCGAGGTGTGACCGCGGATGATGCTAACGTCGCGTTTAGCCACCTTGAAGTGCTTGGCCAGCAGAGCCACGAGGGCGTCGTTCGCGGCGCCCTCCACGGCACGCTGCTGAAGAAAGACCGTAACGGATGCGTGTTCCGGCGCGCTCTCCGGATCGTCCACCACGAGCGGACCCTTCCGACTGCCGGGCTTCACGTGCACCGTGAGATCGAGCATGGCGGGCACGGCACTCCTGTTTGCCCGGTTCGTGGTGAAGGGCGCTCTACAACGCTAGCGTGCTGAGGTCAGAGCAAAGCCGTCGTTGGCTCCGGGCCGAGTAGAAAACGTCGTCCGGTGATCGACTCCGGCACGATCTCGACGAACACCGGCTTGACCGTGGGGATCAACGGCCGCAACGGTAGGGCGGCGGCGTCGTCGATCTCCCGCTGGGTATCGAGCGCTCTGGCTGTCCCGTGCACGACGACGCTCCACGCGTCGTTGCGACCCACGCCATCCGTTTCGAACGCGACTCGGTTGTTGACCGTGAGCTCGATCAGTTTGGTGCCCGACGCGGTGCGAAACAGCAGATGCCGGTCGGCGGCCACAAAATTGACCGGAAAAATATCCGGGATGCCACCGACGGCCACGGCGAGGCGGCCCAGACTGGCCGACAGCAGGGCATTCCAGCATTCCTCTTCGCTGAGATTCTGCACGGCCGATGCAGCCGCGTTCACGTCGTTGAAAGTCATGGTCCATCGTCACACGCCCCGAGCCTCAGGGCGAGCGGGAGAATCGCGTTTTGCACGTTGGCAGGCAAACTGGCACCGAAAACATATTGCCCCCCAACGCGGGGTGGTTTACCTGTAAGCTGGAAATTTGCCCAGCGGGGCAGGCACCTGTCGGCGCCAGAGCGACTTGGTCCACAGTGAAATTGCCGTGCGCCGCAAACTATTTCTTTGAGAAAGTTCCACCGTGAGTGCACTACCCGAAGTACCGGCGAAAACGCCGAACAGCAGTCCACCCAAATCCCGTCGCTTCGTTGTCGCAGCACCTCGGGTTTTCTATCCGGCGCTCGGCATCATTCTGGCCGTTGTTGTGATCGCCATCGCCTTTCCGGTGCGCACTGGCAGCGTTCTCGCCCTGCTGCAGGGTTGGGTTGTCGCCGGCCTCGGCCCGTACTACGTCATCATCGTGGCGGCCTTCGTCGTGTTCGCCATCTGGATGGGCCTCAGCCGCTTCGGCGACATCAAGCTCGGCAAGGACGACGACGAACCCGAGTTCGGCATCATAAGCTGGTTCTCGATGCTCTTTGCCGCCGGCATGGGAATCGGCCTAGTCTTCTGGGGTGCCTCCGAGCCGCTGACCTTCTTCACCAACCCGAAGCCGAGCGTCGAGGGCGACAGCGCCGAGCTCGCCTCTGCGGCCATGTCGCAGACCTTCCTGCACTGGGGATTCCACGCCTGGGCCATCTACGCCGTCGTCGGTCTCTCGTTGGCCTATTCGATCCACCGCAAGGGCCGCCCGGTATCCATCCGCTGGGCGCTGGAACCGCTGCTCGGCACACGCCGGGTGAAGGGACGACTCGGCGACGTGATCGACGTGATCGCCATCGTCGGCACCCTGTTCGGTGTCGCGACCTCGCTCGGCCTCGGCGTGCAGCAGATCGCGGCAGGCCTGAGCTATCTCGGAGTCGTCGGCGACGTCACCAACACGCTGCTGGTGATCCTCATCGTGGTCATCACCATCGTCGCGACGGCCTCGGTCGTCAGCGGTGTCGGCAAGGGCATCAAATGGCTCTCCAACATCAACCTCAGCATGGCCGGACTGCTGCTCGTCGCCGTGCTGTTGCTCGGCCCGACGATGTACCTGCTGCGCGTTCTCGTGCAGTCCCTCGGCGGCTACTTCCAGGATGTCGTCGGTCTCACCTTCGCGACCAGCGCATACACCGGTCAGGCCGGTCTCGACTGGCAGGGCGGCTGGACCGTCTTCTACTGGGGCTGGTGGATCTCCTGGGCCCCGTTCGTGGGCGTGTTCATCGCACGTATCTCTCGTGGCCGCACCGTTCGACAGTTCATCGCCGGAGTGCTCCTCGTTCCCACTTTCGTGACATTCATCTGGTTCGCCGTGATGGGCGGCAGTGCTATCCGTCAGGCCTGGGAAGGCGACGGCGGCGGTCTCTTCGACCCCGAAGTGGGCATCGTGCCCGAGAACGTGCTGTTCAACCTGTTGGGTACCCTGCCGTTCGGCGTGATCCTGTCGGTGCTCGCGGTGATCGTCATTGCGATCTTCTTCATCACCTCGGCCGACTCGGGTTCGCTCGTGATCGACATGCTGGCCTCCGGCGGAGACACCAATCCGCCCAAGTGGAGCCGCATCATGTGGGCCGGGCTCGGCGGGCTCGTGGCCATCGCCCTGCTGCTGGCCGGCGGACTGGCCGCTCTGCAGACCGGCGCGATTCTGACCGCCATTCCGGTGAGCATAGTCATGATCGGTATGTGTATCGCCACCTACAAGGCGTTCCGAATCGAGCACGAGGTTCTGGTGGCTGCCGAACGCCGCCAGCGCCGGGAGGAGATGGCCCGCCGCATCGGTAAGACCGTCACCGCGCATCTCGAGGAGAACTTCGACGACCACTTCGGCGATCAGGTCGACGGCCACATCGAGGCAGCGCTGACCGACGATCCGGCTCACCGACCACGCTGGGGCCGTCGCCCGAAGGCCTAATCGCAGCACTCACCGGGGCCAGGGTTTGCGACGGGACAGGGCTGCTACATGCCGTTGGCGGCTCTGACCCGGTTGACCAGATCGCGCCACGGCCCGTTAACCTGGGGTTCGGCGAGCACCACTTCGTGCGGTGCGCACCGAATACGGTACGCGAACCTGTCGGGGGTGGCCTCGCTGTCGGTGACGTCATCCCAGGGCAGGGAGTTCAGGAACTCCGCCCAGGTGTTCGGGTCGGGCTGTTCTTCAACTCGTACTTCCCAGGTCAGGCGGATTCCCGCCATCCCGCCGCTGCGGGAGACGATGACTTTCATACCGCGATGCTACTCCGGTGGCGGGGGTACGCCTGGCCGGCTCGGGGGCGCTGGCGGGGCCGGTTGCTGGGGAACCGGCGACGGAATCGCTGCCACCACGCCCACCGTCGCCCAAGCGCGCATCACCGCGTCGTGGGCGGCGCCGCCAGTGCCGTAGAGCCGAGCCGCGGTATCGGTCGTGGCCGCGGCGAACGCCGCGAAATCGCTCGTGCTGGTCAGCGCACCGCCGGTGAGCGTGTCGTACCAAATGTGGCCCGGCGTCTCCCAGGCGTTGCCGCCGAGGGCATCGGCGACCAGGTAGAACGCGCGATTCGGTATGCCCGAATTGAGGTGCACACCACCGTTGTCGTCCTCGGTTTCGACGTACCCGGCCATGGTGTCTGGCTGTGGATCTTTGCCGAGCACATCGTCGTTGTATGCAGTGCCTGGCGCTTTCATCGAACGCAGGGCTACGCCCTCGACTTGGTCCGTGAACAGCCCTTCGCCGATCAACCAGCTGGCCTCAGCCGTCGACTGGTTCTTCAGATGCTGCTCGACCAGGGCACCGAACACGTCGGAGATGGACTCGTTGATTGCCCCCGACTGGCCCTGGTAGTTGAGGTTGGCGGTGAACTGGGTGACACCGTGGGTGAGCTCGTGCCCGATCACACTGGGCGAAATCGTGAAGCGGGTGAAAACCTGACCGTCACCATCGCCGAACACCATGCGTTCGCCATCCCAGAAGGCGTTGTCGTACTGCTTGCCGTAGTGCACGGTCGCGTCCATCGGCAGTCCATTACCGTCGATGCTGTCGCGGCCGAACTGCGTCCAGAACAGGTTCTGGGTGGCACCGAGCCCGTCGTAGGCCTCGTTCACGGCCTGGTCGCTGCCGGCAGGCGCACCCTCGGCACGCACCCGGCGACCGGGCAGGCGTTCCTGGCCCCCGGCATCCGAAATGGTGCGGTCAGACTCTCCGGGGGTTCGGGCCGGCAGCGGGCGAGCCCCCGAGTAGGGAAACGGATGCGCCCCGCCTCGTAACTCGCGAATCTGGGAGTCCCGCAGCAGCGAAGCCCGGGCGGCCGCCGCGGCCTGCGCAAATCGGGGATCATCAAGTTTCGCCAGCCGAACCAGCAGGTAGGGCGGAACGATCGTGCACGGGGTGTGGAGCTCGCGAGTGTCCATGTGCAGAGTCTGGCACCGGCCGCCGACATTGCAACCGCGCGTCTTGGTCACGCTGAATAGACTCGCCTCATGCGCTTTGGAATCGTCATCCTTCCCCAGGACCCGTGGCCGGTAGCCCGCAGAAAATGGCTCGGCGCCGAGCAGTATGGCTTCGACCACGCCTTCACCTACGACCATCTGTCCTGGCGCTCGCTCGCTGACGAGCCGTGGAGCGCGACCATCCCCACCCTCACCGCCGCTGCGGCCGTGACCGAACGGATAGCACTGGGGACCTTTGTCTCGTCGCCGAATTTTCGGCATCCGGTGCCGTTCGCCAAGGATGTCGCGACGGTCGACGACGTCTCGGGCGGGCGGTTTCTGCTCGGCATCGGGTCGGGCGGCACCGGCTTCGACGCGAGCGTGCTCGGCCAGCCGGAGTACACCCCGCGTGAACGCCACGAACGCTTCGCCGAATTCGTCACGGGCCTCGACCTGCTGTTGCGCGGCGAGGAGGTGGGCTCCACTGGCGGAATCAGTTTCGCCGGCGAGTGGTTCACCGCCAAGAATGCTCGCATGGTGACACCGGGCTTCTCTGACCGGGCGCGAGTACCGTTCCTGATCGCCGCCAACGGGCCGAAGGGCCTTGGTCTGGTCAGCCGGTTCGGGCAGGGCTGGGTGACCACCGGGCCAGACGGTGCCGAGGGGGAGAGCTGGTGGGAGGGCCTGCGCGGCCTCTCCGACCGACTCGACGACGTCGTCAGAGGCGCCGCCCGCGACCCGGCCACGATCGACCGGTACCTCTCGCTCGACAGCGGCGGAACATATTCCTTGCAGAGCATGAACGCGTTTGAGGATGCCGTCGGCCGGGCCGCCGAACTCGGTTTCACCGACGTGATCAGCCATTGGCCGCGCGAGCACGGCATCTACGCTGGCGACGAATCCATCCTCGATACGGTCGCGGCAACCCTGAGCTGAATCGGCCAAAGAGGCCGGTCGATCGGGGTTTCCGGCCAGCGGATGTCTAGGCTGGGTTCATGCGAGCACAAGACGACCCCACGCCCCTGGTTCCCCGCACCCCGCTGACTGATCGGCTCGGCTGGCTCGGCCTGCGCAGCGGCCAGATTCTGCTTGTCATCCTGCTGGCCTCCGTGGTCATCTTCGGCCTGGTGCAGCTGAAGCTCGTCGTCATCCCGGTTTTGATCGCGATCATCCTCGCCTCGGCGCTGAGTCCGGTCATCAACGGGCTACGCAAGCGTGGAGTCGCCGCCATCCTGGCCACCTGGATCACCCTGCTCGGCGGCATCGTCGTCTTCGGCGGAATCATCACGCTCATCGTTCTCGCGGTGCGCGACCAGTGGAACGAGCTGTTCTCCTCGGCTTCGCAGGGTATCGACCATCTGCAGCAGCTCTTGACCGATGGACCGATTCAGGTCGACGAGAAGCAGATAGACGACGCCCGCACCGCCGTCGTGGACTTTCTCACCAGTAGCCAGTTCGGCACCGGGGCGCTCGCCGGCGCATCCGCTGTCTTCGAACTGATCACCGGCGCGGTGCTGCTCGTGGTCATTCTGTTCTTCTTCCTCAAGGACGGCGGCCAGATCTGGAACTTCTTCCTGACGCCGTTCAAGGGTGAGCGCCTCGCCCGTGGACGCCGCATCGGCCACACCTCGCTGCGCGTGCTCGGCGGCTACGTGCGCGGCACGGCCATCGTCGCCGCTGTCGATGCCACGGCGATCGGTATCGGCCTGGCCGTTTTGCAGGTTCCATTGGCTCTGCCGTTGGCGGTCATCGTCTTCCTCGGCGCGTTCATTCCGCTGATCGGCGCGACCGCGGCCGGCGTGCTCGCCGCCCTGGTGGCCCTCGTCGCGAGTGGGCCGGGCGTCGCGCTCATCGTCATCATCATTGTGATCGCTGTCAACCAGCTCGAGGGTAATTTTCTGCAGCCGGTCGTGATGGCGCAGTCGCTCAAGCTGCATCCGCTGGTCATTCTGGTCGGGTTGACCGCCGGAACCATTCTCGGCGGCATTGTCGGCGCAGTGCTCTCGGTGCCGATCGCGGCCGTCGCCTGGGCCATCGCCAAGGCCTGGAACACTCCGGATGCCCCGCGCGCCATCCCGCCGAAGCGTCGCGTGCGAAAGCGCTGACCGGCATCCGTTCAACACTGCTCGTGCCATCGCTGCCCCCCTGCGTGACTGGAGAACCATGACCGAGCAGAGCCCATTTCACCTGCCGCGCCCGCGCCTGACGCCCGAGCATGCGACCGAGCTGGCTCGAGACCGGTTCGGAGTATCGGGCGTTGTCACCGAGCTCGGCAGCAATCAGGATCGCAATTTTCGGATCGAAACGGATGCCGGCTCGCTCGTTCTCAAAGTTTCCAACCCCGCCATCACGACGCTGGAGCTCGAGGCCCAGAACGCCGCGCTGAGGCACCTCGCCAACCTGGACCTCGACCTGCCCGCTGCGATCGCCGGGATCGACGGAGGCGAGCTTCAGCGCGTCACGATAGACGGGCAGAACCTCGACCTGCGCCTGCTGACCTACGTCGACGGGCATCCGCTGACCGACGCCGTGCGCCTGTCGGTCGGGCAGATTTGCGCGCTTGGTGACGTGGCCGGGCGTTTGGCACAGGGCCTGGCCGACTTCGAGCACCCGGGGACGGACCGCTTCTCGCAGTGGGATCTGCGGCGTGGCGGGGCGGTCATCGATACCCTCCTTGGCTACGTTGACGACGACGTGCGCCGCGAACGGATCCGCACCGTCACCGACGCCGCACGGCAGCAGCTCGACCGCGTCGCGGCCGACCTGCGCGTGCAGACCATCCACGGTGACCTGACCGACGACAACGTGGTCAGCCGACCTGATGCCGAGACGATCACCGGAGTGATCGACTTCGGTGATGTGGCCCAGGGCTGGCTCGTCGCCGAACTGGCCGCGACCTGCGCCTGCGTGCTGTATCGCAGCCCGCGGCATCCGCTCGCCGTCCTCGACGCAATCGAGGCATTCACCCAGCGGGTACCGCTGTCCGACACCGAACTCGCCGCCCTCTGGCCGCTGATCGTGCTGCGCGCCGCGGTGCTCGTGGTGAGCGGCGAGCAGCAGGTGTACCTCGATCACGACAACGACTATGCCGACACCAACCGCGCGCGCGAGTGGCTCGCGTTCGCCACGGCGGCGGAGCAGAACGGCACTGAACTCGAGGCCCTCATTCGCTTTGTGGCGGCCGGCGAGCCGTCGCTGATCGTGGCCACCGATCATCCCCTGGCCGGACTGCTCGACTCGCGTGCGATCATCGATCTGTCGGTCACCAGCGCAGCGTTCGACGCCGGAGTCTGGCTCGAACCCGGCATCGACGGGCGGGTGGCAGCGGATGCCGTCGACCGCTCAGGCCATGCCGTCACCCGCTACGGCGAGTATCGCCTGTCGCAAACCCGCATCGACACGGCCGAGGAGTCGGTCACCCTGGCCCTCGGGATCGAGATGTATCTGCCGGTCGGCAGTCCGGTGACAGCGCCGATCGACGGGACCGTGGTGGTGGTGGATGCCGACACCGTGCGGCTCGAGGGCGCGGACTACGACCTGTGGCTGACCGGGGTTCACGGGGGAGGGCTCGATGGCCAGCGGATTCAGGCCGGATCCGACCTCGGAACGACCGGCGCCCGGGTGACCGTGCAAGCCAGCCGGCTGCGCGGCATCCACCCGCCGTTTTTCGCTGCACCCTCGGGCGCGGCGCTGTGGCAGCGGGTCTGCCCTGACTCCTCAGCCTTGATCGGGCTGGAGACGGCCCGACCACTCGCCGACCCGGCGGCGTTGCTTGAGCGCCGTGATGCGTCGTTCGCGCGTGTGCAGGAGCACTACTACGCGGCCCCGCCGCAGATCGAGCGCGGCTGGAAGCACCACCTCATCAACACGCACGGGCAGAGCTACGTCGACATGGTCAACAATGTCACGACCGTCGGCCACGGACACCCGCGCATTGCCGAAGCCGCCCGAAGCCAGTGGTCGCTGCTGAACACCAACTCGCGTTTTCACTACGACGAGCTCGTGCGTTTCACCGAACGACTTGCCCAGCTCGCGCCGGCCCCGCTCGACACCGTCTTTCTGGTCAACAGCGGCACCGAGGCCGTCGACCTCGCCCTGCGCCTGGCGCTCACGTACACCGGCCATGACACCGTACTCTCGGTGCGGGAGGCGTACCACGGTTGGTCGATGGCAGCGGATGCCGTCTCCTCCTCGGTCGCCGACAATCCCAGGGCCCTTCAGAGCCGGCCGAACTGGGTGCATCTGGTCGAGGCGCCCAACGCCGTGCGCGGCAAGTATCGGGGTATGCAATCGGCGCCGCAGTACCTGGATGACCTCGATGGCGACCTGCGGGACCTCGCCGACGAGGGACGCACGGTCGCCGCGTTCATCGCCGAGCCGGTGTTCGGCAACGCCGGGGGTGTGCTGCTGCCCGACGGCTACCTGACCGGTGTCTACGAGAAGGTGCGTGCACGCGGCGGGCTGTGCATCGCCGACGAGGTCCAGGTGAGCTACGCGCGCCTCGGCCGGCACTTCTGGGGTACTGAACAGCAGAACGTGGTTCCCGACATCGTCACCATCGCGAAGGCGATGGGCAACGGGCATCCGCTCGGCGCGGTCATCACCCGCCGCGACATAGCCGATCGCTTCGCCCAGGAGGGACCATTCTTCTCCTCGGCTGGCGGCAGCCCGCTCAGTTGCCGCATCGGTCTGACCGTGCTCGATATCATGCGCGATGAGGGCCTGCAAGGCAATGCCGAGGTCGTCGGCGGGCACCTCAAGCAGGGACTGGAACAGCTCGGCGAGCGGTTCGACCTGGTCGGCGCGGTCTACGGCATGGGGCTCTACCTCGGCGTCGAACTGGTGCTCGACCGGGCCGATTTCACTCCGGCCACCGCTGTGGCCGCCCGGCTCTGCGACGAACTGCTGCTGCGGGGCGTCATCGTGCAGCCCACCGGCGACTTCAAGAACGTGCTCAAGATCAAGCCGCCGCTCTGCCTCACCGTCGCCAGCGCCGACCATTTTCTGCACGCGCTCGAAGACGTGCTCGAGCAGCTGGCGGGCTGACCTAGCGGCGCGTTTTCGCGGGGAGGGGTGGAGTCGGCTCGGGCTCGGCGATGAAGACCAGGCCACCGGCACTGTTGGCCGAGAGCATGAGCGCTTCGATCCAGTCCCGATTGATCGACGGGATTCGACTGCCGAAATACCGGTAGTAGAGCGTGCTCGTGGGGTCGAGCCAGATCGCGCTCCGGCCGCTGCCGACGTCGGCGGAATCGGTCCAGGTGAACACAAAACTTTCACGTCGGCGCAGCTTGGTGCTGATCACGATCTGCAAGTGCATGAGGGCGCGATCGTCGAAGGTGATCACGATGCCCGGATTGCCGTAAAGCAATGTACCCATACGTGCACCTCCTCGATTATTCCACCACTGTAGCGGTAGCCGGGGGAGGGGACAGACCGGCTCCTGGACGCCAATTCCCCCAGCGTCACCGCGTCGGCCGCCCACTCTGCTAAAGTATGTAGGTTGCCGTTCAACGGCCGCGGATAAAGAGAGCTCAGGCATTCAGCCAAGGGCACCGCGCAGTGAGAGAAAGGGGATCCCACTTTATGGCACTCGAACCAGATGCTAAGAAGGCGATCATCGAAAAGTACGCTACCCACCCAGGCGACACCGGGTCCCCGGAAGTTCAGATTGCAATGCTGACGCAGCGCATTCTCGACCTCACGGAGCACCTGAAAGAGCACAAGCATGACCACCACTCACGTCGTGGCCTGCTTCTCATGGTTGGTCAGCGTCGCCGTCTGCTCGGTTATCTGTCGGACATCGACATCACTCGGTACCGCACACTGATCGGCAGTCTCGGCCTGCGTCGCTAACGTTCTGTAATTCACTTGCAGAAAGCAGCGCAGCGTTGACAACGCGAACTTCTTCAGAACGGGCCGTCACCTTCGGGTGGCGGCCCGTTCTGCGTGCCCGCAGGCGGCGCGACGCCACGTCGAACGGCTCGTGACATGCCCGCCGCCGGGCCACTGGCCAATCTGGAGCTGGTGGTGTCGGATCCGCTTTGCCCTCGCGAGGCGCGCACCAGAGCGGATGCCGTCCTGCCCGCCGCATTTAGGCACCAAACGGGGGATAGAACGGGGTTGCTAGCATGAGGGGTTGGCAATAACGAACGGATACCACGACGTATGAGTCTCTGGCGCACCAAGAGTATTGAAGATTCGATAGCGGACTCGCTGGAGAAGGGCCACAGCCTCAAACGCACCCTCGGTACCTGGGACCTCATGATCATGGGTGTCGCCGTGGCCGTTGGAGCGGGAATCTTCTCGGTCGGCGCCAAGGCCGCCGGCAGCTACGCCGGGCCGTCGGTCACTCTTGCCTTTCTGCTGGCGGCGTTCACCTGCGCGCTGGCGATCATGTGCTACGCCGAATTCGCCTCGGCCGTGCCCGTCGCCGGCTCCGCCTACACCTTCACCTACGCCACCCTCGGAGAGTTGCTGGCCTGGATCATCGGCTGGGATCTCATCCTGGAGATGCTCACCGCGGCCGCCGTGATCGCCAAATACTGGGGAATCTACCTGAGCACGGTCTTCGACTTGGCCGGCTGGAACGTCCCCTCCACGATCAGCCTGCTCGGCCTCGACGTGAGCTGGGGCGCCTTCGTCATCGTCGCGATCTTCACCACGCTGCTCGTGCTCGGCACCCAGTTGTCGGCCCGGGTCGCGAGCGTATTCACGATCATCAAGGTCGCCATCGTCGTCTTCGTCATCATCGTCGGCGCATTCTTCATTAACACGGCGAATTACTCTCCGTTTATTCCGGCCGAGGTGCCAACGACGGGCGGCGAGGGTGATGTTTGGATGCAGTCGTTGTTCTCCTTCATGACCGGTGCAGCTCCCGCCCAGTACGGCCTCTTCGGCCTGCTCGCCGGTGCGTCCCTGGTGTTCTTCGCGTTCATCGGTTTCGACGTCGTGGCCACGAGCGCCGAAGAGGTCAAGAACCCGCAGAAAACCCTGCCTCGTGGCATCTTCGCCGGGCTCGCCATCGTCACGGTGCTCTACCTCGGTGTGAGCCTCGTGCTCACCGGCATGGTGCCGTACACGGTGCTGGCCGACGATCCGAAGGCATCCCTCGCCACGGCCTTCGTCGCAGTCGGCGCCGGCTGGGCTGCCCAGATCATCTCGATCGGAATTCTGGTCGGTCTCACGACGGTGATCATGGTGCTGTTGCTCGGCCTTTCCCGCGTGCTGTTCGCGATGAGTCGCGACGGCCTGCTCCCGCGCTGGCTGAGCGTGACGAGCGAGAAACGCCGCACTCCGGCGCGCATTCAAATTATCTCCGGCGCCGCCGTCGCCGTGATCGCCGGCCTGACCGACGTGGGCGTGCTCGAAGAAATGATCAATATCGGGACCCTGTCGGCATTCGTGCTGGTCAGCATCGCGGTGGTTGTGTTGAGAAAGAAGCGCCCCGACCTGCCGCGTGCCTTCAAGGTACCGTTCTCGCCGGTGCTCCCGATTCTCTCGGCCGTGCTGTGCATGTGGCTGATGCTGAACCTCACGACCCTCACCTGGGTGCGTTTCGCGGTGTGGTTGGTCGTGGGCTTCATCGTGTACTTCGCTTACGGACGCAGCCACTCCGTGCTCGGGATCAAGCAGCGTGCCGCCGCTCGCAACCCTCCGGTCGACTCTTCACAGCCGCTATAGGATATAAAGTGCCCCTATAGTTGGAGGGCGTCAGCAATATGTGCTCGCTCGGCCAGAAAATCCACCAACGACGGCAGGACGTCTATCATGAGCAACCCGATCGACACGAAATCAAGCGTCGTCCTGTTCAGCGGCTTGGCGACTCAGAAGGCCCTCGAAGCCGAAATCTTCGCCGCGTTCACTGCTGAAACAGGCATAGCGATCGATGCCCACTTCGACCCCACCACCGAACTGCAACGCCGCTTCGCTGCTGGCGAGCGGCCGGACCTTGTCATTGTCGCGACCCCGGCTCTCGCGAGTCTGGCGGCCGACGGTGTCATCGACCCATCAACCGTCGTCCCCCTCGTGACGACCGGCATCGGAATCGGAGTGGCCGACGGTGCCGACAAACCCGACATCTCGACCGTGCCGGCGCTCACCAGCGCACTGCGCAACGCCCGTTCGGTCGCCTACTCCCAAGCCGGTCAGAGCGGCATTTACTTTCGCACACTGATCGAGCGACTCGGCATCGCCGCTGAAGTGGATGCCAGAGCCACGCCACTCGCGAAGGGATTCACCGGCGTGGCCGTCCGTGACGGCCGTGCTGATCTCGCGGTGCAGCAGCTCAGCGAGCTCGCTTTCGTGCCCGGAATTGCCATTGTCGGACCATTCCCCGACGAGGTGCAGCACCTCACCGAATTCGCAGCAGCCCTAGGCACCGCGGCGGCGAAGCCGGAGGCACTGGCGTTGCTGGAATTCTTGAACGGTGACGTCGCCCGTGCCGCCTACGAACGCAGCGGTCTTCGCGCCGTTTAACTGCCGACGGAGAACGAACGATGCGCGAACTCATTCCGCTGCGCCTGGATGCGAACCTCAAATGGCTCTTCACGGAACGACCGTTTCTGGAACGCTTCGATGCCGCGGCCGCGGCCGGTTTCGCCGGCGTGGAATACGCGAACCCCTACGACTTTCCACTCGCGCAGTTGCGCCGGTGCCTGGCGGACGCCGGGTTGCACCAGGTGCTGATCAATACGCCAGGACCGTCGACGTTCGGCTATGCCTGCGTTCCTGACTCGGTCGGCGAATTTCGCGCTGGCATCTCCCGATCGTTGGAATACGCCACCGGTCTCGGTGCGACGCGCATCCACGTCATGGGCGGCCGCGTCCCCGAGGGTGTGCGGTGGGATCGCGCATTCGCGACCTATGTGACCAACCTGGCCTGGGCCGCCGAGCAGGCGGCGTCGACCGACGTCATCCTTGTGCTCGAAGCTTTGAATCAGCGAGATGCTCCCGGATTCGTGCTCGAGTCCGTTGAGCAGGCCGCTTCGGTCGTTGATGCCATCGGCAGCGAGTCCCTCGGAATCCTCTATGACGTCTACCACGCCCAGGTGCAGCAGGGCGATGTGATCAGCCGCCTGCGCAATCTCTTTCAGCACGTTGCCCACGTGCAGATCGCCGACCCGCCCAGCCGGACTGAGCCGGGCACCGGCGAGATCTGCTGGGATTCGTTCTTTGCCGAACTGCGCCTTCTTCGTTATGACGGATGGATCGGTCTGGAGTATCGGCCAGCCGAGGAGACCGTCGCTGGCCTGGCCTGGCGTGATGCCTTTACGATCTGATCGCCTGCAGTTCGTTCTGAATCATGAGGGCCAGTTGCCGCAGGAGCACGATGTCAGTATCCGCACGACTGCGTGGTTGTGGGTCGAACACGCACAGAACTCCGATTCGTTCACCCAACGGTGATTCGATCGGAAAACCCGCGAAAAATCGCATGAACGGTGCACCCAATACGTAGGGTTTGCCGCGAAAACGCTCGTCTGTCTCGGTGTCGCCCACGACGAGTGCTCCCGGCTGGATAACGACCGTCGCCGACATCGAATCGGATCTCGTCGGATTGTCACCCGTGGCCCCAGCACTGGCCACCACTCGCAAACCGGAATGGTCGCGAAGGACGAAGGCCGCGGACTCGGTACCGAAGGACTGTTGCGCCAACGCGAGGATAGGATCAAAGCGGGTCTCGCGCACGTATGATTCCACACCGGCTTCGACTTCGGGCGGCGCTGTGATCTGCACCGGACTGCCCATGTTCGACCCGTGGCGGTCGTGGGCCAGATCGAGTCGAGCGGCCATTTCGCCGGCCAGGAATTCCCCCCACAGTCGGTAGTCCGACGAATTTCGATACCGGCCCGAGACCGGGGCGGAGACCAGAATTGTCTTCTCGATCAGTGGTAGATAGACCGCTCGTCGGATGGATCGGCAGACGCGCTCCGTGCGCGCGGTCAAGCGACGAGCGTGCGCGTTGGCGATGGACCCGAGCAAGCTGTCAAAAACCGGGATTGATCGAATCGGTTGGATGTCCATCACATAAACGGACGTTTCGTTGGACGTTTCCCGTTCAAGGGCCCGGAGCAGGAGGCCCATGTTTCGCTCCCATGCCTTTTCAGCGGTGAGATTCAGGGCATCGTTCACGCCGACAAACACGACGACCGCATTGATTCGGCTCAGATCCTGCCCAATGAGCAGATTCGGGAGTTCGTCGAGAAGTCCAAACGGGTCGGCCACCAGGGTCACATCCGTGCCCCGGCCCGTTCGAGTCGATAGTGCACGGGCCAACGATCCGGGCAGCGCCAGATCGTGGCTCGTGACTCCCCAGCCGGCCGCGGGACCGCCGCCGAGAATAAGCACACGATCGCTGTTTGTCCCTGGCGAGTGGGCCTGTGGCGGTCCGGTCGGGCGTGGAACAGACTCACTGTCCTGCAGAGCCAGTTTCATCCACGCGCGCATGATCCCGACAACCAGCAGTCGTCTGAGTCCCTGCACCGCGCCACTCTCATTTCAGTCCCTATTACTTTGCCCGAGACTCCGCCTACACCCGCCGACTTCGTGGCACCAGTTCGGGGCTGATTCTGCGTCTGATAAGCTGGATACGGTCCTTCTTCGGAAGTGACCGAGCAACCGGAGCGCAGCTGGCAGGAAGCTGGTCCTCGGTGGTGGTTTCCCAGAATCGCGTTTTTTTTGAGGCGCGCGGCTTCTGGTGAATTTCTACTGGTGGCCAGCAAAGCGACAGTGTTTATACAGAAAATGTTGACACGCGGCTTAGTCTTGCCTGTTCGGGCTCCTCGTCCCACTCGTCTGTCATACGGGCACGCGAGCCTTCGTCGCCAGCATGGCGAGAAGCAAACTTAAAGGAGAAAACCCCCACATGGAGGGTCCAGAAATCACGTTCGCCGAGACCGTCATCGATAACGGCAAGTACGGCAAGCGCACCATCCGTTTTGAAACCGGCCGTCTCGCCCAGCAGGCGCAGGGTTCTGCCGCCGCCTACATTGACGAAGAGACGATGCTGCTCTCCGCCACGAGCGTCAGCAAGCAGCCGAAGGACAACTTCGACTTCTTCCCGCTCACCATCGACGTTGAAGAGCGTATGTACGCAGCCGGGCGCATCCCGGGCAGCTTCTTCCGTCGTGAAGGTCGTCCCTCGACCGACGCGATCCTCACCTGCCGTCTGATCGACCGGCCGTTGCGCCCGTCGTTCGTCGACGGTCTCCGCAACGAGATCCAGGTTGTCATCACCGTTCTGGCCATCGAGCCCGACGAACTGTACGACGTGCTCGCGATCAACGCGGCCTCCATGTCGACTCAGCTCGCCGGCCTGCCGTTCTCCGGACCGATCGGTGGCGTTCGCGTCGCCCTCATTCCCGACGAGAACGGTGGCGGCCAGTGGGTTGCCTTCCCGAAGCACTCGCAGCTCGACGATGCCGTCTTCAGCATGGTCGTCGCCGGCCGCGTTGTCACGGATGCCGCCGGCGCGCAAGACGTCGCGATCATGATGATCGAGGCCGAAGCCACGGACGCCGCCTGGAACCTGATCAAGGGCGGCGCCATCGCGCCGAACGAAGCCGTCGTTGCAGAGGGCATCGAAGCCTCCAAGCCCTTCATCAAGCAGCTCGTCTTCGCGCAGCAGCAGGTGGCGGATGCCGCAGCCAAGCCGACCGCCGACTTCGCCCTGTTCCCGCCCTACCAGCCGGCCACCTACGACGCCGTCGCTGCGCTGTCCTACGACCAGCTGGGGACGGTCTACACGATCGCCGACAAGGTCGAGCGTCAGAACGCTGACGACGCGCTCAAGGCATCCGTCAAGACCGCCATCGCGGCCAAGGTCGACGCTGGCGAGCTCGACGCGAGCGCCAACAACCAGGTCAACGCGGCCTACAGGTCGGTCACCAAGCTCGTTGTGCGCTCACGCGTACTCAACGAGGGCATCCGCATCGACGGTCGTGGGCTGGCAGACATCCGTCCGCTCGACGCCGAGGTTGCGGTCATCCCGCGCGTACACGGTTCGGCCATCTTCCAGCGCGGCGAAACCCAGATCCTGGGCGTCACTACCTTGAACATGCTGAAGCTCGAGCAGTCCATCGACTCGCTCAGCCCGGTCACCAAGAAGCGCTACATGCACAACTACAACTTCCCGCCCTACTCGACCGGTGAAACCGGCCGGGTCGGAACGCCGAAGCGCCGCGAGATCGGCCACGGAGCGCTCGCGGAGCGTGCCCTGGTTCCCGTGCTGCCGACGCGTGAGGAATTCCCCTACGCCATCCGCCAGGTGTCCGAGGCGCTCAGCTCCAACGGATCCACCTCGATGGGTTCCGTCTGCGCCTCCACCCTGTCGCTGCTAAACGCCGGAGTGCCGCTGCGCGCCCCGGTCGCCGGTATCGCTATGGGACTGATCAGCGACACGGTTGACGGTCAGACCCGTTACGCGGCCCTGACCGACATCCTCGGCGCCGAAGACGCCCTCGGCGACATGGACTTCAAGGTTGCCGGTACGAGCGACTTCATCACCGCGATCCAGCTCGACACCAAGCTCGACGGCATCCCCGCCTCGGTTTTGGCCGGCGCGCTGACGCAGGCGAAGGATGCCCGCACCACGATCCTCTCCGTACTGAACGCGGCGATCGACGCTCCCGACGAGATGGCGCCGACCGCGCCCCGCGTCATCAGCGTGCAGATCCCGGTCGACAAGATCGGCGAGCTGATCGGCCCGAAGGGCAAGACGATCAACTCGATCCAGGACACCACCGGTGCCGACATCTCGATCGAGGAAGACGGCACCGTGTACATCGGCGCCGTCGACGGACCGTCGGCCGAGGCCGCACGCGCCCAGGTCAACGCCATCGCGAACCCGACCAACCCCGAGGTTGGCGAGCAGTTCCTCGGAACCGTTGTCAAGATCGCCGCGTTCGGTGCCTTCGTTTCGCTGCTCCCGGGCAAGGATGGTCTGCTGCACATCTCTGAGGTGCGTAAACTTGCTGGTGGCAAGCGCGTGGAGAACGTCGAAGACGTGCTCGGCGTCGGCCAGAAGGTTCTCGTGGAAATCACGAAGATCGACGACCGTGGCAAGCTGTCGCTCGCCCCGGTACTCGAAGAGGCCGCTGACACCGAAGGTCGCGCTGCGGCCTCCGACAGCGCCGACGCTTCGGTCGAGGTTTAATACCGCGGTCTAGTTTGCCCCAATAGATCTCCCGATCACCTCTCGCCAGGTCGCATCGGGTAGACGGAAGGCCCGCACTGCTTGCAGTGCGGGCCTTTTCGCGCGCGCCGCCCGAATCCGAGTCGTCGACACGCCTTGCCGGGTCCGATGACCGGGTCTACGGTCGCGGCATGACAAATCAACGATTCGCATCCCGATTTCTGCCACGCCTCGGTGCCGTCGCCGTGATCACGGGAGCCCTGCTCGCCGGGGCGGTGAGCGCCCCGGCCCTGGCCGAGACCAATTCCGGTTCTGCAGCCCCGGTTGCGGCATCCGCTCACGGCTATGTCGCCCTGGGCGACTCATTCACCTCGGGTCAGGGTGCCCCGCCGTACGTGCTCGACGGCACCGCGTGCCTGCGCTCCAAACGGGCGAGTTACCCGATCTTCGCGGCAGTCGTCAGCCCCTATCGACTCGTGTCGAACAATGCCTGCTCCGGTGCCAGCACAGCGGATGTCCCGGCCCAGCTTCTCGCAGTCAGCCCGAGCACCGCTCTGGTCACCCTCACCGTTGGCGGCATCGACGCGGGCTCCAACGTGGTGTTGGCGGCATGTGCTCCCGACCCGGCCAGCCCGGTCTGCCTCAGTGCCATCAACAACAGCGTCGCGCAATTAAGTGTCCTCGCCCCCAAACTCGTGGCGACCTACGGACTCGTGGCGGCAACGCTGCCGAAGGCGAAGATCGCGGTCTTGAGCTACCCGCGCCAGTTCAAGCCCGGCTTCTCTCCGCTGGGCGATGTACTCAATGGGGCCACAGACGCGCTGAACACGGTAATAGCCGGATCCGTTGCTGCGATGGCGACACCGCGCATCCGCTTCGTTGATGCCTCCCAGGAATTCGCCGGGCACGGTATCGGGTCGCGAGTTCCGTACTTCGCGTTTGATCCGCTGAACCCGCTCGCACCGGCCAACTTCCACCCGAACGTCCTCGGCAACAGCCTCGGGTACGCGCGGGCCCTCGTGAATGAAGGGGTGCTGCGCCGCCCGTGAGAGCGGCCCTATCTAGTTGAAAGAATCACAAGGTAACGATATACTAAACCTGTGTTGTCTTCTGGTTTGCCCGCCGCCCAATTGAAGTCCGACCTGTTCAAGTCACTCGGGCATCCATTGCGCGTGCAAGTGCTGGAACAGCTCGTCGCCGGCGAGCGATCGGTGGGGTCACTCGCTGAAGCACTCGGCTGCGAGCTGTCCAACCTGTCCCAGCAGCTCGGCGTGCTGCGCCGGGCCGGCGTCGTTGTCACCCGCCGAGAGGGAAACTCCATCTTCTATGCACTGCGCGACCCGAGTGCGGTTGAGCTGCTGGCCGCGGCCAAGCGCATGGTGCTGGCCAACCTCACCGACTCGCACGCCCTGCTCCGCCACCTCGAGCAGGAGTAGTTGCCGATTTGGGTCCGAGCGGGCCTGAGCGGGCCTACAGGTCGTTGCCGGCGTAGGAGAGGTTGAAGCTCTTATTGGCCAGCGGAAAGTCGGGAACGATAGTTTCCGACAGGGCATCCGGTACGGCCGGCCAGTTCAGGAACGAGGGGTCAACGACCTTGACCCGGGCCAGCGTGCCGTCGGCGGCGAGTTCAACCCGGTGGGTTGCCGTTCCGCGCCACGCTTCGACCAGAGCCAGTCCGGTGCCGGCGGTCGTCGGGTTCACGCTGAACGCGGTTCCGGTGTGGCCCTGGAGGCGACGGAGCAGGTCGACGGCGACCGCGGTCGATACCTCGACCTCGCGGGCGCGCACGGTGTACCGGGCAAGGACGTCGCCGCTGTCTTCGGTCACGACGTGGAAGACCTCGCCCAGATTGACGAACGGATGCTCGTTGCGGGCATCCGTGTCGATGCCCGATGCGCGTGCGACGTAGCCGAGCGTTCCGATCTGGGTCGCGTGCGCGTTGGAGAGCCGGGCCGTGCCGGTGAAACGGCCGCGCACGATGGCATGGCCGAGCGTGATGCCGGCCAGTTCGGCCATGGCCGCGGCAATACGCACCAAATCGGCGGCTTCGGGGAGCGCGTTCACCCGGGTGCCGCCGACGCTCAGGGCACCGCGCAGGAGGCGGTGGCCGGTGACCGACTTATTGATGCGCAGCAGCTGCTCGCGCAACCCCTGGGCGTGAGCGTCAATGATGCCGAACCCCACGTCGTTGGCCAGGGAACCAAGATCGGTCACGTGATTGTACAGACGCTCGAGTTCCAGCAGCAGAGCGCGCAGCAGCCGGTCGGGCTCCGATACCTCGATACCGGCGGCCTGCTCGACAGCCATGACGAAGGCGAGGGAGTGACCGACGGCGGTGTCGCCGCTGATCTGCTCGGCCAGAAGCACGCCTTCGGCCGCGGTCCTGCCCTCGAAAACCTTCTCGACACCGCGGTGCAGATACCACTGGCGGGCTTCCATTCGCACGATGGTCTCGCCGACGACCGAGAAGCGAAAGTGACCGGGCTCGATGATCCCGGCGTGAATGGGACCGACAGCGATCTCGTAGACGCCGGGCCCCTCAACCGGCACGAAGGGGAATGACTCGACGTCGGGCTCGAACTCGGGCACGACGGCGTTGGCGCGCAGCATCGGGTACCAGCCGCGCGGCCAGTGGCCGTGGCGCACCAGACGGTGCGGCTGCGGGTGGTTGCGGGGAACGACGCCGTACAGGTCGCGGATGCCGCGCTCGAAGTTGCCGGCCGACAGGGAAATCTCGGCGAGACTGGGAATCCAGGCGTCGTCCCGTGGCACCGTGACCATCAGGTCGGCACGCAGCGATGCTGCCCCGACGAAGGAATAGACGATGCGAAAGTGGTCGTCGTCTTCGTGGCAAGCGACGAGGGCCAGGCGGCTACCGGCATCGAGCAGCGCCCCGGCGGCGGCCGGCAGTTCCGAACGGTCGAGGTGGCGGAGTTCGCCGGGCACTAGTTCGTCAGCCATTATTTGGTACCTCCGAGAACTGCCGTTGCCTGCAACAGTAAAATGCCGACCGGTTCGGCCACGAAAGCGATCGTGGCTGTCGTGGCCAGGGCCAGGATGATCGGCAGGCGCGGGCCGTGGGCCGAGTAGTCCGGCGTGAACGCGGCACCGTCCGGGGGAGCGCCGATGGTCATCTGCACCGTGAGACGCGTGAACGCGGCGAAAATCACCAGCAGCAGCACGAGGGCCGCTCCGACAACGCCACCGAGGCCCACCGACCAGCCGGCCATGATGATGCCGACCTCGGAGAAGAAGATGCTGAACGGGGGAAATCCGACGATGGCGGCCATGGCGATGAGCCAGGGTACGGCCAGGCCCGGCCGTCGCACCAGCAGGGCGCGTACGTCCGAGATGACCGGGGTTCCCTCGACCTTGAGGATGCGCCCGGAGATTACGAACAGGGTGGCCTTGATCAGGCCGTGACCAAGAATGTACAGCAACACTGAGGGGAGCGCGGCCGGACCGATCGCCACACCGATCGCCATCAGGCCCATGTGTTCGATGCTGGAATAAGCGAGCATCCGCTTATAGTCACGTTGGCAAATGAGCAGTGACGCGGCCACGAGCAGGGAGAGCAGGCCGCCGATGCTGAGCATGGCGCGCAGAAACTCCGGACCGATCACGAGGTTGGTGATCGACTGGACGCGCAGGATGGCGTAGAGCGCGACCGAGAGCAGCACACCCGACATGAGGCCGGAGACCGGAGCTGGGGCCTGGCTGTGGGCATCCGGCAGCCAGCTGTGCATCGGGGCGAGACCCGACTTGGTGGCGAAACCGAGCACGGCCAAGGCGCCACCGGCGGTGATCAGCGCCGGGTCGAGGCCCAGGTCGGCCTGGCTCAGGAGCACCCAGGACAGGGTCGGGGTATCGGTACCGACCGAGGCAGCGTAGATCAGCACGATACCCAGCAGCGCGATGGCGACACCGACCGAGCCGAGGATGACGTATTTCCAGGCTGCTTCGAGGGACCGGCGGGTGCGGTGGTGTCCGACCAGAAATGCGGTAGCGATGGTCGTTGCCTCAACGGCGGCCCACATCAGGCCGATGCTGTCGGCCAGCACGGCGAGGGACATCGCGGCCAGGAACAGGGCGATGAGCGCCTCGTAGCCGGCGGCATCCCTGGTGCGGCTCGACGCCGCGCTGCTGAGGCCACCCCAGGTGGAGATGAGTCCGACCGCTCCCACGACGCTGAGCATGTAGGCCGAGAGGGCGTCGGCACGCAGCATGCCGCCGCCGCTTTCGAGCACGGCACCGTCGAGCACCGCGCTGACCAGGAGCAGGCCGGAGACGAGCACAGCGCTCGAGGCGGCAACGCCGACGAAACGGCGGTGCGCCGAACCGCGCAGCAGCAGGCTGAGCCCGGCGAAGGCCAGCGGGCCGACCAGGGGGATCCACAGAACAAAAGACATCAGTCGTGCAACTCTCTGAGCTGATCGACGGCAGTGCCGCCGAACTTGGTGCGCATGCGGCCGGCGAACACGTGCAAAATGAGCACGACCAGGAGCACGTCGAGGGAAACGGCGAACTCGAGCAGAATCGGCACACCGCCACTGGTCAAAAAGGCGATGGTAGCGATGCCGTTGTCGAGGAGCAGAAAGCCGATGAGCTGGGAGCGCGCACGGCGTCGGCTGATCAGCAGCAGAAAGCCGATCAGTACCATGGCCAGGCCGATCGGTGCTGCGTGGCCGGTCTCACTGTCACCGAGGCCGAAGACGCGGCTGACCACTACATAGCTGAGAATCGTCAGCAGGGTGACGGCGAGCAGCGCGGCGGTCGGGTTGAGCCGGGGCGATTCCTGAATCTGTTTGATCGACGCTTTGGACTGGTGCGCGAGCACCCAGGGCAGGCCGACGCCCTTCACCGACAGAATCAGTAGCGACACCAGCACCAGTTCGGACTCGCCCTCGGCGATGCCGATCACCGCCACGAGCGCGGCGAGGGCTGCCCCCTGCAGGGCGAGCAGGCGAATCGAGGCGAGCAGGGAATGACGCCAGACCATCAGCGCGCTCGTCAGCAGCAGGGCACCCGTGCAGAGGCCGATCAGTTGGGGGTAGAAAGTTTCAAACACGACGGATGCTCCTCAGGCGACCAGGTAGGAGGCGGTGACGGCCAAAAAGGCAAGGGCAAAGGAACCAGCGAGCAGCTCGGGCACCTGGAACAGGCGCACCTTGGCCAAAAAGATCTCGCCGACACTGAGCAGAACACCGAGCATGAGCACCTTCACGGCGATACTGACCACGCCGATCGCGAGGCCCAGGGCGCTGAAGTCGGTGACGACGCCCCACGGCACGACTAAGTTGCTGACCAGACCGAGCAGGGCGGCCAGTTTGAGCCAGGAGCCGACCTCGAGCCAGGCCAGGTCGCGGCCACTCGCTTCGAGGGTCATTGCCTCGTGCAGCATGGTCAGTTCGAGGTGGGTACCAGGATTATCGACGGGCAGCCGAGCTGTTTCCGCCATGATCGCAATCGACAGCGCCACGAGCGCCAGCACACTCACCGGCGAGATGATCACCTCGGGGGAGAACAGCCGGGTCTCGACGATCGCCGATATCGTGCTGGTGCCGGCCGGAATCGACAGCGCGTAGACCGAGAGCAACAGGGTTGGTTCGACCAGGGCCGCGACGGTCATGTGCCGGCTGGATCCCATGCCGCCGAAGGCCGTACCACCGTCGAGTCCGACGAGGGCGAGCGCGACCACGCCGATGAGCATGACCGAGACGATCACGAACAGGTCGCTCGGAATGCACGGGAACGGTATGGTCCCTACGAGCGGCAGTAGCACGCAGAGCAGCAGGCTGGAGACCATCAGGGCGACCGGGCCGGCCTTGAGCATCCAACTGCTGCCTTCGGCACGCACCGGATTTTTGGCAAGCAGCTTGCGCACGTCGCGCCACGGCTGCCAGATTCCGGCACCGGCTCGACCTTCGACGGTGGCCCGCACCTGGCGGATCACGCCCATCAGGAGCGGGGCGAGGAAGACAAACAGCAGGACCTGCACGAACGCGATGATGACGGCGCTGACGACGGCGTTCACAGCGAGACCACAATCAGCACGATCAGCAGGGCAACGAAAGAATAGGACAGATAGCGGTGGATGCTGCCGTTGGCGACATGCCGCACGACAATGCCGTAACGCTGGAACAGGTTGAGTACCGGCCGATACAGCCGGGTTTCAATCACGTCGGAGACGTGTTGTTCGACCCGCACTTTTTCCACCAGATAGCGCGACTCGGCCACGTGGGTGACCTGCACATCACGGGACGGCTTGAGCACGTCGTCGAAGACCCGCACGAGCGGTTCGGCGTAGGACGTCGCCGTGTACTGCATGCGCGGCCGCGCCCGGGAACCGCCGCCTCCCCAGGGCAGGTCGACGGTGCGATGCGGATGCCGGCGCGCCGACACGACGATCGACACGAACACCGGGATGGCGACGAGGGCTGAGAGCACGACGAGCATGATCGGGTCCAGTACCGCCCCGATACCGGGCAGCGAGACCCCGCCGAGGCCGACCGACTGCACCGCGGCCGTCGGGTTCGAGCTGACCGTGTTTGCCACCAGCGCGGCAATCGGCCCAGGGAGCAGCCCGAGGGCGAGCACGGAGAGGGCGCCGAGCGCGAGGGAGAGCTGCATGAGCGGCGGCACCTCGCGGGCATCCGCTGCTGGGGCGCTGCGGGGGCGGGCCAGGAAGGCGATGCCGTAGGCCTTGACAAAGGTGAGCAGGGCCAGACCCGCGGTGAGGGCGATCACGGCCACGGCCAGCGGCATGGCGACGGATGCCGCCACCGAGACGACCGCCCCATCGAGGCGACCGCCGTGGATGAGGGACTGCAGCAGCATCCACTCGGCGACGAAGCCGCTGGTGATCGGGATGGCGGCGGCGCCGAGGCTCGCGATGCCGAACGCGGCGGCCGTCACCGGCATGCGGGCGCCGAGCCCGCCGAGCCGGTCGAGGTTACGCTCACCGGTGGCGTGGATGATGGCGCCGGCGCCGAGGAACAGGGTGGATTTGAACGCGGCGTGGCTGACGGCGAGCAGCAGGGCGGCGACGAGGGCGGCATCCGCTGCCGCACTGGCGTCGTAGCCGCGCAGCAGCATGCTCGCGCCGAGGCCGAGAAAGACCAGGCCCATGTTCTCGGTGGTTGAGTAGGCGAGCAGCACCTTGAGATCGCTCGACACTGACGCCTGCAAAATTCCGTAAAGAGCGGATGCGCCACCGACCAGCATGATCGAAATGCCCCACCAGGCCGGGCCGTCGGGCAGCAGGCGCACGCAGACCAACAGGCCGCCGTAGACGCCGATTTTGACCATGGCCCCGCTCATCGCGGCCGAGACGTGACTGGGCGCTTCGGGCAGCACCCGAGGCACCCAGACGTGCAGCGGCACCAATTCGGCCTTGCCGCCGAAGCCGAGCAGGAACAGCACGAAGGCAACGTTGGCCGCCCACGAGCCGGGTTCGATCGCCTGCAGATTGGTGAAGCTGGTTCCGCCCGAAGCGGCAGCGAGCACGGCGAATCCAGCCAGAATGAAGAAGAAGCTCAACTGGGACATGGCCGAGTACCAGATGCCGGCCGAGGCGACGGTGGCGCGGCTGGCATGGTCGGCGAGCAGCAGCACGGTGGAGCCGAGGGTCATGATCTCCCAGGCCAACAGGAACGAGACCGAGTCGGTCGCGGCCGGTACCAGCTGCATTCCCACGAGGAACACCGGCATAGCGACCCAGGCGGTGCGGCTCGCGTCGGGGCCGCGGGTGGAACTCATCGAGTAGAGCGACACGAGAATGCCGACGCCGGAGACGATCAGCATGAACAGGCCGCCGAGGCGGTCGGGGGCCAGCAGCAGCGGGTCCATCGGCAGGGCGATTGGAATGAGCAGGCCGCCGGTGGCGCCGAGCAGGGCGGCTACGCCGGTCACAAAGCCGGTGACGGCGATGAGGGTACAGAGGATGCCGCCCGCCCGTGACCGCAGGGACGGTGCTGCCAGAAGGGCGCTTGCGACGGCCAGCGCGCCGAGGCCTAATTGCAGGACGAGCCCAGCTCCGATGCCGGTCATCGGCCAGTCATTCGACGTAGGGCGCGCACGATGTCGGTCGGTTCCGGCGGACTGCCCGGCACCTCGATATCGACGTGCACGAAATCAGAAACGGGCCCCATGATGCCGTAGCCGTCGCGGAAGGCACCGCCATGCAAGGCACAGTCGCCGACCGCGATCACAAACCGGGGGGTCGGGGTGGCCTCAATCGTGCGGCGAAGCGGCTCCGCCATGTTGCGGGTGACACTGCCCACGATGAGAAGGACGTCGGCGTGCCGCGGTGAGGGCACGAGGCGCACGCCGTAGCGTTCCACGTCGTAGACCGGGCCGAAGGCTGCGGACACTTCGAGGGCACAGTCGTTGCAGCCGCCGGCGTTGATGAAACGCACCTGTACGCTGCCACCGAACACTTCAGCTCCCGCCAACAGCGGCGGGGCGGGCGGGGCCGGCTCAGCGATACGTGAGCCGTGACGAATAAGGGTGGTCAATCGCAGGAAACTCATACGAGTCCCCGGTGTGCATGCATGTTCACGAAGCTGGTGCCTTCTGTGGGGAGCGCGAAAGTCGAAGGTGTTGGGCAGGCGACGGATTCTGCGGTGCGTCTGGGTGAGTGCAAGACTACCAGCGCCGTTAACTTCATTACTTCTTTATATAACTATATGAAGACTTTAGCAAATAGCTCTCGACCACTACCCACGGTCGAGCAACGGGGTGAGGCGATACGGGATGACCTCACCCATGGCCAGCGATGTCTCTGTACGTTCAATACCCTCGCAGGCGAGGATCGTGCCGTCGATCCGAAACAGATCGGCGGCATCGGTGCAAACCACCCGCACGAGCAGGTCGGCCTGCCCGCTCATGCCGTGCGCCTGCACGATTTCCGGGATCAGCGCGAGGTCGATCACGATCTGCGCGAGCCGTTTCTGCTGCACGTGCACCTCGATGAACGCGGTCAGCGGATAGCCGAGGGCGGCCGGATTGATGCGGCGATCGAAGCCGAGAAAGGCGCCAGAATCTTCCAATCGCTTCATGCGCGCCTGCACGGTGTTGCGGGAGAGGCCCAGGGTGTCGGCGAGCGCGACGAAGGTGCTGCGCGGGTCGGCGGAGAGCGCTTGGAGGAGCTTCGTGTCGGTCTTGTCAAGGCTGTACATAGTGCAAAACATT
Source organism: Cryobacterium sp. PH31-L1 (assembly GCF_030063145.1). Taxonomy (GTDB): domain Bacteria; phylum Actinomycetota; class Actinomycetes; order Actinomycetales; family Microbacteriaceae; genus Cryobacterium. Next base: position 811,045 of record NZ_JASISM010000001.1, read on the forward strand.
AACACGGTCTGGCAAGCCTGAATAGGGCACTCTGCTCACTATTTTTGACAGTGGTTGTGCTCCCTGTTCGGTCGACATAGGCTCACGTCAACTTTAGCAATGACGCTCGGAGCGACCCATGATTGATTTCTCCCCCCAGCTGGTGCAGCTTCTCTCGATTGACGGCGAGCGGATGCCCCGGCCTGACTTCGACCCGTGGGTCGATGATCTCGACGGGTCTGCCCTGCTGGCCCTTTACCGCGACATGGTCGTGGTGCGCCGCATTGACACCGAGGCGACCGCCCTGCAACGCCAGGGTGAACTCGGCCTGTGGCCGCCGCTGCTCGGCCAAGAAGCCGCGCAGGTCGGCTCAGCGCGTGCGCTGCGCAGCGACGACTTCATCTTTCCGAGCTACCGCGAGAACGCTGTCGCCTACTGTCGCGGCGTGAACCTCACCGACATCGTCAAGGTCTGGCGCGGCAACGCCCAGTCCGGCTGGGACCCCTACACGGTCAATATGGCCACCCCGAACATCATCATCGGCGCGCAGACCCTGCACGCCACCGGTTGGGCCCTCGGCGCCCAGCGCGACGACATCGATGCCGTGGCCATCACCTACTTCGGTGACGGCGCCACCAGCCAGGGCGACGTCAACGAGGCCATGGTCTTCGCGGCGAGTTTCCAGGCACCGGTGGTCTTCTTCTGCCAGAACAATCAGTGGGCCATCTCCGAACCGGTCGGGGTGCAGGCGCACCGCAACATCGCCGATCGGGCGCCGGGCTTCGGCATCCCGAGCCTGCGCATCGACGGCAACGACGTGATCGCGGTCATGGCCGCGACCCGCATCGCCCTTGATCGGGCTCGCACCGGCGATGGACCCACCTTCATTGAAGCGGTCACTTACCGCATGGGTCCGCACACCACAGCGGATGACCCCACCCGCTACCGAGACCCGGCCGAACTGGCCGAGTGGAAGACCCGCGACCCGTTGCTGCGCCTGCACCGGCTGCTGACCAGCCTCGGTGAACTCACCCCCGAGGTCGAGGCGGCCACCCAGGCGATCGCCGATGCCGCAGCGGCCGAACTGCGCGCCGGCTGCATCGGCATGCCAGACCCCGAGCCGCTGAGCGTGTTCGACCATGTCTACTCCACTCCCAACGCCACCCTGGAGCGCCAGCGCGCCGACTATGCCGGGTACCTCACGAGTTTTGGAACACAATTCGATATCGCTGAACACAATGGAACGGTGTGATGACCATGACCACCCTGATGACCGCCACCAGCTTGCCCGGCCTTGATGCCCCGAAGCCGGTCCCGTTGACCGAGACGAAGAACCTCACCATGGGCAAGGCCATCAACGAGGGCCTTCGCCAGGCCATGCTCGACGACCCCAAGGTGGTGCTCCTCGGCGAGGACATCGGCGCCCTCGGCGGTGTCTTTCGGGTCACGAGCGACCTGCTCGCCCAGTTCGGCGCTCGCCGCGTCATCGACACCCCGCTCGCCGAATCCGCGATCATCGGAACAGCAGTCGGCCTGGCCTACCGGGGCTACCGCCCGGTCTGCGAGATTCAGTTCGACGGCTTCATCTTTCCCGGCTTCGACCAGATCGTCAGCCAGGTCGCGAAGTTCCACTACCGCACCCAGGGCGCAGTGCGCATGCCGATCACCATCCGGGTGCCGTTCGGCGGCGGAATCGGTGCGGCCGAACACCACTCCGAATCGCCCGAGGCCTACTTCACCCACACCTCCGGTCTGCGCGTGATCGCCGTCTCCAACGCCCAGGACGCCTACAGCCTCATCCGTCAGGCCGTCGCGAGCGACGACCCGGTGCTCTACTTCGAACCCAAGCGTCGCTATCACGTGAAGGGTGAGGTCGTGCCGGAGCTCGGCGCCCCGATGGAGCAAGCCGTGATCGTGTCTCCGGGAACGGATGTCACGCTCCTCACCTACGGCGCGCTCGTGTCCACCGCGAAGGACGCGGCGCTCGCCGCGTTCGACGAGGGAATCTCGATCGAAGTTATCGACCTGCGGTCGCTGTCACCGGTGGACTATGCGGTGGTGGAGGCATCCGTGCGTAAGACCGGGCGTCTGGTGGTAACCCACGAGGCGGCCCAGTCGGGCGGACTCGGCGGGGAGATCATCGCGACCATCACCGAACGCTGCTTCAGCTATCTGGAGGCCGCCCCAGTGCGGGTGACCGGCTTCGACGTGCCCTACCCGCCAGCCAAGCTGGAGAGTCACCACCTGCCCGACCTGGACCGCATTCTCGACGGTGTCGACCGGGTTATGGGGCGTCGATGATCAAGGTATTCAAGCTGCCCGATCTCGGTGAAGGTCTCACCGAGAGTGAGATTGTGGCCTGGCTCGTAGCTCCGGGCGACGAGGTCACGCTCAACCAGCACATCGCCGACGTGGAAACGGCCAAGGCCGTGGTCGAGTTGCCGAGCCCGTTCGCCGGAGTGGTCAGCGTGCTGCACCAGCCGGCCGGTGTGGTCGTGCACGTCGGCGAACCCATCGTCAGCTTCGATATCGGCGGCGCGGCCGAACCGATTGCCATGGCACCAACGGATGCTGCCATTCCGGCCGCCGCGCCGGCCGGGCAGCGCGAAGCCAACCTGGTCGGCTATGGCCCCGCCGTCGAGCGCGGCGGCCACCCCCAGCGTCGGGCCCGCGCGGGTGGTGCGGAATCTGCGCCCGCGGCCGCAGCTCCGACGACAGCCTCGCCGGTGCCCGCGGTGACGCCGTCCGCGGTATCCACCGATCAGCCCGCCGGGGCACCCGTCTCGGCACCCCTTGCCGAACGCCCGCGCTCGACGCCGCCGGTGCGTGCCCTGGCTCGCGACCTCGGCATCGACCTCTCTACGGTGACCGGAACCGGAAAGGACGGCCTGATCACCCGGGACGACGTTCGCGCGCACATCACTGAATCGGTGCCGACTCCCGCCCTGCACGGGACGCATGTATCGCCTACCGCGGCACCGGCCACGAGCCGCGGCGACGACCTGCGCGAGACTCGCACGCCGATCAAGAGCCTGCGCAAGCTCACCGCGGCAGCGATGGTGCAGAGCGCGTTCACCGCGCCGCACGTGACCGAGTTCCTCACCATTGACGTCACACCGACCGTCGAACTACTCGATTCCCTGCGTTCAGACCGGCAGTTCGAAGGCGCAGGCATCGGAATTCTCACCGTCGTGGCTAAAGCGCTCTGCCTCGCCGTGGGCCGCACTCCGTCGGTCAACACCCGTTGGGACGAGCCGGCCGGTGAGATCGTGCAGTTCCACCACGTGAACCTCGGAATCGCCGCGGCAACCCCGCGTGGACTGCTCGTGCCGAACATCGTCGATGCTGACCGACTCGACCTGCGCGGCCTGGCTGCCGCTCTCGCCGAACTCACCACGGCCGCCAGGTCCGGCACGACCACCCCGGCTGCACTGTCGGGCGGTACGATCACCATCACCAATATCGGAGTGTTCGGCATCGACGCCGGCACGCCCATCCTGAACCCGGGCGAGGCGGCGATTCTGGCGATGGGCGCCATCCGTTCTCAGCCGTGGGAGTTTCGCGGCGAGGTCGCGCTGCGCAAGGTGCTCACCCTCAGCCTGTCGTTCGACCACCGACTGGTCGACGGCGAGCAGGGGTCCCGCTTTCTCGCCGACATCGGCACGATTCTCGCCGACCCGGCCCGCGTGCTGACCATGGTCTAAGCCTGGTCGGTACGTGACGCGCACGTCCCCAAATCCCCCGGAAATTGCTTAGGTGCGCCAGGGGGGTTGGTGGTTCGGGGCTGGGAGTGTTGGCGCGGTGGCTCTGGGCGGGCCGCCAGGTCTGGGTCGGGTCCCAGAGTAGGGGGCCGCGTACTTGGGGTCGGCCTGCGCTCATGCGGATTGTCCATCCGCTGGTGTCGATGGTGTGGTGGTGGAACCAGCAGAGGAGGCGACGTTTGGCTTCGCGGCTGGAGATTCCGGCGAGTTGGGTGATGAATTCGACCCGGTTGCGGCATCCGTTCTGGTAGGCCAGCGACCCGTTGCCGAGGTCGGTTTCGGCGCGCATACCGATGTCGGTGGTGGAGCGTGCGCGGTTAATTGGTACTGGGCCCCATCGACCTTGCGGCCGAGTTCTTCGAGGGCCGTCATGACCGCCACAGCTTCAGCATCGTCGAGGTGGCCGAACCGCACATCGTCGAACGCTTCCGCCAGAATGGCACCGGCCAGTGTCACCGCCTCAACGCGAGAACCCCGCGGAATCGAGCCCGGTTCGGCGGGCGGGGCGGTGAGGGTCATGGCGTCGGTGCCTCTTTCACCCACAATTGTAGCTCGAGTCACCCATAAAGGCGATAGAATCTCAGTAAAAAATAGAAAAGAGTTCAGAAGTTTCTTCCCACAGACGCGAGCGGTTGAACGGTCATATCGTCCCTCCTGGAGCAACCTCTGCCGCGCTCTCGCAAGCTCAGGCATACACGCAACGCCGTAGTGCCCGGGCAGGGTCGTGACGGCCTACCCCTGACCGTCCGTCATGGCTTCGATTGATGGGCCAGTAGGAGGGAGGCGGATCAACATTGGAGCTTGCGCAATCGGGTTTCAGTCGACGCGGGCAGTTGACCGGGCTGGTGAGGCGTAGCAGAGTGGAAGCATGAATGCTCGAGGCGAACTCCTTGCCCCCTTCACGACGAAGAAGCAGCTGACCGGCGGCGCATTTGTGCACCTCGACGGATGCCTGCACGCGGCCTTTCGCACCAAGGACTTTGCTTCCGCGCTGGAACTGGTCAACCGCGTTGGCGCAGTGGCCGAGCAGATGAACCACCACCCCGATCTGCGCCTTGGTTACGGCACCGTCTCGCTCACCCTCACCTCGCACGATGCCGGGGGAGTAACCGCGCGCGATCTGCAGCTCGCCGCCCAAGTGCAACAGATTGCCGACATGCTCGAAGCGACTGCCGACGACCAGCAGCCGACCCGCTACGACATCGCCATCGACTGCACCGACACGGATGCCGTGCGCCCGTTTTGGCGGGTCGGCCTCGGCTATACCGAGGTGGCCGGCGACGACGGCATCGAACTGGTCGACCCACGCGGACTGTCGCCCAAGGTCTGGTTCCAGCATATGGAGATCGCCCGCACCGACCGCAACCGGATCCATCTCGACGTCTATGTGCCGAGTGATGACGCCGAGGACAGGGTCGCTGCCGTGCTTGAAGTCGGCGGAGTGCTGCTCGCCGACGAACACGCACCCGACTGGTGGGTGCTCGCCGACGTCGAGGGTAACGAGCTCTGCGTCTGCACCGCCGCCTTCTGACGCTTAGAACGGCCGGAGGATCGCCGGGGCTTCGTCCCGCACCGCCGCCGAGACAGCATCCAGCAGGGGCGAAGAGAGGTTCCACCGCTGCCAGAACAGGGGAACATCGACGGCCGAGTTGGGGGCCAGGTCGACCAGACGACCATCGGCGATCTCGACGGCGCACTGCTGTTCGGGGAGCATGCCCCAGCCAAAGCCCAGCAGAATAGCCCGCACGAAATCGTTCGACGTCGGGATGTAGTGGATCGGCCCGCTGCTGCCACCGCCGGTATGGTCACGCAGAAACGATTCCTGCAGGTCATCGTTGCGCTCGAAGGCGACGACGGGTGCTCGGGGCAGGGCGATCAGGCCGCCATGGTTCGGCAGCCAGCGCTCGATGAACGCGGGCGTTGCGACGGCGTGATAGCGCATCTGACCGAGCGGCTCGGCGACGCAACCCTGCATGGCCTCCGCGTGGAGGTCACCGCGGCCATGACCGTCCCAGCGCGCAGCAATCTCGTCGTGTGTTCCTGGTCTTCTCGGTGCAGGTCGAAGGCCACACCGAGGGTCTCCCCGAATCCGGCGAGGGAATCGAGAAACCAGGTGGCGAGGCTGTCCGCATTCACCGCGAGCGACACAGGAAACGCCCGACCGTCGGACCTGCCCTCGTGCAACTGGCGCACCGTGTCGGCCTCGAGCAGCTCCACCTGGCGCGCGTAGCGCAACAGCACGTCGCCAGCGTCGGTGAGCCGGACCGGGGTCGTGCGCTGCACGAGCACCCGCCCGCTGGTCTGCTCCATCGCCTTGACGCGCTGCGAGACTGCGGACGGCGTCACGTGCAGTCGGGCAGCGGCCGCCTCAAACGACCCCTCGCTCACGAGCGCGAGCAGGGTCGCGAGCTGTTCGAGCGTAAATCGTTGCATTAGATCAGCTTATGAAACGATAGCTGTACTGAATTAGAGCGAGCGCCTAGCGTTGCACCAGTGACCTCAACTTTTCTGCCAGCCCTGCTGGGCCTTGCCACGGGGCTCTCCCTCATAATTGCGATCGGATCCCAGAATGCATTCGTGCTGCGACTCGGCATCGAGGGGCGCAACAGGGTCATCGTTCCCGTCGTCGCGATCTGCGCGGTGTCGGACGCCGTGCTCATCCTGGCCGGCGTGCTCGGGCTCGGGGTAGTCGTCGCCGCAGCGCCGGTGGCGATCATCGTGATCCGGGTTTTCGGCTCGGCCTTTCTGATCGTCTACGGGCTCGTCGCGGCTCGCCGTGCAATTCGCCCGGGGGCGCTCGTCGTCTCAGGGGTCGTGGCATCAACCGGCATGCGGGTCGCCGTCGTGAGCGTGCTGGCCCTCACCTGGCTGAATCCCCACGTCTATCTCGACACCGTGCTGTTCCTCGGCGCTGTCGCCAACCAGCAGGGTGCAACGGAACGCTGGTGGTGGGCGGGAGGCGCCATTGCGGCCAGCTTCGTCTGGTTCTGCGCCCTCGGCTTCGGGGCGCGCCTGCTGCGGCCGATGTTCGCCAAGCCGGCGTCCTGGCGAGTTCTTGATGCGGTGATCGCCGTGGTGATGATCGCCCTCGGTGTGCGCCTGGCACTCGGGCACTAGCCCGGCCCTTGTGCCACCGGCCCGCACGGACCAACAATGGACCATGAGCTGGGCGAAGCTATGACCGGGCCGAGCGCGGGGATTGGTTCTGATCACCTGGGAGTGAGCCTAGGCGGCACCGTCGTGCTGCGCGACGTGTCGCTCACGGTGCAGCCCGGGGAGATTCACGCGCTCGTTGGGCTCAATGGAGCCGGCAAGACCACGCTTATGCGTACCCTGCTCGGCATGCTCACGCCCACCAGCGGCACGGTCAGCCTGTTCGGCGAGCCCGTCGCTGCCCTGTCGGCAGCTGGCTGGTCGCACGTCGGCCAGATGCTCGAGGTGCCATTCGCCTACCCGGAGCTCACCGTGCGAGAGAACGTGTACTCCGCTGCGCGTCTGCACGGGCTGAGTCGCCCACGGGCCAGATCTGCGACAACGGATGCCGTGCTCTCCCTCGGCCTGTCGGCCTACGACATGCGCCGGGCCGGCATCCTCTCCACCGGAAATCGGCAGCGCGTCGGCCTCGCCGCCGCGCTCGTGCACGCGCCAACTGTCATCGTGCTCGACGAACCGTCGAGGGGACTCGATCCCCGCGGCGTGATCGTGTTGCGGGAACTGCTGCAGACCGCCGCCCGCGAGCGGAACGCCGCCATCTTGGTGTCGAGCCACCACCTGGACGAGGTCGCACGCATGGCGGACCGCATCACCGTTCTGCACGGTGGGGTCATGGTCGGGTCGCTCGCTCCCGGCTCGATCGACCTCGAACGGCAGTTCTTCGACCTCGTGTTGCGCGCCGACTCCGCCAACGAGGCCCGGCCATGATTCCCGCCGAACTCGAATTCGAAGCCTGCAAGTTTCTGCGCGCCCCGACCGTGCGCGTGATCTCCGCGCTCCTCGGCGCGGTGGTTCCGGCGCTCGCCGCTGCACTCACCGTGGCCGCGACGAGCGATTCGGTCACGCCGATCGCGCTCAAGGCCAGCGCGATGGTCATCGGAACCGGCTGGAACGGCTACCTCAGTACCGTCGGCATGGTGCTCTCGGTGGCGGTGCTGCTGGGCGTGGGGTTCGTGCTGAGCTGGAGCTTCGGCCGCGAATTCACCGATCACACCTTTTCGGCCCTCTTCGCTCTGCCGGTAAGCCGCCGCCGTCTCGCCTACGCCAAATTCATCGTGGTGATCGCCTGGTCGCTGCTGCTCTGCCTCGTCACCATACTGCTTGCCCTGCCGTTGGGACTCGCGATCGGTCTCGGTCCGCCAGACTCCGCCGCGCTCTCGGTCGGAGCGCGGATTCTCGTCACGTGGAGTCTCACGACCCTGCTCGCCTGCCCGCTGGCCTGGGTGGCCAGCGCGGCCCGCGGCTACCTCGCCGCTGTCGGGGCCCTGATCCTGGTCATCGTGGTGACCCAGGTGGTGACGGCGTTTGGCGGAGGAGCCTGGTTTCCCTACGCGGCCCCCGGACTCTGGATGGGGCTCGGCGGCCCCGCCGCGAGCCAGGTGACGCCGCTGCAACTGCTCCTGGCCGTTCCGGTCGGGGCCGCAGGGGTCTGGGTCACCGGTCGCTGGTGGAAGACGGCCGAGCTCACGCGTCGGTAGCGGTGCTCGGCAGGCCCAGGGCGGCCAGCGCCATTTCCTCGAGCAGGGCGCGCACGGCGGGCCGCGCCGCGGTGCGGGCGCTGTGCGGGGTGGAGTTCAGCAGCCCGAAGGTGGCGTGGGCGCGAATGCGCAGTAGAGCTTCATCCACCGTGGGGTGCACGTGCCCCAACACCGCCACCCACAGTTCCACATATTCGCGCTGCAGCAGGCGCACCCGGTGCCGGTCGGTCTCAGCCAGGCTGTCCAGGTCGCGGTCCTGCACCCGAATTACATCGGGGTTGGCGAGGGCGAAGTGCGCGTGAAAGCGCACCAGTTCGCCCAGGGCGGCCGCGGCATCCGTCGTTTCGGTCACGACGGCCTGGCCGCCGGCTACGAGGTCCTGGCTCACGTCGATGAGCAGGGCGGCGAGCACGGCTTGCTTGCCGCTGAAGTGCCGGTAGACGGCCGGACCGCTCACACCGGCGGCAGCGCCGAGGTCTTCAATGGAGACCCCGTTGAATCCCGACCGGGAGAAGAGCGTGGCGGCCGCATCGAGCAGGGCGGAGCGTCGGTCGGCCTTGGCCCGACTCCGCGTCGTTTCTGTCGGGGCGCTCATACCAACCTTTCAACTAGACATTTCAGTTAATCCTGACTAACCTTATCTTCAGTTAGTAATCACTAACTGTAGTTGATGCCGGGCGCTCCGGCCCAATGGGAAGATGTCGATGGAGACACTCGCGAGTCGGCTCGACTCCTCTGCTCAAGCCTTTGTCACCAATGACGCTTCCCAGCGGCAGCTCGTGGCCGACCTGAAACAGCGCCTCGCCACGGCCGCACTCGGCGGACCGGAGAAGTCCCGGCAGCGCCACCTCGCCCGCGGCAAACTGCTGCCGCGCGAGCGCATCGACCAGTTGCTCGACGACGGCAGCCCATTTCTCGAGATCGCGCCGCTCGCCGCGACCGGCCTGTATAACGACGACAGCCCCGGTGCGGGCGTCATCGCCGGCATCGGCCTCGTGCACGGCCGCTACGTGCTCGTGATCTCCAACGACGCCACCGTCAAGGGCGGCACCTACTACCCGATGACGGTGAAGAAGCACTTGCGGGCCCAGGAGATCGCCCTCGAAAACCGACTGCCCTGCATCTACCTCGTCGACTCCGGCGGCGCCTTCCTGCCCATGCAAGACGAAGTCTTCCCCGACCGCGACCACTTCGGACGCATCTTCTACAACCAGGCGCGGATGTCCGCGGCCAAGATCCCGCAGATCGCCTCGGTCATGGGATCCTGCACCGCCGGCGGCGCCTACGTGCCCGCCATGAGCGACGAGACCGTGATTGTGCGTGACCAGGGCACCATCTTTCTCGGCGGCCCGCCGCTCGTGAAGGCTGCCATCGGCGAGATTGTCACCGCGGAGGAACTCGGCGGCGGCGAGCTGCATTCCCGCGTCTCCGGCGTCACGGACCACCTCGCCGAAAACGACGAGCACGCCCTGCAAATCGTGCGCGACATCGTCTCTACCCTGCCACCCGCCCAAGCCCCGGCCTGGCAGGTGCTGCCCACGGTCGACCCTGTCGCCGACGAGAGCGAACTGTACGGAGCCGTCCCCGTCGATGTGCAGGGCCAATATGACGTGCACGAGGTCGTCGCCCGCATCGTCGACGGCAGCGAATTCCACGAGTTCAAACGCGAATACGCCACCACACTGATCACCGGGTTCGCGCACATCCACGGCCACCCGGTGGGCATCGTCGCCAACAACGGCATCCTTTTCGCCGACTCCGCGCAGAAGGGCGCGCACTTCATCGAGCTCTGTGACCAGCGCGGCATTCCGCTCGTCTTTCTGCAGAACATCTCCGGGTTCATGGTGGGACGCGACGCCGAGGCCGGCGGCATCGCCAAGCACGGCGCCAAAATGGTCACCGCCGTAGCGACCGCCCGCGTGCCTAAACTGACGGTCGTCATCGGCGGCTCCTTCGGCGCCGGCAACTACTCGATGTGTGGCCGCGCCTACTCGCCGCGCTTCCTCTGGATGTGGCCGGGCAGCCGCATCTCTGTGATGGGCGGCCCGCAGGCCTCCTCCGTGCTCGCCACCGTGAAACGCGAGCAGATCGAGGGCGGCGGCGAGACATGGTCGGCCGAGGCCGAGACCGCTTTCAAGGCGCCGATCCTCGAGAAGTACGAGACCCAGGGCAGCCCCTACTACTCCACCGCCCGGCTCTGGGACGACGGCGTCATCGACCCCACCGACACCCGCACGGTACTGGGCCTCGCCCTGTCCGTGTGTGCCACCGCGCCGCTCGATGAGTCCGCCTTCGGCCTGTTCAGGATGTGAGACATGACCTTTGACACCGTGCTGGTCGCCAACCGCGGCGAGATCGCCTGCCGCATCATTCGCACGCTGCGGGAGTGCGGCATCCGCTCTATCGCCGTGTACAGCGACGCCGACCGTGACGCTCTTCATGTGTCGCTGGCGGATGCCGCGGTGCGCCTCGGCGGCGCCGCCCCGGCCGACAGCTATCTGAACATCGCGGCGGTGCTGGCTGCTGCGGCGCGAACCGGCGCCCAGGCGATCCACCCCGGCTACGGATTTCTCAGCGAGAACCAGGCCTTCGCGCAGGCCTGCGCCGACGCCGGCATCGTGTTCATCGGGCCGAGCGTGCACGCGCTGAACGTGATGGGCGACAAGATCCGCTCGAAAAACCACGTGGCCGGCTACGGAGTGCCGATCATTCCCGGGGTGGCAGAGGCGGGCCTGAGTAACGAGCAGCTCATCGCGGCGGCCGTCGACGTCGGTTATCCGATGCTGATCAAGCCCTCGGCCGGTGGTGGCGGCAAGGGTATGCACGTGGTGGAACGGGCCGAAGATCTGCCCGCCAGCCTGGAGACCGCACGGCGCGTGGCTCTCAGCGCCTTCGGCGACGACACCCTGCTGCTCGAACGCCTCGTGGCGACCCCGCGGCACATCGAGGTGCAGGTGCTCGCCGACAACCACGGCGCCGTGATCCACCTCGGCGAGCGCGAGTGCTCGCTGCAGCGTCGGCACCAGAAGGTGATCGAGGAGGCGCCCTCGCCCCTGCTCGATGAGGCCACTCGGTCGCGCATCGGGGAGGCGGCCTGCGCCGCCGCCAGCAGCGTGGGCTACAGCGGAGCCGGCACGGTGGAATTTCTGGTCTCCGCGGCCGCGCCAGACGAATTCTTCTTCATGGAGATGAACACCCGCCTGCAGGTTGAACACCCGGTCACCGAGCTGGTCACCGGCCTCGACCTCGTGGACTGGCAGCTGCGCATCGCAGCGGGGGAGCCGCTCACGGTCGCCCAACGCGATATCTGCCTCACGGGTCATGCCATCGAGGCGCGGGTCTACGCGGAGAATCCCGAGCGTGGTTTTCTGCCGACCACCGGCACGGTGTTGCAGCTGCACGAGGCTACCGGTGATGGAGTGCGGGTGGACAGCTCGCTGACGTTGGGCCTCGCGATCGCCTCACACTATGACCCGATGCTCGCCAAGGTGATCGCTTGGGCTCCCACCCGGCTGGAGGCACTCAACCGGCTCGACCGGGCGCTCGCCGACACCGTTGTGCTCGGCGTGCAGACCAACACCGAATACCTGCGGCTGCTGCTAGCGGATGCCGACGTGCGCGTCGGCCGCCTCGACACCGGTCTGATCGAACGCAAGCTTCCGGGCCTCACGTTTCAGGGGGCCGACGAACAGGTGCTCGCCGCCGCGGCCCTGTTCCTGCACGGTCGGGCGGTCGCGCGGGCGCTCGCCGAGTCCGATCTGTCCGACGCGAACGGCGTGTGGACGCGGCCGAGCGGGTGGCGGGCGGGTTCACCGCGTCCGGTGCGCTACTCCCTGGGGGTGAGCGCGACCGAATCCGTTGAGGTGCAGGTTGTGGGTGAGCCGGGGGCGGCATCCGTTTCGATCGGTGGCGGGCCGGCCAAAGAAGCCGGACTGGTCCGCGTCGGAGACGGCGCGTTCAGCGTCGACTACGACGGCCAGACCCGCACGTTTGCCATCGAGCAGTCCGGAACGCGGATGTACCTCGGTGCCGACGGCTTCTCGTTCGAGCTGCGACACCGTTCCCGCGCCGAACAGCTCGCGGAACACCTCGCCAGCCGCGGCCGGGTGCCCGGTGCGGTCAGCCCCGACGTGCGCTCACCGATGCCCGGCACCGTCATCGCGGTACACGCCGCCACCGGCGACGTGGTGACGGCCGGCCAAACCATCCTCGTGGTCGAGGCCATGAAGATGGAGCACAAACTCGTGGCCGCCACCGCTGGCCGCGTCACTGTCAATCTCAAGACCGGCGACCTCGTGTCACTCGACCAGATCGTCGCAACGGTAACTACCCAAGAAGCAGACAAGGAAGGCTCAGCATGAGCTACGAACTCACCCCCGAATACCAGGCCCTGCGCAACACCGTGCGCGACTTCGCCGACACCGTCGTCGCCCCGGCCGCCTACGAGTACGACACCAAGCGGAGCCTGCCCTACGGCATCATCGCGCAGATGGGGGAGCTGGGCCTGTTCGGCCTGCCGTTCCCCGTCGAGTACGGCGGCCAGGGCAAGGACTACTTCGCGCTCTGCCTCGCCGTTGAGCAGCTCGCCCGCGCCGACCAGAGCATCGCCGTCACTCTCGAGGCCGGCGTTGGCCTCGGCATCATGCCGGTCTACCGCAGCGGCACCGAGGCACAGAAGCAGGAATGGGTTCCCCGCCTCGCGAGCGGCTCCGCGCTCGCCGCATTCGGCCTCACCGAAGCGGATGCCGGTTCAGACGCCGCCGGCACCAAGACCACCGCCGCCTTGGAAGACGGCGAATGGGTGATCAATGGCACCAAGCAGTTCATCACCAACTCCGGCTCCGATATCACCCAGCTGGTCACGGTGACCGCCGTCACGGGAGAGTCGACCAGGGCCGACGGCTCGATCAAGAAGGAACTCACCGCGATCCTGGTTCCGACCCCGACCCCCGGATTCACCGCGCTACCGCCCTACGACAAGGTCGGCTGGCACACCTCCGACACGCATCCGCTCGTGTTCGACAACGTGCGTGTGCCCGGCGCCAACCTGCTCGGCGAGCGCGGTCGTGGCTTCGCCAACTTCGTGCAGACCCTCGACGAGGGCCGCATCGCCTTCGCCGCGCTCTGCACGGGCGCTGCGCAGGGCTGCCTCGAAGAGTCGATCCGCTACGCGAACAGCCGCAACGTCTTCGGCCGGTCGATCGGTTCCAACCAGCACATCGCCTTCAAGATCGCCCGGATGCAGGCGCGCGTGCACACCGCACGCCTTGCCTACTACGACGCCGCACTGAAGATGATCAACGGCAAGCCGTTCAAGATGGAGGCCTCGATAGCCAAAATGGTCGGCAGCGAAGCTGCAATGGACAATGCCCGCGACGCGACGCAGATCTTCGGCGGATACGGCTTCATGAACGAGAATCCGGTCGCGCGGCACTATCGTGATTCGAAGGTGCTCGAGCTCGGCGAGGGCACGACCGAGGTGCAGCTCATGGTCATCTCGCGGGCCCTGGGCTTCGCCGGCTGACCTGATCGAATTGGAGAAGCGGATGACCCACCCCGGTACCCCAGCACGCCACCTGGTTCAGCAGCGCGGTCTCTACTTCGAGGAGTTCGATCTCGATGCCCTGTACCAGCACCGCCCCGGTCGCACGGTGACCGAGGCCGACAACGTGCTGTTCACGACAATGACCATGAACACGCAGGCGCTGCATCTCGATGCGGCGTGGTCGGCCACGCAGCCGTTCGGCGAACGCCTGGTGAATTCCATGTTCACCCTGTCGACGATGGTCGGCAGTTCCGTCGCCCAGCTGACTCAGGGCACGATCGTGGCGAACCTGGGATTTTCGACCGTGACGTTTCCGCATCCGCTGCACCACGGCGACACCCTCTACTCGGAGACCATCGTCACCGATAAACGGTTGTCGAAGAGCCGCCCCGGTCAGGGCATCATCACGCTCGAACACACCGGCCGTAACCAACACGGAGTGGTCGTCGGCTCGGCCGTGCGCACCGTGCTGGTCTGGTGCCGCGGGGGCACAGCATGAGCGGCCCGTTCAATGGAGACCCATTCGGGGGTGACCCGTTCGACGAGGGTACCTTCGACTACAACAGCGAACCGGTCGGACCCGATCCGTTTGACGACAGCCCCGCCGGGCTCAGCCCGTTCACCCCGGCCCCGTTCACCCTTGGCCCCGCACTGCTGTTCTGTCCCGCCGACCGGCCCGAGCGCTACGAGAAGGCCGCTGAGCGCGCCGACGCCGTCATTCTCGACCTGGAAGACGCCGTCGCGCCGGCCGACCGGGCAGCGGCGCGGCGGTCGCTGGTCGAGCATCCGCTGGACCCGGCCAGCACGATCGTGCGGATCAACCCGGCCGAAACCGAAGATTTCGCGCTCGATCTGGCTGCGCTCGAACGCACCGATTACCGCGAGGTCATGCTGGCCAAGACTGTCAGCGCCGGGCAGGTCGAACGACTGGCCGGGTTTCGGGTGATTGCCCTGTGCGAAACCGCCGCCGGTGTGCTCTCGGCCACCGAAATCTCCGCCGAGCGCAACGTCGTCGCGCTCATGTGGGGCGCCGAAGACCTCGTGGCCTCGCTCGGAGGCACGTCGAGCCGGTTCCCGGACGGTCGCTATCGTGACGTCGCCCGTCAGGCGCGCTCCCAGGTGTTGCTGGCCGCCCGTGCCCACGACAAGGCGGCGATCGACACGGTGCACCTGGACATCACCGACACGGCCGGGCTTGAGCTCGAGGCAGCGGATGCCGTCGCCAGCGGTTTCACCGCCACCGCGTGCATCCACCCGAGCCAGGTCGCCGTCATTCGCTTCGCCTACCAGCCGACGGCCGCCGAGGTGGACTATGCCCTCGGTCTGCTCGAGGCCGCCGCCAGCGCGCGCGGCGTCTTCCAGCACGAGGGCCGCATGATCGACGGCCCGGTCTTGCGTCACGCCGAGGCCGTGTTGCGCCGCGCCGCCCGCTGACCGCCATCACGCACTCACGTGTTGGCGAACGCCCGATTTGCGGGCCGGGCCCATCTTGCGAAACTGGGCCCATGATCTATCGTGGTCCCAGTTTCCGGGCCCGGGCCCGGAAAGAATGGAAGCGCAGGTCAGGCGGCCTTGGCGGGCAGGACCTTCTCGATGGCTTCGACGATCTCGGTCGACTCCGGCTCGACCGAGGAGGCGAAACGGTCGACGATCTCACCGGTCGGGGTGACCAGGAACTTCTCGAAGTTCCACTTGATCAGGCCGGGCAGCAGTCCCTGCTTGAACTTGGTGAGCTCCGCGTAGAGCGGATGCTGGTGCTTGCCCCGCACGTCCACCTTGGCCGTCATCGGAAAGGTCACCCCGTAGGTCATGCCGCAGAATTCCGAGATGTCGGCCTCGGTTCCTGGCTCCTGGCCCATGAACTGGTTGCTCGGCAGCCCGAGCACGACGAGTCCCTCGTCGGCGTAGCGCTGGTAGAGCGACTCCAGTCCGGCGTACTGCGGGGTGAAACCGCACTTCGAGGCCACGTTGACCACGAGAACAGTCTTGCCTTGGTAGGCGCTGAAGGTTGTTTCTGTTCCGTCGATGAGGGTGAGGGGGATGTCGTACAGCGCAGATGAAGTCATTGGAAGATTTTATCTGCGAAAGCCTCCATGCTGGCTGCACGGCACCTGTGTAGCTGCAGGCCGTCGATGTACCTGCACGGTGCCTGTGTAGATCCTGCGTTTCCCCCAAATGGGTGGCAGGCTCGGGTAATCTGGTATCAGCTCAGAAATCATGGCGGTCCACTAGAGGATCCGGGTTTCTGCAGCCCGCGCGGCGCAGCGCATTCTTTCCGCCGACCGGGCCACCACCCCTGTTTCACTCGAATCAGCTACGCCAATGCGTACCGCTGTCACTCTCGAACGAGACTGTGTGCTCTGACTAGTCGTCGGCATCCGCTAGTACTAATCGCACCAGGAGCACCATGAATTCCTACGTATCGAAGTCCACCCAGCGCAGCACCAGCGCGAACGAGTACGTCACGCACGACGTTCGTCGCGCGATCACTGCAACCGGCTACGTCAGCGGCACCGCGCAGCACCTCGAAGCCGGCGACTACGTCTCCCCGCAGCCGAGCGGTGCCGGGCACCGCTCCGCGTAGCCATCGGCCAGGCCGCTTGAGCGGTGAGCAACACCAAAAGAGGGACTCCGCCACGCGCGGGGTCCCTTTTTTGTGACCGAAAACGCCGCGTGTTGATGCATCGGTAGACTAGTGAGGTATCTGGCCGGTATTTTGCTTGCCCGCCAGGCACGACACGAGGTACGCGTATGCGCGCTGAAGCCCCCTGAGTATTGCTCGCTGGCTTTCGGTATGCCCGATCTCGGTCCCCACACACCTGGACATGCAGTACCGCAGACAACGAAATGAGATTCATGAATAACCACTACCTCGACCTGAGCACTCCGCCGGCACTGCCGGCTCGCGGCATGCGTATCATCCCGCTCGGAGGCCTCGGCGAGATCGGCCGCAACATGACCGTCTTCGAGCACAAGGGAAAGCTGCTCATCATCGACTGCGGCGTTCTCTTCCCCGAAGACAACCAGCCCGGCATCAACGTGATCCTGCCCGACTTCACCGCCATCCGTGACCGCCTGCAGGACATCGAGGCCATCGTGCTCACCCACGGCCACGAAGACCACATCGGCGCAGTTCCGTACCTGCTCAAAGAACGCGGCGACATTCCGGTCGTCGGTTCCAAGCTCACCCTGGCCTTCCTCGCTGCGAAGCTGCAGGAGCACCGCCTCAGCCAGAACTTCATCGAGGTGAAAGAGGGCGAGCGCCGCACGATCGGCCAGTTCGACCTCGAGTTCATCGCCGTCAACCACTCCATCCCCGACGGCCTGGCCATCGCCATTCGTACCGAAGCCGGCCTCGTTCTCGCGACCGGTGACTTCAAGATGGACCAGTTCCCGCTCGACAAGCGCCTCACCGACCTCGGCGCCTTCGCACGCCTGGCCGAAGAGGGCGTCGACCTGTTCATGACGGACTCGACCAACGCCGAGGTCCCCGGCTTCACCACCGCCGAGAAGGACATCGGACCGGCGATCGACACCGTGTTCCGCACCTCCCCGCGCCGCATCATCGTGTCGAGCTTCGCCAGCCACGTGCACCGCATCCAGCAGGTCATCGATGCTGCCGTCAAGCACAACCGCAAGGTGGCCTTCGTCGGCCGCTCCATGGTGCGCAACATGGGCATCGCGAGCGAGCTTGGCTACCTCAACATTCCCAAGGGCCTGCTCGTGGACATGAAGGCACTCGAGCGCATGAAGGACGACAAGGTCGTTCTCATCTGCACCGGTTCGCAGGGTGAGCCGATGGCCGCCCTGTCCCGCATGGCCAACCGCGAGCACGTCATCAAAATCGGCGAGGGCGACACCGTGCTGCTCGCTAGCTCGCTGATCCCCGGCAACGAGAACTCCATCTACCGCGTCATCAACGGCCTGATCCGTTGGGGCGCGAACGTCGTGCACAAGGGCAACGCCAAGGTGCACGTCTCCGGTCACGCCAGTGCCGGCGAGCTTGTTTACTGCTACAACATCGTCAAGCCGGTCAACGTCATGCCGATCCACGGCGAATGGCGTCACTTGACAGCCAACGCCGACCTCGCCATCGCGACCGGTGTGGCCGAAGAGAACGTCATCGTCGTCGAAGATGGCGTTGTCGTCGACCTCATCGACGGTCACGCCAAGGTCACCGGCCGTGTCGTCGCCGACTACGTCTTCGTCGACGGGATGACCGTGGGCGGGGCAGCATCCGCTGCGATGGAAGATCGCCGTAAGCTCGCCGAGGACGGCACCATCACCATCCTCGGAATTCTCAACGCCAAGACCGGCACGCTCTCCGAGCCGGTCGAGTTCCTGGCGCGCGGATTCGTGCACGACGACGAATGGGTCAAGGGAGCGACCAAGGTCATCGACGAGGCCATGAAGGCCGCGAACCGCATCAAGATCGTCGACGGCGCCGAGCTCGAAGACCTGTTCACGCAGTCCGTGAGCCGCTGGATGAACCGCAAGTACCGTCGCAGCCCCGTCATCACCTCCGTGGTGGTCGACGCGTAAGCAGCACCGAACAGAAAGGGCCGCATCCTCCACGAGGATGCGGCCCTTTCTGGTTGAAAGAACCAGCTACATGAAGACTTCGGCGGTCGCGTTCGCGATGTCGATCAGCACAAGCTTCGGGTTCTCCTTGGCAATGGCCTGCAGGCGCCACGGAGTGCTGAACAGGGCGAGCAGGGTGCCGTCGGAGCGGGTGAATACCTCCACCTGGCGGGTGCCGGCGAGCACGAGCGCGCTCTCCTTGTCGGTCTTGCGGGCCACCTGGTAGGGCAGGGCTTCCATGCGGATATCCGCGTGGAAGTCGTGCACCATGCGGTCTTCGACCACCTCGAACTGCATCGGTCCGACGGCGCCGAGCACGGGAGCCTGCTCGCCGCGCACCTCGGAACGCATCACCTGGATGACACCCTCGTGGTCGAGCTGGTCGATGCCGCGGCGAAACTGCTTGTGCTTGCTCGAGTCCACGGGGCGGATCGCCCGAAAATGTTCGGGGGAGAACAGCGGCAGCGGCGGAAACTCCACCCGCTCGTCTTCAAAGATCGAATCGCCCACCCGCAGCGCTGACGCGTTGACGAGCCCCACGATGTCGCCGGGCCAGGCCTGGTCCGTGACGGTGCGTTCCTTGCCGAACAACTGCTGGGCATACTTGGTGGCGAACGGCCGCCCGGTCGCCGCGTGCGTGACGATCATGCCGCGGCGAAATTCGCCCGAGCACACGCGAACGAAGGCCACGTGGTCGCGGTGCGCGGAGTTCATGCCGGACTGTACCTTGAACACGAAACCGGAGAACGGTGAGGTGACCTTTCGCGGGTTGCCGTCGATGTCGATGCGGGCTTCGGCCGGCGGCGCGAACTCCACCAGGGTGTCGAGCAGCTGCTGCACGCCAAAGTTGGCCACGGCCGCGCAGAACAGCACCGGGGTGGTCTGACCGTCGAGAAACAGCTCGGAGTCGTGATTTTGCGACTCAACGTCGAGCAGCTCGGATTCTTCGACAGCGGATGCCCAGGCCGGGCCTTCCTCGATCGCCGCATCGGCGGCATCCAGCCGCACCGATTCGGCCACTGTCGCACCGCCCGCCGTGCGGGTGAAGCGCAGAAAGTCGCCGGAGCGGCGATCGAGCACGCCGCGCAGGTCGCCGGCTTCGCCGACCGGCCAGTTCAGCGGGGTCGGCAGCAGGCCGGTGCGGGTCTGGATCTCGTCCATCAGGGCCAGGGGAGTGTCGCCGGGGCGGTCCCACTTGTTAATGACGGTGATGACCGGCAGGCCGCGCTGCTTGCAAACGGCAAACAGCTTCATGGTTTGCGGCTCGAGACCCTTGGCGGCGTCGACGAGCATCACCGCGGCATCCACTGCGGAGAGCACTCGAAAGGTGTCCTCGGAGAAGTCGGCGTGGCCCGGGGTGTCGACGAGGTTGATCACGGCGTCATGGTATTCAAACTGAATGGCGGCGCTGGTGACCGAGATACCGCGAGCCTTTTCCATCTCCATCCAGTCCGAGACGGTGCCGCTACGGCCGGCCTTGCCGTGGGTGGCACCGGCTGAGGTGATGGCGCGGGCGTGCAGCAGAAGGGCCTCGGTCAGAGTGGACTTGCCCGCGTCGGGGTGGCTGATCACCGCGAATGTGCGGCGACGGAGGGCCTCGCGGGGAACCTGTGGGTTGGGCACGGAGGCGTCGGTGGTCATGGCTGCTTTCCTGCGGCTGATTCGGGCAGGATACCTAGCCAGTCGATCGATCACGTGATTCGACAGCCGGCGGCCCAGGGCGGATGTGCACCTGCACAGGTAGCCCAATTTTTGCGCAATCTTCAGTCTAACAAATCGGGGGCGCACCGACTGGCGGCCTGCAGCCACCGCCCCCTGTTCGGCCGCTCGCGACGTACATTTTGGTAACGGTTTAGCGTGCCGCCGGGAAATGTCGGTGGCCTCGCCTAAAGTCGGGCCAAGAGCACTTTACGACGAGAAAACCCGGCGGTAAGCACAGGTCGGGCGAGCACCCTGGGAGGAGAACGCAAATGCCCCGACAGGTGGTCTCATCGTCTCTGGATGCGATGTCGGTCGACCGCGTACCGGCCGAGATGGGGCCGTCCGAGACGACCGTGGGTTCGCGACCGGTGCGCCGGCAGATCGCGGGAACCGAGCTGCGCGTGCATCCGCTGGCCCTGGGCTGCAACGCTTTCGGCTGGACCGCGACGAATGAAGTGTCCTTGGCCATCCTTGATGCGCACCGCGATCTTGGCGGTAATTTTCTGGACACTGCCGACAGCTTCGCGGCCGGGCGCAGTGAAGTGATCATCGGGTCGTGGTTGCGTTCTCGGGGCGCGCGGGCCGAGACCGTGCTGGCCACCAAAATCGGCCGCAATCTCGACAACCCCGGTCTGACCCAGCGCAGCATCGTCGCGGCGGTCGAGGCCAGCCTGGTGCGGCTCGGTACCGACTACGTCGACCTGCTCTACTTTCACTTCGACGACAAGACCGTTGCGCTCGAAGAGAGCCTGGTTGCCGTGGAAGCCCTGATGCGCGCCGGCAAGGTGCGCTATCTCGGTGCCAGCAATTTCTCGGCGGAACGGCTCATGGAAGCCCGGGTGCTCTCAGCCGTCGGCCTGCCCAAGTTCGTTGCCGCCGAAACCCCGTACAACCTCGTGCATCGCGCCGAACTCGAAAAAGACGTCGCCGTTGTGGCCCGCGCCCAGCACCTGGCCCTGATGCCCGGGTTCGCTCTCGCCCACGGTTTTCTGGCCGGCGCATACCGAACCAAAGCGGATGTCGCCGGCACGGCCCGCGGTCAGCTCGCCAAGGTCTACCTCAACCGTCGCTCGCTGCGCGTACTCGCTGTGGTCGACCGCATCGCCGCCGCGCAGGGCATGGCCCCGGCGTCGATTGCCCTGGCCTGGCTGCTCGCGCGGCCCGACGTTGTGGCGCCGGTGGCCGGCGCCGGCCGGGCCGATCAGGTGCAGTCTTTGGTCGCGGCGGCGGGCATCCGTCTCGGACGTACTGACCTCCTCGATCTCGACCGGGTATCGGGCTACTGAGTTCGCAAGCTTTAGGCGCCCGACTCGTCGAGGACGCGCTGAATGGCGCGCAGCAGGGCGGTGTGGGCACCGATCGGGTCGCCGAGGTTGGCGCCGGCGAAGGCGCCGTCGCGGGCGAGAAAGAAGTCGTCGGCGGCGTCTCCGGGCCGGGCGTGCCCCATGCCGCGGAACATGTCCTCGATCGAGCGCCCGTACCAGTCCCGGTGTGCGGACACGGCCTGGCGTACAGGGTGGGCCGGGTCGGTGAACTGGGCGGCCGCGTTAATGAACGGGCAGCCGTGGAAGCCTTCGCGGATGACCTGTGCCGAGATCTCGTTGACGACTCCGCGCAATCGCTGCTCCGGGGTGTCGTATCGAGTGTCAAGGCTGGCGAGAAAATCGCGAGCCAGGCGGTCGCGGCCCTGCAGGTACACCACGATGAGGGCATCCTTGGAGCGGTAGTACTTGTAAAAGGTTGCTTTGGTGACCTTGGACTCGCTGATGATGCGGTCCACACCCACGGTGTGAACACCCTCGGTATAGAAGAGCCGGTCGGCGGTGGCGAGGATGCGCACCTTGGCATGTGTCGCCGGCCGAACGGCTTCAGCTGTCAGCGTGGTCATGCGGCACTCCTTTATTTGGGGGCAGAAAACGGCCCCGGATGAGCGCAAATCCGGGAGTTTTCCCCGGTCGGCTCCCAGACTGTAACACACCCTAGACAGACCAGTCTGTCGCAATCAGCCCCACGGACCGTTCCGGCCAAACTGGGGGTAGGTCTGCGAGTTCCCGCGGGGAGCCGGCCGCCCCGATCGGGTCTTGTAAGGTGGTGGATGATATGAACGGTGCAGTCGACTTTCCCCTAGACCAGGCCGAACTCTCGTTTCGGGCCGCCGGCGATGCCCTCGTGCGGCGCACCGTTCTGCCGAGCGGTGTTCGCATTCTCAGCGAGCAGGTGCCGGGCGCCCGCAGCCTCACGATCGGTTACTGGGTGGCTGTCGGTTCGCGCGACGAACAACCGGGGCATTTCGGCTCCACGCACTTTCTCGAGCACCTGCTGTTCAAGGGCACGCCGACGCGGTCGGCCCTGGACATCGCCATCTCGTTCGACGCGGTCGGCGGCGAACACAACGCCATGACCGCCAAGGAATACACCTGCTACTACGCCAAGGTGCAGGATCGCGACCTGGGCATGGCCATCGACGTGCTCACCGACATGTTGACGTCCTCCAAACTCGATGACGGTGAATTCGAAACCGAGCGAGGCGTCATTCTCGAGGAACTCGCCATGGCCGACGATGACCCGGCCGATGTCGCGAACGAGAGATTTTTCGAAGCCGTGCTGGGAAAGCATGCGCTGGGCCGCCCGATAGGCGGCAGCGCCGATGACATTCGCGCGGCCTCCCGCACGGCAGTGTGGGAGCACTACCAGGCCAACTATCGCCCGCAGGACCTCGTCGTCACGGTCGCCGGTGCTGTCGACCACGACCAGTTGGTCGCCGCCGTCACCCGCGCGCTCGAACGGGCCGGCTGGGACCTCAGCGTCCCCCAGATCCCGGTCAGCCGTCGGGGCGGCGTCCCAGCCGAGATTCACCAGGGTCAGGCCCTGACCATCGTGAAACGTCCCCTCGAACAAGCCAACCTGCTGCTCGGCATGCCCGGCCTGCTGGCAACGGACGACCGTCGCGTCACGATGAGCGTGCTCACCTCAATCTTCGGCGGGGGAATGTCGAGCCGGCTTTTTCAGGAAGTACGCGAGAAGCGCGGCCTGGCCTACTCGGTGTACTCGTTCGCGCCCGGCTACTCCGACGCCGGCCTATTCGGCATGTATGCCGGGTGCACACCGGCCAAGGCCGGCCAGGTCGCTGAGCTCATGCTGAGCGAACTGCACCGCCTCGCCGCTGACGGTGTCACCGCCGACGAGATGAAGCGGGCATCCGGCCAGCTGAGTGGGGCATCCGCTTTGGCCCTGGAAGACTCAGACACCCGCATGTCGCGGCTGGGGCGCTCCGAGATCACCCTCGGCGAGTTCGCCGATCTCGACGAAGCACTGCGCCGCCTCGCACTGGTCACCGCGGCCGATGTGCAGGCGCTCGCCGCTGAGCTCGCGAGCGGTCCAGTCTCGATCGCCGCGGTCGGGGCCCTCGAGGATGACGCCTTCGCCGCGATCCTCCCGGGCTGACCTTCACCCCACAGCTTGTGCACTATCCGCCCCGGCGGACTTCTGAACTTTGAAATGGACGATGATGCCCCAGTACATCTACCTGGTACGCCACGGCGAGCAGCAGGATGCCGAACACGGCCTGCACGACGGCCCGCTGTCACCGCGCGGCAAACGCCAGGCGCTGCTGATTGCCGACCGCCTCAGCGGAGTTCCGTTCACGGGCGCCTGGCACTCACCGCTGCAGCGGGCTGCCGAGACGGCCGAGATCATGGCGGAGCGACTGCCCGCCCTGCACAGCGAATCGTCGGCGCTGCTGTTCGACTGCATCCCCTCTGGCCGGGCAGCCGAAACGCCGTCGGCCTACGACCCGTTTTTCGGCTCCGTCACCGACGATGAGATCGCCGCCGGACGAGCGCAGATGGAAGACGCCGTCGCCGAATTTCTACAACCGCGCCGCAGCCAGCGGCACGACCTACTGATCACCCACAATTTCGTGATCGCCTGGTTTGTGCGTGAGGTTCTCGGCGCTCCCGATTGGCGCTGGGTCGGCATCAATCAGGCCAATTGCGGCTTGACCGTGCTCCAGCAAAAGCCGGGCCGTCCGTGGACGCTGGTCACCCACAATGACCTCGGCCACCTGCCGGTCGAGCTGCGAACCGGGCTGCCGGAACCCCTGATGTTCTAGAGTCGCTTGCTATACCAGTGCGTGGCATTGGGATTGTCGTTGTACGACGGAATGTTTTCGTATCCCGTGCTCTGATACAGCGCCCCGGCGGTGGCGAGGCTCACGTTGGTGTCGAGCACCACTTCGGTGCCCCCGAGTTCTGCCGCCCGCCGCTCCAACTCGGCCAGCAGCAGGCGCCCCCATCCACGCCCGCGCGTTGTGGGTTGAATCCACAAATGTTTGACCTCGAAGCGAACGGGCTCGTTCTCGGCATTGTCCAGACGACGGATGCCCCCGCACCCGACATACGCGCCGCTCGAGTGGATCTTCGCCTCGTCATCGATGTCGGCATCGTCGCTGTCCGAATCGTCCCTGGCCGTGTCGCCGAGTACGACGAGGAACACGCCCTGTGGCGGCACGAATTGCTCCACCACCGGATAGGTCGGGTGGTAGGTGCCCTGCGGTTGCCGAAAGGCCAGTTCGGGACTGCGAAAGTACTCGGTAAGCAGGGTGAGGGCCGCGGCATCCGCGACCGACACTGTGTGAAACTGAGGCATTCCCTAAGGATATTGCGCGGGCATGCGCTGCCCGCAGCAATTGGTAGATTGGTTTCATGACAACGACGGTGGCCATCATTGGCGCAACGGGCAAAATGGGCCGCCTGGTTTCCGACCTGATCGACCGAACCGACGGGTATGAGGTCGTGGCCAGGCTCGACTCGCACAGCGAGCTGGGCGAGATGCTCGGTGCCGAGATCGCCGTCGATCTCACCCGCCCCGACGTGAGCCGCGGCGTAGTGGACTTCGCCACCGACCACGGTCTGCGGGTGCTCGTCGGCACGTCAGGCTGGAGCCAGGATGGCGTCGATTCGCTCAGCCGTCGCCTCGCCGATCGCGCCGATACCGGCGTGATCATCATTCCGAACTTCTCGATCGGATCGGTGCTGGCTACGACGTTCGCGGCCCTCGCCGCCCGGTTCTACGATTCCATCGAGATCGTCGAAGCCCACCAGCCGTCGAAGGTGGATTCGCCCTCTGGCACGGCCGTGCGCACCGCCGAACTGATCGGCCGGGCGCGGGCCGAATTGGGGCCGGTCTCGGCGCCGCACACCGACCAGCGCGCCCGCGGCCAGCAGGTGTCGAGCGTGCCCGTGCACAGTCTGCGCGTGTCCGGCCTGATCGCTCGCCAGGACGTCTTCCTGGGCGGCACCGGCGAGACGCTCACCATCAGCCACAACACGCTGTCGCCGAGTTCCTACGAGGCCGGCATCCTGCTGGCGCTGGAGGCCGCGCGAACCATCACCGGCGTGAAGGTCGGCCTCGACCAGATCGTCGACCTGGGCTTCGGCTCCGACGCGGCCGGGTCGGGAGTTTCCAAATGAAGGGCAAGATCGCGGTCATCGTCATGGCGGTGCTGCTGGTTTTCTACCTGGTGCTCGCCGGAGTGCGAGCCGTTGCGTTCATCCAGAGCGGGGAACCGCTCGGCATTGCCATCGGGCTCGCGTTGCTCATTCTGCCGCTGATCGGATTCTGGGCCCTCGCGCGTGAAGTCGCGTTCGGCATCCGCTCTGAGCGCCTGGTGCGTCAGCTCGACGATTTGGGCGAGCTTCCCAGCACCGAGCTTCCCGTGCGTCCGAGTGGTCGCCCGTACCGCGATGCCGCCGATGAGCAGTTTCCCGCGGCACAGGCTGCGGTCGAAGCTGAGCCCGAGAACTGGCACGCCTGGCTACGCCTCGGCCTCGCTTACGACGCGTCAGGCGACCGCAAGCGCGCTCGCGGCGCGATCCGTACCGCGATCGCACTCGAGCGCACCCCGAAGTAGTGGCACGGTTAGGGCTGGCGCAGCATCCAGGCGATCGCGGTCGCCGGATTGCGATGGAAGAACTCGAACCCGTCGTCCAGCAGCTTCTGGGGGCTGACCTGCTGGTCGGCGAGCAGCAGCTGGCGGGCGGCATCCTGTAGCAGCAGCGTCAGGATCTGCCTGGGGACCGGCACGACGAACGGCCGGTGCAGTGCGGTGGCGAGGGTCTTGATTATGTCGTTCGAGGTCGCCGCGGTGGGCCCGACCAGGTTGACCGGGCCGGACAGCGTCGAAGTCAGCAAATGCACGATGGCCGCGGCCTCGTCGTGCAGGCTGATCCAGGCCCAGTGCTGCTCTCCGCCACCGAGTGGTCCGGCCAGGCCGAGCTTGGCCAGGGGAAGCACCGGTTTCAGCGCGCCGCCCATGGCCAGCACGAGGCCGGTGCGCAGTGTCACTACGCGGGTCGGCTCCGGCGCCAGCTGGGCAGCAGCCTCCCACTGAGTGACGACGTCGGCCAGAAAATCGCTTCCCACAGCGGATGCTTCGCTCAGGACCTCCCCGGGCCGATCGCCGTAGACCCCCACGGCAGAGCCGTTCAGCAGAACCGTCGGGGGCGCCGCGGCCTGGGCTAGGGCATCGGTGATCGTGCGCGTGGCCGACAGCCGTGAGCTCAGAATTTCTGTACGATACCCGGTCGTCCACGGCAGCCGTGCCAGCGATGCGCCCGACAGGTTGACCACCGCGTCGATGGTGTCGAGAACGTTCACATCGAGGGCGTGCGCGGCTGGATCCCACCGCACCTCGTTTTTGCCGAGTGCTTCTCGTCGAACGAGCCGCACCGGGATATGCCCGGCTGCGGCCAGCTGGCGGCTGAGCTCCCGACCGATGAGGCCGGAGGCGCCGGCGATCAGAACGCGCACGCCGGCGGCCTAGGCCAGTTCGGCTTCAATGGTGATGGGAATGCCCGCGAGTGCCTTGGAGATCGGGCAGTTGTCCTTGGCGTCCTGGGCGAACACCTCGAACTCGGCCTCGGTGAGGCCCGGAATCTTGGCGCTGACCAGAAGGTGGCTTCCAATGACCCCGGTGCCGGCCGCGAAGGTGACGGCGGCGGTGGTCTGGATGCTCTCCGGAGTGTGGCCGGCCGAACCGAGTGCGTTGGCGAGGGCCATGGAGAAGCAGGCCGCGTGGGCTGCACCGAGCAGTTCCTCGGGGTTGGTCGTGTTCGACACTCCCTCGGCGCGGGCTTTCCAATTCACCGAGAATTCGGCTGCGTGCGAGGAATCGAGGGTGACGGTGCCGGAGCCGGTCGGAAGATCGCCGGTCCAGACGGTGGTTGCTTCACTGGTGAGCGTCGTGGGCATGGTGTTACCTCCAGGTGATTGGATTCCACCCTAACCGTCTCACCTGCCCTGCGAACGAGTCTAGTCTGGGAATTACCTGAGAGCCAGCCGACATGCCCGGGGAGCAGGCGGGGCACCCTGCCGGGCGTGTCCTGGCAGCATTGGGCTGGGTGGCTCAGGCGTTCCCGACGGTTCGGCCGGCCCGGTTGAGCACACCGAATCGCACGAGCAGCAGGTAGACCTGGCAGCCGAGGCAATAGTCAAAGACGGCGTTGAGAAAGGCCGCGACGAATGCTGCGGCCGCCGCGATCGGGACAGCGCCGGGTATTCCGGCCAGGCCCAGTACCAGCCCGATCAAGGTCACCACGAAGCCGACGCCCTGCGCGAAGGTGGGCGGAGCCGCGTCTTCGAGGTGGGTCGGCGGTGCCGGGCGTGGGCGAACCCACCGCTTGAACACGAGTCCGTAGGGGTGTCGGCCGGCGCCGGCGAACGCACCCCAGGCGAATAGTGCCGCAATGATCGCGAGCAGCGCAAGCGCGGCAGCGGATGCCGCGGTCAGCGACAAAAATATTACCGCGAGTAACAGAATGGCCGTGATGGCTGCTCCGAAGCGGGGTCCACGCGGATCGAGCGGGGGGCGGGACGACGTCGACATGTCAGCTCCGTTGAGTTGTGGTGAGGGAGTGGGTGTCCTGCGTGATCGCGTTGAGGGTCGCGGCGATCGCAGCCCGGTTCGGCGCGCCGCCCACGCGAGCTCGCACTCGCCCGGTCGCATCCAAAATCAGGGTCGTCGGAGTTTGCAGAATCGAAAAGCGGTTGGCGAGATCGGCGCGGTGGGTGAGATCGACATCGACGTGCACGACGCCCGGGCGCTCGGCGGCCACGGCGCCTAGCAGGCGACGGGTCCCGGGGCAGCGGGAGCACATCTCGGTCGAAAACTGCAGCAGGGTGGCGGCGGGGCCGAACTGGGCCGAGGCCGCGACATCCGCTGGAGTGATGACGTCGCCGGCGACGCGGGCCACACGTCCCTGGCGGGCTCGCCAGACGAGCCCAAGACCGGTCGTTGCGGCTAACAGGGCGAGCAGCAGTCCAATCGCTTCGAGTGGGTTCATGGTGTCGACGTTACGTGGGCGCGGGCCCATTCGGGGGACTGTGACAAGAGATTACGTCCGCGCCCGGCGTGCCGGCGAGCAGACCAGCTAGCCTGAGGCGGTGTCTGAAATTGAGTTTCGATCTGAAATGACCGTGGAGTTGGTGCGTGCCAGCGCCCACGATTCCGATGTGCTGTTTGCCGCCCGGGTGTCGACCCTCGGGGAGCAGACCCTGGAGCAGAGCCAGCTCGACGGCTCAGCGAGCGAGGCCGACGAGAAGCGTGACCGTGGGCTGATCAATTACCTCATGCGCGACCGGCACGGTTCGCCGTTCGAACACAACTCAATGACGTTCTACGTGCGCGCGCCCATTTTCGTGTTCCGTGAGTTCATGCGGCACCGCATCGCCTCCTACAACGAGGAATCGGGCCGCTACCGGGAGCTGAACCCCGTTTTCTACGTGCCGTCCGCGGAGCGCAACCTCGTGCAGGTCGGCAAAGCGGGTGCCTACGACTTTCTGCCCGGCACCGCAGAGCAGACCGCGCTGGTGCAGCAGCAGACCCGCGCCGCCGCGATTCACGCCTACGAGGCCTATCAGCGGATGCTGGAAGCCGGCGTTGCGCGCGAAGTCGCCCGCATCGTGCTGCCGCTGAACATCTACTCCTCGATGTACGTCACTCTCAATGCGCGCTCGCTGATGAACTTTCTCAGCCTGCGCACCAAGCGGGAGGGGAGTCAGTTCCCGTCGTTCCCGCAGCGCGAGATCGAAATGTGCGCCGAGCAGATGGAAACCCACTTCGAGGCGTTGATGCCCCTCACCTACTCCGCTTTCAATAAGAACGGCCGAGTCTCCCCGTAGCAGAGCGGATGCGGGGAGGCGATAGCCTGTACTTCGTGTCTACCTCTACGAATCCCTTTGGCCAGGTGCTGGTCGCACTGGTCACCCCTTTTACCTTTGATGGCGAAGTGGACTGGGCCGGGGTGGAGAAGCACATCGACGACGTCATCAACGCCGGTGCCGACGGCATCGTCGTCACCGGCACAACCGGTGAGACGAGCACCCTGACCGACCCGGAGAAGATCCGCCTGGTCGAGGTGGGCAAGTCCGTCGCGAACGGCCGCGCCAAAATCATCACCGGTGGTGGCTCGAACGAGACCGCGCACGCCATGCAGCTCGCCCGGCAGAGCGAAAAGGCCGGCGCCGACGGCAACATGATCGTCACCCCCTACTACAACAAGCCGACCCAGGCCGGAATCCTCACACACTTCCGCATGATCGCGGATGCCACCGACCTGCCCGTCATCCTCTACGACATCCCCGGCCGTACCGGTGTTGCAATCGCCTACGAGACGATCCTGCGCGCGGCCAAACACCCCAACATCCTGGCCATCAAAGACGCCAAGGGCGACTTTGCGCAGGTCAGCCGGGTTCTCAACCAGACCGACCTCATGTACTTCTCCGGCGACGACCCCAACGTTCTGGCACACCTGTCGATCGGCGCGACCGGCCTGATCGGAGTCACCGGCAACATCACGGCGACCCCGTACCGGCACATGGTCGACGCGGTCAATCGCGGCGACCTCAAGGTGGCTACGGCAGCGCACCAGCAGCTCGAACCGCTCGTGCGCGCCGTGATGACCCACGTTCCCGGCACCGTCGCGGTGAAGTACATCCTGCACGGCCTCGGCCGCATCGGCAGCCCACGCGTTCGCCTGCCCCTGGTCGGCCCTGAAGACTCCGAGGCCGCCCAGATCGAGGACGAGCTGTCGCTGGTGCAGAACATTCCCGGCGTGGACTTCTCCAACTTCCGCCCCGACCGCAACGCGGCCGCTGGCGGGTCGCTGCCGAAGGTCGCCGGTACCACCCGCTAGATCGTGCTCCGGAGTCGGCTGAGGCGCATACGCTCGTGAAACGCTAGGCTCAGCCCATCGAGCTTGACCACGTCGGGTCAGCCGTGTGGGGAGTGTCGTGAACGTTGCACGTAAATGGGTCTTTCCCATTCTTCGACTGATTGTCATCGCGGCCATCGCCGTAGCGCTGGTCAAGCTGGCGTTCTACCCGGACAACGCGGTGGACAGTAGTCCCGCCGAACCGACCGGGATCATCGTCGAACCCCAGATTCCGGTCGCCCTCGGCACCATCAGCAACGACGTCACCCTGCCGGGAACGGTCAGCGCCGACCCGGCCGTCGCTGTCAAAGCGACCGCCATCGGCACGGTCGATGAGATCTTCGTAGCCGCTGGCCAGACCGTGAACAAAGACGACAAGATCTACGACATTCGGGTCGAGACGATCAAAGACCCGGTCGAAACAACGGATGCCGACGGTAACGTCACCATCACCCAGCCCAAACCGGTGATCACCTTCGCCAAAGTACTGGCCCCGATCACCGGCATCCTGAGCTCGCTCACCGTGATCCACGGCCAGAGTGTGGCCGTGGGGGATGCCACCGGCCAGGTGGCCCCGCCGAGCTTCTCGGTGAGTGGCTCGCTCAGCCCCGAGCAGCAGTATCGGCTGCTGTCGAAGCCGACCGAAGCATCCGTCGCGATCACCAATGGGCCGGCGCCGTTCACCTGCACGGGACTGACGATCACGACACCGCTGGCCGGGGAAGCGGCCGGCGGTGACAGTGCGACCGGCGGCCAGACGGGCACGAGCGGCACGACCGTCACCTGCGCGATTCCGGCCGAGGTGACCGTCTTCTCCGGCCTGGCCGCCCAGATCACGATCGCCGCGGGCCTCGCCGAAAACGTGCTCGTCGTTCCGACCACGGCGGTCGAAGGGTCCGCCGAAACCGGCGTCGTCTGGTTCGTGATGCCCGACGGCGGCACCGAAGAACGACCGGTCACGCTCGGCATGACCGACGGCATCAACGTACAGGTCATCGATGGCCTCGTCGAGGGCGACCTGATCAACCAGTTCGTGCCCGGTGCCAGTGCGGTTGGCCCCGGAGAAGGCTGCGACCTACAGCCCGACGGCAGCACGGCGTGCTTCGGGCCGAGCATCTCCAGCACCGGGATCTCCAAGTGACCCTGCTGCACCTTGAGGGCGTGACCCGTACTGTGCAGCTCATCGATGCGCCGCCGCTGACGATTCTGTCCGGTATCGACCTCGAGGTGAACGTGGGCGACCGCGTCTCGATTGTCGGCCGCTCAGGTTCGGGCAAAACCACCCTACTGAACCTACTCGGCCTGCTCGATGCCCCCACGAGCGGCACCATGCTGTTCGAAGATCGCCCCGTGCAGTCGCTGTCCTCCGGCGCACGCGACCGCCTCCGCGGCCGTGAAGTCGGCTTCATCTTTCAACAGTTCAACCTGCTGCAGGGCCGCACCGCACTCGAAAATGTGATGACCCCGCTGCTCTACGCCGAGGGACGTCAGTTCTGGCAGCGCTCGCGCATCGCCACCGAGATGCTTGAACGGGTCGGCCTCGGCGACCGCCTCGCCGCCCTGCCTGACCGGTTGAGTGGCGGCGAGCAACAGCGCGTCGCGATCGCCCGCTCCCTGGTGCGCGGCCCGAGACTGATTCTCGCCGACGAACCGACCGGCGCCCTCGACCTCGAAACCGGCGAGACGGTGATGGACCTCATCGACGAGGTCGCCACCGAATCCGGCGCTGCCCTCGTGACTATCACCCACGATCCGGCCATAGCTGCCCGCGCCACCCGACATCTGCGGCTCGATCACGGCGTTTTGCAGGTCGCCAGCACGGTGCCCGCCAGTAGCGTGCCGGCATGAAGCGCCTCGCGAGCAACCTGGTCGGCGCTGTCATCGAGGCCTGGCAGGAAGTACGCATCCACAAGACCCGCGTCATGCTGTCCCTGATCGGGGTGGCCGTCGCCGTCTGCGCCATCACGACCGTGGTCGGTCTCGGCGGGGTCGCGCAGCAGGCCACCGTGGAATCCAACGAACGATCGGGAGGCCGCCCGGCCAGTCTCTATCTGTCTGCGTCGATGGGCGATGGCTCCGCCCCCACCGAGATGCCTGAAATCTGGCGCACCGCGCTCGAACGGTACAAAATCGACTATGCCAGCCGTGTCGTCAATACGCAGCAAACAGTGCAATTCGCCGACGGCGCCGTACCGGTTCAGACGATCGGGGTCGATCCGCCGTACGGCACCATGCACCGCATAACACTCGAGGAGGGCAGCTGGTTCACCGACGACGACCAGACCCGGCTCGCTCCGGCTGTGCTCATCAACTCAATTTTTTGGGACCGCCTCGGCCGACCCGACCTCGCCACCCATCCGACCACCACCCTTCTCGGTGAAGGCTCTACGACGGCCGTCGTCACCGGCGTCTATGCGGCCCTCTCCTACGAGACCGAGCCGGCGATGTACATGCTCGCCGACGCACTCACCGCCATCACGCCGGTCGTCACCGACCCCAATTCTCAATTCGGACCCCCGTCCTACGAGCTGTGGGTACCCGTTGACATCTCAGAGCAGCTGGTCACCGTGCTGCAACGCGACGTGCAGGGTGCACTGGGAACTGACGCGTTCGTGCAGGTGAACCGGCAAGATTTCGCGGCCTTCCAAGATGGCGACCCCTACCTCTCCCTCAAGCTCACGGTCGGTGCCATCGCCGGCCTGGTGCTGCTGCTCGGAGCTCTCGGCCTGGTCAATATCGCCCTGGTCACTCTCAAGCAGCGCATTCGGGAGATCGGCATTCGGCGCAGCTTCGGGGCGACCGCCGGACGGGTGTTCTTTGCCGTCATGATGGAAAGTGTCGTCGCAACCGTGGTCGCCGGCATTGTCGGCGTGATCGCCGCCGTACTCATCGTGGAGAGTCCGTTCGTCGAGGACTTCATCAGCCAGGGCCAGGTCACCGACTTTCCGCCGTTCCCGGTGGAAGCGGCCGTTCTCGGTCTGGTCTGCGCCACCGCTGTCGGTGCTCTGGCCGGGCTGGTGCCAGCACTGGTCGCGGTGCGCGTGAAGGTGATCGACGCCATCCGCTACTAAACCAACGCGCGACAAACGGATGCTGCCGCGTGCGCAATACCCGCCGGTCGCGCGGGCCGTTGGGCGTGGGGTCGGCCGAATGTCGGGGGTGCTTGGTAGCGTTATTTCATGGCTACGAGCACTAAGTCGACCGGGCGTGCCCGCACCTCGGCAGCGAAGGGCGCCCCGGCGCGCAAACCGAGGGCGACGAGCGCCGGCGGTACCGCCGCGCAGAAAACCGTCAAGTTCACCGCCGTCGACGTGAAGCCGAGCCTGGGTGCCCGCGCCTGGATGGGCCTGGCCCACCTCACCGGCGGTGCCGCCCGTGCCCTCGGCCCCGAAAAGCTCTCCAAAGACGAACGCCGCGACGGCCTGCCGTTCTTTCTCGTTCTGCTCGCCATTTCGGGTGCCATCGTCGAATGGTTTCTCATAAACAACGTCGTCGCCCAGCAGCTCGATGCTTATACCTTCGGTGGCCTGTTCGGCCGCGTCGCCTTCGCCCTGCCGGTCATTCTGCTGCTGTTCTCGGTCTGGCTGTTTCGCAAACCCAGTTCGGTGCACGACAACGGCCGCATCGGCATCGGACTCAGCCTGCTACTCGTGACCATCTCCGGGCTCTGCCATATTTTCGGCGTGCAGCCGCAGCCGCAAGACGGCATGCCAGCCCTCGCGCTGGCCGGCGGGGTGATCGGTTGGATGATCGCCGCCCCGCTGATCATGCTCACCACGTCGATCGGTGCCACGATCGTCGTCATTCTGCTGTTGCTTCTGAGCCTGTTCATCATCACCAAGACCCCGCCGAACCGGGTCGGTCAGCGCTCCCGGGAGCTCTACGACTGGTTGTTCGGCGCCCAGCTGACGGCTGACGAAGAGCAAGCGTCGGCGAAAGCGGCCAAGGGTGCCAAGCCGGGCAAGACCGCGCAGGTTGAGCTCGACGGCGTTGACGACGATTCAGCCGACGAATCCGAGGGGGCGCTGCCCTGGTGGCGGCGCAACAACAGCAAGCGTGAGGAAGATCCCGACTTCGGCAGCGCCCTGTCGACCGAGTCGAAGGCCGGCCCGGCTGAGGTGACGCCAGACCCGCTCAGCGTGCTGCTCGGCGGCAACCAGTCGCGCGGCGGCTTCGACAGCGCCATCGAACCCGAGGTCACCGACCATGCCGCTCCGCCGGAACGAGACCACTACGGCACCGAGGTACTCGAAGACCTGCGCAAGGCCGAACTCGCCGTCAAGCGGTTCACCGGCGAAGTCGACCTCGGCACCGGTCCATCCACGGGCCTGCACTCCGACGACCCGGCCGGGCACACCGAGGTGCTGCCCGGCTTCGACGACGTCTTCCCCGAACTCAGCCAGGCAGTGGATGCCGATGGCGCAACCCTGCCCCCTCTCGCGTCCACAGACCCTCACCCGGCCATTCCGTATCTCGTGCCCGCGGCATCCACCCTCACCGCCGGCCCGCCGGCCAAAGCCCGCTCGGCTGCCAACGACGACGTCGTGAAGTCGATCACAGAGGTGCTGCGCCAGTTCCAAGTCGACGCAAAAGTCACCGGATTCTCCCGTGGCCCGACGGTCACCCAGTACGAGATCGAACTCGGCCCGGGCGTCAAGGTGGAGCGCGTCACCGCGCTCAGCAAGAACCTCTCCTACGCGGTCGCCTCGAATGAAGTGCGCATCCTCTCGCCTATCCCCGGCAAGAGCGCCATCGGCATCGAGATCCCCAACACCGATCGTGAAATCGTCACCCTCGGCGACGTGCTGCGTTCGAGCACCGCCACTAATGCCACCCACCCGATGACCATCGGTGTCGGCAAGGACGTCGGCGGTGGTTTCGTCATTGCCAACCTCGCAAAAATGCCCCACCTGCTCGTCGCCGGCTCCACCGGATCGGGCAAGTCCAGCTTCGTGAACTCCATGATCACCAGCCTGCTCATGCGCGCCAAGCCCAGCGACGTGCGCATGGTGCTGATCGACCCGAAGCGGGTCGAGCTCGCCGCCTACGCCGGCGTGCCCCACCTCATCACGCCCATCATCACTAACCCGAAGAAAGCCGCCGAAGCGCTGCAGTGGGTCGTGAAAGAGATGGACATGCGTTACGACGACCTTGCGAGCTTCGGCTTTCGCCACATCGACGACTTCAACAAGGCCGTCGTCAACGGCGAGATCGTCCTCCCGGTCGGCAGCGAACGCAAACTCAAGCCCTACCCCTACTTGCTGGTTGTCGTCGACGAGCTGGCCGACCTCATGATGGTTGCCCCCCGCGACGTCGAGGACTCCATCGTACGCATCACCCAGCTGGCCCGCGCCTCGGGAATTCACCTCGTGCTCGCCACCCAGCGCCCGAGCGTCGACGTCGTCACCGGTCTGATCAAGGCCAACGTGCCCTCGCGCCTCGCCTTTGCCGTCACGAGCGTCACCGACTCCCGGGTCATCCTCGATCAGCCCGGCGCCGACAAGCTCATCGGGCAGGGCGACGCCTTGTTCCTGCCGATGGGTGCCTCCAAAGCCGTTCGCGTGCAGGGCGCCTGGGTCACCGAGGAAGAGATCGAGAAGGTCGTCAAGCATGTCACCATGCAGGCTCGTCCGGACTATCGGCCCGACGTTTCCATGGTCGCCCCGCGCAAGGAAATCGACTCCGACATCGGCGACGACCTCGAGGTGCTGCTCGCCGCGGCGGAACTCGTCGTGTCGACCCAGTTCGGGTCCACATCGATGCTGCAGCGCAAACTGCGTGTCGGTTTCGCCAAGGCCGGTCGCCTGATGGACCTGCTCGAATCTCGCGAGATCGTCGGCCCCTCAGAAGGCTCCAAGGCGCGCGACGTGCTCGTGAACGCGGAACAGCTGCCGAGTGTGCTCGCCCGCCTCCGCGGCTCCGACGACGAACAGCACGCCCTCAAAGCGCAGTCCGACGATTCGCGTGCCGCCTCAGCACCCGACCCGCGTTACGCCGACGACCCGGTCGAGAAAATGTCACAGGGGTATCCTGAGGTAGACGGCACCGAGGACGACGAGGATGCCTGGAAACTAACCGGCAGGGACTGAACCATGGCAACACCGCACCAATCCGTCACCCGGCCCAGTAACTGGAACGTTCCCAATCTGATCACGGTCGTACGCATCCTGCTCGCCCCCGTCTTCATCTGGATGCTGCTGGCCGCCGACGGCCCTCAGGATGCCCTGCGCTGGGTCGCCGCCGTGCTGTTCATCATCGCCATCGCCACGGACGGCATCGACGGGATGATCGCCCGCCGCCACAACCTGGTCACCGACCTCGGCAAAATTCTCGACCCGATCGCCGACAAGATCCTCACCGGTGGTGCCCTGGTCTGCCTGTCTATTTTGGGGGAGCTGCCCTGGTGGGTGACCATCGTCATCCTGGTGCGAGAGATCGGCATCACAGTGTTTCGCTTCGTCATGCTTCGCGACCGGGTCATTCCAGCCAGTCGCGGCGGCAAGCTCAAAACGATCGCCCAGTCCGTGTCGATCTCGCTCGCCCTGCTGCCGTTCAATCAGGTGTTCGGCGACTGGGTGGACTGGCTCAACACGGCCACCATGACCATCGCGCTCGTGCTCACCGTAGTCTCGGGCCTCGACTATCTCGTCTCGGCCTGGCGGCTGCGAAAAGATGCCGTTGCCTGACCCGGCCGCGGTCACGGGTTCGCTCCCCGCTACTCACCCGGCCGAGTCGGCTGGGCCAACGGATGCGACGGCAGAGCTGATCACCGATCTCACCACCCATCACCTCACCATAGCCGTGGCTGAGTCGCTTACCGGCGGGCTGCTCGTAGCTGAGCTCGTGCGCATTCCCGGGGCATCCGTTGTGGTGCGCGGGGGAGTCGTCGCCTACGACACCGCCCTGAAGCGTAGCCTGCTGCACGTCGACAGCAGTGTGCTGAACGTGCACGGCCCCGTCCACGCCGACGTCGCCAAGCAGATGGCCGGCGGGGTACGAACCCTGCTCGCGGTGAACGATGTCCGCGCCGACATCGGCGTGTCGACCACCGGAGTAGCCGGGCCCGGCCCCGACGGGGGACACCCCGCCGGAACTGTCTTCATCGGCCTCTCCAAGGGCACCGGTTCCTGGGCTGTTCCGCTTCACCTTCATGGCGACCGGGGCGAGATTCGAGCCGAAACCGTGCGTCAGGCGATTGATGCTGTGCGTGCGCTGATAGCGCAGGGTGACGCGGAATAGTTCCTGTTACGGGCTGGTTACATCGAAGACATTCACAAGCAAAGCCCAGTGATTCTCGGTAGTGTCCAAGTGTCGGATGAATGCAGTATTGTGAGCATCCAGCACCGCATTCCGGTAGTTATTAGGCATAAGAAGGAGGTTCCGATGATTCTTGTTCGTCAGGAAATCGGCGATGTGCTCAGGGACTTCCGCCTGCAAAAGGGGCGTACCCTGCGTCAGGTCGCAAGCAAAGCCAGCGTCGCGCTCGGCTACCTCAGTGAGGTAGAACGAGGACAGAAAGAGGCTTCTTCGGAGATTCTCGCTTCTGTCGCCGATGCACTGGAAACCCCGATCTCGGTAATCATGCGCGAAGTTGGTGACCGTCTCGCCGTCATCGAGGGAATCGATCAGTTCCCCGACACGGTACCGGACGAGTTCGTCAACACGTTCGATGCCGATCTCATGGTGCGTTAGTCACCAACCGGTAGCGTTCCCAGGATTTTCAGCATCATCAACCACCGTCGACACAGCGTGTCGGCGGTGGTTGTCATTTCAGGTTGAAGGAGTGTCGTGCGGCTCAGCGAATTTCGCACCGCGATGAAAGAAGAGTTCGGCGACGCCTACGGGCGCGTGCTCACACGTGACCTCGTTCTCTCCCCGCTCGATGGGCGTACCGCTGACCAGGCCCTCGCTGCTGGTGTTCCCGCCCGCGACGTCTGGCTGGCGCTGTGCGCGGAAGTCGACGTGCCGCGCAGCCGCTGGCACGGTGCCGGCATTCCTGCTCCGCGCCAGTAGCGCCGATCAGCCGTCCTCGAAATAGGCCGATATTTCGACACGCCGCAAAAACGTCTCCGACAATGCTCGAATATCTGTTCGGGCTTGATAGGCTCCTCCACAGCAGACAATCTGACAGATTGCGCACCGTTTGATCGTGCTCCCGACCAGTGTCGGAGGTGCGGCGTACAGTCGAATCTGTCAGAGAAAGTCGGCAAATGCCTTGTCGAAACGTGCATCAGGGTCCTACCCTGCGCGGGCCGACAGCCTACAGGCGCCACCACGCACACCCGCAGCGCCGTTCACAATCGGCGACAGTGCAGAACCCAAGGAGATCACCACCATGGCATCACAAGCGAACCGCGAGAAGGCCCTCGAAACCGCCCTCGCGCAAATCGATCGTCAATTCGGAAAGGGATCGGTTATGCGCCTCGGCAGCGACGAACGCGCCCCCGTCGAGACCATTTCTACCGGGTCGGTTGCTCTCGACGTCGCACTAGGTATAGGCGGGTTACCGCGTGGTCGCATCGTGGAGATCTACGGCCCGGAATCCTCGGGTAAGACCACCCTCACCCTGCACGCCATCGCGAACGCGCAGAAGAACGGCGGTATTGCCGCCTTCATCGACGCCGAGCACGCTCTCGACCCGGAGTACGCCAAGAAGCTCGGCGTCGACATCGATGCCCTCCTTGTCTCCCAGCCCGATACCGGTGAGCAGGCCCTCGAAATCGCCGACATGCTCGTGCGAAGCGGGTCCATCGACCTCATCGTCGTCGACTCCGTTGCCGCCCTGGTGCCGCGCGCCGAGATCGAGGGCGAGATGGGGGACTCGCACGTCGGCCTGCAGGCCCGGCTCATGTCCCAGGCACTGCGTAAGCTCACCGGTGGCCTCAGTCAGACCAACACCACAATGATCTTCATCAACCAGTTGCGCGAGAAGATCGGTGTGTTCTTCGGCAGCCCCGAGACCACCTCGGGCGGTAAAGCCCTCAAGTTCTACGCCTCGGTGCGACTCGACATTCGCCGCATTGAAACTCTCAAAGACGGCACGGATGCCATCGGTAACCGCACCAGGGTCAAGGTCGTCAAGAACAAGATGGCGCCGCCTTTCAAGCAGGCCGAGTTCGACATCATGTATGGCATCGGCATCTCCCGTGAGGGTAGCCTGATCGACTTCGGTGTCGATCAGGGCATCGTCAAGAAGTCCGGCGCCTGGTACACCTACGATGGCGACCAACTCGGCCAGGGTAAAGAGAACTCGCGCAACTTCCTGCTCAAGAACCCGGACATGGCAAACGAGATCGAGCGCAAGATTCTGATCAAGCTCGGCGTCGGTCCAGAGGGCATCGCTGCCAAGGCCGCCGAAAAGGCCGCTGCCGCTATCGCCCTGGAGGCCGAAACCAAGGCCAAGGCCGAAGCGGATGCCGCAGCTCTGCTGGGCGGCGGCCCGGTCGTCACCAAGGCGGCCCCCGCCCGCAAGACCGCCTAACCAGGCCGCGCCACAAAAACAGCAGTACCGCAGCACGACAACGGAAGGTAGGTCACGCCAATGGTGCACTTCGAACCTCAGGACGATGCAGCAGAACTCGCCGACTCCGGGTTGGCTCCAGTGACCTATCTGCCCGGTGCGGCACCGGGCATGAAGCGCCGCTCGCCGCTCGATCCCCGCCCGGCGGAGGTCGACAGGTTCGCCGCCGCGGCGGCTGCCGCTCGGGAGGCAGAGTCCGCCGCCGATATCGAGGCCGCGGGTATCGACCGCGACCAGGTCGACGACGCATCCACAGCAACAGACTTTGCTGCTGATGCGGGGGACCAGCGGGAGCGGGCCGAAAAGGTGCTGTTGCACCGGCTTCGCGGTCGCTCCCTCTCCACGGTCGAAGCCCGCCTGGTACTAAACGCTACCGGGGTCGACTCCCGTGAAGCCAGCGAGATCATCGAGAAATTCATTGACCTGAACTACCTCGACGAAGCGAAGCTCGCCGATCAGATCATCCACAGCCACAACGTGCGCAAGGGCCTGGGCCGCACCGGCGTTGAAGCCGAAATGCGCAGGCGCAAACTCGACCCGGGCGTCATGATGGACAAGCTCGAAGAACTTCCCGACGACGAGGCAGAACGCGCCATCGACCTGGCCACCAAGCGCATTGGGCAAATGGAACGCTTCGACGATCAGACCATCGACCGTCGCCTCACCGGCTTTCTCATGCGTAAGGGCTACAGCTCGGCAGCGGTACGACTCGCCGTCAAAGCCGCCATGGACGGCCGTGGCGGCGGGGGCGCATCCCGAGTACGGTTTCGCTGATGCTGGCCACTGATGCCGGCGCGGGTCCGGCTCACGGCCCGCACACCGAATTGCTCGCGTAAACTGTTCTCACTATGAGTATCGTCGCCCCCGAACTAGCCCGCCGAACCGTGATCACACCCTCGGCAGCCGCGATCGACGAGTCGGGGCGCGCGCGCACATACGAGGTGCGCACCTTCGGCTGCCAGATGAACGTGCACGACTCCGAACGACTCAGCGGTTCACTTGAGGCAGCAGGCTACGTCTCGGCCGACGGCGGCGAAGCCGACATCGTTGTGATCAACACCTGCGCCGTTCGCGAGAACGCCGACAACAAGCTCTACGGCAACCTCGGCTACCTCGCCTCGGTCAAGCGCAAGCACGCCGGCATGCAGATCGCCGTTGGTGGCTGCCTCGCTCAAAAAGACAAGACGACCATCCTCGAGAAAGCACCCTGGGTCGACGTCGTGTTCGGCACCCACAACATGGGTTCCCTGCCCAGCCTGCTCGAACGGGCCCGTCACAACGGTGAGGCTCAACTCGAAATTCTCGAATCCCTCGAGACCTTTCCCTCGACCCTGCCCACCAAGAGAGACTCCAGCTACAGCGGCTGGGTCTCCATCTCGGTTGGTTGTAACAACACCTGCACCTTCTGCATCGTTCCTGCCCTGCGCGGCAAGGAGAAGGACCGCCGCCCGGGCGAGATCCTCGCCGAGATCCAAGCCCTCGTTGATGACGGGGCAATCGAAGTCAC
This sequence comes from Cryobacterium sp. PH31-L1, assembly GCF_030063145.1. Classification (GTDB taxonomy): domain Bacteria; phylum Actinomycetota; class Actinomycetes; order Actinomycetales; family Microbacteriaceae; genus Cryobacterium. The sequence goes on from NZ_JASISM010000001.1 coordinate 852,541, forward strand.
CCTGCTCGGCCAGAACGTCAACTCTTACGGGGTCGAATTCGGCGACAAGCTCGCGTTTGGCAAGCTGCTGCGTGCGGCCGGCAAGATCGGGGGGCTGGAACGCATCCGCTTCACCAGCCCGCACCCCGCCGCATTCACCGACGATGTCATCGACGCCATGGCCGAAACGCCGGCCGTCATGCCGCAGCTGCACATGCCGCTGCAGTCGGGCTCCGATCGTATCCTCAAGTCCATGCGGCGTTCCTACCGCGGCGCGAAGTTCCTCGGCATTCTCGACCGGGTGCGCGCCCAGATGCCGAACGCCGCCATAAGCACCGACATTATCGTCGGCTTCCCCGGCGAGACCGAAGAGGACTTTCAGGAAACCCTGCGGGTTGTCGAACAGGCCAGGTTCGCGACGGCCTTCACCTTTCAGTACTCCATTCGCCCGGGCACGCCCGCCGCTACCATGCCCGACCAGGTGCCCAAGGCCATCGTGCAGGATCGCTACGAGCGACTCGCGGCCCTGCAAGAGCGCATCTCCCTCGAAGAAAACCAGGCCATGATCGGCCGCGAGGTTGAACTCCTCGTCGCCAACGAGGGCCGCAAGGACAGCGACACCCACCGGCTGAGCGGGCGCGCTCCCGACAGCCGTCTCGTGCACTTTGACGTGCCTGCCGGCTCGCCGCGGCCTCGGCCCGGCGACATGGTCACCGTGGTTGTCACCCAGGCCGCACCGTTCCACCTCATCGCCGACTCCAGCGACGGTGCGCCGCTCCGGATCCGCACGACGCGGGCCGGCGACGCGTGGGACCGTATGGAAGCCGAATCCTGCGGGGTACCCGCTCATGGCGGTGCAACCGGTGGGACCGGCCCCGTTTCGCTTGGTCTGCCGACGATCGGCCTGCGGCTCGAGGGTGGCTCTACCACCATCCCCATCTACAACGTGAACGACGACGAGCGCTAGGAGCTTGTCGCCTGTACCAGCGGGGACAGCCGACCCAGCGGCTCTGATCGCGATCGTCGGGTCGACCGGCACCGGCAAGTCTGAGCTGTCGCTCGATCTGGCCGAACGGCTGATCCAACGCGGCCAGCCAGCCGAAATCGTCAACGCCGACGCCATGCAGCTCTACCGCGGCATGGACATCGGGACCGCCAAACTCACCGTTGCCGAACGCCGCGGCATTCCGCACCACCTACTCGACGTGCTCGACGTGACCGACGAAGCCACCGTCAGCAATTACCAAACAGATGCCCGCGCCGCCATCACCGAGATCCGCGCGCGCGGGGCCGTGCCCATCCTGGTCGGCGGCTCTGGCCTGTACGTCTCCTCGGTCGTGTTCGACTTTCAGTTTCCCGGAACCGATCCGGTATTGCGTGCCCGGCTCGAAGCCGCACTCAGCGCGAGCGGACCTGGCCTGATGTACAGCCGGCTGCAGGCCGTCGACCCGCAGGCCGCCCTACGCATTGGCCCGAGCAACGGTCGCCGACTGGTGCGGGCCCTGGAGATCGTCGAACTCACCGGAGCCCCGCACCTGGCGGCTTTGCCCGAGGAACCGATCTACTGGCAGCCCAGCGTGCTGCTCGGCCTGCGCACTCCGCGCGAACAGCTCACCCCGCGGCTTGACGCCCGGGTCGAGCGGATGTGGGCGGCCGGCATCGTCGACGAAGCCCGAGGGCTGCTCGCGGCCGGCATCGAAAACGGAGTGACGGCGAGCCGCGCGATCGGGTACGCCCAGGCGCTCGGCCAGGTACACGGTACGCTCAGCCAGGCTGAGGCCGTCGAAGCAACCCAACAGCTGACCCGACGTTATGCCCGCCGCCAGGTGAGCTGGTTCAAACGCTACGCGCACGCCCTCTGGGTGGAATCCGATGCGGCTGACCGGGTCGATGATGTTCTCGCCCACTTTGACCGGGGCAGTGCGCCCAGTGCCCTCCCGGCACGCAAGCGCTGAGCTGCCCGGAAGCTCTTGCAGCGGCCGCCCCGTAAACTGGCAGCATGGGCATCACTCTGAACTTCACCAAGGGCCACGGCACGGGCAACGACTTCGTGCTGTTCGCTGATCCCGACGGAACAACGGAGCTCACTCCGGCGCAGATTCGGGCTGTGTGCGATCGCAAGTTCGGCGTCGGTGCGGACGGCATCATCCGCGCGGTGCGTAGCAAGAACCTGCCCGACGGCGCGGCCGCCCTCGCTGAAGACGACGCGGCCGAATGGTTCATGGACTACTGGAACGCCGACGGGACCGTCTCGGAAATGTGCGGCAACGGCATCCGTGTCTATGCCAAATTCTTGATTGAGAACGACCTCGCCGAGCTGCTTCCCGGCGATACCCTGACCATCGGCACCCGCGGCGGCGTGCGCGACGTTCAGCGCAACGCTTCCGGCTTTCAGGTGGACCTCGGCCGATGGAAGCTCGACGGCACCGAACCGCTCGTGCGCACCAAGAACCTGCCAGTGGCGCGCCCGGGCCTCGGCATCAACGTGGGTAACCCGCACACGGTCGTCGCCCTAGCCGATGACGACGAACTCGATGCGGCCGACCTCACCTTCATTCCGCAACTCGATCCGGAACCGGTCGACGGCGTGAACGTTGAATTCGTCGTGCCCAACGAACCGCTGGTTGTCAACGGCGTCGGACGCTTCCGCATGCGCGTGCACGAGCGCGGCAGCGGGGAGACGCTGTCCTGTGGCACGGGAGCGGTCGCGGCCGCCCTGGCCACCCGGCACTGGGCCGGCAAGTCGGCGCCGCACCAGTGGCGTGTTGAGGTTCCCGGCGGCGTGCTGGGGGTGCGCATGTTTCCGGCCGAGGACGGCGAGCACGTGTCGCTGTCCGGGCCGGCCGAGCTCGTCTTCGACGGGGTTCTGAACTTAGGGTAGTTCGGTTTCGGGTGGGGCCGTGGCGGCGGGGTCACCCGCTCATCGCTCAGACATAGCGGGTGCGCAGGGCACTCCGCAAAAGGCGTGCGGAGCACCTTGCTTACCCGCGAGACTCGCAGCCCCGCGGGAAACCCCGCCTCTACGACCGGTTGACCGGAAATTGGGATTAAGAGCGGTGTACCTGGAGCACTCGGAAGCCCTTACTGATGGCCTCACGCGTGGTTTCGAAGTTGTCGGGGAGCTCGGCCGCGAGCCAACGCTGGAGCGAATCCGAACCGAGGTTGCGTTGCACGACGAGCCAGGCATCCGCTTCTGATTCGAGGCGGGGCAACCAGGTCGTCATGAGCCCGTGCAGTTCGTCCTTGCCGACGCGAATCGGCGGGTTCGACCAGATGGTGCGAAAGCTGATGTCGGTGGGCACATCGGCGGCGAGCACGGCGTTGATGTTGGTCAGACCGAGCGAGGCGGCGTTCGTGCGCACGAGATCGAGGGCACGCTCGTTGACGTCGACAGCCCAGATGGTGGCGTCGGGGGAGGCCATGGCGAGGTGCAGGGCGATCGGACCCCAGCCGCAACCGAGGTCGAGAAAGTGACCGGTGAGGGGCGGCTCGGGGGCGTACTTGAGCAGAACCTCGGTACCACCGTCAATGTGGGCGGGGCTGAAGACCGAATTGGCGGTCGTCAGGAGCCGATCCTGACCGTGCAACTGCACCGAGATCTGGCGGGTTTTCAGTACGGTGCCGGGTGCCGGAGAAAAATAGTGGTCGGACGACATAGGAGGGAACCTTTCAACTTCGTTGAACTAAGGTTAATGGGATGAATGATCCAACGGCGCCCTCGGGCAACGACGCGGTAGAAAACACCGCGGCAGTAAACACAGGCGCAGAAGCCCCAGACGCAGACGATGTCGTCGCGCGCGTGTTGGCCAGCGCGGACAGCAAAGCTGCCGGGTACTCCCTGTTCCGCAGCGGGGCAGCCCAGGCCCTGCAAACTCACGCATCCGGCGAGTATGACGGAAGCGAGCACGACGGCGAGCAGTCCGAACGTGCTGACCGCAACGCCCTGCGGCGAGTCGGCGGGCTTTCGACCGAGCTGGAAGATGTCACCGAGGTTGAGTACCGCCAACTGCGGCTCGAAAACGTCGTTCTCGTGGGTGTCTACACGCACGGCACGGTCGATGACGCCGAGAACTCCATGCGCGAACTGGCCGCCCTCGCCGAAACCGCCGGGGCAACCGTACTCGACGGTCTGCTGCAGCGTCGGGCTACGCCCGACCCGAGCACCTACCTCGGCAAGGGCAAGGCCCAGGAAGTGGCCGACATCGTGAAGGCGCTCGGCGCTGACACCGTCATCGCCGACACTGAATTGGCACCCAGCCAGCGCCGTGCCCTTGAAGACGTGGTCAAGGTGAAGGTCATCGACCGCACCGCCGTGATCCTCGACATTTTCAGCCAGCATGCCAAGAGCCGTGAGGGCAAGGCGCAGGTCGAACTCGCCCAGATGGCCTACATGCTGCCGCGCCTGCGTGGCTGGGGTGACTCGATGTCCCGCCAGGCCGGTGGCCAGGTCGGTGGCACCGGTGCCGGCATGGGCTCCCGTGGCCCCGGTGAGACCAAGATCGAACTCGACCGACGTCGAATTCACACCCGGATGTCCAAACTGCGTAAGCAGATGGTCGAGATGAAGCCGGCTCGCGAGGCCAAGCGCGCCAACCGCAAGCGCAATGCCGTTCCCTCGGTCGCCATCGTCGGGTACACCAATGCCGGCAAGTCCAGCCTGCTCAACCGCATCACCAAGGCCGGTGTGCTGGTTGAGAACTCCCTGTTCGCGACCCTTGACGCCACCGTACGCAAGTCGACGACCGCCGACGGGCGCCTGTACACCCTCACCGACACGGTCGGTTTCGTGCGCAACCTGCCGCACCAGCTGGTCGAAGCCTTTCGCTCAACCCTGGAAGAAGTCGCCGACGCCGACGTCATCGTGCACGTCGTTGACGGTTCCCACCCCGACCCCGTGGCCCAGCTCGCCACCGTGCGCGACGTCATCTCCGAGGTCGGCGCCCGCGATATTCCTGAACTGGTCGTCTTCAACAAGAGCGACCTGATCAGCGACGACGACCGGCTGGTACTGCGCGGACTGGAGCCGAAGGCAACGTTCGTGTCGGCACGCAGCGGTGAGGGCATAGAGACCGTACTCGCCGCCGTTGCTCTGCTGCTGCCGACACCGCAGATCGAACTCGACCTGCTCATTCCCTACGATCGCGGCGACCTCATCGCCGTTCTGCACGACGTGGGCCGCATCGGGACGACCGAGTACATCGAGACCGGCACCCACGTCACCGCGTTCGTCACTCCCGAGATCGAGCCCCAGTTCGCCCCGTTCGTCATTCTGCCCGCGCTCTCCGCCTGATTTCCACCGCCCGTCGGCGCACCAATGACACGAACTGTCACATTGGTGCGACCCAGCGCTGGTGTTGTTAGTGTCTAATCAATCGTTGCCGACGGATTCTTTCCCCGGCATGGAGCGACAGCCGAGCCCGGCATCCGCCCGCGAAAACCCACCAGTCTTCTGGTGTGTCCGCGGCCGCCCGGCCACCACCGCTGCACAGCTTCTGCCGAATGAGGAACCATGACCGCGATAGGGACTTCCGCGTGTAACGCCCGCCCGGCGTTCTCGTTCGAGGTGTACCCGCCGAAATCGGTGGCCGCAGCATCCGCTCTCACCCGCACCATCGATCATCTGGCCGCCGCCGGCCCCGAGTTCATCTCGGTCACCTACGGTGCCAACGGTTCGTCGCGCAACTCGTCGCTCGACGTGCTGCGCTACATCAAAGACCACACTTCAGTGGATGCCATGGCTCACCTCACCTGCGTCGGCTCCTCGCACGCAGAAGCCAGCCGCCTCATTCGCGAGTTCCTCGACGCCGGCATCCGCAGCTTTCTGGCCATTCGCGGCGACGCACCCCAGGGTGTGGACGAGGGCGACACCACCTTTCTCGGCGACCTACACAGTGCGGGCGAGCTGGTGCAGCTCATCCATCGGGTGCAGACCGAACGGGTGCCGTACATCGAGACGGTGATTCCGGGTCTGCCCGGCGCCCGCGGGGTGAAAACGGAACGCAGCAAGGTACGCATCGGCGTTGCGGCCTTCCCTAACGGCCACCCGAACTCGCGGTCGGTCACCCAAGACATCGACACTCTGCTGGCCAAGCAGGCCGCAGGCGCCAACCTGGCGATCACCCAGCTGTTCTTCCACGCCGATGACTACCTGAGCTTCATCCAGCGGGCGCGCTCGGCCGGAGTGCTCTTCCCGATCCTTCCCGGCATCATGCCGGTGACTAGCCCGAACCGGTTGCGCCGTATTCTGCAGTTATCCGGTGAAAAGCTGCCGGCCGAACTCTCCATCCAGCTCGAGGTCGAACCGACCGACGAAGGCCAGCGCCAGATCGGCATCGACTACGCCGTGCGCCTCGGCCAGGACGTTCTCGCGGGCGGCGCCCCCGGGCTCCACCTCTACGCCTTCAACCAGCACGATACCGTGCTGAAGGTTTTGGAAGGGTGTGGGGCACTGCCAGTGCCCGCTGCCATGCCCTAGGCCGCACGACGCTCAGGCGCCGAGGCCCACCCACCACATTCGTTCCTCCGATCGTTCCAGCCATCATCGCTCCAGTGAAGGAATCACCATGCCCATTTCGCCAGTTTCCAGCACCTTTCCCACCGGCACCATCCTCGGCTACCCACGCATCGGCCGACGGCGCGAACTGAAGAAAGCCGTTGAAGCGTTCTGGTCGGGAACGATCGACGCGCCGGCTCTGGAGGCCATCGCCGCCGGCCTGCGGCAGTCCACCCGCGACCGGCTCGCCAGTCTCGGCCTGGGCCGCACCGACTCGTCCATCCCCGAGTCGTTCTCCTACTACGACCAGGTGCTCGACACCATCGTTGCCGTCGGCGCGATTCCCGTCCGGTTCGCCTCGCTCGTCGCTGCTGACGGCACCCTCGACCTGGCTGGATACTTTACGCTCGCCCGCGGCGAGGGCGAGAACCTTCCCCTCGAGATGACCAAGTGGTTCGACTCCAACTACCACTACCTGGTTCCTGAGATCGGGCCGGAGACCGTGTTCTCGCTGGCCGCCGACCGCATCGTGAGCGAATTCATCGAGGCCAAAGCAGCGGGGTTCCTCACCCGCCCGGTGCTCGTCGGCCCGGTCACCTTCCTGCTGCTCAGCAAGGCCAGCGCCGAAGCCCCATCCGGTTTCTCGCCGCTGTCGCGGCTGGACGATCTCCTTCCCGTGTACGCGGCCCTTCTGGCGCGGTTGGCGGATGCGGGAGTCGACTGGGTGCAGCTCGACGAGCCGGGCCTGGTCAGCGAGTCCATCGACGTGCCGCGCGCGGAGACGCTGGCGGCCGTCGCATCCGCTTATGGAGTGCTCGGACGGCTGACCGGCCGGCCCGCTTTGTTCGTTGCCGCGCCCTACGGCAGCCTCGGCGACGCCCTGCCCGTTCTCGCGGCCACCGCCGTCGAGGCGATCGGTCTTGACCTGGTGCGGGGAACCCTGCCCCAGGCCGTCCCGGGACTGGCCGACAAGACCCTCGTCGCCGGCGTGATCGACGGGCACAACATCTGGCGCGGCCATCTGACCGGTGCCTTCGAGGCCGCCGAGAGCGTGCGCGCCCTCTCCGACTCGGTCACGGTGTCCACGTCGACGTCGCTGCTGCACGTGCCGCACGACGTGGCCGATGAAACGTCGCTGCCGAGCTTGCTGACCAGTTGGCTGGCCTTCGCCGATCAGAAGGTCGGTCAGGTCGCGACCCTCGCGCTCGGTATTGTCGCCGGTCGGGACGCCATTGCTGCGCCGCTGGCCGAGGCCGAGGCGGCCTTGGCGGCGAGGCGCAGCGCTCCTGGCGTGCGTGACGGAGCCGTGCGCGGTCGTGCCGCCGCGCTGACCGAGGCTGATTTCACTCGTGGCGACTACGCCGATCGACTTCTCGCCCAGGCGGCGGCGCTCCACCTTCCGCCACTGCCGACGACCACGATCGGATCCTTTCCGCAGACCGCCGACATTCGCCGGGCACGCGCACAGTTCCTCAAGGGAACTCTGGCAGCGGATGCCTACCGCGAGCTGATGCGCGCCGAGATCGGCCGCGTGGTGCAGTTGCAAGAGGAGATCGGACTTGATGTGCTCGTGCACGGCGAACCCGAACGCAACGACATGGTGCAGTACTTCGCTGAGAACCTCGACGGATTCGCCGTGACCGAGAACGGCTGGGTGCAGTCCTACGGCAGCCGCTGCACCAGGCCGTCCATTCTGTGGGGTGACGTGTCGCGCCCGGCACCGATCACCGTCGACTGGTCGGTCTACACGCAGAGCCTCACCACCAAGCCGGTCAAGGGTATGCTCACCGGGCCGGTGACGATTCTGGCCTGGTCCTTCGTGCGAGACGACCAGCCGCTGGGCGAGACCGCCCGCCAGGTGGCGCTGGCCTTGCGCGATGAAATCTCCGACCTCGAGACCGCGGGCATCATGATCGTCCAGGTCGACGAACCGGCTCTGCGCGAACTGCTGCCGCTGAAGAAGAAGGATCACGCCGACTACCTGGACTGGTCGGTCGGGTCCTTCCGCCTCGCCACGGCCGGGGTGGCGGATGCGACCCAGATCCACACCCACCTCTGCTACTCAGAATTCGGCGTCGTCATCGAAGCCATTCGCAACCTCGACGCCGACGTCACGAGCATCGAAGCGGCCCGGTCGCGCATGGAAGTTGTGCGGGAAATCGAGGCGGGCGGCTTCGACCACGGCATCGGTCCCGGCATCTACGACATCCACTCGCCACGGGTACCGAGCGTCGACGAATTGACGACCCTGCTCGACACCGCTTTGGAATCCATTCCCGAACGCCAGGTCTGGGTGAACCCGGACTGTGGGCTGAAAACGCGTGGCTATGACGAGACGGTGCTGTCGCTGCACAACATGCTCGCCGCGACTCGCGTGGTGCGCGAACGCCTCGGTGCCACTGCCGGCGTCTAGCGGGCAGACCGAAAAGGCCCGATCAACGGTTGGTGGTCGGGCCTACGTCGACTAAACCGATCGCAGCACCGCGACGACCTTGCCGAGGATGTCCGCAAAGTCGCCGACAATCGGTTCGAAGTTGCTGTTGCGTGGCAGCAGCCAGGTGTGGCCATCGCGCTTGCGCAGAACCTTCACGGTGGCCTCGTTGTCGAGCATTGCCGCGACGATCTCGCCGTTCTCCGCGGTCTTCTGCTGGCGAACCACGACCCAGTCGCCGTCGCAGATGGCGGCGTCGATCATGGACTCGCCCACGACCTTGAGCATGAACAGCTCGCCCTGACCAACGAGCTGGCGGGGGAGCGGGAAAATCTCGTCGATCTGCTGATCGGCCGTGATCGGGATTCCCGCGGCGATACGACCGACAAGGGGCACCATCGCGGCGTCGCCGACCTGAACGCCGGGGTGGAAACTGTCCTGGTCGCCGGTACCGACATCTTCGGGAGCGCGTTGAATCTCGATGAGAACTTCAAGTGCCCGCGGACGGTTCGGGTCGCGGCGCAGGTAGCCACTGAGTTCGAGCTGGTTGAGCTGGTGGGTCACGCTCGACAGCGAGGCGAGCCCGACCGCGTCACCGATCTCACGCATGCTCGGCGGGTAGCCGCGCGAGCTCACCGAACGCTGAATCACGTCGAGAATAGCGAGCTGCCGCTGGCTCAAACTCTTGCGGCGCCGGGTGCCGCCTTTGTCGCGGGTACCGCTGGTGTCCTGTGTCACGATGTGCACTCCTGGAGTTGGCCCGCATTGTCTGAAACCCTGTCACACGGGGATGTCGGTGGTGTCTGGTTGAGTGTAAATCAAGCAATTGTCCTATCGAAAGTTTATCCAGTACCGAGCCCTGAAACAAACACTTATTCGAGTGTGTTGCGCGAAAATCCGGGTGAGGATCAGAAAAAGCTTGCATGTTCGATTGTTCGAAGTTATATTCGGAACATAGTTTCGTATCCGGCTTTCCCGGCCGAGGGCCGGTACGAGACTCGCAGCCCGCCTACCTTGGAGGTTTGACATGACCACAGCACTTGCACCCTCAGCCCGTGAATACGGCGCTTCTGGCACCCCCGTCGCCCGTCTCCACCTCACTCGGCGTGGGCGAGTGGTGTTCACGACCCTTGCGGCCGTGCCGCTCGTCATCGGCGCCGTCGCGTTCGCCCTCAACGGGGGAGCGGCCGGCGCATCCAATTCCGCCACGAGCATCGACCTCACGTCGTACACGACCGACTCCGGAATCGTGGCGACGCTGGCCTACTCTCCGATCGACGTCGGGTCCTCCCGGTTCGTTACGGTCGAACCCGGCCAGACCCTGTGGGACCTCGCCGAAGAGATCTCGCCGTCCGCCGACCCGCGCGACGTCGTCGCCGACATCAAACGACTGAATGCGCTCACCGTGGAAACGCTGCAGCCAGGCCAGCGGCTGGAACTGCCCGCCAACTCCTGAGCACTAATGGGCGGGTAGCCGTGCACGCCGGTACAGGGTCGTAGCATGGAGAGTGTGACCACTCTCGACGATCTCCCGCTCCGCACCAACCTGCAAGGCCTAACCCCGTATGGTGCTCCGCAACTGCACGTTCCGGTGGCCTTGAACGTCAATGAGAACACGCACCCCATTCCCGACGCAGTGGCCCGCGATATTCTCGCCGGCCTGGCCGAGGCCATCCGTTCGGTGAATCGCTACCCCGACCGTGAATTCACCGCCCTGCGCGAGGCACTGGCGCAGTATCTTGGCGAGGGACTCACCTCCGACAACATCTGGGCGGCCAACGGCTCCAACGAAGTGCTCCAGCAGGTACTGCAGGCTTTCGGTGGGCCCGGACGCAGCCTGCTCGGGTTTGCCCCGACCTATTCGATGTATTCGATCCTCGCGGCTGGAACCGACACCACCTGGATTGCCGGCACGCGCGACGCCGACTACGAGCTCTCCCCGGCCACCGCCGTGACGCAAATCACCCGCACCAGCCCGGATATCGTCTTCCTCTGCTCACCGAACAACCCCACTGGCACCCCGCTCTCGCTCGAGACCATCGCCGCCGCCTACGACGCGACCGACGGCATCGTCGTCGTCGACGAGGCCTACGCCGAATTCGCGCCCACTGGAACCCTGAGTGCGCTCACCCTCCTCCCCGGCCGGGAACGGCTTCTGGTCTCCCGCACAATGAGCAAGGCCTTCGCCTTTGCCGGTGCGCGGGTCGGCTATCTGGCCGCCGATCCGGCGGCAACGGATGCCTTGCGCCTGGTGCGTTTGCCGTACCACCTCTCCGCCTTCACCCAGGCGGCCGCAAACGCTGCCCTGGCGCACAGCTCGGAGATGCTCGCGATGGTCGACGATATTCGTGGGCAGCGCGATCGGCTCGTGGTGGAACTGGCCGGACTGGGCTATGCCCCGCACCGAAGCTGGAGCAACTTCGTATTATTTGGGGGAGTAGCCGACCCGCAGCAGACCTTTGAGGCGCTGTTGGCAGAGGGAATTCTCATTCGTGATGTCGGCATCCCGAACCACTTGCGGGTGACGGCGGGCACCGAGAAGGAGACTTCGGTGTTCCTCGACGCCCTGGCCCGCCTCGGGCGACCGATAAACTAGCGGTATGAGCTCATCTGCTGACATTTCCGCGCCCCGAGTCGCACACCTGCAACGGGAGACGAGTGAATCGAGCATCGAACTCTCACTGAACCTCGATGGCACCGGCGTCAGCGATATCCACACGTCGGTTCCGTTCTACGACCACCTGCTGACAGCATTCGCCAAACACTCCCTGACCGACCTCACCGTGCGCGCCAGCGGTGACATCGAAATAGACGTGCACCACACCGTCGAAGACGTGGGAATCGTACTCGGCCAGGCCATTCGCCAAGCGCTCGGCGACAAGTCGGGCATCTCCCGTTACGGCGATGCCCTCGTGCCACTCGACGAGGCGCTCGCCCAAGCTGTCGTCGACATCTCCGGCCGCCCCTACCTCGTGCACACCGGCGAGCCGGCCGGCTTCGAATTCCACCTCATCGGCGGACACTTCACCGGCTCCATGGTGCGTCACGTGTTCGAAGCGATCACCTTTCACGCCGGGCTGACCGTGCACGTCACCGTGCTGGGCGGCCGCGACCCGCACCACATCGCCGAAGCAGAGTTCAAGGCCTTCGCCCGTGCGTTCCGTCTCGCCAAGGCCCTCGACCCGCTCGTGCAGGGCATCCCCTCCACCAAGGGAGCCCTGTGACCCGGGTCGTCGTCTTCGATTACGGCACCGGCAACGTGCACTCCGCAGTCAAAGCGCTCGAACTGGCCGGCGCTGACGTCACCCTGACGAGCGACCGCACGGTCGCGCTTGAAGCCGACGGCCTCGTCGTGCCCGGTGTTGGCGCGTTCAGCGCCGTCATGCGAGCCCTTAAAGCGGTTCGCGGCGACGAGATCGTCGATCGTCGACTCGCTGGCGATCGCCCGGTGCTCGGAATCTGCGTGGGTATGCAGGTCATGTTCGAGCACGGAGTCGAACGGGGAATCGACACCGAGGGTCTCGGCGAATGGCCCGGAACGGTCACCGAACTTCCCGCCGTGATCTTGCCGCACATGGGCTGGAACACCGTCACGAGCGCACCGGGCTCCGAGCTGTTTCGCGGCATCGAAGACGAGCGGTTCTACTTTGTGCACTCCTACGCCGCGCAGTCCTGGACGCTCGAGGTCATGCCCCCGTTCCCCGAACCACGGCTCACCTGGGCCGAACACGGAGCGCCGTTCCTGGCCGCGATCGAGAACGGTCCGCTCACCGCAGCCCAGTTCCACCCGGAGAAATCGGGCGAGGCGGGAATCCGCTTGTTGAAAAACTGGATCGGTACCCTGCGCTAACAGGACTGCGCGCCTAGACTTCACAACCCGCCCCACCACCATGAAATTGGCCGCAGTCTGCGACCGCACAACCGAGGACACCAATGAGCGAGTTCAACAAGACACCGAGGCTCGTCCTCCTGCCCGCCGTCGATGTGGCCGGAGGCAAGGCCGTGCGCCTGACGCAGGGCGAGGCGGGTACGGAAACGAATTACGGTGACCCCGTCGATGCTGCGGCCGATTGGGCTCGGCAGGGCGCCGAATGGATCCACCTCGTGGACCTCGATGCGGCGTTCGGCCGCGGCACCAACACCGGCGTGATCAAGAAGGTCATTCGCCAGGTCAAGGGTGTCAACATCGAGCTGTCCGGTGGTATCCGCGATGACGCATCGCTGGAAGCAGCACTGACAACGGGCGTCAAACGCATCAACCTCGGAACTGCGGCCCTGGAAAACCCGGAGTGGGCGGCCAGCGTGATCGCGCAATACGGCGAGGCCGTGGCCGTGGGACTCGACGTGCGCGGCACGACCCTCGCCGCCCGCGGCTGGACCAAGGACGGGGGCGACCTCTGGCAGGTGCTCGAACGCCTGGAGGAAGCCGGCTGTGCTCGATACGTCGTGACCGACGTCACGAAGGACGGCACCCTGCAAGGCCCGAACATCGACCTGCTTCGCCAGGTCCTCGATCGCACCCGCAAGCCGGTCATCGCCTCCGGCGGTATCTCCAGCCTCGATGACATCGAAGCGCTGCGCAAGCTCGTGCCGCTCGGCCTGGAAGGTGCCATCGTGGGCAAAGCGCTCTATGCCGGCGCGTTCACCCTGGCCGAGGCCCTGGACGTCGCGGGGGACTAATGGCTAAGGCGCGCAACCTCGGCTCAACGGGCGATCCCTCCGGTCGACCGGGTTCACAGAGCGAGCCCGGTTCCCAAAGCTCGCCGGGCCAGCCCGGTGAGCCGGGCGAGTTGGCCGACTCGGCCGGGCAGCCCTGGGCCGGCCGAGAATTTGAGGCCAATCTTGGCGCCGGCGATGACGGGTCAGCCCCCGCCGCGCTGGCCGAGGCGCTCACCCGTTTTCAGGCCAGGGAGGCCGGCGAAGAAAGCGTCATCGACGCCATCCGCGGTTCCCGCTTGCTGATTCCGCTGGTCACGAAGCTCGGCGAGGCCGCCCTGAACGCACGCGGGCAGACGATCGATAAGACTCAGGAGCTGTCGATCATCACCGTGGCTGGCCCCGACGGCCGCACCGTGTTGCCCGCCTTCTCCTCCACGGCCGCCATGACTGCGTGGAATCCCCTCGCGCGACCCGTTCCAGCGGATGCCGTGCGCGTCGCTCTGGCCGCCGCGCAGGAAAACACCGATCTCGTGGTGCTCGACCCCACCACGCCGGGCGAATTCGTCATCCGGCGACCGGCGCTCTGGGCGATCGCCCAATCGCTGCCCTGGACACCGAGTTATGCCAGCCGACATGTGGCAGACGCGTTCGCCGCATCCATCGCAACGGAGCTGTCGGTGCTGACCGTTCAGCTCGCGGCCGGCGACCCGTTAGGGCGGTTGGAGGGGCCCGAGCTAGTGGTGCAACTGGAACTGGTCGACGGCCTCACCCAGCCCGATCTGGACACCATTTTGAGCCGGCTCGGCACCCGCTGGTCGGAGAGCGAGGTCATTACGACCGGTGTTGATTCGCTGCGCGTGAAGCTCATCGCCTCGGCGTAGATTGTGCGCAGCACGAATGTCGGTGGGGTAGGCGACAATAATCCTATGACCGACGTTCTCGATCGTTTCTCCTCGGCGTCCCGGGCCTGGTTCACCGAAGCGTTCGACGCTCCGACCGCGGCGCAACTCGGGGCGTGGAACGCTATTTCGCAGGGCTCGCACGCCCTCGTAGTGGCACCGACCGGATCGGGGAAGACCCTGGCCGCGTTTCTGTGGGCCATCGACCGGCTTTACACCGAGCCAGCACCCGGAACAGAGCAGACCGAGTATGCTCCCGCTACTCGTGTGCTCTATATTTCGCCGCTCAAAGCCCTCGGCGTCGACGTTGAACGCAACCTCACGGCACCCCTCGTGGGCATCAGCCGCGCCGCTGGGCGGCTCGGGCTCGAGCCGCCGCACGTCTCGGTCGGGGTGCGCTCCGGAGACACCCCGGCCGCCGACCGCCGCAAACTGGTCACCTCGCCGCCCGACATTCTCATCACTACCCCGGAATCGTTGTTTCTCATGCTGACGTCGGCGGCCCGTGAATCGCTGCGCGGCGTGCAGACAGTCATCATCGACGAGGTGCACGCGGTCGCTGCGAGCAAACGCGGCGCCCACTTGGCCGTGTCCCTCGAACGACTCGACGCACTGCTCGATCGGCCGGCCCAGCGCATCGGGCTGTCGGCCACGGTACGCCCGCAGAGCGAAGTCGCGCGGTTTCTGGGCGGCGCCGCCCCGGTGCAGATCGTGGCACCGCCCGCGCTGAAACGGTTCGATCTGCGCGTGGTCGTGCCGGTCGACGACATGAGCGACCTAGGGCCCGTGCCGCAACGTGAGGGGGTCACGTCGGCCGCGGCGCCGCAGACAGGATCGATCTGGCCCCACGTCGAGGAGGCCATCGTCGACGAAGTGCTGGCACACGCCTCGAGCATCGTGTTCGCCAATTCGCGACGGCTCACGGAACGGCTCACGGCCCGGTTCAACGAAATCTATGCCGAGAGGCTGGCGGAATCCGCTCTCGTGCCCGTCGTGCACGGAGGCGTTGTGGGCGGTCCTCCGGCCGTTCGCCCGCCGGCCGAACTCATGGGGGCGAGCGGCCAGACCGAGGGCGCCGAGCCGCTGCTCGCCCGTGCCCATCACGGTTCGGTCAGCAAAGAACAGCGTGCGCTCATTGAAGACGATCTGAAATCGGGCCGGCTGCGCTGTGTCGTCGCCACGTCGAGCCTCGAACTCGGCATCGATATGGGCGCGGTCGACCTGGTCGTACAGGTCGAGTCGCCGCCGTCGGTGTCGAGCGGGCTGCAACGGCTTGGCCGCGCCGGGCATCAGGTCGGTGAGATCAGCCGCGGGGTGATCTACCCCAAGCACCGGGCCGACCTCATCCACGCCGCAGTCGCCGCCGAGCGGATGGTCGCGGGCGCCATCGAATCGCTGCGGGTTCCGACCAACCCGCTCGATATCCTGGCCCAGCAGACGGTGGCGGCCTGCGCGCTTGAGCCGATCGACGTTGAAGGCTGGTTCGACATGGTTCGGCGCAGCGCACCATTTGCTACCCTGCCGCGCTCCGCCTACGAGGCCACCCTCGATCTGCTCGCTGGCCGCTACCCGTCCGACCAGTTCGCCGAGCTGCGCCCGCGCATCGTCTGGGATCGAGACGCCGGCACCCTCACCGGTCGTCCCGGAGCGCAGCGGTTGGCCGTCACCAGCGGCGGCACGATTCCCGATCGCGGTCTGTTCGGCGTCTTCATGGTCGGCGGCGAGCAGATCACCGGCAAACGGGTCGGCGAACTCGACGAAGAGATGGTCTATGAATCGCGCGTCGGCGATGTCTTCGCGCTCGGCACCACAAGCTGGCGCATCCAGGAGATCACCCACGACCGGGTACTCGTCGTGCCCGCGTTCGGGCAGCCGGGCCGGCTGCCGTTCTGGAAGGGTGACGGCCTTGGCCGCCCGGTCGAACTCGGTCAGGCCATCGGTGCTTTCGTGCGCGAAGTCGGAAGCCTGCCGGCCGATGCGGCGCGGGAGCGCTGTGCCGCGGGCGGCCTCGACCAGCGCGCCATCAGTAACCTGCTGGCCTTCCTGGGCGAACAACGCGGTGCAACCGGCCAGCTGCCGACCGACCGCACCCTCGTGGTGGAACGGTTCCGCGATGAACTCGGGGACTGGCGCGTGGTGCTGCACTCCCCGTTCGGCACCCCGGTGCACGCACCGTGGGCCCTCGCAGTCGGCGCCCGCGTGCGCGAGCGCTACGGAATCGACGGCTCCTGCGTCGCAAGCGACGACGGCATCGTCGTACGCATCCCCGACACCGAAACTGAACCGCCCGGCAGCGAACTCTTTGTGTTCGACCCCGACGAGCTCGAACAACTGGTCACCGACGAGGTCGGCGGCTCCGCTCTGTTCGCGTCCCGGTTTCGCGAGTGCGCCGCTCGGGCCCTGCTCCTGCCTCGATACAAGCCGGGTGCCCGCTCGCCACTCTGGCAACAGCGGCAAAAAGCCGCGCAGCTGCTCGACGTGGCCCGTACCTTTCCCACCTTTCCGATCATTCTCGAGACCCTGCGAGAATGCCTGCAGGACGTCTACGACCTGCCGGCCCTCGGGGCGCTCGCCCGCCAGATCGCCTCCCGCGAACTGCGCCTGGTCGAAACCACAACTGAGACGGCCAGCCCGTTCGCCAGCACCCTGCTGTTCGGCTACGTGGCCGCGTTCATGTACGAGGGGGACACTCCGCTGGCCGAGCGGCGCGCCACAGCGCTCGCAATCGACTCGAGCCTGCTCGCCGAGCTGCTGGGCCGGGTGGAACTGCGTGAACTGCTCGACCCCGCCGTCATCGATCAGACCGACCGGGAGTTGCAACGGCTCGCCCCCGACTATTTAGCGAAGGGCATGGAAGGCGTCGCCGACCTGCTGCGCACCCTCGGCCCGCTCAGCACCATCGAAGTGGCCGAGCGGATGCTCACGCCCGAGTCGCAGCCCGCCCCGCTCGTCGCCGAGGATGCCCTGCGCGCACTCGTCGACTCCCGCCGCGCTATCCGGGTGAGCATCGGCGGCCACGACCGCTGGGCAGCCGTCGAAGACGCCAGCCGGTTGCGCGACGCACTCGGGGTTCCGCTCCCAATCGGTGTACCGGCCGCGTTCAACGAATCCGTCAAGGACCCGCTCGGCGATCTTGTAAGCCGCTTTGCGCGCTCGCATGGACCGTTCACCACGCAGGCTGTCGCTGAGCGGTTCGGGCTGGGCGAGGCCGTGGTGCAGATTGCCCTCGGCCGCCTCGCTGATGCTCGACGCATCCTGGCGGGTGAATTTCGGCCGAACGGCACCGGCCCGGAATGGTGCGACTCCGAGGTGCTGCGCCGCCTCCGCCGCCGTTCCCTCGCCGCGCTTCGGCACGAGGTCGAACCCGTCGATCAGAAGGCTATCGGCCGGTTTTTGCCGGCCTGGCAACACGTGGGCGGCAAGCTGCGCGGTATCGACGGCGTCGCATCCGTTGTGGAACAGCTCGAGGGGGCGCGCATCCCGGCGTCCGCTTGGGAGACGCTCATTCTGCCAGCCCGTGTGAGCGACTACCAGCCAGGCATGCTCGACGAACTCACCAACGCGGGCGAAGTCCTCTGGGCGGGCGCGGGAACCCTCGCCGGCAACGACGGCTGGATCAGCCTGCACCTCGCCGAAACCGCCCAGCTCACGCTGCCACTGCCCATCGATGTGGACACGACGCCCCTGCAGCAGGAGATTCTCGCCACCCTCGGCAGCGGCGGGGCCTACTTCTTTCGCCAGCTCGCCGATGCCGTGGGCAGCCATGACGACAAGGAATTGGTGCAGGCGCTCTGGGACCTGGTCTGGGCCGGGCTGATCAACAACGACACCTTCGCCCCGGTTCGCTCGCTCCTGGCCGGCGGGCATACCGCGCACCGGCAGAGCCGCGCCGTGCCTCGGGCCCACCTGCATCGCGGGCGGTCGATGCCGCGGCCCAGCCTGCCGAGTCGTAGCGGACCACCAACAGTGTCGGGTCGCTGGTCGATCCTGCCGGTGGCCGATGACTCGCCGACCCGTCGTGCGCACGCGCTGGGGGAGACCCTGTTGGAACGCTACGGCGTCGTGACCCGTGGCGCGGTGATGGCCGAGGGTGTCACCGGGGGGTTCTCGCTCGTCTACCGCACGCTCACCGGATTCGAAGAGATGGCCCGGTGCCGCCGCGGCTACTTCATCGAGGGGCTCGGCGCGGCCCAGTTCGCCACCGGCGGCACCATCGACCGGCTGCGCACCTTCGCCGCCAGTTCCGGGGACACTCCCGCGGGGCGAACCTCGCCGGTCGCCGCAGTGACCCTGGCCGCCACCGATCCGGCGAACGCCTATGGTGCCGCGCTTGGGTGGCCGATCCTGCCCGGCGAAACGACGCATCGCCCGGGCCGCAAGGCGGGTGCACTCGTCGTACTCGTGGATGGAGCACTCGTACTCTATGTCGAGCGCGGCGGTAAGACCGTGGTGGCTTTTGACACGGATGAAGGCCTGCTGGCGGCGGCGACAGCAAGTCTGGCCACCCTCGTCACCTCCGGGCGCATTCAGAAGATCGCCGTGGAAACGGCCAACGGCGCGTTCGTGATCGGCACCGAGCTCGGCGCGGCCCTGCGCGCCGCCGGGTTCACCGAGACGCCGAAGGGGTTGAGGCTGCGTGCCTGAGGGCGATACCGTCTACCGCACGGCTCGATCCCTCGACCAGGCCCTGCGCGGAAGCATCCTGACCGGCTGCGACATTCGGGTACCGGCCTTCGCGACCGTCGACCTGACCGGGCAAACCGTCCACGAAGTGGTGAGTTACGGCAAACACCTGCTGCACCGGGTGGGCGAGACCAGCATCCACTCGCATCTCAAAATGGAGGGTGCCTGGCACCTCTACCGGCCGGGCACACGCTGGCAGCGGCCGGCGTTCCAGGCGCGCATCGTGCTGCAGACACCAGCGTGGGTCGCCGTGGGTTTCGAGCTGGGCATTCTGGAGCTCGTGCCGACCCACGCCGAGTCTGAGGTGGTCGGCTATCTCGGGCCCGACCTGTTGGGTCCCGTTTGGAGCGCCGACGACGGTGTCGAGGCCTCCAGTCGACTCGCTGCCAGGCCCGACCAACCGGTTATTCTCGCGCTCGCCGACCAACGCAATCTCGCCGGACTCGGCAATGTCTACGTCAACGAGCTCTGTTTTCTGCGTGGACTGCTGCCGACCCGGCCCATGGCCGAGGTCAGCGATATCGCCGGGCTCGTCGCGCTGGCCCGCCGCCTGCTTCTGGCCAACAAAGACCGCGACGAACGCACGACCACCGGCAACCTGCGCCGCGGAGCGCAAGTGTGGGTGTACGGGAGAGGCGGCCAGCCGTGCCGGCGCTGCGGTACACGCATCAGTCGCGGCACCCTGGGCCGGAGCGATGTCGAGCAGCGCAACACCTTCTGGTGCCCCCGCTGCCAGACCTAGCTCGCGTGCGCTCCGGTGCTCACAACACAAAGCGGACGCCGTCGGTCGGGGCGACCACGGCATCCGCTCGAAAAAGGCTAGTTGACCGGTCCGGTGTACTTCTCGCCGGGGCCCTCGCCGATGGCGTCGGGAATGGCGGATGCCTCGCGGAACGCGAGTTGCAGGGAACGCAGTCCGTCACGCAGGCTGCGGGCATGCATGTCCGCGATGTCCGGAGCGGCGGCCGTGACGAGGCCGGCGAGGGCTGTGATCAGCTTGCGTGCCTCATCAAGGTCGATCTGGGCATCGGGATCGTCGGCCAGTCCGCACTTCACGGCGGCCGCACTCATCAGGTGCACCGCGGCTGTGGTGATGATTTCCACAGCGGCCACATCGGCAATGTCGCGTGTTGCTTGTGCTGCATCTTGCTCAAAACCTGTATCTTGCTCAAAACTAGGGCTCACTGCATTCCTCTGCTAGGCTCATCTTTGGTTCCGGGACAATAGTCTCGGTACGAAAGTGGAGAATCTCCCACCCGCGCATACCGCTTCATCAAGGTTACCGGGTAGATTGCACTCCGCCGTCGCGTTATCACCTCCTCCGGGACGGTGACAGGGCGAGGGTAGACAGGGTGTCGTGTGAACCAGGCCAACGAAAGTGTTGGTAGGAGAAACGCGTGATTTTCCTCTCTTCGTCCCCGGTCAGCATCCGCTGGCTGGTTGTGATCACGAAGTTAACCAAGAGGAGAGACGCATCAGCGATCCCCGTACAAATGACCGTATACGCGTCCCCGAAGTTCGTCTCGTTGGTCCCAACGGCGAGCAGGTCGGGGTCGTGGCGATTGATGTTGCCCTGCGCCTGGCACAGGATGCCGACCTCGACCTCGTCGAAGTTGCACCCGAAGCCAAGCCACCCGTGGCCAAGATCATGGACTACGGCAAGTTCAAGTACGAGGCTGCGCAGAAGGCCAAGGAGGCCAGGCGCAACCAGGCGAACACGATCCTCAAGGAGGTTCGTTTCCGTCTCAAGATTGATACGCACGACTACGAGACCAAGCGCAAACGCGCCGAAGGCTTCCTGAAGAGCGGTGACAAGGTCAAAGCCATGATTCTTTTTCGTGGCCGTGAACAGTCCCGACCCGATCAGGGCGTACGACTGCTCCAAAAATTTGCCGAGGATGTCGCCGAGTACGGTTCCGTGGAATCTACTCCGATGATCGACGGTCGAAACATGGTCATGGTGATTGGCCCGTTGAAGAACAAGTCAGAAGCCAAGGCTGAGATCAACGCCCACAAGGCTGCCGAGAAGGCAGACAAGGTAGCCGATAAGGCAGACAAGGTTGCCGATAAGGCAGCGAAACAGGAGGAACCACATGCCTAAGATGAAGACCCACTCCGGAACCAAGAAGCGTTTCAAGGTCACCGGCAGCGGAAAGATCATGAAGCAGCAGGCCGGACTTCGACACAACCTCGAGGTCAAGAGCACGCAGCGCAAGTCCCGTTTGAACCAGGACCAGGTGCTGGCCAAGTCAGACCAGAAGGTCATCAAGAAGCTTCTCGGTCTGTAACACCAGGCCCCCGTAACGAATAAGGATTTGTAGAAAATGGCAAGAGTAAAGAGGGCCGTAAACGCCCACAAGAGTCGCCGCGTTATTCTCGAACGCGCCAAGGGCTACCGCGGACAGCGTTCACGCCTGGTCACCAAGGCGAAGGAGCAGCTCACTCACTCCTTCACCTATAGCTACCGTGACCGTCGCGCACGCAAGGGTGACTTCCGTCGCCTGTGGATCCAGCGGATCAACGCTGCGTCGCGCGCGAATGGCCTCACCTACAACCGTCTGATCCAGGGCCTCGGCCTGGCTGGCATCGAGGTTGACCGTCGTATCCTCGCCGACCTGGCCGTCAACGAGGCAGCGACGTTCGCTGCCCTCGTTGAGAGCGCCAAGGCAGCCCTTCCCGCCGACACCTCGGCACCGAAGGTCGCCGTCACGGCGTAATGCTTCATCTCGATTGCTTCGCATCGTCTGCCTCCTGGGCGTGAACGTGCTGAACACTCGGCAGCTTCATTGAGGAGCGGGTGGCCTGGTCGCCCGCTCCTTTTTTGTACCCCATTCGTCGTGCACCTAAACTTCGCGCACCTAGACTTAACGACATGCTTGATAATCCACGTTCACCGCGCGTCCGTGCCGTCGCAAAACTTGCCAAGCGCGACGCGCGCCTCGAGTCCGGTCTGTTTCTGCTCGAAGGCCCGCAGGCCGTTTCCGAAGCCCTCACCTTTCGTCCAGAGCTGGTCGTGGAGCTGTTTGCCACGCCGACCGCGCTTGACCGTTACACCGACCTGGCCCAGAAGGCCGTCGACGCTCAGGTTGAGGTGGAGTTCGTTTCCGAAGAGGTGCTCGAGGCCATGGCCGACACGGTCACCCCGCAGGGCTTCGTTGCGGTCTGCCACCAATTCCCCACGTCGGTGAAGAAGATCTTCAACGCCGAACCCAAACTTGTCGCCATCCTCGAAGAGGTACGCGACCCGGGAAACGCCGGAACCATCATTCGCGCTGCGGATGCCGCCGGCGCCGACGCCGTCATCCTCACCGGTCGCAGTGTCGACCTGTACAACCCCAAGGTCATCCGTTCCTCGACCGGCTCCATCTTTCACCTCCCCGTTGCCATCGCGGCCGACCTTTCCGACGTGCTCGACCGTGCCCGTGCCGCCGGCCTGCAGCTGTTCGCCGCCGACATCAAGGGCTCCGACCTGCTCACCGCCCGCAACGACGGGCTGCTCGCGGCTCCGACCGTGTGGCTGTTCGGCAATGAAGCTCGCGGCCTGACCGACGAAGACCTCGCCCGGGTCGACCGCAGCGTCAGCGTGCCGATCTACGGTGAAGCCGAGTCGATGAACCTGGCGACCGCGGCATCCGTTTGCCTGTACGAGAGCGCGTTCGCCCAGCGCGCCTGAGCCACAGCACCGTCGCCCGATGCCCGGCTATCTGCCGGGCCTCGGGCGTTTCTAGCTCCAGGCGGGTGCGCTCTGCAGCAGTTGCAGCGCGGCTGCACTCGATGAACCGGGTTCAGGAGTATAGATCAAGATGCGGTGGCCGGAATCGTCGGGCGTAGTCAGCACCTCGAAGTGCAATTCCAGCGACCCGACGATCGGATGCTGAAAGTATTTGAGCCCCTCCAGGCAGATTGCAACCGGATGCTTCGCCCACAGTCCCGCAAATTCCGCGCTTTTCACGGTGAGCTCGCCGACCAGGCTGATGAGCTGCTGATCGTCGTCGAGTCGCCCGGCCAAAAGTCGCAGCGATGACACGGCCCTGGTCGCTTCCTCGCCCCAGCGCGCGCACAGCTCGCGCGTGTGGGCGTCGAGGAACAGCATCCGTGTGAGGTTCGGTCGATCCAGCGTGCTCTGCGGACTCTCAAAGTCGAGGTGCGAGCCGACCAGTTTGTGGCCGAGAGCATTCCAGGCCAAAACCTCACTGCGTCGTCCCAGCACGATTGCCGGCAGGTTCGACATGGAAGTGATCAGTCGCAGCGTGCCGGGCCTGGCACGGTCGGGTTTCGTGCTGGCACGACGTGTGGGGCGGGTCGGCGTGGCGAGATCCAGCAGGTGCGCGCGCTCGGCCTCGTTCAACTGCAGCGCCCGGGTGATGGCCTCCAGAACGGATGGCGACGCGTTGGCGCTCAGGCCCTGCTCCAGACGGGTGTAGTAGGTCATGCTCACCCCCGCGAGCATGGCGAGTTCCTCCCGGCGCAACCCCGGAACCCGGCGGACGCCGTAGTTCTGCAGTCCCACGTCTTCGGGCTGCAGGGCGGATCGCCGAATTCGGAGGAATTCACCGAGCTCTGTAGGGCCAGTCATATTCTTCAGTCTGACCTAGCGCGCCGGCATCTGCCTACCCCTGCGAGGGCTAGGCGCGACGTGGTGTGGTTGTTTTCGCCCGACCTGCACAGGCTGGGGTCAGAACGCGACAACCGCTTCTGGCAACGAAACAGGTGCACCCATGACCCAAACGAACGACCTGCGCGAGACCGTCGCCGCACGGCCCCCGGCGAAATCCGCCACCATGGCCGGCCGGCAAAGACTAATTCTGCTGCTGCTGTTGACCGCCAGCTTCACGCTCGCCGTCGACTTCTCCATTCTCAACGTGGCGCTGCCGGCCATTGGCGCCGAGATCGGCTTCGGACTGGACACCCTGCAGTGGGTGGCCACATCGTTCGCACTGTGCGCGGCCGGGTTCACGCTGCTCTTCGGCCGCGTCGGAGACCTGGTGGGCCGCCGCCGGCTCTTCGTACTGGGCATGGCGCTGCTCGGCATCGGCTCGCTCATCGGGGGACTGGCCACGACACCCGCGCTGCTGCTCATCGCGCGGATTCTGCAGGGACTGGCCACGGCCGCCGTGGTCCCTGCCGCGCTGTCCCTGCTCACGACTTCGTTCCCCCAAGGGAAGCTGAGGGAGAAGGCACTGGGGCTCAACGGCGCCCTGATGGCCGCCGGCTTCACCACCGGAGCGATTCTCGGTGGCGTGCTGACCGACCTGCTGTCCTGGCGCTGGGCGTTCTTCATCAACATTCCCATCGCCCTGGCTGTCGTTGTGCTGGCACCCCTGGTAGTGGCCGAATCGCGACCGGCCAATCGATCAAGAATGGACATTCCGGGAGCGATCACGGTTACGGCCGCGCTCCTCGCGCTGGTCTACGGACTGTCCTCAGCCGCCCAGACGTCCTGGACTCACCCGGTGACCGTGGGGTCGCTCGCAGTCGGCGCCGTGCTCCTGGTGGCTTTCTGGGCAGTCGAACGCGAGGCGGAGCATCCGCTGGTAGCATTTGCCGTTTTGCGACGCAGCACGATTGCCTGGGGCAACATCGCCGGCATTCTCGCCTTCGTCACGGAGACCTCCCTGGTGTTTCTGCTCACGCTCTACCTGCAGAAAACGCTGGGCTATTCGCCCCTGCTGGCCGGTCTCTCCTTCGCCGTTCTCGGGATCGGGACCGTACTCGGCGGAATCGTTGGCCCTCGCATCATCGGTCGCTGGGGCACGAAGACGTCGATCGTGTGGGGCTTTGTCGTTCAGTCTGTGGCCACCGGATCCCTGCTGTTGCTCAGCACGAACGGAAGTTCCATAGTGCTGCTGCTCATCGCCACCTTCGTGGGCGGTGTGGCCAACCTGGTCGTCATCGTCGGGTTCATGGTCACCGTGACCTCTGGCATGCCCGACCGAGAGCAGGGACTGGCCACCGGCCTCGCGACCATGAGCCAGCAGGCAGGCATCACGATGGGTATCCCCATCATGAGCGCGATCGTCGCGGCGCGGGTTCACCGGCTCGGAATCGAGACTCCGGCGACGGTACTCGACGGCGTGCTCGGTGCCATCGTCGTCAACGCGGCGCTGTGCGTCGCCACGGCGCTCGCGGTCGCGATCTTTTTACGCATACCAAACCCACCGAAAGTATGAACTCTCCCCGTCAGTGAGCGGATGCTGACCCGCTATCTACCACAGATCGTCACGGCCCGGACTGTTACAAATGCGTTACTGTCCGGGCCTTTGGCGCGACGAGACGCGTGTTCTGACCTAAGTTGGGAGGTATGGAGCCATCAGATTCGTCCCCGGCTACGTCGAACATCACCGTCCGTCGGGGTGAACCGCTAGTCGTCGTCAAAGACATCAACAAGCACTACGGAGAACTGCACGTTCTCAAGAACATCAACGCCGTGGTCAACCGCGGCGAGGTGGTCGTAGTCATCGGACCGAGCGGGTCGGGTAAGTCGACTCTGTGTCGGGCCATCAACCGTCTCGAGACCATCGATGACGGCATCATCACCATCGACGGCGTCAAGCTGCCGGAAGAGGGTAAAGCCCTCGCCACTCTGCGCGCCGACGTCGGAATGGTGTTTCAGGCGTTCAACCTGTTCGCTCACAAGACCGTGCTCGAGAACGTCACGCTCGGACCGATCAAGGTGCGCGGCCTGAAGAAAGCCGACGCCGAGAAGAAGGCGATGGCCCTGCTCGACCGCGTCGGAGTCGCCAATCAGGCGCAGAAGATGCCCGCGCAGTTGTCCGGTGGCCAGCAACAGCGCGTCGCCATCGCTCGTGCTCTCGCCATGGATCCCAAGGTCATCCTTCTCGACGAGCCGACCAGCGCCCTCGACCCGGAGATGATCAACGAGGTGCTCGAGGTGATGGTCGACCTCGCCAACGACGGTATGACCATGATCGTCGTCACCCACGAGATGGGCTTCGCCCGCAAGGCCGCAGACCGCGTCATCTTCATGGCGGAGGGCGAGATCGTGGAGGAGACCACTCCCGAGGAATTCTTCACCAACCCCCAAAGCACGAGAGCGAAAGACTTCCTCTCCAAAATACTTGCCCACTAATCGGTGGGCAGGGTTTACACAGCAGCAGTACCAGCAATCAGGAGAAAAACCATGAGACTCAAAAAAGGTCTAGTGATTTCGGCCGTTGCGATCGCAAGTGCGCTCGTGCTCAGTGGCTGCGCGGACTCGGGAGCCCCCACCGATGCCGCCGCCCCGGTGGAGACGGACGTGTCGTTCGCCGAGGGAAGCACCATGGCCCGCCTGGCCGACGCCGGTTCCATCAACATCGGAACCAAGTTCGACCAGCCGCTGTTCGGCCTGCTCGGCCCCAGCGGCGAACCCGTCGGCTTCGACGTTGAGATGGGCAAGCTCATCGCGGCCAAGCTCGGCATCCCAGCCTCGGGCATCAACTGGACCGAGGCCGTTTCGGCCAACCGCGAGCCGTTCATTGAGAACGGCCAAGTCGACCTGGTGATCGCGACCTACACGATCAACGACACCCGCAAGGAGGTCGTGTCCTTCGCCGGACCGTACTACTCCGCCGGACAGGACCTGCTCGTACTCGCGGGCAACCCCGACAAGATCACCGGTCCCGAAGACCTCGCCGGCAAGAAGGTGTGCACCGTGAGCGGTTCCACCTCGGAGAAGAACATCGCCGAGTTTACGACCGATATCATCGCCTCGGACACCTATTCCAACTGCCTCGGCCCGCTTCGCAGCGGCGAGGTCGCCGCGGTGACCACCGACAACGTGATCCTGGCCGGCCTGGCCGACCAGAACGCCGGTGAGTTCGAGGTCGTCAACAACGCATTCACCGAAGAGCCCTACGGCATCGGCCTCGCGCACGACGACACCGAGTTCCGCAACTTCATCAACGACGTCCTCGAAGAGTCCTATGCGGACGGAAGCTGGGTCTCGGCTTGGGAATCCACCGCGGGCACCGTGCTCGACACTCCCACCCCGCCGGCGGTCGACCGCTACTAGGTCGAACCTGGCACATCAATAAGCAGTGCGTCGCTAATCAGTATTGATCCGTGGCGCCCCGTCCTAGGACGGGGCGCCACGGTGGCCACCAGCATGTTCCAGCCCGACCACAGACAGACAAAGACGAGGAGGTGAGTTGTGGACGCAGTCATCGACAACCTGCCGCTGTTCCTGGAAGGCTTCCGGAACACCCTGGGCCTGCTTCTCATCGCCGGAGTCGGCGCATCCACTATCGGGCTGGTTGTCGCAGCGATGCGCATCTCGCCGATCTCGTCATTTCGTGTGTTCGCAACCGCTTACACGGAACTTGTTCGCAACACCCCGCTGACGCTCGTGCTGTTCTTTTGCGCCTACCTCCTGCCCCTTCTGGAGTTCAGCCCTGGGTACTTCCAGCTGGCGGCCATCGGGCTCACGGTGTACACCTCTCCGTTCGTGGCCGAGGCACTTCGGTCCGGCGTCAACGGCGTACATGTGGGGCAAGCCGAAGCTGCACGCAGCGTGGGCCTGACCTTTGGACAGACCCTCACGTTCGTGGTGATGCCGCAGGCTATCCGTATGGTGGTGCCACCACTAATCAATGTGCTCATCGCTCTCACCAAGAACACGTCGGTCGCCGGTGCGTTCTTCGTCTTCGAACTGTTCGGCGCCGCTCGCAAGGTCACCAATGACCGCGGTGATGCCGTCATCCCGATTTTGCTCGCAGTCGCAGCGTTTTATCTGGTCATCACCATTCCTCTCGGCCTGATTGCCGGCAGGATCGAGAAGAAGGTGGCGGTGCTCCGATGAGTTCTGTACTGTACGACGCCCCCGGACCGAAGTCCCGGGCGCGATCGCGTCTCATTTCCATTGTCGGCACGATTATCTTGGCCGGTGGCTTACTCGCCCTGATTGTGGTGCTCGGCCTGCCCAAGACCAGCGCTAACGGGGCCGTGCAGCCGGGCCTCTGGGATATCAGTCGCTGGGACGTTTTCAACGACCTTCTGGTCTGGCGCACCCTCGGATTGGGTGCACTCGCGACCCTGCGCATGGCCGCGGTCGCCGCCGTCTTCGCGCTGGTGATCGGAGTGCTGTTCTCCTTCGGCCGGTTGTCGGCATCCGCTTGGATCCGGGTGCCCACCACGGTGTTGCTCGAATTCTTCCGCGGTATGCCCGTGCTGCTCATGATGCTGTTCATCCTGCTGGTGTTCTCCACCGGATCGTTCTGGGCTGGTGTGGCCGCCCTGTCTGTCTACAACGGTGCCATCATCGGTGAGGCGCTCCGTGCCGGGATCAACGCACTGCCGAGGGGGCAGCGCGAAGCTGGACTCGCTATCGGCCTGACCCCGGTGGCCACCCGGTTCCGCATCGAGTTCCCGCAGGCCTTTCGCCAGATGTTGCCGATCATCATCGCCCAGCTGGTCGTGCTGCTCAAGGACACGTCGCTGTCCTTTATCGTGGGCTACAACGAACTTCTCCGCTCCGGGCTGAACCAGCTCGCCAACTTCTTCGGCGAACAGTACAAGTTCTCGTTTTTCTTCATTGTGCTCGCCATCTATCTGGCCATGAACCTGTCGCTGTCCTGGCTGGCACGCAGAATTGCCAAGCGCACCGGCCCGCAGGCCGGCAGCGTCACGAAGGACGACTCCGCGCCTCCAATTGACCCAGTGCAGGCCGACCCGCGCATTTTGGGTGCCCAGAGCAGAAGCCAGGGAGCCTGAGGCAGGTAAACTCAGGGACTGTGTCTGATCCCGCTGGTCCCATCGACCCACCCGCCATTACCGAAGAGGCAGTGAACGCCGCGGTTGACGCCGCACTGGCCGCCATCGCTGTAGCCGCAACGACCGCCGCGCTCAAGCTCGTACGCAGCGAGCATGCGGGTGAGGCTTCGCCGCTGTCGAAGCTCAATGCGCTCATGCGCAGCGTGCCCGGCAACCAGAAGGCCGCCGCCGGCAAGCTCGTCGGCCAGGCTCGCGGCGTCGTCACCAAGGCGCTGACCGCTCGTGAAGACGAGATCGGCACAGCGGAAGCTGCCGCGCGGCTGCTCGCCGAAACGGTGGACGTGACGGCAGCAGCATCCGCTTGGAAGGCCGGGGCGCGGCATCCCATTTCGCTGCTCAGCGAACGAGCTGCCGACGTCTTCGTGGCCATGGGCTGGGAAGTCGCCGAAGGGCCGGAGCTCGAAAGCGAATGGTTCAACTTCGACGGACTCAACTTCGACGAGGACCACCCCGCCCGGGCAATGCAGGACACCTTCTTCGTCGAGCCGACGGATGCCCACCTCGTCTTGCGCACGCAGACCTCGCCTGTTCAGCTGCGCGCGTTGCTCAGCCGTGAGCTGCCGGTCTACGTCGTCGCGCCCGGGCGGGTGTTTCGCACCGACGAACTCGACGCCACGCACACGCCGGTGTTCCACCAGATCGAGGGCATCGCCATCGACAAAGGCCTCACCATGGCCAACCTGCGTGGCACCCTCGACCACTTCGTCAAGGCACTGTTCGGTCCCGAAGCCAAGGTGCGCCTGCGCCCGAACTACTTTCCGTTCACCGAACCGAGCGCCGAGCTCGACGTCTGGCACCCCACCTTCAAGGACGGTGCCCGCTGGATCGAGTGGGGCGGCTGCGGCATGGTGCACGCGAATGTGCTGCGCTCGGCCGGAATCGACCCCGACGTGTACTCCGGGTTCGCGTTCGGAGTGGGCGTTGAGCGAGCAGTGATGTTTAGAAATGACGTAAAGGACATGCACGACATGGTCGAAGGCGATATCCGGTTCAGCCAGCAGTTCGGGATGAACCTCTGATGCGGGTGCCACTGAGCTGGCTCGGTGAATTCGTCGACCTCGCGCCCGGCACCACGCCGGAAGACGTGCACGCCGCGCTCGTGAGCGTCGGGCTCGAAGAAGAAGACATCCACCGCTTCGAGATCTCCGGCCCGATCGTGGTCGGCGAAGTACTCGAATTCGTCGGTGAAGAGCAGACCAACGGCAAAACCATCAACTGGTGCCAGGTGCGCGTGGCGCCCGACGGTGAGCTCGCCGCCGACGGCGGTCCGGACATCCACGGCATCATCTGCGGCGCGCACAACTTCGCCGTCGGCGACAAGGTCGTCGTGACCCTGCCAGGCGCCTCGCTGCCCGGCCCGTTCCCGATCGCGGCCCGCAAGACCTACGGACACGTCTCCGATGGCATGATCGCCTCGGCCCGTGAACTCGGCCTCGGCGACGAGCACGACGGCATTCTGCTGCTGAAATCTCTTGGTATCGACGCGCCGGTGGGAACGGATGCGATTCCCCTGCTCGGCCTGGACGACAGCGCCGTCGAGATCAACGTCACCCCCGACCGCGGCTACGCCTTCTCCATTCGTGGCGTCGCCCGCGAATACTCGCACGCGACCGGCGTGCCGTTTCGCGATCCCGCACTGGCCCTCACCGTCGTGGCCCCGGTCACCCGGTTCCCGGTCACCATCGACGACCAGGCTCCGATTCGGGACCGGATCGGCTCGACCGTGTTCGTGACCCGCGTCGTGCGCGGCGTCGACCCCACCCGGCCGACCCCGGCTTGGATGATCGCCCGGCTCGGGCTGGTCGGCATTCGATCGATCTCGCTCGTCGTCGACGTGACCAACTACGTGATGTTCGAGCTGGGCCAGCCGCTGCACGGCTACGACCTCGACAAGCTTTCCGGCGGCATCATCGTGCGGCGCGCGACCCCCGGCGAGAAGTTCACCACGCTCGACGCGGTCACCCGCACGCTCAATGTTGAAGATCTGCTGATCACCGACGAATCCGGGCCGATAGGACTGGCCGGCGTGATGGGCGGGGCGAGCACCGAAATCACCGCGCAGACCGTCAACGTGCTGGTCGAGGCCGCCAACTTCGACCCGGTTTCGATCGCGCGCTCGGCCCGCCGCCACAAGCTGCCGAGCGAGGCGAGCAAACGGTTCGAACGCGGCGTCGACCCGCAGGTTGCTGCCGCTGCCGCCGCCCGCGTGATGCAGCTGCTGGTGGACCTCGCCGGGGGAGTCGCCGACGACCTCGGTTCGGTGTACGACATGACGACCGCACCCGTTCCGATTGTGTTGCCGACCGGATTCGTGTCGGGCCTGATCGGCCTGAACTATACCGGCGACGAGGTGCGCGATGCACTCGTCGAGGTCGGTGCTTCCCTGCACGATGTCGGCGGCGTGCTGCAGGTCACGCCCCCGACCTGGCGCCCCGACCTCACGGACAAGTGGACCCTCGCCGAGGAGGTCGCCCGCATCGTCGGATACGACCGCATCCCCTCGGTGCTGCCCGTCGCCCCGCCCGGCCGTGGCCTGACCCGCACGCAGACGCTGCGGCGCACGGTCGCGCAGACCCTTGCGGCCACCGGTCACACCGAGGTGCTGACCTACCCGTTTGTGTCGGAGAAGGCGAACAACCTGTTCGGTATGCCGGTTTCGACCGCTGTCGTGGGTAGCGAAACGGATGCCGACGGTGGCGTTGCCGAGGCGAGCGCGGCATCCGCTGTGCGGGTGCCGGTTTCGCAAATGAAGGTCGTCAACCCGCTCGACGGTGAGGCGCCGTTCCTGCGCACGTCGATTCTGCCGGGCATGTTGCAGATCGCGCACCGCAACCGTTCTCGCGGGCTGGTTGACGTCGCCATCTATGAGCAGGGTCTGGTCTTTCGGCCCGAAGCCGGCGTCACCTACGGAACGGCCGTGCTTCCTGCCGGGGCAGCGCGTCCGAGCACCGAGCAGGAGGCAGCGCTGAACGCGGGAATCGTGCCGCAGCCGCTCCTGGTCGGGGTTGTTCTGGTGGGCAATGACGTGCGGCACCAGCCGGGCCTGCCCGCTGTGGCTGCCGGCTGGCAGTCGGCGCTGGCCACCGTGCAGCAGGTGGCGCTGGCCACCGGTGTGCGCATCGAGGTGCGCCAGGGCGTGCACCCGGCGATGCACCCGGGCCGGACCGCCGAACTATTCGTGACCGCCCTGGGTGCCGCGACCGCTGCTGCTTCGACGGTAACGGTCGGATTCGCCGGTGAACTGCTGCCGACCGTCGCCGACGACTACGACCTGCCCGCCGTCGTCGCCGTCGCCGAGATCAACCTGGGGCTCGTCTTCGCACAGGCCGACGCGGATCTCACGGTCACGCCGATCCGCACGATGCCCGCCGCCACGCAGGACCTGTCGCTCGTCGTCGCGGCCTCCGTACCGGCTGCTGCCCTGCGTGGGGCCGTTGCCGAGGGTGCGGGTGCGCTGCTCGAGAGCATCGAGCTGGTGGACGACTACCGGGGTGCCGGCGTCGAATCCGGCCGGAAGTCGCTCACCTTCGCGCTGCGTTTTCGCGGCGAAGAGCGCACGCTGACCGCCGCCGAGGCGAGCGCCGCCCGTCTGGCCGGCGTGGCCCTCGCCGCCGACCGCTACGGGGCCACCCTGCGCGAGTAGCGCTGGTGCCTGTGCCTGTGCCTGTGCCGCCCGCGGGCAGCGGGTGCCGCGAGTCGCTCGATCAGGGGCGGCCCGCGGCATCCGCTCGTCGTGGCACTGGCTAGAGTCGGTGGCACTCGTTGGTCGGGGTGCCGCGAACTCTAACGAGTGCCGCGAGGCGCGCCCTGC
Source organism: Cryobacterium sp. PH31-L1 (assembly GCF_030063145.1). Classification (GTDB taxonomy): domain Bacteria; phylum Actinomycetota; class Actinomycetes; order Actinomycetales; family Microbacteriaceae; genus Cryobacterium. Next base: position 885,267 of record NZ_JASISM010000001.1, read on the forward strand.
AGCCCGGCGACCTGCCTCTGTGGGGATGGCGTGCGGCATCAATTCGTTGGGGCACCCTTTAGCGATGGTGGCACTTCTACGTAGGGGTGCCGCGAACGTCAAGGGGTGCCGCGAACGTCATCGGCTGCCCGGAACTTCCGTGCGCCACAAACGCCGTCGAGTCCGGTCGGCGGGCTACCTGACCCTTTGGGCCAGGTCCGTAGACACCCGCTGCTCGTGGCACTCGTTACAGTCTGGGGCTCGCGTTGCAGGGGTGCCGCGAACTCTAACGAGTGCCGCCAACTTCGTCGAGTGGCCGCAAAATTACCGTGCGCCACAAACGCCGTCGAGTGCGGCTGGCGGGTGGACGGCCTCTGCAGGGCGGCTCGCGGCATCCGTTGCTTGCGGCACTTGTTAGATACCAGGGCACTCGTTGGTAGGGGTGCCGCGAACTCTAACGAGTGCCGCGATGGGCGGGAACGGCGCGCGGCACGCCCTTCTCGAGCAGAAACCGGTAGAAGTCCGTGGAGTTGAGGGCCAGATTCCAGCCCCATCGATCGAAGCTACCAACGCCGGGGCGAAGGAGGCTCTCCCGATCCTTCTCGGCCACGACCACCTCGACCACGTCCTTTTCGTTCATGACTGCCGCGCGGGTGTACTTGATGTGCCCGTCGAACTCACCGATCTTGCGCACGTCTCGCCAGAAGAAGTCGACATAGAACGTGCGGCCAGCGACATCGAATCGCACCTGCAATTCGGGAATCTGGAACCCCAGTTCCTCGAAACGCACTCGACTGAGCGACTCGCCAGCGTTGGCCGACAGGCCGTTGGCGAACGCGATGGCCCGTTCGGCGGCGTGCCGCCCGGTGCGCGGGTTCACCAACTCCAGCTCGGTCAGGAGCGACGCCTTCGTGATTGGCGGCGCACCCGTGGTGTACTCGCCGGCTGCGCCCGTGTTCTCCCGATTGAGCGCATGGTCGATCATGGTCACGCCGGTGAGGAGACTGCACCCGGCGGCCATGTCGATGAGGGTTCGAGACAGACTGGTCACCGCAACACCGGAAATGAACGTCGAGTTCGGATCGGCCACGGCTCGGTGAGAGGTCAGTAGTCGATGACTGCTCCCGCCTCGGGCGTCTGGCAGGAGGGCATGCACCGTAGTAGGCCACTTGCCGATGAGCGGGAGGCCATGTAACACCGCCGCCGAATGATGCGACAGCACGAGTTGTCGCTCCGCCGCGGCGGCAGTGGCGCGAACGAATAAGCGGTACTTCCCGTCGGGTCCCATGGCCTGCCATTTCGAGCCGAGGGTGTACCAGCCGCGTCGCAGGCGCCTGAGCTCGCCGCGCTGCACGAGGGCAGCGACGGCATGCTCATTCAGGCCCGCAAAACGGAGAGCTTCCGCGGTGATCAGCCCATCGCCGAGCACGTCCTGCATTCCCAGGGTCTCCAACATGTGCCCAGCCTTCCGCGGGATCGGATGCCGTGTTCGCGTGGCGTGACATCTGTGGAGAACTGGCTGAGGGCGTCCGCTGGGGAGGAGCGGGCTCGCCGCGCCCGCGGCAGTGCTCGGAGATGGAGGCACCGGTAGGTAGGGGGGCCGCGAACTCTAACGAGTGCCGCGACGGGGACGGGGACAGGTGACGCGGCGCTTGGGTAGTGGATGCCGTTGGCCGACCTTTCGGGCTGGCCCGCGGCGTCCGCTCCTCGCGGCACTCATCGGCGATGTGAGCACTCCTAGGTAGGGGGCCGCGAACTCTAACGCGTGCCGCGACGGGTGCTGCGGGCCTGTGCTGCGCCCGCGGCACCCTTTGACGTTCGGTGCACTCGTTGGTAGGGGTGCCGCGAACTCTAATGGGTTTCGCGACGTGGGAGCTGGCGCGTGACGCCGCGTAGCGGCGCGGAAACGGTGCCGCCGGGGCCGCGCTAGGTTTAACACATGGTTTTTTCGGTGGCAGTGGCGGGCGCGAGTGGGTATGCGGGCGGCGAACTGCTGCGGCTGCTCGCCGGACACCCCGAATTCGAGGTGCGCACGGTCACCGCGCACAGCAACGCCGGGCAGCGCCTAATCGACGTACAACCCTCGCTGCGTTCCCTCGCCCACCTGACCCTCGTCGACACGACCCCCGAGAATCTCAGCGGCCACGATGTTGTGTTCGTGGCCCTGCCGCACGGAAAATCAGGCCAGCTCACGGCCCATCTGCCCGCCGAAACGCTCGTGGTGGACTGCGGGGCCGACCACCGCCTCGAGAATTCCGACGACTGGGCGGCGTTCTACGGCGGCGACTACTTCGGTGCCTGGACCTACGGGGTTCCGGAGCTGCCGATGGCGAACGGCAAGCAACGCGATCATATCGTCGGCGCTCGCCGCATCGCCGCCCCCGGCTGCAACGCCAGCACCGTAGCCCTGGCGCTCGCCCCCGGCATCCACGCCGGTGTGATCGAGGCGCGAGACCTCGTGGCCGTGCTCGCGGTCGGTCCGAGCGGCGCCGGCAAGAGCCTGAAAGTTCCTAACCTCGCGGCCGAGATACTCGGCTCGGCCAACCCGTATGCCGTCGGCGGTACGCACCGGCACATCCCCGAGATCGTGCAGTCGCTGCGCTGGGCCGGAAGCCAGGCATCCGCTCTGTCAGGCGACGCCACCATCTCCTTCACCCCGGTGATCGTGCCGATGTCGCGCGGTATCCTCGCGACGTCGACCGCCCGCCTGGTGCCCGGAACGACCGCCGCCGCCGTGCGAGAAGCCTGGGCAAGCGCCTACGCCGACGAACCGTTCGTGCACCTGCTGTCCGAAGGCCACTTTCCGCGCACGGCCGACGTGCTCGGCGCCAACACCGCCCTGATCGGACTGGCCGTCGACGAAGCAGCCGGGCGGGTCGTCACCATCACCGCGATCGACAATCTCGTCAAGGGCACTGCCGGCGCTGCCATCCAATCCGCCAATATTGCCCTCGGTTTGACCGAAACACTCGGTCTGACCATGAATGGAGTTGCTCCGTGAGTGTCACCCTTCCCGCCGGTTTTGCTGCTGCCGGTGTCACTGCCGGCCTGAAGAAGTCCGGTGGGCTCGACCTCGCCCTCGTACAGAACCTCGGCCCGCTGCAGAACGCCGCGACCGTGTTCACGAGCAACCGCTGCCAGGCCAACCCCGTCATCTGGAGCACCCAGGTCATGAGTGATGGCCAGGTCAGCGCGATCGTGCTCAACTCCGGTGGCGCCAACTGCTATACCGGGAGCATCGGCTTTCAGACCACGCACGCCACCGCCGAAGCGGTCGCGAAGCGCCTCGACATCTCGTCCGGCGACGTTCTGGTCTGCTCGACCGGCCTGATCGGCGAGCAGCTCAACCTCGACCTCGTCAGCGCGGGCGTCTGGGACGCCACCCTCGCCATCAAAACGGATGCCGCCACCACGCCCGCCGCCGGCCTCCTGGCCGCGCAGGCCATCATGACCACCGACACCCGACCGAAGCAGGCGGCACACACTTCCCCGGCCGGCTGGAGCATCGGTGCCATGGCCAAGGGCGCCGGCATGCTCGCACCGGGACTGGCCACGATGCTCGTCGTCATCACGACGGACGCCGTGCTGGACTCGGACGAGCTCGACACGTCGCTGCACGCGGCCACCAGGGTCACCTTCGACCGCCTCGACTCCGACGGCTGCATGTCGACCAATGACACCGTGAGCCTGCTCTGCTCCGGGGCCAGCGGTGTTAGCGCCGACCTGGCCGAATTCTCCGCCGCGCTCGTCGAGATCTGCCGCGACCTCACTCTGCAGTTGCAGGGAGACGCGGAGGGCGCCGCGCATGACGTGGCGATCACCGTCACCAACGCGCTCTCCGAAGACGAAGCCGTCACGGTGGCCCGCGCGGTCTCCCGCAGCAACCTGTTCAAGTCGGCCATCTTCGGCAACGACCCGAACTGGGGCCGCGTGCTCGCCGCAGCCGGAACAGTCCCGGTCAAGGACGCCGCTTTCGACCCCTACGGAATCGACGTCGCCATCAACGGTGTGCAGGTGTGTACCGCGGGGGAGCCCGACCAGCCGCGCGACCTCGTCGACCTCACGAAGCGCGCCGTCACCGTGCTGATCGACCTGCACGCCGGCAACGAAACGGCCACACTGTGGACCAATGACCTCACCCACGACTACGTCGAAGAGAACAGCGCGTACTCGAGCTGACCATGACCGAGACACCCAGAACGAAGCCCGACGAGACCAGCCAGGCCGAAGCATCCGTTAAAGCGGCGACGCTGATCGAAGCGCTGCCCTGGCTCAAACGCTTTCACGACCAGATCATCGTCGTGAAGTTCGGCGGCAACGCCATGGTGAGCGAGGACCTGCAACGGGCCTTCGCAGAGGATATGGTCTACCTACGTTACGCCGGCATCCGCCCGGTCGTCGTGCACGGCGGCGGCCCGCAGATTTCGGCCATGCTGAAACGCCTCGGTATCGAGAGCGAGTTTCGCGGTGGCTACCGAGTGACCACGCCCGAGGCGATGGACGTGGTGCGTATGGTGCTCACCGGCCAGATCAACCGGGACCTGGTCAGTCACATCAACCAGCACGGCCCCCTCGCTGCCGGGCTCAGCGGTGAGGACGCCGGCCTGTTTCGCGGGCGGCGCCGTGGCGTGGTTATCGACGGCGAAGAGGTCGACCTCGGCCTGGTCGGTGACGTCATCGGCGTCGACCCCGAAGCAGTGCTCGCCCAGCTCGCCGCCGGACGGATCCCGGTGATCTCGTCGATCGCACCCGATACGGATGTTCCCGGCCAATCCCTGAACGTCAACGCCGACGCTGCTGCCGCCGCCCTCGCAATCGCGCTGGGCGCGGCCAAGCTCGTGATTCTGACCGACGTCGCCGGGTTGTATCGGGACTGGCCGAACCGGGATTCGCTGGTGTCGATCATTGACGTGGCCGAATTACGAGGTCTGCTGCCCGAGCTGGAATCGGGCATGATTCCCAAGATGACGGCCTGCCTCGACGCTGTCGACGGCGGAGTCGCCAAGGCCGCGATCATCGACGGGCGAGTGCCGCACTCGATCCTGCTCGAAATTTTCACTGGAAGCGGCATTGGCACGGAGGTAGTACCGGCATGACCGACCAACCCTGGCAGAATCGCTTCGCCGACGCGATGATGAAGACTTTCAGCCCGCCGCTGGCGATGCTTGTGCGCGGTGAGGGCTGCTACGTCTGGGATGAAAAGGGCACCCGGTACCTCGACTTTCTGGCCGGCATCGCCGTGAATTCGCTCGGCCACGCCCACCCCGAGGTCGTCGCTGCCGTCACAAAGCAGATCGGCACGATCAGCCACGTCTCCAACTATTTCGCCACCCCGCCGCAGATCGAACTGGCTGAACGCCTGAAGCGCATCACCGGAGCCGGCGAAGCCGGACGGGTTTATTTCTGCAACTCGGGTGCCGAGGCCAACGAGGCCGCGTTCAAGCTTGCGCGTCTCAACAACAAGGGCCACCGCAGCCGCATCATCTCGCTGCACGACTCCTTTCACGGTCGAACCATGGGCGCACTCGCCCTCTCCGGCAAGCCACACATGCGGGAGGCGTTCGAACCCGTGCCCGGCGGTGTCGAGCATATCGACAGCACGATCAAAGCCCTCGAGGCGACCATCGACAACACCGTCGCCGCCCTGTTCCTCGAACCGGTCAAGGGCGAGGCCGGCGTCATCGACCTGCCCGACGGCTTTCTCAAACGCGCCCGCGAACTCTGCACGGAACACGGCGTGCTGCTGATCATCGACGAGATCCAGACCGGCATCGCCCGCACCGGTGCGTGGTTCGCCTACAACCACGCCGAGATCCTTCCGGATGCCGTCACCATCGCCAAGGGCATGGGCGGCGGTGTTCCCATTGGCGCGCTGGTCACCTTCGGCTGGGCGTCCGACCTGTTCCGGCGTGGCCAGCACGGCTCGACCTTCGCCGGCAACCCGCTCGTCACTGCGACCGCGAACGCCGTGCTCGGCGTGATCGAACGCGACGACCTCGCGGCAAACGCCGCTATGCGCGGCCAACAGCTGCGCGAGATCATCCTCGGCTTCCACTCGCCGCTGATCGAGGAGGTACGCGGGCGCGGCCTGCTGCTCGGCGTCGGCCTGACCGAACCGGTCGCGTTGAAGCTCGGCGCGGCCGCCCTGGCCCAGGGCCTCATCGTCAATGCCGCCAACGAGACCAGTATTCGCATCGCCCCGCCGCTGATCGTGGGCGACGGTGAGCTCGCCGACTTCCAGGAGCGGTTCGGGCGCGCTCTCGCCAGCCTCTAGGCTGGACGAATCCCACTTTGCGCCGGTCTCGTGCCGGCGTGGAGCGTCTAGTGGGGGGAGCGGCATCCGCTCTGCCAATGAAGTACCGACAACCGAAAGTGACACCGTGACCCGCCATTTCCTGCGCGACGACGACATCTCCCCGGCCGAACAGGCCGAGATTCTCGATCTGGCCCTGGAGCTGAAGCGAGACCGATTTGCGGTGCGCCCGCTCAAAGGCCCGCAGACCGTCGCGGTCATTTTCGACAAGTCGTCCACCCGTACCCGGGTCTCCTTCGCCGTCGGCATCGCCGACCTCGGAGGCAGCCCTCTCATCATCAGTACCGCGAACAGCCAGCTTGGGGGCAAGGAAACCGCGTCCGACACCGCCCGCGTGCTCGAACGCCAGGTCGCCGCGATCGTCTGGCGCACCTACGGCCAGGCCGGGCTTGAAGAAATGGCGCTCGGCACCACGGTGCCGGTCATCAACGCGCTCAGCGACGACTTCCATCCCTGCCAGCTACTCGCCGACCTGCTCACGATTCGCGAACACCGTGGCGATCTGGCGGGCCAGACCCTCGCTTTTCTCGGCGACGGCGCCTGCAATATGGGTCAGTCCTACCTGCTCGCGGGTGCTACCGCCGGTATGCACGTGCGCATCGCGTCACCGGTCGGCTACACGCCCACCGACCAAGTCGTAGCGGATGCGACGGCCATCGCCGCGCGCACCGGCGGCTCGGTCGCCTTGTTCACCGACCCGCGTGAGGCCGTCACCGGAGTCGACGTGGTTATCACCGACACCTGGGTGTCGATGGGTAAGGAAGAGGAGAAGGCCGCGCGGCTCGGTGACCTGGGCCAGTACCGGGTCGACGCCGAGCTCATGGGCCTGGCCAAGCCGGGCGCGCACTTCATGCACTGCCTGCCGGCCGACCGCGGCTACGAGGTGACCGCTGAGGTCATCGACGGACCGCAGAGCATCATCTGGGACGAGGCGGAGAACCGCCTGCACGCCCAGAAGGCCCTGCTGGTCTGGCTGCTCGCGCAAAACGCCGCCTGACCGGCCGAGCATCCGCTCTCATTCTTCTTGACCGGGCCCGGGCCCGGAAACTGGGACCACGATAGATCATGGGCCCGCTTTCCGGGACCGGGCCCGGGCAGAGTGAGAGAACAGGGCGGGCGACCGGGGGGTGGCGGCCCAACACGTAAACTTTAGACAGATCAAGATTTTAGGGAGAACCATGGCGGAACGCGTTGTACTCGCATACTCGGGTGGACTGGACACCTCGGTCGGTATCGGCTGGCTCAAGGATGCCACCGGCAAAGAGGTCGTAGCCCTCGCCGTCGACGTCGGACAGGAGGGCGAAGACATGGACGTGATCCGTCAGCGAGCCTTGGACTGCGGTGCCGTCGAATCCATCGTCATCGATGCCAAGGACGAGTTCGCGAACGACTACATTGTGCCGACGCTCAAGGCAAACGCCCTGTATCAGAAGCGCTACCCGCTGGTCTCGGCCATCAGCCGGCCGCTGATCGCCAAGTACCTCGCCTCAACGGCCATCGAGCTCGGCGCCGACAGCGTCGCCCACGGCTGCACTGGCAAGGGCAATGACCAGGTGCGGTTCGAAGCCGCCGTCGCCGCCCTCGCCCCCGAGCTGACCTCGCTGGCTCCGGTGCGTGACTTCGAGCTCACCCGCGACAAAGCCATCGAGTACGCCGCCAAGCACGACCTGCCCATCGCGCAGTCCAAGAAGAGCCCGTACTCCATCGACCAGAACGTCTGGGGTCGCGCCGTCGAAACCGGATTCCTCGAAGACCCGTGGAACGCGCCGATCGAAGACCTCTACACCTACACTCAGGACCCCTCGATCACCCGCGCCCCGACCGAGGTAGTCATCAGCTTCGAACAGGGCGTGCCGGTCGCCATCGACGGCAAAAAGGTCTCCCCGCTGCAGATGATCCAGCTCATGAACCGTCTCGCCGGCGACCAGGGGGTCGGCCGCATCGACATCGTCGAAGACCGTCTGGTCGGCATCAAGAGTCGCGAGATCTATGAAGCCCCCGCGGGAATGGCGCTTATCGCCGCCCATGAAGAGCTCGAGAACATGACGCTCGAGCGTGACGTTGCCCGTTACAAGCGCGGTGTCGAAAGCAAATGGGCGGAGCTGGTCTACGACGGCCTCTGGTTCTCCGGATTGAAGAAGAGCCTCGACGTGTTCATCGAGGACACGCAGAAGTACGTGACCGGCGACATCCGCTTGAAAATGCATGCCGGCAGCGCCGTCGTCACGGGCCGCTCGAGCACGACCAGCCTGTACGACTTCAACCTCGCCACCTACGACACCGGTGACTCCTTCGACCAGACCATGGCCAAGGGATTCATCGAACTGTGGTCGCTGCCGAGCAAGGTCGCCGCACGCCGCGACGCTGCCGCGAAGTAGGGCATCGAGTGTCGAGTGAGAAAAACCGCGCCGGCCGAGCTGGCGCCCTCTGGGGCGGCCGTTTCGCCGGGGGACCGTCGCCGGAACTGGCGCGGCTGAGCAAGTCGACCCAGTTTGACTGGATGCTGGCCGAATACGACCTGCAGGGCAGCCGGGCACACGCGCGGGCCCTCGCCGCGGCCGGATATCTCACCGACACCGAACTGACCCAGATGGTCGGCGCGCTCGAAGAACTCGAGCGCGCCGTCGTCGCCGGCGATTTTCTCCCGGCCGAAGCCGATGAAGACGTGCACTCCGCCCTCGAACGTGGACTGATCGACATCATCGGCGTCGAGGTGGGCGGCAAGCTGCGCGCTGGCCGCAGCCGCAACGACCAGGTCGCCACGCTCGTGCGCATGTGGCTGCGTGATCACGCCGCCATTCTCGCTTCGCTCGTGATCGAGCTCATCGACGCCCTTGCCGCCCAGGCCGAAGCGCACGAGGACGCCATCATGCCCGGCCGAACCCACCTGCAGCACGCCCAGCCGGTGCTGCTCGCGCACCACCTCCTGGCGCACTGCTGGCCGCTCGTGCGCGACCTCGACCGCTTCGCGGACTGGGGCAGAAGAGCGGATGCGTCGCCCTACGGCTCGGGTGCCCTCGCCGGCAACACCCTCGGTCTCGACGCACAACTCGTGGCCACCGACTTGGGCTTCGCGGCCGTTGTCGAGAACTCCATCGACGGCACGGCCAGCCGCGACCTGGTCGCCGAATTCGCCTACATCACCGCGCAAATCGGCATCGACATGTCCCGGCTGGCCGAAGAGATCATTCTCTGGAACACCCGCGAATTCGGTTTCGTCACCCTCGACGACGCCTATTCCACCGGATCCTCGATCATGCCTCAGAAGAAGAACCCCGACATCGCCGAGCTTGCCCGCGGCAAATCCGGCCGCATGATCGGCAACCTCACCGGGCTGCTCACTACGCTCAAGGGCCTGCCTCTGGCCTACAATCGCGACCTGCAGGAAGACAAGGAGCCCGTCTTCGACTCCATCACCACCCTCGAAGTGCTGCTGCCCGCGTTCACCGGCATGGTCGCGACCCTCACCTTTCACACCGAACGGATGGCCGAACTCGCGCCCCAGGGCTTCTCCCTCGCCACCGATGTCGCCGAATGGCTGGTCAAACGCCATGTCTCGTTCCGTGACGCGCACGAAATCACCGGTTCCCTGGTGAAGTTCGCCGAGACCAACGGACTCGATCTGCACGAGGTGAACGACGCTTCCCTGCTCGCGATCTCGCCGCAACTCGTTCCCGAGGTGCGCGAGGTGCTGACCATTCGCGGATCGGTCGACAGCCGTGACGGCGCCGGCGGCACCGCCCCGGTGCGGGTCGCCGAGCAGCGTGCGAACCTGGTCAACCGGGTACGCGACCTGACGGCCGCGCTCAGCCGGTAGTGACGTTCGCGCCGAGCCTGCTGGAGCGACCCGCCCTCGAGGTCGCCCCGCTGCTGCTCGGCGCGGTACTGACCCGCGGGGCGGTCTCCGTGCGCATCACCGAGGTTGAGGCGTACCTCGGCGAGATCGACCCTGGTTCGCACGCCTTTCGCGGTCGCACACCCCGCACGCAAACAATGTTCGGCCCGCCCGGGCATCTCTACGCCTATTTCAGCTACGGCATGCACGTCTGCGCCAACGTCATCTGCTCGCCGGACGGTGAGGCATCGGCCGTGCTGCTGCGCGGCGGCGAGATCGTGGCGGGAATCGACGAGGCCCGCTTTCGCCGCCCCACCGCGAAAACGGATGCCGAGCTCGCGCGCGGTCCAGCCCGGCTGACCAAGGCCCTCGGAATCGTGCTCGGCGACGACGGCGCCGATTTGAGCCTGGCGCCGTTCGACCTCGATCTGCCACTGCGGCCGTCTGAGTTCGCGACCGGGCCACGCACCGGGGTGAGCGGCCTCGGCGGGGGAAGCGAGTACCCGTGGCGGTTTTGGGTGCCGGGGGAGGCATCCGTCTCGCCATATCGGCGATCAACCCGGCAGGCGCGTCGCTAGACCAGAGCCATCGGCACGAGGGCGGCGCAGGCGCAGGCCCAGATGAGGCTCGACAGGGTGCCGATGATGAACCGCTCGCGCGATTCGGCCGCGGCGAGCTCGGTGAACCGGCCGACACCCTTGATGGCGACGACGATGGCGATGGCCTCGGGGAAACCGGCGAGGATTGCGCCAGCTACAGCCAGCCGTTCCAGGATGCCGATGGTCACGCCGCCGCGCAGCACCTCCTGCGTCTCAGGGTCACTGACCCCGGCCATGCTGGGGGCCGGTTTGCCGGCGTTCAGCACCATGATTCCGCCGTGCTGGCCAGGTGGAACCGAGTTGTTGGTGGCGAGATCGAGGGCGAGCACCGCGACCGGGCCGCCGCCGATCACTGCGAGGGCCAGCGCGAGCAGGTCGAGCACGATGCCGAAGGCGCTGGGGCCGGGGCCCATGGGGACCGCGGCGAGCACGAGGGCAAGGGCGAGTGTGGCCATGGCGGCGATCGCGTAGAGCTGGCGGTGCAGTTTGAAGGCGATCGCGGCGCAGGTGAGCGAGGCGAGGGTGACCAAAATCAGGGCGACCCAGTACAGAAACGTCAGAGCGGTGAAAGTCATAGGGTTTCCGATTCGTTCGCGTCGCGGTCGAGTTGCTCTAGCAGCCTAACCAAGGCCGGCCGCGCTGCCTGCTCGACCCGGTACTGCGCAGCCTTGATCCGCTGGCTCACGGCCCCGGTCGTAATTCCAAGCCGTGCAGCGATGTCGGTCTGGGCCAGCCCGCTTTCGAATAGGTCGCCGGCCTCCCAGCCCTGGGGGGTACGGCGTTGACGCAGCAGCAACAGCATGGTGACGAGTGCCTCGATACCCGGGGCCGCAGCATCGGCTGGACTGACCTCGAGCGCAAAGTGCGCCTCGGTTCGCTTCGCACGCACCACGGCATCGCGGGCCGCGATGAACGCACCGCCGGTGGCCTGCCGGGTCGACGCCGGCAGGGGAATGCGCACGCTTCCCACGCCGAGCCCGACGCTCCAATGACCGGACCGATGCAGCGCGAGAATGGTGGAGAGCGTCGGCCCGGCCGCCGACACGAGCAGCTGAATCTCATCGCCGGCGGTCTGGTCGGGCGGCAGGCTGAAGGCATCCGGATTCTGCGCCAGAAGTCGGGCGATCATCTCCCGCGCACGATCGTGATCGTTGCGGCTGTCGATCTGGTCAGCGGTGATGACAAACATGGGTGAGGCTCCGTCCTGCATTCAGTCTAATTAAGCCCACAGGCTAAATCAATCTCAATATAGGCTTTAGGCTGAATCAACCTGCGAGGAGAGCGGATGCTGCCGCCGATTCAGCGAGGCGGCCCCGGCTGGTAATCTGAACGCGTGTCAGACCCCACCATTCTTGCCCAGCAGACCAATGATCCCTCCTTCGATTCCGTGTGGGAGGAGATCAACTGGCGTGGCCTCGTGCACGTCTCCACCGATGAGACCGAGCTCAAAGCGCTGCTCGATGGTGACCCGATCACCTATTACTGCGGATTCGACCCGACCGCGGCGAGCCTGCACCTCGGCAACCTGGTGCAGCTGCTGCTGATGCGGCGCTTGCAATTGGCTGGGCATCATCCGCTGGGATTGGTCGGTGGCTCCACTGGACTCATCGGCGACCCACGCCCCACCGCCGAGCGCACGCTCACCCCCACCGATACCGTCGCCGAGTGGGTGGGCTACCTGCAGGCGCAGGTCTCACGCTTTCTCAGCTCCGAGGGCGACAACGCCGTCACGCTGGTGAACAACCTGGACTGGACCGCCCCCTTGAGCGCGATCGACTTCCTGCGCGAAATCGGCAAGTACTACCGCGTGGGCACCATGCTCAAGAAGGATGCCGTCAGCGCGCGTCTCAATTCCGACGCCGGTATCAGCTACACCGAGTTCAGCTACCAGATTCTGCAGGGCCTGGACTACCTTGAACTGTTCCGCAGCTACGGCTGCGTGCTGCAGACCGGTGGTAGCGACCAGTGGGGCAACCTCACCAGCGGAACCGATCTCATCCGTCGCGCCGAAAGCGGCACCGTGCACGCCATCGGAACGCCGCTCATCACCAACAGTGACGGCACCAAGTTCGGCAAGAGCGAGGGCAACGCCGTGTGGCTCGACCCGAACCTCACGAGCCCGTACGCCTTCTACCAGTTCTGGCTCAACACCGACGATGCCGACGTCGTCTTTCGGCTCAAGGTGTTCACGTTCCTCTCGCGCAGTGAAATCGAGCGGTTCGCCGAACTCGTCGAAACCGAACCGTTCCGCCGAGAAGCGCAGCGCCGGCTCGCGCTCGAGGTGACCAGCCTCGTTCACGGCCAGGCGGCGACGGTTGCTGCCATCCACGCCGCCGAGGCACTGTTCGGGCAGGGCGACCTGGCCGAACTCGACCCGGACACCCTGGAGGCCGCGCTGCGCGAACTTCCGCACACAACGACGGCACCGCACGCGACCGTGCTGCAGCTGCTCGTCGACACTGAGCTGTCGAAGAGTATCGGTGATGCCCGGCGTGCGGTGCAACAGGGCGGGGTCTACCTCAACAACGAGAAGGTCACCAGTGTCGACCTGACCATTGAAGGGTCGGTGCTGCCCGGGGGAGTAGCGGTGTTGCGCCGCGGCAAGAAGACTCTCGCGGGTATTTTCGTCGAATAGTTGTTTGGCGGGGTGCGGCGGCGGCAGGGTCATCCGCTCCTCGCTCAAACATTGAGGGGTTGCGGGGACCACCGCGAAAGGCGTGCGGCGGCCCCCGCAACCCCTGAAAACTCGCAACCCCGCGGAAAACCCCGCCGCCGCCGCGCGCTCGGGGAGTGGAAGCCGTCTTTGGCTGGAGAGCGGGGCGGTAGTAGGGGGCGGGCAGGTGCGGGTGGCAAGATGTCGACGTGGAAACTCTTCGAACCGAACGCCTGCTGCTGCGCCCCTGGACCCTTGATGACACCGACTTCGTTTTCGGGCTGTATTCGCTGTGGTCCGTGCAACAACACATCGGGCTGCATCCGCGGGTGATGACCGACCGCGCCGAGGCGATCGCAGTGATCAATCGCTGGCAGGGAATGGAACATCCCGTTCATGCCATTCGGGCGGTCACGGATGCCGACACCGGCGAAATCTTCGGAAACCTGCTCCTGAAGTCCATTCCGGCGTCGAGCCCGGTGACGCCGCTCGTGCCGTCGGGGGATACCGAGATCGGCTGGCACTTTCACCCGAACGCCTGGCACCACGGCTACGCGACTGAAGCGGCATCAGCTGTGTTGGCCGAAGGCTGGAAGACGGGACTCGACCGGGTGGTGGCGGTGACCACGCCGAGCAACCGTCCGTCGCAGCGCGTGTGCCTGCGTATAGGCATGACACACAAGGGTAGAACGGACCAGTATTACAACTCCGTGAGCGAACTCTTCGTGGCGTTCGCCCCCGAGTCCTAACCCGGCAGCCCTAGCTAGTCCGCGGTCCCTGGCCCGCGGTCCCGAGTTCGTGGCCCGGTGCGGGGGGGGGGGGGGGGGGGGGGTGTCCGGCCCGGCGCCCGCAAAAGGGCCCAGTTCGATTCTTGGGGCCCCGACCGACAGGTGGGCCCCGGCGGGGGGGGGGGGCCCCCCCCGGATGTAGTGGGACATTTATAGCGCG
>NZ_JASISM010000020.1:0-1184 GCF_030063145.1 Cryobacterium sp. PH31-L1
CTGAGGAGCGAGTGTCCCGTCGCTCCGCAGGCGTAAGGCCAGGGTCTTGAGCACGCGACTGAACGCGGTCGGAGGAGAGCGGGTTAACGACAACAGGGCCACCCGTGGGTGGCCGTTAACGCAGGAAAGCCATCCCCTAAGGGATGGCTTTCCTGGTGTTTCAAGTTAAGTCCGGCGGTGTCCTACTCTCCCACAGGGTCCCCCCTGCAGTACCATCGGCGCTGAGAGTCTTAGCTTCCGGGTTCGGAATGTGACCGGGCGTTTCCCTCTCGCTATAGCCGCCGAAACATCTTCCGATGAATCGATTCTATATTTTTTAGTTATAGAGCTCCCTTGACAGGAGCGTTGTTCTCGACCGTACATCGAGAACCACATAGTGGACGCTAAAGCAGCTTCTTCAAACTGAGTGTTATCAAATTATCGGCTTATTAGTACCGGTCAGCTCCATGGGTCTTTAGTCCCCACTTCCACATCCGGCCTATCAACGCAGTAGTCTAGCTGCGAGCCTCTCCCCCGAAGGGATGGAAATCTCATCTCGAAGCCGGCTTCCCGCTTAGATGCTTTCAGCGGTTATCCGTTCCGAACGTAGCTAATCAGCGGTGCTCCTGGCGGAACAACTGACACACCAGAGGTTCGTCCATCCCGGTCCTCTCGTACTAGGGATAGATCTTCTCAAATTTCCTGCGCGCGCAGCGGATAGGGACCGAACTGTCTCACGACGTTCTAAACCCAGCTCGCGTACCGCTTTAATGGGCGAACAGCCCAACCCTTGGGACCTACTCCAGCCCCAGGATGCGACGAGCCGACATCGAGGTGCCAAACCATGCCGTCGATATGGACTCTTGGGCAAGATCAGCCTGTTATCCCCGAGGTACCTTTTATCCGTTGAGCGACAGCGCTTCCACAAGCCACTGCCGGATCACTAGTCCCGACTTTCGTCCCTGCTCGACTTGTCAGTCTTACAGTCAAGCTCCCTTGTGCACTTACACTCGACACCTGATTACCAACCAGGTTGAGGGAACCTTTGGGCGCCTCCGTTACTTTTTAGGAGGCAACCGCCCCAGTTAAACTACCCACCAGGCACTGTCCCTGAACCGGATCACGGTTCGAAGTTAGGTATCCAATATGACCAGAGTGGTATTTCAACAATGACTCCACCTGAACTAGCGTCCAAGCTTCACGGT
>NZ_JASISM010000020.1:1277-3224 GCF_030063145.1 Cryobacterium sp. PH31-L1
CGTATCTGAGAGACGGATTTGCCTATCTCTCGGCCTACATCCTTAGACCGGGTCAACCATCGCCCGGCTCAGCTACCTTCCTGCGTCACACCTGTTAATACGCTAACCGCACCAGCATAGGGTCGCACGCTAGGCCCCACGCTTCACCCCGAAGGGATCCATCTAGGGGATTCAGATGCTTAGCATTACTGGATTAGTTTGGGCGGTTTTTCGTCAGTACGGGAATATCAACCCGTTGTCCATCGACTACGCCTGTCGGCCTCGCCTTAGGTCCCGACTTACCCAGGGCGGATTAGCCTGGCCCTGGAACCCTTGATCTTTCGGAGGACGGGTTTCTCACCCGTCTTTCGCTACTCATGCCTGCATTCTCACTCGTGTGGCCTCCACGGCTGGTTTACACCGCCGCTTCGCTGGCCACACGACGCTCTCCTACCCATCAACACGGCTGAACTAACACCACACGGGTGCAGCTAACCAAAAATATCAATGCCACAACTTCGGTGGCGTGCTTGAGCCCCGTTACATTGTCGGCGCGGAATCACTTGACCAGTGAGCTATTACGCACTCTTTCAAGGGTGGCTGCTTCTAAGCCAACCTCCTGGTTGTCTGTGCAACTCCACATCCTTTCCCACTTAGCACGCGCTTTGGGACCTTAGTTGGTGGTCTGGGTTGTTTCCCTCTCGACGATGAAGCTTATCCCCCACCGTCTCACTGCTGCGCTCTCACTTACCGGCATTCGGAGTTTGGCTGACGTCAGTAAGCTTTTGGGCCCCATCGGCCATCCAGTAGCTCTACCTCCGGCAAGAAACACGCAACGCTGCACCTAAATGCATTTCGGAGAGAACCAGCTATCACGAAGTTTGATTGGCCTTTCACCCCTATCCACAGCTCATCCCCTCCATTTTCAACTGAAGTGGGTTCGGTCCTCCACGACGTCTTACCGTCGCTTCAACCTGGCCATGGATAGATCACTTCGCTTCGGGTCTAGGACATGCGACTGAATCGCCCTATTCAGACTCGCTTTCGCTACGCATTCCCCTCTCGGGTTAAGCTCGCCACATATCACTAACTCGCAGGCTCATTCTTCAAAAGGCACGCTGTCACCAGAACAAAGCTGGCTCCAACGGTTTGTAAGCAAACGGTTTCAGGTACTATTTCACTCCCCTCCCGGGGTACTTTTCACCTTTCCCTCACGGTACTTGTTCACTATCGGTCATGTAGGAGTATTTAGGCTTATCAGGTGGTCCTGACGGATTCACACGGGATTTCTCGGGCCCCGTGCTACTTGGGATACTTCTCGGGCGATTGCTGCATTTCGACTACGGGGTTCGCACCCTCTATGACCAGGCTTTCAATCCTGTTCGTCTATACAACGTTCTAACCCTTACCATTCGGTAGAATAGGCAGAAAAGTCCCGCAACCCCGACCATGCAACGCCTACCGGCTATCACACATGATCGGTTTAGCCTCATCCGGGTTCGCTCGCCACTACTAACGGAATCACTATTGTTTTCTCTTCCTGTGGGTACTGAGATGTTTCACTTCCCCACGTTCCCTCTACCCGCCCTATATATTCAGGCGGGAGTCACCAGGTCACCTCACGGGCCTGGCGGGGTTTCCCCATTCGGACATCCTCGGATCACAGTTCGTTTATCAACTCCCCGAGGCTTATCGCAGATTACTACGTCCTTCTTCGGCTCTACATGCCAAGGCATTCACCGTTTGCTCTTAAAAATTTGAAATCACATGAGTTTGAATCGATTAAGTATGCCGAACAAAGTTCGACATCGAAATTGACCAATGATCACGCACTCAATAAAGAGTGCATAGATCTTTGTAATCGACCGCAGATTCGAAAATCTGCGGCAAATTTAAGATGCTCGCGTCCACTGTGTAGTTCTCAAAGTACGGGCGGTACCCCTCCCCGCCGGCAAGTGATGCCAACGA
>NZ_JASISM010000020.1:3318-5331 GCF_030063145.1 Cryobacterium sp. PH31-L1
TTCCAACCCACGTTCTTGCGAACCAGGCGTACCGAGTAGATCTCAGCCGTTCTTGCATCAATGTCAATGTTCCACCCATGAGCGCCATCGGAAGACATTCGCTTCCGTATGACTGGCCGCCATATTCCGCTGTATACAGACGGGACGGCACGTGCTCCTTAGAAAGGAGGTGATCCAGCCGCACCTTCCGGTACGGCTACCTTGTTACGACTTAGTCCTAATCACCGATCCCACCTTCGACAGCTCCGTCCCTTACGGGTTCGGCCACTGGCTTCGGGTGTTACCGACTTTCATGACTTGACGGGCGGTGTGTACAAGGCCCGGGAACGTATTCACCGCAGCGTTGCTGATCTGCGATTACTAGCGACTCCGACTTCATGAGGTCGAGTTGCAGACCTCAATCCGAACTGAGACCGGCTTTTTGGGATTCGCTCCACCTTGCGGTATTGCAGCCCTTTGTACCGGCCATTGTAGCATGCGTGAAGCCCAAGACATAAGGGGCATGATGATTTGACGTCATCCCCACCTTCCTCCGAGTTGACCCCGGCAGTATCCCATGAGTTCCCACCATTACGTGCTGGCAACATAGGACGAGGGTTGCGCTCGTTGCGGGACTTAACCCAACATCTCACGACACGAGCTGACGACAACCATGCACCACCTGTATACCGACCTTGCGGGGCGCCTGTTTCCAGGCGTTTCCGGTATATGTCAAGCCTTGGTAAGGTTCTTCGCGTTGCATCGAATTAATCCGCATGCTCCGCCGCTTGTGCGGGCCCCCGTCAATTCCTTTGAGTTTTAGCCTTGCGGCCGTACTCCCCAGGCGGGGAACTTAATGCGTTAGCTGCGACACGGAGACCGTGGAATGGTCCCCACATCTAGTTCCCAACGTTTACGGCATGGACTACCAGGGTATCTAATCCTGTTCGCTCCCCATGCTTTCGCTCCTCAGCGTCAGTTACGGCCCAGAGATCTGCCTTCGCCATTGGTGTTCCTCCTGATATCTGCGCATTCCACCGCTACACCAGGAATTCCAATCTCCCCTACCGCACTCTAGTCTGCCCGTACCCACTGCAGGCCCGAGGTTGAGCCTCGGGTTTTCACAGCAGACGCGACAAACCGCCTACGAGCTCTTTACGCCCAATAATTCCGGACAACGCTTGCACCCTACGTATTACCGCGGCTGCTGGCACGTAGTTAGCCGGTGCTTTTTCTGCAGGTACCGTCACTCCCAGGAAAACCCAGTCGCTTCTTCCCTACTAAAAGAGGTTTACAACCCGAAGGCCGTCGTCCCTCACGCGGCGTTGCTGCATCAGGCTTGCGCCCATTGTGCAATATTCCCCACTGCTGCCTCCCGTAGGAGTCTGGGCCGTGTCTCAGTCCCAGTGTGGCCGGTCACCCTCTCAGGCCGGCTACCCGTCGTCGCCTTGGTGAGCCATTACCTCACCAACTAGCTGATAGGCCGCGAGCTCATCCTTGACCAAAATTCTTTCCACCCCAGAAGATGCCTTCCAAGGTAATATCCGGTATTAGCTACAGTTTCCCGCAGTTATCCCAGAGTCAAGGGCAGATTGCTCACGTGTTACTCACCCGTTCGCCACTGATCCAAGGAGCAAGCTCCTCTTCACCGTTCGACTTGCATGTGTTAAGCACGCCGCCAGCGTTCGTCCTGAGCCAGGATCAAACTCTCCGTAAATGTTTGAATAGCTCCCAAACCCGAAAGTTCAGTGCCCATCTAGTGCACCCCACAGCCGGAATAGGCTGACAAGATGCAAGTTTGAAACTGACAGAACAAATCATTACTGACTTGCTTTGTATAGTTGCCTAGTCCGAAGACCAGGACTTGTTCAATATTATTTCCAAAGGAATCTCCTGATGATCACCCGCTAGAAACGAGATCACACCACGAGGTTTTTGGCATTTGACATTGTGCACGCTGTTGAGTTCTCAAGGATCGGACGCACCCGACTTCAGGCCCTATTCTGGGCTGTCGCTCCGGGGCAACTTGTCTAA
>NZ_JASISM010000021.1 GCF_030063145.1 Cryobacterium sp. PH31-L1
CGCCACAGATCCTGTCCATTCCCGCGACGGCATGGATCAACAAACCCACCGACAAACCCACCGAGAATGACGGGCTCGAACTAGCCGCCTAAACTCCCACTGGCCTCATTCGCCTTGACAAATTCCGTTGCGACGCTTCATGATGGAGTCGACGACACGCTCTCGCTTGATTTCGTGTTCCATCTGACCGAGTGCGGCCATGATCATGAACAGCATTGACCCCATCGGTGTCGTCGCCGTCCAAGTTGAGTACGCGAAGGCCGGCGCCGCGACCGCGGAGCTCTTCGGCGTACGTGAGCATGTTCTCCATCGAGCGGCCCAGCCGATCCAGGGTAGTGAGGACGAGAGTAAAGCCTGCTTGGAGTGCGTCGACCGCACGGTCGAATTGGGGCCGCGACGCACGAGCACCGGAAATTCATTGGTCGATGTAAAGGTCGTCCCGCCGGACTCCAGTGGCGAGGATATCGACCTGTTGCCGGTCGGTGGACTGTTGGCTCCTGGATACGCGCGCGTGGCCGATCAGTTTCGTTGTTATCGCCTCCCGGGTGTCTCACAAGCATTGGCGATTACCTCAGTTTAAGCCTGAGGTACCGCGACGTAGTTATGAGAATCGACGCGCCGCAAGATTGCGGCGAACGCGGGGGAGTCACGACATGAGCGTGAGACGCCTCGTATCTCTACGGTTCCGAGACAGGTTCAGATGTAGGACAAATCACGTGCCGCTCGTCGCGTGACAAGGTGATCTCCTGCGTCTCGTGTCCCAAAGGTTTCGAGGCACTTTGGTTAGGAGCCACCGTGCTGGATGATGTAGTTGAGCGACATCCGGAGACCACACCAGCTCGCTCAGGGACGTAGCCGTCGATTCCAACCAGGAGGTCAATTGATAGTCGAATGGGATGAGTCCTTTTTCGATGCGCAGCAGGAAGAGGCGTCGGTCTACTGGGTCTGCTTCTGGACTGGCGACGACATCGAACAACCTGCGCGACACGATCCGCAACGGATTACGGGTGCCACATCAATCGAAGAAGTCCTAACGTGGCTGAACACGACAAAGGGTGAACGGCGGTACGAGTTGTTTGTGGAGCCCCCCGGCCAAACTGAGACGCGCGACCTCGGTAGGAACTCCTACCGAAGCCTCATTCGTCTCGCTGGCGACTTCCTGCCTGGGGGAACCACGTTCACGATTAGCCTCACCCGGCCGTAAGCGAATTCCGTGTGATTCGTCAAGTGCCCAAGAACGGTTATGAAATCACGCCGGGGCGTCGGTTGGCGTTGCCTCAAGCATCTCGACATCAGCGATGAGTTCTAGTGCGGTCTCATATCGAGCCGAAGTTTCATGCGAAGCGCACTTCTGAACTATGCGTCCTACTTCATCGACGCCTGACTTCAACGATTCTCGACCTGTGAAGAGGTACGACAACACAAAGGCGATGGCGTACATCTCGTTAGTGACGGTGTAGTCCTTGAAACTGTCGAGTGCTGGATCGCGAATTGTTCCACGCATTTCAGTCTGCGTTCGAGTGAATTCGGACGACTTGTCTTTCACCAGCCCGAAGTCAGAGAGCTTCACTATCACCGCTCCACTCTCGTAGACCTTCATGAGCACGTTTTGGAGACTAATATCTCGGTGCAACAAGCCCTTGGTGTGAATGTAGTTGAGTCCGTATAGGAATTGCAGGGCAATGCGCTTTCGCGACGAGAACGAAAGTGTGGCGTTGCGCTTCAAAATATAGCCACGTAGAGTCTCTTCACAAAACTCCATCCGATACTCACTCGCGTCCTCGTCGTACTTATACACCTCAACGATGTACGGGAAGCTCAGCCGCTTCATCACCTCGAATTCTTGCTTGAAGCGAGCTCGATCCCGGTCGTTGATTCCACGCTTCGCACGTTTCACGGCGAATTTGATGCCATAGTCGGGGTCCACGTATGAGTAGACATTTGCGTACGAACCTTCACCGGCCATCTTCAGCTCGATTGGAGACTGCTGTTTTTTCAATTTCACCGTGGTGCCCGGGATGGTGAGGATGCCTTCGTGCTTGACCACGTCGATCAACTCAAAGTCCTCGGGCACTTGACTCCCACTGCTGCGAGACAGCCAAGGCTCGCATCGCTCAATCGCTTGCTGGTAGTTGTCAGCCAGAGTAACTTCAACTCCTGCTCGCCTTAAGTCATGTAGATCCTGATTCAACTCCTCGATAAGCGCAATCAAATCGCGGCTCGGGTCCGCCCAATAGTGGTGAGTGGTTTTCGCACGATCATTGATGGCTGCGAAGTGCTTGTTCAACCGCTGGTGAAGGACGGCGAACATGTAGCCGAGCGTGGGGTCCTCGTATAAACGAGTGAAGGCAGGGGTCGCAACTTGTGCGTCGTACTTTGTTCTTAAATCGGCCAACAGCAGCTCAGTCGGGTTCGGCATTCAAAGCCTCCGGCTCTGGGCCAACGGGCTCTCCGTCGTCGGCTCACGCTAACAGACCGTCAGGACGAAGCCGTTCTCGGTGGCCCGTTAGCGGACTTGACCGATTCTTGGGAAATGGCCATGCTCATATGTCGAGACCCTAGGGACATGAGACATCGATGGCCTGTAAGACTCGGTGCTGCCAATTATCTTCAGGGATCAAATCACGATCTTGGGCCGCCGCCGCGGGCCTCCAGAATCACTATCCGCGTGACGCCTGTATTGGAATGGCCGCTGAGTGTCGAGACTGCTTGCAACTTAGGGTGTGCGCGAACGTTTTCGACCAGCGACTCAAATTCGAACACCAACAACCGTGATGCCTAATCAAGCAATTCACTTGCGTGCACTCCTCAATCAGATGGGGACTTCGGTCTTCCATGACAGCCGCCTCTCGATAACCAACCGAGGTATCTAAGGCAGCGAGATCGGCCGACCCAATAGAGTCGAGACCATGACTCAGATCCCCGCCGCTAGCGTTCCCACGACAACAGTAGACGCCGACACTTCCGTGGACGACGTCGATGAGGCTGACGCCGTCCCGCGGAAGGTGGAGCCAATCACATACTTCGGCACAGAATTTGACGTTCATGGTCTGGTCCGCCGGTTCAATCAACGCGCCATCATAGTTCCCACTTTTGACCCGAATGCCGACTCGGAATTTGTCAAGGCGAATGAGGCCAGTGGGAGTTTAGGCGGCTAGTTCGAGCCCGTCATTCTCGGTGGGTTTGTCGGTGGGTTTGTTGATCCATGCCGTCGCGGGAATGGACAGGATCTGTGGCG
>NZ_JASISM010000022.1 GCF_030063145.1 Cryobacterium sp. PH31-L1
GCCACAGATCCTGTCCATTCCCGCGACGGCATGGATCAACAAACCCACCGACAAACCCACCGAGAATGACGGGCTCGAACTAGCCGCCTAAACTCCCACTGGCCTCATTCGCCTTGACAAATTCCGCCTCGGCAACCACCTGTGCGGATGCTACCTATTCGGGCGGCTATTGGTACGCATCGCCAGAAGCCCAGGCACTCTTCGAGGACTCATGGGATTCCAACGCACCGCAGACTATCTTTAACATCGAGACGTCCCGCATAGACCCAAGGGGTTAATCGACGAGACGAGGGGCCAGGTCCGCAGTGCGAATAGTGCACCGCAAGCCTGGTCCCACCCTCGCGCCGGCCTTGGAATCGGTCGCCTCCATCAAGCCGGATGCAGCGTCGACGCGCAATAAATACCAGGCCCGAGCACGAGGTCCGGTCGCCCGGGACGCAGTTCGACAGGCCACCGCCGTCTGGTTGGCCAGCTTCTAATGCCCCAGGCTGACGGCAAGCCAGACGGGATCATATTAGCCGCGTAAGTACGGACGAATGACTGAGTTGGCCCCCAGGAACACCATCACAGAGACAACGATTATCAGGGCGACGAGCCCGCCAGCGATAAGTCCGTACATCACGCCCGGGTTGGTGTATCCCAGAACGCTCAGAGCAATGAAAGCGGACACCACGAGCACTATGAACGCGAGCAGGCAACCGATAATCGCCCATAACCATCCATAGGACGAAGAGTTGAATCTGTGGTCGCGAATGAGCATAACAAGCCGCAGTCCAATGACGGCGACGGCCTGCCAGCAGGCGATTGCGACGACACCCCAGATGAAGGATGGCACCGCGAGCGGTTCGACTTCCGGAAATACTGATACGACGTTATCCACCGCATGGGGGAGAACCCACACCTGAATGAATATGAACGAGACCAGCAAAAGAAGAAGTAACGCGTTCAGCGCGAACGAGATCCAACGGCGCATCTTTATCTCCTTGACTCGTGCCACAAGCACCATACTTGCACATAGACCTAAGAATCCTCGCCGGCGTCGGCAGAGGTTTTCCGGTCGGTGCTGATTTCGTCACGGGCGTTCTCGAGGTCATCATCGGCTGTATTTGGCTCTCGGGACCCCCCTTATGTCGCTTGTCATTTTTCTAAGTCGTCTGCGCACAGGCCTTTAGTTTTCGGGGTTGTGCAGCCGAGTATGAACACTGGTTTTTTCGCACTCCTCTGCACAAATGTCGCTTTTGCTCATACTCCTCTGCACAGGGATGCAGCGGGGTGGACGCCGAATCGGCCCCCGGGGCGGTCCAGTTGCGGTCATTTCCGCGACGGGGCGACCAATCCAGAGGCCAGCTGAGCGGACAAGACCGCGGCGGACACTCACTGCACCGGCTGTGCAGGCGGGTAGGGAAATTTGTGCAGACGACTTCGAAAAATGACAGGACGGCCTCAAGTCACACGAGGCAGCCGCAATCCTTGGCATCAACCCCTCAACCGTCAGATCCAGGATGAAAAAAGCCAAGGCGCAGCTACGAGAACTACTGTTACCGGCATAGCCCGAGCCGGTGAACCCTGCACACATTCCGTGTTTATCAGTGCCTTAGCTTGCGACTGGATGTCCGACGATCTGCTTATCCATGGCGGCGGGCCGCAACTGCAGCGTCGGACACCACCCGACGATCGACGATGCCCGCAAGCCGGACCCCTCTGCGGACACGGCGACCCCAGTTGGATCGGCCGAGTTTTCGGAGGAGGCTTCGTGTTGGTTTGGAAGAGTCGGGGATCCCTATTCGCGCGAACGACGGAGCAGTGCGGCCGCCTCGCACGGCCGACCGGCGCGAACCCGGCGTCAGCCGTGAGCTGGCGGGATCGTCTTGCGCATCACGGTCTTGCTCTTGCCGATGTGACGCTCGAACGTGAATCCCGCCTTCTCGAACATGGCCCTCGTCCCGTTGTGGAGGAACGAGGACGATGTCCTCTTGCCAGGCGCGAGTTCATTGGGGAACGAGACTACCTCGCCCCCGCCTGACCGCGCGATCAGGTCGAGCGCGCCCTCCAGTGCCTCCCGCGCCACTCCCGAACGACGATGCTCCCGGTCGACGAAGAAGCATGTGATCCGCCACGGTGCAGGCCTGGTCTCTCCCGCGTCGTACTCCTTTCGGTGGTAGATGCGCGGCAGCTCGACCGGGCTGCCGTACTCGCACCATGCAATTGCGTCGTCGCCGTCGAAGACGAGCGCAGCGTGTGCGACACCCTCCGCCACCAGTCGCTGTTTGAACGTCGGCCCGTCGTGCGCGCTCTTGACCGTGCGCTCCGTGTCGCCGTGGAAATACGAGCAATAACACCCGCCCCAGACCCCGTTGTGCTTCTGCGCGAGCGCCAGCCACGCTGGGAAGGTCTCGGGCGTGAGCGATTTGATGACATGAGGAGTAATGCTCGAGCTCATCATCTGTTGGCGCCTCCTATCCGTATGCCGACCAGTAAATCCGAAAGCGAACCGCTCTTCAAGGACAACCAACAAACGCGGCGCCGGCGAAATAGTATCCACGAATGCGAACGTGGCCACGGTGGCGAACGTCCGCAATCGGGACGCCCTACGCACACTCCCCCGGAAGCTGGCGGTTCTGACTACACAGGATTGCTACGGTGCCCGTTTGGGTGTCCCGATATTAAGCCCGATGACCGGGCGTCAAACGCAACAGCCCGCCGCGAAGTTTGCACCTTCGAATTCGATTGTTCCGCCCACGCGCAGCCAGGCACCGGAAGTGCCATGATTCTGCTGTCTGCCTCAACTTAGATGATACAAATGGTCGAATTCCGTGTCTCGTAAAATGAGGCAGCGGCGAGTCCGTGATCACGCTCTCAAGTCCCGGCAGATTTCAATCTGCAGGGTTCCTGTTAACGCCGACCGAAAATAGGGCCAGTATCGCCGATTGAAAACAGGGCCACCAGCCACTATGGAGGGTGATCAATATGGATGATTGGGCGAAGATACGCCAGCTGTTTTCAACGGGCCAGCACTC
>NZ_JASISM010000023.1 GCF_030063145.1 Cryobacterium sp. PH31-L1
CCCCGATTGACCTGGGACAACGAGACCGGCATTGGGAAGGGCAAACTCACCGAACGCACCGCCGCTTTCGCTGGGACCCTTGGCACGGAGATCAAGCTGCTCAAAGCCCGCGACCCGGAGTCCAAGGGCATGGTCGAGCGCCGCAACCGGTTCTTCCGGTCCTCGTTCATGCCGGGGCGGCACTTCGCGTCGCCGCAGGATTTCAACGAGCAGATCACTGACTGGCTGCCGCTGGCCAACGCACGTCATTCCCGGTCCCGGCGGGCACGCCCAATGGATCTGATCGAGCAGGACCGCGCGGCGATGCGCCCGCTGTCGCCGGTGCCGCCGGACGTGCTCTTTCGCAACACAGTGCGCTTGCCGCGTGACTACTACGTCCGGGTGCTCTCTAACGACTACTCCGTCGCGCCGGCGATGATCGGCCGGCTCGTCGATGTGACCGCAAGCCTGGACACGGTCAACGTCACCCACAACGGGGTGAACGTCACATCACATGAACGGGAATGGGCCCGCACGCTGACGGTGACCGACTCGGAGCATGTCGCGCAGGCCGACGTGCTGCGGCGCCAGTTCCAATCGCTGCGGCATCACCGCCCCAACCGGTGGTCGCGTTCGTCGAGACGGCCAGCCTGGCCTCCTACGACCGGCTGTTCGGCGTCGACACCGGCCCCGACCTGACCGACCTGGACGTGTTCGCGTGAGCGGCACCGCGGCCTCACAGATCGAGTACTACGCCCGGGCGCTGCGCGCCCCACGGATCGGCGACGCGTTCCGCCGCCTCGGCGACCAGGCCCGCGACTCCGGCTGGTCCCACGAGGAATACCTCGCCGCGGTCCTCTCCCGCGAGGTGTCCGAACGCGAAGCATCCGGCGCGGCGCTGCGGATCAAAGCGGCCCGGTTCCCCGGCCACAAGACCCTCGAGGACTTCAACTTCGACCACCAACAAAGCGCCGACCGGAACCTGCTCGCACACCTGGGCACGAGCACGTTCGTCACCGAAGCGAAGAACGTTGTGCTCCTCGGACCGCCCGGCACCGGCAAGACTCACCTCGCCGTCGCGCTGGGCGTTCAGGCCGCCAAGCACGGCCACCGCGTCCTCTTCGACACCGCTACCGGCTGGGTCGCTCGACTGCAGGAAGCCCACTCCCGTGGCAAGCTCGCCGCAGAACTCACAAAGCTGCGCCGATACAGCGTGCTCATCTGCGACGAAGTCGGCTACATTCCGTTTGACCAGGACGCCGCAAACCTGTTTTTCCAGCTCGTCGCCAGCCGTTACGAACATGCATCTCTGATCCTCACGAGCAATTTAACCTTCGGCCGGTGGGGCGAGGTCTTCGGTGACCAGACCGTCGCCTCCGCCATGATCGACCGGATCGTGCACCACGCCGACGTTCTCAGCCTCCAAGGCGTCAGCTATCGACTCAAGAGCCACCAGCCCGCCGCTGATACGGCATAGTAGAAAACACAGATAGTGGTCCTGTTTTCAAACGGCACTATTGGCCCTGTTTTGGCTCGGCGTTAACA
>NZ_JASISM010000024.1 GCF_030063145.1 Cryobacterium sp. PH31-L1
TTGAAGGGCTTGTTTGACCTTTCCGGCCGGTCATCGTAGCTCGCTTCGCGCCTGCGTTCCCAGATTCTCAGACGCGGTCGCAGGCTCCCTTATTTCGCCTGAGATTCTGGGCACTTTCGGCTCTCCCGCTCGCTATCGATTTCTCTCGCCGGAAGGCAAACAAAATATTCGGTCCAGGAGAGGAATCCACCATCATGACTATCGCTGCGGTTATCGAGACCATCAGCACCGACACTGCCTTGAACAGCCCCATCAGCCACGACACCATCGCCCGCACCGCCTGGGCCACCATCGCTAACCCCGGCGACCGTCACGTCGGAGCCGTCATCGCACGTTACGGAGCTGAAACAGCCCTCACCGCACTCCTTAACGGCGACGCCGATACTGTCGCTGGCAGAGACGGGACTGTCGGGCAGCTGCGCTCCACCATCCTGTCTCGCTACTCGGTCGATCGGGTCGTTGACGCGATCCGCCGCACCGTCGACGGCGGGTACGAGCTACTCACGCCGTCGCACCCGAGTTGGCCGGTTTCGGTGGCCGACCTAGGATCTACGGCACCGTTTGCGCTCTGGATGCGCGGTGACGCGTCGATCCTGACTGTGCCTAGTGTCGCGCTGACCGGGACGCGGTTTGCGACGCGGCATGGCCGGCACGTGTGCGTGGACCTCGCCTCCGGGCTGCTCGTGCACGGTTGGGCGATCGCATCGACGGCGGCTCGTGGAATCGACACCGCGGCCCTCATGACCGCCCAAGCATTCACCGGCCGAAACCTGCTCGTCCTGCCTACCGACCTCGACACGGCCTTCCCGGCTGAGAACGGCAAGCTGATCGACGCGGCCGCGACGCGGGGCGTCGTCGTCAGCGAGATCCCACCCGGCAGCGAGCCCTCTGCGTGGCGGTTCCAGCGCGCCGCCCAACTTCTGGCCGCTCTAGCCAGCAAGACCATCATTGTCGAGGCAGGGTACCAGTCCGGTGCGCTGAGCACCGCGGTAACCGCCCTCGAGCTCGGGCGTCCCTGCGGCGCCGTGCCCGGGCGCACCTCCAACGCAGCCAATGCGGGCTGCGCACGCCTCATCCGCGACTACGGC
>NZ_JASISM010000025.1 GCF_030063145.1 Cryobacterium sp. PH31-L1
CATGGCGTTGTCGTAGCTATCGCCCTTGGACCCGACGGACGCGACGGCTTCGGCCTGGGCGAGGCGTTCGGTGTAGCGCACCGCTCGATACTGCACGCCCCGGTCGCTGTGGTGGACGAGTTGGGAGAGGTCGCAGCCTTCACGTTGCCGGGTCCAGATTCCCATCTCGAGGGCGTCGAGGGCGAGGCTGGTGTGCATGCGGGTGGACAGCTGCCAACCGACAACTCGGCGGGAGAACACGTCCGTGACGAACGCCGCGTATACCCAGCCCGAGAACGTGCGGATGTAGGTGATGTCCGCCACCCACAGGCAGTTCGGTGCCGGCGCGGTAAACGCCCGCCGCACCAAATCGTCGGGGCGGTCGCTGAGCGGGCCCGGAATCGTGGTCCGCGGAGTCCTCGACCGGGTAATGCCGCGCAACCCTTCGCGGCGCATGAGCCGCTCAACCGTGCAGCGGGCGACGGGGTGGCCGTCGCGTTTGAGCTGAGCATGAACCTTCCGCACCCCGTAGACGCCATAGTTCTTCTGGTGCAGGTCCTTAATCTTCACCACGGTCTCCTCATCCGTTTTCGATCGTTTCGAGGGCGGCCGGCTGATGGCCGCGTAGTACGTCGATGGGGCGATCTGCATTTCCTTACAGATCGGCTCGACCCCGTAGTCGTGCTTGTTCGCGTCGATGAAGGTGATCATCTGCTGGAGGGGCGGTCGAGCTCCGCCGCGAAGAAAGCCGACGCGCTGCGCAAGATGGCATTCGCCCTCCGCAACTCACGGTTCTCACGCTCGAGCTCGAGCAGCCGGGCGGCGTCCTCGGTGGTGGTGCCCGGGCGAACACCGGCATCGACCTCGGCGCGCAAGAGCCACTTCCGCAGGGTGTCGGCGGGGATACCGAGTTGCTGGCCGATGCGGGCAGACGCCCCACGGCCGCCGCCGGCATCTTCACGAGCGGCAAGCAGCAGGCGCACCGCTCGCTCCTTCAACTCCGGCGGATACTTCTTCAGTGCTGGCATGATTCTCAACCTTTCCGGGTGATCAAGAACCTCCATTAAACCCGGGGCGAGACA
>NZ_JASISM010000026.1 GCF_030063145.1 Cryobacterium sp. PH31-L1
CCGGCGAGTTTAGTGATGTCCCAGCTGAGTACCTGGCCTGGTCCCGTGGCGATCAATTCGGGGATCGCCCGTGCCGGGAGGCGGGCCTGGCGGCGGCGGTCCTTGACCTGCTGGTTCTCGTTCAACACCCGATACATCGTTGAAATGGAGCACAAGTAGGTGCCCGCATCCAGCAGCTGCGCGTAGATCTGGATCGGCGGCAGGTCCACGAACGAGTCAGAATTGACGACGTCGAGAATCTGCCGGCGGTCGGCATCATCGATCCTGTTCGCCGGGATCGGCGCCGGCCCGGGCGCCGGGGTGCGTGGTTTTCGGGTGGCGGTCGCTCGAGGGATCCCGACCAGGTCGGCCGCGACGCGGGTCGAGATTCCTCGGCTGGCCAGTTCGCGGTAGGCGGTCATCACGGCTTCGTGTGCGGTGTTTCGTCCCGCGAGCTCTTCGAAAGACTTTCGAGTAGCTCGTGCATTTTTGACATGATCTCCAACGCCACCCCCGTCGTTTCCAGCCGCTGCTCGGTCGTCCTCAGCTGGCGGCGCAACCGGGCAATTTCAGCCTGCTCCGGCGTTAACCGGCCAATCTTCTCGCCGGGTTTCTTCCCCACCAGAACACCGGCGTCACGCAGCTTGCGCCACTCCGTGATCTGCGAGGAGTAGAGCCCTTCGGTGCGCAGATACGCACCGCCCTCCTGGGCTTTGATGGCCGCGTCATACGCGGCCAAATGGGCAAGCTTCTGCGCTGGGCTGAACGACCTTCTCGAGGTCGGACCACCAGCGCGGGGTCCGGGACTACTCATATGACTATCGTCGCGCACGGCGATCAAAGACGGGCTGGACATGGTGATGATTCCTGATTCTCGCCCTACGTCACACGGCGGACTTGCTCTTAGCTACTGGCCTCACCCAACCCTGACACGTAGGG
>NZ_JASISM010000027.1 GCF_030063145.1 Cryobacterium sp. PH31-L1
ACCGCCCCAGTTAAACTACCCACCAGGCACTGTCCCTGAACCGGATCACGGTTCGAAGTTAGGTATCCAATATGACCAGAGTGGTATTTCAACAATGACTCCACCTGAACTAGCGTCCAAGCTTCACAGTCTCCCACCTATCCTACACAAGCCACACCGAACACCAATACCAAGCTGTAGTAAAGGTCACGGGGTCTTTCCGTCCTGCTGCGCGTAACGAGCATCTTTACTCGTAATGCAATTTCGCCGAGTTCGCGGTTGAGACAGCTGGGAAGTCGTTACGCCATTCGTGCAGGTCGGAACTTACCCGACAAGGAATTTCGCTACCTTAGGATGGTTATAGTTACCACCGCCGTTTACTGGGGCTTAAATTCTCAGCTTCGCCTTGCGGCTAACCGTTCCTCTTAACCTTCCAGCACCGGGCAGGCGTCAGTCCGTATACATCGTCTTGCGACTTAGCACGGACCTGTGTTTTTAGTAAACAGTCGCTTCCCACTGGTCTCTGCGGCCTTCGAACGCTCCCGGAGCAAGTCCGTTCACGCCTCAGGCCCCCCTTCTCCCGAAGTTACGGGGGCATTTTGCCGAGTTCCTTAACCACGATTCTCTCGATCTCCTTAGTATTCTCTACCTGATCACCTGAGTCGGTTTGGGGTACGGGTGACTAAAACCTCGCGTCGATGCTTTTCTTGGCAGCATAGGATCACTGATTTCACCCTTACGGGCTACCCATCGGGTCTCAACCTTATCTGAGAGACGGATTTGCCTATCTCTCGGCCTACATCCTTAGACCGGGTCAACCATCGCCCGGCTCAGCTACCTTCCTGCGTCACACCTGTTAATACGCTAACCGCACCAGCATAGGGTCGCACGCT
>NZ_JASISM010000028.1 GCF_030063145.1 Cryobacterium sp. PH31-L1
GCCCAGCGACGACCCGAAACCGCCCACGGAATCCTCGGCCCGCCCGAGCGACAGCGACACCGAATCGGTTGCGTCTGCCGAGTCGGCTTGCGCCCGCTCGAACCGTTTCTGTGCGGCTGCAGCCCGCTCGGATGCGGTCGACAGGCCGCGTTTCGCGGTCTCTCGGCGTTCCTCGGCGGCGGCGATCTGGGAGGCCTTGGCGTTGCCGGTGGCGCGGACTTCGGCAAGGAGCTGCTCGGCGACGCGGACGCGTCCGGCGGCGTCGGCTTCCTTGTCGCGGGCGGTCGTGAGGGCGTCGCCGAGCTTGTCGGCGCGCGCTTTGGCGGCCTCCAGTCCGGTGCCCATCGACTCGCCCGCCCGGCGCCCGCTGTGGCACCCCTCCGGGGCGCGCACCGATGCGCGCAGCCGCGGCACCTTCACCGTGTTTTTTACCCCGTGCTGTTTCAGGGACCTGTCGACTTTGTTGGCGGTAGTGAGCTAGAGATGGGTCTCTCCGTGATATACCGTGCCGGGGGAGAGTGGCGGGTCGTCTCCGTGGGGCAATGCCTGCTTTCGATGATGTGAATGCGCCGTGCCCGCCCGGAC
>NZ_JASISM010000029.1 GCF_030063145.1 Cryobacterium sp. PH31-L1
GGGAGAGCCGAAAGTGCCCAGAATCTCAGGCGAAATAAGGGAGCCTGCGACCGCGTCTGAGAATCTGGGAACGCAGGCGCGAAGCGAGCTACGATGACCGGCCGGAAAGGTCAAACAAGCCCTTCAAGACAGGCCGCGAATGCGGCTCAAAATTTGGGGTTCGTAGCGGCGTAGCCGCTTCCACACAGGTCCTTGCATTGTCCTGCGGTCACTGCCCGCTAACTCAGCCTGAGGCTTACCCAGGTCCCGGACTGGTTGTTGCCGCCGGGACTTTTTGAGGGCATTTTGTGTCTTATTGGCGGTGTGTCGCCTCCAATGTCAGAGGTGAGCATTACTCTCGACGTAGACGGCAACGACGCCGCACAGAAAGGGAAAAGTGATGGTGCACACCCGGTCTGCTCGAACGGATACGACAGCCCAGCTAGCAGCAATAGGCCCGGCTGTTGCCACAACCCTACGTGTCAGGGTTGGGTGAGGCCAGTAGCTAAGAGCAAGTCCGCCGTGTGACGTAGGGCGAGAATCAGGAATCATCACCATGTCCAGCCCGTCTTTGATCGCCGTGCGCGACGATAGTCATAT
>NZ_JASISM010000002.1 GCF_030063145.1 Cryobacterium sp. PH31-L1
ATATGACTATCGTCGCGCACGGCGATCAAAGACGGGCTGGACATGGTGATGATTCCTGATTCTCGCCCTACGTCACACGGCGGACTTGCTCTTAGCTACTGGCCTCACCCAACCCTGACACGTAGGGACTTGCCGGATGGACGGGCACAGGGGTTCCAGCGTGGTTCCGTTTGGCGCCCTGGTCAGAAACAACGCTTTATAGAGTCACTTCTCCTTGGCTTCCCGGTGCCAGGCATCTTCCTCGTTGAACAGCCCGGCAAAAAGTATCTTGTCCTTGACGGGCAGCAAAGACTCACGACTCTCGTCGCCTTTTATGGCGACAAATTCAAATTGGATTCCGTAGACGATAAATTTGCTGGCCTGACCTATTCGACTTTGCCCGAAGACGTTCAGCGTGCGCTCGACGATACGTTCATTCAGTCGATAATCATTCGCACACCGACTTCAGTAAACGAGTATGAAAGTGTTTACCAAATTTTCGAACGTCTGAATTCGGGTGGCACTCAGCTGCAGCCTCACGAAATTCGTGTTGCCTTGTATGGCGGCGTCGCCGTCGACGCAATCCGCGAGTTGAACAATAATGTCGACTGGCGGAAAATCTTCGGCAAGAGACATGAGCGCCTCAAAGATCAGGAGCTGATTCTCCGAGTGCTGGCTTTCGGCGCCGAGTCTCAGACCTACGCTGCCCCCCTAAAATCCTTCCTCAACACGTTTCTCGCGAATAACCGCGACGGCGAGGCCGTCGACTTGCCAGACCTCTCAAAACGGTTCGTCATCGCATCTGAGATACTCGCACGGTCACTCGACGCACGCCCCTTCCGTCTCGGTACGCAAGTCAATGCCGCAATCCTGGAGTCGGTCTTTGTCGGCGTGATGGACCGAATCGCTGCGGGCGACAACTATGTGGCGATTACGGCATCTCATTGGAAGGCGAACTACGAAGCGTTACTTGCGAATCCTCATTATCTCGACGCAGTGAGCAAAGCGACTGCCAACGAAGAGCCCCTGGCACGCAGACTACAGCTCGCGCGCGAGCAATTCAGCGAATGACAAGACGCGCGGCTAGATTCGTCGATCGTCGATCAACCATTAGGAAACAGCTGGCCGAGATTGACTCGATCATCCTCCTCGCCGGTGAAACAGACGAACTCGTTGCACGCGGCTATCTCGAACAGTTTGCCGTTGTCCGCCTGAGCGGCTTTATCGAGTCAAGCGTTGGGCACATGGTCCACGGATATCTCGAAGAAAATGCGGCGTACCGCGTTCGAAGTTTCGGCAAACGGCAGACCGAACGGCTACCGAGCATGAGCCCAGAAAACCTTGAACAACTCGTAAGTAGCTTCGATTCTGATTGGGCAGCGACCTTGACCGAATACCTCGCAA
This sequence comes from Cryobacterium sp. PH31-L1, assembly GCF_030063145.1. Classification (GTDB taxonomy): domain Bacteria; phylum Actinomycetota; class Actinomycetes; order Actinomycetales; family Microbacteriaceae; genus Cryobacterium. The sequence continues at coordinate 1,384 of NZ_JASISM010000002.1, forward strand.
GAGACGAAAATCGACAGACATTGAGCAACCTCATCGGTGCCCGCCACGCCCTCGCTCACGGGAGCGCGACAAACGTTTCCGGGTCTCTCTTACGGCAGTACCACCGCGTCGCAGAGTCCATTGTTCAACTTCTCGAGGACATGTTCCTTCCCCTAAAGAAGGCATGAGGCTCTCGCACCAATCCCGGCAGGTGTCGCGCAACCTGACTGCCGTGTATCCCGTCTGTCACACGATAATCACCCTGATTCAACAGAGGCCGAATGTCGGTTCGATGCACTAAAGAGCGTTTACGGATCGCCGCCATTATGCGGTAGCCGTCAAAAGCGAGGGAAGCGGTCGACGCGATGACGGCGTCCGGGAAGGATAATTCTGGTGCTTTCGTGTCTATCACGGACATTCAGGATTTCACGGAGCCGGTTTATGCGATCTTTGAAGTGGCGGTTGCATCCTTGGCCGGAACTATTTGAATCAGATCGACCACCGGAATGGCGTGCGCTGACCGTAAGGATGCCGCGCACGAAGCGTGCGCAAGCCGCGGCCTTCGATGTCTGTATCCCCACTTCGGGCTGAGTTTTTCACACTACCGTGATCGGACTCAATCGAACTGAGTGCTGCCTAAACTAAAACAAAACGCATCAATTTAGGATGCGGATGGGGGATATTTAATTGGACGAGATACGCGCAGGTTGGCACCCGAATCCGGACGGGTCATTGACTGAACGCCGCTGGGACGGGGCCGTTTGGACTGATGAGACGAGGGAGTATCCGCCGCCGGCAACGGCTCCCAAAAGTAGGGCGACAAAGGCTGCTGCGCCGAGCACGCGCCCGCTGCCCAAATCGGCGGCCTTCGTTGCAGTCATCAGGAGATTGCCGAAGTGGTCGTGGGCGGCCGTGGCGCTGGCATTGATTGTCGCTATCTCCGTGCCTATCGCCATAGTCAACGCTAAGAACCCTGCGGGCGCGTCCGATTCGGCAGAGAGTATTGTCAAAAGATCTGCTGTCCCATTCTCGGCCGCCCCAGATGCTGCTGTTCCGACCGCCGCTCCTGTACCGGTCGTTTCAACGCCGGCCAGTCCGACCATCGTGCCGATGGGATCGCCAATTGTCGGCGAAAACTACTCCCTAGTTATCAACTCTGTTGACATTGTCGACCAGCTGGAAACCACCAGCGGTGGTCCAATCGTGGCTGACCCTGGGACGCAGCTGGTTCTGATTCATTCCACGATCTCGATTACGGGCAACGCGCAGGACCTCACGTGCGGAAGCACCCTCTTCAAACTTGCTTTTGATTCGAACGGTTCCAAGATGGCCGACGTGTTTGAGGGGCCACGAATTCCCGGCAACCCGCAGTGCAATTTCAAGACGTCAGCCGGAGAGACCGTTGCGTGGAACTTCGCGTACAAGATAGCAACTGGTCGCACACCGGTTTCCATGTCGATTTCCGACACCAACGTGGACGGTGCTTACAATTGGGGTGAGGAAGTTGTCGCAGCTCTTCACTAGCTGGCTTCCAAGTTCAGCGGTCTAGGCGATGAGCGCGTAGGTCCGTAGTCTCCCTTCAGAAAAATGCCAGGCTATTCTTTCGAATGATCGCGGCGTTCACTGCCGCGAACAGCCTGAGGGCCGGCGGTGTCGCCGTGGTCGAGGTTGGGAACCGTGACTATATTTTGGCAACATTCGAACGAGATTACGTCGGTTTCAAGGTTGTCCAGCTGGCCGAAAAGCCGCGTAATACTGCGGATCGGAGGCCGGCCCGCCTGAGGGGGACGCAATAGGTTTCAAATCTCACCGTTACGTACCTGTGGTCCGGGGGGCCATCGATGGATGTGTTTATTGGCCTTATGGCTCATAATCATTTGCCTCGCGATTGACTTTCGTCGCCGCGAATTCGAGTGATCGATAGCGGCGACGGAACTTCGACTGTGGTCGTTGGCAGTGGCCGGGATGGATGGCAGAGCGTTCATTTCTGAAACCCCGCAGAAACCCCGCATTAACCCCGCAGATTGAAACTCGCGTGGCGGTGAGAGCGTGATCACCTACCCAGTGTTTTATTGGGATCGATGACTGTATGAGGTCTCGGTGACCCGTCTGAGTCTGGTTCACGATAATCGTGGTGTCGCGGGTTCAATTCCCGCTCCCGCTACACGGTATTCACTAAATTCGCCCCGGACTTCTGTGGAAGTCCGGGGCGAATTTCTTTATCTTCCGCCGATCGCCCCCGTCGACCCTGGGAATAGCCTGAACGCTGGATTCGGCCAAGCGGATGCCGCCAGCGACGCACTCAAGCGGATTCCGGATGTTGGCCGCGCTAGGGTTCAGGAATGGGGAATCGTCTGTCGTCGCTGGGTGCGGCATCCGTTCGGGCGTCGTGAGCGTGACGTCACTCGACCTGGCTGTCGATTCTGTGGACAAAATAATCGAGGGCCCCCACGGCTCGATACCGGTGCGCTGGTACTCGCCGCCCGTCGGCACTGCTTCAATCGAATCTGCAACGATCGTGTGGATTCACGGTGGAGGATTTTTCAAGGGCAGCCTCGACCAGCCGGAGTCGCATGAGGTCGCGCGAACGCTGGCCGCAGCGGGATTCAGCGTCGTCACCGTTGCCTATCGACTTGTGACGCTCTCGAGTGTGCGTCGGTCTGCGAGAGGGTTTGGGTGGGCCCCGGGCATCCACTATCCAGTGCCGGTCGACGATGTCGTGGCCGCGGTACGGGAGGTGCAGCGGCATTCACCCAACGGAGTCATTCTGGGCGGTGCCAGCGCCGGTGCCTGTCTGTCGGCTGCTGCAGTGCTCCGGCTGGCGGACGGCGGTGCTGATGCTCTCGTCGGAGCATTCTTCGCCTACGGCTTCTTTCATGCGTCGCTACCGAAAAGATCGCGCCAGTTACGCGGCCGTCTCCGCGGTCGGCGTCGCTTCGGGCACGCGCCGATGCTGCTGAACCTGATGAGTCTCCATTACGCCGGCACGAGAACCGCGCTGGCACAACCACACGCATTTGCCGGCGGCCATCCGCTCCAGGGTTTTCCGCCGACGCTCATGGTCGATGCCGATCGCGACTCCATGCGTTCCTCCGGCGAACAGTTCGCCCAGGAACTGTCAGAGGCCGGGGTTACCGTGGACCACCACATGCTGCGCGAGACCTTTCACGCGTTCCTCAACCGTCCGCACGAGCCGACTTACTCCGACGGTATGCGCCTGATCATCGACTGGGCTGTGCAGGCGGGGTTGAGTCGTCGGGCAGGTTGAGTTGGGCGGTGCGCGCCTGGCTGTGATGACCGAAGATCGCCAACTGCACAAAACTCGCTGACCGAATTCTGCGCGATTGAATTGTTTGTCGATCTGGCAAGGATTGTCAGCGCACGCACAAGCGATGCCGCTCACCGGACTGACTCTTCGCGCGCTCGGCGCTGCGGCGCCGCTGGCGCGAAATCGCCGGTTCGCCGGCTCCAGGCTCGGGAATTGTTGGTGCCCCCGGAGCTAGTGGAGGCGTACATCGACACGAGCGTGCGAGTCTCTAGAGATCCACTGTTGGCCGCTGTCGAAGACAATATGCGATGACCGGCGAGCATAATGTCGGCATGACCAAACACTGGACCCCGCTCGCTTTCGTCTACCTGGCACTGAGCATCGCCGGGCTCGCCGGAACTTGGAGCTACAACGTGATCGCGATAATTCAGCTGCGCGACTTTGTCGGCGACTGGGTGAACAGCGGGCCGGCGGTTTCGTCGCTCACGGTCGACCTGCTCATTGCCGCGGTGGCCGGCAGCATCCTGATCATCGTTGAGGCGCGACGCCTCGGCATGAAGTGGGGTTGGCTCTACGTCGTTTTCTCTGGTGTCACCGCTTTCGCCTTCACCTTTCCGCTGTTTCTCGCGATGCGCGAGCGCACCCTGACGGCTGCGCGAACGCCAGCGGCGCGACCACCACTGACCTGAGTCGTTCGAATCCTGACCGAGCCAGACTTGACGGCACGGACGCGACTTGGTCTGACACCACCGAGTGTTGACATGACACCACAGTGGTGTCATGATGGTGATATGGAACTCGGACAGTACGTCAACGACCTGCAGCGCCAGCTAGCGGATGCCGCCGACAACGGCAGCGCAGACACGCGCGCTGCGGCCGAGCGGCTCGCTGCCGGGCTCGATGCGGCAACGCGGCTCGTGCTGCTCGACGTGCTGTCGGCCGCGGCCGCCGAGATCACCCGTGACCTCGCCCCCGGATCGGTCGACCTGCGGCTGCGTGGGCGCGAGATCGAGTTTGTCGTGACCCAGCCGAGTGCCGAGGTAGACGCAGACGAGCGACCCACGGCATCCGTCGATCTTGACGACACGAGTACCTCGCGCACGACTCTGCGCCTGCCGGACGCCCTCAAAGCGCGGGTGGACGACGCGGCCGCCGCGGACGGCCTGTCGGTCAACACCTGGCTGGTGCGTGCGGTCGCCGCCGCCGTGCAACCCAGACAACGACGGTCGGCGCAGCGCACCCTGCGTACCGGCGACAACTTCGCGGGCTGGGCGCGGTAGAGCGCCGCGCCTCCAGCATCAGCCGGCCCGCGAACCCGCGGGGCGGATCGAACACGCCTCCAGAAAGGCAGCTTCAGCATGCCCACCTACGACACGCCAACCCCGATCGACCTGGCCATCAACCTGCCGGTCGGCGCCATCGAGATCTTCGCGAGCGACCGCGCCGACACCGTCGTGACCGTGTCGGCCACCAACCCGGCCAAGGCGGTCGATCGCCGAGGTGCCGAGGAGACTCGGGTCGAATTCACCGGCCAGCGACTCACCATCACGGGACCCAAACCCCGCCTGAGCTGGATCGGCCCGACCGAGTCTGTTGACGTGACCGTCGAGCTGCCCACCGGGTCGCGGCTCACCGCCGAGGTCTCGGTCGGCGGCGTCCGAACTGTCGGCCGACTCGGGGCCACCCGCGTCAAAGCCTCGATGGGTTCGGTCGATCTCGACACCACTGGCGACCTGTCGCTGCGCGCCGGCCACGGCAACGCAACGGTGCGCACAATTCAGGGTGCGGCCGATATCACCGCCGACCACGGTCAGATCCGGGTCGGAACGGTCTCCGGCGACTCCGTACTCAAAGCGTCCCACGGCAGCGTACAGATCGACGAGGTCGGCGGTGACCTCGACGCGAAACTGTCCTACGGCGACCTGGAAATCACGCGAGCGCAGGCATCCGTTTCGGCCAAAACCGCGTACGGAAGCATCCAGCTCCGCGAGGTTTCACACGGTTCCGTGCAGGTCGAGAGCGGATTCGGCCAGGTCACCATCGGCGTCACGCCGGGCGTGCCGGCCTGGCTCGACCTGTCCTCAAAAGACGGCCACGTACGCAATGAGCTCGCCGCCGAGAGCGCTCCGGCGGCATCGGAGCAGACCGTTGCGGTGTGGGCCCGCACGCAGTGGGGAAACATCAACATTCGACGCGCTCACTAACCCGGGCCAACCAGAAGGGAAAAAATCATGACACCAGCAATCGACGTACGCGGTCTGCGCAAGTCGTACGGCAAGAAAATCGTGCTCGACGACGTCGACCTCGCAGTGAGCGCGGGCACCGTCACCGCACTGCTCGGCCCGAACGGCGCCGGCAAGACGACGGCCGTGCACATCCTCAGTACGCTGCTGCGGCCAGACGGTGGCACGGCATTCGTGAACGGATGCGACGTCGTGCGTGACCAAGACGGCGTGCGCGCCGTCATCGGCCTCACAGGCCAGTTTTCGGCGGTCGACAAACTCCTGACCGGCGAAGAGAACCTTTTGTTGATGGCGCGCCTGCGCCACCTCGGAGCGAAACAATCGAAGACGCGGGTGGCCGAACTGCTCGAGCAATTCAACCTCGTCGACGCAGCCCGCAAGCCGCTAGCCACGTACTCCGGCGGCATGCAGCGTCGCCTTGACCTGGCGATGACCCTGGTGCAGGCACCGAGGGTGATCTTCCTTGACGAGCCAACGACCGGCCTGGATCCGCGCAGCCGCCACACGATGTGGGAAATCGTGCGCCGTCTCGTCGCTGAGGGCACGACCGTGCTGCTCACTACGCAGCAGCTCGAGGAAGCCGACCAACTCGCCGACCGCATCGCGGTGCTCGACGGCGGTCACATCGTTGCTGAGGGCACTCCGGACGAACTCAAGCGGCTCGTGCCCGGCGGGCATATCCGGCTCCGATTCTCGGACGCGAACACGCTCGACTCTGCCTCTGGGCTACTCGACGGCTCCGTGCGAGACGACGCTGGGCTCGCTCTCTCCGTGCCCAGTGACGGCGGTGTCGGGCGCCTTCGTTCCGTGCTCGACCGCCTGGAGGCGGCCCACCTCGAGGTCGCCGACCTCAGCATTCACACCCCCGATCTCGATGACGTGTTCTTCGCCCTCACCGGCGGCCGGGTTGGCTCGAAAGGAATGACATCATGACCACACTCGCGGTGCCGCGCCCGCCGGCCGCGGACATCCGTCGGCAATCGCACGTCGTCGCCGACTCGATCACCATGCTCAACCGCAACCTGTTGCATATGGTGCGCTACCCGGGATTGTCGGTGTTCACCATCGTGGTGCCGGTCATCGTGCTCCTGCTGATCGTGTTCGTCTTCGGCGGCACTCTCGGAGCCGGGCTTCCCGGGGTAGATCCGGCGGGCGGGAGGGCAGCCTATCTCGCCTACGTCATGTCGGGCATCCTGGTGATCACCGTCGCGGGCACCGCCGGCGGCACGGCGACGACGGTCTCGATGGACATGACCGAGGGGATCACGGCACGGTTTCGCACCATGGCAATCTCGCGCACCGCGGTGCTAGCCGGCCATGTACTCGGAAACGCCATCCAGGCGATCATCGCCGTCACCCTCGTTCTGGTCGTTGGCGTGGCCATCGGCTTTCGCCCAACCGCAACACCGCTCGAGTGGATGGCCCTCGCTGGCGTGATCGGGCTCGTCGCCTACGCGATCAGCTGGTTGGGCGTGGCCATGGGCATCCAGGCCAAGAGCGTCGAGACGGCGAGCAATATGCCCCTCGTTCTCAGCGTGCTGCCGCTCCTCGGCAGCGGCTTCGTGCCGACCGAGTCGATGCCGGTGTGGCTGCAGTGGTTCGCGCAATACCAGCCCTTCACTCCGTTCATCGAGACAATTCGCGGGCTGCTGCTCGGCACCCCGCTCGGCTGGAATCCGCTGTTCACAATCGGTTGGTGCACCGTTATCGTCGTCGCTAGTTACGTCTGGTCACGGGCACTCTACGAGCGCAAATCGGTGCACTAGACCTGCGCTAGGCGGGCGGGCGGTTGGGGCCGCCCGCCTTCGTGTGTGCTGCTGGCGTATGCGCGTATAGGCTGGAGACTTGACACGGGGTGCCGCACATACTGTGCGTGCTGAGATCAATACTCGTTGAACCTGTCTAGTTAGCACTAGCGAAGGAATGTCACGGATGATCGATCGAACCCGGCTTGCCCTGCGGCAAACACCTCGAATCCTCGCTATCGCGGGTACCGATCCGACGGGCGGTGCCGGCATCCAGGCCGACCTCAAGAGCATCGCGGCCAACGGCGGCTATGGCATGGCCGTGGTGAGTGCGCTGGTGGCGCAGAATACGCGCGGCGTGCGCTCGTTTCATATTCCGCCGATCGATTTTCTGCGCGATCAGTTGAGTGCCGTCAGTGACGATGTGACCATCGACGCGGTGAAGCTCGGCATGCTGGCGCGGCTCGATGTGATCACCGAGGTACGCAGCTGGCTCTCCCGGTGCCGTCCGCCGCTGGTCGTACTCGACCCGGTGATGGTGGCAACCAGCGGCGACCGCTTACTCGACCCGGCAGCCGAGCAAGCCCTGCGGGACTTGATTGTGAAGGTCGACCTGGTCACGCCCAACGTGCCCGAGCTGGCCGTGCTGCTCGGTGAGCCGCCGGCGACCAACTGGGCTGAAGCACTCGAGCAGGGCAAGAGATTGTCGCACAGCACGGGCGTGACCGTTCTGGTCAAGGGCGGCCATCTCAATGAAACCACCTGCCCGGATGCCCTGGTCAACACCCAGGGGCTCTTGGCGCACAGCGTGGTCGAGGTTGCGTTGCCACGCATCCGCACCAGGAACACCCACGGCACCGGATGCTCCCTCTCCTCGGCGATGGCCACGGTGCAGGCCAGAACCGGCGACTGGGCCACCTCCTTGGCCGAAGTGAAAGACTGGCTCCAGGACGCCCTGAACCACGCCGACGAGCTTGAGGTCGGCCAGGGAAACGGGCCGATCCACCACTTTCATCGACTGTTCGGCCGGGCGAATTCCGCACTGATCGCGGGCGGTCGATGACCGAGCTGCAGTCAGCGCAACTGGCCGAGCGGCGGGAGGCTCGCGAGCAGCCGCTCGGCGGCATCCGTCGGGTCATCGGCGTCGGTGATCGCGCGCACCACCACCACCCGGGTGGCACCGGCTTCGACCACCTGGTCGATGGTGTGAAGGTCGATGCCGCCGATCGCAAACCAGGGGCGAAGGCTGCCAGCGGATGCGCTCTGCTCGGCCGGATAGCGCAGCAGGCCGGTTCCGACCGCTGCCCGACCGGGTTTGGTGGGCGTGGCCCAGACCGGGCCGACGCAAAAGTAATCCAGACGGTCAGCGACGAGGGCGGCATCCACTTGTTCGGTGGTATGGGTCGACAAGCCGATGTGGGCCGCGTCGCCGAGCAGCGTGCGGGCGGCGGGCAGTGGCAGATCCGTTTGGCCGACGTGAAAAACCGGTGCTCCAGCGATAACGGTGATATCCGCGCGGTCGTTGACCGCCCAGAGCCGGGCGTGCCGGTCAGCGACCGAACGCAGAATCTCGAGATAGTCGAGTTCCTCGGCGGCATCGATCGTCTTGTCGCGCAGTTGGATGATGTCGACCCCGCCGGCGAATGCCGCCGACACGAAGTCGGCGAAATCGCCGCGATCCTTGCGGGCGTCGGTGCAAAGATACAACCGGGCGGTGATCTGGTCCATGCGACCAACACTAAAGGGCTTTCGGCGGAGGGTCGGGTCGACGATGAGTGAGTGGCGCGGGCACCGGTCGGTCGACGTAGCCGTCATCGGCGGCGGCGTGATTGGGCTCGGCATCGCCTGGATGGTGGCGCAGTCCGGCCGTTCGGTGGTCGTCATCGACCCGGACCCGGCTGGTGGCGCTACCTTTGCCGCGGCGGGAATGCTCGCCGCGGTCAGCGAACTGCACTACCAGGAGGAGGCGTTGCTCGAGCTCATGCTCGCCTCCTCGAGGTTGTATCCCAGCTTCATAGACTCGCTCGGACCCGATAGCGACCGGACCGGATACCAGCGCACGCGAACCCTGAACGTGGGTGCCGACTCGGCCGACCGGCAGGCGCTCACCGACCTGCGCGGAGTGCAACGGGCCAACGGGCTGGGCGTCGAGCCCATGACAGTTCGCGCAGTGCGGGTGATCGAACCGCTGCTTCGCCCCCAGCTATCCGGCGCCTTCCTGGTGGAGCAAGACCACCAGGTCGACCCGCGCCGCCTCACCGAACGCCTCCAGCTGGAGCTTGCGCGCCGCGGCCACGCCGTCATTCGCGTTCAGGCCAGCGGGTTGCTGCACGAGAATCCAGCGGATGCCTCCTCCCGCGTCACCGGCGTCGCCCTTTTCGACGGCTCAACGGTCACAGCTACAGAGGTGGTCGTGGCCAATGGGCTCGGAGCGGCCGTACTGGGCGGGCTGCCCGAACACCTCAACCTGCCGCTTCGCCCGGTCTATGGGGATATTCTTCGGCTGCGCGTGCCCGAACACCTGCAGCCCCTGATCACCTGCACCGTTCGGGGACTGGTGCACGGCGTGCCGGTGTATCTGGTTCCGCGCGGCGACGGAACGCTCGTGATCGGAGCCACGCAGCGCGAAGACGGCTCGGGCGGGGTGTCGGCCGGCGGCATCTATCAGCTGCTGCGGGATGCCCAGGTGCTGCTGCCCGCGGTCAGTGAACTCGAACTGATCGAAGCGACCACCCGGGCCAGACCGGGAACGCCCGACAACGCGCCGCTCCTCGGTCGCGTCGGCGGCGCTGTCGGTGACATTTCCGGCCTCGTCATCGCCACCGGATTCTTTCGCCACGGCGTGCTGCTCACCCCGGTCGCCGCGGAGCACTGTCTCCAACTCATCGAGGGAATCGCCGACGATCGGTGGCGGGCTTTTCGGCCGGACCGATTTTCGAGCCGCGCTCCCGCATCCGTTCCACTGAAAGGAGGCCACTCGTGACCGTAACCATCGCCGTGAACGGCCAGCAACGATCTGTTCAACCGGGCAGCACCGTGACCGACCTCGTGGCCGAGATCACCGGCCGGGCCATCGCGACCGACGGGCACGCAGTGGATGGAAGCCGCACCGGGGTGGCCGTGGCCCGCAACGCCGCGGTCGTTTCACGCAGCCTCTGGTGGTCGACCGCGCTGAGGACGGGCGATGAGATCGAAATCGTGACCGCGGTGCAGGGAGGATGAGCGTGCCCACGACCCCGGACAGCCTGGTCATCGACGGCGTCGAACTGACGTCACGCCTGATCATGGGCACCGGGGGAGCCCCGAGCGTCGATGGTCTCGGGGCGGCGCTGCGTGCCTCGGGGACCGAGCTGACCACCGTTGCGATGCGCCGCCACAGTGCAGCGACCTCCGGCTCACTGTTCGAACTGTTGCTGCAGAATTCCATTCGCGTGCTGCCCAACACGGCCGGCTGTTTCACCGCTCGCGAGGCCGTGCTCACCGCCGAGCTGGCTCGGGAGGCCCTTATGACCGACTGGATCAAGCTCGAGGTCATCGCCGACGAGCAGACCCTGCTGCCCGACGCGGTCGAACTGGTCGAGGCCACCGAACAGCTCGTCGCGCGGGGCTTCACGGTGTTCGCCTACACGAATGACGACCCCGTGCTCGCGCTGCGGCTCGAACACCTGGGCGCTGCGGTCGTGATGCCGCTCGGGGCGCCGATCGGCACCGGACTCGGCATTCTCAACCCGCACAATATCGAGCTGATCGTGGCCCGCTCCGGGGTTCCGGTGGTTCTGGATGCTGGAATCGGCACCGCCTCCGACGCGGCTCTCGCGATGGAACTGGGCTGCGATGCGGTGCTGCTGGCCACCGCGGTGACGCGCGCGCGGAACCCGGTACTGATGGCCGATGCCTTCAAGCACGCCGTGATCGCCGGCCGTAGTGCCTCCCTGGCCGGCCGCATTCCGCGGCGTGAGCTTGCCCTGGCGTCATCGACGATGGCCGGACGGCCCGACCTGTGAAGCGGATGCTCGCGCCACTCGTCGAACCCGGCGCGGAGCTCACGGCGGGCGAACGTGAGCGCTACTCACGCCACATCCTGCTGCCCGAAATAGGCGCGCTCAACCAGCGCAGGCTGAAGAATGCGCGAGTACTCGTGATCGGCGCTGGCGGACTCGGCTCGCCGGTGCTGCTCTACCTCGCCGCCGCCGGAGTCGGCACGCTCGGCATCGTCGACCACGACGCGGTGGATCTCAGCAACCTGCAGCGCCAGATCATCCACGGCACCTCCGACCTCGGTCGCTCGAAACTGGCATCCGCCGCGGCCGCCGTCGCCGAACTCAATCCGCTCGTCACCGTGCACCAGCACGATGTCTGGCTGTCTGCCGATAACGCTCTCGACTTATTCGCCCCGTACGACCTGATCATTGACGGCGCCGACACCTTCGCCACGCGTTACCTGGTGAGCGACGCCGCCGCGCTGCTCGGTAAGCCCTGCGTCTGGGGATCCATTCTGCGCTTCGACGGGCAGGTCAGCGTGTTCTGGAACCGGCACGGTCCGACGTACCGCGACCTGTATCCGGAAGCCCCGCTGGCCGGCGCGGTGCCGAGTTGCAGCGAGGGCGGTGTGTTCGGAATGCTGTGCGGAACTATCGGCACCACGATGGTCGCCGAGGCCGTGAAACTGATCACCGGGGTGGGGCGCACGCTGCTGGGCCGGGTCGTGCTGTTCAACGCACTCGACGCGACCTGGCGCGAAATCAGCGTCGCCCGCGACCCGGCCGCCCCAGCGATCACCGAGCTGATCGACTACGACCTGTTCTGCGGAACATCAAGCACGAATGCGATTTCGGTGCAACAACTGGCCGCTCTGCTCGATCGGAGGGCGCGCGGCGAGCTCGACTTCGACCTCGTCGACGTGCGGGAGCCGGCGGAATACGACATCGTGCACATTGACGGGGCGTTACTCGTGCCGCAGGGCGGCATCCTCTCGGGGGAGGTCGTTCTCGCCCGCGACCGTGACATCATCGTGCACTGCAAGGCCGGGCCGCGCGCGAACACCATTGTGGCCGAGCTGCACCGCCGCGGCTATGAGAATGTGCGCCAGGTCGAAGGCGGAATCCTCGCCTGGGTGAACGAAATCGAGCCCGCACTGCCGACCTACTGAGTGAGCCGGGGCTCGCGGCACGTGTTTGAGAATGTGGCACTGGTTTGAACCGGGGCCGTCTTCTCAAACACATGCCACGAGCATCAGCCGCCGATCAGCGTGTACCGGTAGGCCCACGGTCGCACCGTTTCGACGGCGGCACCCACCCGAAAAACCGTGTCATCATCAAACGGATGCCCGACGATCTGTACCCCGGTGGGGATGCCGCAATCCGCCAGGCCGCTCGGAACCGCGAGCACGGGGCAGCGGTTCGCGATGTTGAACGGCACCGTCATGTGCGCCTGCCAATAGTGTTCGAGGTGCTGCCCGCCGGCCGTGATGCCGTCGAGGTAGTGTTCGGCGGCGGTCAGGGCCGCGACCGCCGAGGTCGGGCAGATCAGGGCGTCGAACCCGGTCATCACGGCGGCGAGCTCACCCTGTATTCGGGTTTCGGCACTGAGGCCGTCGAGAAAACGAGTGCCGGCGGCCGCCGCGCGGGCATCCGCCATGAATTGCACCGTGTAGGCGGCGAGTTCACTCTCGGTGCCGCGGGTTTCATCCTCCATCGCCGGGCCGAGGATATTGCCGAAGTGGGTGAAAGACACCCGGTGGATCTCGGCCGAAGTCCACGGCAGCTCGACCTCCTCGACGATGGCGCCGGCGCCCTGCAGTGCCGCAGTGACAGCGCGGGTGTTGGCTTCCACGTCGGGATCGACGAGGTAGTCGCCGAGCTGAATACACAGGGCGATGCGCAGTCCCTCCACCGACGCCCACGAGCCCGGAAGCGGACGGGTGGCGGCGAGCGAGGCATGGTCCCCCGGATGCCGGCCGGCCATCACGTTGGCGAGCAGGGCGGCATCCGCTACCGTGCGAGCCATCGGACTGTCGCCGCGATAGTAGTCGGCCGCCAGCGGCGCGACGCCCGGAATGCGACCGTACGGGGCCTTGAACCCGACGGTTCCGGTGAAGGCGGCCGGCAGCCGGGTCGAGCCGGCAATGTCCGAACCGGTGGCGAGCGGTGCAAACCCCGCCGCGAGGGCAGCGCCGGAACCGCCGGATGAACCTCCGGGCGAAAGCGCCAGGTTGAACGGATTGCGGGTGACCCCCCAGAGCGGTGAGTGCGTCACCGTGGCACAGCAGAACTCGGGCGTCGTGGTGCGGGCGTGCACGATACCGCCGGCCGAGCGGATGCGGCTGATCACCGGATGATCCGAGCTCGCCACCACGTCGCGCTGGCCGACCAGGCCGTTGCTGAGCACGTGCCCTGCGAGGGAATGCTTCTCCTTCGCCGCGACCGGCAGGCCGAGCAGCGGGCCCGGCTGACCACCGAAACGGTACTCACCGTTCGAGTGATACTGGCGCTCGGCGTCGCGGGCCGCGATTCGTGCCTCGTCGGTCAGCTGCTCGGTGAGCGCGTTCACGCGCGGGTTGACCGCGTCGATGCGCTGCAGAACAGCTTCGAGCAGCTCGACCGGCGACAGGTCGCGCGACCGGAACAGGCCGAGCGCCTCGGTCGCGCCCAGGTAGGCCAGGTCGGTGGTGTTCGAAATGGTGGCCGGTGGTTCGGTGCGGCTGATCACGCCCGGCCCGACTACGCCCGGGCCGTCGATGCCAGTGTGGGAGCCGCCGCCCGATCGACCAGCGCCCCGTTGACCAGGTCCGTGGTGACCTCGGTGAGCAGTGCGAGCCCGGCGACCATGTCGGCATCCGTGGTGAATTCGCGTTCGCAGTGCGAGACACCGTCGACGCTCGGAATGAACATCATGATCGAGGGCACGATGGTGTTCATCGCGACCGAGTCGTGGCCGGCCATGGTCTGGATACGCCGGCTGGAGAGCCCGGCACGTGCGGCGGCCGCCTCGGCCAGCTGCAGGCCGTCTTCAGGAAAATGACGGATGGGACGAATATCGAAGTCGGTCACGTTGATATTAATCTCGTGTTCGACGGCGAGGGCGGCGATCTTCTCGAGCAGGGTGGCGCGGGCCGCCTGCACGATCGCCGGGTCGTTGCTCCGCAGGTCGGCGACGAGGCGCACCCGGCGGGCGACGACGATGGGGGAGTTGGGTTCGAGGGTCAGCTGCCCGACCGACGACACGATGGCCTCGTCGGCGAAGTCGTTCGTGACCTCGCGGACCATTAAAATAATCTTTGCCGCGGCGACCAGAGCGTCGTGCCGGTCGGCCATGGCTGTTGCGCCGGTGTGGGACTGCTCGCCCAGCACCTCAATATCGAGCTTCTGGGTGTACCAGCTGTGGTCGACGACGCCGATCGCTATCTGCTCGCGCTCCAGAATGCGCCCCTGCTCGATGTGGATCTCGGCGTAGCTCACCGTGACCGGCCGCGGGTCGGTGCCGAGGTAGCCGATCTCGGCGAGCGCGGCGCGGGCGGTCACGCCGCCCAGGTCGGCCACGTCGAGCATCGTCTCCTGGTCGAACAGGCCGACGAACACGCTGCTGCCCATGACGCTCGGTGGAAACCTGCCGCCCTCTTCGTTGAACCAGTTCACCACGGCGAGATTGAACGGCGGCACGGTTCCGCTCGCCTGCACCAACTCATCGACATTGCGGGCCGCGTGCAGTGCAGCGAGCACGCCGTAGGCGCCATCGAAGCGCCCGCCGAGCGGCTGACTGTCGAGGTGCGAGCCGACCAGAACGTAGGGTGCGCCGGGGGTCCATTCGATCAGGCCGAACATATTGCCGATGCCATCGACCTGCAGGGTGTACCCGGCGTCGGCGACCCACTTCGAGAACCACGCCCGGCTCTGGGCATCTTCGGCAGTCGCGGCCTGGCGGTCGACCCCGTTGCGAGGCGTAGCGCCGATGGTGGCGACGTGGTGAAAGTCGGTCAGAAAGTCAGCAGATGACACGGTGTGCTCCTTCAATATGCGGATACTACGAAAACGGATGCCGCCGGTTCAGCCGAGACGCCCCCGCGTCTCTGGCACCTTGGTGAGCGTCACGAGCAGGAACACGATCACGGCGGCGCCGGCCATGTAGAAGCCCGGGGCGAATGCAACGCCGGAGCTGGACACGAGGGCGGTGCCGACGAGCGGTGCGGTGCCGCCGAAGATGGCGTAGCCGAGGTTGTAGCTCACGGCGGCGCTCGTGAAGCGGGTTCTGGTCGTGAAGATCTCGACGAAGAAGGTATAGCAGCCACCGCCGTAGATGCACAAAGGAATGACGAACAGCATCTGGCCGAGCAGGGCGAGCGGTAGGCTGCCGCTCGTGACGAGCATGAAGCTCGGCACGGCCAGGATGGCGATCGCGGCTGACCCGGCGATGAGCATGGGCTTCCGCCCGACCCGGTCGCCGAGGCGTCCGCCGATCGGCAGCAGCACCGCATAAAGAGCGAGCGCGGCCGCATTGGCGACCAGGGACTGCTCGCGGCTGAGGTTTCCCGTGGTCTGAACGTACGCCACGAAGTAGGCCGAGAGAAAGTAGAAGCCCATCGCGGTCAGGCCCATCACGAAGATGACCTGCACCATGCGCAGCTTGTTCTCCCGGAAAGTTTCCTTGATCGGGCTGAATTCTTTTGTCTTGGTGGCCTGGGCGTCGGTGAACGACTTGCTCTCGCTGGTCTTGCTGCGAATCCAGACGCCGAACAGGGCCAGCGGCAGTGCGAGCAGAAACGGCAGACGCCAACCCCAGGCAGTGAACGACTCATCGGACATGCTGTGGCTGAGAATGAGGATCATCGTTCCGGCGAACACCGACGGCAGCGCCGTCGCTGCGATGGTGAGGTTCAGCCACAGGCCACGCCGGTCGATCGGTGCGTGCTCGAAGACGAATGAGGGGGCGCCGACCGATTCGCCGCCGGCCGAGAAGCCCTGTACGAGACGCAGCAGCAGCAAAAGCAGCGGAGCCCAGAATCCGATCTGGTCGAAGGTCGGCAGCAGACCCATGGCTGCGGTCGCGGTGCCGATGGCGAGCAGGGTGATGGCGAGCACCTTGCGTCGGCCGATTCTGTCGCCGAGGGCTCCAAAGAACAGGCCGCCGAGGGGACGCACGACGAACGCGACGCCGAAGGTGGCGAAGGTGGCCAGCAGGGCGAGGATGGGGTCTGAGCTGGGAAAGAACAGCTGGGAGAAGATGACGGCGGTCAGGCCGTACAGGGTGAAATCGTAGAACTCGATGAACTGGCCGATGCTGCCGCCGAGCAGCACCTTCTTCTGCAGGCCGGTGATCTTCTCGGGCGGAGCGGTCTCGGCGGTCGGACTGATCGGGGCGGTGGCTTCGGTCGTGGTCATGAAAACCACCGTACGATCGGCATGATTCCGGCACTCGCCGCTTCATTTCTGGCCCGTGAACTCTTCCCGGGCCGTATGTCGGTCATATTGCGGCGCATCCACTGGTGTGTAACCGGGGCGACACATGAATTGTCTGCTCGAACACTGATCCTCCTTGATCGCGACCAGTCGAATGCCGGTCACAGACGAGCGGTGCCGGAGGGGGCGACTGATTGTGGTCAAGCTTGTGCGCGCCCGAACACCATTGTCCAATTGATTCTCACGGTCGACCACATAGATTTTGGTGATGGGCTACGACCGGGTGGCACCGTACAGTCGTCGGCAGATCTCTTCGAAAGCGAGTGCCCGGCGCGTGGGCAGGGAGCCTTCGAGGCGAACGAGCATGACCTCGCTCGGCGGAAACTCATCGGTCAGCCGCAGCGGCACCACCCGGCCGCCGGAATAAGGCACATCGTTGTACACCCGTTGGTTGAGCAGCGCATAGCCGTGACCCTGGGCAACGAAGGACCGCACCGTTTCGTAGCCGGCGAACCGGTGGCGCACGTTGGGCGACACCCCGGCGAGGGCGAACAGGCTCTCGTAGTACTCCCGGCTGTGCGGCAGGTCGAGCAAGATGAGGGGCTCTCCGGCGAGGTCGCGCAGGGCGATCTCCTGGCCGGGGGTGTTGGCCGCTCGATGCCCCTCGGGAACGATCACGTGCGGGGGAACCCGCTCGAGTACCTGGCGGGAAAAGCCGCCGCCGAGCCCATGCCCGTACGTGAGCGCGAGGTCACAGCGCCCCTCGCGCAGGGCGGTCTGCAGCGAGGCGAGGTCGGCTTCGAAAAAGGTCACGTCGACGCCGGGATGGGTCGCTTCGAACGCCTTGAGAATGGCCGGCAGCCGAAACGACGCCAACGGGGAGAAGACCCCGACGGTCAGGTCGCCGGTGAGGGTTTCAGCGGCGCCATAGGCCGACTCGAACAGAAAATCGGCATGGTCGAGAAAATCCTTCAAGTCGAGCGCGAACTTGCGGCCCGTTGGTGTCAGCTTGAGCCCCGTCGACGGATTGCGCAGGAACAGTTGAGCGCCGAGCGTGCGCTCCAACTCCGCCATCGCGGTCGACACCGCCGACTGGCTCACGAGCAACCGCGCGGCGGCCCGGGTCATGCTTTCCAGCTCGGCAACGACGGCGAAATACCGCAGTTGGGTGAGGGTGAAGTGTCGCATAGGCTCCAGAGATTGCTCAATATTACCCAGTCGCCCCGGTCGGCGGCTCGCCCGCATTACTCATTTGCGGCCGAGCGGTAGATACTGGCGGCACGAGGCTCACAGCGGCCGCGTGTGCGGGTGAGGAGCCAACGAGGTGTTTTTGATTCAAAAAGTGGAGCAGGGTTCCACCCTGCGCGACCGGATCGCGCAGTCGCTCGCGGCGGCGATCAACACCGGGGAACTCGCACCCGGTGCGCTTGTGACGGTGCCGACCCTGGCCATTCGTTTCGAGGTATCCGCGACCCCCGTTCGGGAAGCCATGCTCGATCTGGAACAGCGTGGCTTTGTGACGGCCGTGCGCAACAAGGGGTTTCGGGTAACCGAGATGAGCGATAAGGACCTGCGCGAGGTGATCGAGTTGCGCCAATTGCTGGAGGCGCCGACCATGGGAGCCCTGGCCGGCACTCTCGACGGCGACACGATTGCGCGCTGGAGGTCAGTGGCTGACGAGATCTCCGAGCACGCGCGTAACAAGGATCTGGCTGGATTTCTCGACGCTGACCGGCGATTTCATCTTGGGCTCCTGGCACTGCACGGCAGCTCTCGCCTCGTTGACATGGTCGGCGAATTGCGCGCCCAAACCCGCATGGTCAGCATCACCGTGATGATGCAGAGTGATGAGCTCTGGGTAACGGCGCGGGAGCACCACCTCATGCTCGATCTGCTCGCGAACGGAGATTCCACCGCGCTGCGCCAACTCACGGTAGATCATTTGGCCACTGTCGCGGGCTGGAGCATCGCCGCGGGCGAGACGCTGTGAGCCCACTTTTGAAGTTGGGAAAAAGCTGGGAGTGTGTAATGTGTCATACAGCACTGGGGTGTTTGGGTGCTTGTTCCAAGCCGTCTTGCAATCAAGTCGTGTAGAACACTCACCCGGCGCTCTCACAGGAGAGGCACACATGAGAATCTCAAAGCGCAGCACAATGCTGCTCGGCGTCGCCACGGCGATGCTTCTTGCGACATCAGGATGCAGCAACGGACTGCTCGCCGGCGATAGCTCTGGCAGCGCTGACACCGGCACGGTCAAGCTCGCCATGGTCGTTCCCATCTCGGGTCCCAGCGCCCCGACCGGCGAGTACATGCAGAACGCGGCCCAACTGGCCGTGGACGAAATCAACAAGGCCGGCGGCGTGCTCGACGGCCGTCAGCTCGAACTGCTCGTCGAAGACGAAGCGTGCGACGCCCAGCAGGGCGTGGCCAGCGCGAACAAGGCCGTCTCGGCCGGTGCCGTTGTGTCCGTCGGCGGCTATTGCTCGGGAGCAACTCTTCCGCAGCTGCCGATCTTCGCCGAAGCCAACGTGCCCATGATCATTCCCGCGGCCAACTCGCAGGATCTGGTCAAGCAGGGCCTCAAGAACGTGTTCCTCGTCAACGGCACTGGCAATCAGCAGTCCACCGCCGCTCTCAAGTACATGTTGAAGTCCGGCGTCACGTCGGTGGCCCTCGTCGACGACAACGACAGCTACGCCGTTGACATCACCGCAGAGACCAAGCGACTGATCGAGGACGACGGCGCCGTGACGGTGGCCCTGAGTACCTCCGTCACCCCCGGGGAGAGCGACTATTCCGCTGCCGTCCGCGACATCATGAGTGCCAACCCGGAGCTGGTCTACTGGACCGGCTACTACCAGGAGGGCGGCCTCATCATCAACCAGCTGCGCAACGCCGGCTTCGAGGGCAAGATCATGGTCGCCGACGGCAGCGTTGACGCCTCCATCTCGACGATCGCCGGCGCCAACGCTGAAGGCGTACTCGCCACGATGACCCAGACCCCCGACACGCTGGAGGGTGGTGGCGACTGGATCGCGAGCTACGAGGACGCGTTCGGCAGCGCCCCCGGACCGTTCTCGCTGCAGTCCTACGACGCGGTTCGTCTGGCCGCCCACGCCATCGACGAAGCGGGTTCTACCGATGGCGACGCGATCATTGCAGCGCTTGAGGCCGTCGACGGGTTCAAGATGTTCTCGGGTCCCCTCACCTTCACGGCCGAGCACACCCTCTCCAGCGGTGGATTCGTCATCCTGTCCGTTCAGGACGGCGCCTTCGCCCTCGAGGACGCCCTGTCCTGATCCAAAGTTCTGATCATTAGTTCTGACTAAGGGCCCTGATCTTCGGCACGAAGCCGAGATCCTGACCCAGCTAGCGGATGTCGCGGCCCACGCCGCGGCATCCGCTCAACTGTTCACAGAAAACGGGACATCATGATGCAAATTATTTGGGACGGGCTGTTCGTGGGCTCGTTCTACGCCCTGATCGCGCTGGGATACAGCATGGTCTACGGCATCATCAAGCTTCTAAACTTCGCCCACGGTGACATCTACATGTTGGGCGCTTTCATCGGCTTCGTCATGCTCACCTCGATGGGCGGACTGCCAGGTGCGCTGAGTATCGGCGCGCTCCTCGTCGTTCTGCTCGCGAGCATGGTTCTCACCGGTGGCGCCGGCGTACTCATCGAGCGCTTTGCCTACCGGCCGCTGCGCAAGGCCCCGCGATTGGCCGTACTCATCACCGCTGTCGGCGTCTCGTTCACCCTGCAGTACGGCGTGAGCGCCATCATGGGCCCGAACCCCCGCTCCTACCCGGTCCGGCTCGAGGGTGATGTGTTCGACATCCTCGGCGCCCGGATCTCGCTTCCCCAGGTGCTGCTGATGGCCATCGCCGCCATTTTGATGGTCTCCCTCAATACCTACATCCAGAAGACGTCGACCGGGCGAGCAATGCGTTCCATCTCCCTGGACATGAAGGGTTCCCTGTTGATGGGAATCAACGTCAACTCCGTAATCACCCGCACCTTCTTCATCGGCTCGGCCCTGGCGGGTGCCGCCGGCGTCATGTCCGGCGCTTACTACGGAAAAATCGACTTCATGATGGGGTTCCTGATCGGCCTCAAGGCGTTCACCGCTGCCGTCATCGGCGGCATCGGAAATATTCAGGGGGCCATGCTCGGCGGCCTGGTGCTCGGCCTGCTGGAAGCCTTTGGAGCTTCGGTATTCGGTGGCGAGTGGCGTGACGTCTTCTCCTTCGTTGTGCTGATCCTCTTCCTCACTTTGCGTCCGACCGGAATTCTCGGCGAACGAGTTACGGAGCGTGTCTAGCATGAGTGGATCAACCTTCAAGAGCCAGGCGCCGCGCCGCACTGGCCCCGCCGCTGCCTGGGTCTCCGGACTGCTCGAAAACAAATACCTGGGCTGGATAGCCCTGGCCGCAGCGTTGCTGGCACCGCTACTGACCGCCTCACCGTACTCGCTCAACGTGATGACAACGGCGGCGATCTTCGTGATGCTCGCCGCGGGCCTCAATATTGTCGTCGGCTACTGCGGACTGCTCGACCTCGGCTATATCGCCTTCATGGCGGTCGGCGCCTATACGGCCGGCATCGTCTCGAAGGCCTTCGAGTTGCCGCTGCTCTTCACAATTCCCGCAGTGCTGGTCATGACGATTCTGGCCGGACTCATCATCGGTGCGCCGACCCTGCGTCTGCGCAGCGACTATCTCGCGATCGTCACCCTCGGCTTCGGCGAGATCACCAGGATCACGGCCAACAACCTCAGCGTCACCGGGGGGCCCTCTGGCATCTACGGTATTCCCAAATTGCTGACGTTCGGTGACTTCAGTGTGCACAGCCCGGCCGTGTTCTACTACGTAACCATTCTCATTGTCGCCTTCTTCGTGCTGGCCTCGGCCCGCCTGGGCAAGTCCCGCCTTGGCCGTGCCTGGCGTTTCGTGCGGGAAGACGAGGATGCCGCGGAAGCGATGGGGATTCACACCTACAAGGTGAAGCTCATGGCGTACATCTTCGGTGCGGTCTGGGGCGGCTTTGCCGGTGTGCTGTTTGCCTCTCACCTCACGGCAATCTCGCCGAAGAGCTTCATCTTTCTACAGTCGGCCCTCGTGCTGATGGCCGTCGTGCTCGGCGGTATGGGCAACATGCGCGGAGTCGTCGTCGGCGCACTGGTCATCTCCCTGCTGCCTGAATTGTTGCGCGACCTGTCTGAATACCGGTATCTCGCCTTTGGCCTGCTGCTCGTGGTCGCCATGGTGTTCCGCCCGAAGGGCTTGTGGCCCGCTCACGGCCACGAAGAAGAACGTAAGAAGAAGGAACCGGAGCAGACGGCGGTCGACGCCGCAGTCTCGAGAGGGGAAAGCCGATGAGCGTGGTACTCGGGGTCAACGATCTGCAGATCGCCTTCGGCGGTGTCAAAGCTGTCGACGGACTCACCTTCGACGTGCACGAAAAGGAGATCATCGCCGTCATCGGGCCGAACGGTGCCGGCAAGACCAGCGCGTTCAACTGCATCACGGGCTTCTACAAACCGACCGGCGGTGCCGTCGTGATGGACGGCATCGACATCACCGGGAAGCGTCCGGCCGACATTGCCGCCGTGGGCGTTGCACGAACGTTTCAAAACCTGCGCTTGTTCAACGACCTGACCGTGCTCGACAACGTGCGAGCCGGAATGCACCTGAATCGGGGTCAGAGCTGGGTGGATGCAATTTTCCACTCTCCCCGGTTCAAGCGCAGTGAGGCTGCCTATACCGAGGAAGCGCACTACTGGCTGGACTTCGTGAACTTCGAAGGCCCCCGTGGGGTGCCGATCGCCAACCTCTCCTATGGGCAGCAGAAGCAGGTGGAGATATCGCGAGCACTGGCCCGCAAGTCCAAACTGCTCCTTCTCGACGAGCCGGCCGCCGGTTTGAACTACACGGAGAAGCAGAATCTGCTGGAATTGTGCCGCCGTATCCGTGACCTCGGCACCTCTATTGTGCTGATCGAGCACGACATGGGGCTGGTCATGGAGCTGTCGGAGCGCATCGTCGTGATGAACTTCGGTCGCGAGATCGCCGAAGGCACACCGGCCGAGGTCAAGGCGAACCCCGCCGTGATCGAGGCGTACCTCGGCAAGAACGATGAAGAGGACGAGGAGGTGGGGATCGATGGCAATGCTTGAATTCGACAACGTCGACGTCTTTTACGGCAAGGTTCAGGCGCTGCGCGGGCTCAGCCTGCACGTTGACGAGGGCGAAATCGTCGCGCTGCTCGGCAATAACGGTGCCGGCAAGACGACGACACTGTCCACCGCGTCGGCATTGGTCAAGGTTGGTTCCGGAATACTCAACTTCGGCGGCGTGGACATAAGCCGGGCCAATCCCTGGGATGTCGTGGCAGCGGGTCTCATCCACGTTCCGGAAGGCCGGCGAATTTTCAGCACCCTCTCCGTGCTGGAGAACCTTCAGCTGGGCGGCTTTCTGGTCAAGGACCGCGGTGTCGTGGCCAAACGGATCGAGCGCGTCTTCGCTCTGCTGCCGCTCTTGTTCGAACGGCGGACCCAGCAGGGTGGCACCCTGTCTGGCGGTGAGCAGCAGATGCTCGCCATCGGTCGTGGGCTCATCGCCGGGCCGAAGATGCTCATGCTGGACGAGCCCTCGATGGGGCTGGCCCCGCTGATCGTCAACCAGGTCATGGACGTGATCAAGGAAATTCGGGAGCAGGGCACGACCGTGCTTTTGGTGGAGCAGAACGCGCGAGCAGCCCTGCGCGTCACCGATCGCGCTTATGTGATTGAAAGCGGTGCAACCACCGTGGAAGGCAAGGGTTCAGACCTGCTCAACGACCCGCGCATCATCGACGCGTACTTGGGCGCCTAGCCGGAATGAGAGCTGCGCGAGGCGCTGGGAGCGGCTGAGGCGACACTCGAGTGGATGCTGCGGCCCGGCATCCACTAGCCGCCCCATTAGGGGGTAATATCACTGCAATCGGGACCTTCCCGCGCGTGAATGAAAGGTCGGACTATGAACCCGCTACTCATCATTGTGGCCATTGTTGCGGTGGTGCTGCTCATTACCGGCGGTCTGGTGCAGTCGCTTCAATTTCTGCTCTGGGTCGGTATCGTGCTCGCGATCATCGCGGTGATCATGTTCCTGATGCGGTCAATGTCAGGGCGCAAGAGCGTCTAGCACGGCAGGAGAACAGCCGGCAGCGGGAGAATGGACTCCAGCTGCCGGCTGTTTCCGTCCGTTCGCGGACCCGGCCGCGGGCCGCTCAAACCAGAGGACTCAGAAACGTCAGGGTTGAGCCGCCGCCCGTGACCAGCAGGCCGAGTTCCCGATTGAACTCCGCTCCGTAGGCGGCGGCGCGGTGGGCGTCGAACGCGGCGGGGTCGCGGTATTCCTCGTAGACAAAGAAGGTCGCCGGGTCGGTGTCGAGTTGGTGCGGGTCGAAACGGATACAGCCGGCCTCCCGTCGCACATGCGACGTGAGGTCGCGCAGCAGGCGCGCGACCTCACCCTCGTGCCCGGGGAGCGCCGTGAACTCGGCGTAGAGGGCGATCACCGGACCGCTCATGCCTTGCGTGCTCCGGTCATGATGGCCACCGCATCGGTCATGCTGTGCGACTGCGGGGTGATTGTCGTCGCGCACTTCCCGAGCCGCTGGATGTGGATGCGGTCGGCGACCTCGAACACGTGCGGCATGTTGTGGCTGATCAGAATGACCGGGATGCCGCGGTCGCGCAGGTTTTTCACCAGCTGCAGTACTTGGTTGGATTCGCGCACGCCCAGGGCCGCGGTCGGTTCGTCGAGCACGACGACCTTTGAGCCGAAGGCAGCTGCCCGTGCCACGGCCACGGCCTGGCGCTGCCCGCCGGAGAGATTTTCGACCGGAACGGTGACGTCCTGTAGTGTCGTGATACCGAGGTCGGCGAGCTGCTGGCGGGCCTTCTTGCGCATGCCCTTCTTGTCGACCATGCGAAAGACCGAACCGAGAATTCCCTTGCGACGCTCCTCGCGGCCCAGGAACAAGTTGCTGGCTACGTCGAGCGCCGGCGACACGGCGAGCGTCTGGTAGACGGTCTCGATGCCGGCGAGGTGGGCATCCTGCGGCCGTTTGAAGTGCACCGGCTTGCCGTCGAGCAGAATTTCGCCCTCGTCGGCGACTTCGGCGCCGGTCAGGCACTTGATCAGCGTGGACTTGCCGGCGCCGTTGTCCCCGATGATCGCCAGGACTTCGCCGGGGTAGAGGTCGAGGCTCACGCCGTCGAGTCCCACCACCCGGCCGTAGGTCTTCACGAGGTTGCGAGCCTGCAGGATGGGCTGGCGAGTTTCTGCGGCCGGCGTGGCGGCGGCATCCGTCGTGAGAGTCATTTGCGTACCTTTCGAATCCACTGGTCGACCGAGACGGCCACGATGATGAGTACGCCGACGGCGAAGGTCTGCCACAGCACGTCGAGGCCGGCCAGGGAGAGCCCGTTGCGGAAGACGCCGACGATGAGGGCGCCGAGCAGGGTGCCCCAGACTGTTCCGCGGCCACCGAACAGGCTGGTTCCGCCGATCACGACCGCGGTGATCGAGTCGAGGTTGAGATCACCGCTCGCGTTAGGGGAGGCGGCGTTGCTGCGGCCGATCTGGATCCAGGCGCCGATGGCGAGAATGGCACCGGCGGCGAGGTAGACGCTCATGAGCACCCGGTTAACCCGGATTCCAGCGAGGCGGGCGGCCTCCTTGTCGTCGCCGACGGCGTAGACGTGGCGACCCCAGGAGGTGTTGTTGAGGATGAACGCGATGACGAAGTAGAGCACGAGCATCATGAGTACGCCGGTGGTGAAGTTGACGCCGCCGATGTTGAAGGTCGTGCCGGACCAGGTCAGCAGGTCGGGCATATCGCCGCCGCGCACGGTTGCGCCGGCGGTGTAGAGCAGGGTGAGGGCCAGGAAGATGTTGAGCGTGCCCAGGGTGACGATGAACGGGGGCAGCCGCAGCTTGGTGACCAGGAATCCGTTGAATGCGCCGGCGGCGAGGCCGACGACGAGGCCGAGCAGCAGTCCGAGGATGGCGGGGATGCCGGTTTGCACGGTGACCTGGGCGGTGATCATCATCGCGAGTACCATGACCGCGCCGACCGAGAGGTCGATGCCGGCGGTGAGGATGATAAGGGTCTGGGCGATGGCCAGGGTACCCACCACGGCCACCTGCTGGGTGATCAGCGAGAGGTTGGCCGGGTTGAGGAACCGCTCATTGAGCAGACCGAAGACGATGACGGCAAACACCAGCACGATGGCCGGGCTGAGCGCCGGGTAGCGGTGCAGCACATTGCGCAGCCGGCTCAGCGGCGTGGTGCGGTCGAGGAACTCCTCGGCGAGATCGTGCGGCCCGGTAGTTGCCGGGACCTGTTGGGTGGACTGACTCACGAGCGACCTCCATTGGTCGAGGGTAAAAGTGGGAATGCGCGGGATGCCCGGGGCCGGGCATCCCGCGCGTGGGACTTAGCCCCAGCAGATCTTCGAGGCTGCGGTGGTGTCGATCGACTCGATGCCGCTCTGCGGGTCGTCGGTGACGAGGGCGACGCCCGTGTTGTAGAAGTCGAGGCCCTCGGTGACCGAGGGCTTGGTGCCCGTCTTCACGAGGTCAGCGATGGCCTGCACACCGAGTTCGGCCATCTTGACCGGGTACTGCTGGGCGGTCGCCCCGATGAATCCGTCCTTCACCTGGCTGACGCCGGCGCAGCCGCCGTCGACCGAGGCGATGATCATGTCGGTCTTCCCGGCGGCTTTGAATGCCTGGTAGGCGCCATAAGCGGCGGGCTCATTGATCGTGTAGATCACATTGATGTCGGGGTTCTTGCTCAGCAGCGTCTCGGCGGCGGTACGTCCGCCGTCTTCCGCGCCATCGGTGGGTTCGTTGCCGACGATTTCGTAGTCGCCGCCACTGTAGCTGCCGGTCTTCGCCTCGTCACCGTTCTTGGTCTTGTCGTTGGTGTCGATGCCCATGCCGTCGAGGAATCCCTGGTCCCGGTTGTAGTCGACCGAGACGATCTTGTCGCTGAACAGGTCGAGCATGGCGATGGTGGCCTTCTTGCCGTCGAGCTTGGCGGCCGTCCACTTGCCGATATCCTGGCCGGCCAGGTAGTTGTCGGTGGCGAAGGTGATGTCCACGGCGTCGGGGTTCGTCGGCGGCGTGTCGAGGGCGATGACGAAGAGCCCGGCGTCGCGGGCCTTGACCAAGGCGTCTTCGACTCCCGGACCGTTGACGGTGATCAGGATACCCTTGTCGCCCTTGGAGATGGAGTTCTCAATCGCCTGGATCTGGGTGTCTTCGTCGCCGTCCTTCTTTCCGGCGGCCAGGGTGAGCGTGATGCCGAGCTTGTCGGCGGCGGTCTTGGCGCCGTCCTCCATGGCGACGAAGAACGGGTTGCTGGTGGTCTTGACGATGAGCGAGACGCCGATGGCGTCGCTGCTGCCACCGTCACTGGAGGTGCTCGTTGACCCGCCGCTGGCACAGCCGGCGAAGCCGAGCGTGGCAAAAGTGGCAACGGAAACGGCGGCAACGATGCGCCGAGAGACCGGGTTGCGTGCTGTGCGATTCATCAGTGAATCTCCTCTGATTGGTGGGAGGCGATCTCCCTGACAACGATGTCAGAAATATTTTTAGACCAATATTGCTATAGAATCAAGGCACTTAATCAAATTGGAGATTAATTGTGACAACGATGTCGGTGGGGGGTTCTGGGGCGGCACCGCGCGCCCGACCGACGATGCGTCAGGTTGCCGCGCTGGCCGGGGTTGGCATCAAGACGGTGTCGCGGGTGATCAACGGCGAGCCCAACGTATCCGACGCCATGATCGCGAAGGTGAGAGAGGCGGCGGACAGCCTCGACTATCAGCCCGATCTGCACGCCGGTAACCTGCGCCGCGCCGACGGCCGCACCAAAACCCTGGGGCTGCTCGTGGGCAGCGTCGCCAATCCGTTCTACGGAACCGTCCATCGGGCGGTCGAGGAGGCCGCGACCGCCCGCGGAATAGCGGTGTTCGCGTCGAGCCTGGACGACGATCCAGATCGGGAAGAGGGTCTGGTTTCATCGTTCCTGCAGCGTCGCGTCGACGGGCTCATCCTCACAACGGTGACCAAGAGTCAGGCCTACCTGGCTCCGGAACTGCGCCGAGGAACGCCGCTGGTCTTCATAGACCGCGAACCGGCTGGCATCGAAGCGGATGCCGTCGTCAGCGACAACGCTGCCGGCTCCGCCCTCGCCACCCGCCACCTGCTGGAGCACGGGCACCGCCGCATTGCGTACCTCGGCGACCTTGACTCCATTCAAACCGCCCGCGAGCGGCGACGCGGGTTTCTCGACGAGTTGGGCCGAGCGGGGGTGGCGACCCGCGACATCCCGGTCATCGTCGACCTGCACGACGAAGCATCGGCCAACCGGGCCGTGCTTGCCCTGCTCGACTCGCCGAACCCCCCAACGGCGCTCTACACCAGCCAGAACCTGGTTACGATCGGTGCGATCACCGCGCTGCGCGCGCGCTCGATGCAGAACCGGGTGGCGCTGGTCGGGTTCGATGATATTTCTCTCGCCGACCTGCTCAGCCCCGGCATCACCGTGGTCGCCCAGAATCCGCAGCGCATCGGCGAGCTGGCCGCGCAGCGGCTGCTGGCCCGCCTGGACGGCGACCAGACCCCCGCACACCCCTACATCGTGCCGACCGAGCTCATCGCTCGCGGCTCCGGAGAGATTGGACCAAATGCCTGAACTCAATGCCCCCGCCCGTGTCGTCGTCGTCGGCGACGCCCTGATCGATGTGCTGCGCGACTCCGAGGCGAGCCGGGAGTTTCCCGGTGGCGCCGCCCTCAACGTGGCGGTCGGCCTGGCCGTGCTGGGGGTTCCGACCACCCTGATCGCCATGGTCGGCGATGACGCCGACGGCGTGGGCCTGCGGTCGTTCCTCGACCAGTACGGCGTTGAGCTCATCGCGACGGTAGGCCCGGTCGGATCGTCGCGGGCCGTCTCCGACCGCACCGACGGTGAACCCCGGTACTTCTTCAACGACGCCGCTAAGGGGCGGCGCATCGAGTTCGGCGCGGCCGAGCGGACCGCGCTGGCCGCCGCCCCCTTCGTCGTCGTGAGTTGCTTTCCGTTCGATGACACCGCCCAGACCGAGGCCTTCGCCTCCTGTGTCACCGACCCGGAACACCGCCTCGTGATCGACCCCAACCCGCGGGCCGGCATGCTGCACGACGGACCGCGGTTCGTGCGCAACTTCGAAGCGCTCGCCGCGCGCAGCCTGCTCGTGAAAGTCGGCGACGAAGACGCCGACCTGCTCTACGACAGCACACTGGAAGACCTGCGCGAACGTCTCATCGACAGTGGCGCACACACGGTGCTGGCGACCGCCGGGCGCCTCGGCGCCTCGGTGACCTTCGCCCAGAATGAGCGGGTCACCGTGCCGATCGCGCAACTCGACGGCCCGGTCATCGACACGATGGGAGCGGGGGACGCGACGCTGGCGGCATCCGTTTGCACGATCGTGACCGACGGGGTGCCGCAGGATTCCACCGCCTGGCAGGCACTGCTCGCCGACGCCATGCTCACCGCCGCTGCGACCTGCCGGCACGAGGGAGCGCTGCTCCGCCGGCCGTAGCCGGCTTGTCGAGCGTATGCCTGGGGCTGGCTACGCCTCGGACTCCGCTTCGGTTGTCGGCTGCGGCGACGTCAGCCGCAGGCGCGAACGGATGGCGTCGCGGGCCTGCTGGGCGGCGCGGCGTACCTCCTTGTCGGAGTCGCGCAGGCGCACCTCGATCGTGGCGACATTGGCTTCGGTGCCCTGGTCGGCGAGGGCGTGCAGCGCGGCGCTCCGCACGCGCGGGTTCTCGTCGGTGGTGAGGCGCACGAGCTTGGGCACCACCTGCAGTCCGCGCAGGAGCACGACCTTGGCGCACATCTCGCGTACCCGCCAGGCCTGATTGGTCAACCCGACGACGATGTAGGGCGCGGCCTGCTCGCCCCAGACGTGCAGCAGCACCCGGGCGCCCCAGAGCTCGGGCCAGTACAGCGCGGGAGCACCCTCGAGAATGCCGAGCGCGTGGCGCCCGCCCGCGTAGAGCAGAAAGTCTTTGCCGGCGTTCTTGGCGCGCAGCAGGGCCACGGCGTTGTCGATGACGACGTTCTCGCCGTAGTGCGCGACGGCGGCGCGAATGCGCTCGTCGGTCGGCAGGTCGATCGGAAGGTCGGGGTGCGGGATCAATTTGTTTTGCATAGCCCTCTAACGCTACCTCCCCCTGCTGTTCCCATGCTCGCGAGAGCGCTAAAAGTGCCCGATTGAGGGGCTCAAACGCGCACTTTTTGCGCTGTCTCGGCCCGGGTCACACTTCGACACAGACGCGGCACCAATTTGCGGAGCTCGGTGGGGGCCACGAGAGTAGAAGCGTTGCGGTGCATCGGTACCGCTCGTCAACAGGCCGGGTGCCCAGTGATCTCCGTCAAACATGTCTCCAAGACCTTCGGGTCGGGTGCCTCGGCAACGACCGCCCTCCACGACGTAAGCCTCGAGGTCGCTCGCGGTGAAATCTTCGGCGTGATCGGCCAGAGCGGCGCCGGCAAGAGCACCCTGATACGGGCGATCAACCTGCTCGAACGTCCGAGCGCGGGCACTGTCACCGTGGACGGCGACGAGCTCACCCAGCTTTCTCCGGACCGGCTGCGCCTGGCCCGACGCAAAATCGGCATGGTCTTTCAACACTTCAACCTGCTCGCCGGTCGCACCGCACAAGGAAACGTCGAGCTGGGCCTGGAGATCATCGGCGTCGGAGGCGCCGACCGTCGTCGCCGGTCACTCGAGATCCTCGATCTGGTCGGGCTCGCCGACAAGGCCGGCGCCTACCCCGCCGAACTCTCTGGCGGCCAGAAACAACGCGTCGGCATCGCCAGGGCACTCGCCGGCAACCCGAAAATTCTGCTCTCCGACGAGGCCACGAGCGCCCTCGACCCCGAGACCACGCGGTCCATTCTCGACCTCGTGAAAACGATCAACGTGCAGCTCGGGCTGACCGTGCTGCTCATCACGCACGAAATGGATGTCGTCAAACGGGTCTGCGACTCGGCCGCCATGCTCGAAAATGGTCGCATCCTCGAGCAGGGCTCGATCGTGTCGCTCATCTCGACCCCGGGTTCGCGGCTGGCGCATGAACTGTTTCCGCTCGGCGCTGTGCCGCCGCACGCCGGCAACACCGTGATCGAAATCACGTTCAGCGGCGGCTCGGCCGACCGGCCGGTCATCGCCCAACTGGCCCGCAACTACGGGCTCGACGTGAGCATCCTCGGTGCCGCCGTCGAGACCATCGGCGGCAAGCAGGCCGGGCGCACCCGGTTGGAACTGCCGGGTTCGCCGGTGGCCAATGCCGCCCCGATCAATGATCTTCGCGGGCAGGGACTGCTCGTGGAGATCGTCGGCGCCGCGGCGCAGGTGGAAGAGGCTCGCGCATGATCGACCCAACGGACCCCGGATTCTGGCCCGGACTATTCCAAGTGCTGCTGGTCGGCACCGGCGAGACCCTCTATATGGTTGGCGTCGCCCTGCTGCTCACCGTTCTGATCGGGCTGCCACTCGGCATCGTGCTGGTCGGCACCGAACGCGGCGGCTTGTTCGAGGCCCCGTTCGGCTCGATCTGGTTCGGCCACATCGTCAACCGGGTGCTGGAATTCATCGTGAACTTGGGCCGTTCGGTGCCGTTCATCATTCTCATGGTGGCGCTGATTCCGTTCACCCGGCTCGTGGTCGGAACGTTCATCGGCTCGACGGCGGCGATTGTTCCGTTGACCATCGTGGCCATTCCGTTCTTCGCCCGCATGGTGGAAATCGCCATCAAGGAGGTCGATGCCGGCCTCATTGAAGCCGCCGAATCGCTCGGCGCGACGCGGTGGCAGATCGTCGCCAAGGTGCTCGTACCCGAGTCGCTCTCCACGTTGATCCTCGGGCTGTCGACGACCGTGACGTCGATCATCAACTTCTCGGCCATGGTCGGCACAGTGGCCGGTGGCGGGCTCGGCAGCGTCGCGGTGCTCTACGGCTACCAGCGCTACAGCACCATCCACATGGTCGCCGTCATCATCCTCATCTTCGTCATCGTCATGATTCTGCAGGGCCTCGCCACTGGGCTGGCTCGCCGTTTTTCTCACCGGGGCCGACCAGCAGGTACCCGGGCTTCCGTTCCCACAGCCATCTAGCACCCCACGAAAAGAGACCCATGAAGCTCACCTCCCGCGCTGGCCGCCTCACCGTCGTCGCCTTCGCCGCATCCGCTCTGCTGGGGCTGTCGGCCTGCGCCGCCGAAACGCCAGCCGCTACCGGCTCCGACGCCGCAGGCCTCGGTACGATCAACGTCGGTGCTCTCGCCACACCGGCGGGGGACATTCTCACCTTCGTGCAGGACAACCTCGCGGCCGACGCCGGGCTCGAGATCGTTTACAAGGACTTCACCGACTACAACACCCCGAACGTTGCACTGACCGACGGCTCGATCGACGCGAACCTGTTTCAGAACGCCACGTTCCTCGATACCTTCAACACCGCCACCGGCGGCGACCTGGTCAGCCTCGGGTCGGTCTACTTGCCGAGCGCCGCGTTCTACAGCGACACGGTGAAGAGCCTTGACGACCTCGAGGACGGCGCCCGCATCGCCATTCCGAACGACCCGACCAATGAAGGGCGCGCGCTCAAGATGCTCGCCGCCGAGGGCCTGATCGAGATCACGGACGAGCCGACCACGCTCGCCGACGTGACCGACAACCCGCGAGATTTTGACCTCGTGGAAATCGAGAACGCGACCCTGCCGCAGGCGCTGCCCGATGTGGATGCGGCCTTCGTCACGATCTCGTTCGCGCTGCCAGCCGGCCTCAGCGCCGATGACGCCATCCTCATCGAGGGCGCTGACAGCCCGTACTCGAACGTGCTCGCCACGACGCCGGAGCTCGAAAATGACCCGCGCGTGCTGAAGCTGCTCGAGCTGCTGCAAGCCCCCGAGACGCAGAAGTACATGACCGACACCTGGGGCGGCTTGGTCATCCCGACCGTCTAACCGCTTTAAGCGGATGCCCGGCCACGTCGTGTGGTCGGGCATCCGCTGGTTAAATGGCTGGCTTTGGTGGGTCGGCGGTGCCCGGGTCATCCGCTTCCCGCTCAGACATTCGGGTGTTCCGGGGCCCCACGAAAAGCATGCGGGACCCCGGAACACCCGAAAACTCGCAACTCCGCGGAAAACCCCGCCCCCGCCTCGACTCTCAGCGAGTTTCGGGTCAGGACAGGGTGAGCTCGAAGCCGGAGGCGTGTTCGTAGATGCCGTAGTTGCCGATGTCGGTGAAACCGAGGCTGCGGTAGAGGGCGAGCGCTTCGGGCTGGGCGTAGCCGGTTTCCAGGCGCATCCGCTCGTAGCCGAGGGTTCGGGCGAGGGCTTCAAGCTCGCGCAGAATCGTGCGGGCGTGGCCCTGCCGGCGGTAGTTCGGGTTGGTCCACATGCGCTTGACCTCGACGGTCGTGGCGTTGAACTGGCGCAGGCCACCGCCGGCTACGGTCACGTCGCCGTCGACGAGCACGAGAAAGCCGCCGCGGGGCGGATCGAACTCGGCCCCGTCGACGTCGTGCACGGAATCACCGTCGCCGTAGCGGGTTTCGTATTCACGATGCAGGTCGAGCAGAAGAGGGGCTACCTCGGGGTCACCGAGGCGCACGGATACACATTTCACGGTTAATAGTGTGCGCCCTGTTGCCGGGTGCTCGTGACCGCGCTTAGTAGACTCGACGGGTGTCAGTGAACCCAGAGTTGCAGGGGCGGGTCTTTCCGCCGGTCGCACCGTATCTTGTCGGCCGTGAAAAGGTGCGCGAATTCTCCCGCGCCGTGTTCGCGACCAACCCGATCAACCACGATCCCGAAGCGGCCCGCGCGGCCGGCCACACCGATGTCGTCGCTCCGCCCACGTTCGCCGTGGTCGTGCAGGAGGCCACCTTGGCCCAGCTCCTGGCCGAACCCGATGGCGGAATCGACTTCACCCGCGTCGTGCACGGCGACCAGCGCTTCAGCTACACCCGCGCGATCGTCGCCGGCGACGAACTCACGGCGACCCTCGCGGTGACGAGCATCAAGAGTCTCGGCGGCCATTCCATGGTCACCGCCGAGTCCACCATCGTTGATGCGAGCGGCGCACACGTCGTGACCGCGATCTCCACCCTCGTCGTCAGGGGAGACGAATGACCCCCGCCGCACCTATCAGAGCAGTGACCGAGCTCACGGTCGGCGACGTCGTCGCCGAGGCTAGCTTCGCCCTGACGCGCGATTCCCTCGTGCACTACGCCGGGGCATCCGGTGATTTCAATCCCATCCACTATCGCGACGATGTCGCGCAGTCGGTTGGGCTGTCCGGCGTGCTTGCCCACGGCATGCTCACCATGGGCCTGGCCGTGCAACCCGTCGTCGACTGGGCCGGCGACCCCGCCCGGGTCATCGACTATCAGGTGCGATTCACCCGCCCGGTCTTCGTCGACGCAACCGATGGAGCGGCCGTGACGGTGGTCGCCAAGGTCGGTGCCGTCGACGTCGAAGCGGGGATTGCCCGCATCGACCTGACCGTGACGTTCAACGGTGCGACCGTCCTCGGCAAGGCGCAGGCGCGCGTCAACCTTGGCTGATCATGATTGAACCAGTTGCACTGAGCACGCTCACCACCTTTCGGGTCGGCGGGCCGCCAGCTGCCCGAGTGGCGCCGGTCACCGAGCAGGACCTCATCAACGAGACCCTCGTGGTTTGGGGCATGGAGGAGAACTGGCTGCTGCTTGGTGGCGGCTCCAACACCGTCGTCGCTGATGAGGGCTTCGACGGCATCGTCATCCAGGTGGTGACGCGGGGAATCGAGGTTCTCGCCGCTGCACCTGAGAGCAGCGAAGCGGATGCCGCGGATGCGGCCGTCTCTGAAGCCGGCGCCGGCGCCGACGTCGGCTCCCGGGTACGGCTGCGCGTACAGGCCGGCGAACCCTGGGACGACCTCGTTGCCTACGCCGTGGATCACGGCTGGGCCGGCATCGAGGCACTCTCGGGCATTCCCGGATCGTGCGGTGCCGCCCCGGTGCAGAACATTGGCGCTTACGGTCAGGAGCTCTCCGACAGCCTGATCGCGATCGATTTTCTCTCCTTCGAGACCGGTGAGGTCGATCGGCTCGAACGCGCAGACCTGGCGCTTGGCTACCGCACCTCGGCTCTGAAACAAGGCTTACGTGGGGTCGTGCTCGCGATCGAACTGGAGCTGCACGATACCGCAGCCGAGGCATCCGTTTTGGGGAGTACCCTGGGCCAGCCCCTGAAATATGCCCAGCTCGCCGGGGCGCTCGGCGTTCAGCTCGGTGACCGGGTGCCGCTGGCGATCGTGCGGGCGACCGTGCTCGGTCTGCGGGCGGGCAAGGGCATGGTGCTCGATGCCGATGACCCCGATACCTTCAGTGCCGGGTCATTCTTCACCAACCCGATCGTCACCGAGACCTTTGCGCGCTCCCTGCCGACGGATGCTCCGCGCTGGCCGCTCGAGGCGGAGCCGGCCGACCGAGTTATTCCACTCGAGGAATATATGGGCGTCGGACCCATTCCCGGCGAGGAACCCGTGCGGCGGGTCAAGCTCAGCGCGGCCTGGCTCATTGAGCATTCCGGGGTTGGCCGCGGATTTCGCCTACCAGGCTCGAAAGCGGCGGTGTCGAGCAAACACACCCTCGCCTTGACGAACACCGGCGGGGCCACCGCCGAGGAAGTTGCCGAACTGGCCCGGTACGTGCTCGGCCGGGTGCAGGCCGAGTTTGGCGTGAACCTGCAGCCCGAGCCGGTGCTCGTGGGGCTGACGCTCTAGTCGACGGAGTGTTGGTCAGTCGGCGCGGCGAGCGGCGGCGGCGATGCCGGCCACGACCAGGCCGAGCCCGACCGCGATCACACCACCGAGCAGCCAGAGCGTGGGATCCGGCGGCGTCGGAAGCAGCGTGAAGACCGCCATGTAGGTGGCGAAGGCCAGGAGCAGGATGCCCCAGAGAATCGTGCCGAAGCGGGGGCGCAGCCGGGGTGTGGCAGTGGCTGGGGCTGGTGTCGGCAGGTCGCTGTTCGGGGCGAAGAAATCGTTCTCTCGGGGAGGAAAGCTCGATTCCGGGTAGGGAACGGTTGGATTGTCCGACAGCTTCGCGGTTGCCGATGCGTCGCCCGCCGGGTTCACGGAGAAATCCTCGGTGGGGGCGTTGGCGCCGCTTTGATCGGCGTCGGGGTTTTTGGGGGAAAGCGGGGTGGTCATGATGGGGTCCTAGTTGTTGGAGGAATCGAGCGTGACGACGCCGACGAGGGTCCAGATGCGCACGAGCGGCCCGTCACTGCGGCTGCTCGCATTGAAGGTGCGCGCATCGACGGCGAACACGCCGGTGTGCTCGCCGTTTTCAGTGGCAACGGCGCGGTCGGAATACTCCACGCCGCCGACCAGGGCGTGCGATTCGACGCGCACCGGTGCATCCATTGGCAGTTGAATGTCGGTGACGCCGGCGAGCAGCCAGACGTCGATGACGGCGCCTTCGTCGAGACCGGGGTTGTCGAAATCGCTGAGGTCGAGCGTGGACTGCCCCGCGATCATGGCGTAGCTCGTGTCAGGGTTCGTCACGGCCGAATTCGCGCTGAGCAGCCAGACTGTGTTGCCGACGGCGGAGAACTGCGTTCCCTGCGGAAACACGCCGAGCACGACCAGGGTCGCCGCCGCCAGAAAGGCGAAACCGCCCATGGCGCCGTCGGTGCGACCGCGAATGCCGGCGATCACGATGCCGAGTGCTAACACTCCGAGCGCGAAGGCGAGGCCGAGAATGACCGCGTCCGACGACCAGACGCCGCTCGAGGTCACCCAGGCTGCCACGGCGCCGGTGGCCAAAGCCAGGCCGAGCACAATGGCGCTGTAGCCGGCACCGGGACGGCGGGCGCGCACCCGAGCGCGGTGGGCTTGCTGGCGGGCGCGGTTCTGATCCTGCCAGGCCCGATTCTGTTTAGAGCGGATGCCCCTGGCCGAGTCGGGCGCGTACGGAATAGTGGGGACATAGGGGGCGGCCGTGGCCGTGCTCGTGGCTGCGAAAGCCAGGATCGGGCCGGCCGTGTCGGTGGTGCCGGCGCTCTCGGTTGACGTGCTCGTCGGGGCGGACTCTGGCGACGGGGCCGGAGTATCCGTTTGGGGGTAGGCGCCCGTGTCGGGGTCGGAAGCCGGGCGGGGGTCGTAAACACTTCCGGGACCGAACGGTCCTGCGCGACCAGCGGGGGGAACGAATGGGCCGAAACCTGGCCGCGAATCGGAAGCCTTCCTGCTGCGGCGCACCAGGTACACGATCAGCCAGACGATACCGGCCGTGATGGCCAGCCCCCAGCCGAAGGAGAAGATGCCGGAGAGCCAATCGGGGAGGGCCCAGAAACCGGTCGGGCCGTTCCACCAGAAGCCGCGGAACAGGGGCACGACGGTGAACAGGAGCAGCGCTCCGATGGCGATCATGGCGGGTTGGAACCGCCCACGAATGGCGTCTTCGGTGTAGATGCGACCGGCGCCGCGGGGCATCAGCGCCCAGCCGACGGCGTACGCGAAGACGACGGGGCCGCCGAGGATGGCGATCACGACGGCAATGCCGCGCACGATCAGGGGGTCGAGTCCGGTGCGGGCGGCAATGCCGCCGCAGACGCCGGCGATCCAGCGGTCGCCGTCACGGTTCAGTCCGCTGCCGCGAATCCAGTCGAAGAAGCGGGTGATTTGGTCAGGGCGAGATTGAGCGCCGGGTGTCTCGGTCATGATTCGAGTCTGACAGCGCGCCGAGAGCGCTGCCATGAGGGATGACCCTGATTGAACCCTGATTGATTGCGGGGACACCTCCAATGGAGTTGGGGCGTGCTTGGATGAACAGGTGAGAACCGAACGGATGACCCGCCCCCGACTTCGCCTGGTCGGTGGAGTGTGTGCCGGGTTCGCCGAGCACACCGGTGTTCCCCTGGCCACCGTGCGTCTGGTCACCGTGCTGCTGAGTCTCTGCGGTGGGTTCGGGGCCCTGCTCTATGCCTGGCTGTGGGCGACGGTCCCTTCGGGCGCGGCGGCAGCCGACCCGCTGCCGAAGTCGAGCCTGGCCCGCCCGAGTGCCGTGCGCCCTCAGCCTGCAGTCTCATCACCGGTAGCCGCCCCCGGGGCCTGGCCACAGGGATCCGCTGGCGGGAACCACAGGGCCGATCGGTGGCCCGGCAACGGCGCAGACCCAGCCTCGCCCGTGACACCGAACCGACAGGCTGACTCCGCGCGAGCCGCGCCCGTCACCGAGATTCTGCTCGGCCTGGCCCTGCTGGCTGCCGGTAGCGCCCTCGTGGCGAGCCGCCTTGGCGCCGACATTCCGCTCGCCGTGGTGGTGCCCGCCATTGTCGTACTCGCCGGAACCGCGCTCGCCTGGCGACAGTTCGCCGACATTCGCAGCGGTGCCGCACAGCAATCCTCGGCGTTGCTCGTGCGCATTCTGGGGGCGCTGGTGCTGGTCGCGGTCGGGATTCTGTTGTTTTTCGTGACCGGCACGAATCCGAACGCCTGGACGGTTATTCTGGCGGCGGCATCCGTTCTGCTCGGCGTCGCCGTGGTGACCGCGCCGTGGCTGCTGCGCCTGTGGAGCGACCTCGCCGACGAGCGCGCAGCGCGCGCCCGCGAGTCCGAACGGGCGGACATCGCCGCGCACCTACACGATTCTGTCCTACAGACCCTCGCACTGATTCAGCAGAAAGCCGGGCCACACAGCGATGCCGCTCGGCTGGCCCGCGCGCAGGAACGCGAACTGCGCGAATGGCTGTTCACCGGGAGCCGCTCGGGAAGCGCCGAACCGGCGACCGATCTGGCCACCACGCTGCACCGCATCGCCGGGGAGATCGAAGAAGACTTCGCGGTGCACTTCGAGGTTGTCACGGTCGGCACGGGTGTGGGCGTGCGCTCGGCCGCCAGCCCCGAAATGAACACAAGCAACACGGATGCCCCGGAATCACTCGTCGCCGCCGCCCGCGAGGCCATGCTCAACGCGGCTCGGCATGCCGGCGGCGCAGTGTCGGTCTACCTCGAGACGGGGGCGCGCGGCATCGAACTGAGCGTCACCGACCGGGGCCCTGGCTTTCGGGTCGACCAGATTCCCGAAGACCGCCTCGGCGTGCGCGAATCCATTCTCGGGCGCATGCGTCGGGCTGGCGGAACCGCTTCCGTGCGCCCCGGTCCCGGCGGCGCCGGCACCGAGATCCTGCTGACCCTGCCGGCGGCGACGACCGCGCCAGCCACCGATGAACACCACACCGAAACGAGCGTGCGATGACCGACCTTGATTCGAGCTCGGCCACCGAACCGAGCGCGGCATCCGCTGGCCTGCGGGTTCTCATCGTCGACGACCACTCTATTTTTCGGTCGGGACTGCGCGCCGAACTCGACGACGACATCGTGGTGCTGGGCGAAGCGGCCACCGTGGACGAGGCGATCACGCGCGTGATCGACCTGCAGCCGCGGGTCGTGCTGCTCGATGTGCACCTGCCCGGTGGTCACGGTGGGGGCGGCGCCGAGGTCATCCGTGAGGCGGCGCCGCGCGCACCGCACACACTGTTCCTGGCGCTCAGCGTCTCCGACGCCGCCGACGACGTCGTCAGCGTAATCCGCGCCGGCGCTCGCGGCTACATCACCAAGAGCGCCTCCGGGGCTGAAGTCTCCGAGGCGGCCCGTCGGGTCGCCGAGGGGGACGCCGTGTTCTCGCCCCGCCTGGCCGGATTCGTGCTCGACGCCTTCGGCGCCGTCGCCGGGGAGACTGCCGAGACGACCGAAGAACTCGACCGGCTCTCCGCCCGCGAGACCGAGGTGATGCGCCTCATTGCTCGCGGCTATAGCTACAAGGAGGTCGCCAGCACCCTGTTCATCGCGGCCAAGACCGTCGAAACGCACGTCTCGGCCGTGCTGCGTAAACTTCAGCTGTCGAGCCGCCACGAACTGACCGCCTGGGCGCTCGAGCGCAAGCTGCTCTAGCCCACGTACCCGCAGTCCCTCACAGGAGGCCGAGTTCCATGGCGCGGGTCACCGCGCGGTGCATGGCTTAAGCATCCCATCCGTTCGGCATGGCCGGGCGCTCACACGTCGCGGCGAATCCACCGAAATGTCACCCGGCTGAGCACGAGCCCCACTACGAGCCAGACCCCGAGGGCGGCTGCGACCCAGATCAGGTCCCAGGATCCGGTCTGCTCGGCGGCCGCGAAGCTGTCGGGCAGGAACACCGAACGCATACCCTGGGCCATCCATTTGAGCGGAAAGATGCTCGCGAGATTCTGCATCCAGTCGGGCAGCACGTTGAACTGCAGGTAGACACCCGAGACGAACTGCAGCACGAGCACGACCGGAGTCACCACAGCAGTAGCGCTGCGTCCCGAACGCGGTAGCGCCGAGAGCGCTATGCCGAGGAAGGCGCTCGTGATTACGCCGAACAGGAATACCCAGGCGAACGTGCCCCACTTCTCGGGCTCACTGGGCAGCGCGATGTTGAAGGCGAAACGCGCTACCAGCATCAGCAGCGCGGCCTGCAGGATCGCGGTCACGAAGACCTGCCCGATTTTGCCCACAAAATAGCTCAGCGGGGACAGCGGCGTGCCGCCGAGCCGTTTCAGGGTGCCGTCGCTTCGCTCACCGGCAATGTCGACCGCCAAGTTCTGCACGCCGGAGAGCAGCATGCCCGCGGCGAGCATGCCGGGCAGGTAATACGCGCCCACGCTGACCCCGCCGGTTCCGTCCGGGTTCGTACCGATGTTGCCGGAGGAGCTGAACGCGGCGGTGAAGATGCCGAGCATGATGAACGGAAAGAAGAAGGTGAAGAGCAGTGTGTCGGGGGAGCGAAAGTACAGCCTCGTCTCGTAGCCGATGCGGGCCAGTCCGAGGCAGAGCACGCCCGGAGCCTTCGTCTGCGGGCGGGTACCCGTGATCGTGGTGCTCACGCTGGCACATCCTGGTCGATCAGTTGACTGCCGGAGGGGGTGGCGGCGCGACCGGCAGCCTCGGCTTCGTCGTCCCGCACCAGGGCGAGATAGACGTCTTCGAGGCTGGGCCGGATTATCTCGAGGTCGTCGGGTTCGGCACCGTTCAGCCGCGCCGTGAGCTCGGCCACGACCCGTGCCGGACGGTTCGTGCGTTCCTCGCGTATCCGCCCGTTTTCGTCACGCCAGCGCACGAGCGGAATGCGGGCATCCGCTCCGCCAAGGTCGTCGATGGATCCGATATCGATAAGTCGACCTCCGGCAATAATACCGGCGCGATCGCCGAGTTGCGCGGCTTCTTCGAGGTAGTGCGTCGTCAGCAGGATGGTGGTGCCTTCCGCCTTCAGCCCACGGATGAGGCTCCAGAACTGGTGCCGTGCCTCGGGATCGAAGCCGGTGGTCGGTTCGTCGAGGAACAATAATTCGGGGCGGCCGATGATGCCGAGCGCGACATCCACTCGGCGGCGCTGACCTCCCGACAGCTTGCCGATGCGCGTCTTCGACTTCTCGC
Organism: Cryobacterium sp. PH31-L1; assembly: GCF_030063145.1. Lineage (GTDB taxonomy): Bacteria > Actinomycetota > Actinomycetes > Actinomycetales > Microbacteriaceae > Cryobacterium. The sequence goes on from NZ_JASISM010000002.1 coordinate 42,576, forward strand.
GCAGCCCGGTCGCGTCGATGACTTCGTCCACATCGCGGGGATTCGGGTAGAGCCCGGCGAAGTGGCGAAGCTGTTCCGTGACGGTGACATTGCCGCTTTCTGCGCTGGTCTGCAGCACGATGCCGAGGCGAGCCTTCCAATCGAGGCCGCCGCGGCGGGGGTCAATGCCGAGCACGCTCACCGCACCGCCGGTCCGGTCGCGGTACCCCTCGAGAATCTCGATGGTCGTGCTCTTGCCGGCACCGTTGGGGCCGAGCAGCGCGAACGTCTCACCGGCGGCGATGGAGAAGCTCACGCCGCGCACCGCCTCGACGCTGCCATACGATTTCTGCAGGTCGCGCACCTGCACGACCGGGGGAGTGGATGTCATGTGACCAGAATCCCACTCCCGCGCCGCCCGCACCACCGCCAGTGGACCTATTTCGGCATCCACCGGTCGACGGATGCCTGGGCTCGGGTCATGACGCGGGCCCGGGCTCCTCGAGTCCATTCCCGGAAGCGTGCGGCTAGGCGAACAGGCGCTGCAGGCGCTGCACTCCCTCGAGCAGGGCCTCGTCGCCGAGCGCGTAGGACAAGCGCAGGAATCCGCTGGGTCCGAAGGCCTCTCCGGGAACAGCGGCCACCTCGGCCTGGTCGAGAATGAGGTCGGCCAGTTCGAGCGACGTCGTCGGGGTGACGCCGCCCCACGAACGACCCAGCAGCCCGGTCACATCGGGGTAGACGTAGAAGGCGCCCTGCGGCACCGGCGTTACGACGCCCGAGATCTTGTTCAACTCCGCCACGATGAGCTTGCGGCGGCGGTCGAAAGCCAACCGCATGGCCTCGGCGGCATCCTGCGGGCCGTTCAGCGCGGCGATCCCGGCGCGCTGCGAGATGTTCGACACGTTTGAGGAGAGGTGCGACTGCAGGTTCGCCGCTGCTTTGATGGCGTCGGCAGGGCCGACCATCCAGCCGAGGCGCCAGCCGGTCATCGCGTAGGTCTTCGCGACTCCGTTCACCAAAATCGTTCGATCGGCGAGAGCCGGAACGGCCTCGACGATGGAGACGGCCCGTACGCCGTCGTAGGTGAGGTTCTGATAGATCTCGTCGGAGATGACCCAGAGACCGTTATCTTCGGCCCACTGGCCGATGGCCCGGGTCTGCTCCGGTGAGTAGACGGCGCCCGTGGGGTTCGACGGCGAGACGAAGAGCAATACCTTGCTGCGCGGGGTGCGCGCCGCTTCCAGTTGCTCGACGGTCACCAGATAGCCCTGGTCGCTGCCAGCAAAGACATCGACCTGCACGCCACCGGCCAGCCGGATCGCCTCGGGGTAGGTGGTCCAGTATGGGGTCGGCACGATGACCTCGTCGCCCGGATCGAGCAGGGTGGCGAACGCCTGGTAGACGGCCTGCTTGCCGCCGTTGGTCACGACGACCTGGTTCGGCGTGACCGCGAGTCCGCTGTCGCGTAGTGTCTTGGCCGCGATGGCCTCGCGCAGTTCGGGAAGCCCAGCTGCCGGTGTGTAGCGGTAGTTTCGCGGGTCGCGCACGGCGGCGAGCGCCGCCTCCACGATGTGCTCCGGCGTCTGAAAGTCGGGTTCCCCGGCCGCGAAGCTGATCACCGGTCGCCCGGCCGCCTGTAACGCCTTGGCCTTGCCGTCGACTTTGAGGGTCGCCGACTCAGCAATTGAGCCGATGCGGGTAGAAATTCGCTTGAGTTCGTGATCCACAGGTTGAGCATATCGAGCCCACTCGGGAGACGGCCAGTAGGAGCGTCGCCGATCGGCCGATCGACGGGTACCTGAGCCCGAAACCGCATATCTAGCCAGGCTAGGTAGAGTGAGCAAATGCTCTCGCGCCTGGTTCAGATCTCTCGTCCCGTGCTGTGGGTGAACACCATCGGCACCACCGTCATCGGCATGTGGCTTCTCGGTGACCTGTGGCGCTGGGACATGTTGCCGCTGCTGCTCTGGGTGACCTTGCCGTTCAACCTGCTGATCTACGGCGTCAATGACATTTTCGACCAGGAAACGGATTCCCAGAACGCCCGCAAGGGCGGGCTGGAAGGCGCTCGCATTCTCGGCTCCGAGACCCGCACCATCGTGCTCGGCGTCGTGCTGACCAACGTCCCCTTCCTGATCTATTTTCTGGTAACCCTGCCGCCCGCCGCGTTGGCGTGGATCGTCGCCTACGCGGTCATCTTCGTCTTTTATTCGATGCCTCCGTTGCGTTTCAAAGCTCGGCGGTACCTGGATTCGCTCAGCAACGCCGCCTACGCCTTCCCGCTAGTGTTCGTGCCGCTTGCCGTGGGCGAGCATCCGCTCTGGCCCGCGGCGATCGGGCTGATGGCGTGGAGCGTTGCCAAACATACCTACGACGCCGTGCAGGATATCGACGAGGACCGCGCCGCTCGCATCCGCACTACCGCGGTGCACCTCGGCGTGCGCGGTGCAACGGTGTGGAGCGCGATCTGGTGGGCCGCGTCCACCGTGGGCTTCGCACTCATCAGCTGGCCGGTGGCGCTCGTGAACGCGCTCATCGCCGGGTGGCTGGTCGTCTCGCTGGCGCATGACCCCACGCCCGCCCGGGCGCGCGGCCTCTATCGGTATTCGATCGTTTTTCCCTACGTTGCCGGTTCCGTCGCCGGAGCCCAGGTCGTGGCCGCCATTCTGTTAGGAACCTACCCATGAAGCGCACCCCAGCAACTTCCCGGCGCATCGTGGTGCTCGGGGCCGGCATCGGCGGTCTGACGGCCGCCGCGCTGCTCGCCCGCGCCGGGCATTCCGTGACCGTGCTCGAGGGATCGGACTGGATCGGAGGCAAGAGCCGGCGAATCGACGTCGACGGCCAGCGCGTGGACACGGGGCCGGCGCTGGTCACGTTTCCCCGGGTCTGGGAGGAATTGCTCGCCCGTTACGATGCGCTGGGAGCGCGCCGGTCGGTTGCGCCTGATGGCGCAACGGTCGCGGCGCTATCCCTGCAGCGACTGCCCGAGGTCGGGCGGTATTTCTACGCGGGTGACAGCGTCACTCTGCCGGTGCCGCGCGGGCATCCCTGGCACGCGGCCTGGAGCCGGTTCGAACGCGAGCACGGCGGGCTGGGACCAGAAGTGACGAGCATGCTCACCGCCGACCCCGCCAGCCCGGCGTCGCTCCCGGCCATCGGCCGGGTTTTTCGTCTGTACGGCAGACGACTGACCACTCGAGGTTTTCTCGACGGTCTGACCTGGATGCCCGACGGCCTGCGCGAGGTCATCGCCATCCACACCCTCAATGCGGGCGTCTCGCCGCAACAGACCCTCGCGCTGTATGCGAGCATGCCGGCCATCATGGCCACGGACGGTGTCTGGGTTCCCGAGGGTGGGGTCAATGAGTTGCCATTGGCACTGCACCGGCTCGCCCTCCACGCGGGTGCCCGGGTGCGCACGGGCGAGCCCGTCACCGCCGTGCAGAAGGGGCTCGTGACGACCGCGTCAGCGACCTATCCGGCCGACATCGTGGTCAGCGGGCTCGACCCGGTGGTGCTCGACGCGCTGCTCGGCCGGCTGGCCGCGAAGTCACGGGCGCTGTCCTGCTCCGGAGTGGCCATCTATGCGGCCCTCGAGACGCCCTTGCCCGAGGGTACGGCCACTCACTCGGTAGTGCTGCCCGACGACCCGGCCGCACTGCACCAGAGTCTGGATGCCGGTGTCGCCCCGAAGCAGACCATGGCCTTCCTGAACTATTACCGGCCCAACGAGATCTATCCCAACGACCGTGCGACGGTGGCGGTGCTCCTCACGGCCCCCGCGGATGGACGACACTACGACCTCGCCACCCCCTGGGTGGCAGGGGAGATCGCCCGGGTCAGCGCCGCAGTCGGATTGGACCGGCCCATCTCCGAGCTGTTCCGCGACCACGTCGTGCTCGATCCGAGCTACTTCGAAGTCTGGGGTTCCGCGGGAGGGGCGCTGTATGGCGCGACCAATCCGCTCTGGCAGAGCGGCCCATTCCACCGCCCGGGGTACAACAGCCGGGTGCGCCCCTGGCTGTGGCGCGTCGGAGCGTCGGTACACCCCGGTGGCGGTATCCCCGCCGTACTGGGCGGCGCGATGACCGCGATGCACAAGCTGATCGGACGCCTGGACGGACGCTGACGCATCGTCGTCGAAATTCGGGCACCGCGATTGTGTGCCAAGCTGGCAGCGCGATGTGGATCGCACTTCGGTGTGAACCCGTCTCGGCTTTACAGTGGCCGGTCCGTGACCTAGACTGGTTCAAGGTAGTTGAATTCTGCCATGCTTTTTTGCGCCTTTTTCTAAGTGTTTACACCTAGTCGAGACTGTGATCGGTATGGTGGCTTCGCTTCCATAGGGTGGTGGCTCAATTGGTAGAGCAGCGGTCTCCAAAACCGCAGGTTGCAGGTTCGAGTCCTGTCCGCCCTGCACATCGGTAGAAATCTGCCGACCATGAGAGGTGTAACAGGTGGCCCGAAAAGTTGTCGACGAACCTAGTGAGGAAGTCGTCGCGAACGCACGAATTGCCCGCGAGTCCAATCGCGGTCCTTTCGCTCGGTTGTCCCTGTTCATCAAGCAGGTTTTCGCGGAACTTCGCAAGGTCGTCACGCCGACTCGTAAAGAGCTGCTGAGCTACACCGGCGTCGTGCTGGTCTTCGTGGTCATCATGATGGGCATCGTCACGGCCATGGACTGGGTCTTCGGCCTCGTCGTTCTCTATGTGTTCGGAACACCGGGCTAAATCGCAGCGAAGGCATCCGCTCCGGCGGAACGCCTGTACTACCGGCACCTTTATCACCGGCACGCAACGTGCCCAGACAACTTGCACACGTACAAAAATTAGGGATTGAGATTTAGTGACTGAGACGAAGCACGACGATGTCGACTGGGCCACTGCCGCCGAGCAGTCCTCCGAGGAAGACGAGGCGCAGGAAGGCAACACCCTCGCCGCGGACGAGACGTCCGTAGAGGCCGCCGAACAGGTCGCCCTGCACGTCATCGACGAGAACGGCGACGTTGAGGTCAACCTCGACGCCGCACTCGACGCCCTCGCCGAGTCCTCCGATCCCGAAGCCGACGCGATCGTCGACGACGCCCTTGACATCGACTCGGCCGAAGAAGCCGACGCGTCCGTCGAAGCCGTCGAAGACGAAGACGAGCTGGTCACCGCCGAATCTGCAGCCGAAGCGGATGCCGACGCATCCGTCGACGACGCCGAGGTCGACCCCTACGAAGCCTTCCGCAAGGAACTGCGCTTTCTGCCGGGCAAGTGGTACGTCATTCACTCCTACGCCGGTTTCGAGCGTCGTGTGAAGTCGAACATTGAGAACCGCAAGCAGTCGATGGCGATGGAAGATTTCATCTACCAGTGCGAAGTTCCCATGGAAGATGTCGTCGAGATCAAGAACGGCCAGCGCAAGATGGTCACCCGCGTTCGCATCCCCGGCTACGTGCTCGTGCGCATGGACCTCGACGAAGACAGCTGGTCGGTTGTTCGCCACACGCCCGGCGTGACCGGCTTCGTCGGCAACGCCCACAACCCGACACCGCTGCGTTTCGAAGAAGCTTTCGGCATGCTAAAGGGACTCGTCGAGATCGTCGAAGCCCCGACCAAGACTGGCGGCGCCCCCGGAAAGTCGGCGCAGCGCGTCATCGCTGCCGAGGTCGACTACGAGATCGGCGAGACCATCACGATCAAGGAAGGTTCGTTCGCGGGCCTGCCCGGTTCGATCAGCGAAATCAAGCCGGAGAGCGGCAAGCTCATCGTGCTCGTCTCGCTCTTCGAGCGTGAGACTCCGGTTGAGCTCAGCTTCGACCAGGTCACCAAGCTCTAACCAGCACTTCTTACCGGCAGAACGGATGCCCCGCGAGGGTCATCCACGCTGGTTCCCCAATACCACCGGGGCCCGTCCGGGCCACCGGGAGAGCGGCCCCCGGGCTGCTCGCACATCAATACGAAGGACAACACAATGGCACCGAAGAAGAAGGTTACAGGTCTGATCAAACTTCAGATCAAGGCCGGCGCAGCCAACCCCGCACCGCCCATCGGGCCGGCACTGGGTCAGCACGGCGTTAACATCATGGAATTCTGCAAGGCCTACAACGCAGCGACCGAAGCCCAGCGTGGCAACGTCATCCCCGTTGAGATCACCGTCTACGACGACCGTTCGTTCACGTTCATCCTGAAGACCCCGCCCGCAGCGGAGCTCATCAAGAAGGCCGCCGGCGTCGCCAAGGGCAGCGGAACCCCGCACACTGTCAAGGTCGCCAACCTCACCCAGGCCCAGGTGCGCGAGATCGCCGAAGCAAAGATGGTTGACCTCAACGCCAACGACATCGACGCCGCCGCGAAGATCATCGCCGGAACCGCCCGCTCCATGGGCATCACGGTCAGCGCCTAGCACCAACAACTGCGCAAACACCCCTCGCTTCGGCGCCACTGGCGCCGGAAGCACCCTCAGCATTTAGTGGAAGAGCCTGCCAGGTTCGCACCACACTCTGAAGTACATACAGGAGATTCAACATGGCAACCAAGTCAAAGGCGTACCGCGCCTCCGCCGCCAAAATCGGCGAAGACAACGTCTTCACCCCGGCCGAGGCCGTAGCCCTCGCCAAGGAAACCGGCTCCGCGAAGTTCAACTCCACGGTTGAGGTCGCCCTCCGCCTCGGAGTCGACCCCCGCAAGGCCGACCAGATGGTTCGTGGAACCGTCATCCTCCCGCACGGCACCGGCCGCACCGCCCGCGTTATCGTCTTCGCAACCGGCCCTGCCGCCGAAGCCGCTATCGCAGCCGGCGCCGACGAGGTCGGTGGCGACGAGCTCATCGAGAAGGTAGCCGCTGGTTACACCTCGTTCGACTCCGCCGTCTCGACCCCCGAGCTCATGGGTAAGGTCGGTCGTCTCGGAAAGGTGCTCGGTCCGCGTGGCCTCATGCCCAACCCGAAGACCGGAACCGTGACGCCCGACGTCGCCAAGGCCGTGTCCGACATCAAGGGCGGAAAGATCGAATTCCGCGTTGACAAGCACTCCAACGTGCACTTCGTCGTCGGAAAGGCCTCCTTCTCGGCCGACCAGCTGAACGAGAACATTTCGGCTGCGCTCGAGGAGATCAACCGCCTCAAGCCGAGCTCGTCTAAGGGCCGCTACATCACCAAGGGCGTCGTCTCGACCACCTTCGGTCCTGGCATCCAGCTCGACGTCAACAGCATCTAAGAACTAGTTCTCACCAAGCAGGGCCCGTCCTCGGACGGGCCCTGCTTTTTTTGAGCGGATGCCCCAGGTTGCGCAGCCAGGCCTAGTGGTCGGGGTGCGCCCGCAGGAGCGCCGCGACTTCGATGGCATCACCCTCCGGTGCCCGCGACTTGCGGTCGGGCCGCGCCACCAGCAGGTAGATGAGCCCGCTCCCCGCGACCACGAACAGGCCGATCAACACGATGTAGTCGCTGAAGAACTCACCGCTCGAGCCCGGAACCGCCAGCAGCACCATGGCAAAAATGCCGTAGGCCAGGGCGAGCGCGTTGACCACGAAACCGGCCCGGCCCAGGCTGAACGGTCCGGCCGGCTTCCAGCCTTTGATGCGCTGGCGTAGGGCGGCCAGCACCACGGACTGGAATGCCACGTAGATGCCGATGACGGCGAACGAGGTTATTTGGGTCAGGACCTGGTCGCTGCCGACGTAGATGATCAGGCACAGCACCACGGGAATCGAACACGCCACGATGAGCGCGTTGGTCGGCACCGCGGTGCGCGGCGACACCTTGGCGAGCCACTTGTGGCCCGGAACCATGCCGTCGCGGGCGAATGAGAACAGCAGACGGCTGGCCGCGGCCTGCAGGCTCAAGACGCACGACAGAAAAGCGGTCAGAGCTACCACCAGAAAGATCTTGGCCCCGATCGGGCCCAGCGCGGCGTCCAGTATGGCCGGGATCGGGTCTTTGTCGACGCCGTCAACGATCTCCTGCAGGTTCGGTGCGGCCATGACGTACCCGCCGAAGGAGAGCAGGGCTGAAATGCCACCGACGAAGATCGTCAGAATCATGGCGCGCGGGATGCCGCGGGCCGGGTTCTCGACCTCTTCGGCCACGTCACCGCAGGCCTCAAACCCGTAGAACAGGAACAATCCGGTCAGTGCCGCCCCCAGAAAGGCCGTGGCGTAGCTGCCGTTGCCCTGCACGCCCATCGAGTCGAAGAACACGCTGAACTCCTGGTGCCGCTGAAAGATCAGCAGGTAGAGCCCCACAGCGACGACACCGATGAGTTCGGCTGCGAGCCCGATCCGGGCCACGCGAGCGAGCGTCTTCGTGCCCGAGAAGTTCAGCCCGAATGCCACGACCAGGAACAGGATCGACAATCCCAGCGTGACTTCCTTCGTCGCCGGGGCGTTGATCAGGCTGGCCAGGAATCCCGTCCCGAATTCAGCGACGGCCGTGATCGTGACGAGCATCGCCCAGATATAAACCCAGGCCGCCATCCAGGCGTAGCGTTTACCCCACAAGCGCCTCGTCCACGGGTAGATCCCGCCTGCGATCGGGTACTGAGAGACGACCTCGCCGAACACGAGTGCCACGAGCAACTGCCCGGTGCCCACGATGAACAGCCAGAACAACGATGGCGGCCCGCCCGTGCTCATGGCCAGGGCAAATAAGGAATACACCCCGACCAGGGGCGAAAGATAAGTGAAGCCAAGAGCGAAATTCGCCCACAAGGACATGGAGCGGTGGAACGAATCGTCGTAGCCGAGCACCTTCAGGTGGTCGCCGTCGCCGATGCCCTTCTTGGAGGAAGCCTCTACGGACATAGTGCCCTTTCAATCCAGCCGAAACGCCCTGGGGGCGCGTACACCTCTATGTGTGAGGCCAAAGCTAGCGGATGCTTGCTCGTAAAGCTATAGAACCGGATGATTGTTTTTCGACATGGCTGCCGGGTGGTCTGGTGCGTCGCGCTGGCAGCAGGTCATTCGCTCCTCAGCTCAAGGAATGAGACTTTTCCGGCGGAATCCGCGAAAAGCGTGCGGTTCCCGCCGGAAAAGCCTGATACCTCGTCACCCCGCAAGCGACCCGCCGCGACCGCTGATGTTTCGGTACGTCTGCCGCGGTAACGGGCCTAGCGGCAACCGAAACCGCGCGCGGGCATCCACTCAGGGCGCAGTGGCGGGTCAGCCGATGCGGATCATCTTCTTGTTGACGAATTCGTCGGCGCCGAAACGGCCCAGTTCGCGGCCAGAGCCGCTCCTCTTCACACCACCGAAGGGCAACTCGGCACCGTCGGCACCGACCAAATTGATGAAGACCATTCCGGCCTCAATGCCGTCGGCCACGCGCAGTGCCTGCTCCGGGTCGGTGGTGAAGACGTAGGAACCGAGGCCGAACGGGGTGTTGTTGGCCAGTGCGACTGCGGCGGCCTCATCGGGAACGCTGAAGATCTGCGCGACCGGGCCGAAGAACTCTTCGTGGAAGGCATCGGAGCCGGGCGATACGTCGGTGAGCACGGTTCCGGCGTAGAAGTTGCCCTCAGAGGTTCCGCCTGTGACCAAGGTGGCACCCTGAGCCACAGCGCGCGCAACCTGCTCGGTGAGAGTTTCAGTGGCCTTTTTTGAGGAAAGTGGCCCGAGTCCGGTGCCGTCCTTGGTCGGGTCGCCCAGCTCGACCGCATTGATTGCCGCCGTGAACTTATCGAGGAAGGGCTGGTATAGCTCCTCGATGACGATGAAGCGCTTGGCCGCGTTGCAGGCCTGGCCGTTGTTGTCGATGCGAGCCGCCACGGCGGCGCCGACGGTCTCATCAAGATCGTCGGTGGACAGTACGATGAACGGGTCTGAGCCGCCGAGCTCGAGCACGACCTTTTTCAAGTTGCGTCCGGCGATCTCCGCAATCGCAGCGCCTGCGCGCTCCGACCCGGTGAGTGAGACACCCTGCACGCGGTTGTCGCCGATGACCGTGGATATCTGATCATGGGAAGCGTAGAGGTTGGTGTACGCCCCCGCCGGGAAACCGGCGTCGAGCATGATCTGCGCGATCGCGGCGGCCGATTCGGGGCACTGCTCGGCGTGCTTGAGCAGGATGGTGTTTCCGATGATCAGGTTTGGTCCGGCGAAACGGGCAACCTGGTAGTACGGAAAGTTCCACGGCATAATTCCGAGCAGCACGCCGAGCGAGCTGCGACGGATGAGCGCCGACCCCTCGCCGGCGAGCAGGTTGATGGCTTCGTCCTTCAGCAGGTCCACCGCGTTGTCGGCGTAGTAGGCGTAGATGTCGGCGCTGAAGTCGACCTCGCCGAGGGCCTGCTCCACGGGCTTTCCCATTTCGCGCACGATGATATCGGCAAGCTCCTGGCGGCGCTCGACGTGCAGTTCGGCCACGCGGCGCACGAGCGCTGCACGCTCTTCGACGCTGATGGAGCGCGACCAGGTGTGGGCTTCGTCAGCGGCGGTGATCGCGGCGTTGAGGTCGGCATCCGAGATTGTGTCGTAGGTCTTGACTGTCTCCCCGGTGGCCGGGTTGATGACTGCGTAGCTGGTCATAGGCTTTATCCTTCACTGGTCGGGCACCTCGAAAACCGGCGCCGATGCAAACTCTGGTTTGTCAAAGATATAGCAACGGATGATTAAAAACGAGGCGGCCGGTCCGGACCAACGAGAACTCGAAACGGCAGACCGGAGCAGGCCACAGAGTCACCGGTCTGCGAGGCGAGCTGACCGACCTGTAGGGTCGGGTCCGTGGAGACCACTACCCGGTCCACAGCGGTGACGAGGGCGAGTGGCCGGTCGGCCGCGAGAAAGAGCGGGAGCACGATGCTCTCGAGATGGCGCACGGAGATATCCGCTCCGACCACGCCGAGCATTGGAGTGCCTTCGCCGATGCGCACCGGCATGGTCAGGGTGAAAATGTACTCGCAGGTGCAGAGACGATCCACGTAGGGCCCGGTGACGTGCGTCTGGTTGGTGGACTGCGGCACCTGGTACCACTCCAGCGTACGAAAATCGTGCACGTAGTCGGTGTAAGCGCGGGTAGCGAGGTCGAGACGGGTGGCCGCGCTGCTGCTGCCGAGCAGCGGGTTGCCGGCCTGCGGACCCAGCCACCAGGCAAAGTGGATGTCCCGGCCACGAACATAGCCGGGCGCGGCAATAAATCCGGCGCCGACGAAGAGCGGGCTGGCACCCGTCAGGGCCGGACGCACTAACGCCTCGACGCGGGCATCGAGCTCGGCGGGACGCACCGTTGTCTCGCCTTCGGATAGGACCTGCCGCCACCCGTCCAGCTGGGTGAAAGCACCAGCGAAGAACGCGCCCACAGCGGCGGCGCAATCGGAGATCGTCACGTCCGGCAACTTAGAAATCTCAGGCATCCCAGGCTCCGCCTCGTTCGACTCTGGCCTTCGCGTTCAACAGCCATTCGGCCAGGCTCCGCACCTGCTCGGTCGCGAACTGCCGGGCGGCGGCCGCGTCATTGGCGCGCACGGCGCCGGCAATGGCCTGGCTGCTCGCAAGCAGCGACCGACGGGCTCGGGCATCCGTCATGCCGAGAAGCAGCAGCGGGCCGAACTCGGCCTGCAGCCGGATGAGGTCCCGCACCAGCCGGGCGGACTGGCTGAGAACGGCCAACTCCAGGTAGAATCCGCCGGCGTTGGTGCGGGCCCCGGCGACCGTCGCGAAGTCAGCGCCGCGCAGCCACAGATCGAGGCGGTCGGAGTCGGGTTCTGAGGCGTGCAGCGCAGCCCGTTGGGCGCACCCCTCGACGATGGTCGCGAAATGGACGGCCATGTCAGAGAGATCGACCTGCGCCAGACCGTGGAGGCGAGCCTGCACGAGCGTGCTGTGCGGGGCATCCGCTTTCATTACGAAGCTGCCGCCGCCGCGGCCGCGCCGAGTCTCGACCAGGCCGGCATCGCGCAGTCCAGCGAGGCCTTCACGCACTGTGATCAGGGCCACACCGAAACGGCGGGCCAGATCGGATTCGCTCGGCAGACGTTCATCGGGGGCGAGAACGCCGAGAATGATGGCGTCGGTGAGTCGGGCGGTTACCTGCTCGGTGCGGCCGGCGTCGATGAGCTGCGCGAAAATCGCTTCGCGTGCGCCCGGCCGATTGTGTGCCTCCATGCGCCCAATCTACAAGCCCAGGCTGCCCGGCGACTGATTCGCGGCCGCGTCGAGAAGCTCGCGGGTGTACGGATGCTTGGGGGAACCGAATAGATCGGCGACCGACGCGTATTCGACGATCGCACCGGTGCGTACCACGGCAACACGATTGCAGATCAGTGACGCGACGCGGACCGAGCGCGTCACGATAATCATGGTCAGTTCGCGTTCGCGCTGCAATCTGCTCAGCAGCTCAAGAATGTCGGAACTGTCCGACGCGTTCAGAGTGTCGGTCGGGTCGTCGGCCACGAGCAGATTCGGGCTGCCGGCCAAGGCAGTGGCGATGTGCACGCGCTGCGCCAGGGTCGCAGACACGTCGCGCGGGTACGCGGTGAAGGTGTGTTCCGGATTCTCAACGCCGGCCTGGCCCAGCAGATCCAGGGACCGTTCGTAGGCGGCCGGTTTCGACAGGCCGCCGCCGGAACGTAGCGGTGTGGCCAGCTGGGTTCCCACGGTCAGGTTCGGGTCGAGGCCGTCGAGTGGATTCCTCGGCAGGTAGGCCACCTTGGCGTCGTGAAGCCGGGAGAACGATCGTGGCGGCAGCCCGACCAGTTCGACGCCGTTGAACAGAATCGACCCGGATCGGATGGTCGCCGGCGCCGGAAGTACGCCGGCGATGCACTGGGCGACCTCGAGAGCACCGGAAGACGCATCGCCGACCAGCCCAACGACCTCGCCGCAGGTTATGGAGAGCGAGATGCCCTGCACCACACGCGGTGCGTCGGAGTGCGCCGCCGCCGCGACCTGAAGCCCGCGCACATCGAGCAGTGCCGCGGAGCGAAACCAGTGCGACGGCATGGGCGCGGTCGTTTCAGCCGGCGACGAAGTAGCGACATGATCGGGCAGCTCGTGCAAGGGCGGTGCCGCCGAGGGAATTCCAGCCCGCACGGTTCGATTGAGACGACGAAATAAACTGCGAGCGTCACACATCGTCGGCTCGCATTTCGGTAGGTCGAGACGAGCGGCGACGCGTGGGTCAAGCCCAACCGATAATCTCTGGTGCGTGGTACCGCAAAAAGCCACTTGCTCCAGCATTTTCACGTCATAACAATGTTAGCTAAAAGTATTGCCTACAACGTACCGGTTTGTTTGTTTCAGAGCGGATGCGCCTGCAGCCGTCCCGCACGCCGGCACCTCAGCGCTAGTGCGGCGAGTGGGCCTCGAGAAACTCGTACACCTCGGTCTGGTCGACGCCGGGAAAGGTTCCGGTGGGCAGGGCCGCGAGCAGACTCGTCGGGGTTCGTGCGGCAGGCCAGGACTGCCCGGCCCAGCGCCCGGCGAGGTTGTCGGGAGCCCGGCGGCAGCAGGACTCATCGGGGCACTTGGAGACGGCGCGGTTTGACGTCTCGCGGCCGCGGAACCACTTCACGTGTGCGAACGGTACCCCAACGCTCACCGAGTACTCGCCCTCCTTGGCCTTTTCGATACGGGAGGTGCACCAGAAGCTGCCGGCCGGCATGTCCGTGTACTGGTACCACGCGCTGAAGCGGTCTTCGACGTCGAACACGGTGCGGGCAGTCCAGCTGCGGCAGACCGTCGTGCCCTCGACCGCGCCGAGCGCGTCACTCGGGAAGCGCACATTATCGTTTTCGTAGGCTTTGATGATCGTGCCGGACTCGTGCACCTTCATGAAATGCACCGGAATGTCCAGGCGGGCGGTGGCGAGGTTGGTGAATCGGTGCGCGGCCGTCTCGTAGGAGACTGCGAAGGCGTCCCGCAGATCTTCCATTGAGATGCGCCGCAGGGTCTTCGCGTCGGTCAGCATGCGCACTGCATCTCGCTCCGGCAGCAGGATCGCTGCGGTGAGATAGTTGGTTTCCACCCGCTGGCGCAGAAATTCGGCATAATTTTTCGGCTCTTCGTGCGCGCACAGGTGGCTCGCAAAGGCCTGCACGATCGGCGAACGGGAATCCCGCGAGGCCGAACGTTCGGTCGGCAGATAGATACGTCCGTTGCGCTTGTCGGTGACCGACCGGGTGGAGTGCGGCAGGTCATTCACATAGTGCAGCGAAAACCCTAGGTGGGTGGCCATGTCGGCGACGAGCTGCTGCGACACCGGGCCACCGGAGTGACCGACCGCGGTGAGCAACTGGAGGGCCTGCGCCTCCAGCTCGGGAAAGTAGTTGTCCTGCTGCCGCATGATCTGGCGCAGCGCGGAGTTGGCCCGACGGGCCTCCTCCGGAGTCGCTGCGCGCTCCCGGTTGAGCCGGTCGATTTCATTGTGCAGGCTGAGGATGGTCTGCAGGGTTTCGTCGCTCTGGCCTTTGCTGACCCGGATGCGGGGAAGTCCGAGGGCCTGGAACACCGGCCCGCGCTGGGCACGTTCCACCGAGATTTCCAGGGCGGCTCGTTCGGAGGGGGCATCGGTTCGCATCAGCTCTTCGACGGTGGTGCCGAGTGCGAGGGCGATCGTGCGCAGCATGGAGAGGCGTGGTTCGCGTTTGCCGTTCTCCATCATCGACACTTGGGAAGGCGCGCGGTCGATTGTGGCGGCGAGGGCGTCGAGCGTCATCCGGCGGTTGGTGCGCAGTTCCCGGATGCGACGGCCCAGCGTGAGCGCGTCAAGCTCCGGCTCATCAAGGCTGAGGGACGACAGTGCGGCGAGGGCTTCGGCGGGGACCATGGCCTTAGTGTCGCAGATCACAAAAGTTTCCACAATCAGAAGAACAGGGTTTCTTCTGTGTATTGATTGGGGTTGGGCCGTGCCGAGACCCGGCAGAGTAGAGGCACAGGCAAGCACCGACTTTCGAATTGCGACCGCTCATCCTCGCGCTCACCGATTCGACCGAAGCAGAACCGCTCCACCATCCTCCGCCTGAGATCGGGCGAACCGCGCAGCTGCGGCTCGCCCCCTGTCGGTATCACCTACTTTCGCAAGGAGCCAGACCATGAACACCCCCAACCCGACCATCGATCAGACGGTCAACTCCGAGACGGTGAAGACGACCACCGGCAGCTTCGCCACCATTCGCCCGCACCTCGAGGTCACCGGCCCGCTCGGCGATCGGTATGACGAGATCCTCACCCCCGATGCCCTCGAATTTCTGGCCGAACTGCACGAGCGTTTCGCCGGCACCCGGCACGACCTGCTCGCGGCGCGGCTGCAGACCCGAGTGGATGCCGCCAACGGTCGCGACCCTAGGTTTCTGAGCGAAACCGAGAGCGTTCGTCTGGACCCGACCTGGAGCGTTGCGGGAGCCGGACCCGGCCTCGAAGACCGCCGCGTGGAGATCACGGGCCCGACCGACCGCAAGATGGCCATCAACGCCCTCAACTCCAGCGCCAAGGTCTGGCTTGCCGACCAGGAAGACGCCACCAGCCCGACCTGGACCAACGTGATCGAGGGTCAGCTGACCCTGTTCGACCAGGTACGCGGCCAACTCAGCTTCACGAGCCCCGAGGGCAAGAAGTACGAGATCACGAACGAGTCGACGCCGACCATCGTGATGCGTCCGCGCGGCTGGCACCTCGTTGAAAAGCACATCACCTTCATCGACCGCGCCAACCGCCGTATGAAGTCCTCTGGCAGCCTCATCGACTTCGGCCTGTACTTCTTTCACAACGCGAAGAAGCTCATCGAGAACGGCACCGGCCCATACTTCTACCTGGCCAAGCTCGAAAGCCACAAGGAAGCGCGCCTGTGGAACGACATCTTCACCTACGCCGAAGAGCGTCTGGGAATCGAGTACGGCACCATTCGCGCCACGGTGCTGATCGAGACCATCCAGGCCGGCTTCGAGATGGAGGAAATCCTCTACGAACTGCGCGATCACTGCGCCGGCCTCAACGCCGGACGCTGGGACTACATCTTCAGCATCATCAAGACGTTCCGTGCCCGCGGCAGCCGCTTCGTCTTTCCCGACCGCAAGCAGATCACGATGACGGTGCCGTTCATGCGCGCATACACCGAACTGCTCGTCGCCACCTGCCATCGTCGTGGTGCCTTCGCCATCGGCGGTATGAGCGCCTTCATTCCCAACCGTCGCGACCCGGCCGTCACCGAGCAGGCTCTCTCCCAGGTCGCCGCGGACAAGAAGCGTGAAGCCACCGACGGGTTCGACGGTTCCTGGGTTGCGCACCCGGATCTGATCCCCACCGCTCAGGCCGAATTCGACAAGGTGCTCGGCGACCGCCCGAACCAGCTCGAGCGGCTGCGCCCCGAGGTGAAAGTGACGGCCGCCCAGCTGCTCGACGTCGCTTCCGTCGGTGGCCAGATCACCGAGGCCGGCGTGCGCGGCAACGTGCTCATCTCACTCCGCTACATCGAGTCCTGGCTGCGCGGCGTGGGAGCAGCGGCGATCGATAACCTGATGGAAGACGCCGCTACCGCGGAAATCTCCCGCTCGCAGCTCTGGCAGTGGATCCACGAGAACTCGGTCACCGCCGAGGGCCGCCGGATCGACTCCGACTGGGTTGAAGAGGTGCTGGACGAGGTCGTGGACGGCCTCGAGCGCACCCCCACCGACCGCTTCGATGACGCCCTCACGGTGCTGCGCACCTCGGCACTCGAGCCGGAATTCCCGACCTTCCTCACGGTGGGTGCTTACGCTCGATTCTTTTAGATAGTTTTCGCAGCTGACGCTGCGAGTTCGCGAAAGCGGGCAAATGGTTGTCTGGCCCCGGCATCATCACAGGGGCGGCAACTGTTTGCCCGTTTTTTGCGCTATTCGTGTTCTGCCGCCGTTCCATCCCCCAGATTGGGGGGGACGGCAGTACCCAATGGGGGGCATACGTGAGCGGATGTCATCTCTACTGTTTTGAATATAGATAATGAAAAGATTTCATTATCTCACTTCGGAACTGACAATTTGAGATGAGACTGACGTGAAACTTATGTTAAACCGCAAGAAAATGATCATCGGGGCCGGAGGCGTTGCCGTTGCATTGACGATGGTCCTCGCCGCCTTGGGACCGACCGGCGCGTACTTCAGCGACACGGCACAGGGCGCAGTGAGCGGAACAATCGGCTCGATCAAGATTGCCGGTGCCGACGGAACCGGCACTGACTCACTCAACCTGGCTTTCACGAACCTGCTACCGGGAACGCCTCAGACCGTCACCTCGCGCTATGTCAACACGGGTTTGAACGCTCAGGATGTCTGGGTCGTGTTCAACGACAAGGACGCACTGCACGCTTTGAACGACCTCGGTACCTACGGCGAATTCCACGTGGCTGCCAACGGTACAGCGCTCTTCGACTCCGCGAACCTCAGCGATGACTTGGACGACACCGCGCACCCGAGCTGCGGCGCCCTCGCGCCGACGGGATGCTGGCCCGTTCCGAAGATGATCAAGCTGGCATCCAACCTGGCGCCGACAGCTGTCGGCTCGGTCTCGTTCAGCTTCGGCTACGCGGCAAAGATGTCTGGCCAGTCGGAGCTGGGCGGTGGAGTGTGGAACTCTTACCCGGTGAAGACGGCTCAGACCCCGAACGCCGTGGTCGTTGGAAACGGTCTGCCGTACCAGATTGTGGCCACGCAGGTCGGACAGACCCCGGGCCTGTAGGGCTCGATGAAATGGCTCGGACGTCGCTGTCGGCTAGCGACGTCCGAGGCATTCCTTTTCCGTTCCGAGCCGAGGGGCGCGCCGTGAAGAGATTCAAAGGCACCGTGGTCGTGCTGCTCGTTCTTGCCGCCGTGCTTACCCCGGTCGTTCTGGTCGCGACGGGCGCACTGCCCTATCGGGCCTTTGTCGTGCGCACCGGGTCGATGTCGCCCACCATCCTGCCGGCGAGCATCGTCATCGTCGAGGCCGACCGGTACACGGTCGGACAGGTGATCACCTTTCGGCGAGACGGCGATCGCACCACCCATCGACTCGTGGCCTTCAACGACGATGCCACCCTCTCGACAAAGGGCGACGCGAACGAGACGGTCGACCCGTTCACCGTGCGCGAAGCCGATGTCGTCGGCGGCGTGACCGCCTTCGTTCCCTACCTGGGCTATCTCGTGGTCTACCTGCAAAACCCTCTCGCCCTCGGTTCGGTCATGATGTGCGTGCTGAGCATTTGGTATGTCGGGTCGTCCGAACAAAAGACCGTGCGAAAGCAGACCGCGGAGTCCTCGGTTATCGCAGCCGTCGAGGTCGCCTAGCGCGGTGTTTGGGCTTTGACCCGCTCGTAGGCAGCCAGGGCGGCGCGGCGCGTCTCGCCGAGGTCGACCAGCGGCGCCGGATAGGCATCCGTGCCGTATTCGGGCACGTTCTGCCGGATGTACTGCTGGTGCGGGTCGAACTTGGCCGCCTGCAGGTCGGGGTTGAAGATACGAAAATACGGTGCGGCGTCCGCTCCGGAACCGGCCACCCATTGCCAACCAAATGGGTTGCTCGCCGCGTCGGCATCGACCAGGGTGTCCCAGAACCAGCGTTCGCCCTCGCGCCAATCGACCAACATATTCTTGATCAGGAATGACGCCGTCACCATGCGTACCCGATTGTGCATGCTTCCGGTTCGCCACAGTTCACGCATGCCGGCGTCAACCAGGGCAAAGCCGGTGCGACCCTGCTGCCAGGCCGCTAGGGCATCCCGATCGAGTGGCGGCCACGGGAAAGCGTCGAAGGCAGGGCGCAGGTTCGTGGTCGCGAGGTCTGGCGCGTGAAAGAGCACGTGGTACGCGAACTCCCGCCAGCCGACCTCGGTCAGAAATCGGGTCGCGCTGGCCAACTCGCTACCGCTGAGGCCGCGCTGGGCCTTGTGAGTCGCCGCCCACACCTGGTGCGGGCTGATCTCGCCCCAGCGCAGGTGCGGAGACAGTCGCGAGGTCGCGTTCTGGGCCGGTTCGTCTCGTTCGGTGGCGTAGCGGGGGAGCGACTCGGCCAAAAAGGTGTCGAGCAGGGAATGAGCGGATGCTTCGCCCGGCGTCCACGCGGCGCGCAGCCCGCCCGCCCAATCGGGGCTCGACGGTTCGAGTCCCCAGTCGTCGAGGTCGTCGGAGACGAGGGCTGCCGTAGTGGGGTCGCCGGCCCAGCCGGGAATGGCGGCCGGTGCCGGGTAGGGCGCGCGGGGCGGCGCACCCGCGGTGCAGGCCCGCCAGAATGGGGTGAAGACGGAGTAAGAGCCGCCCTGCCCGGTCTGAATCGTCCAGGGTTCGAACAGAAGCGAACCGGCGAAACTATGGGCGTCGACTCCGCGCTCACGCAGGTCGCTCTTGATCGCGGTGTCGATCGTGCGTTCGGCCAGGCCGTAGCGGCGGTTCCAAAACACGGCGGAGGCATCCGTTTCGTGCACCAGACCGGCGATGATCGGGCCGGCCGCACCGCGGCGCAGAATCAACCGGCCACCGAGGTCTTCGATGGAGCCGGCGAGGGATCGCAGGCTCTGGTGCAGCCACCAACGCGCCGCGCCGCCGAGCGGGCGGACTCCGTCGGATTGCTCGTCGAGCAGGTAGAGGGCCACAATCGGCTGCCCCTGCTCTATCGCCGCCTGCAGGGCTGGATGGTCGGCAACCCGCAGATCGTCGCGAAACCACACGACGACGGGCCCGACGTGGTCGGCTATCTGATCTGAAGTCATGCGGTCTCCTCGTGAAACTCCAGTCTGGACCATGCCGCGGGCCAGACCAATTCGGAGGTAGAACGGTCTGTCGCGTCTGATCGACAACGAACTCGTCTACCTGCCCGCATGTCGCTTTATCGTTGCATTCCTCCTGATTTTTCACGAAATGGTCCGATATACCTATTGATTTCAACTAATTCAGTATAGAAACGACATTTACCCTAAATCCCATTCTGGGGGTTATCGACGGACAGACAAATCTGTCTGTCCCACATAGTGTGTGTACCACTCGCCCCTGAGTCGATCTTCCGAAAGGTCTCCACTATGAACAAGCTTCTCGTTAGCGCTATCGCCGGTGCCGCCGGACTGACCCTGCTGTTCGGCGGCGCGGGAACGTTCGCGCTCTGGAATTCCAGTACGTCGGTTGCCGGCGGAACGATCACCTCCGGCGCCCTGACGGTGGTCGACAACGCCGCCGCCGGCGTCTGGAAGAGCGGTGCCACTGAAATCACCCTGAGCACGTACAAGATCGTGCCCGGTGACGTCCTTACCTACACGAAGAAGGTTGACATCACGGCGACCGGCGACAACATGGTCGCGACTCTGGCCGTTGCTCCAGCGAGCATCACCGCCACGAGCGCAACCAACACCTTTGACGGGAAGCTCGCGAGCTACATCACCAAGAGCGCCCAAGTGTCGATCAGCGGCATAGGCATCACCGGTGCCGGCCCGACGTACACGATCACACCGGCCGGTACCGGCGTTATCGCTCGCGCTGCAGTGGTTACCGTCACCCTGACGTTCCCCAAGAGCAACGTCCCAGGAGCTGAGAACGATGCCATGCTCGGCTCGGTCAACCTCGGCGCCCTCGCCGTGACCCTGACGCAGACCACCTAGTTCTTCACCACCTCCTGCACCGCCCCTGGTGTGCCCATCACCCGACGATGGGCACCCCCGGGCGGTGCGATTTTCCCTCCGGCTCCTCCGTTCGACCAGAAAGCGAGGTGATCACATGAAGACAGCCCGTGGACGCCACACCGCTTCGCCGGTCGAACGTCGTCGCCACCGTGCAGTGCCGACCCTGCGGCTACGCGCGCGGGCCTTGGTCTTGGCCGCAGCATCCACTCTTCTGGCAGTCGTGCTGGCCACGACCGCTGCCGGCGGCACCTACGCCCTTCTGAATTCGAGTGCCGCCACCCCCGCGGCCACGATATCGTCGGGAACGGCCACGATGACAGTCTCGGCCCTCGCCCTTCCCGCCGTCGCCCTGTACCCGGGACTGGTGATTGCCGCCCCCGTCACCGTCACGAATACCGGTGACGTTCCATTGGCCGTGACCCGCTCCTCGCTCGTCGCGCCGGATGTCACTTCGGCCCTGTCCGATTCGCTCACCATCGGTCTAGCCGTCGTCGACAGCTCGGCTACGTGCACGAGCGCGGTCATCCCCAGCACCAGCGGAACATTTGCCAGTGCGCCGTCGACGGCGGTGGGCCTGACGCTTGCTAAAGCCGAGTCCCGAACAGTATGCGTGCTGGTCTCGCTGCCGGCGGGCGCCCCGAGTCTGAGCCAGTCGTCGTCCGCTGCCAACTTTTCCGTCGTCCTCACCGGGGTGCAGGCCTAAACCATGACCCGCTCACGCCGCCAGGCTTTCGCTCGACCGAGAGGGCAGCGTCACACCGCAGCCCTGCTCGGCACGGTGCTCTTTCTCGTGCTCGCGGCGTCCGGCGCCTCCCATGCCGCCTGGACCACCGCGGCATCCACAGCCACCGGATCCGTGACCTCGGGCACGGTCAGCATCGCCCAATCCGGCTACGACCAGCTCAAATTCGACTACTCGGCGAGCAGTCTGGTGACAACGAAACCCGTCACCGTGAGTAATGGCTCGGTGCCGTCGACGTACACACTCACACTCGCTGGCACGTCGGCGACGGCGGGCCTCGCCGCAGCGATCACGGTGACGACCTGGCCGGTCGCCTCCACCGCCCACTGCACCTCGTCGACGACCTTGCCCGGAAGCGAGACGGTGCGAACTTGGACGAACGGAACCACACTGACCGGTTCGGTCGCCGCAGGTTCGTCCGTTGTGTACTGCGTGCGCACCTCGATGTCATCACCCATTCCGGCTGCCTACGGCGGTGGCCAGGTTGCGGCCCGGCTCGACCTGACCGCCGCGGTCGGCGCGAACTGGAAGGCCGCCCCCGTCACTGTTGCCGTGGCCCAGACCGTGCCCGACAGGACTGCTCCGACCGCGCCGACCGGCCTGACATCGTCATCGACAACGGGTGCCGCCACCACACTCACCTGGACGGCGGCGACCGACAACGTTGGCATCGCCTCGTACCGCGTCTATCGCGACGGGGAGCGGGTCGGGCCGGACATCACCGGCAGAACCTATACCGATACCGGTCTCAATGTCGGCACAACCTACAGCTACACCGTCGACGCGCTCGACGCGGCCGGCAACTCCTCGACCATGTCATCGGCCGTCACTGCGACCACCAGCCAGTCACCGTCGTCGACCAGCTGGTACCGAGTCAAGAGTGGGGGCCTGTGCGTCACGGGTTCCGCCAACGCGAACGGACCCGTGACAGTGCAGGTATGCAACGAGTCGCTGACCACTCAGCTCTGGCAATATGACTTGGTCAACCAGAGCGATTACCTCATCAACTCGCAGGCAGCGGCCGGGCTGGCTTGGCAGCGCACCACCACGGCAGCTGTGGTGATGGCGACACGCAACACGCGTGACTCCAGCCAGCAGTGGGGCGGCACAGTGTCGGGAAACGGTTTGTACCAGTTCGTCATGCAAGTGAACAAAAACAAAACGGAATGCATCACGGTGCCGAGTTACACAGCCGGAACCGCGCTGCAGACGCAAAGCTGCAACGCCGGTAGCGCCCAGCAGTTCACATTGACGGCGGCGAACTGATGGGGCACGGTTCGAAGGGGGCCAGACCGACTGGACTGCTGCAAGCCCTGGGCCTGGCCGTCAGTGGTGCGCTGCTTCTTCTCGTGGTTATGCTGCTCGCTCTGCTGGTCATCGTGCCCAAGATCACGGGCGCAACCCCATTGACTGTACTGACGAGCTCAATGGAGCCACACCTGCCGCCCGGCACCATGATCGTGGTCGGCCCCGTCAACACCGACGACCTCGTAATCGGAGATGTCGCCACTTATCAGATTCACTCGGGCGAGCCGGCCGTTATCACCCACCGCATCACCGCGATCAGCTCATCCACGGACGGTAGCCGAAGATTTCAGTTTCAGGGAGACAACAACAGTCTTCCCGATCCGGACCTCGTGCTCTCCACCCAGATTCAGGGGCGACTGTGGTATTTTTTTCCGCTGATCGGCCATGCAAACAACTTCGTCAACGGGGCGAGCCGAGCGGTGATCATTCCGGCCGTGGCCCTGGCGCTGCTCGGATACTCGGCTGTAATGCTCGTCACCGGAGTCCGTGCCAGCCGCCGTCGTCCTCGCGGCGCCCATCGCCACTCGGCGGTCTGATCTATGCAGCCGCGTGATACCCAGCCCCCTATTTGCGAATTCCGCGCACCTGGCCGTCGTCGTGGGCGCCTGCTTGGTGCCGTGGCCTCCGCGCTATTGCTGGCGCTCCCGATACTTGCCGGTGCGGCCGGGCCGGCATCTGCTGTCGAACCCGAATTCCTGTCAAGTGTTGCCCAGGCCAGCAACGCCCGGCTCGGCGACGTGCAGGTCAGCTCGGACGGCGCGCACTTCGCGAACAGTCTGCCGACCGATTTGTTCGACTCGTATGGGGCGATGATTCCGAAGGGGTCGATACGGGCGTCCCTGTGGATCCACAACCCGAGCGACCAGCCCGCGGTCGTGCGGGTGAGTCTGCGCAGTGCGGACGGGGCATCCGCTGGGCTGAATCAGTACCTCACCCTGGGCGTCACGACCCCTGCCGACCCGACCGCGCCCACCGTGTCGTTCGCGGGCGACGCGAATTGTGCGGTGCTCGCGCCGGTTCAGCCGCTCGCCGCCGGCGCGACGCTGCGTGCCGAGGTCAGGGTCGACATGACGAATGTGACCGGGCTGACCGGGCAGAACGAGACGGCGAATCTGGGCCTCGTGGTGGCCCTGCGCGACGCGGTCGCTGGGCCGTTTTCGTCGTCGGCCTGCGCCGACACGGGTGTGTTCGTCGCAGTTCTGGGGGCTTCGTCCGCGGCGCCGCGGCCGGCCGCCCTTTCCGGCACCGGGGTTGACCTGCCCGTTCCCGCCATCGTCGGGGGCGTTCTTCTGCTGGGCCTCGGCGTGCTGTTGACGTTCCGCCGTCGCCGCGAACGGAACGAGAACTAGATCTCAGCCGCCCTCGACTGGCGGGCAGCGGATGCCGATGCCCGCTACGAGACGCGCAGCACGATCTTGCCGCGAATGTGACCCTCCTCGATCAGTCGGTGTGCCGCAGCGCCGTCGGCGAGTTCGAACACCGCGTCGACGTGCACCCGCACGGTTCCCGTGTCGAGGAGTTTCGAGATCTCGTCGAGGGCTCGGGCGTCGGGGGACACCTTGAAACCTGTCGCGCGGCGACCGGCGGCTGCGGCATCCGCTGCCATGGAGGGCCAGCTGCCGGTCGGCGCATTCACGAGCAGGCCGCCCGGGCGCAGCGCGGCCAGGGATCGGGTGCCGGTGTCATCGTGCACATTACCGATGAGGTCGATCACCGAGTCGACGTCGCGGGCCTCGTCTTCGAAGCGCGTGGTCGTGTAGTCGATGACCTCGTCGGCACCGAGCTCGCGCAGAAAGTCGAGATTGTGGGTGGATCCGGTGGCGATGACGTGGGCGCCGAGAACGCGGGCGAACTGTACCGCGAAGTGACCGACGCCGCCGCTGGCGGCGTGCACGAGCATCCGCTGCCCGGGGGCCGCCCCGGCAAGCCTCACCATGCCCCACGCGGTGAGGGCGGCGACCGGTACTGCGGCAGCTTCGGCGTGGCTGAGTCGGGCCGGCTTGTGTGCGACGCTCATGCTCGATACTGAGACGTATTCGGCGAAGCTGCCGCCGGTGCGCGGCACTCGGCCCATGCCGAAGACCGCATCACCGGGCTGCAGCGGTGACGCCTCGAATGCCGCGCGCACGACGATGCCGCTGAAATCGTTGCCGAGAATGGTCGGGTAGTTTTCGATCGCGGCGGCGACGCCCTTGCCGGAGCGGGTCTTGGCGTCGATCGGGTTGAGCCCGGCGGCAACGACCTTCACGAGAACCTCGTCGGAAATCTGACGCGGAAGCGGCCTCTCAGCCAGGTGCAAGACCTCGGGATCGCCGGTCTCGTCAATGACGAGGGCGCGCATGGTCGGCGGAAGTTCGAAGTCGGTAGCCATGACCCTCATTCTGCTGCATCCAGCTCGCCCAACTCTTTCCGGGCCCGGGCCCGGAAAGCGGGCCCATGCTAGATCATGGGCCCAGCGACCGGGCCTGGGCCCGGTCATGAAGAAAGAGGGGAGCGGGGCTAGCGGCGGGCCTGCTGGTCGAGGTTGTCGATCAGGGCGTTGGCCAGGCCCACCAGAATCGCGATCTGGTCTTCGTCGCGTTCGATCCAGCGACATTCGGGCGCCGCGGAAACCGGCACGAAATCGAGGTGCTCTTCCCAGACCAGCAGCGTGCGATCGGCGCCGAGTACGTACTGCTGCCACCACACCTGCCGCAGATAGCTGCGCGGAATGCTGCGCCACGGCTTGCTCGTGGTCTTGATCTCGGCCAGGTGTAAATCTGCACCGATTACGCCGACCCCGTCGGGCGTGGCCAGATGCCGCGGATGCGAGAGCGACCGAAACAGGTTCGTGCTTGGTTCGATGCCGTAGTTCTCCAGCACCCACGCGGCGATGACCGGTTCCCGGGCCCGACCATGGTCGGTGTAGCTGTTGCCGGAGAAGCTCGTGCCGTGCATTTTGTCGTGCGCCGCGTTCACGATGGACTTCGGGGTCGACAGCTTGGCGACATCCGTTGCCGTAATGCCCTGGTTGCGGGCCCGCAACCACGCAACGCGATCGTTCGAGTCGGCGACAATGCGCAGGGTGTGCGGTGCCGGCGGCGGTACCAGAACGGATGCCGCGGGGTGCGCCGAAGGCTGATCCAGGTCGAACAGGGACAGCGTGGAATTCGGCACTCCTCTATTGTGTGCCCGCGCGCACGGTCGGCGCGCCACCGCCACGGGGAGCCGCGGGATCGGAGGCCGCCAATCGCCTACCCGGCGGAGGTCGCGCATCCGCTCGCGGTGAGAATCGTTATCGCGAAGAGACCTGGCTTCGCTAGCCTGAAGGAACGGCAACCAATCGGGGGAACACATGAAGCAGTACCCAGTTCGATGCGCGCTCGCCGGGGCCGCCACGCTGGCCCTGCTGCTCAGCGGATGCGCCGGCCTACCCGGCTACCCCGACGCCACCGATGCCCCCGTCGCGCAGCTCGTCGCCGGCGTCGACTGCCAGGCGCCCAACCTCGGCGATGCCGTGCCGATCTTTCCGGACGGCCAATCGACCCAGACCGATCTGACCGTCACACACCCCGACGCCCCGGAGCCCGGCAGGGTGCCCGTCGATTTCGAACCGGTCGCCGCCTCCCTCTGCACCTTCTATGGCAGCCTCGACGACGAGCAAGGCCGCTGGTCGGCCGTGACCGTCGAGACCCGAAAGGGCGACTTCGGCCGGCTGCTGTCGGCGCTCGCCCAACCCAACGACCAACCCGGACTCAACCAGGCCTGCACCGCCGACATGGAGCTCGTGCCGGAGCTGTGGCTGGAGAACGCCGCAGGCGAAGCCATGCGGGCAGCCTGGCCGCGCACGGCGTGCAGGAAGACCAAGCCGGCGACTGCGAAAGCCCTCGAGAAGCTTGAGCTGACCGACACGGTGAAACTGCCGCTCGTGCTGCAGATCGCCCGCCCCGCTCTCGACGCCGGCTGCACCATGAGCACCGGAACCCCCGAACAGTCGCAGTTGTTCGGCACGACCGGCCTGCAGACCTACACCACCCAAATCGGGCAGGACCCTGAACCGATTTCGGTGCCGCCCGCCGAAATCCCCTCCTACGCCGGCGTCGACGGCGCGAGCGTCTGTATCTACACGGTTGACCCGGTCACCGAACCCGACCTCAGCGAACTCGAATCCATCGAGGGTTTCGACGACGACATGCTCGGCTCGATGCTGACCGTCGGGTCGGGCACCTTCACCAGCGCGACTACCCTTGAAGCGGATGCCGCAGCGCTACTGCCCTCCGCAGCATCCGCTTTGCAAGCGCCCGCGTGCGCGATTGAGCCCACCCGGTTCGCGGTGCTCTGGCCCGAACGGGCCGGAACCCGGCTCGACACTCCGATCCAGGTCGAGCTCGACGGCTGCCAGCGACTCTTCGTTCCGGCGAGCAACCCGCTCGTGCCCGCGCCGGCCTTACTGGCGGCCCTGATCGGCTAAGGCCGGCCACAGGCATCCGAGGGCGCGCTCATAGGGCGTTCATAGACAACTGCCGGATACTCATCAGAATGAGCACACGTGAGAGCACCCACACCGGCCATGGCCCGCGCCTGACCAAAGCCGATGGCAGCGCCATTAGGGTTCTGGTCGTTGACGACGAACCCACCCTCACCGATCTGCTCTCCATGGCTTTGCGCTACGAGGGCTGGGAGGTGCGCACCGCCGGTGAAGGCCGCCAGGCGCTCACCATCGCCCGCGAATTCCGGCCGGACGCCATCGTGCTCGACATCATGCTGCCCGACATTGACGGACTGCAGGTGTTGCAGCGGGTGCGCGCCGACGGCTACGAGACACCCGTGCTCTTTCTCACCGCCAAGGACTCGCTGGACGACCGCATCGCCGGGCTCACCGCGGGCGGCGACGACTACGTCACCAAGCCGTTCAGCCTTGAGGAGGTGGTCGCCCGACTGCGCGGCCTCATCCGCCGCTCCACCCTCGCCGTGGCCGACTCGACCGACCCGCGCATCACCGTGGGAGACCTCACCCTTGACGAAGACAGCTACGAGGTCTTCCGCGACGGTGACGCCATCGAACTGACCGCCACCGAATTCGAACTGCTGCGCTTTCTCATGCGCAACCCACGTCGGGTGCTCAGCAAAGCTCAGATTCTCGACCGGGTCTGGAGCTACGACTTCGGCGGCAAATCGAGCGTCGTCGAGATCTACATCTCCTACCTGCGTAAAAAGATCGATGCCGGCCGCGAGCCGATGATTCACACGGTGCGCGGCGCCGGCTACATGCTGAAAACTGCCTAATGGCCAAGCGGATGCCGCGCCGCCGACCTCGCTCGCCCTGGACCCTGCAGCGTCGCCTCGTGCTCACCGTGGTCGGGCTGCTCGCCCTCGTGAGCATCACGATCGGCGTGGTGAGCGTGGTCATCCTGCGCGCCTCGCTGCTCGATCGCCTCGACGTGCAACTCGCCTCGGCCGCCGACCGCTCCGGAGCCGTCCTCGGCGGCGACAACGACGGGGACCGCCCCGGCGACAACCCCGGCAGCAGCTATTTCGGCAGCCCAACCGCCAACAGCATTCTCAGCGGCCCGGCCCAACCCCCCGGGCTGCTCGCCCTGGTCTACGACGGATCGAGCATCACCACCGGCTACACCGACGACCAGAGCGGCGCCATCGAAGAACTCTCCGCTCAGCAGGTACAACAGCTCGCCGACCACGTTAACCAGCCGGGCAGCGTCACCGTGAACCTCGGCGGCGAACTCGGCGACTATCGTGTGCAAGCCGAAACGTCCCGCAGCGGCACCCTCTACCTCGTTGGTCTGCCGCTGTCCGGCGTCGCGGCCACGGCCGCCCAGCTGGCCCTGATCATCACGTTCGTCTCGCTCGCCGGTCTCATCGTGGTGGCCATTATCGCGGCCTGGGTCGTTCGCCTCGCCCTGCGCCCGCTGCAACGCGTCACCGCGACGGCCACCCGGGTTGCGCAACTCCCCCTCGACCAGGGCGAAGTCTCCCTGGACGACCGGGTCCCGGCCGGCGATACCGACCCGCGCACCGAGGTAGGCCGAGTCGGCGCGGCGCTCAACCGCATGCTCGAGCACGTCGACCTCGCCCTCGAAGCGCGACAGCAGAGCGAGCGCAAGGTTCGGCAGTTCGTCGCCGACGCGAGCCACGAGCTGCGCACGCCGTTGGCGTCTATCCGTGGGTACTCCGAACTCACCCGGCGCAGCGGCCAGGAGCTGCCGCCCGATGCCATCCACGCGCTCGGCCGCATCGAAAGCGAGTCGGTGCGCATGACCGGCCTGGTGGAAGACCTGCTGCTGCTCGCCCGCCTCGACGAGGGCCGCGAACTCGAAATGGAACCGGTCGACCTCACCATGCTGCTCGTCGACGCCGTGAGCGACGCCCACGCTGCCGGCCGCGACCATGTCTGGGACCTCGACCTGCCCGAAGAACCGATCGAGGCGATCGGCGACGAACCGCGTCTCCGCCAGGTCATCACCAATCTGCTCGCCAACGCTCGACTGCACACGGATGCCGGCACCACGGTGGTCGTGGACCTCGCCGCCGTTGGCGACCGGGCCGTCATCACCGTCACCGACAACGGTCCCGGCATCCCCGAAGACCTGCGAAGCACCCTGTTCGAACGGTTCGCCCGCGGCGACAGCTCACGCTTTCGCGGAACCGGCAGCACCGGCCTCGGACTGGCTATCGTGGCAGCGGTCGTCGCCGCACACCATGGCGATGTCTCGGTCGACAGCGTTCCAGGTCGCACCCAGTTTCGGGTCGAACTGCCCCTGGCCACGCACTAGGCGTATCGGCCAGGGCGGCGCCGGATCGACCTCGCGCCCCCTCATTTCATTGCTCGACCCGTGAGTTCCAAGCGTCGAGCCGTGGGTCTCGACTCGTTTAGGGTGAAAACGGGGGTGTAAAACGGGGGTGTAAAACGGGGGTGAAACTCACGGCTCGACGAAGTCTCGCGACGAAACTCACGGCTCGGCGCCAAGTCAGAAGCGGTGGACCTAGTCGGGCTCGTTCAGCCGTTCCAACAGGGTGGCGAACTGGTCGAGATCGGCGGGAGTCCACCGGCTGAGTCGCCGATGCACCAGGGCTTTACGGTTGCGGCGAACCTCGGCCAGTTTCTCCGTGGCGAGCGGCGTTAAGGCCAGAAATCGAGCCCTCCCATCGAGCGGATCAACCCTGGTCTCCACGAGCCCAAGCGAGCAGAGCAGCTTGGCCTGGCGGCTGATCATGCTGCGGTCCACCGCGAGCACATCCGCAACGACGCTGGCATGGGATTCGCCGCGCCGTGCGAGTACGCGCAGGAGCGCGAGTCCAAACGGTTCGAGGGTCGGGTCGATCACGGCAGCGGTCGACCGTGTGCTGGCTCGAATATTGGCGGCCAGCATGGCCATCTGCGCCTCGACGCGGGCGAGCTCGAGGGTATCGCCATCCACGCTGGGCCGCTCGATCAGCTCATTCATCATGAGCTCCCCGGGTTGCGGGTGTTGGGGCCAGCCCGGCCGGCGGCAGGCCAGCGGATGCCGCACTCACCTCCACAAGAATGTCCTGCACGTCGTCCCCCTCGCGGTGAAAGGCCAAGTCTGCCGCAACGGTAGCCGGTACTGCTGCCGGCACCAGGGCCGTATCGCGCGCCCGGTCGATTCCGTTCTCCGTGCCGAGCGGATGATTCGGCAGCAGCGACACCGTGATCAGGGTCACCAGGGCCAGCGGCGCGCTGATCAGAAAGATTGTGCCGACGCCGGAACCGTAGGCGGCTTCGACGATGATGCGCAGCACGTCGGGCAGTTGGTTGACCTGCGGAATGACGCCGTCACCGAGCAGGCGCCCGGCATCCGCTTGATTGGCCGGGCTGAGCCCGCCAATGCCGGTGGTGATCTGGGCCGCGACAACGCTGCCCAGGATGGACCCCATCACCGAGACCCCGACCGCGCCGCCGAGGCTGCGGAAGAAGGTCACCGAGCTCGTGGCCACGCCGAGGTGCCGTACTTCAACGGTGTTCTGTACGACCAGAACGAGGTTCTGCATGACCATGCCCACGCCGGCGCCGAGGATGAACATGTAGACGCCGACGAAGACGAGGCTCGTGTGCACATCGAGGGTGCCGAGAAGCGTGGTGCCGACGAGCATGAGCACGGAGCCGGAGACCATGATCGATTTCCAGGTGCCACGCCGACTGATCACGGTGCCGAACAGCGTCGAGGAGATGAGCAGGCCGCCCATCATGGGTATGGTCAGCAGGCCCGACTGGGTGGGGGTGGCGCCGCGGGCGAGCTGCATGTACTGACTGAGAAAGACCGAGGTGCCGAACAGGGAGACTCCCACCGCGAGGCTCGCGATGGCCCCGAGGCCGAAGGTGCGGTTGCGAAACAGGCTGAGCGGAATGATCGGTTCGGTGGCGCGAAATTCCACGATGATCGCCAGGGCCAGCAGAACGACGGCACCGATAACCATGGCCCACGAGGTCAGTGACAGCCACTCGAACTGGGTGCCGGCCAGGGTCACCCAGATCAGCAGCAGCGAGACGCCGCTCGTGATCAGTGCGGCACCGAGGTAGTCGATGCGCACGACCCGCTTCACCCTGGCCGGCAGGTGCAGGGTGCGCTGCAGCAGCACGATGGCGACGATTGCCACCGGAAGGGCGATGAAGAAATTCCAGCGCCAGCCGAAGGCATCCGTCACGACGCCGCCGAGCAGCGGGCCACCGATCGTGCCAAGGGCCATGACCGCGCCGAACAGGCCGGCGTAGCGGCCGCGCTCACGCGGGCTGATGATGTCGGCCATGATGATCTGGCTGAGGGCGACCAGGCCGCCGGCGCCGAGACCCTGCAGTACCCGGAAGGCGATGAGCGTTCCCGCGTCCTGCGATAACCCGGCGAGCGCGCTGCCGATCACGAACACGGCGAGGGCGAGCTGTATGAGAAGTTTGCGGTTGAACAGGTCGGCGAATTTGCCCCAGATCGGCGTACTCACCGTGGTCGCCAGAAGTGTGGCCGTGACCACCCAGGTATAGGCCGACTGCGAGCCCTTGAGATCGCTGAGAATGAGTGGCAGAGACGTACTGACCACAGTGTTGGCCAGGATCGACACGAACATGCCCAGCAGCAGTCCCGACAGCGCTTCGAGTACCTGGCGGTGGCTCATTGAACCCTCGGTGACCGGTTCCCGAACAGTACGGCTGGCGCGACTCATGCGACTCCTTAAGTGATTGACAGCTATCAACGATAGGTGAGTAGTTGATGGGTGTCAACTAGTTAAGCGGATGCCATCGATTTGCGCGCGTCCGAATGGTGCCGTACAGTAAACCTCAGCCACAGACCGCCGGTTGCTGCGCTATGTCGAAAGACACGAGTGCAGACGAAGGTTCATTCACGTGAACGGCCCGCGCAGGTGTTCGAAGTTTTGTTACAGTCTTTTGGATTGTTCCCCAAGCTCCGGCGCCCTGCGCTGGAGCTTTTTTCATGTCTGCGCCCCGGGCTACCCGGCACATGATTATTAATGAGGAGCACCATGGCGAACAAGGAAGCAACGGTCGCCGAGCTTACGGAGAAATTCGAAAGCTCGACCGCCGTTCTGCTCACCGAGTACCGCGGTCTCACTGTTGCGCAGCTCAAGAGCCTGCGTAAGTCCATCAGTGAGGACGCCACGTACGCCGTGGTAAAGAACACGCTCACCAAGATTGCGGCCAACAAGGCCGGCATCACCTCGTTCGACGAGGAACTTGTCGGTCCGTCCGCTATCGCCTTCGTGCACGGAGACCCCGTCGCCGTCGCGAAGACCCTGCGTGCCTTTACCAAGGCAAACCCTCTCCTGGTGGTAAAGGGCGGTTACTTTGACGGTAACCCGCTCACCGCAGCGGAGGTTGGCAAGCTTGCCGACCTCGAGTCCCGCGAGGTGCTGCTGGCCAAGCTGGCCGGCGCCTTCAAGGCATCGCTGTTCGGAGCCGCTTATCTCTTCCAGGCACCGCTGTCGAAGGCTGTTCGCACCATCGACGCGCTGCGTGAGAAGCAGGAGTCCGCGAACTAGGCACCTGCCTGGTTCACGGTTCACGGATTTTTAAGAAACTAATAGGAGTACATCATGGCAAAGCTTTCCACTGAAGACCTGCTTGAGCAGTTCAAGGGCCTGACCCTCATCGAGCTCTCCGAGTTCGTCAAGGCGTTCGAGGAGACCTTCGAGGTCACCGCAGCCGCTCCCGTCGCCGCTGCCGGAGCCGCTGGCCCCGCCGCTGCTGCTGAAGAGGTCGAAGAGCAGACCGCGTTCGACGTCATCCTTGACGCCGTTGGCGACAAGAAGATCCAGGTCATCAAGGTTGTGCGCGAGCTCACCAGCCTGGGCCTCGGCGAGGCCAAGGCCGTTGTCGATGGCGCGCCGAAGGCCGTCCTCGAGGGCGTTGCCAAGGACGCTGCCGAGAAGGCCAAGGCTTCCCTCGAAGAGGCCGGCGCAACCGTTACCCTCAAGTAATCTGCGCCCTTCGCGGGGCATTGATTGAGGTGTAGCCGACCGGCTCTCGGGCCGATCAGCGCTCAAAGGGCGTCGTTTCCATACGGAAACGGCGCCTCTTTTCGTCGTCGGCAGACCGCCGGACCATCAAATCGCCCGGGCGCGCGGTGCACTCGTGCTCGACCGAATGACCAGATTAGTCGGAAGCACTGTCGGTTCTCCCGCAGCGCTGCGGGTTGCGAGTTCAGCGAGCAGGGTGCGCACGGCGAGTTCACCCTGGGCGCGCGGATGCTGCGCGAGAGTTGTGAGGCGAAACATCTCGGCATAGGGATGATCGTCGATGCCGATCACGCTCAGCTCGGTCGGAACCCGGATCCCCAGCTCGCGCGCCGCCAGGATGAGCCCGAATGCGATCTCGTCGCTCGCCGCGAAGATCGCGGTCGGTCGGCGCCGCGGGTCGCCGAGCACCGCCAGTCCCCGCGCGTAGCCGCCGGGCATCGAGAACTCGCAGGCGTAGAAGCATCCGCTCACGGCCAGCCCTGCGGCCAGCATCGCCGCCTGAAAGCCCCGCAGTCGATTGCGGTGCACATGAAAGTCCATCTCGTCGATCTGGCTGCCGCCCACGTGCACGATGTCGCGGTGCCCCAAGCTGAGTAGGTGCTCGGTAGCCAGTCGGGCCGCGGCCACGTCATCGATCTCGATCGTCGGAACGCCCCGGATCGGTCCGCCGATACCGACGAGCGGGCGGCCGAGACGGTGCAGGTGATCGACCTCCTGGTCGCTGAGGGCCACGCCGACCGAGATTATGCCGTCGAATCGTTTACGGGCCAGAAAGAAATCGAAGACCCGGTCGCGCTCAGGGGACTCCGGCGGCAGGTTGTACAGGGTCATGTCGTAGCCCTGAGTGAGCAGCGACTGTTCCAGGCTTTCGAGGACCTCGCTGAAGAACCATCGGCTGATGAACGGAATGATCACACCAACGCTCTGGGTGCGCCCCGTCACCAGACTCGCCGCGTTGGGTGACGCGACGTAACCGATTTCGCGGGCGGCCGCTACGACCTTCTCGCGCGTCTCTGCCGAGACGTAGCCGCGGCCGCTGAGCGCCCGGCTGGCCGTTGCTTTGGCCACGCCGGCGAGTCGGGCGACATCGCCGATTGCGCTCATGTGCCCTCCGTCTGTGGGATTTATGCGTTCAGAATAGCGCGCTCCGCGACAGTATGGAACCGGTTCCATGAAGGTCCTTGATTTTCCGGCGGCTTCGTCGATAAAATCTGGTACCCGCCGGAATTGAACTCGATATCTTTGCCATTCCGTTATGTTTGCGGACTTGCTATCGCTAAACGGGTGTCGTACTTTATGGTCTGGAACCGGTTCCCGAATTCCTGTCAGAAGTGTGCGTTGCCCCAGACGCAAGCGGCGCAATCCAGCACGACCCGATCCGGCACCACTCGATCTGCACCACTCGATCCGGCACCACTCGATCTGCACCACTCGATCCGGCACCACTCGATCTGCACCACTCGATCCGGCACCACACGATCTGCACCACTCGATCCGGCACCACACGATCTGCACCACTCGATCCGGCACCACTCAATGAGGAGAAACAAGATGCGGCCTTCCCTGCACCGTCGAATTACAGCACCGATCGCATTCGCGGCGATCGCTGGTCTGGCCCTGGCCGGTTGTTCCGGCGGTCCCGGTGCCACCACCGCCGATTCGGGCGCCAAGGGCGACGGCGTCGTCACCGTCTACGGCACGATCGCCGACACTGAAGCCCAACTGCTCGAAGAGTCCTGGGCCGGGTGGGAGAAAGACAATAACATCGACATCCAGTACGAGTCGTCGAAGGAATTCGAATCCCAGATCTCCATCCGCGCCCAGGGCGGTAATGCGCCCGACATCGCGATCTTCCCGCAGCCCGGGCTTATGAAGGACCTCGCGTCGCGCGGATTCCTCAAGGCCGCACCCGACGCGGTTGCGGCCAACGTCGACAAGAATTGGTCCGCCGACTGGAAGGCCTACGGCACGTCGGACGGCACACTCTACGGGGCTCCGCTCATGGCCAGCGTCAAGGGCTTCGTCTGGTATTCGCCGGCAAAGTTCAAGGAGTGGGGCGTTGAAGTTCCCACCACCTGGGACGAACTGCTCGCCGTGACCAAGACCATTCAGGAGAAGACCGGCAAAGCGCCCTGGTGCGCCGGCTTCGGCTCCGGCGACGCCACCGGCTGGCCGGGAACCGACTGGGTTGAAGACCTCGTGCTGCGCCAGGCTGGCGCTGAGACCTACGACAAGTGGGTGGCCAACGAAATCCCCTTCACCGACCCGGCCATCAAGAGTGCTTTCGATTCCCTTGGCGAGATCCTGCTCAACCCGGCCTATGTGAATGCCGGTTTCGGTGACGTCAAGTCGATCAACAGCACCCCGTTCGGTGACGTGGCCACGCCCGTCTCCGATAGCTCCTGCGCGCTGACCCACCAGGCCTCCTTCTTCGACGGCTTCATCACGGATGCCGGCGGAACCGTTGGTCCTGACGCCGACGTGTGGGCCTTCATCACGCCGTCCGTCAAGGCCGGCGGCCAGGCGGTCACCGGTGGTGGCGAGATCGTCGGAGCCTTCTCCGATGACGCCGACACCCAGAAGGTGCTCGAGTACCTCTCCAGCGCGGACTGGGCCAACAGCCGGGTCAAGCTCGGCGGCGTGATCAGCGCTAACAAGGGCCTCGACCCCGCGAGTGCATCGAGCCCCATTCTGCAGGAAGCCATCAAGACCCTGCAGGACCCGGACACCACCTTCCGTTTCGACGCCTCCGACCTGATGCCGGGTGCTGTGGGATCGGGAACCTTCTGGAAGGGTATGGTCGCCTGGATCAATGGCACGTCCACCGACGAAGTGCTCACGAGCATCGAAGCGGGCTGGCCGAGCAACTAGCGAGTTCCCGTTACTTAGGCATAACCACGGTGTGCCGCCCGCTTCAATAATCGGGCGGCACACCGTGCGCTATCGGTGTACGTTATCGGTACGAATTCACCGCTTCTCGGGCGATCACCAGGGTCCATTGTCGTACTCGAAAGGTTTCAGATGTCCGCGTTCTTCTCCTGGTTGGCGCAGTTACCCGCGCTGGCGCAAGTCCCCATCGTCATCCTGGCTTTTGGTGTCGTCGTCGGCGCCATCCTCTTCTTCGTCGAGATCGCCCCGCGCTCCGGCCGCCTGTACACGATCATCCGTCTCGCCGTCTGTGTTCTGGCTCCGTTGCTGATCCTGCTCATCGCCAACTCGTATACCTGGGCGATCATCGGCGCCGGTGTCCTCGGCCTCGGCTTCTTCTACCTGGATTACCGGTCCCGCAAGGGCGCCGGCTACCTGTTCCAGCTAGTCGGATTTCTCGCCCCGGCCGTGCTCCTGCTCGCTATCGGCCTGGTCATTCCCACCATTCAAACCACGGTGCAGGCCTTCATGAGCGCTCGTGGTGACCGGTTCGTGGGCTTCGAGAACTTCGCCTGGATCTTCACCCAGCCCGAGAACGTGCGCATCGTGCTCAACACGATCGTCTGGGTGCTCATAGTTCCGACAATCTCCACCATCGCCGGCCTGGCCTACGCGGTGTTCATCGACAAGAGTCGCGGTGAGAAATACTTCAAGATTCTGGTCTTCATGCCGATGGCGATCTCGCTCGTGGGAGCATCCATTATTTGGCGGTTCGTGTACACCGCCCGCCCGGCCGACCAGGATCAGATCGGCCTGCTCAACCAACTCGTCGTTCTGTTCGGCGGCCAGCCGGTCGACTTTCTCTCCGTCTCCCCGTTCAACACCCTGTTTCTGATCGTCATCCTCATCTGGGTGCAGACCGGATTCGCCATGGTCGTGCTGTCGGCCGCTATCAAGGGTGTGCCGACCGAGCAGATGGAAGCCGCAGAACTCGACGGCACCAATGCCTGGCAACAGTTTGTGAACGTGACGGTGCCCGGCATCCGCAGCGCCCTCGTTGTTGTGCTGACCACGATCTCCATCGTGTCACTCAAGGTCTTCGACATCGTGCGCACCACGACCGCAGGCTCGAACGAGACCAGCGTCGTCGCCAACGAGATGTACACGCAGTTCAAGAACTTCGAGCAGGGCCGCTCTGCCGCGTTCGCGCTGGTGCTGTTCCTGCTCGTTCTCCCCATCGTGGTCTACAACGCCCGCCAGATTAAGAAGCAGAGGGAAATCCGATGAGCGCGGTCATGCCCGTAGAACTTCCGCTCGACACCCAGGCCAAGCGTCAGTTACGCCGAGGTGAACGTCGCCTGGAATCGACCATTGCCCGCAAGACGAAGAAACGTCTGACCAGCCGCGGAGCCACTATCGGTGCGCTCATCATTGCCGTGCTGTGGTCGATCCCCACCCTCGGCCTGCTGGTCTCGTCGTTCCGCCCCGCCCAGCAGGTGCGCACCACCGGCTGGTGGACTATCTTCACCAACACCGGGGTCACCTTCGACAACTACACAACGGCCTTGGCGGCGGGCAACAGCCAGCTCAACCTGGCCGGGGCGTTCATCAATTCGATCGCGATCACCCTGCCGGCCACGCTTATCCCGTTGATGGTCGCGAGCCTCGCCGCCTACGCCTTCGCCTGGATCGACTTCCGCGGTAAGAACATAATGTTCATCGGCGTGTTCGCGTTGCAGATCGTGCCGATCCAGATGGCGCTTGTGCCCCTGCTTCAGTTCTTCTCCGGTGGCACCATCTTCGGGTACCCGGTGGTGCAGGCACTCAACCCCGGGAGCGGCTATTCCCAGGTGTGGATCGCCCACACCATGTTCGCTCTGCCGCTGGCCATCTACCTGCTGCACAACTTCGTCTCGGAGATTCCGAGCGAAGTCATCGAGGCCGCCCGCGTGGACGGCGCCGGCCACGGGCAGATCTTCTTCCGCATCGTGCTGCCGCTGACCATGCCGGCCATCGCGTCGATCGCCATCTTCCAGTTTCTCTGGGTCTGGAACGACCTGCTGGTTGCGCTGATCTTCGCCGACGGCGCCGTCGCGCCCATGACCAAGCTCCTGGCCGAGCTCTCCGGTGCCCGCGGGCAGGACTGGCATCTCCTCACGGCCGGTGCATTCCTGTCGATTCTGGTGCCGCTGATCGTGTTCTTCTCGCTACAACGCTTCTTCGTGCGCGGCCTGCTCGCCGGGTCGACGAAGGGCTAGCAGGCGGATTTTCGAGAGAACGGATGCCCGTGGCCGGCCCGGCCGCGGGCATCCGTTCTGCCGGGTCACCGGCGACGTTTAGAGTGAATGCATGAGTGGAATGCACGGCGCCCCTGGTCACGGCCCGCGGCAGCAGGCGGGCATCGAACGCCCGCGCAAACGGGTCAGCGGAGCGGATGCTGCGGCGCAGCGTGCCGAGAACGCGCTCGCCCCGCGCATCCCGCACCTGCTCGCTCGAATCGGTGCACTGTTCGCCCCGCATCGCAGCACGCTCATCGTCACCGTCGTGCTCGTCTTGGTCAGCGCCGCTCTATCGGTCGTGCCGCCGCTGCTCACCCAGCGCGCGTTCGATGACGGGCTGTTTCCGGCCGGCGGCGCGCCCCCCAACCTGTCGGTGCTCGGGGTTCTCGTGGCTCTGATGCTCGGTGTCTTCCTGGTCAATGCGCTGCTCGGCGTCTGGCAGACCTGGCTAACGGCGAGCGTCGGCAACCAGGTCATGGGCGCCCTGCGCGTGCGCCTGTTCACCCACCTGCAGGCGATGGAGCTGAGCTTCTTCACCAAGACCAAGACCGGGGTGATCCAGTCACGGCTGCAGAACGACGTCGGCGGAGTCGCGACCGTGCTGACCAACACCATCTCGAGCATTCTGGGCAATACCGTGACCGTGATCGCCGCGTTCGTGGCCATGCTGCTGCTCAACTGGCAGCTGACCATAGTGGCCGTCGTGCTCATGCCGATTCTGGTATTCGCCCAACGCCGCGTCGGCCAGGTGCGGGCGCGCATCGCCGGCAAGACGCAGGAGTCGCTGTCGGACATGACCGCCATCACGCAGGAGACCCTGAGTGTGTCTGGCATTCTGCTGTCGAAGAGTTTCACCCGGCAGCAGAACGAGATCGATCGGTATGCAGAGGAGAACCGCAACCAGGTGCGGCTGCAGGTGAGCCAGCAGATGAGCGGCCAGTGGTTCTTCGCCACGGTGAGCGTGTTCCTGTCGGCGATTCCGGCGATCGTCTACCTGGTGGCCGGCGCCCTCATGTTCAACGGCACCACGGATGTCACGCCCGGCACGATCGTGGCGTTCACGACCGTGCAGGCGCGGCTCATCTTTCCGCTACTCGGCCTCATGCGCGTTGCACTCGACCTGCAGACCTCGTCTGCGCTGTTTGCGCGCATCTTTGAATACCTCGACCTGAAGCCGGCGATCAGCGACAAGCCCGATGCCGCTCTGGTGCCGTCTGTCGGTTCTGAGCGCGGTCGGGTCGAGTTCGACCGGGTGCGCTTCAACTATCCGGATGCCGGTGGTGACGCCCGCCCGACCCTAGACGACGTGTCACTAATAATCGAGCCGGGGCAGTTCGCCGCCTTCGTCGGACCGTCCGGCGCCGGCAAGACCACGGTGTCGTACCTGATTCCTCGCTTCTATGAAGTTTCGGACGGCCGGGTACTGTTTTCCGGCCTCGACGTGCGCAACCTGCAGCAGGAATCGCTCGTCTCGCACATCGGCATCGTGAGCCAGGAGACCTACCTGTTCCACGCAACGATCGCCGAGAACCTTCGCTACGCCAAGCCGGAGGCGACGGATGCCGAGCTCGTCGCGGCCGCGCGCGCCGCGAACATCCACGACACGATCGACTCGTTTCCCGAGAAGTACGACACCATGGTGGGGGAGCGCGGCTACCGACTCTCCGGCGGTGAGAAACAGCGCATCGCTATCGCCCGGGTGCTGCTGAAGGACCCGCCCGTGCTCATCCTCGACGAGGCCACGAGCGCGCTCGACTCCATCTCCGAGAGCGTGGTGCAGTCCGCCCTCGACACGGCCAGCCACGGCCGCACCACCATCGCGATCGCCCACCGCCTGTCGACCATCGTCGATGCCGACGTGATCTTCGTCGTCTCCGAGGGCCGCATCGTCGAGCGGGGCACGCACGCCGAGCTGCTCACCCGAGGCCAGGTTTATGCGTCCCTATACGCTCGCCAAATCACCTCCGATTCCCCCGCTCCGGCCCCCTAACCTCGCCCTCTCTCTTGTCCGGGCCCGGGCCCGGACACTGGGCCCATGCTAGATCATGGGCCCAGTTGCCGAAGGTGGGCCCGGGGCGGCGGGTGCGCGGCGAAGGCGGACTACGAGCGGGCGGCGAGCATGCTGGTCATGAGGTCGATCTCGGACTTCTGGCTCAGGACCACGGCGGTCGCGAAGGCCCGCACCGTCGCGTTGGTGCTTCGGTCGAGCACCGCATCGGCCATCTCGATGGCGCCCTGGTGATGAGCGATCATGATGACGAGAAACTGCCGCTCAGCTTCCACACCGGCTGCCGCGGTGAGCGCCGTAATCTGCGCCGGCGTCGCCAGCCCCGGCATCGGTTCTCCCATCCGGTGCGCGGCGTCGGATCCAGCAGTGTGGGATGCGTCGTGCGACTCCCCGGCCAGGGTTGGCCGCGTCATCCAGGTCATCGATGGTTCGGGGGAGAACTGCGGCAGGTCCCAGACGGCGAGCCACCCGGCCATCTGCCCGCTCTGCTTGGCCTGCGTCGTGGCGATGTCGTAGGCCAGCAGCCGCACCGGTGCATCCTCGGTGCGATCGCGAACAATTAGGGCGAGTTCGACTCCCTGATCGTGGTGCACCTGCATGTCCCGGGCGAAGCCGGCTTCGGCGCTCGTCGTGTCCGGCGTGGCGTCCGCGATGGTGCTGAGCCGCCCCGCTGAGAAAGCCACGGCGCCCACGACGAGCGCTGTGACGATCACCGTGGCGACTATGAAAAGAGTGCGACGCCGGCGTGAGGGGTGAGCATCCGCTGTGGGGGCGGATTGCGGGTTGTCAGCGGTCACGTGGTCGTGCGTTCTAGGAGACCTTGCCGGGGGCGTCGATCGCGCCCGTGCACGGTGCAGTGTTTTCGGGAACGTTGACGCTCTTCCAGAATTCGGTGAAGAACTCGCCGATGCGGGGGTCGTCGGCGCTGTCCACCTGCAGCTGCGCGTTCCAACCGCTCAGCACGATCGGTGCGGGGATGCCGTCAAACGGCGAGAGGATGACGAAGGTCGAGGGTAGCGCGGCCTTCAGCGTTTCGAGCTCGGCGTTGGAGAGCGATGGGTCGTAGGTGACCCAGATTGCGCCGTGCTCGAGGGAGTGCACGGCGTTCTCGTCGGGAACTGACTGGTCGTAGACACCGCAGTTGAGCCAAGCCGGGTTGTGTTCGCCGCCGGCGGGCGGAGTCTGCTCGTAGGTGACGGCGGTCTCGACGTGGCTGGCCGTGTTGCTGAACGTCTCGACGCCGTCGATCGTCGACGCGTCCCCCGCGCCTCCGCCCGCGTAGTTTGCGGCCTTCGGGGTGAGCACGAAAGCAGCGACGATGAGCGCGATGATCGCAACCACGGCCACCGCGCCGCCGACGATGCCGATCAGGCGGTTGCGCTTGCCGCGTTTTTGCTGGCGGTGATATTCCTCCAGCTTTTTCGTGCGCTTTGCGGCGCGTTCCTGCTTGAGCGACGCTTGGTTTACGGGGGAACCGGGCTGGGGGGTCACGAGGGCCTCTCTGTTGGAGCTGCTTCTATTCGAACGTATCAGTCACCCCTGTGGCTTCCCCGATGCCGCTCTCACAGTTATTTCTCAGGCTGGTCGGCGG
This sequence comes from Cryobacterium sp. PH31-L1, assembly GCF_030063145.1. Taxonomy (GTDB): domain Bacteria; phylum Actinomycetota; class Actinomycetes; order Actinomycetales; family Microbacteriaceae; genus Cryobacterium. The sequence continues at coordinate 84,372 of NZ_JASISM010000002.1, forward strand.
CTCTCGGCTCCAGATAGAGTGGATGCGTGCCCGTTCATTCGTCGTGTTGCTGCTGTCCCTAGCCGACCCTCCACGAATCCGTTCGGCCGCCGTTCGGTGTGCAACCCGAGGCCGCGCGTGTTTGAACGCGCTCGGCTCGACCCTGCTGCTTGACCAAAGGACTTCCCCATGAAAATCGCAGACACCATTCTTGACCTCATCGGTGACACCCCGTTGGTGAAACTCCACAAGGTCACCGACGGGCTCACCGCGACGGTGCTCGTGAAGCTCGAATACCTGAACCCGGGCGGTTCGGCGAAGGACCGCATCGCGGTGCGTATCATCGACGCCGCTGAGAGCGAGGGCCTTCTCAAACCCGGCGGCACGATCGTCGAACCGACGTCGGGCAACACCGGAGTGGGCCTGGCCCTGGTGGCCCAGCAGCGCGGCTACAAGTGCGTGTTCGTGCTTCCCGACAAGGTCGGCGAAGACAAACGCAACGTGCTCACGGCGTACGGCGCCGAGATCGTCGTGACACCGACATCCGTTGCCCCCGAAGATCCCGAGTCGTACTACAGCGTCTCCGACCGGCTGGCCCGCGACATTCCGGGCGCGTTCAAGCCCAATCAGTACTTCAACCCGAACGGCCCGCTCAGTCACTACGAGACGACCGGCCCGGAGATTTGGCGCGACACCGACGGCACGGTCACCCACTTCGTGGCCGGCGTCGGCACCGGTGGCACCATCACCGGAACCGGCCGCTACCTGCGCGAGGTGTCGAATAACGCCGTACGCATCATCGGCGCCGACCCTGTGGGCTCGGTCTACTCCGGTGGCACCGGCCGACCCTACCTAGTAGAGGGCGTCGGCGAGGACTTCTGGCCGGGCGCCTACGACCCCACGGTCGTGCACGAGGTGATCGCCGTCTCCGATGCCGACTCCTTCGCGATGACCCGCCGGCTCGCCCTCGAAGAGGGAATCCTGGTCGGCGGTTCGAGCGGAATGGCCGTCGTGGCCGCCCTGCGCGCCGCGGAAAAGCTCGGCCCCGACGACACGATCGTGGTGCTGCTGCCCGACGGCGGTCGCGGCTACCTCGGCAAGATCTTCAACGACGGGTGGATGCGCAGCTACGGATTCAGCAACGCCCCCGCCGGTCACACCGTCGCCAACCTGCTCGAATCGAAGACGGGGAGCCTGCCGGCCCTGGTTTACGTGCACCCGAGTGACACCGTGCACGATGCGATCGAAACCATGACCAGCAAGGGTGTGTCGCAGCTGCTCGTGCTGAGCGCCAAGCCGCCCGTCGTCATGGGCGAGGTGCTCGGCGCCGTCGATGAGCGGGCCCTCATGAACCTGGTCTTCGCCGGAGACGCCAAGCTCACCGACCGCATCGGCTCGATCGTCGGCGACGGCCTGCCGCTCATCGGCGTCAACGAGCCGGTCGCTGCCGCGCGTTCCGCCTTCGCCGAGCACGACGCGCTGCTCGTGACCGACGGCGGCAAACCGCTCGGTGTCATCACCCGCCACGACCTGCTCAGCTACCTGAGCGCATAATTTCTACAGAGGGAGCACCCATGAACTTCGACACGATCGCCATCCATGCCGGTCAGGAATTCGATCCGACCACCGGCGCTGTCATTCCGCCGATCTACCAGACCTCCACTTACGTGCAGGACGGCATCAGCAACCTGCGCGGTGGCTACGAGTACAGTCGCGGCGGCAACCCCACCCGTACCGTGCTCGAAATCCTGCTGGCCGCCCTCGAAGGAGGCAAGCACGGCCTATCGTTTGCCAGTGGACTCGCCGCGGAGGACACCATCCTGCGCGCCATCCTGGCGCCCGGCGACCACGTCGTGCTCGGCAACGATGTCTACGGAGGAACCCACCGGCTCATCAACCAGGTGCACGCTGCCTGGGGGGTGCTCAACACCACCGTCGAGATGAGCGATCTCGCGGCGGTCGAGGCGGCCATCCGCCCGGAGACGAAGATCCTCTGGGTGGAGACACCGAGCAACCCGCTCATGAAGATCAGTGACATTGCGGCGCTCGCCGAGATCGCGCACCGGCACGGCGTGGTCGCGATCGTCGACAACACCTTTGCGTCACCGGCGCTGCAGCATCCGCTTGAATTCGGCGCTGACGTTGTGGTGCACTCCACCACAAAGTATCTCGGCGGCCACTCCGACGTGCTTGGCGGTGCCCTCATCATCAACGACGACGAGCTGTACGCGAAAGCCCAGTTTCTGCAGTTCGCGGCCGGTCCGGTGTCTGCTCCGCTCGACTCCTGGCTCACGGTGCGCGGCATCAAGACGCTCTCGGTGCGCATGGAACGGCATTGCAAGAACGCCCAGGCCATCGCCGAATACCTCGACGGCCACCCCGCGATCGCCGCGGTCTACTACCCCGGACTGCCCGGCCACCCCGGCCACGACCTCGCCAAGAAGCAGATGTCCGGCTTCGGCGGAATGATCTCCGTCGCGTTCGTCGGTGGCGCGGCCGCCGCGCGCCTGTTCGCCGAGTCGATGCACCTGTTCCAGCTGGCCGAATCGCTCGGCGGCGTCGAGTCGCTCGTGAACTACCCCTCCGAAATGACGCACGCCTCGGTGCGCGGCACCGAGTTGGAGGTTCCCGACAACATCGTGCGCCTGTCCGTCGGCATCGAGGACGTCGCCGACCTCATCGCCGACCTCGAGGCCGCCCTTCCCCGCGCCTGACTCCGCGTGCATTAGGGACGAGGCCCGGGCCCCGTCCGGAACGGCGACGGGTTCGCGGGGTTTCATCGTTTCAGCGTCGGGACCCGGTGCGGGCTCGTCGGTATCGGGCCCACCTTCGGGAACTGGGCCCACGATTGATCATGGTCACCGGGCCCGGAAAGTAATGGGGTGGTCAGGGCTCTCGGGAGAAGGCGGCGGCGCGGCGCACCTGGTCGGGAGTGGGGCGGATGCCGGTGTAGAGGAAGAACTGCTCCTCAGCCTGCAACGCCACGACCTCGGCGCCGGTGATGACCGGCTTACCGAGAGCGCGCGCGGCCAGGATGAGTGGCGTCTCAGCCGGGGAGGCCACCACGTCGAAGACCGTGCTCGCCGCCGCGATGGCCGCGGCCGGGAACGACACCGCGTCGGCGTCATCACCGCCGGTCATGCCCACCGGGGTGACATTGACGATCAGGCCGGCGGTGAGCGCGCCCACCTCGGGCGCCCACTCGTAGCCGTAGAGTGCGGCCAGGGCGCGGCCGGTGACCTCGTTGCGCGCCACGATCGTTCCCCGAGCGAATCCTGCATCGTGCAGGGCTGCCGCGACGGCCTTCGCCATGCCGCCGCTGCCGCGCACGAGCACCGTCAGGGTGTTCGGCACCGCGTGTTCGGCCAGCAGGCGCTGCACGGCCGAATAGTCGGTGTTGTACGCGGTCAGGTGGCCGTCGTCGTTCACGATGGTGTTGACTGAGTCGATAGCGGACGCCGAGGCATCCATCTCGTCGATGAGCGCGATGACGTCTTCCTTGTAGGGCATCGACACCGCACAGCCGCGGATGCCGAGGCCGCGCACACCAGCGATGGCGTCGTTCAGGCTGGCCGGCGCGAAGGCCTTATAGATGAAGTTCAGGCCCAACTCCTCATAGAGGTAGTTGTGGAACCGCGTGCCCAGGTTGCTCGGCCGGGCCGACAACGAAATGCACAGGGTCATGTCTTTGTTCAGAATGGGCATGCGTATATTGTGACGTGTTCTCGGAGCCCCCGGATTGGTCCCGGCCCGGTCGCAACAATCCAACGACCTGACAGACAGGTTTAACGGGCCACTTATGGTGGGGTGTCAGAAGAAGCGGGCCCTGTGAGAAACTCCCCGCTGGGCGCAAACCACGTCAGGAAGGCGTGTGTTGCGGTTGCATCACGGCGAGGCCGGCCTCCCGAAAAGGCGCGAGCGCAGCGCTGTCCGCCGCGGTATCCGTGACCAGGGTGTCAAAGGAGCGAAGTGGCCCGACCTGGCCGAGGTGTACCTGGCCGAGCTTGGAGGCGTCGGCCACGATGATGGAGCGGGTCGCCGCCGCGAGCATGAGCTTCTTGGTGCCCGCCTCGGGCAGGTTGATGTTCGTGACGCCGTGCTCGGCATCTACACCATTGCAGCCGATGAAGGCTAGGTCAGCGTGCACCTGGCTGAGCACGGAGGAGGCGAGTGGTTCCACGAGCGAGTGCTGACGCGGGCGCAGGGAACCGCCGGTCACGATCACGGTGAAGCGGGGGATGGCTGGCTCGAGCTCGAGTGCGATGCTCAGCCCGTTCGTGATAATCACTACGTCGGTCAATTCTTGGCGGGCCACGAGGGCACGGGCGATCGCGAGGGTGGTCGAACCAACGTCGAGGATGACGCTCTGCCCGGTTGAGACAAGGCCGGCCGCGAGCGAGCCAATTTGTTGCTTGGGTATGACGGACGAAGCGAGTGCCTGTTCGAAGGAGGACTCGATTATTGGCTGCCCTGAAGAGCCTCGGGCGAGCACTGCCCCGCCGTGTACGCGTTGGACCGCTCCTGCAGTTTCGAGCGCATCGAGATCCGCTCTGGCCGTGACACCGGACACGCCAAAAGTCTCACGCAATTCGCGAACCCGCACGAAACCGCGTTCGTCGATGAGCCTGTGGATCTGCTCGCGCCTGACGGGCCCCGGTAGCCCGTCGCGGTCGGGGGAAATCGACGGTGCGGTCGTCGGGCTCTGCAGGGGTTCAATGAAAGCCATGCCTCCATTTTTACTTATTTCGCTATTTCTTTCAATTCGAAAGTCTCTGGTTTCGGAAAGTAAAATAAGATACGGTAGGAACCGCCATGAGAAACGCAGATTTCATTGCCGACGCCGGCATAGCTCGACAGCAGCACACCCTGGCCGACGGTCGAGACCTCTTCTACTTCGACGATCCCGGCACCACGCTGTTGCCGGATCGGGCCGCCGATGTGCGCGAACTCGATCAGCGCCCCGCCACTGCCGGCATGCGGCAGGACCCACTGAGCGCGGAATGGGTGTCGATCGCTGCCGCCCGGCAAAACCGGGTGTTCCTGCCGCCGGCGCACCTCGACCCGCTGGCGCCGTCAACCCCGGACAATCCGTCCGAGGTGCCCAGCAACTATGACGTGGTGGTCTTCGAGAACAAGACCCCGTCTTTCGGCCCGCTACTAACGGATGCCGACGCCCCGGCCGGCCTCGCGGATCTCGCCACAATCGGTCTGGGACGAACCCGCACGTCCGTTGGACGCTGTGAGGTCGTCTGCTTCAGCCCCGAGAACGAGGGTTCGTTCGCGAGCCTCTCGACCACTCGTGCTCGCACGGTGATTGAGGCGTGGGCTGAGCGCACGCACGCACTGTCGCGTCTGCCCGGCATCGAGCAAGTCTTCCCCTTCGAGAATCGCGGCGAGGCGATCGGCGTGACCCTGCGGCATCCGCACGGCCAGATCTATGCATATCCTTACGTGACCCCGCGCACGCGGCAGCTGATCGAGTCGCTCGACGTCTATGGGCCGACGTTGTTCGCGGACATCCTGACCTTTGAACAGGCCGGTGACCGTGTCGTTTTGAGAGGGTCGTATTGGACTGCTTTTGTTCCCTTCGCGGCTCGTTGGCCGATCGAAGTGCATATGCTCCCGAACCGGCACGTGCCTGACTTCGCCGCCACCACCCTCGCAGAGCGCGACGAACTGGCGGTGCTGTACCGGCGCCTTCTGCGTGGAATTGACGCCATCTACTCGACGCCGACCCCGTACATTGGAGCCTGGCACCAGGCACCCGTACACGTCCGGCGCTCGGAGATTCGACTGATGCTGCAGGTGACGAGCCCGCGTCGGGCCGAGGACAAGCTCAAGTACCTCGCGGGGTCGGAAGCCGCGATGGGGGCCTGGATCGCCGATGTCACCCCCGAACGGGCCGCGAGTACGATTCGCGCGGCGATCGAGCGGGCCGACGCAGCGGATGCCGCGGTATCCGCTGCCGCAACTTCACCCGCCCGCGCAGCGACCCCGGAGAAGCCCCAACATGACTGACCTTTGCAGCAGTGCGAGAGCAGGATTTGAGGCCCGGTTCGCTCGCGCGCCGGACGGACTCTGGTCGGCCCCCGGTCGGGTCAACCTGATCGGCGAGCATACCGACTACAACGAGGGATTCGTGCTGCCTCTCGCGATCGACCGGCGCACGATTGTTGCTCTTGCTCCGCGCGGCGACCGGCTGATGCGAGTCGCGAGTTCCTTCTCGGAGCGGACCGTCGAGCTTGGACTGGACGACCTCATCCCGCAAAATCTGGCCGACTGGTCGGCCTACCCGCTCGGCATAGCCTGGGCGCTCGGGCAATTCGGCGCCGACCTCGGCGCGGTGACCGGTTTCGAAGCGTACATCGTCTCCGACGTGCCGGTCGGTGCCGGCCTGTCATCGTCCGCTGCGATCGAGTGCGCCGTGGCGGTTGCCCTGAACGACCTCTGGCAGCTCGGTCTCGAGCGGCCCACCCTCGCACTGGCCGGGCAGCTCGCCGAAAACCAGGTAGTCGGCGCACCCACGGGAATCATGGACCAGTCTGCGTCGCTGCTCGGTCGCGTCGATGCCGTCGTGTTCCTGGACTGTCGGAGTCTGCACGCCGAGGTCATTGCGTTGGGTCTTGACAAGGCCGGTCTCGACCTGCTGATCATCGACAGTCAGGTGAGCCACGCCCACTCAACCGGCGGGTATGCCTCACGCCGAGCATCCTGCGAGCTCGGTGCGCGACTGATGGGCGTGCCGGCCCTTCGTGATTTGGGGGTCAGTGACCTCGCCAGGGCGGCCGAGCTGCTCGATGACGAGACCTTTCGCCGGGTGCGTCACATCGTGACGGAGAATCAGCGCGTTCTGGAAACAGTGCAGACGCTCCGCGAGCAGGGGCCGACCGCGATCGGTGCCCTGCTGGATGCCTCGCACGTGTCGATGCGGGACGACTTTAAAATCTCCGTTCCCGAACTTGACCTCGCCGTCGAGACCGCGCGCGCGGCCGGTGCCATCGGCGCCCGTATGACGGGCGGCGGGTTTGGCGGTGCCGCGATCGCGCTCATTCCCAGCGCACTGCGCCCCGTCGTAGAGGCCGCGGTGGGCGCCGCGTTCACCGCGCGGGGCTACGTCGCCCCGGTCATGTTCGCGGTTCGGGCAGCGGATGGAGCGCACAAAGTGGAGTAGCTGGCTGATCGAGCCACCTCCCGCATAGAGTTGTCGACCGCCAGAAAGCCAGCATGTGACTGTCACATCTGTCGTGCGCCGGGCCATAATGGGGTGGGTCGCAATTGTGACCGTGCACATTCCAATAGGGGTGATGGTGTCCGAGAACCTGCCGACGGGGCGTGCCCCGAGCATTCGCGACGTGGCACGTCTAGCCGGGGTCTCGCACCAGACTGTGTCGCGCGTGCTCAACGCCCACCCCAGCATTCGGGAATCGACCAAACTGCGCGTTCAGCAGGTAATTGACGACCTGCAATACCGACCGAACAGCGCCGCACGGGCTCTGGTCAAGGGGCAATCCCGCACGATCGGCGTGCTGTCGGCAATGAGCGCGGAATACGGCCCGGCGAGCAGTATTGCGGCGATCCAGGATGCTGCCAGGGAGGCTGGATACTTCGTGAACACGGCCAACCTCTCGCGAGGCGAGCCCTCGTCCATTCAGGCTGCCGTTGACCACCTGATGGACCAGTCGGTGGAGGGCATCGTCGTCATCGCACCCCAGGTGCGGGTCATTGAAGCCATCGAAAAGCTGTCCATCGCTGTGCCGTATGTGACGCTGCAGTCCACCGGTGTTGCAGATAGGCACGCCCTTTCTGTGGACCAGATAGCTGGCGCCCGCCTCGCCACCCGACATCTCATCGACCTCGGACACCGCAGCATCTATCACCTCGCCGGACCGCAGGACTGGATCGAGGCTGAGGCGCGCATGCGCGGATTCCTCGAGGAAATGGGGGCCAATGACGTCCCAACCACCGCGCCAATCCTGGGCGACTGGACCGCCAGCTTCGGATACCATGCCGGGCGCGAGCTGCTCCGTGTGCGCGATTTCACTGCCATTTTCTCGTCCAACGACCAGATGGCGCTCGGGCTGATGCACGCTATCCGCGACGCCGGGCTCGATATTCCGCACGACGTGAGCATCGTTGGATTCGACGACATTCCTGAGGCCGCACACTTCTGGCCGCCGCTCACCACGGTGCGCCAGGACTTCGCCGAGCTCGGACGTCGCTGCATCGCCCTGCTCCTGGCAAACATCACCGGTGGGGAGAACGAAGCTTCGTCCAGCTCTCTCATCCCCGAGCTCGTGGTGCGGTCGTCCACTGCCCCGCCCGCGTGGTAGCGGCCAGTCGGACGTCCCTGCGCTCGCTAGCCCATTGCAGCGCCGTTACCCAAACGAGATAAAAGGGTATTGACAGGCCAATCGAGTGTGCGGCAAAGTGAACTCATCAATGTGACCGTTCACATTTCGATGACCAAGGGCACTCCATCGCGACGGGACGTCGCCGTGCCTTCGCACCACAATCGACATAGGAGTCAATTTCGTGACCACCGCGCCCAGCCCATTCACCGGAGAATCGGTCAACCCTGCAGCAAGCGCTGCGGCGGTGGCTGACGCCGAGTCTTACGTCATCGGCGTCGACTACGGCACTCTCTCGGGCCGGGCCGTGGTCGTACGCGTCTCTGATGGCGTCGAGCTGGGCTCCTCCGTGCTGGATTATCCCCACGCGGTAATGGACACGACCCTCGCCGCGACCGGTGAGGCGCTTCCGCCCGAGTGGGCACTCCAGGTGCCCGCGGACTACGTGGCCGTGTTGCAAAGTGCGGTTCCGGCCGCGGTCGCAAACGCTGGCATCGACCCATCTCGCGTCATCGGAATCGGAACCGACTTCACTGCATGCACGATGGTTCCTGTACTTGCCGACGGCACGCCGCTCAACGAGCTCGCCGAATACGCGGGCCGCCCGCACGCATATGTGAAGCTCTGGCGTCATCATGCAGCGCAGGGCCAGGCCGATCGCATCAACGACCTCGCTTTCGAGCGAGGCGAGAGCTGGCTGCCGCGTTACGGCGGGCTGATCTCGAGCGAATGGGAATTCGCCAAGGGACTTCAGCTTCTCGAGGAAGACCCCGAGCTCTACAACCGCATGGACCACTGGGTCGAAGCCGCCGACTGGATCGTCTGGCAGCTGACCGGGCGTTACCTGCGTAATGCCTGCACTGCCGGTTACAAAGGCATCCTGCAGGATGGCCAGTACCCGAGCGAGGACTTCCTCGGCACGCTCAATCCCGCCTTTTCACGCTTTGCGCTCGACAAGGTGGCGCACGAGATCGGCCAGCTCGGCGCATCCGCTGGAGTGCTGTCCGCTGAGGCCGCGGGCTGGACCGGACTGCCCGAGGGAATTCACGTGGCTGTCGGCAACGTTGACGCTCACGTGACCGCGCCCGCAGCGCAGGCGGTGAACCCTGGCCAGATGGTGGCCATCATGGGCACTAGCACCTGCCACGTCATGAACTCCGATGCTCTAGCCGAGGTGCCTGGCATGTGTGGTGTCGTCGACGGCGGCATCATCTCCGGGCTGTACGGCTACGAAGCCGGGCAGAGCGGTGTCGGGGACATTTTCGCCTGGTATGTCAAGAACCAGGTGCCGGCCCGCTACGCCGATGAGGCGCGGGCCCTCGGCCGCAGTGTGCATGAGCACCTGACCGAGCTCTGCAAGGACCAGCCCGTTGGCGGCCACGGACTCGTGGCCCTCGATTGGCACAGCGGCAACCGTTCGGTGTTGGTCGACCACGAACTGTCCGGACTCGTCATCGGTACCACCCTGACGACACGGCCGGAAGAGGTTTACCGTGCGCTGCTCGAGGCAACCGCCTTCGGCACACGCACCATCGTGGAAACCTTCAATGCGAGCGGGGTACCGGTGACCGAATTCATCGTGGCCGGCGGCCTGCTGAAGAACGCGTTCCTGATGCAGGCCTACAGCGACATTCTGCGTCTACCGATCAGCACCATCGCGAGCGACCAGGGCCCGGCGCTCGGTGCGGCCATCCACGCCGCAGTCGCTGCCGGAGCCTACCCCGACGTGCGCGCTGCGGGCGAGAAAATGGGCAAGCTGAACAAAAACGTGTATGTGCCCAACGAGGCTTCCGCGGTGGCGTACGACGAGCTGTTCGAGGAATACACGCAGCTGCACGATTACTTCGGCCGTGGTGAGAACGACGTGATGCACCGTCTGAAGGCGCTCAGGCGCCGGGCTGCGGTGGTGGCAGCATGAGCACCTATGGGCCCCGAATCGAGGTCGCGGTCGCCCGCGTTCGCGCAGAAATTACCCGACTGCACGCCGAATTGTTTCGCAGCGGTCTCGTAGTCTGGACCGGCGGAAACGTGTCTGGCCGCGTGCCGGGCGCCGACCTGTTTGTGATCAAGCCCAGCGGGGTCGACTACGCCGACCTGGCTCCGGAGAACATGATCCTCTGCGACCTCGGCGGCAACGTCATACAGGGCACGCCCGGAGCTGAGCGGTCACCGTCGAGCGACACCGCCGCGCATGCTTACGTCTACCGGAACATGCCGGACGTCGGGGGAGTCGTACACACGCACTCCACCTATGCAACGGCCTGGGCTGCCCGCAATGAAGCCATCCCGTGCGTGATCACTGCCATGGCCGACGAGTTCGGCGGCCCTATTCCGGTGGGACCGTTCGCCATCATCGGTGACGATTCGATCGGTCGCGGCATCGTGGAGACCCTCACCGGCCACCGTTCGCGTGCCGTGCTGATGGCAAACCACGGTCCGTTCACGATCGGCAAAGACGCCCGCGACGCGGTGAAGGCTGCAGTGATGGTCGAAGACGTTGCTCGCACCGTGCAGCTGGCCCGTGCCGGCGGCGAGCTCGTTTCCATTCCGCAGGAGTCCATCGACGCCCTGTTCGACCGATACCAGAACGTCTACGGACAAGCACCGCAGGGAGCACTCAAGTAATGGCATCTCTCACCACGACCCTCGACCACTATGAGGTCTGGTTCCTCACCGGAAGCCAGAACCTGTACGGCGCAGAAACTCTGCGCCAGGTGGCCGAGCAGAGTCGGGAGATCGCGCGGGCGCTCGACACGTCGAGTGACGTACCGGTGAAGGTCGTCTGGAAGCCGGTGCTGAAGGACTCCGAGTCCATCCGGCGGGCAGCCCTCGACGCCAACGCCGACGACCACGTCATCGGCCTGATTGCCTGGATGCACACGTTCTCCCCGGCCAAGATGTGGATCTCCGGCCTCGACGCGCTCACCAAGCCGCTGCTGCACCTGCACACCCAAGCCAACGTCGAACTGCCGTGGGCCGAGATCGACTTCGACTTCATGAACCTCAACCAAGCCGCGCACGGCGACCGTGAATTCGGTTACATCCAGACCCGTCTTGGCGTGACCCGCAAGACCGTGGTTGGCCACGTGTCCAACCCGGCCGTGTCCGGCAGCATCGGCTCCTGGACCCGCGCCGCCGCCGGCTGGGCTGCGAGCCGCAGCATGAAACTCGCCCGCTTCGGTGACAACATGCGTTTTGTCGCCGTGACCGAGGGCGACAAGACCGAGGCCGAACTCCGCTTCGGCGTGCAGGTGAACACCTGGCCGGTAAATGAGCTTGCCGAGGCCGTGCAATCCACAACGGATGCCGCCATCGACACGTTGGTCGCCGAATACGACGACCTGTACGACGTGGTGCCTGAGCTGCGGAAGGGCGGCACACGCCACGAGTCGCTGCGCTACGGCGCCGCGATCGAACTGGGGCTCAAGAGCTTTCTCGAGGCCGGCGACTTCGACGCGTTCACGACAAGTTTCGAAGACCTCGGTGCCCTACGGCAGCTTCCGGGCCTTGCCGTGCAGCGTCTGATGGCACAGGGCTACGGTTTCGGCGCGGAAGGTGACTGGAAGACATCCGTTCTTGTGCGCGTTGCCAACGTGATGGGTTCGGGCCTTCCCGGCGGCGCCAGCCTGATGGAGGACTATACCTATGACCTCACTCCCGGCGCCGAGCTTATTCTCGGTGCGCACATGCTCGAGGTGAGCCCATCGCTCACCAGCGAGCGGCCGTCGCTGGAGATTCACCCGCTCGGCATCGGCGGTCGCGAAGACCCCGTTCGCCTGGTTTTCAACGCCGACCCAGGCCCCGCCGTGGTCGTGGCAATGAGCGACATGCGTGACCGGTTCCGTCTCGTCGCCAACGTGGTCGAGGTCGTTCAACCGACCGCGGCCCTGCCCAACCTGCCGGTCGGCCGCGCCGTCTGGCGCCCGGAACCCGACTTCGCCACATCTGCCGCCGCCTGGCTCACCGCCGGCGCTGCCCACCACACCGTGATGTCGACCGCCGTCGGCATCGAGGTGTTCCAAGATTTCGCCGAGATAGCTCGCACCGAGCTTCTCGTGATCGATAAGACCACCACCCAGCGTGATTTCTTGCGTGAGGTGCGATGGAACCAGGCCTACTACCGATTGGCGCAAGGCCTGTAGCAGGACCAGTTCGACCAGCTCTACTTCATCCGCCGATTTGACATCATCGTTCACCGACCGACTTGACATCATCGTCGATAACAAGAAATTTCGAAGGGAAACATAGTGAAAACACGGAAGGTCCTCATCGGCATTGCTGCCATTGGACTCGCACTCTCGCTCGCAGCCTGCTCGGGGGCGCGTGGTGGCTCAACCACCACGACCGACGCTGCGGGAGCCAACAAGGGAGCGCTCATCGGGGTGGCCATGCCCACCAAGACCTCTGAGCGATGGATCAAAGACGGCGATGCCGTCAAGGCAGACCTCGAGGCGCTCGGCTACAAGGTCGACCTCGAGTATGCCGATGACAAAATCCCCACCCAGGTACAGCAGATCAGCAACATGCTCACCAAGGGCGCGAAAATTCTCATCATCGCCTCCATCGACGGCACGGCGCTGAGCGACCAGCTTGACCAGGCCGGCAAGTCCGGCGTCAAGGTGATCGCCTACGACCGCCTCATCAACGGCAACGCAAACGTGGACTACTACACGACCTTCGACAACTTCAAGGTGGGCGTAGACCAGGCGACCAGCCTGCTCACCGGCCTCGGTGTGCTCGATTCCGCCGGCAAGGAAACCAGCGAGGCCGGGCCCTTCAACGTCGAGTTGTTCGCGGGAAGTCCTGACGACAACAACGCGACGTTCTTCTTCAACGGAGCAATGGAGACCCTGCAGCCGTACATCGACAAGGGTGTTCTCAACGTGAAGAGCGGCCAGACCGGTTTCACCCAGGTCGCCACGCTGCGCTGGGACCCCTCGACGGCGCAGAAGCGCATGCAGAACCTGATCGCCAGCACCTACTCGGACGGCAGCAAGGTTGACGGCGTGCTGTCGCCGTACGACGGCCTGTCAATCGGAATCATCTCAGCCTTGACCAGCTCCGGCTACGCAGCGGATGCCCTGCCGGTCATCACAGGCCAGGACGCTGAGGCAGCGTCGGTCAAGTCGATCATCGCGGGCCAGCAGTACTCGACCATCTACAAGGACACCCGCCAGCTGGGTAAGGAAGCCGTGAAAATGGCCGACGAACTCCTCAACGGCAAGACTCCTGAGGTCAACGACACGAAGAGCTACAACAATAAGGTCAAAGATGTCCCGACCTTCCTGTTCCAGCCGACCGTGGTCACCGTTGACAACTACAAGTCAGTTCTCGTCGACAGCGGATATTACACCGAGGCAGACCTGAAGTAGCAGCCAGTACAGTAACGCCAAACCAGCCGTGGCGGCGGCAACGCCGCCGCCACGGTCATCTCTCACCGCACGGAAGAAGGAGCAACGGTGACAACCAACATTCTCGAGATGCGTGGCATCACTAAGACGTTCCCCGGCGTCAAGGCGCTTCAGGACGTTTCCCTCGCGGTCGAACGCGGCCAGATCCACGCCATTTGTGGCGAGAATGGAGCTGGAAAATCCACCTTGATGAAGGTGCTCAGTGGCGTGTACGCGCACGGCAGCTATGACGGTGAAATCGTCTTCGAAAATGAGACCGTTGCGTTCAAGTCGATCAACGAGTCCGAGGCTACGGGGATCGTTATCATTCATCAGGAGCTGGCTCTCAGTCCCTATCTTTCCATCGCCGAGAACATCTACCTCGGTAATGAGCAGCAGAAAAACGGCTGGATCGATTGGAACAAGACCAATCGCGAGGCGGCAATTCTGCTGGCCAGGGTCGGTTTAAAGGACAACCCCATCACCAAGGTGACCGACATCGGAGTCGGCAAACAGCAGCTCGTCGAGATCGCCAAGGCGCTGTCCAAACAGGTCAAACTGCTCATCCTGGATGAGCCGACGGCCGCACTCAACGATGAGGATTCAGCGCACCTCCTCGATCTGATCAAGCATCTCAAGGGCCAGGGGATCACATCGATCATCATCAGTCACAAGCTGAATGAGATCAAAGCGATCGCCGACAAGGTGACCATCATTCGCGATGGCAAGACCATCGAAACCCTTAATATGCACACGGACGAAATCTCGGAGGAGCGCATCATCAAGGGAATGGTCGGTCGCGACCTCGGAAGCAGGTACCCGGACCATTCCTCCCAGATCGGTGAGGAAATTCTGCGCGTCGAGGACTGGACCGTATACCACCCCATGCACCACGATCGGATGGTCGTCAAGGGTGCGAATATTCACGTGAAATCCGGTGAGATCGTTGGAATCGCCGGCCTCATGGGTTCCGGGCGTACCGAACTGGCCATGAGCGTATTTGGGCACAGCTATGGGGCCAAGATCTCGGGAAAAGTGTTCAAGAACGGCGTCCTGGTCAAGACCGATACAGTGTCGGCGGCTATCTCTCATGGCCTCGCCTATGCCACGGAAGACCGTAAGCACTACGGCCTCAACCTGATCGAGAACATTCAGCGCAACGTCTCCCTCGCCGCGCTGTACAAGCTCGCACGAAATGGGTGGGTCGATGCCAACCGCGAGGCGACAGTGGCCAAGGGTTTTCTCAAGAGCATGAACATCAAGGCACCCAACGTCGAGGCGATCACAGGAAAGCTTTCGGGCGGAAACCAGCAAAAGGTCGTGCTGTCGAAGTGGATGTTCTCCGATCCCGATGTACTCATCCTGGATGAACCCACCCGAGGTATCGATGTGGGCGCGAAATACGAAATCTACGGAATCATCAACCGGCTGGCTGACGAGGGCAAGGGTGTCATCGTCATCTCCTCCGAACTGCCCGAACTGCTCGGAATCTGCGATCGGATTTATACCCTGGCTGAGGGCCGAATAACCGCGGACGTCCCGCGCAGTGAAGCCACAGCCGAATTTCTCATGCAACGAATGACCCAGGAAAGGGACAAGGAAAGCTGATGAGTGCCTTCAGATCCTCACTCGACTATCTCGCCGGACAGCTGCGCCAGATTGGCCTGTTCATCGCTCTGATCGCGATCATCATCTTCTTCCAGGTGGCGACCTCCGGGATCACCCTGAAGCCGATCAACGTGTCGAACCTGATCGTGCAGAACAGCTACATCCTCATTCTTGCCGTCGGCATGGTCATGGTTATCATTGCCGGACACATCGACCTCTCGGTGGGCTCTGTCGTAGCTTTCGTCGGCGCCATGTCCGGGGTCATGATCACCCAATGGCACATTCCGTGGTGGGGAGCCATCATCCTCTGTCTGATCGTGGGTGCGCTCGTAGGCATGTGGCAGGGATTCTGGATCGCATACTTCGGCATACCGGCATTCATCGTGACGCTCGCCGGAATGCTCACCTTCCGCGGGCTCACCCAGATCGCACTGCAGAACCAGCAGATCTCGCCGTTCCCGGATGAATTCCGCGCGCTCGGAAGCGGCTTTCTGCCCGATCTGGGCGGAGGCACCAGCCTGCTGGAGCCGCTCACGGTGGGGCTGGGCGTGCTCGCGACGTTGCTGTTGGTGGCCCAGGGCATCCGTTCCCGTTTGGCACGCCAGAAGTACGACGTTGAAGACGAGCCGCTGGCCTGGTTCGTCTTGAAGCTTGCGTTCACCTCCGGACTGATCCTGCTGATCACCTTCCTGCTGGCGAGCTATCGGGGCACCCCGATCGTGCTGGTCGTGCTCGGCGTGCTCATCGTCGGCTATTCCGCAGTGATGTCGCGCAGCGTGTTCGGACGCCACGTGTATGCCCTCGGTGGCAACCGGCAGGCGGCGGCGCTCTCGGGCGTCAAGACCAAGCGCGTCACGTTCCTGCTTTTCGTCAATATGGGAGTGATTGCCGCCCTCGCCGGTCTGGTCTTCACCGCGCAGCTCAACCTCGCCAACCCGAAGGCCGGTGACGGCTTCGAGCTCGACGCCATCGCCGCGGTCTTCATCGGAGGTGCGGCTGTCACGGGCGGTATCGGCACGGTCACCGGGGCGATCATCGGTGGACTGATCATCGGTATCCTCAACAACGGCATGTCGATTCTGGGCGTCGGTACGGAGTTCCAGCAGCTCATCAAGGGTCTTGTGCTGCTCGGTGCTGTGGCGTTTGACGTCTACAACAAGCGTCGCTCCGGAGGGCGCTGACGCACACGCCACCTTGACCATCCCCACGGGGGCCGGACCGCGCGAGCGGTTCGGCCCCCCGTGTGAGTTCGTTCGGCCGAGGTGGCGGGTCCGCACTCGAAGGTGCACAGCCCGGTGCCGGGGCTGAACGGCGTTATTCAAGCGTTATGGCCGGTCAATTGACACGTCCGTCGAGGGGGTGGAGCATTGCCCCGTTATGAACGTTCCTGAGTACTGTATAGGTACATCAGTTTGAGGTTCGAGACAACGAGGTCAGAGCAGTGCACAATCCCCTATTCCCGCCCACTGCACCACAACTTCACTCCGGTTGCGACCCGGTGACCGGACAGCGGATGACCGGGTCGGGTGATTCCTGATGCCGTCGGATGCGATCATCCTGGAGATGCGGTCGATCACCAAAGAGTTTCCAGGCGTGAAGGCTCTATCGAATGTGTCTCTGACGGTGCGTGCCGGAGAGATCCACGCGATCTGCGGCGAGAACGGCGCCGGCAAGTCCACCCTCATGAAGGTGCTCTCCGGGGTCTACCCGTACGGCACCTACTCGGGCGACATCATCTTCCAGGGCACCGAGATGCGGTTCAAGGACATCCGCTCGAGTGAAGCAGCCGGAATCGCCATCATCCACCAGGAACTGGCCCTCATTCCTGAACTGTCTATCACCGAGAACATCTTCCTCGGCAACGAACCCACCAAGTGGGGCGCCATTGACTGGGTCGGCGCCAAGCGCACCGCCTTCGAACTGCTCGCCCGGGTCGGCCTGCGCGACGACCCGGACACCCTGATCAAGAACATTGGCGTCGGCAAGCAGCAGCTGGTCGAAATCGCCAAGGCGCTCAACAAATCGGTGAAGGTGCTCATCCTCGACGAACCGACGGCCGCGCTCAACGAATCCGACTCCCAGCACCTGCTCGACCTCATTCGCGGGCTCAAGGGTAAGGGCATCAGCTCGATCATGATCTCGCACAAGCTCAACGAGATCGAGCAGATCGCCGACTCGATCACCATCATCCGTGACGGCCGGGCCATTGAGACCCTGGATATCGCCGCCGACGGCGTCAACGAAGACCGCATCATTCGCGGCATGGTCGGCCGCAGCCTGGAGAGCCGGTTTCCCGACCGCACACCTAAGATCGGCGAGGTATTCTTCGAGGTCCGCGATTGGACCGTGCAGCACCCGCAGGTCTCAGAACGGATGGTCGTGAAGGGATCCAACCTCACCGTGCGAACCGGTGAGATTGTCGGCATCGCCGGGCTCATGGGCGCCGGACGCACCGAGCTCGCCATGAGCATCTTCGGCCGCTCGTACGGCAACTACATCTCCGGCCAAATCTTCAAGGACGGCAAGGAGATCGAGCTGCGCAACGTAGGCGAGGCCATCGTCCACGGCCTCGCCTACGTGAGCGAAGACCGCAAAGCGCTCGGGCTGAACCTGCTCGACGACATCAAGCGTTCCATCGTCTCGGCCAAGCTCTCCAAAATCTCCGCGGGGCCAGTGGTCAACGATTCCAAGGAATACTCGATCGCCGAGGAATACCGCAAGAACCTACGCATCAAGACCCCCAACGTCGACATGGGCGTCGGCAAGCTGTCCGGCGGCAACCAGCAGAAGGTGGTGTTGGCCAAGTGGATGTTCACCGACCCCGACATCCTCATTCTGGACGAACCCACCCGCGGCATCGATGTCGGGGCGAAGTACGAGATATACGGAATCATCCAGGCGCTGGCCGCCCAAGGCAAGGGCGTGATCCTGATCTCGTCCGAGCTGCCGGAACTGCTCGGCCTGGCCGACCGCATTTACACGATCTTCGAGGGCGCCATCACCGACTGCATAGACGGTGCCGATGCCGACCCGGAATCCCTGATGAAGAGCATGACCTCTGCCAAGAAGAAGGTGCGCAGCATATGAGCAGCAACACGGCTCCGATAGACACGAAAAAGGACGAAGGACGCCGGTCGATCTTTGGCCGCGGCAAGAATAACCTGCGCCAGTTCGGCATCCTGTTCAGTCTCATCGCCATCATCGTTCTATTCCAGTTTCTGACGGATGGCCTCACACTATCCTCGGGCAACCTGATCAACCTGGTCAGCCAATATTCCTACATCCTCATCCTTGCCATCGGCATGGTGATGGTGATCATCGCGGGTCACATCGACCTGTCGGTCGGTTCGGTCGCGGCGTTCTCCGGCATTGTCGTAGCGACCTCGATGTCAGAGTGGAATTTTCCGTGGCCGCTGGCCATTCTGTTCGGCCTACTGGTCGGCGCCGTGATCGGAGCCTGGCAGGGATTCTGGGTGGCCTACATCGGGGTTCCCGCCTTCATCGTGACCCTCGCCGGCATGCTCATCTTTCGCGGCGGCAACCAGTTCATCGGTAACGCCCAGACGGTGCCCGTGCCCGACGGCTTCACGCTGATCGGCGCCGGTTACCTTCCCGAGGTGGGCCCGGCCACCGGGTACAACAACCTCACCCTCGTACTCGGCTTTGTGATCGCCATCGCGATCGCCGTGCGCGAGTATCGGGCCCGGCAGGTACAGAAGACGATGCACTCCGAGATATCTCCGCTCTGGGCCAGCGTGCTCAAGGTCGGCCTTCTCGACGCGGTCGTCATCTACGCCACCTTCCTCTTCGCCGGCGGCCGGGTCGGCACGAGCTTCCCGGTGTCGGGCATCATCCTCGGCGTGCTCGTGTTGTTCTACAGCTTCGTCACCCGCAACACCATCATTGGCCGCCACGTCTACGCGGTCGGTGGTAACAAACTCGCCGCCGAACTTTCCGGCGTCAACTCCCGGCGGGTGAACTTTCTCGTCATGATGAACATGTCGATCCTGGCTTCGCTGGCCGGTATGATCTTCGTTGCTCGCGCCGGAGCATCCGGCCCGCAAGACGGGCTCAGCTGGGAACTCGACGCAATCGCCGCTGTGTTCATCGGCGGCGCCGCAGTGTCGGGCGGTATCGGCACCGTGATTGGCTCGATCGTCGGTGGCCTGGTCATGGCCGTTCTCAACAACGGGCTACAGCTTCTCGGCGTGGGTTCGGACCTGGTGCAGATCATCAAGGGTCTCGTGCTCCTTGTCGCCGTTGGCGTGGACGTCTGGAACAAAAGCCAGGGGCGGCCGTCGATTATCGGCCTGCTCACCCGCAACCGCAAGGTATCCGACCCGCCGACCCCGCCGCCCGCAGTGCTCCCGGATGCCGGTACACCGGCCTCGGCGCGTCCCGCGGACAACCCCACCAACTGAACCCGGGACGTTCCTCGAACGCCATTGGTCTGCCTTTCCAATTCCCTCACCCAATGAACAGAAAGTGATTGACATGCGAAAAATTCTCACGGTCACAGCGATCGCAGCGGTGGCGCTCATGGCGCTGTCCGGCTGCTCCAGCCGAGCGCCAGAGACGGCCGGTGGCAGCGATGCCGCAGCTGGATTCGCGGCGGACTCCGTCATCGGCGTTGCCCTTCCCTCCAAGACGAGCGAGAACTGGGTACTGGCTGGTGGCCTGTTCGAAGACGGCCTCAAGGAAGCCGGGTTCAAGGGTGACGTGCAGTACGCCGGAGCCTCCACCACGGTGAAGGACCAGCAGGACCAGATCTCCGCCATGGTCACCAACGGTGCCAAGGTCATCATCATCGGCGCCCAGGACGGCGGCCAGCTGGGCACGCAGGTCAAGGATGCCCACGACGCCGGCGCCATCGTCATCGCCTACGACCGCCTGATCCTGAACACCGACAACGTCGACTACTACGTGGCCTTCGACAACTTCAAGGTGGGCGAGCTGCAGGGGCAGGCGCTGCTCGACGGCCTCGCTGCCAAGAAGCCCAACGGCCCGTACAACATCGAGCTGTTCTCGGGCAACTCCGCTGACGCCAACGCTCCGGTGTTCTTCAACGGCGCGATGAGCGTGCTGCAGCCGAAGATCGACGACGGAACACTCGTCGTCGCCTCGGGCCAGACCGACATCAAGCAGACCGCGACGGCCGACTGGAAGGCAGAAAACGCCCAGAGCCGCATGGACTCCCTGCTCACCAGCACGTACGGCGACAAGGAACTCGACGGCGTGCTCTCGCCCAACGACACCCTCGCCCGCGCCATAATCACCTCGGTGAAGGCCGCTGGCAAGCCGATCCCGGTGGTCACCGGCCAGGATTCCGAAGTGGAGTCCGTCAAGTCGATCATGGCGGGGGAGCAGTACTCCACCATCAACAAGGACACCCGTCTTCTCGTTGCCCAGGCCATCGACATGGTCAAGGCCCTGCAGACCGGCGGTACACCCGAGACGAACGACGACACCTACGACAACGGCAACAAGGTGGTGCCGGCCTACCTCATTCCTCCGGTGATCGTCACCAAGGAGAATGCCGCTGAGGCCTACGCCAACGACCCGAACCTGGAGCCGCTGACCAAGTAGAGCGCACGCATCCGCCGTTAGCCAGCCTGACGGGCCGGTCTCCACACCTGTGGGGGCCGGCCCGTTTTGTCGATACTGCGCTCGTGAAGCGGATGCCGGCGGCGGCCGTTACGACACGCCGCCGGAGATTCCACAGGCAAAATAATGTTCCGAGCGGTGCCTGTGGATAACCCCGCGCAGTTCCGCGGAATGTCGGCGGTTTTGCGACGGGGGACTGTGGGCAAGGTGTGGAATCTCGGTGGATAACTTCACAAATGTAATTACTGCATGTAGTGGCTATTGAGCGTGACGATCACTAGATGTAGTATTGAAACTCTAGTCAGGCACTACAGCCAGACAGTAAACTTGCTCATTTTGAACGACGATTTCTGACGAATACTCGCCGGGAATCGAAGAGTTTCATCGAACATACTTGCGAAGTATGTCGAACAGTTTTAGACTTGACCTGCCAAGAAGAAAGGCCATAACCATGGCAATCACCGTTTACACGAAGCCCTCCTGCGTGCAGTGCACGGCCACCTACCGTGCCCTCGACAACAAGGGCATCGAGTATGAGGTGCTCGACCTCTCGGTCGACGAAAACGCCCTCGAAGCCGTCAAGGCATTGGGCTACCTGCAGGCGCCCGTCGTGATCACCGACGAAGAGCACTGGTCGGGCTTTCGTCCCGACAAGATCAACGCACTCGCCGTGCGCCTCGCGTAGCCAGCACCAGTACTGGTCAACACCGGTACTGGTCAACACCAGTACTCGCCACCACCGGTACGCCCCTGCCGCAACCTGTCGACCGACCAGAATCGCCAAACCAGATGACTGACATCGTGTACTTCTCGAGCACCTCGGGCAACACCCGTCGGTTCGTCGAGAAACTCGGTCGGTCAGCAGCACGCATTCCCCTTCATGCGCGCGAGGAACCCCTCGTCGCCAATGAGCCGTTCGTGCTCTGCGTGCCCACCTACGGTGGCGGCAGTGTGGGCGGGGCAGTGCCCAAGCAAGTCATCAAGTTTTTGAACAACGAGACCAATCGGTCGTTGATACGCGGCGTCATCGGCGCCGGCAACATGAATTTCGGTACGGCCTACTGCCTGGCCGGCGACATCATCGCCGCCAAGTGCAAGGTGCCCCACCTCTATCGCTTCGAAGTATTTGGAACACCGGATGATGTGCGCATCGTTCACGACGGATTGGAAGAATTTTGGAAACAACAGCCGTGAAGATCACGCCCATTGACGCACCGTCGGGCATGGACTACCACTCGCTCAACGCGATGCTCAACCTGTATGGCCCCAATGGGGAGATCCAGTTCGACAAGGACCGCGAGGCTGCCCGTGAGTTCTTCCTGCAGCACGTCAACCAGAACACCGTGTTCTTTCACTCGCTGCGCGAACGCCTCGACTACCTGGTCGAGAAGGAATACTACGAACAGGCTGTACTCGACCAGTACTCGTTCGAGTTCATCACGAGCCTGAACGACCTCGCATACTCCAAAAAGTTTCGTTTTCAGAGCTTCCTCGGTGCCTTCAAGTACTACACCTCGTACACGCTGAAGACCTTCGACGGCAAGCGTTACCTGGAGCGCTTCGAAGACCGGGTCGTCATGACCGCACTGGGGCTCGCCTCCGGTGACGAGAGGCTCGCCGTCGCCCTGGTCGAAGAGATCATCGCCGGCCGCTTCCAGCCCGCAACTCCCACCTTCTTGAACTCCGGCAAGGCCCAGCGCGGCGAACTCGTCTCGTGCTTCCTGCTGCGCATCGAAGACAATATGGAGTCGATCTCGCGCGGCATCAACTCCTCCCTGCAGCTCTCCAAGCGCGGCGGCGGTGTGGCGCTGCTGCTCAGCAACATTCGCGAGGCCGGCGCGCCGATCAAGCAGATCGAGAACCAGTCCAGCGGCATCATCCCCGTGATGAAGCTGCTCGAAGACTCCTTCAGCTACGCCAACCAGCTCGGTGCCCGCCAGGGTGCCGGCGCGGTCTACCTGCACGCGCACCACCCCGACATCATGCGTTTTCTCGACACCAAGCGTGAGAACGCTGACGAGAAGATTCGCATCAAGACTCTCTCGCTCGGTGTCGTCATTCCCGACATCACGTTTGAGCTGGCCAAGAACGACGAGTGGATGTACCTCTTCTCGCCCTACGACGTGGAGCGCGTTTACGGCGTGCCGTTCGCCGATATCTCGGTGACCGAGAAGTACCACGAGATGGTGGACAACCCCCGAATCAAGAAGTCCAAGATGAAGGCGCGCGAGTTTTTCCAGACCCTCGCCGAGATTCAGTTCGAGTCGGGCTACCCGTACATCATGTTTGAAGACACGGTCAACGCGGCCAACCCGATCAAGGGCCGCATCAACATGTCCAACCTGTGCTCCGAGATTCTGCAGGTGAACACCCCGACCACCTATAACGAAGACCTGTCGTACAACGAGATCGGCAAGGACATCTCGTGCAACCTCGGGTCGATGAACATCGCCCTCGCGATGGATTCCGGGGACCTCGGTCGCACCGTCGACGCCGCCATTCGCGGCCTCAATGCGGTGTCCGAGCAGAGCCACATCAGCTCGGTTCGTTCGATCGAAGACGGCAACGACCGCTCGCACGCCATCGGCCTGGGCCAGATGAACCTGCACGGCTACCTCGCCCGCGAGCGTGTCTACTACGGCAGTGACGAGAGCATCGACTTCACCAACATCTACTTCTACACGGTGTTGTTCCACGCCCTGCGCGCCTCGAACGCCATCGCCATGGAACGCGGCCGCACCTTCGAGGGCTTCGAAGATTCCGCCTACGCCTCGGGCGCATTCTTCGACAAGTACACCGATCAGGTTTGGGAGCCGGCCACGGCCCGCGGCGCCGAACTCTTCAGCCAGGCTGGGGTGTCGATTCCGACGCAGGCCGACTGGATCGCGCTGAAGGCATCCGTTATGGCTCACGGGATCTACAACCAGAACCTGCAGGCCGTGCCGCCGACCGGATCGATCTCGTACATCAACAACTCGACCGCGTCGATTCACCCGATCGCGGCGAAGATCGAGATTCGCAAGGAAGGTAAGCTCGGCCGCGTCTACTACCCGGCGCCGTTCATGACGAACGACAACACCGAGTTCTACCAGGATGCCTACGAGATCGGCGCCGAGAAGATCATCGACGTGTATGCCGCGGCAACGCAGCACGTTGACCAGGGACTCTCGCTCACGCTGTTCTTCAAGGACACCGCGACGACCCGCGACATCAACCGCGCTCAGATCTACGCGTGGAAAAAGGGCATCAAGACGATCTACTACATTCGCCTGCGCCAGATGGCCCTCGAGGGCACCGAAATTGAGGGTTGCGTTTCCTGTGCGTTATGAGTGAGTTCGCTGAACGAATGCTGAAGTAAGAAACCGTTGGTCGAATTCTCGACAAGCTCGATCCAAGGCTTTCCATCGAGACCGCCAAATGAATGCCGTGGCGGTCTCGACAAGCTCGACCAGCGCTTGGCTGGGTTTCGCACACCGGCACCGACGAGTAACGACCCAGGCAATACCCAACAAGCAGTACCCGAAGAGGACCTCCCATGATTGACAAGCTCAAGCTGGTGTCGCACGTTGACGCGATCAACTGGAACAAGATCGAAGACGAGAAAGACGTCGAGGTCTGGAACCGGCTGACCAACAACTTCTGGCTGCCCGAGAAGGTGCCGCTCAGCAACGACATCCAGTCCTGGAACCAGCTCACGCCGGTGGAACAGCAGCTAACCATGCGCGTCTTTGCGGGGCTCACCCTGCTCGACACCATCCAGGGCACCGTCGGCGCCGTGTCGTTGATTCCGGATGCGATCACGCCGCACGAAGAGGCCGTTTACACGAACATCGCGTTTATGGAGTCGGTGCACGCCAAGAGCTACTCGTCGATCTTCTCCACGCTCGCCTCCACCAAAGAGATCGACGAAGCGTTTCGCTGGTCGACCGAGAACGAGAACCTGCAGCGCAAGGCCTCGATCGTCATGGACTACTACCAGGGCGATGACCCGCTCAAGCGCAAGGTCGCCTCGGTGCTGCTCGAGTCGTTCCTGTTCTACTCGGGCTTCTACCTGCCGATGTATTTCTCCAGCCGAGCGCGACTGACCAACACGGCCGACCTCATCCGCTTGATCATTCGTGACGAAGCCGTGCACGGCTACTACATCGGCTACAAGTTTCAGAAGGGTCTCGAAAAAGAGACGCAGGCGCGTCGCGACGAGATCAAGGACTACACCTTCAACCTCGTCTTCGAGCTCTACGAGAACGAGGTGCAGTACACGCAGGACCTCTACGACGAGGTCGGCCTGACCGAAGACGTCAAGATGTTTTTGCACTACAACGCCAACAAGGCATTGATGAACCTCGGCTACGAGGCCATCTTCCCGAAGGACGTCTGCGACGTGAACCCGGCGATTCTCTCGGCGCTCTCACCGAACGGCGACGAGAACCACGACTTCTTCTCGGGCTCCGGCTCGTCGTACGTCATCGGCAAGGCCGTGGTCACCGAAGACGACGATTGGGACTTCTAACCAGCCACTGCCGTTCAGAGAAGGCCCCCGAGAAAACTCTCGGGGGCCTTAACCGTCGGCGGAGTTGATCGGAACGTCACACAATCGGCGTGACGTTTTTGTTGTCAGGAAGACAGCCGAGCTGTGAGGCGTTCCGTGGCTTCGAGTAGGGCGGGAATGTCATTCCTGGCGGTGTTGCTAAGGATCGAGTGCGTTGTGTCGAAGTAGCGGTGCGCGAGGTGATCACGCAGTCGGGCGATCTCGCTCCAGGGGATGGTGGGTTCGAGCTCTCGGGTGCCGACGGTCAGATCCTTCGTCGCCTCCCCGATCTCGATCAGCCGCATGCGGATGGCATCGAAGATCAGGTCCTCTGCGGCATCCGAACGGCTTAGGTAGTCCGCGATCGCCAGACACGCCACGCGGATGTCGTCGACGCGTTCTCGATCGGAACGGCTCACAAGGGCCTCGACTCGGTCAATACCGTCTGGGCAATGCGCGGCTTGAGACTATTCGCCGGCACAATATCAACGGGCACTCCCAAGATGCGCTCGGACTCGCTTTGGAGCCGGGCCAAGCCAAACAGACCGACGCCCGCGTCTAGGTCCACGAGCAGGTCCACGTCGCTGGTGGCCGTGTCAGCGCCGCGGGCGACGCTACCGAACACGCGAACATTGCTCGCCCCGAGTTCACCGAGCCGGGCCACCAGTTCGTCGCGATGGGTGGCCAGCAAGTTCTGGTGTGCTGACGACATCGGCCGAGGCGTGAGCGCCAGCTCAAGCTGGAACCCAGTGGACAGCACGAGACGCTGAAGGGTGGTCAGGGCGGGTTCTCGCTTACCGGCCTCGTACGCACTGATCACACTCTGCGTGACTCCAGCGCTTGCACCCAACTGAGCCTGCGTGAGACCGGCCCGTAGCCGGGCCTGCAGAAGAATGGATGCTGCGGATGTCGACATGGGCACAGTATAGCGTTTTGTCGATACTAGCGGAAGGGTCGGGCTGGTTGGACCGTCGATGACCGGAGAGCGGACGTACGATGGCGGTTTCAGGCACGATGATTCGGGAGGGTCGCCATGGTACAGGTACGCGTTCTCGGGGTTGCGATCGACAGCGAGGGCCAGCACATCATCCTACTTAAACCGGTCAGAAAGCCGCAGGCCGTTGGACACGTGCTGGCGATTGTGGTGGGGGAGCAGGAGGCGACTTCCACGCTGATCGCCCTCAGTGGTGAGACGCCGCCACGACCGTTGTCGCACGATCTGATGAAGACGCTGATCGACACTGTTGGCGCCCACTTCGAGCGAGTCGACGTCACCCGCATCGACCAAGGAATCTTTTACGCCGAAATCACTCTTGGCTCTGCGACCGGTTCATTCGTGCTCGATGCCCGGCCCTCGGATTCCATCGCACTCGCTCTGCGCGCCGGAGCGCCGATCTTCGTCGACGACGACGTCCTGCAGGCCGAGGGCATTCCCGCCGCGATGGTTGAATCTGGAGGCAACGTGGAGGAGGCAGCTGACCGGGAGCAATCGCTCGACGAATTCAAAGATTTTCTGGAGCACGTCGACCCGGAAGACTTTCAAAGCTGATGCCGCCCGCGGTCGCCCGAGCACTATGTTCGGTTCTATTGGCCGGATGCCGCGGCCCGCGCCGCGTCGGCGGCGCGCTGCGCCCACTTCGGCACATCGCCATAGCGCTGGAAGGGAACCAGTCGACCGGCTGCGCTATCGGCGATGAGCTGTGCCAGCCGTCGTTCGCGGGTGGCCTCCTGCTTCGCGGTGAGCGCCCAGTGGGTGACCTGGCGGCGGTACGTCGCGGTGGCTGCCGCCCAGAAAGCGGCTGCAGCGGGGTTCGCTGTCAGCCGCGCCGCTGCCTCTGCGGGCAGCTCTTGGTCGGGATTTTCGTGAGAGTAAATACCCGATCTATCCTCACGCCGGCGCGCGAAGGCGGCGATGCCGACCTCGCGCATCCGCCCCTCCGCGGTGAGCTTCTCTACTAACGCGATGTTGACGCTCGACCAGATGCTTGCGGGCTTGCGCGGTGTCCACCGTTGGCGCCGAGCATCCTCATCAATGCGCTGAGACACCGAATCGATCCAGCCGAAGCACAGCGCTTCGGGGACGGCCTGGTCCCAGGTGAGCCCGCCGTCGGGTACGTGCTTCTTGAAGAGGCCCATCCAGAGTTCCGACTGGGTGGCATGGTTCACCTCGAGCCAGGCGCGAAACTCCTCGGGCGTGGCGAAGAAGATCGCCGGCCGCTCTGGCGTGCCGCCCGGAGTGCCGATCGTCTTCGTCATGGCCTGAGTCTGCCAGAACGCGGGCCAAATCGGTGGCAACGAACACTGGTGCAATCACGTCGCCTGGGACTATCGTGACGGCGTGCCCGCTGGTGTGCTCAACGCTCGGAGCGCTCACGCCGCCGGCGTGCAGCGCCTTCTGCGGAGCTATCGCGGCGTCCCGGCAACGTCCCCGATTCGACTGGCCAAGCGCACCTCGAACCTGTTCCGAACCCGCGCGAAGACCGGGGCGACAGGACTCGATGCGTCCGGCCTGACCGGCGTCATCTCAGTGGATGCTGCGGCGCAAACGGCCGACGTGGCTGGCATGTGCACCTATGACGAGCTCGTCGCCGAGACGATGCGTTCCGGGTTGGTGCCGTTGGTCGTGCCGCAACTAAAGACCATCACCCTCGGCGGTGCGGTCACCGGGCTCGGCATCGAGTCGACCTCGTTCCGCAACGGCCTGCCCCACGAGTCGGTGCTGGAACTGGACATTCTCACCGGCGCCGGGGAGGTGCTCACCGCTTCATCGAGCGAGAACACCGAGCTGTACCGTGCCTTCCCCAACTCCTACGGAACCCTGGGCTACGCGGTACGTCTCCGTATTGAACTTGAACCGGTCAAGCCGTTTGTCGCTCTCACCCACGTGCGGTTCCACTCGCTGGCCGACCTGGTCGCCGCAATGGACGGC
This sequence comes from Cryobacterium sp. PH31-L1, assembly GCF_030063145.1. GTDB lineage: Bacteria > Actinomycetota > Actinomycetes > Actinomycetales > Microbacteriaceae > Cryobacterium. The sequence goes on from NZ_JASISM010000002.1 coordinate 112,758, forward strand.
ATCGTGGCCACCGGCAGCCTCGACGGCGTCGCCGTCGACTTTCTCGACGGCGTGGTGTTCAGCGCCGACGAAAGCTACCTCTGCGCGGGCAGACAGACCAGCGCACCCGGCCCGGTCAGTGACTACACCGGCCAACAGGTCTACTACCGCTCCATCCGGCACGAGCGCGGCGTGACAACCGACCGTCTGACGATCCACGACTACTTGTGGCGCTGGGACACGGACTGGTTCTGGTGCTCTGAGGCGTTTGGCGCGCAGCATCCGCTTTTTCGTCGGTTCTGGCCCGCGCGCTTTCGCCGCAGCAGCTTCTACGCCACGCTGATGCGAATCGAACAGCGGTTCCACCTTGGCGATCGCATTGAGAAACTGCACGGCAAGTCGCCCCGCGAGCGGGTGGTACAAGACGTCGAGATGCCGCTTGACCGGTGCACGGAATTTCTGGATTGGTTCCTCGAGACCGTACCGATCGCTCCAATTTGGCTGTGCCCGCTGCGCTTGAGAGCCGACGATCGCTGGCCGCTCTACCCGATGCGACCGCGACAGAGTTACGTGAACGTCGGGTTCTGGTCGACAGTGCCGGTGGGGCAGGTCGAGGGCGAGACGAACCGGTTGATCGAACGCAAGGTTGACGACCTTCACGGGCACAAGTCGCTCTACTCCGACTCCTATTACTCGCGGGAGGAGTTCGACGAACTCTACGGCGGAGACGTCTACCGGGCCGCGAAGAAGCGGTACGATCCCGATTCCCGGCTTCTCGACCTCTATTCGAAGGCGGTGCAACGACAATGACGACGTTCAAGGATCGTGAGACGGATGCCCCGGCCGGCAAGTTCACGCTCGCCCAGGTCCTGGAGATTCTGGCTGGGGGCCGCCTCCCGGTGAGCTTCACCGCCTACGACGGGAGTACGGCGGGACCGCCGGACGCGCCTTTCAGGCTGGACTTACTCGCCCCGCGCGGCACGACCTACCTCGCGACCGGCCGCGGCGACCTCGGCCTGGCCCGGGCCTATATTGCCGGCGATCTCGCCCTGAACGGGGTTCACCCCGGCGATCCGTACGAGCTCCTCAAAGCGCTCGCCGACAGCCTAGAGTTCACTCGGCCACCGGCGCGCATGATGGTGGACATCATCCGATCCATCGGTGTCAGACAGTTGCGCCCGATCAGCCCGCCGCCGGAAGAAGCGCAGGCCCGATGGCGGCGCGTCGCCAGCGGGCTGCGGCACAGCAAGACCCGTGACGCCGACGCGATCCACCACCACTACGACGTGTCTAACAGGTTCTACGAGTGGGTGCTCGGGCCATCGATGACCTACACCTGCGCCTGCTATCCAGACAGCGACGCCTCCCTCGACGAGGCGCAGGAGAACAAGTACCGGCTCGTGTTCGAAAAGCTGCGGCTGAACCCCGGCGACATGTTGCTCGATGTGGGGTGCGGCTGGGGCGGCATGGTGCGCTACGCCGCGCGCCGCGGTATCCGCGCTACCGGTGTGACGCTGTCGCGAGAGCAGGGCGCGTGGGCGCAGCGGGCCATCGTCGACGAGGGCCTGAGCGATCTGGCAGACGTTCGTTTCGGTGACTACCGTGACATCACCGAAAGCGGATTTGACGCGGTGTCGTCCATTGGGCTGCTCGAGCACATCGGTGTGCACAACTATTCGTCCTACTTCGGCTTTCTCCAGGCCAGGCTGCGCCCCGGAGGGTTGTTGCTCAATCACTGCATCACCCGGCCGGAAAACCGCACCGAGCCGGCGACCCGCGGCTTCATCGATCGCTACGTCTTTCCCGACGGCGAGCTCACCGGCTCGGGCCGGATCATCAGCGAGGCGCAGGATGTGGGCCTGGAGGTGCTGCACGAGGAAAACCTACGCCAGCACTATGCGCTGACGCTGCGCGACTGGTGCGCCAACCTGGTCGAGCATTGGGACGAGGCGGTCGAGGAGGTCGGGCTCCCCACCGCAAAGGTGTGGGGGCTGTATATGGCGGGCTCGAGGCTCGGGTTCGAGAGCAATGGGATCCAGCTGCACCAGGTACTGATGACCAGGCCCGACGAACTTGGCCGTGTCGGCGAACTGCCGTTGCGGCCATGGTGGACGCCGTAACCGGTGGGAAAACGGTTCAAGGCGCGGCGGCACCTCACGGAAGATCACGGCGAGGTTTTTGCCGTCGTCGCGGCGACGGGCTGGGGTTGCCGCGTCGAGGAAGTCGTCAACGGAGGCATCCGTCGGCTGTCTAAGTCTCGGCCATGGCCCCAGTATTGCGTGTGCTCGCCTTCGGCGCCGTGGATTGGCTGGCTATTTCAACAGCCCAGTAGAGCGGATGCTCGCCGCTCACAGCGCGTGCGCTCCACACAGCTGCTGCAGGTTTCAGCGGATAGGGTTCAACCAGGAGTCAGCTCCCGTTTCACGTGATTGGAGAATGCACCATGGCCCAAAACCCCAAACAGAGCAACAAGGTCGCACGAGCAGCCAGCTCAGGGGGCAGAAATGCCCGGTTCAGCGCTGCAGCGGACACTGCCGCTGCGCGGGCGCGGGCACTGACGGCCCGAACCCTCGAGGCCCGGGCCCGTGCGGCTCGGAGTGCTGACGACAAAAAGCCCGACCAGTAGCCTCGCGAATTCAGTCAGTGCTCGGTGCGCAGGTAGACCAGCTGCGCTGTCACGGAGGCCTCGGCGGCAAACCGCACCGCGGCATCCGTTTGGGCGTAGACGAGATCGGTGACCTGCGCCACGGTCGCTGTGGAACCGAGTTCACCCAGCGCGGCGCGCACCTGATCGAGACGCTCGTGGCGGTGAGCCAGGTAGGCCATGCAGATGGCCGCGAGGTCGGGCAGAACCGGGCCATGCGCCGGCAGAACCGTGGCTGGCCCGAGCGCGCGCAGGTTCTCGAGCGACGCCAGATAGTCGGCGAGGCTGGCGTCGACGATCGACGTACCGCGGCCGAGAACGGTGTCGCCGGTGAGTACAGAGCCGGCCATGCCGTCGCCCGGCAGGTGCAGGCAGACCGAGTCGTCGGTGTGGCCGGGGGTGGCGAGAACACGGATGCTGGTGCCAGCGACCGAGAGCAGCTCCCCGTCGCTGAGCGGGTCACCACCCACGCAATAGGCCGCATCGAACGCTCGAACCGGGGCGCCGGAGAGCTCGGCGAAACGAACGCTGGCCGCCGTGTGGTCGGCGTGCCGGTGGGTGATCAGCACGAGTTCCACCCGACCGGCGGCGGCGAGGGCCGCGAGGTGGCCCTGGTCAAGCGGCCCCGGGTCAACCACGACGATGCCGCTCGAGTCGGGCGCTCGGATGAGATAGCTGTTGGTGCCGTCGAGCGTCATCGGCCCGGCGTTGGGTGCGAGCAGGCTGCGGGTGAGCGGGCTCGTGCGCATAATGGCGGGCATGACAGGCAGCCTACTGCCGCAATCGGCGGCGCCTCCGTCTGAAAGCGCCGCCGATTGACGCTGGTTACGGGTGAACGATGATCTTGACCGCGGTCTCGTTGTGGTTGATCAGGGTGTCGAAGCCCTGGGTGATCAGGTCATCGAGGGCGATGCGGCCGGTGATGAACGGGGCAAGCTTGACCCGGCCGTCCTGCACGAGCTTGATCGTGGCGGGGTGGTCGCGCACGTAGGCGATCGTTCCGCGCAGGTCGATCTCCTTGAGCACCAGCTTCTGCATGTCGATGCTGGCTGGCTTGCCCCAGATCGACACGTTCACGATGACGCCGGCAGGACGTACCGCGTCGAACAGCTGGTTCAGCACAACATTCACGCTCGTGCACTCGAAGCAGACGTCAGCTCCGTTGCCGCCGGTGAGTTCGTGCACCCGGGCGACGACGTCTTCTTTGCTGGGGTCGAGCACGTGATCGGCCACCCCGGTGACCCGAGCCTTCTCCTTGCGAGCCTCGCTGAGCTCGGACATGATCACGGTCAAGCCCTCGGCCTTGAGCACGGCGGCGACGAGCAGGCCGATCGGACCGGCCCCGCCGATGAGGGCGACATCGCCGGCCTTGGCGCCACTGCGCACGAAGGCGTGGTGGGCAACGGAGAGCGGCTCGATGAGCGCGGCCTCGTCCAGGGGGATATCGCCGATCGCGTGCACCCAGCGGCGGTCGACGACGACCTTCTCGCTGAGTCCGCCACCTCCACCGGCCAGGCCGATGAAGCCCATCTTCGTGCACAGGTGGTAGTTGCCAGCCAGGCAGGGAGCGCATTCGTTGCAGACGAAATAGGGTTCGACCACGACGTTGTCGCCGACCGCGAGGTCGGTCACACCCTCGCCGAGCGCGGTGACGGTGCCGGAGAACTCGTGCCCGAGCGTGACCGGTTCTTCTTCGTGCGAGAGCGGGTGAGGGTGTCCCTCGGCCGGAATGAAGATCGGCCCTTCGAGGTACTCGTGCAGGTCGGTTCCGCAGATTCCGCACCAGGCGACGTCGATGGCGACGGCTCCCGGTCGAAGTTCGGGTGCGGGGATGTCCTCGATGCGAATGTCTGCCGGGCCGTGAAAACGAGCTGCCTTCATGATGCTTCACTACTCCTTGCACCGAAACAGCGACCGTACCCTCGTGGCACCGGCGATACGCTTCGGCGTACTTTCAGCCTACTGGCCGGGGCGCCGCGAATATCGGACGTTAGGGTGGATCACACTGCACGACCCGATACCAAAGGACCGGCGATGACGAACGACACCGAACCAGCGCCCCTGGGAGTCGCGGCGACCGTCGTTCTGTTGCGTGACAGTTCCGCCGGGCCCGAAGTGCTGCTGCTCGAACGCCCCCGCCACCGCGGTTCGTTCGCCGGCGCCTGGGTGTTTCCGGGCGGCGGCGTCGACCAGGGTGATCGCCGGCAAGCGGATGCCGCAGCGCCGGCCGACGACGCCGGTTCGGTCTCGCGCACCGAGGCCGCCGAACAGCTCGCCGCACGTCGGGCCGCCGTGCGCGAGGTGCGCGAAGAGACCGGGCTCGACGTCGCGCCGGACTCTCTCGTAGCCACGGCGCTCTGGGTTCCGCCGTCGAGTGCCCCGAAGCGGCTACGCACCTGGTTCTACCTCACGACGGCGCCGCCCGGCACCATCGAGCTCGCCGAAGACGAAGTCATCGATTACGCCTGGCTGCGGCCGGAAGCGGCGCTGTCGCGGCACGCATCCGCTCAGATGACCCTGGTCGCGCCGACCTGGGTGACCCTGCACGGGCTGCAGGGGTATGGGACGGTGGCCGAAATCGTGGCCAGTGCCGGGCAGCGCGGGCTGGCGCACTACGAAACCCGGCTTGGCGCGAACGAGCGCGGGCCGGCGCTGTTCTGGGCGGGAGACGTTGCCTACGCCGATGACGCGCTCGCCGAGCGGGATGGCGGGCGGCACCGTCTCGAAATCGGCCAGGTGCCTTGGGTGTACAGCGTTCGCGAGTGACCTTCTCAGTACCAGTTGTGGGTCTCGGAGTGCGCCCAGGCCCCGCAGGGGGTGCCGTAGCGGGAGGCGAGCCGGACTCGCGCTGCCACCGGGAGACCAGGGTAGGTCAGCTCGGCGCCGCCCAGGCTTGTACCGCGCGCGTGCTGGCTCACGGTGTGGGAAGCAGCGACGGCACGCGGCAGCCCTGGCCGCCGACGAAGTTCAGGCAGTCGTCGAACAGCACCGAGAACGGTTCGAGGGTGGAATCGCCGAACCAGGCGTTGTAGAACAGCCAGAAATTGAGGTTGCCGTAGGTCGAGCATCCGTCGCCCTCCTCGCCGGCATTCGCGACGGCGACCGGGTTGGGCTGGTACGGCGTGTAGTTGTACAGGTTGGCGGTAGCCTGGTTTTTGATGGCGACGGTGGAGGCCCCGCACTCGGCGTTGGGGTTGAAGCCCACGTCGACGCTGCCGATCTGGAACGCCCGGTCGGGCTCCTGGGTGTACTGCCGAAACTGCCAGGCGGCGTTGTAGACCTGATTGAAGAAGCCGAAGTACTGGGCGTCGCAGTCCGCGGTATCCGGGCAACCGTAGCCGGTCGCACGCAGATAACCGGATGCGCTCGGCCGGGTCAGCAGGGACTGCTCCTTTTGCAGAAGCACCAGCAGGACCTCTGGGCTGATCGTGCAGGCCGCCGCGATCTTCGTGATGATGCGGGCGGCCGTTTCGTTCTCAGCGCCGGGATAGGGCAGGCAGTGCCCGTCGCCCTTGGCCGGCTGGCTGGTTGTGGTCTCGCGGTACTCCCAGAGGCACGGCACACCGTCGCTCGGCCGGCAGGAGCGAGCCTCGAGAAAGTCCTGGATGCCGCTCTCGGTGAGGGCGTCCGGGTTGAAGAAGTTGTAATCGCTGATGATGAGGCCGGGGTCGAAGGTGGCCGGGTCGATCGGGGTGGGGTCGGTGGCGTCCACCGCTGCACCGGTTGGGGCGGCTGTGGCTGGCGAGGTCGGGCTGGCGATGAGCGTCGCCGCGAGCCCGAGGAGGGCCACTCCCGTCGCGAGAACGCGCAGGGAGCGGCGGGACAGCGCAAAGGTGCTCATATCAAAACCCTAACCGGGCTAGGCCGGCCCGCGGCACCTGCGGGAGCCGGGCATCCGCTCGTCGCGGCACCTCTGCGCGAGCCGGGCAGTAGTTGCTCGCGGCACTCCTTCTAGAACCGGGCACTCGTTCCTAGGGGGGCCGCCATCTTCAAGGAGTGCCGCGAGCTCGCCCAGCGGTTCCGGCCGCACCGACCGACGCGATCCGGGCCATTCGCGGCCGGTCGGGGTACGGTGGCGACACCTGGCGTGCACCGAGGAGGCCCCATGACCATCAATCATTTGCTCGCCGTCGTTCCGGTGGCCGATTTTGAGGCCGCACACCGCTGGTACGAACGACTCATCGGCCGCCCGGCCGACAACGCTCCCATGGCTGGCCTGCTCGTGGAATGGCGGGTGACCGAGAACGGATGGCTGCAGCTCACGCACGATCCGGCCCGCGCCGGCACCGGTCTGCTCAATTTCGCCGTCGATGACTTGCTGGCGCACCTCGCCGCAGTGCACGGTCGCGGGCTGGCGCCGGGCGAGATCGTGCAGGCGAACAAAGGCGTGCAGCTCTCCACCATTGTCGACCCGGAGGGCAACACGATCACTTTCATCGGGCACTTTCGCCAGGTCTATTAGCCCTGTTTCTGCCTGCGCGGTAGCTACGCCGCTGCGCGCGAGGCGAAACTGGGGCGCACTGGCGCAGGTCCCGCGCACCGGCGCAGCCGGGCGCGGGCGGCGACCGGTCAGGCGGACGGCGCGGGGATGACCACCATGGGCGACTGGATGTTCAGCACGATCGAGTGGCTCACCGACCCGAGCAGCAGTTTCGAGATGCCCTTCTGTCCGTGGTCGCCCACGACGAGCAGCGCAGCGCCACGGGCGGCGTCGAGCAGCGCCGATTGTGGGGCTCCCCGAACGAGGGAGGCCCGAATGACGAGCGACGGAAAGCGGCGAGAGACGGCCAGCAGAGATTCGTCGAGGATGCGCCGATGGGAGGTCTCGAGCGACTGGAGGAACCGGGCGTCGGGTTCGGTCGTGTCGCGCCAGACCAGCGGTTCCTGCCAGGCGTGGATCGCGTGCAGTTCTTGACCGGTGCGGTCGGCCTCCTCGGCGGCGAAGTCGGCGGCGGCATTCGACGCGGCCGAGCCGTCGATGCCGACCACGATGCCCGAGTGAGGTTTGTTGTCACCCTGCGGGATGATTGCGATCGGTCCGTTGGCCGAACCGGCCAGCCTGGCCCCCATCGACCATTCGTAGCGCAGGGTCGACCCGCGGCGGCGGTGCGTTCCGACCACGACGAGGGTGTCGGCCCCGCTCAGGGCGCGCAGTTCGGTGATCGGGTCGCCGGAGCGCAGATCGGCATTCACGGTTAGATCGGGGTATTTTGCCCTCACCCGGTCTGCGTCGTCCTTGAGTATCTCGCGGGCGCGCACCGTGGTGGATTCCTCGGTAAAGTAATCAGCCGACGACACGGTGCGATCGAGGATGCGCACCAGATTGAGTTCGCCGTGGTTGCTGCGGGCGAGCGACCAGTCGAGGGCTGCCCTGGCGGGTTCCGACCCGTCCCAGGCAACCACCGTCTGGCTCCGTGTGAGCGTGTGTGTCATGAGAAAATCCCTTCTTCGGGGCGGGCCACGAGCGGGAATGTCGTGTGATCGTCACCAACGAGTGTTCTTCACGTTAGCCGTCGGCGGCACCCCCGAGTAGGGCCTTAAGCCCCATCCCGAGTGATTCAGGCGGTGCTGATTAAGCCCGTGAACGGATGCTGCGGCCCGGGCACCGACCGCTCCCGCAGCATGGTGCCCCACGCCTCGGCGCGGCGCACCTCGCCCGGCACCAGCGCGATGCTCTTGTTCACCAGAAAACTCGTCGCGTCGGCGATGACGTCGGCCCCGGCGGCGAGCAGGTTCTTGCCGATGCTCTTGGCGGCGTGCCCGGTCAGCAGGATCGGGCCCTCCTGCCGGGTGTCGAACGCCGCAGCGCGGCAGGCCAGCCCGTTCAGGGACGCGAGCCATTCGCGCACGCCGGAGCCGGCGGCATTCGCTTCGAGGTGCAGGGTGTGCTGGGGCGTGACGGCGGCGTCGATCGCGCCCTGACGGGTGCTCGGTCGGCTCATGCCGTGCACGTGGGTGGGGCCGCCGACCACGAGCAGGTCGACCTGCGACAGGTCAACGCCCGCGGCCTGATTCGTGGGCACGAGGATCACTTCGGCCGGGGCCAGGCCGCGCCCGATCGCCTCGGCGATGAGACGAGTGTTGCCGTACATCGATTCGTAGACGATCAGGGCGCGCATGAAACCTCCAGGCAGTGGACGCGGAACTAGCGGGAAATGATGACCTTGAGGGCCTTGGTTTCGGCCGCGCGGCCGAAAGTGTCATAGGCCTCGAGGAACTGGTCGAAACTGAAGTGGTGCGTGACGAGTTTCTCTGCGGCCAGCTTCTTGCTCGCGACGAGCTTCAGCAGCATCTTCGTGGTGTTGGCGTTGACCAGGCCCATGCTGATGTTGATGTTCTGGATCCACAGGTTCTCCAGGTGCAGGTCGACCGCTTTACCGTGCACGCCCACGTTGGCGACGTTGCCGCCGGGGCGCACGATCTCGGTGGCCATCGTGAACGTCTGGGGGATGCCGACGGCTTCGATGGCGACGTCGACGCCGGCGCCGTCGGTGAGCGCGAGAACCTGTTCCTTCCAATCCGCTGCGCCGGAGACGACCGTGTCGGTGGCGCCGAAGTCGCGGGCCCGTTCGAGGCGGTTTTCGTCGAGGTCGATGGCGATGATGCTCGCGGCGCCGTAGAGGCCGGCGGTGGCGATGGCGGCCAGTCCCACCGGACCGGCGCCGATCACGGCGACGACATCGCCGGGCTTGACCCGGCCGTACTGCACGCCGATTTCAAAACCGGTCGGCAGGATGTCGCTGAGCATGACGCCCTGGTCGTCACTGACGCCCTCGGGCAGCTTGTGCAGGGAGTTGTCGGCGTAGGGAACGCGCACGAACTCGGCCTGGGTACCGTCGATGAGGTGGCCGAAGACCCAGCCGATGCCGGAGGCGCCCTCGTCGCCGAGGCAGTGCGAGTACAGCCCGTTGCTGCAATTGCTGCAGTGGCCGCAGCTCTTGATGCAGGAGATGATGACCCGGTCGCCTACCGTGAGGTTGCTCACCGCTGAGCCGACCTCGGTGATCGTGCCGACGCCCTCGTGGCCGAGGATGCGCCCGACCGTCACGGCGGGCACATCACCCTTGAGAATGTGCAGGTCCGTGCCGCAGATCGTGGTGGTATCCACGCGCACGATGGCATCCGTCGAACTGTGCAGCTTCGGGTCGGGAACCTCGGTCCAGCTCTTTCGACCGGGACCGCCATAAACCAATGCCTTCACGGGTATCTCCTTGATTCTTACAATGTGGGCGGGCAGAAGACCCGTCAGAACTACGCTAAGACCGACGGGCCGAGGGCGACTAGGGCCGAAAGTCCCGCCCTGTGCGGCCACAGATTGGGCACCTAATCGGGACTTCCGGCCCTACTTGTTGCAACCCGCTGCTGACAGGATGAGTGTGAGGCGATGGGGCATCAGCTCCGCGCTCGTGGCGGGGGACTCCACTGCTGCGACCTGATCAAGAACGAGGTAGAGCAATGAACCGGATGATTGTGGTTGGCATCGACGATTCGGCCGCCGGCGAGACCGCCCTCGCGTGGGCCATGGCCCGCGCTGAGAGAGTCAAGAGCCCGGTGACGCTCATGCACACCGTGTACGAAACCTGGCTGGCCGATGGCTACGGCTACTACGACTCCATCCTCGACGCCGAGAAGAAGCTGCTCACCGAAGCCGGCGCCCGCGCCGTGGCCCTCGCCCCCGGCGTCACCACCCACACCGAACTGCGCACCGGCAGCGCACCGCGCGTGCTGAGCGAACTCTCGAAAGACGCCGACCTCGTCGTCGTCGGAACCGACCAGAAGGGCCGCGTCGAGGGCGAACTGTTCGGCAGCGTGAGCCTACAGATCGCCGCGCTGGCTACCTGCCCGGTCGCCGTGATTCCCTCCCTGCCCGAGACCGAGAGAACCGGCGTCTACGTCGGCGTCGACGGCTCGGCCGACTCGCTGACCGCCGTGGCGTTCGCCGCCGCCGAGGCCGACCGCACCGGCCAGGAGCTGTATGCCCTCTACGCGGTGCACCTGCCGAATCGTCGCGTTCTGCGCAGCATTCCGGCCGACGCCGTGACCGAGCGCATGGAGGAGGAGCGCGTTGTGCTCGCCGAGTCTGTCGCCGGCCTCACCACGCAGTACCCTGACCTCGTGGTGCACCAGGTTCTGGAGACCGACGAATCGCCGGCCCGCGCACTCGTTGCGGCCGCGCAGCACGCCCAGTTGCTCGTCGTCGGCAGTCGCGGACGGGGCTCGCTGCAGCGCCTGCTCATGGGTTCGGTCAGCCACGAAGTGCTGCTGCACATCTCCTGCCCGACAATTGTCACCAGAACCACCCATAAGTAGGTTCACTACCACCAAGTCATGCCAAGGTTAGATCACCGGACGGCATGAGGGTGGGGGACGACGATGACGGATCAGACTGCCGCCGAACTTGCCCTCACCCAGGACCGCATGCGCGGTTTGCTCGACGCCGTCGTCTCGGTGGCTGAAGACCTCAGCCTCGAAGCGGTTCTTGAACGCGTCGTTACAGCGGCCTGCCAGCTCGTGCGGGCTCGCTACGGCGCGCTCGGCGTGATCGGCGAGGGCCAGGCGCTCAGCCACTTCGTCACCGTGGGCTTCGACGAAGAAACCGTGCGCCAGATTGGCGCGCTACCCACCGGGCACGGCGTGCTCGGCCTGCTCATTCGAGAGCCGAACCCGATTCGCCTGCACGACCTGCACGATCACCCCGACTCCTTCGGCTTTCCCGCCCACCATCCGCCAATGAAGTCGTTCCTCGGGGTTCCGGTGCGGGTGCGCGACACGGTCTTCGGCAACCTCTACCTCACCGAGAAAGAGGGCGGAGGGGACTTCACCGACGAAGATCAGACTCTGGCCGTGGCGCTCGCCGCGGCCGCCGGCGTCACGATCGAGAACGCCCGCCTCTACGACGAGGCCCGTGCTCGCTCTCGCTGGCTCGAAGCGGTCGCCGCGATGGGCCGCGACCTGCTGCGACCGGTCGACGGTGAGGACAACGGCCTTGACCTCGTCGTTCAGCGCGTACTCGATGCCTCCGGTGCCGAACTGGCCGTGATTGGTTTTCCCACCGACAACAGCCTGTACTGTGCGGCTGCGGCCGGCACGGATGGCACGACTGCGGCGGGACTGCTCGGCACGACCGTGCTGTTGCAACCCGGTGTGCTGGCCGAGCTGCAGGCCACCGGCCGCTCCGCCACGCTCGCCACTCCGCCCCTCCAGGTAGCGGATGCCGCGCCCGGCTCGGCCGCCCATTGGTCGCACCTGGGGTCCACCCTCATTGCCGCCCTGGGGCCGGCCGGCGACGGGCAGGGCGTGATTCTGCTGTCGCGCGCACCGGCATCCGCTCGATACAGCGTCACCGATGTGGAGATGAGCGCGGTCTTCGGCACGCAGGTGTCACTCGCGCTCGAATTGGCCTCCGTGCACCGCATGCGCGAAGAGCAGGCCGTGCTCGGCGACCGCGACCGCATCGCCCGCGACCTGCACGACCTGGTCATTCAGCGGCTGTTCGCCGCCGGGCTGAGCATGCAAAGCCTGCGGCGGTTCACCAACGATCCGATTGCGCTCGACCGCATCAACGCCGTCACGAACGAGCTCGATGACACCATTCGGGAACTGCGCGACACGATCTATTCGCTGCGCGGCATGGCGCAGGACACCGGGATGCTCAGCAGTCGCATTCTGGCCGTGATCAAGGAGGGGGCGGCGAGCCTGCCGTATGCGCCGCGCATCCGCTTGTCCGGGCCGATCGATGCGCCGCTCGCCGATGACCTCGCCAGCAACCTGCTCGCCGTGATCTCGGAGGGCCTCAGTAATGCTGCGCGGCATTCGCAGGCGAGCATGATCGACATTTCGGTCGATGCCCAGGACGACCGCATCAAGCTCGTCATCGCCGACAATGGTTGTGGTTTCAGCAAGCCCACCCGCCGCAGCGGCCTGGACAACCTCAAACAGAGAGCGGCGCTGCTCGGCGGCAAATTCTCGGTGCGCAGCACCCCGGGCGAGGGCACCCGGCTGCGCTGGTCTGCGCCGGTGCCGGAGATTACCGTTGGTGTTCGTCTCCACGTGTCGCAACGTACACGGCAGCCTGGGTTCGGCGCTGAAAATCCAGCTTCGCCAGCATCGACGACACGTAGTTCTTGACCGTTTTCTCGGCCAGAAACATGGTCTGACCGATTTCACGGTTGGTCAGACCTTCTCCGATCAGGTCGAGCACCTTGCGCTCCTGCGCGGTGAGCGACGCGAGACGGGCGTCTTGCGGGTCAGCCAGGCCGGTGATGATGCCCGCCTTGACGGTTGGGTCGAACAGCGACTCACCGGCGGCTGCGCGACGGATCTTGTCGAGCAGGTCGGTGCTGCGAATTTCCTTCAGTACGTAGCCTGCCGCGCCGGCGAGCACGGCGCCGCGCAACGCCTGCTCGTCGTCGTAACTCGTGAGAATGAGGCACTGCAGGGCCGGATCGACCGAGCGTACGTCGCGACACACCTCGATGCCGGTGCCGTCGGGCAGGCGGGCGTCGAGAATGGCCACGTCGGGTCGCAGCGTCGGGATCAGCACGGTGGCTTCCGCCGCCAAACCGGTGTCGGCGACGACGTCGAAACCCTCGCCCTCGAGCAGCTCACGCAGACCTCGGCGCACCAGTTCGTGGTCGTCGAGAATGAAAACGCGGATGGGAACGGCGAATGATGCCTCAGCCGTCGTCTGGGGCGCGCTGTGCGGCAGGTTCATGGTGGTCCTTCCCGAATGGGCACGCTGGCTGTATTTGTATTAACAGTGTCGCGCGCGGCGCGGCGCGGCGACTAGGGCCAAAGGTCCGGTCCTTAGGAGCGAACCAGCCGGGCGATGGCCGCAGATGCCTCCTGCAGCTTGGCCTCGGCTTCGGTACCGCCGGCCATGGCCGCGTGCAGAACGCAGTGGTTGAGGTGGTCATCGAGCAGGCCCAGAGCGACCGATTCGAGGGCGCTCGTCATGGCCGAAATCTGGGTGAGAATGTCGATGCAGTACTTGTCGTCGGTGACCATGCCCTGCAAGCCGCGGGCCTGACCCTCGATGCGGCGCAGGCGCTTGAGATAGGCGTCCTTGTTGGAGATGTAGCCGTGCGGGCCGTCGTGGCTCTCTGACTCGGTCATGACATTATCCTCTGCGTCGTTCGTGAACTTAATGCTTAACTGTACCCCCTCGGGGTATAGTAGGGGAAAGGGTACCCCCAAGGGGTATGCTCGAATAAATACCCATTCGGGGAAACAGTTAGGAATTTTCGATGAGCACCACGACCGCTTACAGCGTTGACGGAATGACTTGCGGCCACTGCGTCGCCAGCGTGACCGAAGAGATTACCGCGCTCGCGGGCGCCGAGAACGTCACGGTCGACGTCGTCAAGGGTGGCACCTCGCAGGTCACCGTCACGAGCGCCGCCCCGCTGGACCGCGCCCTGGTCGCCGCGGCCGTCGAGGAGGCGGGCTACCAGCTGGTAGCCGCCTGATGTCTGCCGATGCGGGCCAGCAGGTGGACCTGCTCGTTGGGGGTATGACCTGCACCTCGTGTGCGGCCCGCATCGAGAAGAAGCTCAACCGGATGCCCGGGGTTGAAGCCAGTGTCAATTACGCCACCGAAAAGGCGAACGTCTTCGTGCCGGCCGGCACGAGCATCGACGACGCCATCAAAACCATCGAAGCCACCGGGTATACGGCCGCGTTGCCGGCCCCCGTCACCGTGGCCCCGACCGCCGTCGACCCCGAGTTGGCGGCCCTGCGCCAGCGCCTGCTGATCTCTGCCGCGCTGACTGTTCCCGTCGCTGTTCTGTCAATGATTCCCGTGCTGCAGTTCCCGAACTGGCAGTGGCTGGCCCTGACCCTCGCGGCCCCGGTCGCGATCTGGGGCGCCTGGCCGTTCCACCGCGCCGCCTGGGTGAACGCCCGCCACGGCGCCGCAACCATGGACACCCTGGTCAGCGTCGGCGTGCTCGCCGCCCTCGGCTGGTCGCTCTACGCCCTGTTCTTCGGCACGGCCGGCATGGCTGGAATGACCATGAGTTTCACCTTCTCGGCCACGCCGGGAAGCGGCACCAGCGAGATTTACCTGGAGGTGGCATCCGCTGTCACCGTGTTTATTCTGGCTGGTCGGTACGCGGAAGCCCGGGCAAAGCGCAACTCCGGCGCGGCCCTCGCGGCGCTGCTCGAGCTCGGCGCGAAGGAGACCACGCTGCTGCGTGATGGTGTCGAGAGTCGCATCAGCACCGCGCTGCTCGTGGTCGGCGACCAGTTCGTGGTGCGGCCGGGGGAGAAAGTCGCGACCGACGGGGTGATCGTTGATGGCTCGAGCGCTATCGATGCGAGCCTGCTCACCGGCGAATCGGTACCGATCGAGGTCGGTCCGGGCGACAGTGTTGTGGGCGCCACCCTGAACTCCGGCGGGCGACTCGTGGTGCAGGCCACGCAGGTCGGTGCGGACACCGAGTTGGCCCACATCGGCCGGCTGGTGGAGCAGGCCCAGACCGGCAAAGCCGAGGTGCAGCGCCTGGCCGACCGCGTCTCCGGCGTGTTCGTGCCGATCGTGATCCTGCTCGCCCTCGCGACCCTGGCCGGCTGGCTTCTGGTCGGGGCTGGCGCCGCGATGGCGTTCACCGCGGCCGTGGCGACGCTGATCATCGCCTGCCCGTGCGCGCTCGGGCTGGCCACACCGACGGCGCTGCTGGTGGGAACCGGGCGCGGCGCGCAGCTGGGCATCCTGATCAAGGGGCCGCAGGTTCTGGAATCCACGCGCCGGGTCGACACGATTGTTCTCGACAAGACCGGCACGGTCACCACCGGGCGTATGACGCTGTCGAGTGTCGATGCGCGCGAGTGCGGGTCTGAAGACGATCTGCTGGGGCTGGCGGGGGCGGCCGAAAGCGGGTCCGAGCATCCGATCGCCCGGGCGATCACGGCCGGCGCGGTTTCTCGGCTGGGCGCGGTGCGCGCTTCGTCGGAGTTTCTGTCCGAGCAGGGGCTCGGCGTGCAGGCGTTGGTGGATGGACGCCTGGTGCTGGTCGGACGGCCCGTCTGGCTGATCGAGCGCTGGAACCTTGTCGTGCCGATTGAGATGCAGGCCGTGATGGGCACCGCGGAGGCACTCGGCAAGACCGCGGTCATGGTGGCCTGGGACGGCCAGGTGCGCGGCGTGCTCACCGTCGCCGACACGGTGAAGCCTACGAGCGCCGCGGCGATAGCTCGCTTTCGTGCCCTCGGGCTGACTCCGATGCTCGTGACAGGTGACAATCTCGCCGCGGCGCAGAGTGTCGCCTCGCTCGTCGGCATTACCGATGTGACCGCCGGGGTGCTGCCGGCCGACAAGGCTCGGGCGATCGCTTCTTTGCAGGCGCAGGGCCACGTGGTGGCCATGGTCGGGGACGGCGTGAACGATGCCGTCGCTTTGGCGACCGCCGACCTCGGCATTGCCATGGGGTCGGGCACCGACGTGGCCATCGAGGCGAGTGACTTGACGCTCATGCGCAGCGACCTGCTCGCCGCAGCGGATGCGATACGGCTGGCCCGCCGCACCCTTAAGACGATCAAGGCCAACCTGTTCTGGGCCTTCGCCTACAACGTCGCGGCGATTCCGCTCGCGATGGCCGGGCTGCTGAACCCTCTGATCGCCGGGGCCGCGATGGCCCTGTCGTCGATCTTCGTGGTGACGAACAGCCTGCGCCTGCGCGGTTTCCGAGCCCAGCCTGCTTGAGTGTGCTTTCCGGGCCCGGAAAGTGGGCCCAAGATCTATCGTGGTCCCGGTTTCCTAACGAGGGCCCCATGAGCGCAGGCGGCGCGCACCGCAGGCTTGTGCTCTTTATACCCCTTGGGGTATCCTTGATCCGGAGGCACACGTGAAAATCATCATTGTAGGCGGAGTTGCGGGCGGAATGTCGGCGGCGACCAGGTTGCGCCGACTCGACGAGAGCGCCGAGATCATCGTGTTCGAGCGCGGCCATTACGTGTCGTTCGCGAACTGCGGGCTGCCCTATTTCGTGGGGGGAATCATTCGGGATCGCGGTGACCTGCTGCTGCAGACCCCCGAATCCCTCGGGGCACGCTTCGCACTCGACGTGCGCGTCGACACCGAGGTCGTGCAGATTGACCGCACGGCCCAGACCGTCTCGGTGCGCAATCTGCTGACCGACGAAACGAGCGCTGAACACTACGACCGCCTCGTGCTCGCGGCCGGCGCTTCGGCACGATCCACCGCGGCTGAAGACACCACCGTCCCCACGCGCACCCTGCGCACGGTCGACGACGTCGATCACATCACCGCGGTGCTGGCGGGCGCCGCAGCGGCATCCGCTGTGGTGATCGGCGGTGGGTTCATCGGCCTCGAAGCCGTCGAAAACCTCGTGCACCGCGGCGTGCACGTGACCCTCGTGCAGCGCGGGCCGCAGATTTTCACCCCGCTCGACCCCGAGATGGCCGCTTCTGTACTCGATCGCCTGCGGGAACGCGGCGTCGACGTGCGCCTGAACACCACGGTCACCGGAACGTCAGCCCTCGGCATCATGCTCAGCGACGGCCGCAGCGTGCCCGCCGACCTCGTGATCGACGCGAGCGGCGTAAGCCCCGACGTCACCCTCGCCGAACAGGCCGGCCTCCGCCTCGGCGAGAGCGGCGGCATCTGGGTCGACGGCACCCAGGCCACGAGCGACCCGCATATCTTCGCGGTCGGCGACGGCGTGGAGAAAACGGATGCCGTCAGCGGCACCGGCACGCTCCTCACCATGGCGGGCCTCGCGAACCGACACGGCCGCTCCGTGGCCGACAGCATTGCCGGCACCCCCGAGCAGGCCACCCCCGCGCTCGGCACCGGAATCCTGGGCATCTTCGGCCTCACCGTGGCGCTGGTCGGCTGGAGCGAGAAACGCCTGGTCGAGGCCGGCCGCGCCCACCGTATCGCGCACACCCACCCCGCCAACCATGCCGGCTACTTTCCCGGCGCGGAGGGAATGTCCATCAAACTGCTCATCGACGCCGAGTCCGACGCGATCCTCGGCGCCCAGATAGTGGGCGGCGCCGGGGTGGACAAACGCATCGACGTACTGGCGGTCGCGATGGCGGCGGGGCTGAGCGCATCCGCTTTGACGCGTCTCGAACTGGCCTACGCGCCGCAGTATGCCTCCGCGAAGGACCCAATCAACCAGCTCGGCTACGTCGCGTCGAACCTCGCGCAGGGCACGAGCGTGAACCTGCAATGGCACGAGCTGGCGGCAGCGCGCGGCCGCGGCGCCGTGCTCGTCGACGTGCGATCGGCCGGCGAATTCGCGGCCGGCAGCATTCCGGGCGCGCTCAACGTATCGCTCGACGACCTGCGCGGCCGGCTCGATGAGCTGCCGCGTGTGCCGCTGATCGTGCACTGCCAGGTGGGTCAGCGCGGCCATACCGCCGCTCGCATTCTCGCCCAGAACGGATTCGACGTGCGCAATCTTGACGGCGGCTATCGCACCTGGCTCGCCGGAACGTCTAGCCTTGTTGTTTCCCCCATTTTGGAAAGGGCCCTCGCATGAAAGAGATCACCGCCACCGAGCTGAACGCGCTCACCGAACCCGTCGTCATCGACGTGCGCGAACCGTGGGAGTACGAAGCAGCCCACGTGCCCGGCGTTGTGCACATTCCGATGGGCGAGGTCGTGGCACGAATCGGTGAGATTCCAGCGGATGTCCCGGTGCACGTCATCTGCGCCCTCGGCGGTCGCAGCGCCCAGGTCGCCGAGTATCTGGCGGCCCACGGCCACGACGCCGTGAACATCGCCGGAGGGACAACGGCCTGGCAGCAGGCCGGGCTTCCCACCGAACAGGGGGCCTGAGGTGGCGATCTCGTCGACGGCCGATGACACGACGGCCAGGGCCGCCGAGCAGAAGAAGATTCTCAACCGGTTGCGCCGGGCGCAGGGGCAGCTGACCGCGGTGATCGCCGCGGTCGAGGGCGGCGGCAACTGCCGCGACGTGGTCACGCAGCTCGCCGCAGTGTCGAGCGCGCTCGACAAGGCGGGCTTCGTCATCGTGTCGACCGCGATGCGCGACTGCATCGCGAACCCCGACAACGAGAACTCAATGACGGTGCCCGAGCTCGAGAAGTTGTTCCTGACGCTCGCGTAGCGAGGCGGCATCCGCTCGCCGGGCCCACCTTGGGCAACTGGGCCCATGATCAATCGTGGTCCCGGTTTCCGGGCCCGGGGCCGGAAAGCTCAGCGACGAGTCAGACGACCGGCAGAATCTCCGCGAGAAGCGCCTCGATGCGCGCCTTGATCTCATCGCGAATGGGGCGCACGCTCTCGAGACCCTGGCCGGCCGGGTCGGCCAGTTCCCAGTCCTCATACCGCTTGCCCGGAAAGATCGGACAGGCGTCGCCACAGCCCATGGTGATGACGACGTCGGCCTGCTTGACCGCCTCGGTCGTGAGAATCTTCGGCACGTTGTGCGCGATATCGATGCCCTCTTCGGCCATCGCAGCAATGGCCACCGGGTTGATCTGGTCCTTCGGCTCGGAGCCGGCCGAGAACACGTCGACGCGTCCCTGCGCGAGCGCGGTCAGATAGCCGGCAGCCATCTGCGAGCGTCCGGCGTTGTGCACGCAGACGAAGAGTACGGAGGGTTTCATTGGAGTCTTCTTTCGTCTAAACGAGAGTGGATGCCGCGGCGGGCGTCGGCGACGCCGCCACCGGCATCCGCTCGGGAAACAAGCGGGGTTTGAGCCAGAGTGCCACGTAGACCAGGGCGATGAGCGCCGGCACTTCGATCAACGGACCGACGATGCCAGCCAGGGCCTGGCCGCTGAGCGCGCCGAAGGTGCCGATCGCGACGGCGATGGCGAGCTCGAAGTTGTTGCCGGCGGCGGTGAACGCGAGGGTCGTGGTTCGCTCGTAGGTCATGCGCAGCAGGCGCCCGGTGAGAAAACCGACCAGGAACATGACCGCGAAGTAGACCAGCATCGGCAGCGCGATGCGCGCGACATCCCCAGGGTGGTCAGAGACCAGCTGCCCCTGCAGCGCGAACAGCATGACGATGGTGAACAGCAGGCCCCATAGTGCGAACGGGGCGACCCGGGGGAGGAAGCGCGCCTCGTACCAGTCGCGCCCGCGGCGCGCCTCGCCGATGCGGCGCGACAGATAGCCGGCCAGCAGCGGGATGCCGAGGAACACCAGCACGCTCGCGGTGATTGCCCAGATCGAGAACTCGGCGCTCGTTGTAGGCAAGCCGAGCCACGCTGGCAGCACCTGCAGGTAGAACCAGCCGAGCGCGCCGAACGCGACGACTTGGAACACCGAATTCACGGCCACGAGAAAGGCGGCGGCTTCGCGGTCGCCGCAGGCCAGGTCGTTCCAGATCAGCACCATGGCGATGCAGCGGGCGAGCCCGACGATGATCAGGCCGGTGCGGTATTCCGGCAGGTCGGGCAGAAAAATCCAGGCCAGGGCGAACATGAGGGCCGGGCCGACAAGCCAGTTCAGCAGCAGGGAGGAGACCAGCAGGCGCTTGTCGCTGGCGACGGCGCGGGCATCCGTGTAGCGAACCTTGGCGAGTACCGGATACATCATGATGAGCAGCCCGAGGGCGATCGGCACGCTGATCGACCCGATCGTCCACAAGTGCAGCAGCTCGCCGACGGCGGGAACGTATCCGGCCAGCAGCAGGCCGAGGGCCATGGCGGCGAGGATCCAGACGGGCAGCAGCCGGTCGATCGCGCCGAGTCGGGTGGGGGCTGGGGCGGTGCTGTTCACGAATCTCCAAGTCTTAGACAGCGATTCGCGGTAACATTGATCGTTGTCGATGTCCACGCTAGATCACTGGATCGACCGATGTCAATCTAAGGAGGGTGTGTTCGCGTGTCGGTTACCCAGACCCTGCCACTGACCGACATTTCTCGCCGTTCAACCGACGAAGCGGATGCCTGCTCTTCGCCGTTAGCCCGCGCGTCCATCGCCCCCGACCACGCCGATGCCCTGGCCCGCTCTCTCAAAGCCCTCGCCGACCCGGCCCGGCTGCGCATCATTTCGATCGTCTCGGCCCACACCGACCAGGAAGCCTGCGTCTGCGACCTGACCGACCAGCTCACCCTGAGCCAGCCCACCATCTCGCACCACCTCAAGGTACTCGTCGAGGCCGGCTTTCTCAGCCGGGCTAAGCGCGGCACCTGGTCGTACTACAGCGTGGTACCCGGCTCGCTGAACTCCGTAGTCGGAGTGCTCGCCGACGTCTGACGCCCGGCGCGTGGCGCGACATCCGTTCGACCTGCTTGGCGGCCGTGCGCCACCGCGCGACTGCTTGGCCGACTGCCCCACCCGCGCGCCACTAGCCCGATGAGGGGAACGCGGCCAAGCTGGTCCCGGGGCGGAGCCCGAAGGGAGCCCACATGAGTACCTATGTGATCGTTGGAGTCACACCCGGCCAGCCCGACGTGGTTGTGTTGGAGGCCGCCGCGTTTGCGGACCGGTTTCAGGCCGAGCTGGTCTGCGCCACGGTCGAGCCCGGCCGCTACGTGATCGATGAGTTCGCCGACGGCAGCATCCTCTCGCTGCCGGTCGACCCCGACCTGCTCGATCTGGACGACGAGGGCTTTCCCGTTGCCCTGCGAGCCCACCTGACGACCCTGCTCGCCGGTCGCACCCTGACCTGGTC
This sequence comes from Cryobacterium sp. PH31-L1, assembly GCF_030063145.1. Lineage (GTDB taxonomy): Bacteria > Actinomycetota > Actinomycetes > Actinomycetales > Microbacteriaceae > Cryobacterium. Next base: position 134,001 of record NZ_JASISM010000002.1, read on the forward strand.
GACCCGGGCTGTCGCGGGCGACCCGGCCCGCGCGCTTGCGCATCTCGCCGACACCCTTGATGCCGCGATGATCGTGGTCGGCACACGCGAGCGGGGCGTGCGGGCCAGCGTGCAAGAGTTCTTCGCCGGCTCCGTGGCCGTGCACCTCGCGCACCGGCAGCACCGACCCGTCGTGGTCATTCCCCTGGCCCCGGTGGCCTTTCGCGACGAACTACCGTGGGAGTCCACCGATTAGGGCGTGTATTCTGGCCACGGCGATGGATCCCGCCCGAGCATCCGCTCAAACTGCCCGTGCTGATGGTTCCTGCTGAGTGCAACAGGTAGGTGAACCATCGCCACGAACACGCCACGAGCCGTGCACCTGAACTGGCGCTACCTCGCCCTCGTCTTTCTCGGCGGAACCGTCGGCACCGCCCTCCGCGAAGCGCTCGGGCTGCTGCTGCCGCCCATCGATCTGGCCGGCGCCCGCCTGCCGCTGACCACTCTCGGCATCAACCTGCTCGGAGCCCTGCTGCTCGGGCTGCTGCTCGAAGCGCTCGTGCGCCGCGGACACGACGCCGGTGGCCGCCGCACCGCGCGCCTGCTGCTCGGCACGGGCCTGCTCGGTGGATTCACGACCTACAGCGCCCTCGCCACCGACACCGCGCTGCTCCTTCACGGCGGCGCCATCGCACCGGCCATCGCCTATGCGCTCGCCACGGTTCTGCTCGGCGGCCTCGCGACCTGGCTCGGAATCGTGCTGGGCGCGGCGCTGCACCGTCGCGGGGAATCCTCTCGGGGGGGAAACGGATGACCCCGCTCCTGTTCTTCGGCGTCGCTGCGGCCGGCGGAGTGGGTGCGGCCACCCGCCTGATTCTGGACGGCCTCGTTCGCACCCGCCTCGGCGGGGCGTTTCCCTATGGCACCACGATCATCAACGTGAGTGGCTCGCTGCTGCTCGGCCTTGTCACCGGCCTGGCCCTGAACCTCGTGCTCACGCCGGAGTGGAGCCTCGTGCTCGGCGTCGGCCTGCTCGGCGGGTATACGACGTTCAGCACGGCCAGCTTCGAGACCGTGCGGCTGGCCCAGGCGCATCGGTATCTGGCCGCGCTGGCCAACGGACTCGGCATGCTGGCGGCATCTGTTCTGGCGGCTGCGCTCGGGCTCTGGGCCGGGCTCGCCCTCGGCTGACGGGGCACGGGCCCCGTCCCAAGTGCGGGCGGGTGGCTACTCGCCCGCGCCGGCCGCAGCGGTCGTCTGCGCGGTGACGAAAGCCTCGAAGGCGGCGGCATCAGAGACGGAACCGGTGTACTTCACGCCGTTCACCAGCACAGTGGGCGTTCCTTCGACCTTGGGAATGTCGGCGTTGGCGATCGGGCCGTCGAGCGCGCGCTGCGTCGACGCGGCGACCCAGCCCGAGTAGGTCTCGTCCGTGATGCAGCTGGCGACATCGGTCGAGGTCACGCCGGCGCCCTGCACGAGGCTGGTCAGTTCGGCATCGGTCAGGCCGCTTGAGTTCTCGGCGGGCTGGCCGGCAAACATAGCCGTGTTGAAGGCCAGGAATTTGTTCGGGTCATAGTCCGCCACGCAGGCAGCGGCGTTGGCGGCGCGGGTGGAATACTTCGTGCCCGACGATGCGCGGTCGAGGATCGAGATGGGGTGGAACTCGACCGTGGCGTTGCCGGCGGTGACCCACTTGGTAATCTGGTCGCCGTTCGTGGTTTCGAAGGTGCCGCAGATCGGACAGAGATAGTCGAGGTAGACCACGATGTTGGCCGTGTTCGTGAGGGCCGTCTGGTCGGTCGCGATCGGTTTCGCGTCAGCGCTCTGGGCAGCTGTCGTCGCGGCGGAGACCGTGGTGCCGTCGCTGCCGAGCAGAATGCCGTCACTGGCCATGTTCGCCGGACCCTGCGCCGCCGGTGCGTTGACGTTGTTCACGATGACGAGGGCCACGACGGCAACCACGGCGAGCAGGCCGATACCGATGCCGCCGCGCAGAAAGAGGCGCCGGCGTTTGTCCCGCTTGACCTGTTCGGCCCGCATCAGCCGTGCGTGTTCGCGGGCCTCCTCGCGACGGTCTTTTTTGGGCGGACGGGCCTGGCCGGAAGTGCTCATGCGGGAGTTCACCATTCGTTCGTCGCTGCGCCGCCGAAGCAGCCGTTGCCTACGACGTTAGTGGTCCCGCCTAACGGTCAGGTTCACGCTGGCTGGGAGGCGGCTGGGAGCGCGGCGCGGCCAGACCGAACGGGGCACACAAAATAAGCGGATGCCCGCAGCACGCACGCGGTCAGCGCCGCGTGCTGAACGCCGCATCGAATGCATCGGTCGGCGCGTCGAAGGCGAGCGACCGTACGAAGGCGAGTGCTTCGGGAGCGCCGACCAGGCGGTCCATTCCGGCGTCCTCCCACTCCACCGAGAGCGGGCCGTCGTAGCCGATGGTGTTGAGCATGCGAAAACTGTCTTCCCACGGTACGTCGCCGTGGCCGGTGGAAATGAAATCCCAACCGCGGCGCGGGTCTGCCCAGGCCAGCAGCGAGCCGAGGCGGCCGTTGCGGCCGTTGGACATCCGCTTCTTGGTGTCTTTGCAGTCCACGTGGTAAATGCGATCTCGAAAGTCCCAGAGAAAACTGACCGGGTCGAGGTCCTGCCAGATGAAGTGGCTCGGGTCCCAGTTCAAGCCGAAGGCCGGGCGGTGCCCGATGGCCTCGAGGGCGCGATGGGTGGTCCAGTAGTCGAAGGCGATCTCGCTCGGGTGCACCTCGTGGGCGAAGCGCACGCCGACCTCATCGAACACGTCGAGAATCGGGTTCCAGCGGTCGGCGAAGTCCTGGTATCCGGCGTCGATGAGCTGCTGCGACACCGGAGGGAACATGGCTACGTACTTCCAGATTGCCGAACCGGTGAAGCCGATGACGGTTTTCACGCCGAGCTTCGCGGCGAGGCGGGCGGTGTTCTTCATCTCTTCGGCGGCGCGCTGGCGCACCCCCTCCGGGTCGCCGTCGCCCCAGACCGAATCCGGCAGGATATCGCGGTGGCGCTGGTCGATCGGGTCGTCGCAGACGGCCTGTCCCTTGAGGTGGTTGGAGATAGCCCAGACCTTGAGGTTGTACTTCTCGAGCACGGCGAGCTTGCTGGCGACATAGTCGGCGTCGTTCCAGCGATGCGGGTCGAGGTGATCGCCCCAGCAGGCGATCTCGAGCCCGTCATAGCCCCAGCCGGAGGCCAGCCGGGCTACCTCGTCGAAGGGAAGATCGGCCCACTGGCCGGTGAACAGGGTGATCGGGCGGGCCATGATGTGCTCCTATTTTTCGCGGGCGAGAATGGGGGTCCAGGCGCTGCCAGCGTTCGAGCTGGCCTCGACCGCGGCGAGCGCCCGCTGCACCTGCAGTCCGTCGGCGAACGAGGGCGTCGGCTGAACGTCGGCAGCGATCGCCTCGACGAAGTCCCGGGCCTGGTGGGTGAAACCGTGCTCATACCCGAGGGTATGCCCGGGCGGCCACCACGCGGCCAGGTACGGATGCTGCGGCTCGGTGACCAAAATTTTGGTGAAGCCCTGCTGCCCGATCGCGGCGGTTCCGTCGAAAAATCCCAGTGCGTTGAGGTCTTCGAGGTCGAACGAGATCGCGCCGAGCGAGCCGGCCACCTCGATGCGGAAGGAATTCTTGCGGCCGGTGCTGAAGCGGGTGGCTTCGAAGCTGCCGAGCGCGCCGCCCTCGAACCGGCCGGTGAACAGGGCCACATCGTCGACAGTCACCGCGCCGCGCTCTGCAGTGACGGTGCCGGAGAGTCCGTGGCGGGCGCCGACCAGCGGGCGTTCCTTCACGAGGGTCTCGATAATTCCGGAGACGCTCGTGACGCTTTGACCGGTGATGAACTGGGCCAGGTCGATGGCGTGCGCGCCGATGTCGCCGAGCGCTCCCGAGCCGGCAAGGTCCTTCTGCAGGCGCCAGGTCAGCGGGGATTCCGGGTCGACCAGCCAGTCCTGCAGGTAGTTCACCCGCACTTGGCGAACGTCGCCGATCTTGCCGGCGGCCACGAAGTCGCGGGCGAGCGTCGCGGCGGGAATGCGGCGATAGGTGAACCCGACCATGGCGTACACGCCGCGCGCGGAGGCGCGACCGGCGGCATCCGTCATCGCCTCGGCCTCGGCGACGGTGTTGGCGAGCGGTTTCTCACAGAGCACGTGTTTGCCAGCGTCGAGCGCTGCGATGGCGATCTCGGCGTGCGACGTGCCGGGGGTGCAGATATCGATCACGTCGATATCGGGCCGGTCGATCACGGCCCGCCAGTCGGCGGAGGACTCGGCCCAGCCCCACTTTTCTGCGGCCGCGGCCGCCGAGACCGGGTCGCGCCCGACGAGGATGCTCATCTGGGGCTGCGTCGGCAGGTCGAAGAATCGTGGGGCCACACGCCAGCCCTGGGAGTGCGCTGCGCCCATGAATCCGTGGCCGATCAGGGCTACGCGGAGGGGTGCGCTCATGAGGGAACTCTTTCTGTTGGTCGTCGCGGGCTGGTGATGTCGCGCAGGAGCAGGCTCGGCCTACTCCTGCGCGAGAGTGCCGCTTAGGACTCGAAGGCGGTCGGCAGGTACTTGTCCACGTTCTCGCTCGTCACGACCGGGGCGTTGAGCACGATCCGGCTGGGAATCTCGACCTCGACCAGGTCACTCATCGCCTTCTCCTGCACGAGCAGGCGGGCCAAGCGGATGCCGTCGGCCGCCTGGGTGGACGGATAGACCACGGTGGCCTTCATGACGCTGTCGCCGGCCTGGATCAGGCGCATGGCGTTGGCGGATCCGGCGCCGCCGACCATGATGAACTCGTCGCGTCCGGCGGTGTCGATTGCTGCGAGTACGCCGATACCCTGGTCGTCGTCGTGGTTCCAGAGCGCGTCGATCTGCGGGGCGGCAGCGAGCAACTGCGAGGTTGTGGCCTCGCCGCCCGCCACGGTGAAGTCGGCGGAGACGCGGTTGGTGACCGACAGCCCGCAGTCGCTCAGCGCCTGCGCGAAGCCGGCGCTACGATCCTGGGTCAGGGGGAGCGAGTCGATGCCGGCGATCTCGGCGATCACGGCGTCGGGGTTGTCCCCGAGCTCTCCGCAGATGTAGGTACCGGCGCTGACGCCCATGCCGTAGTTGTCGCCGAGGATGGTAGCGCGGGCGGCGAAGGTGCTGGAGAACTCGCGGTCCACGTTGATCACCGGGATCCCCGCCTCCATGGCTCGGGTGGCCACCTGGGTCAGCGCGGCACCGTCGGTGGGCAGCAGCACGATGGCGTCGACGCCATCGTTGATGAAGCCCTCGACCTGACTGATCTGCAGGTTGGCGTCGTTGGTGCCCTCGGCCACCCGCAGGTCGATGTCGTCGTACTTGTCGGCCTCGGCGATCGCCGCGCTGTTGATGGCGCCGAGCCAGCCATGGTCGGAGGCGGGGCCCGAGTAACCGATGACGATGGTGTCGCCCTGGGCCTCGTTGCCCTCGACGCTGGCGTTCGTGGGCTGCGTGTTCGTGGCGGTACCCGACGTGCACCCTGTGATGAGGCCGACGACAGCCAGCGAGGTGCCGGCGGCGTAGAGAATTCTGCGGAGCGTGCGTGGTGCAAGCATGTTGTTCCCTCTGGATCGGTGAAGAGCTGCAGGAGTTGTGCTGTGCTGCCGGCGATCGTGCGGGGCAATTGTCGAACAATTGAGAAGGCGTCGACGCTGACGAGTTGAACGATAGCAGATGATGACAGTTGGCGCGCAACTTATTGATGTTGATCGACGTAAGTGCCGACATTGTGTTAGGTTTTTTGCATGATCACTGTCGACCATTCCGCAGCATTACTCGAGGTTCGCGGGCTTAGAAAGAGTTTCGCCGGGGTGAAGGCGCTTCAGGGCGTCGACCTCACGGTGCGCGCCGGCGAGGTGCACTGTGTACTCGGCCAGAACGGCGCCGGCAAGTCCACCCTCATCAAGACCCTGTCCGGTGCCTACCAGCCCGACTCCGGAGCGATCTTTTGGCAGGGCGAGCCGGTCACCATCGGGGGTCCGGTCGCCGCTCTCCAACTCGGCATCGCCACCATGTACCAGGAACTCGACGTGGTCGACGGTCTCACCATCGCCGAGAATGTCTTTCTCGGGCACGAGCAGGCCACCGGCGGTCTGCTGCACGTCGCTTCGGCCAATGCCCGAACCCAGGAGATTCTCGCACGGCTCGGCCACAGCGAAATCTCGCCGCGCACCGAGGTCGGCCAGCTCTCGGCCGCGAACAAGCAGATCGTGAGCATGGCCCGGGCGCTCAGCCGCGACACGAAGCTGATCATCATGGACGAACCCAGTGCTGTACTCGACTCGCACGAGGTCGAAAACCTGTTCCGCGTCGTCGAGGAGCTCACCATGCAGGGCATCGCCGTGGTCTACATCTCCCATCGCCTCGCCGAGATTCGCCGCATCGGCGACCGCATCACCGTGATCAAAGACGGCAAGACCATGGCAACCGGCCTGAGCGTGGCCGATACCCCCACGCCAGACCTCATCCGCTTGATGACCGGTCATGAGGTCGCCAACGTCTTTCCGACGGCCGGACCTGTGCCAGCGGATGCGCCGGTCGTGCTCAGCTGCGACGCCCTCGGCGTGCGCGGGATCTTTCGCAACGTCTCGCTCGAGGTGCGCGCCGGCGAGATCGTCGGCTTCGCCGGGCTGGTGGGTTCCGGCCGCTCCGAAATTCTCGAGGCCATCTACGGTGCCCGCCGCAGCACGAGTGGCACCGTCACCGTGAACGGCACGGTACTGCGTCCTGGCTCCGTCGACGCCGCAGTCCGCGCGGGGATCGGCCTGTCGCCCGAGGAGCGCAAGAGCCAGGGCCTCATCCTCGATGAACCCATCTTCAAGAACGTCACCCTGTCGTCCTTTGCCCGGTTCGCCCGCGGCGGGTTCCTCCGGGAGGGCACCGAACGCGAAGCCGCCCGGGAACAGATCGAGGCTCTCGAACTGCGGCCGGCCGACCCCGACTTGGCCACACGCAGCCTCTCCGGCGGAAACCAACAGAAAATTCTGCTCGCACGCTGGCTCGTGCACGGAACGGCCGTGCTGCTGCTCGACGAGCCGACCCGGGGGGTGGATGTCGGTGCTCGCGCCGAGATCTACGCCCTGATCCGGCGACTGGCCGCGGCCGGCACCGCCATCATCGTGGTCTCCAGCGAGATCGACGAGGTGCTCGGCCTGGCCGATCGCGTGCTGGTCATCAGCGACGGTGACGTTCTCACCACAACGAATTCCAGCGAAATCGACGAACCCGGTGTTCTCGACCTGGTCATGAGAGGAAGTGCCGCATGAGCGAGCAGATCACCCAGGCGGCCCCGCCGGCCCCCGCAGGCGTCGACGCGCCACCCGGCGTCATCAAACGGATGCTCGGCGGCTCGGCCGGCCGCAACCTCGGCCTGGTCATCGCCCTGGCCGTGCTCATCGCGGTGGGGGCCATCACCGCGGGCGACCGGTTCGCCAGTCTCGACAACGTCATCACGATCATCCGCTTTGCCTCGATCATCGGCGTGATCAGCATCGGCATGACCTTTGTGATCACGGCCGGGGGCATAGACCTCTCGGTCGGTTCGGTGATGGGCCTGTCCACCGTGGTGGCGAGCCTGGCGGCCGTGCAGCTCGCGTCAACCCAGACCTCGTGGCTGCTCATGGTCGTCATTGCGCTCGCCGTGGGTACCCTGGCCGGCTTCGTCAACGGCATCGTGATCGCCTACGGGAAGGTCGTCGCGTTCATGGCGACCCTCGCCATGCTCGTCGGGGCGCGCGGTCTCGCCGAACTGATCTCGAACCGGTCGACCCAGATCGTCAACAACCAGGACTTTCTCGGCTTCTTCCGCTCCGACCTGCTCGGACTGCCCATTCTGATCTGGATCTTCCTGGTCGTGGCGATCGCCGGCTGGATTGTGCTCAACCGCACAACCTTCGGCCGACGCACCGTCGCGGTCGGCGGCAACCCGGAGGCCAGCCGCCTCGCCGGCATCAAGGTGAAGCGCCACATGGTCTACATCTACATGATCGCCGGCCTCACCTCGGGCGTTGCCGCCGTGATGATGCTCGGCCGCACCACCGCCGGCACCGCGACCCACGGCACGCTCTACGAGCTCGACGCCATCGCCGCCGTCGTGGTCGGCGGCACGCTGCTGATCGGCGGGCGCGGCACGATCGTGGGCACCGTGCTCGGCGTGCTCATCTTCAGCACCCTCACCAACGTGTTCACCCAGAACAACCTCTCGACCTCGGTGCAGAACGTGGCGAAGGGCGTCATCATCGTGGCCGCGGTGCTGCTGCAACAGCGCTTCGCCTCCCGCGGCAGCCGCGGCAAGTGAGCAGGCCGGGCAGCAGGGCGCCGGCCGTCTTCGACGACGGGATCACCGAGACCGCCCTGCCGCACTGCACGGTGGTCGAAACCGACGTGCTGATCGTCGGGTCGGGGCCGGCCGGTTCGGCCGCCGCCCTGTTCCTGTCCACGCTCGGCGTGCCGAACATCATGATCACCAAATACCGGTGGACGGCGAACACGCCGCGGGCGCACATCACCAACCAGCGCACGATGGAGATCTTTCGCGACGTCGGCATCGACGACGCCGTGCGCGCCGAGTCGACCCCGAACGAGCTGATGGGCGACACCGTGTTCTGCACCTCGATCGCCGGCGAGGAACTCGGACGCATCCTGACCTTCGGCACGCATCCGGCCCGTCACGCCGACTACGAGCTGGCCTCGGCCGCCAGCACCTGCGACATCCCGCAGACCTACCTCGAGCCGATCCTGGTGAAGAACGCCACTGCGCGAGGCACCCAGACCCGGTTCTCGACCGAATACCTCTCGCACGTGCAAACTGCGACCGGGGTGAGCGTGCGCGTACTGGACCGGCTTACGGGGGCCGAGTTCAGCATCCGTGCGAAGTATCTGATCGGCGCAGACGGGGCGCGTTCCCAGGTCGCTGCCGACCTGGAGCTGCCGATGAAGGGGGAGATGGATATCGCCGGCTCGATGAACATCACCTTCACGGCCGATATCTCACCCTTCGTCGGGCACCGCCCCTCGGTGCTGTACTGGGTGGTGCAGCCCGGCTCGAACATCGGCGGCATTGGAACCGGCCTCGTGCGCATGATCCGGCCGTGGAACCAGTGGCTCGTGGTGTGGGGCTACGACATCGCCGAGGAACCCCCGGTGATCGATACGGCCGCGGCCACACAGATCGTACGCAACCTGCTCGGACTGCCCGAACTCGAGGTGGAGATCACCGGAACCTCGCTGTGGGGCAACAACGCGCAGTACGCCACCCGGCTGCAGCACGGGCGGGTGTTCTGCGTCGGCGACGCCGTGCACAAGCATCCGCCGAGCAACGGCCTCGGGTCGAACACGTCCATCCAGGACTCCTACAACCTCGCCTGGAAACTCGCCGCAGTGCTCGCCGGCACAGCGGGCCCCGAACTTCTGCGCACCTACACCGAGGAGCGTGCACCGGTCGCTAGGCAGATCGTGTTGCGCGCCAATAAGTCGGCCGGCGAGTTCGGGCAGCTCTTCGAAGCCCTCGGCATCACCGGCGCCCGCACCGAGACGGAGATGATCGAGCTGATCGAGGAACGCAAGGCGAACACTCCGGCCGGCGCTGCTAAACGGCAGGCCATCCAGGCCGCGATGGAGGTCAAGAACTACGAGTTCAACGCCCACGGCGTCGAGATCGGACAGTTCTACGAATCGGCCGCCATCGTCGCCGACGGCTGGTGCCGTCCCGAGCCGGAGCGCGACCCCGAACTGTACTACCAAGCCTCGACCGTACCCGGCTCGCGCCTGCCGCACGCCTGGGTGGGCGACAGCGCCCGAAAGGTGTCGACCCACGACCTCGCACCGTTCACCCAGTTCACGGTCATCACCGGAATCACCGGCTCAGCCTGGGCGGATGCCGCGGCGCGGGTGGGCGCGCGCCTCGGCGTGCGGCTCGAAGCCGTGATCATCGGCCCCGGCCAGCCCGTGACCGACCTGTACTTCGACTGGGCACGGCTGCGCGAGGTCTCCGAGGACGGTGCCGTGCTCGTGCGCCCCGACAAACACATCGGCTGGCGATCGCTCGCCATGGCCGACGACCCCGAAGGCGCCCTGTTCGCCGCGATGACCGCGCTGCTCAGCCGCGGCGACAGCGTGTCGGACGGTCTGCTGAACAGCCTGGTTGACGCTCAGGTCAGCCTGGTCGCCAGCGCGGTGCGCTCATGATGACGCCTGATGCTTTCGCCCGCCTCGTTCGCCTGCCGGCGGCGCTCACCGCCCCCGGCGACACCCTCGCCGGAGCCGCCGCCTCCGGGCGGGCGCCCGGCGCCGACACCGTGCTGCTGCCGCTCTGCTCGACCCTCATCTACTGGGCCGGCATGGCCCTGAACGACTACGCCGACCGGGCCCTCGACGCGGTGGAGCGCCCGGAACGCCCGATTCCGGCCGGCGACGTGACCCCCGCCGAAGCCCTCACCGTGGCCATCGTGCTCACCACGGCCGGTGTCGGCCTGGCCGCGCTGGCCGGCGGGCGACGCACCCTCGCGGTGGCCGTTCCGCTCGCCGCGAGCGTCTGGGCCTACGACCTCGCGTTCAAATCCACCCGGCTCGGCCCGGTCGCAATGGCCTCGACGCGGCTGCTCGACGTGCTGCTCGGTGCGGCGTCGGCGCGGCCCGGGTCGCTGCGCCTTGCCCTGCCGGCCGCCCTCACCGTGTTCACCCATACCCTCGGCACCACCACGCTCAGTCGCGACGAGGTGCACGGCTCGACCAGTGGCGTTGTGGGTACCCTGGCCCTCGCGGGAACGCTGGGTGCTGCGGTGGTCGCCGCCGCCGGTCCGGCCCGACACCCCACCAACGGATGCCTGCCCCGCCTCGTCGGCGCCGCCCTCGCCGCTGTCTACCTCGGCGCGGTGGCCCCCGCCCAACTACGGGCCCGCAACAGTCGCGCGGCCGCGGACGTGCGTCGCGCTGTCGGGGCCTCGGTGATCGGAACGATCGGCCTGCAGGCCGCGCTCATCGCGCGGTCCGGCTTCGTGGGAATAGGCCTTACCGTCGCGGCCCTGCTGCCGCTCGGCCGGCGCCTCACCCGGCGGGTGTCGGCGACATGACCGGCGCCTCATCCGGCGCCTCGTCCGGCGCTGCGACCACCCTCGCAGACCACCTCACCGACGCCGCGTCGACCTGGCTCGAGGGCGCCCGCGCCGACGTGCAGCAGAACCCGGCGCTGATCACCCGGTACTTTCCCGTCGTCTCCCGCCGCTGCGGGCGTGCACCGCTCGAGGCCGGCGACCCGCAGGGACTGCGACACGGCACCGTCGACGACGCCGCCCGCGGCGTGCTGCTCGGTGCGCTCAGGGTGTCGGGCCAGGCGCGCGTCGACCTTCTCGACGACCTGTATCGGCACGGCGATGCCGGCGAGAAGCGCGGTGTGCTGCGCGGACTGCACCGGCTCGACACCCCCGGCGCCGATCCCGCTAACCCCAGCGCCGATCCCGGCACCGATCCAGGAATCGGCCCGGCGCTCCTTGCGCTCATCGACGACGCCCTCCGCACCAACGACCTGCGCCTAATCGCGGCCGCCGTGCAGCCCTACGGTGCGCACTACCTCGGAGCCGACGCCTACCGCCACGCCGTAGTCAAGTGCGTCTTCACCGGCGTTCCGCTGCACGTCGTCGGCAATCTCGCCGAGCGACAGGGGCCCGAACTCGCCCGCATGCTCGTTGACCTCGCCCACGAGCGCGCCGCCGCCGGCCGCGGCATCCCCCCGGATATCCACGCCGTGGTCGCAGCCTTCCCGGCCTGCCTCGATCGCCCCGACCTCCCGGCAGCCCTGCTCGCCGCGTTGTTGCCCTCACCCGTGGCATAGAACCCATCGCCCAGAACTCACCGCAGAGAACACACCATATAAAAGGACGACACATGCGCATCATGGACCCGCACATTCACATGAGTTCCCGCACCACCACCGACTACGAGGCCATGTACGCCGCCGGGGTGCGGGCCGTCGTGGAGCCGGCGTTCTGGCTCGGCCAGCCCCGCACGAGCGTCGAATCGTTCATGGACTACTTCGACGCGCTCGTCGGTTGGGAGCCTTTTCGGGCCAGCCAGTTCAACGTGCGGCACTTCTGCACGATCGGCCTCAACCCCAAGGAGGCCGGCGACCCGCGCCTGGCCGGGGTGCTCGACATCATGCCGCGCTACCTGGAGAAGGACGGCGTCGTGGCCGTGGGTGAGCTCGGCTACGACTCGATGACCCCGCAGGAAGACCACGCCTTCGCCGCCCAGCTCGCGCTCGCCGTCGCCCACGAGCTGCCGGCGCTCGTGCACACTCCCCACCGCGACAAGCTCGCCGGCACCCGCCGCACCCTCGACGTGGTGCGGGAGAGCGGCATCGCACCCGGCATGGTCGTCGTCGACCACCTCAACGAGGTCACCGTGCACGCGGTCGTCGATTCCGGCTGCTGGATGGGCTTCAGCATCTACCCCGACACCAAGATGGACCCCACCCGCATGGTTGCGGTGCTGAACGACATCGGACTCGACCGGGTGCTCGTCAACTCGGCCGCCGACTGGGGCCGCAGCGACCCGCTCACCACCCGGCGCACCGGCGACGCTATGCTCGCCGCCGGGTTTGACGACGACGCGGTCGACCGCATCCTCTGGCGAAACCCGATCGAGTTCTACGGCCAGAGTGGCCGCCTCGACCTCGCCGAAACACTCGACTCGACCGAGACAGCGGATGCCGCGGTGCCGGCCGAATATGCCGGCAACTCCATCATGCGCGGTGCCCGCGCATGAGCACCCCGGTAACAGGCGAGGAGGCCACGCCCACGCCGCTGCTCGTGATCGACGTCGCCGGGCTGACCCCGCGGCTACTCGCCGTGATGCCGCAGCTGCAGGCCGTCGCGTCCCGCGGCTTCGCCGCCGAACTCGGCACCGTGCTGCCCGCCGTCACCTGCTCCGCACAGTCCACCTTTCTCACCGGACTCACGCCGGCCGAACACGGCATCGTCGGCAACGGCTGGTACCTGCGCGACATCGGCGAGGTCAACCTCTGGCGCCAGCACAACCGGCTGGTCGGCGGCGAGAAGATCTGGGAGACCGCCCGCCGCACCAATCCCGGCTACCGAGTGGCGAACGTGTGCTGGTGGTATGCCATGGGCGCCACGACCGACGTCACGATCACCCCGAGGCCCGTCTATCATGCCGACGGACGCAAATCACCGGATGCCTACATCCGCCCGCCCGAGCTGCACGACGAACTGGTCGCCAAGCTCGGCGCCTTTCCGCTGTTCACCTACTGGGGCCCGACCGCCGGCCTGGCCTCCTCACGCTGGATCGTGGGCGCGGCCCGGCACGTGCTGCCCCACCACGACCTCACGCTCGTCTATGTGCCGCACCTCGACTACGACCTGCAGCGATTCGGCCCCGACGACGAGCGCTCCTTCGACGCCGCGCGCGATCTCGACGCCGTGCTCGCGCCGCTGCTCGATGATGCGCACCGGCGGGGCGTGACTGTTGTGGTGCTCAGCGAATACGGCATCACGAACGTGGACCAGCCGGTCGACCTGAACCGCATGCTGCGGCGTGAAGGCCTGCTCGAGGTGCACCACAACACGAGCGGTGAACTGCTCGACCCGTGGACGTCTCGTGCCTTCGCCGTGGCCGACCACCAGCTCGCGCACGTCTACGTGCCGGATGCGGCTGACCTGCCCCGGGTGCGCGCCCTGCTGGCGGCGCTGCCCGGGGTGGCTGAGGTGCTCGATGCCGAGGGGCAGGCCGGCTACGGCCTCGACCATGAGCGAAGCGGCGAGCTTGTGGCCGTCGCCGAAAAGAACGCCTGGTTCACCTATTACTACTGGCTCGACGACGCGAAGGCACCCGACTTCGCTCGCGGTGTGGAGATCCACAAGAAGCCCGGCTACGACCCGGCCGAATTGTTCTTCGACCCCGACGACAGGTTCGTCAAGCTGCGGGCCGCCCGCAACCTCGCGAAGAAGAAACTGGGGCTGCGCTACGCGATGGACGTCGTGCCGCTGGATCCCTCGTGCGTTCGCGGTTCCCACGGCCGGCTGCCGGAGACCGCCGCCGACGGCCCGGTGCTGCTCTGCTCCGACCCTTCGGCCATACGCACCAGCCTTGCCGCCACCGAGGTGCGCGACCTGCTGCTGCAACTCGCCGGCCTCGCGCAGCCAGCCCCCGTCTAGCCCGCCCCTGAGCCTTTCTGAAAGCGCACAGCAATGGCGCCCCCGCGAGGGGGCGCCATTGCTGTGGGGGCGGCGGAGCCTAGAAGCGCACGTTCCGCAGGTAGTTGTAGCCCACCTCAGCGGTCTGTAGCGGGGTCACGTCGGGCTGATCGTTCTCGACCGCGTACAGCTTCACCGGGTGGGCGTCGAAGATGCGCGCGAAGTCGATCGCGCCGGTGCCGAGGTCGGCGAAACCGCCGTCAGCGTCGCGATCCTTCACGTGGTACTCGAGCACCTTCTGCGGCGCGTCCCTGATAACGTCGATCGCGAACTGCACCGGGTCGGCCGCGCCGACGCCGACACCGCCGGTCACGGCCCAGTACAGGTCCACCTCGAGGTGCACGAGCTTCGGGTCGAGCCGCGACGTGAAGACCTCCCACGGAGTGAGCCCGCCGCCCAGGTCGGTCGTGAACTCGTGCGCGTGGTTGTGGTAGCCGTACTTGATCCCGCTCTGCTGGGCGAGCGCCGCCTCGGCGTTCATCTGGTCGGCCCACAGGCGCCAGTCGTCTGCCACGCTCGACGCCAGGTAGGGCACGTTCATGTAGGTCTGGCCGAGCGTCACCGCGCCGGCGATCTTCGCCTGCAGCGCCGCGGGCGAATTGCTGATGCCGTCGTGGCTCGAGCTCGGCGTGATGCCCAACTCGTCCAGGTAGGTGCGCATGGCTTCCGGGGTGCGGCCGTACAGCCCGGCGAGTTCCACCTTGGTGTAGCCATAGTCCGCGAGAGCTTCGAACGTGGCGTCCACGCCGTCGCCTCTCATGATCGAGCGCAGCGTGTAGAGCTGAATGCTGATCAGTCCCGGCGGCACCTTGCGGCCCTTCCTCGGCTTTCCGGGCTTGCCTCTCAGATCGTGGCCGGGCTCACCGCCCGGCGCCGCCATGGCCGAGCCGGCGCCGGCCACCGCGAGGCCGGCACCGGCACCCATCGCGAGCGCTCCGCGCAGAAAGTTGCGGCGGCCGAGGTTCTTCGTGCTTTCGAGCGACTTGTACAGCTCAGTCGCTCCGTCAAATCCATAACACATGGGATTACCTTTCGTGGGTCTGCGAGGCAGGACTAGTTGGAGTGCAGAACGACTTCAGCGCTGCCGGTGAGGGGTCCGGAGGAGTCTCCGCCGACATCCGTGTAGGAGGCGTTGAAAACGCCGGACAGGTCGTCGGTCTCCGGGTTGTGGCCGGAGGGGACGGTGGTGGTGATGGTGCCGGAGCATCCGCTCGACGTGGTGATCGGGTGGCCGTGCGAGTCGTGGCCCAGAATGTAGGTCACGCTCACGAGGGCGCAGTCCACGGCCTGGTCGTCGGTGACGAGAACCTCATACGCCACGGTGTCGCCGAATTCGAAGTCCTGGCCGACGACGGGGGTGATGAAGGTCACGACCGGGGCCTGGTTGCCCACCTCGATGTCGACCTCGGCCGAGGCATAACGTCCGCGGTCCTTGCCGCCGGCGTCGGTCACCTGCAGCGACGCGGTGAAGGCGCCATCCGTCTCGTAGGTGAACGTGGGGTTCTGCTCGAGGGAGTCGACGACCCCGTTCGAGTCGAAGTCCCAGGCGTAGCTGAGCTTGTCGCCCTCGGGGTCGGTGGTTCCCTCGCTGGAGAACTCCACGGTGAGCGGTGACGCGCCGGCGGTCGGGGTGCCGGAGGCCATCGGAATGGGGGAACGGTTGCCCGTGTCGCCGATGAAGTCGATGCGCGAGAGCTGCGCGTCGGGGTTCTGGGCGAAGTAGCCGTCACCATATTCAAGAACGTAGAGCGCGCCGTTGGAGCCGAACTCCATGTCGATCGGGTTGTCGACGATGATCGAATCGACCACGGCCTCGATCTTCTCCAGCTCGCCGTCGGTGAGTGTCATTCCCTTGATGTAATCGCGGGTCCACTCGTACATCATCGACATTCCGTCGTAGTACTTCGGCCAGGCAACGGATGCCTTGCCCTTCGACGCCTTCTTGTCGTAGTTGTAGACGGGCCCGGCCATCGGGCCGATACCACCGGTCTCGAGCTCGGGGAACTCGGCGGACAGTCCGTAGCCGTACCAGACGTCGGGCTGCACCACGGGAGGCAGCTCGCGCAGCCCCGTGTTGCGGGGCGAGTCGTTCACGGGAGCGGCACAGTCGAAGGCCTCGCCGGACAGGCCGGTCGCGAAGTCGAAGTCCACGTACGGCAGTTCGGCGGTGGCGCAGTACGGCCAGCCGTAGTTCGAGGCTTCGGTGATGCTCGTCCACTTGCCGGTGCCGGCCGGTCCGCGGGTGACATCGGCGGTGCGGGAATCGGGGGAGTAGTCGGCAACGTAGAGCTCGCCGGTCTTCTGGTTCAGCTCGATACGGAACGGGTTACGCATGCCCATCACGTAGATTTCCGGTCGGGTGAGGTCGGTACCCGGTGCGAACAGGTTGCCCTCGGGAATGGTGTATCCGCCGTCGGCGCCCGGGGTGATGCGCAGAATCTTGCCGCGCAGGTCGTTCGTGTTTCCGGCGCTGCGCTGGGCGTCGAAGGCCGGGTTGCTCTCCATGCGCTCGTCGATCGGTGTGAAACCGTCGGAGGAGAACGGGTTGGAGTCGTCGCCGGTGGAGAGGTAGAGGTTTCCGGCCTCATCGAAGACGATGTCACCGCCCACGTGGCAGCAGATGCCGCGGTCGACGTCGACCTCCATGATGTTCTGCTCGCTCGCGAGGTCGAACACGGCGCCGTCGAACTGGAACCGGGACAGGGTGATCGAACCCTCGAAGGGTGCGAAGTCCGCCGCTGTTCCGCTGATCGGGGCGTCGCCCTCGTTCACCCCCACGGTGGCCGGGTCATCCAGCGGGGTGTTCTGCGGGGCGGAGTAGTACAGGTAGATCCAGTTGTTGCCTGGCGTGCCGAACTTCGGGTCGAGCGCGATGCTCTGCAGCCCTTCCTCGTCATGCTCATACACGTCGATCGAAGCGGCCAGGGTGTTCAGGCCCGTCTTCGCGTCGTTGAGCCAGATGTCGCCGCCGCGGGTGGTGTGCAGCACATCGTTGTTCGGCAGCACGGCCAGGTCGAGCGGTTCGCCGGGGGTGGCGTCCAGGGTGACCTTCTGAAAGGCCGAGTCGGCCGGGGCCGACGGGGTGGGCGTGCCGGGCTTGCCCGGCGCGCCCTTATCGCCGGGGGCCGCTGCGGCCGGCGTTGCGGAGAGGGCGGCGACCATCAGGGTGGCCATCACGACCCCCACGGGCAGTCGAAGTCCGTGCTTCGTGCGCATATCTGGTTCTCCTCGTTGAGATCACGGCCTCACTCGCAGGTGAGCGGGCCGCTGTCGCCACGGTAAGTGCACACTTCAGTGTCTGAATAACCGGAAGCCCCCGAACGTATTTGTGCTTGGATGCCGCGCGGCGGCCCCGGTGGCGCCGCGCAAACGCCGCGGCGGGGCATCCGCTCTACGGCACCGGAGTGGAAACCCCCTTATTTTTGGCCTCCCGGGGTTTCGCGTTCAGTGCCCTAGTCTGGGGGGTATGCCAACGCCGGCACGACCCGCCTACCCGAACTCCTACGCCGACCTGCGCCTGTGGTTCGACGAGGAGTGGAAGTGCCTCGACTACCTGGACTGGTTGCGCTGGCCGAACGGTTTCTCCTGCCCGGCCTGCGCCAATGCGCACGGCTGGCAGGCGCCGGACCACCGCTGGCGCTGCGCGGGCTGCGGCAAACGGGTGTCCGCCCTCGCCGGCACCATCTTTCACGGCACGCGCACCTCGCTCTCAGTTTGGTTCAGCGCCGCCTGGCTGCTGGTGAACAGCAAGGCCGGGCTCTCGGCCACCCAGCTGCACCGGGAGACCGAGCTCGGCTCGCTGCAGACGGCGTGGGCGATGCTGCACCGCTACCGCTCGGTCATGGCGCAGCCCGGCCGGGATCGCCTGAGCGGTAATGTCGAGGTCGACGTGTCCTACCTCGGCGGGTCGGTTCCGGGCCGCGGTTCGCTTGGGCGGGTGCTGTTCGCGGTCGCCGTCGAAGTGGATGCCGATGGTCTCGGCCGCACGATCGTCGCCTTGATTCCCTCCGCAGGTACAGCGCAGCTGGCCGCCTTCCTGCTGGATTCGGTCGAGCCGGGCAGCCGGGTCGTCACGCACGACTGGTCGGCGTATCCCGCCGGAATCCGGGACCGGTACGTGCACGTGGCCCGACCGATCGTGGCGCCGGGTTCGCCCACCCGCCAGGTGCTTCCCGCCGTGCGTCGGGTGGTGTTCCAGGCGAACCACTGGCTGATGGGGCCGCGGCAGGGCGCGGTCAGCGCCGAACATCTGCCGGCCTACGTCGACGAATGGGTATTCAGGTTCAATCGCCGCCACTCCGACAGTCGCGGCCAGCTCTTTCACGCCCTGCTCGGCTACGCCGTGGCCGGGGCGCCGGTCACCTACCAGTCGCTGTTGAAGACCGGGCGTACCCGTCCGGCGCCGAGCCTGCCGGTTCCACGTGTCGAGTCGGGGTCGCTGGCGCTACCGTGGCGGTGACCGGCCTGGGTGTCGCGGACGGCTTGCGGGGCCGGCGCGCGGCACCCGCTGGGAAAGTACCGAAGTTCGGATGATTCGTGTGGTTGAATTGCCTGATGGTCGACATAAGTCACGTCAATGCCCTCGGTTCGGCCGGGGCGAGTGACCTTTTCCAGGTGTTGCGCGACGGTCATCCGCGCACCCGCACCGAGCTCGCCGACCTGTCAGGACTGGCCCGGTCGACCGTGGCCCTGCGCGTCGATGCGCTCACGCGGCTCGGCCTGGTCGGTCCGGCCGGCAACGCGACGTCGACTGGCGGCCGGCCGTCGTCGCAGTTCGCGCTGCAGTCCGGCAACAAGTTCGTGCTGGCCGTGGACATCGGCGCGAGCCATATTCGCATCGCGTTGAGCGACCTCGGCGGAAGCACCCTCGTGCAGGACTCCACCTTTCTGGAGATCTCGGAGGGGCCGGAAGTCGTGCTGAACTGGGTTATCGAGGCCGGCACCCGGTTGTTCAGCGACAGCAAACGGTCCACGGCCGACCTGCTCGCCATCGGCGTCGGCCTGCCCGGGCCGGTCGAGCACACCAGCGGACGGCCGATCAACCCGCCGATCATGCCCGGTTGGGACCGCTTCGACGTGCCCGGCTGGCTGCGGCAGCACTTTCACGTTCCCGTGCTGGTCGACAACGACGTGAACCTCATGGCGCTCGGCGAACGGGAATACGCCTGGTCGGGCACCGACCACCTCATCTTCATGAAGGTGGCCACCGGCATCGGCGCCGGCGTCATCTCCGGCGGCTACCTGCAGCGCGGCGCGCAGGGCATCGCCGGCGACCTCGGCCATGTGCAGATCGCGCGCGGCGCCGGCGTGCCGTGCCGGTGCGGCAACGACGGATGCCTGGAAGCCGTCGCCTCCGGAGCGGCCCTCACCCGGTTGCTTGCCGCCCAGGGACTGCCGGTGACCACGAGCCAGCACGTGGTCGACCTCGTGAAGCAGGGCAACCTCGAGGCCATCCGTGCCGTGCGCCAGGCCGGGCGCGACATGGGCGAGGTGCTCACCATGTGCGTCAACCTGATCAATCCCTCGGTCATCGTGCTCGGCGGGTCGATGGCGCAGGCCGGAGAACACCTCATCGCCGGCGTGCGCGAAGTCGTCTACTCTCGCTCCAACCCGCTCGCCACCCAGCACCTGCAGATAACCCAGTCCAGCGCCGGGGCCAACGCCGCCATCTTGGGCGCGAGCATGCTCGCCATTCACCACGCGCTCTCGCCAGGGCGCATCGAGGCCATGGTCCTGTCGCTGGCCGGGTGACCGTCTGGCCGCGGCCGGGCGGCATAATTCCTGCAATCTGTGCGGCCCCCGCCGGACTGCCGTGGAGTGGCGCTGCTGTTCAGTGGATCGTCGATGATTTGCAGGCGTTATGCGCCTCGGGAGTGGCTAATTCAGGAAACGGGGGTGCTGGTTGGCACCCGCCCCCTAATTTACGGGGCGGGAGCGGCCAACGCGTGCCGATCTCCTGAATTAGCAACACGAGACAGTGGCAGAGGCTAGCGGGCGCCGAGCAGGTGCTCGAGGGCCAACTGCTGCAGGTGCACGAAGCCGAAGCCCTTGCCGCCGAAGTACGCGTCGGTGTCGAAGTCCTCGTAGGAGCTGCGGTCGGCCAGCAGGTCGTCGTAGGTTTCGCCGGCGGCCAGGGTGTTGTTCGACAGGTCAGGAACCTTCGACGCGGCGAGGGCCGCCTGCACCTCGGGGTCAGCGCGGAACGCCGCAGCCCGCTCCTTGAGCAGCAGGTAGGTGCGCATATTGGCCGCGGCGCTGGTCCACACCCCGGCGACGTCTTCCGTGCGTGAAGGCTTGTAGTCGAAGTGACGCGGACCGGTGTAGGTCTGGCCGCCGTTTGGGCCGCCGTTTTCGAGCAGATCCACCAGGGCGAAGGCGTTCTGCAGGTCGCCGTGGCCGAAGACCAGGTCCTGGTCGTACTTGATGCCGCGCTGCCCGTTGAGGTCGATATGGAACAGCTTGCCCTGGTAGAGCGCCTGGGCGATGCCGGCGGCGAAGTTGAGTCCGGCCATCTGCTCGTGCCCGACCTCGGGGTTCACACCGACCATTTCGGGTCGCTCGAGAGTTTCGATGAAGGCCATCGCGTGCCCGACGGTCGGCAGCAGAATATCGCCGCGGGGTTCGTTGGGCTTGGGCTCGATGGCGAAGCGGATGTCGTAGCCCTTGTCGGTGACATAGTCGCCGAGCAGGTTCACGGCCTCTCGGTAGCGCTCGAGCGCCGAACGGATGTCTTTGGCCGAGTCATACTCGGCGCCCTCGCGGCCGCCCCACATGACGAAGGTCTTCGCGCCGAGCTCGGCGGCGAGGTCAATGTTGCGCAGCACCTTGCGGAGCGCGAACCGGCGCACGGCCCGGTCGTTCGAGGTGAATCCGCCGTCTTTGAAGACCGGAGCGCTGAACAGGTTGGTGGTGACCATCGGCACCACGAGGCCGGTGTCGGCGAGCGATTGCTTGAGGCGGTCGATCTGCGACTGGCGCGCGGCATCCGTCGAACCGAAATCGAACAGGTCGTCATCGTGGAAGGTGAGCCCGTAGGCGCCGAGTTCGGCCAGGTTGGTGACAGCGTCGACGACGTCGAGCTTCGGCCGGGTGGGGCCGCCGAACGGGTCACTGCCGTTGTAGCCGACGGTCCAGAGTCCAAAGGAGAATTTGTCGTCGCGGGTGGGGGTCAGGTCGCTTAGTGGTCGGTTGCTCAGTGTCATGTCGGACGTCCAATTCAGCAGCATCGATGATTTGTTGATTACGCAAACATATACCGGGAGGGGGTGCAGTCGTCAATAGCCGGACTAGCGAATCCGCCGCATTCGGGTAGCTCCAGAATTCGAGTGCAATCACGCCGGGTGAACCTACTGGTCCGGTACGTTGTCCCAAACATCAAATTACGTGAGGCGGCCGGCATGAATCAGGCGGATGAACGCAATTGGGCTCGGAACTACCGCTACGCGGCTCCCATCGTGCACCCGACATCGATCAATGAAGTACAAGAGCTCGTGGCTGGGGCCACTCGAGTACGCGCGCTCGGCTCGCGCCACTCCTTCAACGCGATCGCTGATTCCACCGGCATTCTCTTGGCGCTCGACCGGCTTGACGACGCGATCGTGATCGACCCCGTCGCGATGAGCGTGACAGTTTCTGGCGGCACGACCTACGGCACGCTCGCCGTGGAGCTTGAGGAGCATAGTTACGCAGTGCACAATCTCGCCTCGTTGCCGCACATCAGCGTGGCCGGTGCTATCGCCACGGGAACCCACGGCTCCGGCGATCAGAACGGCAGTCTCGCTACCGCAGTGACGGCCTTGGAGATCGTGACGGGTTCCGGCGAACTGCTTCGGGTCAGTCGGGGTTCGACGCCCGACTTTGCGGGCATGGTCGTGTCACTGGGTGCCCTGGGCATCGTCACCCGGGTCACGCTTGACATTCAGCCCTCTTTCACCGTGCGACAGGTCGTCTACGAGAACCTGCCATGGACCAGCGTGCTGGAGA
Source organism: Cryobacterium sp. PH31-L1 (assembly GCF_030063145.1). Classification (GTDB taxonomy): domain Bacteria; phylum Actinomycetota; class Actinomycetes; order Actinomycetales; family Microbacteriaceae; genus Cryobacterium. Next base: position 156,219 of record NZ_JASISM010000002.1, read on the forward strand.
ATTTTGATGCCGTGTTGGGTAGTGCCTACAGCGTGAGCTTGTTCACGGACTGGCAAGGCGAGTCAGCTGATCAGGCCTGGGTGAAGAGCCGAGTCGGTGACGCCCCGGGTGAGGCCCGTCGCGATCTGGCGTCGGTCGGGACCATGCCATTTACCGGCGGCCCGTCGTTTTTCGGGGGGACGGCGGCGACCATTGCGCGGCATCCGCTTCCCGGTATTACAGCGGTCAACTGTACCGAACAGCTCGGTGTGGTCGGACCCTGGTCTGAGCGATTGGCGCACTTTCGGATGGCCTTCACTCCGAGCAACGGCGACGAGTTGCAAAGCGAATACCACGTGCCGCGCGAGCATGCCGTCGCAGCGATCGAAACGATTCGCACGCTCTCCGCCCGGATCGCGCCGCTGCTGCTGGTCGGTGAGGTTCGCAGCATCGCGGCCGACGACCTCTGGCTCAGCCCGAACTTCGAACGGGCCGGCGTGGCGTTGCACTTTACTTGGAAGCCCGAGCAGCCTGCCGTTGAGGCGCTGCTGCTGACCCTCGAAGCGGCGCTGGCCCCCTTCGCGGTGCGGCCGCATTGGGGCAAACTCTTTCAGACGGATGCCAAGACGCTTGCGACCAGCTTTCCCCGGCTCGGCGATTTTCGAGTTCTTGCTGATCGGCTCGACCCGGTGGGCAAGTTTCGGAACGCGTTTATCGCGCGCACGGTGTTGGACCGCGCACACCCCTGACGCTCACGCCGACCGCGGCATTCGTTGTCACCGCAGCGTACGGATGCCGACGGCCAGGGGCGAGCGCCCACGTTGACTAAAGATAGTGGCGAATTACACGTGGTCGCGCCAGCGGTGCTCGGGGGCGAATCCGAGCATCCGTTTCGCCTTGTCGATCGATAACAGGGTTTCGTGTTTGCCGATCGCCTTGACGACGCTGACGCTGGGAAAGACCTCGGCAGCCAGGCTCGCGCTCGACCGGCTCATGACCGTGTCGGCGGCCGCGATGATGAACGTCTCGAAACCCGGCTTGGCTCGTTCGAGCGCCCGAAGCACGGCCTGGGCGCCGTCGCGACCGTCGATGTAGCCCCACAGATTCCACTTGCGCCGGGTGGCGTCGTCGTTGAATGCGGGGAAGGCCGCGTAGTCGTCCTCGTCCATCACGTTGGAGAAGCGCAGCGCCGTGATACTCAAAAGCGGATCCCAGCGCACGAGCTGGATAGCCATCTGCTCCTCAAGGTGCTTCACGAGCGAATAGGTGCTCTCCGGCCGGGCCGGGTACTCCTCGTCGACGGGAAGGTAGGGCGGGTCGATATCGAATGGCAGACCGAGGGTCGTCTCACTCGAGGCATAGACGATCGTCTTGATTCCGGCCCGGCGGGCGGCCTGGAAGACGTTGAAGGTCGCGAGCATGTTGTTGTGGAAGGTGGCCACATCGGACAGAAGGCCAGGTGCCGGGATGGCCGCCAGATGCACGACGGCGTCGAATCCGTCTGTGCGGTCGTCGATGCCGAACATGACGTCGACGACCTGGCCATAATCAGTCAGGTCGATCGTAGTAAATCCCGAACCGTGAGATCCCGCGCGGTCGAGGTTGGTGATGACGTGGCCCTCGTTCGTCAAGCGCGCAACAACGCTGCGCCCGAGCTTGCCACTGCCACCGGTGACGGCGATTCTCATGAATTCTCCTTGCTTCTAAAGCGGATGCCGCTGGCTTACGCCTCGCGCTGCTCCGGCGACACGGTTTTGCGTGGGTCGAACTCGGCCAGGTCGCGCACGGCGGCATCGATCTTCGCCAGCACGTCGGACTCGAGGTGCACCCCGGCGGCCTTGACGTTGTCGGCGACCTGCTCGGGGCGCGAGGCGCCCATGATGGCGGAGGCGACGTTCTTGTTGGCGAGCACCCAAGCGAGCGCGAGCTGCGCCATGGTGAGGCCGAGCTCGTCAGCGATCGGGCGCAATTTCTGCACGCCGGTGAGCACCGGTTCGCTCATCCAACGCTTGATCATGTTGGCGCCGCCCTGAGTATCCGCTGCCCGGCTGCTGGCGAGCGGCGCGGCACCCGGCAGATACTTGCCCGTGAGCACGCCCTGAGCTACGGGGGACCAAACGATCTGCGACACGCCGAGCTCCTCGGAGGCCGGAACCACCTCGGATTCGATGACCCGCCAGAGCAGGGAGTATTGCGGCTGGTTCGAGATGAGCTGGATACCGAGGTCTTTCGCGAGGGCATGGCCAGCGCGCAGCTGTTCTGCGTTCCATTCGCTCACCCCGATGTAGAGCGCCTTGCCCTGACGCACGACGTCGGCGAAGGCCTGCATCGTCTCTTCGAGCGGGGTCTCCACGTCGTAGCGGTGAGCCTGATAGAGGTCGACGTAGTCGGTCTGCAGCCGGGCGAGCGAACCATCGATCGACTCCAGGATGTGCTTGCGAGAGAGGCCGACGTCGTTGTGGCCCTTGGGGCCGGTCGGGCCGAAGACCTTAGTGAAGATCTCGAGGGACTGGCGCCGTTCACCCTTGAGAGCGGTGCCGAGTACCTTCTCGGCCATCGTGTTGGCGTACACATCTGCGGTGTCGAAAGAGCTGATTCCGGCGTCGAGGGCGGCGCGCACGCAGGCCGTCGCGGTGTCGTTCTCGATCTGCGAGCCGTGGGTGAGCCAATTGCCGTAGGTGATCTCCGAGACTTTCAATCCGCTGTTACCGAGATATCGAAATTTCATGTCATTCCTTATCTGGCACTCACTGTCTGTCAGCGCCGTCACTAATTTGTTGAGGTGGGCAACGTATCACCCAACCGAGTCCGCCCGGGGCAGTAGCCTGAATTCTTACCAGGAAATGAGTCGGGAGGAGTGAGCAATGGACGCCATGCAGGGCAATAATCACGACGACGTGCGTCGGCACAACCTGTCGATCATCCTTCGTCTCGTGCACCGCGACGGTGCGGCGTCACGTGCCCAGCTCACCCGCCTGACCGGCCTGAACCGGTCGACCATCGGCGCCCTAGTCGCCGAGCTCGCCGAACACGGCCTGGTCGAGGAGCGCACACCGGACCCGACCAAACTGGCCGGTCGCCCGAGCCCGATCGTCGCCGCGAGCGACCGGGTGGTCGCCATTGCGGTGAACCCTGAAATCGACGCGGTCACTGTGGGAGTCGTCGCTTTGAGCGGCGTTGTGCACCGGCGCATCCGCTGGGCTGTGTCGTCGGTGCCGAGCGCTGCAGAAGCCGTGAGCCTCACGGCGGGCATCGTGACCGAGCTGCGCCGCGATCTCGAGCAATATTCCATTATTGGAATAGGCGTGGCCGTGCCCGGATTGGTGCGGGCGTCAGACGGCCTGGTTCGCCTCGCCCCGCATCTGGGCTGGGTCGATGAGCCGTTCTGTGACCTGCTGGCCGCCGCCACCGGGCTGCCCGTCGTCGCGGCCAACGATGCGAGTCTCGGTGCTAACGCGGAACGCTATTTTGGCGCCGGGCGGGGCATGACCGATGTCATCTATCTCAACGGTGGGGCGAGCGGCATCGGCGGTGGCCTCATCGTGGGCGGAGCCGTGGCCGGCGGCCTGGCCGGCTATGCGGGCGAATTCGGGCATACCCGGGTGAGTTCCGGCAGCAGCACCGACTCCGCCGGTATTGCCGGAACCCTCGAAGCCGAGGTGACCCGCGCCGCCTTGCTCGACGTGCTCGGCCTGCGTGGCAGCGAAACGGATGCCGATGCGCTCGAACGCGCGCTGCTCGCCTCCGACTCCCCGGTGGTGCGCGCCGAGGTCGCCCGCCAGCTCGATTTTCTGGCCGTTGCCCTGGCCAGTGCGGTGAACGTGCTCAACCCGCAGCTGATCGTGCTCGGCGGCTTTCTCGCCGCGCTGCACGCGGCCGATGCCGACCGCCTCAGCAGCGCAGTAGGCGCGCTGGCCCTCGGAGCGGCGTTCGAGGGCGTACAGATTACCCCAGCGCAGCTGGGGTCGAATTTGCTCGTGATCGCCGCCGCGGAGCTGGCGTTCGAAGCGTTGTTGCTCGATCCGCAGACAATCGTGGGGAATATTTCGGGGTGATCCGTTCTTACGACCAGAGCGGCCTGATCGGTCGCTGCGACCATATAGCAGGCCATAAGCCTGCCCGCCTGACCAGCCAAGGACATCCGCTTTCGTGATCACTGCCAGCATTCCCGTGGTTAGCGCCGCGCAACTCGCCTCCAAAGCCGCGCACCCCGGGGACAAACTGACCAGGCGCCAGCGCATCGTCTACATCCTCATTCTCGGCGCGCTCACGGCCCTCGGCCCGTTCACGATCGACCTCTACCTGCCGGCCTTTCCGACCCTGGAGAGCGAATTCGGGGTACTGCCGTCAGTCATTCAGCTGACGCTGACCGGCACCATGATCGGGTTCGGATTCGGGCAGCTGGTGGTAGGGCCGTGGAGCGACAAGGTGGGCCGCCGTCTGCCGCTGATGCTCGCGACCGGTGTGCACATTCTGGCCTGCGTCGGCGCCGCGCTGTCGAACGAGATCTTCATGCTCGCCATCTTCCGCGTGCTGCAGGGGTTCGGCGCCGCGGCCGGCGCGGTCGTCGCTATGGCCATGGTGCGCGACCTGTTCGGCGGCAAGCCGCTCGTGCGCATGCTCTCCCGCCTCGCCCTGGTCAGCGGCCTCGCACCCGTTCTGGCGCCGGTGATCGGGTCGCAGCTGCTGCTCGTGATGAACTGGCGCGGCATCTTCTGGGTGCTCGCCGCCTACGGTGTCATCGTGATTCTGGCCGTCGCCTTCTGGATCGTGGAGACCCTGCCCGAAAACGAGCGCCACGCCAAGGGGCACAATACCCTGGCCCAGCGCTACAAGGCCGTGCTGAGCGACCGCACCTTCGTGGGCGTCGCGATCATCGGCGCGATGACGTTCACCGGGCTGTTCTCCTACCTGTCGGCGTCGCCGTTCCTGTTCCAGGACGTCTACCAGTTCAGCCCGCAGGAGTACGGCCTGCTGTTTGCGATCAACTCCCTCGGAGTCGTCACCGGAGTGCAGTTGAGCTCCCGCCTGATGCACCGTTTCAACATTGGACCCCAGTGGATTCTCTCGGTCTCAACGGTCGTGCTGCTGCTCACGGCCGCCGCGATCGTGCTGCTCGATGTGGCCGGCATGGGACTGTGGGGAACCCTGGTTCCGCTCTGGTTCTTCATCGCGGCCTGCGGCTTCACTCTGCCGAGCGTGCAGGTCATCGCTTTGAACGCGCACGGACATGAGGCCGGTACCGCAGCGTCACTGCTCGGTGCGGCCAACTTCGGCGTGGCCGGTCTGATCTCGCCGATTGTGGGAGTGCTCGGAGTGGGAACGGCGATACCGATGGCATCCGTCATGGGTGTCACCGCGGTGATTTCACTCCTCTCGCTCTGGCTGATCGTGCGCCCGCGCACCGTGCCCGCGCTGGACCACTAGGTTGGTGCGGCCCGGCCCTGTGTCGCGCCCGGGCCCACCTTGGGAAACCGGGCCCATGTTCTATCATGGTCCCGCTTTCCGGGCCCGGGCCCGGAAAATAATGCAGCAAACGGATGCCTGCGGGTTCGGCCCGGTGCATGGCCGAATACAGCGGGCACCCCTACGATGGCGGGATGACTAACCCGGAGCGCGCCGCCGACCCAGCGGTCCGCCGCATCTCCCGCCGCTGGCCCGTCATCAGCGGGCTCTCTGCCGTGGCGCTGGCGGCCCTGCTCGGTCTCGTCGTGGTCGTGCGCGCGAACGGTGTCGCCCTCGAGGTCGACACCGAGTGGATGGACGAGATCATCGAGCACCGCTCGCCGATCTGGGAAATTCCGTCGCTGTTCATGAACGCGCTCGGCGGCGGACTGTTCGGTGTGCTCATCGTTCCACTGGCCATCACCCTCGCGATTGTGCTCATCAAACGGCCCTGGGCCGCCGGGTACTACCTCGTAGCAACCGTGCTGAGCGCTGGCGGGGTGCAACTGCTCAAGCAATTGTTCGGACGAGCTCGACCCGAAGATATGCTGGTCACCTCTGATTTCGGCTCGTTTCCGTCCGGACACGTCGCTAATGCGGCGACCATGGCCGTCTGCCTCGCCATCATTTTTCCCCGGTTGTGGGTGGCCATTGCCGGGGCCGCTTACACGATCGTGATGCTGCTCAGTCGCACCTACCTCGGCGCGCACTGGCTCACCGATACCATCGGTGGCCTGCTGCTCGGTGCCGGGGTCGCTGTTGTGCTGTGGGCTCCGGTCGCGGCGAAACTTGACGGTGAACGAGAAATCGCCGCACGGAGGAGGCTCGAGCGCGCCCGCCAGAAGGGGACCCCAGCATGACGGATGTGCCGTTCCCCGCTCGGCGCCGGCGTCGGGCGGGATCATGACTGACGTGCTGCGCGCAGCCGCGCGCAACGGGGATGTCTCGTTCTGGTGGAACCAGCTCGGTCAGCCCGCGCCGCGCGCGCCCCTGGCCGGGGCAACCCGGGCGGATGTCGTCATCGTCGGCGCCGGCTACACCGGGCTGTGGACGGCGTACTACCTCAAGAAGGCGGCACCGCAGCTGCGCATCGTCGTCCTCGAAGCACGATTCGCCGGCTTCGGCGCCTCCGGTCGCAACGGCGGCTGGCTGACCAACTCGGTCACCGGCGGTCGCGAGCAGTACGTGAAAAGCCACGGACGCGCAGCCGCCGAACGGTTTCAGGCAGCCATGAACGACACGGTCGACGAGGTCATCCGGGTCGCCGCCCTCGAAGGTATCGATGCCACAATCGTCAAGGGCGGCGAGTTCACCGTGGCCTATGGCCGCGCGCAACAGCACCGACTGGAGCAGTCCGCCCGCGCCGAGCAGGCCTGGCCGCACACCGACGTCGAGCTGCTCTCGAAAACCGCAGCGCAAAACCGCATCAACGTGGCGGGCACGACCGGTGGCCTGTGGCATCCGCACTGCGCCCGCATCAACCCGGCCGCACTCGTGGCCGGGTTGGCCCGCGCGGTCGAATCGCTCGGTGTGGAGATCTTCGAGGACACCCCGGTGAGCGAGATCGCGCCGCACCGCGCGGTGACCGCTGCCGGAACCGTCGACGCCACCTACGTCGTGCGTGCCACAGAGGGGTTCACCGCCGGCCTTAAAGGGCTGCACCGAACCTGGCTGCCGATGAATTCGTCACTGATTTCGACCGAGCCGCTCGCGGCATCCGTTTGGGCGAGTATTGGTTGGTCGGGCCGGGAGACCCTGGGCGATATGGCCCACGCCTACATGTACGCACAGCGCACGAGCGATGACCGCATCGCGATCGGTGGGCGCGGCGTGCCGTACCGCTTCGGTTCGAAAACGGATGCCGACGGCCAGACCCCGCAGGCCACCGTCGATTCTCTGCGCGATATTCTGGTGCGCTTCTTTCCGGCGACGAAGAGCGCTCGCATCGACCACGCCTGGTCCGGCGTGCTTGGCGTTCCCCGAGACTGGGCTGCAACCGTCGGTCTCGACCGGCAGACCGGACTGGCGTGGGCCGGCGGCTATGTGGGCACCGGAGTCGCCACCACGAACCTGGCCGGGCGCACACTGACCGATCTGATTCTCGGCCGCGACAGCAACCTTGTACACCTGCCGTGGGTGAACCACCGGGTGCGCGGGTGGGAGCCGGAACCGTTGCGTTGGATCGCCGTCACCGCGCTCTACCGGGCCTATTCGCTGGCGGATCGAGCCGAGCTCGCCGGGCGTCGCACGACGTCGCCGCTCGCGCGGGTAGCCGACGTCGTGTCAGGCCGAGGGCACTAAACCGGGAGCCGCACTTCCCGGCGGAGGCTTTAGAGGCCCAGGCGAGCGGCGTGTCTCGTCCAGCGGTGCACCAGCTGCGGGCGCAGTCGCCCAAGCTCGGCCAGGGTGAGCGGGTCGGGCGGGCGCACGACGGTAACCCCGAGCGTGTCGATCATGTTCTCGAAGCCCGATCGGGGCCAAATCTGACCCCGGAGGCGGAGCAGCACGTCGCCCTCTGAGTCCAGCAGGTACAGGTGCGGGAGCGTGTCGACCATCCCGTTCTGGTACAGATCGACAAGCACGACGCTGGCGATATCGGCCGTGCCAATCGTGGTCAGTCGGCCGAACAGGTCTCTGCTCTCCAAGCGCGTACCCGTCACGGTGACACACATATTGCGGGCTCCGAACACGGCGACCACTCCGAGTACGGTCAGGCCGAGCTGAACGGCGGCGACAAAGATCCAAGTGTCGCGGGGAATGGCGAGCCAGTACAGCACGATCAACAGGGGCACGATGAACGACAGCGCAGCGATGATAGACCGCTCCACCAGCTTTCGCCGGGGTCGCAAAATCTGCATTCCGTCCGGCTCGATCCCCTCGCGCACCATGTCTTTCGTCCCACCCCTCAGATTGAGTATCCCGCACCTCGAGCGGAAATCCTTCTCCTGATTCGAGGGGGTAGACGAGTCGGTCTGAAACGAGTAAGTTCTATGTGAACGAATCGACAACGACCCGATGTGGCACGCTCGGCGTAGAGTTGGCTGCGTGCACTCACGGGCCGTCGGCGAACGCGGCAATACAACGAAGCGGTACCGGCTGCATCCGGCGCAGGTTGTCGTGTCGGGCTTTGCGCTGACCATTCTTGGCGGCACAGCGCTGCTGACGCTGCCGAATTCCCGTGTCGGGCCCGGCGGCGCGTCCTTTCTCGAGGCACTGTTCACCGCGACGAGCGCGGTCTGCGTCACCGGGCTGACCGTCGTTGACACCGCGGTGTACTGGACGCCATTCGGTCAGATCGTCATTCTGTTGCTGATTCAGATCGGCGGGTTCGGGATCATGTCGTTCGCCTCGGTGGTGGGTTTGGCGATCGCCCGCAAGCTCTCCCTCCGATCGCGCATCACAGCGGCTGCCGAAACCAAGAGCGTCGGGCTCGAAGACGTGAAGGGGCTCGTCTTCGGCGTCGTACGCATCTCACTCGCGATCGAACTCACCGTGGCCGTATTGCTCGCGCTGCGGTTCATGCTCGGCTATGGCGAGCCCGTGGGTCGGGCCATCTGGCTTGGGGTGTTCCACTCGGTGTCGAGCTTCAACAACGCCGGTTTCGCGCTGTTCAGCGACAGCCTGATGGGTTACGCGACGGATGCCTGGATCTCCCTGCCGATCTGCGCGGCCGTCATTCTCGGTGGCCTCGGTTTTCCGGTGATCGTGCAGCTACGGCGGCAGTTGCGCAAGCGTCCGTTCAGCTGGTCGATTCGAACCTGGACCATGAACACCAGGATCGTCCTTGCCGGCACCTTTGTGCTGCTTATTCTCGGAACGGCCTATATCACCGCGGTTGAATGGTCGAATCCGAATACGCTCGGCCCGCTGGACTGGTCGGGCAAGTTGCTGGCCGGCTTCTTTCAGTCGGTGCAGACTCGTACTGCGGGATTCAACAGCGTCGACATCGGCCAGCTGGACTCCGCGAGCCTGCTCGGCATGGACGTTCTAATGTTGATCGGCGGTGGCCCGGCCGGAACCGCCGGCGGTATCAAGATCACGACGTTCGCCGTGCTGTTCTTCATCCTCTGGACTGAGGTGCGCGGCCAGGTCGCCGTCAACGTGTTCGGCAAGCGGCTCTCGCGTGCGGTGCACCGCGAGGCCATCACGATCGCCCTGCTCGCTGTCGGCGTCATCATTGCCGCCACCGCGGCACTCATGCTCATGACGGATATCTCCATGGACGCGCTGCTGTTCGAGACCATCAGCGCCTTCGCAACCGTGGGACTATCCACCGGCATTACGGCGGGGTTGCCGTGGGAGGGGCAGATAATTTTGATTCTGCTCATGTTCATCGGCCGGCTCGGACCCATCACCTTCGCCTCGGCCATAGCCCTGCGCGAGCGGCGCTCTACCTACGAGTACCCCAAAGAAAGGCCGATCATTGGCTAAATATTCGCTGTTCGGGCATCGCGACCCTTCCCGCTTGGCCGAGGCTGAGTCGGTCGTCGTCATCGGGCTGGGCCGGTTCGGCAGCGCCCTGGCCCTCGAGCTCATGAAGAGCGGCACCGAGGTGCTCGGCATCGACGGCGACGAAGAGGTCGTGCAGCTGCACAACCGCCTGCTCACCCACGTGGTTCGCGCCGATTCGACCAAGGAGGCGACCCTGCGGGAACTCGCGGTGCCGGACTTCTCCAGCGTGGTCGTGGCGATCGGCGGCGACATCCAGGCGAATATTCTCACCGCCTCACTGCTGCTCAAGCTGGGTATTCCCAACATCTGGGCTAAGGCGGTCAGCGACCCGCACGGAGAGATCCTCACCCAGCTCGGCGTCAACCACGTCATCTACCCCGAGAAGGACATGGGGCAGAGGGTAGCTCACCTGGTACGCGGCGCCATGCAGGACTACATCGAGATCGGCGTGAACTTCGCCCTGGTCAAGACGACCCCGCCGCGCGCGCTGATCGGCGTGCCCCTCGGTCAGGCCAAGGTGCGTGCGCGCTACGGCATCACCGTCACGGCGTTTCACCGGCCCGGCGCTGGCTGGAGCTACACCTCGCTCGACACCGTGATCGAAGAAGGCGACATCATCCTCATCGCCGGCGAATCGGCGCGGGTCGAAGAGTACAGCCTCATGCGATGACCTCGCCCGTCGCCTTTCTGGCGGACGCCCCGCTCGGCACCAGGCTCGTCGTGCGCACCCGCATCCCGGGTGGTTACACCGACGCGCTGGGCTTTCTGCGCGGCCGCACCGCGGCATCCGTTTCGGTGGAAACCAAGCGCGGCCTGGTTACGCTCGCGATGGCCGACGTCGTGGCTGCGAAAGAGGTGCCGCCGGCGCCCGAGCCGCGCGGGCGGCGCGGCCCGGGCTAGAGAACGATGCGCAGCGGCTCCTCGAGCAGGGTCGTCAGGTCGCGCAGGAACGCGGCGGCGACGGCTCCGTCGAGTACCCGATGGTCGACGGTCAGGGTGATCTTGACCATGGGCACCGACACGAGCACGCCGTCACGCACGGCGGGCACGTCGCTGGCCGCACCGATCGCCAGGATGCCAGCTTCGGGCGGGTTGAGCACGGCGGTGAACGAGTCGATCCCGAACATGCCGAGGTTGCTGATGGTGAAGGTTCCGCCCGACATCTGGGCGAGCGACAGGCCGCCCGTGCGTGCCAGACCGGCCAGGGCGCGCGTCTCGGTGGCAATGGCGGCGAGCGACTTCTGGTCGGCATCGGCGACGACCGGCACCAGTAGTCCGTCATCGGTGGCGACCGCCACGCCCACGTTGACGTGCTGGTGACGCAAAATGACTCCGTCGCCCCAGGATGCGTTCACCTCGGGGTGCGCGCGCAGTGCGACCGCGCTGGCCCGCACGAACAGGTCGTTCAGGCTGACCTTGCTGCCGAGCGTCTCAAGCGACTTGTTCACGTCGGCGCGGAAGGCGACGAGCCGCTCCACATTGACCACGCTGGTGAGGAAGAAGTGCGGCACGGCCTGGCTTTCGGTGAGTCGACGGGCCGTGACAGCGCGGATGCGGCTGACCGGCACGGAGACCGAGTCGGTCGAACCGGCGGCCGGCGCTGGTGCTGCCGCTGGTGCTGCGGCGGGAGCGGCCGGTGCCGAAGCGGATGCTGCGGCCTCCTGCGCGACGATGGCCGCGTCGACGTCGGTGCGGGTGATCCGGCCCTGCGGCCCGGTGCCCGCGATGGTGTGCAGGTCGATGCCGTGCTCGCGGCCGATCTTGCGCGCCAGCGGCGACGTGCGCAGCTCGCCGGTTGACGCCGGGGCGGCGGGCGTTGCCGACGCGGGTGCCACGACGGCGGGCGTTGCCGGGGCGGAAACGGCGGCGGTGGGCTCGGCCGCAGCATCCGCTACCGGAACTGTGGTTGCAGCGGGGGCAGCGCTCGCAGCTGGAGCTGCGGGCGCGGCGCTCTCCTCGACAATGTTGCTGCCGTCGCCGATGCGGGCGACCGGGGCGCCGATCGGCACGAGCGCGCCGGCAGAGACGAGCAACTGCTCGAGAATGCCGTTGTCGAAGGCCTCGAGGTCCATCGTTGCCTTGTCGGTTTCAATCTCGGCGAGTACGTCGCCCTTGTGGATCTCGTCGCCGACCTGCTTCATCCAGCGGCTGAGTTCGCCCTCTTCCATGGTGTCGGAGAGGCGGGGCATGATGACGTCGGGCATAGCCGGCTCCTACTTGTCGTTCGATGAAATGTTGAGGACTTCGCGCACAACCCTGGCGAGGTCGGCTGCGCTCGGCAGTGCGGCCTTCTCGAGGGCCTTGGCGTAGGGCAACGGCACCTCCGCGGCGGCAACGCGACGAACCGGGGCGTCGAGAAAGTCGAAGGCTCCCTCGCCGATGGTCGCCGAAATCTCGGCGCCGATACCGTAGCTGAGCCAGTCGTCTTCGAAGACCACGGCGTGACCGGTCTTACGAACGGACGCGCAGATGGTGTCGCGGTCGAGCGGCCGCAGGCTGCGCAGGTCGACGACCTCGATCGAGAGGCCCTCGCCTTCGAGCTGATGCGCCACCTCGAGGGCGGTCGTGGTGCCGCGGGAGTAGCTCACGATCGTGAGGTCGGTGCCGGTTTTGACGACGGCGGCCTTGCCGATCTCGGCGACCTGTTCGCCGTCTGGCACCTCGCCCTTGGCGCTGTACAGCGAAAGGTTTTCCAGAAAGATCACCGGGTCGTCGTCGCGAATGGCGGCGGTGAGCAGCGCTTTCGCGTCGGCCGGGGTCGACGGGGCGACCACCTTGAGTCCGGGAATGTGCGCGTACCAGACCTCGAGGTTCTGCGAGTGGGTGGCGGCGAGCTGCTGGCCGCCACCGCCAGGCATGCGAATGACCAGCGGAATCGAGACCTGGCCGGCGAACATCGACCGCATCTTGGCCGCGTGGTTCACGATCTGGTCGATCGCGATGAGGCTGAAGTTGATGGTCATGATCTCGACCACGGGCCGCATGCCGAGCATCGCGGCGCCGAGGGCGGCGCCGACGAAGCCCTCTTCGGCGATCGGGGCGTCGAGGACCCGCTCGGGCCCGAAGTCTTCGAGCAGCCCCGCGGTGATCTTGTAGGACCCCTCGAACACCCCGATCTCTTCGCCGACCAGAAAGACCTTCTCGTCGCGTTCGAGCTCGGCGCGCAGGGTCTCGTTCAGGGCCTGGCGGTAGGTGATCGTGCGGGAAGTATTCACAGTTTCAGTCATCACAGTGCGTCCATAACGGGTTCTCCGGGCAAGGCGGCTGGCGCATTCGCCACCGGGGTTGCGTAGACATATTTGAACAGGTCGGCGACGTCGGGCTCGGGGCTACCATCGGCGAACACGACCGCCTCGGATACGCGCGCGTCGGCAGCGTCGTCGATGGCGGCGGCATCCGCTTCGCTGAGCACGCCGGAAGCGATCAACTCGGCGCGAAAACTCGGTACCGGGTCGGACTGCTGCGCGATCGTCGTGTCTTCGCTCGAGCGGTAGCGAGCCGGGTCGACCACTGAGTGGCCGCGCAGTCGGTAGCACATGACCTCGAGCAGCACCGGCTGGCGCGACTCGCGGGCCTGCTTGAGAGCGTCGCGGGCGGCGTCGCGCACGGCGAGCACGTCGTCGCCGTCGACCCGAATGCCGGGCATACGGTACGACGCGCCGCGCTTGTACAGATCGGGTTCAGCGGATGCCTTCTCCACCGTCGTTCCCATGCCGAGGCCGTTGTTGACGATCACGTAGACGATCGGCAGTTTCCACAGTCCGGCCAGGTTGAGCGATTCGTGGAACGCTCCGATGTTGGTTGTGCCGTCGCCGAGCAGGCACATTACCGCTGCAGCGTCTGGGCCGGCCGCTTCCTGAAATTTCAAGGCGAGCGCGGCGCCGGTGGCCGGGGGAATCTGCCCGCCGACAATGCCGTAGCCGCCGAACAGGCGCGTTTCTTCGTCGAACAGGTGCATCGAGCCGCCGCGTCCGCCGGAGACGCCGGTGACCTTGCCGAACAGCTCGGCCATGACACGTTCGGGCGCAAGGCCGCGGAGCAGCGCGTAACCGTGGTCGCGGTAGCCGGTGAACAGGTAATCGCGGGCCTCGATCGCGGCCATCAGGCCGACCACCGTGGCCTCTTCGCCAAGATTCAGGTGGCAGTAGCCGCCGATTTTGGCCCGTGCATACATCTCGCTGGAGCGCAGCTCGAAGGCCCGCACCAGCGACATCCGTTCGTAATAGTCACGCAGGGTGTCAGCGGGTTCACCACCCGTTGACTCGACTACTGCCTTCGGTCGCGTGCGGGCTTTTGCCGCCATGTGGTCCCACTTCCTGCGTGTTTCGTTTGTTAAGACTATTGCTTTGTGCTGAATATTTTCCTTTCTAAGCGGTCAGCGGAAGGATCCGCGGGAGAGTTGGGGTGAATTCGCGAATTCTGCGGCTGCCCACAAGGGGGGCACATAATGGAGTCATGGCCGCCCAACCCCCGAGTTACAAAACGCTCGCCAGTCTGAGCCGCATGAACTTGCTCTACCAGCTCCAAAGCCGCGGAACAATGACGGTGAACGACCTCGCCGAAGCCGCCGGCCTGCACCCCAACACCGCCCGCGAACACCTCGACCGGCTGATCAACGATGGGTTCGTCACCTGTGCGCCCGAAGCTCGTGACAGCAAGGGTCGCCCAAAGATGCTGTACAGCGCTGCCGGCGGGGTCAGCACCGAACTGGGTTCTATTCGCGCCCGAAAGATTGCGGCAGCGCAGGAGCGCGCCGACCAGCTGCGACGGATGCTGCCGCATCTTCCCGTCGGCCAGAGCGCGTTGGCCGGCTGCTCCGGCCCGGCCGCCCAGCGGCAGCTCGATGCCCTCGACGACCACCTCGACCAGGCCGGCTTCGACGCGAGCGTCGCCGCGAGCGGCGAACAGCTCAACCTGCGCGACTGCCCGTACTCCGCGATGGTCAAGGACCACCCGGAGGTCTGCGGAGTGCACTATCGCCTGATCCAGGGCGTGCTCGAACAGGCCGACGGCCCGCTGCGCGCGATCGGCCTGAACCTCATCGACGCCCCGCACCTCTGTGTGATCGACGTCGTCGCCATCCCCGCGCCGAGCGACGCCAGCGACGGCGCGAGCGACGACGTGTCCGCTGCGCGGGCGCCGGGCGCCGTCGTCTCGCCTGCCTGAGGGCCTGCTCGCGCGAGATCTCGCCTGCCTGAGATGGCATCTCGCGTGCGCGAGAAAGCACGCGGAACATTATTCACGGTGGTTTGCGGTTGTCGGCGTGTGAGCCAGCGGCTTAGCTCGTTCTGAGGGTGAGTGCCGATGTGGCAGTGCCCGCACAAGCAAGGGACAGCCGTGAACAAGCGCACCAGTACCACCGGCAGCAAGCCCGGCACCAGCAAACCCGGCACCAGCAAACCCGGCACAGACGGCCCGGTCGCCGACTCGCTGCTGAAACTCGGTCGCTTTCTGCGCCGCGGCGAGACCAGCGAAGACCTGCGCAGCGTGTTCAAGACCGGCGGTCGCGCCGCCGACGCGTTCTACCGGGACCGCTGGACCCACGACAAAGAGGTGCGCTCGACCCACGGCGTGAACTGCACCGGCAGCTGCTCCTGGAAGGTGTACGTCAAGGACGGCATCATCACCTGGGAAACCCAGCAGACCGACTATCCGAGCGTCGGCCCCGATTCACCCGAGTACGAACCGCGCGGCTGCCCTCGCGGCGCCGCTTTCAGCTGGTACACCTACTCACCCACCCGGGTGCGCTACCCCTACGTGCGCGGCGTACTGCTGAACCTCTACCGCGAGGCCAAGGCTCGCCTCGGCGACCCGGTGCTGGCCTGGGCCGAGATCACCGGCAACCCAGAGACCGCACGCCAGTACAAGAGCGCCCGCGGCCAGGGCGGCCTCGTGCGCGCCAGCTGGGACGAAGCCGCCGAAATCGTCGCCGCCGCCCACGTGCACACCATCAAGCAATACGGCCCAGACCGGGTCGTCGGCTTCAGCCCGATTCCGGCCATGTCGATCGTGTCGCAGGGCGTCGGCAACCGATTCATCTCTCTGCTCGGCGGCACCATGCTCTCGTTCTACGACTGGTACGCCGACCTGCCGGTGGCGAGCCCGCAGGTGTTCGGCGACCAGACCGACGTGCCGGAATCGGCCGACTGGTGGAACTCGAGCTACCTCATCATGTGGGGCTCCAACGTTCCCGTCACTCGCACCCCGGACGCCCACTTCATGGTCGAGGCCCGTTACCGCGGTCAGAAGGTCATCACGGTCTCGCCCGACTACGCCGACAACTCCAAGTTCGCCGACGAGTGGCTGGCCGTGCATCCCGGCACCGACGGCGCCCTCGCCCTGGCCATGGGCCACGTCGTGCTCAAGGAGTTTCTGGTCGACCGTCGCACCCCGCGCTTTGTCGAATATATGAAGAAGTTCAGCGACTCCTCCTACCTGATCGCGCTCACCCCGCGCCAGGACGCCTGGGTTCCCGGCAAGTTTCTGACGGCCGACGCGCTGCCCGGCACCGACGCATCCGTTTCGAGTGCTGCGTTCAAGACAGTCATGCTCGACGAAAACGGCGAGGCGTTCGTACCGAACGGGTCGATCGGGCACCGGTTCAGCGAGGCCGACAAGGGCAAATGGAACCTCGACCTCGAAGGCCGCGACCCGCTGCTCTCCATAGCGGATGCCCCCGACTACGACGGCAGAACTGTCGCCATCGACCTGCCCCGCTTTGACGAAACGCCAGGCGCCGACAGCCCCGGCGAGCAGCACGCCGGCGCCGCCGGCATTGTGCGCCGCGGAGTGCCGGTGCGCGTTGTCGCCGGCGTGCTCGTGACGACGGTGTTCGACCTGCTGCTCGCGCAGTACGGCGTCGGTCGTCCGGGTCTGCCGGGCGAATGGCCCACCGGCTACGACGACGCCTCCACCCCCGGTACGCCAGCCTGGCAGGAGGAGATCACCTCGGTGCCATGGCAGGCTGCCGCGCGTATCGGCCGCGAATTCGCCCAGAATGCCGAGGACTCCGAGGGGCGCTCGATGATTCTGATGGGTGCAGGCACCAACCATTGGTTCCACTCGGACACCATCTACCGCGCCTTTCTCGCGCTCACCACCATGACCGGCTGCCAGGGCGTCAACGGCGGCGGCTGGGCTCACTACGTCGGCCAGGAAAAGGTGCGCCCGCTCACCGGGTACGGTCAGTACGCGTTCGGCCTGGACTGGGTGCGACCGCCGCGCCAGATGATCGGCACCGGTTTCTTCTACCTCGCCACCGACCAGTGGCGCTACGACGGCCTGAGCGCCGACACCCTCGCCAGCCCGCTCGGCACCGGGATCTTCAAGGGCCGCACCACCGCCGACACCATGGTCGAATCGGCCAAGCGCGGCTGGATGCCGAGCTACCCCACCTTCAACCGCAACTCGCTCGACCTGGTTGACGATGCCGTCGCGGCTGGACAGGAACCCGCCGAATACGTCGTCGATTCTCTGAAGGACGGCTCGCTTGAGTTCTCCTGCGAAGACCCCGACGCGCCAGAGAACTTTCCGCGGGTGCTCGTGGTGTGGCGGGCCAACGTGCTCGGTTCCTCGGGCAAGGGCAACGAGTACTTTCTCAAACACCTGCTCGGGGCGCCCTCTGCCGTACGTGCCGTCGAATCGATGCCGGCTCGCCGCCCGAAGACCATGAAGTGGCACGAGAGCGCGCCGGAAGGCAAGCTCGACCTGCTCGTCACGAGCGACTTCCGCATGACCTCGACGACGATCTATAGCGACGTGGTCTTGCCGCCGGCCACCTGGTACGAGAAGAACGACCTGTCGACGACGGACATGCATCCGTTCATTCACTCGTTCAACCCTGCGATCGCCCCGCCGTGGCAGGCCAAGACCGACTTCGACATCTTTCACGTGCTCGCCGCCAAGATCTCGGAGATGTCGGTGAAGCACCTCGGCGTGCGCAAGGACCTCGTCGCAGCGCCGCTCGCGCACGACACCCCAGACGGCATGGCGACCCCGCACGGAACCGTGCTGAATGACCAGCCGCTGATTCCCGGGGTCACCATGCCGAAGCTCGTCGTGGTGGAACGCGACTATCCGTCGTTCGCCGCGCAGCTCGGTGCGCTCGGTCCGCTCACCGAAAAACTCGGCATGGTCACCAAGGGCGTGAAATTCAACCCCGACGTGGAGGTCGCCTACCTCGGTAAGAAGAACGGCCTGGTTACGAGTGGTCCGGCCGCCGGGCGCCCGCGCCTGTCGACCGCGATCCACGCCTGCGAAATGGTGCTCGCCCTCTCGGGAACGACCAACGGCCGCCTCGGCACCCAGGGTTTTCGGCAGCTCGAGGAACGCACCGGCGTCAAGCTCGCCCAGCTGGCCAGCGACAACGAGGGCCGACGCTTCAGCTACCCGGATGTGCAGGGTGCGCCGGTCCCGGTGCTCACCTCCCCGGAATGGTCGGGTTCGGAGCACGGTGGTCGCCGTTACAGCGCCTTCACCATCAAC
The DNA here is from genome assembly GCF_030063145.1 of Cryobacterium sp. PH31-L1. GTDB lineage: Bacteria > Actinomycetota > Actinomycetes > Actinomycetales > Microbacteriaceae > Cryobacterium. The sequence goes on from NZ_JASISM010000002.1 coordinate 174,579, forward strand.
GTCGAACATTTGAAGCCGTGGCACACCCTCACCGGTCGCCAGCACTTCTATCTCGACCACGACTGGATGATCGAGCTCGGCGAACAGCTGCCCATCTTTCGCCCGCCGCTCGACATGCACCGACTGTTCGACGACTCGATCGTCGGCGCCACCAGCAAGACCCCGACCGGTCGAGCCGAGGTTGCGGTGCGCTACCTGACGCCGCACTCGAAGTGGTCGATCCACTCCGAATACCAGGACAACCTGCTCATGCTCTCGCTGTCCCGCGGCGGCCCCACCATCTGGATGAGCCCGCAGGACGCCGACAAGATCGGCGTGCGCGACAACGAGTGGATCGAATCGTACAACCGCAACGGCGTCGTCGTGGCGCGGGCGATTGTCTCGCATCGCATGCCGGAAGGCACGGTGTACATGTACCACGCGAAGGATCGCACCATCAACGTGCCGGTTGCCGAAACCAGCGGTATGCGCGGCGGTACCAACAACTCGCTCACCCGCATCCTTCTGAAACCCAGCCACCTGATTGGCGGCTACGCCCAGCTGTCCTTCGCCTTCAACTACCTCGGCCCGACCGGGAACCAACGCGACGAGGTCACCGTGATTCGTCGTCGCAGCCAGAAAGTGGACTACTAATGCGTGTCATGGCCCAGATGTCGATGATCATGAACCTCGACAAGTGCATCGGGTGTCACACCTGCTCGGTCACCTGCAAGCAGGTCTGGACCAACCGCACCGGCGTCGAATACGCCTGGTTCAACAACGTAGAGACGCGGCCCGGAATCGGCTACCCGCGCGAGTACGAAAACCAAGAAAAGTGGAAGGGCGGCTGGGTGCGCAATAAGCGCGGCCGCTTGCAACTAAAGGCCGGCGGGCGGCTGAAGAAGCTTTCGCAGATCTTCAACAACCCCAACCTGCCGCAGATCGACGACTACTACGAACCGTGGACCTACGACTACGACATGCTCACCACCGCCCCGGCCGGCACGCAGAGCCCGGTCGCCCGCCCGAAGTCGCTGCTGACCGGCCAGAATATGGACATCAAGTGGTCGGGTAACTGGGACGACAACCTCGGCGGGTCGCAGGAGACCGCGGCCCAGGACCCGATTCTCGCCACCATGAGCGAGCACGTGAAGATGGAGTTCGAAGAGACCTTCATGTTCTACCTGCCGCGCATCTGCGAGCACTGCCTCAATCCAGCCTGCGTCGCGGCCTGCCCCTCCGGCGCCATGTACAAGCGTGAAGAAGACGGCATCGTGCTCGTGGACGAAGACGGATGCCGCGGCTGGCGCATGTGCGTTTCCGCCTGCCCCTATAAGAAGGTGTACTTCAACCACAGAACGGGCAAGGCCGAGAAGTGCACGCTCTGCTACCCGTTGATCGAGCAGGGTAAGCCCACCATCTGCTCCGAAACCTGTGTCGGACGTCTGCGTTACCTTGGCCTCATGCTGTACGACGCCGATGCAGTGCTCGCCGCAGCCTCGATCGAAAACGATCAGGACCTGCTTGACGCCCAGCGTGCGTGTTTTCTCGACCCGTTCGATCCCGAGGTCATCGCCGCCGCCAAGGCGGAGGGCATGGCCGATGACTGGATCGAAGCCGCCCAGAACAGCCCCATCTACAAGCTCATCTCCGAGTACGAGATTGCGCTGCCGCTGCACCCGGAATACCGCACCATGCCGATGGTCTGGTACATCCCGCCGCTCTCGCCCGTGGTCGACGTCGTGAGTAACTCCGGCAGCGACGGCGAAGACGCGCGCACCCTGTTCGCCGCGATCGACAAGCTGCGCATCCCGGTGGAATACCTCGCCGGACTGTTCTCAGCCGGCGACGTCGTTCCGGTCGAACTGTCACTGCGCAAGCTCGCCGCGATGCGCGCCTACATGCGCGACCTCAACCTCGGTAACGAGCCCGACGAGCGCATTCCGAACGCTGTCGGCATGACCGGTGAGAGCATCCAGGCCATGTATCGGCTGCTCGCGATCGCCAAATACGAAGACCGCTACGTCATTCCGAAGGCGCACGTCGAGACCGCGCGCGAGCTCGAAGAACTCGGCTGCTCGCTCGACACCGACGGCGGCCCCGGCATGGGCGGGCCCGGTTCTGCTGGGCACAGCGGCCCGTACGGCAACACTGTGGGGATGCCGCTCGGCGCCACGGTCGACAATTACAACCAGATGCGCGGTGAGGCCGGTACCCCGACGACTCCGGGCCGGGTCAACCTGCTCAACTGGAACGGCGGAGGCGTACCCCAGGGCATGTTCCCGCCGGCAGCGGATGCCGGGAGCGCGGCATGAGCACCGCCACCCGACAGCCCGCCACCCGCCTCGGAGCTGCCGGCATTGCGGGAGCCGTCGCGGCGCGCCTGAACTTCGGCTTTCGGGCACCCAAGATCGCTCCGCGAGCGATCGCGGCCGTTCCGATGACGCCCGAGCAGGGTGTCATCGCGCACATGGCGGCGTCCATTCTGCTCGACTACCCGACGCCCCAGCGACGCGCGCAGTTTGCGCTGGTGGAAGCATCCGTTGTGGATCTGCCCGGCGAGCTGCACAGCAGCTTTGACGCGTTCTTTCGGGCCGTGAACACGCGCAGCCAGCAGCAGCTCGAGACGCACTTCACCGCGACCTTCGACCTGAAACGCAAGTGCTGCCCGTACCTCACCTACTACGCGGCGGGCGATACCCGTCGCCGCGGCATGGCGCTCGTGCGATTTGTGGAGGCATACCGCGCGGCCGGCTGGCAGGTTGATGCCGATGAGCTGCCCGACTACCTGCCGATGGTGCTCGAGTTCTCGGCGCTGTCCGACTCACCGATCGCGCAGGAACTGCTCGCGGCGCACCGTGACGGCATCGAAGTGCTGCGCTCCGCCCTGGAGAAGTTCGACAGCCCCTACGCCCATCTGGTGGAGGCGGTGTGCCTGTCGCTGCCGCTGATCGACGACGAGACCCGCGAACGCTACCTCGACCTCGTGAACGAGGGGCCGCCGACCGAGACGGTCGGCATGACCTACCTCGGCAATCTGAAGCCGTTTTCCGCGCACACCAACGAGGATGTCAGCCGATGACCGCCTGGGATTACCTGCTCTGGGTGGCCTTTCCCTACGCCGCCACGGGCGTTTTCGTGGTGGGGCACCTGCTGCGCTACCGCTACGACCAGTTCGGCTGGACCAGCCGGTCGAGTCAGACCTACGAGAACCGCCTGCTGCGCTGGGGCTCGCCCATGTTCCACTACGGCATTCTCATGGTCATCGGCGGGCACGTCGTCGGCCTGTTCATTCCCAAGCCGTGGCTGGAATTCTTCGGCGTGACCGAGCATATGTACCACCTCGGCGCCACCTGGCTCGGCAGTTTCGCCGCGGTACTCACGGTGGCCGGGCTGGCCATCTTGATCTACCGGCGCCGCCTGACGAAAAGGGTGCTGCTGGTTACGACCGTGATGGACAAGGTCATGTACGTGTTCCTGGCCGGCACCATCGCATTCGGCACGACCGCCACGGTGCTCTATCAAATCTTCGGCGGCGGCTACGACTATCGCGGGTCGATCTCCCCGTGGATCCGCTCGCTGTACAGCTTTCAGCCCGACCCGTCGCTCATGAGCGACGTGCCGTTCTTCTTTCAGTTGCACGTGCTCACCGCCACGACGTTGTTTCTGCTCTGGCCGTTCACCCGGCTGGTGCACGTGTTCTCGGCGCCGCTCGGCTACCTCGTGCGCCCTTACGTGGTTTATCGGTCGCGGGATAACCCCCGCGGTGCCGGGGCGCGCCCACCGCGTCGCGGCTGGGAGAAGAGCGAACGCCCGCTCGAGCGTTCGCGCCGGTAGTCTTTTTTCATGGTGCGTATCAAGAGGGCCTACGAGGCGGCATCCGCTTCGGATGGATGCCGGGTACTGGTTGATCGACTCTGGCCGCGCGGGGTCTCGAAGGAGCGCGCCCAGCTCGACGAATGGTTGAAGGAGGTCGCGCCGTCGCCTGCACTACGCGCTTGGTGGAACCACGACCCGGAGCGCATGCACGAGTTCGCGCTGCGCTATCGGGCCGAGCTCGATTCTGTGGCTGAGACCCAGGTGGCGGTCGCCGCGTTGCGGGCGCTCGCCGCCGCCGGCATCACGACCCTGATCTACGGTGCTAAGGACCCACAGGTGAATCACGCGCGAGTGCTGGCGGAGTACCTCGCGGAGTAGGGTCTGACAACCAACCGGAATAGTGCGCCCCCATTCAGGCTTGCACCTAGAGCCGCCCGCATGCGGCGCTCCCTTCGACGTGCTCCCTGCAGCTCCCGGGGCACGGAGCGACCACGCGTGCGCGGCACCACGAATGACAATAGAAAGTGTCGTACCAGTGACTTCAGCAGCGCGCGTCAGCACCGTCGGCAGCAGGATCCCTCAGTGGGCACGTTCCTTCGGCGTGCAGATCATCGCCGCGCTGATCATCGGCCTGGGCCTCGGGCTGCTCGCCAAATACTCCGGCAGCACCCAAGAGAACCCGACTGGCCTCGGCGCAACCCTGAAAATCATCGGGTCGAGCTACGTCTCACTGCTGCAGGCCGCTGTCGTGCCGCTGATCTTCACGGCCGTGGTCAGCTCCATCGCCAATCTGCGCCAGGTGTCGAACGCGGCCAAGCTGGCCTGGAACACGCTGCTCTGGTTCGCCATCACAGCGCTCGTAGCCGTCATGATCGGCATTGGCCTGGGCGTGCTGATCCGACCGGGAGCCGGAACCGGCATGGCTGAAAGCGGCGAGTACTCCGGCCGGACCGGCGACTGGTGGGCCTTCCTGATCGGGCTGTTCCCGAAGAACTTCCTCGGCCTCGGAGCGTCGACAAGCGTCGTCGACGGCACCGCGACCACCAATATCAGCTTCAACGTTCTGCAGATTCTGGTCATCGCCATCGTCGTGGGTATCGCCGCGCTGAAGGTCGGCAAGTCGGCCGAACCCTTCCTCAACCTGAACGCATCCGCTCTAGTGGTCATTCAGAAGGTGCTCTGGTGGATCATTCGCGTCGCACCGCTCGGCACGATCGGCCTGATCGGCAACGCTGTCGCGGTCTACGGCTGGGACACCATGGGATCGCTCGGCAAGTTCGCGGTGACCATTTACATCGGCCTGGTGCTGGTTCTCTTCGTGGTCTACCCGATTCTGATCAAATCCCACGGCCTGTCCGTGAAGCAGTATTACTCCGGCGTGTGGCCGGCCGTGCAGCTGGCCTTCGTGTCGCGCTCCTCCATCGGCACCCTGCCGCTGACCCAGCGCGTGACCGAGCGCAGCCTCGGTGTGCCCCGCGCCTACGCTTCCTTCGCCGTTCCGCTCGGAGCGACGACCAAGATGGACGGCTGCGCCGCCATCTACCCCGCTGTCGCCGCCATCTTCGTGGCCCAGTTCTTCGGTATTCAGCTCGACCTCACCCAGTACCTGCTGATCGTGCTCGTCTCGGTGCTGGGAAGCGCTGCGACCGCCGGCACCACCGGCGCCGTCGTGATGCTGACGCTGACCCTCTCCACCCTGGGCCTGCCGTTGGCCGGGGTTGGCCTGCTGCTGGCCATCGACCCGATCATCGATATGGGCCGCACCGCCGTCAACGTCGCCGGTCAGGCGCTCGTGCCCACCATCGTGGCGAAGCGTCAGGGCATCCTCGACGAGAAGCTCTACAACGCGCCGCGCACGTCGCAGCCGTTCACGGACGATGCCGTGGAATCGACTCCGAGCGAGCTGGTAGACGAGAAGGCGTAGCTCGGTCCCGGCCGCTTCACACTGCGCGGGAGGTCCGCCGATGCGCGGGACTTCGGATCTGGCCAGAAGTCCAGCGCTTCGCGTCGCGCTGGACTTGCGCCAGTGCGTGCGAGTTGCGCCTCCCGCGCGGCGGCGCAACTCCCGCGCGACCGCCAACTGGCTGTCGCGGGACTCGCGCTGTCGCTTGTGGCGGGCGGTGGCGGATGCCCCGAGCGGCACCTGCGCGCCGGCTCAGCTCGGCGAGACCACAGTGTCGCAGCGCCAACACGGCGCGGGCAGTTCGCCGGAAACGTAGGCGCCGCACTCGGGGCAGACTTGCTCGAGCCAGCAGACCGGGTCGCCGCCGATCGGTTCGTCAGATCTGGTCATCGTTGACCTCCTCGTTTCAGTATGACCCTCTGCGGGCAGGAAAAAACCCGAAGCCCCCGCTGGAGGAGGAGGGACTTCGGGTGGGCGTCGAGCGTCAGCTCGGGTTGGGTGCGCCGGGTCGTGCGTAGTAAAACCAGGCCAGCCCGGTGCAGAACAGGCAGAACACCGAGCAGCCGATGAAGAAGGCGGTCGGGCTCATCGCGGTGAGGGCCATACCAACGATGAAAGGTCCGAAGGCGGCGATCGAGGCTGTCCAGCCGATTGCTCCACCGGCCTGCCGCTTGGGGAAGATCATCGGCATCTGCTTGAAGGTTCCCGCGTTGGCCAGTCCGGAGAAGAAGAAGATGATGAGCATGCCGGTGAGAAAACCGTAGAACTCGTCGACGCTCGTCGGGGTGAGAAAGAACACCGTGACGATCGTGCCGACGGTCATGCCGGCGCCGCCGACGAAGGTGAAGATTGCGCCGCCGAACCGGTCGCAGAGCGGACCGCAGGCTGCGCGCACCAACGCACCGACGACGGGGCCGATGAAGGCGAAGGCGAGCGGGTTGGGCGCATCCGGAAAGTCGCCGTAGACGTTGAGAATGATCAGCCCCATTTGCGCGGCGAGGCCGCTGAACGCGCCGAAGCTCATGAGGTAGATGGCGGTCATGATCCAGGTGTGCTTGACCTTGAAGATGTCGAGCTGCTGCCGAAAATTAGCCTTGATCGGCACGCGGCGCAGAAAGACGAGTGCGAGGATGATCGCGAGGATCACCCACGGCACCAACACGAGTCCGCCGTTGTGCAGCCAGACCAGTTCACCGTTGGAGTCGCTCTCCGGGGTGAGAGCTGCGGTGCCGAGCAGTCCGAAACCGACCACCCACGGGGTGAGCAGCTGGATCAGGCCGATACCGAAGTTGCCCAGCCCTGCCTGCAGGCCGAGGGCGGTTCCGGCGAGGCGCTTGGGGAAGAAATAGCTGGTGGAGGCCATGAACCCCGAGAAACTCCCGCCGCCGACGCCCGCGGCAAACGAGAGCGCGAGCAGCACCCAGTAGGGGGTGGAGGTATCGCGAGCGACGAGCGTCCAGCCGATCATCGGCAGCAGCAGCAGGGCACTCGCCAAAACAACGAGGGTGCGGGTTCCGAGCATCGGGGGCAGGAACATGAACACGAGCCGCAGTAACCCCGCAGCGAGGCCCGGCAGCGCAACCAGCCAGTACAGCTGGGTGGTGCTGAGGTCGAAGCCGATGTCATTGAGTCGCGGGGCGATCGCGCTGACCAGATACCAGGCCGCGAAGGCGAGGGTCATGCTGAAAGTCGTGATCCACAGGGTGCGCCAGGCGAGGTGCGAGTCCCACGTTTCTTCATGTTCCGGATCCCAGTTGGAGAGGTCCGGCTTCAGCGTGGACGTGACGCGTGGTGGTGAGACGGTTGACATGGTTTCCTCGGCTGCCTGGTCGGGCCTGCTGCCCGGTTCGTAACCAGCTTGTTCGCTCAGGGTTCGTGGTGCATCGGGCAAACACCGTGACAAATGATTCCAGCGGATGCCCGCGGTACTGTGGAACGGTGAAAACTCAGCTCAAACTTGGGGCCGAACTCGGGGCCGTCGTGATCACCGTGTCTGATCGCTGTTCGCGCGGCGAACGCGAGGATCGGTCCGGTCCGGTCGCCGTTGATGCGCTCGGCGAGGTCGGCATCCCGTGCGGGCCGCCGCGGGTCGTGCCCGACGGCATCGAGAGCGTGGCCGGCGCGATCTCGGCGGCGCTCGGCGACGGAGCCCGCCTCGTCGTGACCACCGGAGGCACCGGAGTCTCGGCACGCGACCTCACGCCGGAGGGTACCGCCACCCTGCTGCACACAATTCTGCCGGGCATTTCCGAGCGGATGCGCGCCGTCAGCGTCGCGACCATCCCCACCGCAATGCTGTCCCGCGGCATCGCCGGCATCGCCGACTCGGTGGGCAACAACGGAGCCTTGGTCGTGAACCTGCCCGGTTCGGCCGGCGCGGTGCGCGACGGTGTGGCCATTCTCGCGCCGCTCGTGCGGCACATCATCGACCAGCTCGACGGCGGCGACCACTGATGAGTGCTGTGGGTGCTTCCGCGCGGGGCTTCGCCCGGGTGACCGAGTCGCTACTCGACGTCGGCGAGCACGTTATTGCCGTTTCCGGACGGTCGCACGGCGCCGTGGTGACCTTCATCGGGCAGGTGCGCGACCACGACCCGGATGCCGCCGGCCGCGTCACCGGCCTCGATTACAGTGCGCATCCCGACGCTGAGCGCATTATCGGCGAGATCGCGGAGAGGGTGCGGGCGCAGCATCCGCTCGTGGTCTTGGCAGTCAGCCACCGTATCGGACACCTCGACGTCGGCGACCTGGCCCTCGTTGCGGCGGTCGCGAGCGCGCACCGCGGCGACGCTTTCGCCGCTTGCGAGAGCCTGGTCGAGGCCGTGAAGGCTGAGGTTCCGATCTGGAAGAAACAGTATGAGGTCGACGGAACGCATTCCTGGGTCGGTTTGTAGCGTTTGTAGCGTTTGTAGCCCGGTGACTGTGCAGAACTGCGAAGACCTGCGCGAAATCGGCCGTTTCAGCGCGCGCGATGATCAGGGCATTCAGCGGAAATCTCCGCGGTTGTGAACGGTTTATCAGCCGCCGGCGAAGGGCGGCAGCACGTCCACCGCGTCGGTGGGGGCGAGAGCGACCGCGTCATCCGTGGCGCGCGTGCCGTTCACGAGCAGGGAACACAGCCCGAGCACCCGCACGAACTCACTGCCGTAGCGCCCGCCGAGCTCGACGCGGAGTTCGCCGATCGTGGAGGCGTCGAGCGTGGCCGTCTCCGTCTGGGCGGCTTCGGCGGCGCCGGCGAAGAAGCGCAGGGTTGCCATCACAGTTTTTCGGGTGCCCAGTCGCGGGCGAGTTCGCTCGCGGCGGCGCACGCGGCTTCAATGTCGGCTCCGGTTCCGCCGTTTTTCGCGGCGGCGAGCCCGATCAGAAAGGTGCTGAGCGGTGCGGCCGGCCGGGCTACGTTGTGGGCGACGTCGCGGGCCACGTCGAGCAGATCGCCGACCGGAACATCCGCCGGGTCAAGCTGTAGTCGATCGGCGAGTGCCGTGAGCCAGTCGTCGAGCGCTTCGGGAGGCAGCGGTGTTGAGCTCATTGGGGGTCACTCCTCTGGTCGGGCTGAGTCTCGGTGAGACGTGCGGAACTTCTCTCAACATCCTGCCACGTGTCCACGTCGATTCCGGCTCCGAATTCGTCGAGCAGTCCGTTGAGGTTGAGGTCCGCGAGCAGCGCACGCATGCTGGCGCCGGTGACGTGGTCGCCGAGCCGGTCCACTGCTGCGCGCAGCGCCGTCGCACGGTAGATCCCGGCCAGCCACTGGGCGTGACCGTTGTAGTCGTTGAGGTGTACGCCGTCGCGCTGGTCCCCGATACTCTCGAGACCGGATACTGCCGCGACCAGAAGGCGCGCGGCATCCGCTCCCCGCGGCAGGTCGCAGGCGAGCACGAGCAGCCAGTCGGCCGGTTTTTCAGGGTTGGCTGTGTCGGCGTCGAGTGCGGCGAGGGCGGCGGCGATGCCGGCGACCGGTCCGCCAAATGGCGGGTCTTCCAGTGCCCAGATGATGGCGGAGTTCGGTGTCGGCGCGGTGGGGGCTTGTGTCGCGGCGGCTCGAGCAATGGGCGGGCCGACCACGACCGTGTGGCGGGCGAGGGGGCGCGCGTCGAGCACGCGGGAGAGGAGCGTGCGTCCGGCCACCTCGACCGCCGGCTTGAATGCGCCGCCGAGGCGGGTGCCGCGGCCGCCGGCGAGCACGATCAGGTCGGGTTGTACAGTCATGAGGTGTGGCGAGCGGATGGCCGCGTCTGATACTGGTGCGCGCTCGAGTAACGGGCGTAGCGGCCACCGGTTTTTGGCGCGGTGACGGTGGTGGTGGTGGGTGCGGGGCATCCGTTTTGGGCGACGAAATGCGCCACGGGAACCGCCGCCGGCACGGTCACGCGCGCAGCCAGTCGCCGCTCTTGCCGCCGCTCTTGGCGAGCAGGCGCACGTTCTCGATCGTGACGGATTTGTCGAGGCCTTTGACCATGTCGACGACGGCGAGGGCGGCGACCGAAACGGCGGTGAATGCCTCCATCTCGACGCCGGTGCGGTCGGCGGTGCGCACCGTGGCGGTGATGCTGACGCCGTCATCCCCGACGACGAGGTCGACGACGGCGCCGTGCACGCCGATCACGTGGGCGAGGGGGAGCAGATCGGCGGTCTTCTTGGCTCCTTGGATTCCGGCGATGCGGGCCACGGCGAGCACGTCGCCCTTGGGCGCGGTGCCGTCACGGAGGGCCGCGATAACCGTGGGGCCGCAGCGCACGAAGCCGGCGGCGGTCGCGCTGCGTACGGTGGGAACTTTGTTGGTCACGTCAACCATGCGGGCCTGTCCGGCCGAGTCGAGGTGGGTGAACAGCTGGGCGGGAACGGTCGCGCCGGCCGTGTCGGTGGTGTGCGTCATGATGTCAGCATGACAGTGATGCGGTCGCCGCCGCGAATGTGAGTCGTGTCTTCGGGCACGATGGCGAGTCCGTTGGCCTGTGCCAGGCCGGCGACGAGGTGCGAACCCGACCCTCCCCGGGAGGCCGGGCGTACTTCGACGCGGATGCTGCCGGTGCTGGCACTCGTGCTTCCCTCGGCGGTGATGACGGTGGGTGGGTGCTCGATCACGGTTCGGTGCGTCACGATCACAGGCATGTACTGGGCGCGTCCGGGTGGCGAGTTCCAGCCGTCAACAACGGTGGCGGTGACCGTGCGGCGGTGCAGAGCTGGGTGGTCCAGTGATAGGCGGTCTCGTGATGTGGCTGTGGTGCCGAGGCGAGTGGCCGCGGTGTCGGCATCAGTGTCGGAGTCTGTGCGCAGGTGTGGGCGTGTGGTCTCGTCGTTCGGCGCGTCCGCCGTTTCGTTCGTCGGGTCGATCGGGTCGGCGAGGCCGTGCCCGAGCAGACGCCGCAGAGCGGGCCGCACGAACACCTCGAACGACACGTACGCACTCACCGGGTTGCCGGGCAGGGCGAAGATGAGTGGTCCGGGCACGTCTTCGGTCGCGGGCCAGCGCCCGAAGCCCTGGGGCTTGCCTGGTTGCATCTTGACCGGGCCGAAGTTCACCGTTCCCAGTGGTTTCAGCACCGCTTTGACCACGTCGTACGCTCCGACGCTCACACCGCCGGAGAGCACGATCACATCGACCGTGCCGGCCAGCTCGGTCAGCAGGGCGCGCAGCACGTCATCGTCGTCGGGTACGGCGCCGATCCGCACGGGTATGCCGCCGGCCTCAGCGACGGCCGCCGAGAGCAGAAAGGAGTTGGAGTCGGGAATCTGGCCGCGGCGGGTCGGGCTGCCGGGGGTGACGAGTTCGCTTCCGGTGGAGATGACGGCCACGCGCGGAGCGGGGTGAACGAGCACCGAGCTGGTTCCGGCGCTCGCCGCTGCGGCGACCCGGGTGGGCCAGAGCACGCTGCCCGCGCGCAGCACCCGATCGCCCGCGTGGGCGTCTTCGCCGGCACGACGCACGTGCGCCGCGACATCGGGCGCTTGCACGATGGTGACGAGTTCGGTGCCCTGGTCGGTGTCTTCGATCGGTACGACGGCATCCGCTCCGTCGGGAATCGGCGCGCCCGTCATGATGCGCGCCACCTGCCCGGGAACGAGGCGTGGGTTCTCTGCGGTGCCGGCCGCGAGATCGGCGACGACCGGCAGGGTGATCGGATTCTGAGCGGATGCCCCCATCAGGTCAGCACGGATGACGGCGTAGCCGTCCATCGCGGAGTTGTCGAACGGAGGCGTGTCGGTCACCGTGAGCACGTCTTCGGCCAGGACGAGTCCGCGGGCGGCGTCGAGCGTGACCCGCACGGGCGGCAGGGGAGCCAGGCTGCCGAGCACGACAGCGAGTTGCTCGGGAACGGTGCGCGCGGTCGCCGCGGGGGCGCAGGCATCCGCCCGGTCGGTGTGGGTGTGGCCGTTCTCTGGGGGGCCGGGCGTGATCTCGCGTGCCCCGGAGGCGGCGGCGAGACGTTCGTTGTCGGTCACCGCTCAGACCAGGCTGTCGGACTGGCCGGTACTGCCGGCGTCGTCTCGCGCGGAGGCGTGCCGCCCAGCCGGGGCGGGCTCTGGCGCGGCCCAGCGACTGCCGAATCCGGGAGCTCGCCCGGCTGTGACGAGGTCATCCCAGGCGAGGATCCCTCCGGTGAACACCGACACATCGGTGAATCCGGCCTCACGCAGGGCGTTGGCCGCCCGCGCGGCGCGACCGCCAGCGTGGCAGTGCACAATCAGCGGCACGTCCGTCGGCAGCGCAGCCCGGCCGCTGGTCGACAGTACGCCGTCCGTCAACAGTTCGCCGAGCGGCAGCAGTCGGGCCGTGGGGATCGAGCTTTCGGCGAATTCGCTCGGCTCGCGCACGTCCACGACGAGAAAGTTGTCGGTACCGGCGCTCTGGGCAGCGAGGCGGTCGACGAGCTCGACGCTGGTGACCTCGGGGGTGCTGGTCATCGCCATTCGAGCGGCTTCCTCGGCTTGTTCGGCAGCGGTCGGCTCGGCGGCAATGCCGGTCCCGAGCAGCGGTATCTCGCTGAACCGGCCCGACAACGCATCGATCACGAGTACGCGGCCAATCAGCGGCGAGCCGATCCCGGTGATGAGCTTGATGGTTTCGGTAGCCATGAGCGACCCGACCTGGCCGCAGAGCGCGCCGAGCACACCGGCGTCGGCGCAGTTCGGTACTTCGCCCGCGGCTGGCGGCGTGGGAAACAGGTCGCGCAGGTGCACACCGGTCACGCCGGAACCCTCCGGCGGGGTGGCCCAGAACACCGAGAGTTGGGCGTCGAATCGCAAAACGGATGCCCACACCAGCGGTAGCCCGAGCCGGGCGCAGGTGTCGTTCACGAGGAACCGGGTCGGAAAATTGTCGGTGCCATCGATGACCACGTCGTAGCCGCCGATGATCTCGGCGGCGTTGGCCGCGACGAGGCGTTCGGCGTGCCGAACGACCCTGGTCTCGGGGGCGATCTCCATGATGCGCTCGGCGGCGCTGTCTACTTTTGGGCGGCCGACATCCGCTTGCCCGTGGGCAATCTGGCGCTGCAGGTTGCTGGGTTCCACGTCGTCGCCGTCGACGATGCCGATGGTGCCGACACCGGCCGCGGCCAGGTAGAGCAGGGCGGGCGAGCCGAGCCCGCCGGCGCCGAGCACGAGCACCCGGGCATTGGCGAGGCGGCGCTGGCCGAGTTCATTGAGCTGGGGGAGGCGACGCTGCCGGGCGGTACGCGCGGATTCGGACGCGCTGAGTTGATCAACGGGCTCAACAAGGGGAGGAATAGCCATGGCTTAACGCTAGGCGCTGCGGGGCCGGGCGGCCACCCGCATCCGGTCGTCGGTGTTCAACCGGCATAACTCCTGCAATTTCTCGAGGCCCGAGCCGGCATGCCCCTGTTTCAGCGGGAGTCGAGAGGCGCGGCGAGCAATGTGCAGGAGGTGTGCCGAAGGTTTCGTCGTGCCTCGGTGGCTCAGTCAGGAAATCGTCGGCCGGATGGGCCCAAGCAGCCTCAACGTGGCAGGTTCGACCGGGATTTCCTGAATTAGCCACGGGCGCCGGGGCACCGCTCAACAGACAGGCTGCCCAAACCGCAGATGCGGTGCTATTGTGCCTTTTATGACGCAATATCGGATTAGTGAGGCCGCCGAGTTGCTCGGCGTCAGCGATGACACTGTGCGACGCTGGGTCGATGGTGGCCGTCTCGCAGCGGATGCCGACGCATCCGGTCGGCTCGCCATTGACGGCGCCGCGCTCGCTGCCTTCGCCGTCGACCAGGCGAGTACCCCGGCCGACCCGTCGAGCGTGGGCCGCAGTGCCCGCAACCGGTTCGTCGGCATCGTCACCGCCATCACCATGGACACGGTGATGGCCCAGGTCGAGTTGCAGTGTGGCCCGCACCGCGTCGTCTCGCTCATGTCGAGCGAGGCCGTGCGCGAACTCGGTCTCGAGATCGGTTCGCTCAGCGTGGCCGTGATCAAGGCCACCAACGTGATCGTCGAAACCCCGGGACGGATGCTGTGACCCGCCTGGCCGTCGCCGCCCTGGCCGTGCTCGCCCTTTCCCTCACCGGCTGCGCGCCGTCGACCGCTCCGGGTATCGCCGCTGCCAGCGCGACCGCAGACCAAACCCTCACTGTCTACGCGGCTGCCTCCCTCAATCCGGCCTTCGACGAGCTTGCCACCCTGCTGGAACAGCAGAATCCGGGCGTCGACGTGCAGGTCACCTACGACGGATCCTCCACCCTCGCCACCCAGATCGCCGCCGGCGCTCCCGCCGACGTCTTCGCAAGCGCCGACCAGAAGAACCTGCAGCCGCTCGCCGACGACGAGCTCACCGGCCCGGGCACCCTGTTCGCGGGCAACACGCTTCGCATTGCGGTCGCCCCCGGCAACCCGCTGGGCATCGAGAACCTCGAAGACCTCTCCGAGGTCATCACCGTACTGTGTGCGGCGCAGGTGCCGTGCGGGGCGGCATCCGCTACCCTGCTCGCCAACGCTGGAGTCACCCTCACGCCCGCCAGCGAGGAGCAGAATGTCACCGCCGTCGTCACCAAGGTCGCCGGCGGCGAAGCAGATGCCGGCCTCGTCTACGCGACCGACGTCGCCGCCAACCCCGGCCGCATCGAGGGCGTGACCCCGGCCGGAGCAGACGCGGTCGTCGGGCACTATCCGATCGCCGTCGTCAAGGACAGCACACACGCTGAGGCTGCTCAGGCTTTCGTCGACCTCGTGCTCTCTCCCGCCGGCCAGGCCGTGCTGGCCGCCCACGGTTTCCTCGCTCCGTGACCTGGAGTGACTTCCCGGGCCCGGGCCCGGCAACCGGGCCCACGATAGAACATGGGCCCAGCGACCGGGCCCGGGCCCGGAAACTATTGGTCCGCTCGCGGACCTTCGAGATCTGCGCCGACAAACGCGGCAACCCGAACGTGAAGGGGTGCGGCTCAAGCCCGGGCCCACCTTCGGAAACCGGGCCCACGATAGATCATGGGCCCAGCGACCGGGCCCGGGCCCGGAAAGCAAGAGACGAAGGGGCAGATCCCCGCGGACCCAGCAGATTGGCCGGTCGCGCATGATCCCGCGCCTGCTGTACGTGCCCGCGAGCATCGGCCTCGCCCTACTAGTGCTTCCGCTCGCCGGACTCCTGCTCAAGGTCGACTGGCCAGGCCTCCCCGCCCTGCTCCTCTCGCCGGAGGCCCTGCAGCCGCTAGGACTCTCGCTCGCGACGGCATCGATTTCGACCGTGCTGTGTCTGCTGCTCGGCGTGCCGCTCGCCGTCGTCATCGCCCGATCGACGTCGCGGGTGGCCGGCCTGTTGCGGGCGCTCGTGACCGTGCCGCTCGTGCTGCCGCCTCTCGTCGGCGGCATCGCACTGCTCTCCCTGCTCGGTCGCGGTGGCGCGCTCGGCAACACCCTGGAGCTCGCCGGGCTGCGCATTCCGTTCACAACGACCGCGGTCGTCATCGCGCAAACTTTTGTGGCGCTCCCTTTTCTCGTGATCGCGGTCGAGGGTGCGCTGCGCACCGCCGGCGTGCGTTACGAACGCGTCGCCGCCACCCTCGGCGCCCACCGCGGCACCGTCTTCGCCCGCATCACGCTGCCGCTCGTCGGTCCCGGCCTGCTCGCCGGTACGGTTTTGAGCTTCGCCCGCGCCCTCGGCGAGTTTGGTGCGACCGCCCTGTTCGCCGGCAACCAGGCCGGAGTCACCCGCACCATGCCCCTCGCCATCTACACCGCGTTCAACGGTTCTGGCGTCACGACCGACCAGGCCGTGGCACTGTCGTTGCTGCTCATCGCGGTCGCCGTGATCATCCTCGTGCTGGTCGGAACCCGCCGGGCGAGCGTGCTCTCATGACCCTCATCAGAACGGATACTCGCAGCTCCCGCCCGCTCCGGCCCTCGTCTCCCGCAGGCTCCCCGATGACCAGGAATTCCTCCGGCCGCTGCCGACCCACGAGAAGACACCGGCCGACCGAGGCACCGGCCCAAGGCCAAGCCCCGAAGCCGAACCCGGCCCGGAATCGGAGCGTGCTCTCATGACGCCTGCCCTCTGGAAATCCGCTGCCAACGCCCTACTTGAGGCAAACCTGCAGCTCACTCGTGGCTCGTTCACCCTCGACGTGCAGCTCTCCCTTGAGCCCGGTGAGGTGCTGGCGCTCCTCGGTCCGAACGGCTCGGGCAAATCGACCGTGCTCGACCTGATCGCCGGCCTCGCCGCGCCCGACCGCGGCACCGTCACCATCGACGGCGCCGTACTCACCGCCCCCGGCCGCTTCGTGGCGCCCGAACGACGTGCCATCGGCCTGCTCGGGCAGGAGCCGCTGTTGTTTCCGCACCTCAGCGCCCGCAACAATATCGCCTTCGCTCTTCGCGTCGGCGAAGCGCAATTGACCTCGGCACAGGCCCGCACACAGGCAGACCACTGGC
This sequence comes from Cryobacterium sp. PH31-L1, assembly GCF_030063145.1. Lineage (GTDB taxonomy): Bacteria > Actinomycetota > Actinomycetes > Actinomycetales > Microbacteriaceae > Cryobacterium. The sequence goes on from NZ_JASISM010000002.1 coordinate 191,152, forward strand.
TCGACCGCGTAGGTCTGGCAGGCTTCGGCGAGAGCAAACCCGGGGCGCTCTCCGGCGGCCAGCAGCAGCGCGTCGCTCTCGCCCGAGCCCTCGCGGCCGGGCCGCGCGTGCTCCTACTCGACGAGCCGATGGCCGCCCTCGACGCCGAAACCGCGCCATTCATGCGCCAACTCATCCGCGAGCAGCTCGCCGAAACCGGAACCAGCGCCATCATCGTCACCCACGACATCGTCGACGCCGTCGTGCTCGCCGATCGTGTCGCCGTGCTGCACGACGGCGCCCTCATTGACGAGGGCACGACCGCAGCGGTGCTCGCTGCCCCGCGCAACCCGTTCGTCGCGGCCCTCGCCGGCGTCAACCTCGTGGTCGGCAGCGTGCAGAACGGCGCGGTCGCCGCCCCTGACGGCCGCATCTTTCACGTTCGCCCAGCGGATGCCGCCGCCCTCGCGCCCACGTCTTCCGGCACTACGGCGTCGGCGAGCGCCCTCGTTCTCGCCGGGTCCGACCAGAACGTTCCGGCCGCGGCCGTCTTTCGTCCGGCATCCGTCGTCGTGCAAACCGAGCAGCCGCGGCGCGCGAGCCCGCGCAACGTCTGGTCGGCCAGGGTGACCGGCATCGAGCCGGGCAGCGGCGGCGTGCGCCTGCGCACGAGCGGTGACCCCGAGGTCATCGCCGAACTCACGCCCGCCGCCGTTGCCGACCTCGGCCTGCAACTCGGCTCCACCGTCTGGCTCTCGGTCAAGGCCACCGAGGTCAGCGCCTACCGCCGCTAAGCTCGAGCCAGTACGGTGCTACAAGGGGTATGTCGAGTCTGGCTGGGGGATGCTGATGGCGGCTTTGCGCGTGACTGATTCGGTGCTCGACGATCTGTCGTCGACGCTGTCGGGGGCGGCCGGGCAGCTGAGCTTTTCGGACTGGACTTTTCGGTGGCCGGAGGGCGGGTTGCAGAGCGATGCGGTCGCAGCAGCGTTGCGAGGCGGCCAAGCGCAACAGGTCGAGCGCGCCGAACTCGCCGCGCTCACGGTGACCGAGCTCAGCTTGTTTCCGGCGACCGTGGCCGAAACGTTTCAGGCCACCGATACCGCCCTCGGCCGAAAGTTGAACTGACCGTGTGGACCGTCGCGAATCCGGGGCTGGGCGAGCCGGATAGCATTCTGTCCGAGTCCAGAGTTCGCTCCGCCAAGGCCGCGAATCTGCGCACGTTGCAGACGACGCTGGCCAGCGCGCGGTCCCACGCTGAAACGACCGGGTGGACCGCCCTCTCGCGTGACGCGTTTGTTGAGCGGCTCGTGGGGCTGGTACCGGAGATCGATCTGCTGATTCGAGGGTTGGACGCTCAGGCCGCCGCCCTCGAGACGTATTCCGTCACGGTCGATGAGATTCAGGGTGAGCAGCGTCTGCTGGAAGCGCAGCGCACCACCGCCGACACTGACCTCTACGATCTGCAACTCGGCAAGACCGACTTCGCCCAGCCGGGTGACACCTTCATCTTCATGCCCACCACAGTTCTCCAGACTCGCCGGGAGGAAGCGTTCGAGGTCGCCTACGCGGCGATCGCCGGCATCGATGTGTTGTGGGACGAGTTGGCGACGCGGCGTCGCACCGCCGATGACGTCTGCGTGCGCGATCTGGGGTCCGATCAGGTTCTGGGTGCAACCTCCTGGTTTGGCTCGTCCTGGGCATCCGGGTCGTCAGTTGATGATCTGATCGCCCGCATGAATACGCTGTCCGAGGCCGATCTGGCCGTGCTGATCGCTACCAATCCCGACCTGGTGAAGCGGATGCTGACGGCCACCCCTGAGACCGTCGCCGAGCGGTGGCAGCAGCTGGGCGAACCCGCCCGGCTCGCCCTCATCGCCGGGGCCCCGGCCCTGCTCGGATCGTTGAACGGTCTGCCGGCTCTCGCCCGCGTCGCCGCCAACCGCCTCAACGCCAGCACCAGGATCACCGAAATCGACGCCGAATCCGCCAAGCTCGACGCTGAAAACGCCGGTATGGACCGCACACGGGGCCGGTGGGAGCAGAGTTACGGCAGAAGTGATCAGATCGCCAAGGAACTCGAACAGCTGGAGGACGAGCGCAGCTACCTGCAGCGAACGGTCGACGGTAAGAATCAGCTCTACCTTTACGATCATGAGGGCGCGCGCATCGTGGAAATGCGCGGAACGCCGTCCAGTGAAACGCGTGAGCGCATCACCTACGTGCCCGGCACGATGAGCAATATGGATATGTTCTACGATGGCTCGGTCCAGCCGCTGTCCGATTGGTTCGTCGATAATCATCCAGACACCGTTGCGTTCATCTATAAAGATGGTCTCTTCCCCGGAGATTCGGGCGGCACTCGTGGTGGCCTGACGAAGGGAGTAGCTGATGCGAATTCGGCAGACTTCGCCAAGCAGACCGGCCCGGTACTGGCCGACTTCGAGACGGGCCTGGCCACGGACCCCCTGCTCACCGACGCAACCTCGACGGCCATCGGCCACAGCTGGGGACTCGCCAACATCACTTCGGCTGAGGTGGCCGGGGCCCACTACGACTCAGTGGTGTCCCTGTCGGGAGCGTGGATGCCACAGGATTGGGGAGCCGATCCAACGACCAACTACGCCGATTTTTCCTACGAAGATATTCTGCAAGTAGCACAGGGCACTGGGGCCGTGGGCGACGGCAACAATCCGCGCTCCAGCGACGCATTTCAAGCAGGAGCCTTCTACGAGGGGCCGAAGCCTGCTTATACCGTGGATGGCGACGGGACACTGATCTGGCACCCGACCGTGCTGATGGACAACCACAACCTCGTCGCCACCGACAATGTGAATAATCGAGAAGTTGTCAGAGACCTTCAGGAGCTGATTTACGGATGAATCCCAAGCAAAAATTCGTGGCTGTCCTCGGGATGCTTACCCTTACGGCGTTGTTGGCGTCGTGCACAATGATGAAAGAGGGAAGTGAGGCCACCATGGATCTCCAGACGGCGAAAGGCATCGCAATGGCGACGGAGGATGAGACCGCCGCGCTCGTTCCCCCCGAGAATGTCGGCGACCAGACCCAGAAGCAGACGGCACACCTCTTCGGCTGCGCGGATGGCCGATTGTCGTGGCCCGGTCTAACAACGGTCACCCTGATTGGTGACGTCGATGCTGAGGCCATGATCGAAGTCATTGCGTCAGCATGGGAGAAGAAGGATGGAGTCGTCGTAAAGCGGCTGAAAACGCGGCAAGGAGCCCCGCGAGTAGACATGACCGGCACTCAGGGAGACTCCTACAGTGCGTCAATCTGGGCCCCTGGCACCGAACTGAAAATCGACTCCTTCTCGCCCTGTTTCGAGCTTGAGGAGGGGCAGCATCCGTCGGATGAATATTAGGCGCGTCGGATGGTGAACGCAGGCGGCAGGCCGGCAGGGCGGAATTCGCGAGTAAGTCGTCGCCGCATCGGGGCCGCAGTGCTTGCCGTCGCGTGCTCCGTCGCGCTGTCGTCGTGCGTGTCAACGAACGAGGCAGCCACCATGGATCTTCGAACAGCGAAGGGCATCGCGATGGCGATGGAAGACGAGACTGCGGCCCTCGTTCCAGGCAGGGGGCACCGCGGGTGGATATGACGGGCGCTCAAGGCGACTTCTAGAGCGCGTCGATCTGGGCTCCCGGCACCGAACTGAAAATTACGTCGTTCTCACCGTGTTTCGAGCTGGAGGAAGGACAGCATCCGTCGGAGGAGTATTAGGGCGGCAGAATAGCCAGCCGGGGTACGTTAAAACAACGACCAAGGAGACCCATGACCCCGTCCGAACTGTTCATCGAAGAATTCTCCCGCATCCAGGGCACCGTGCACCGCACCCTGAAAAATGCCACCGTCGCCACGCTCACCTTTCGAGCGGATGCCGACGCCAACACCATTGCGTGGCTCATCTGGCACCTGGCCCGCGTGCAGGACGACCACCTCGCCGACCTCGCCAGCACCGCTCAGGTGTACACCGGGCAGGGCTGGGTCGAACGATTCGATCTGCCGTTCGGGCCGACGGCCACCGGCTACGGGCACACCTCCGCCGACGTCGCGGCCGTGCGCGCCGACGCTGACCTGCTCGGCGGCTACTACGACGCCGTGCACACGGCGAGCGTCGCCTACCTGGCCACGCTGTCGGGTGATGATCTCGACCGGGTCGTCGACGAATCCTGGACTCCGGCCGTCACCGTCGGTGTGCGTCTGGCCAGTGTGCTCTCCGACGACCTGCAGCACGCCGGGCAGGCCGCCTTCGTGCGCGGCCTCGCCGACCGCGCCGGCGTCTAGCGGTCTTCACCCCGCTGGTCGCGGTGCGAGCACCCGCTGGTCGAGGTGCGAGGAATGAGCATCCGCTGGTCGAGGCACGAGCGATCGAGACCTTCCAGCCCTTGATCTCGATCGCTCCCAAGCTCGCGCCTCGTTCGGCGGGCTGAATACGTGGCGGAGAATGGGGGATTCGAACCCCCGAGGGCTTTCACCCAACACGCTTTCCAAGCGTGCGCCATAGGCCACTAGGCGAATTCTCCTGGCCGCCGTCGCGATAAAGCAACGGCACCAGAGAATCTTACCTGTTTCCAGCGGATGCCGCCGCCACCTCCGCAGACCATCCCCGGTTGGTGCCGTCCAGCGTCGTACCCTAAACTGAACTTCGGCTCCTCGCGTGGCGCCACCTTGGCCAATTCCCCCAGGACGGAAACGTAGCAAGGGTAACCGGGCTCTGGCGGGTGCGCGAGGAGTCTTTTTTATACCCAAACGTCTGTACCCAAACGTCTGCCCACACGGCCGCGAAAGCGGGTGAACGGTTGCTTCGGCACCGTCAAGGCAACGTTTCACCCGCTTTCGCGTGAAGATCAGGCGAAGAATGCACCGATTCTTGCCCCCCATTTGGCCGACAACGCGGGAGTCAGGACCTTTGGCACTGGGGTAGACGCCGCGGCTCAATAGGATGGGAAGGAGCGCGGCGTTGTCGCCGCGCGACAACGCGGAGGACCGATGATCGACGATTCCGGCACCATGACCTGGCCTTCACGCGCGCAAAAACCCCTCAGCGCTGCGGCCCTGGCGAGCATCGACGCCTGGTGGCGGGCTGCTAATTACCTCGCGGTCGGCCAGATCTACCTGCTCGGCAACGCCCTGCTCACCGAGCCGCTCACCCGCCACCACGTCAAACCGCGCCTGCTCGGCCACTGGGGCACCACCCCCGGACTCAACTTTCTCTACGCGCACCTCAACCGCGCGATCGCGGAACGTAGCCAGAGCACGATCTTCATCACCGGCCCCGGCCACGGTGGCCCCGGCATGGTCGCCAACGCCTACCTCGACGGCACTTACACCGAGGTCTACGCCGACATCGAGCAGAACGCCCACGGCGTGCAGAAGCTGTTCCGCCAGTTCTCCTTCCCCGGTGGAATCCCCAGCCACGCCTCGCCCGAGTTGCCCGGATCCATCCATGAGGGCGGCGAACTCGGCTACGCCCTGAGCCACGCCTACGGCGCAGCGTTCGACAACCCGAACCTGCTCGTGGCCGCCGTGGTCGGCGACGGTGAGGCCGAAACCGGCCCGCTCGCCACCAGCTGGCACTCCAACAAGTTCATCAACCCGCTGCTTGACGGCGTCGTGCTGCCCATTCTGCACCTCAACGGGTACAAGATCGCCAACCCCACCGTGCTCGCGCGCATCCCCGAAGACGAGCTGCTCGATCTCATGCGCGGCTACGGTCACACTCCATATATAGTCTCCGGCGGTTTCGACGGCGAAGACCCCATGCTCGTGCACGCGCGCATGGCCGAGACCATCGACCTGGTGCTCAACCAGATCGCCGACATCAAGGCAGCAGCCGCCGCGGCCGACAAGAACACCGAAGACTTCGCCCGTCCGCGCTGGCCCATGATCATCCTCCGCACCCCCAAGGGCTGGACCTGCCCCGCCGTGATCGACGGCGTGCAGGTGGAGAATACCTGGCGCGCACATCAGGTTCCGCTGGCCAATGCCCGCGACACCCCGGCGCACACCGCCCTGCTCGAACAGTGGATGCTGTCTTACCGTCCCCGAGACCTGTTCGACGCCAGCGGTGCTCCCGTGAAACAGATCACCGACCTCGCCCCACACGGCGAGCTGCGCATGAGCGCCAACCCCATCGCCAACGGCGGACTCCTGCGCCGCGACCTGCACCTGCCGGACTTTCGCGATTTCGCCGTCGATGTTCCCCAGCCGGGCGCGACGCTGAACGAAGCGACGCGGGTGCTCGGCGGCTATCTGGCCGAGGTCATCCGCTTGAACCCGCAGAATTTTCGCATCTTCGGCCCGGATGAAACCGCGTCGAACCGGCTGGCGCCCGCGGTTTACGCGGCCACCGACAAGCAGTGGGACGCCGAGATGCTTCCCGGTGACACCAACCTGGCGCGCGCCGGTCGGGTCATGGAGATGCTGAGCGAGCACCAGTGCCAGGGCTGGCTCGAGGGCTACCTGCTCACCGGGCGGCACGGACTGTTCAACTGCTACGAAGCGTTCATCCACATCGTCGATTCCATGTTCAACCAGCACGCCAAATGGCTCAAGGTGACCGCCGACATTCCGTGGCGAGCGCCGATCGCGAGCCTCAACTACCTGCTGAGCTCGCACGTCTGGCGGCAGGACCACAACGGGTTCAGCCATCAGGATCCCGGTTTCATCGACCACGTCGTCAACAAGAGCGCCGACGTCGTGCGCGTCTACCTGCCGTTCGACGCGAACACCCTGCTCTCCACCTACGACCACTGCCTGAGCAGCGTCAACTATGTGAACGTCGTCGTGGCGGGCAAGCAGCCGGCGCCGAACCTGCTCACCATGGAGCAGGCTGTCGCGCACTGCACCCGGGGCCTCGGCATCTTCGACTGGGCTGGCACCGAGGTTGCCGGCCTCGCCCCGGATGTCGTGCTCGCCGCCGCCGGCGACGTGCCGACGCTCGAGATACTCGCCGCCGCCGAGATTCTGCGCGAGAACCTGCCGGGCCTCATGGTGCGGGTCGTGAACGTCGTCGACCTCATGCGGCTGCAGTCGGAGGACGATCACCCGCACGGTCTCAGCGACAGCGCCTTCGACGCTGTCTTCACGCCCGACAAGCCGATTATTTTCGCCTATCACGGCTACCCGTGGCTGATCCATCGGCTCACCTACAAGCGCCACGGCCACGAGAACCTGCACGCGCGCGGCTATAAGGAGATCGGCACCACGACGACGCCGTTCGACATGGTCATGCTCAACGACCTCGACCGGTACCACCTCGTCATGGACGTCATCGACCGCACTCCCGGGCTCGCCGCCCGGGCCGGACTGCTGCGGCAGCAGATGCAGGATGCCCGCCTCGCCGCCCGCCAGTACACCCGCGACCACGGCGAAGACGTTCCGGCCATCACGAACTGGGCTTGGTCGTCGCAAGCGGACGCCGCCGCCCGCGCCGACGAGACCGGCAGCGACAACGTGTAACCCCGCGCCCGACACCCTCCCAACCCGAATACGCTTGAATGGACATCGTGGCTCGAAGCATCTATATCACCAGCGCCGAAGGCAACACCGGCAAATCCTCGATCGCTCTCGGCGTGGTCGACACGCTCACCCACCTGGTCGAGCGCGTCGGCGTGTTCCGCCCGGTCGCCCGCACCGCAACCGAACCCGACTACGTCGTCGAGCTCCTGCTGCGTCACCTGCAGTCCAACGCCGGCCCCGGTGCCGCGGCCGGGCAGACCTACGAGCAGAGCATCGGTGTCAGCTACGACGACGTCAACACCGATCCTGATGCGGCACTGGCCGTGATCGTCGCCCGCTATAAGGCGATCGAAGCCAACTGCGACACGGTCGTCGTCATCGGCAGTGACTACACCGACGTCGGCAGCCCCACCGAACTCGCCTTCAACGCCCGCATCGCAGCGAACCTCGGCGCCCCGGTACTACTCGTGCTCGGCGGTCGCGTCGGTCCAGGCGAGGGCGAACGCCTCGGCCAGAGTGACGCCCGTTCGGCCGTGGACATCGGCCACCAGACCGACGTGGCGCTCGCGGAACTCCGCGACGAGCACGCATCCATTCTGGCGATCATCGTCAACCGCGCCGACGAAAAGGCACTGGCCGAGATCATCGGCTCGGTGCGCGCCACGACCAACGCCCAGCCGGCGCGTTCGGGCGGAGCCTTCGGCGTGCCGATCTGGGCCATTCCCGAAGATCCCTACCTGGTCGCCCCGAGTATGCAGAGCATCATGGAAGCGACAGAGGGCACCCTGATCAAGGGTGACCCCGCCCTGCTCGCCCGCGAGGCGCTCGGCGTCGTTGTCGCGGCTATGTCCATGGTCAACGTGCTGCCGCGCCTCATCGAAGGCGCCGTCGTCGTCGTACCGGGCGACCGCGAAGACGTGCTGCTGGCCGTGCTGCTGGCCAACGCCTCCGCCACCTTCCCCTCGATCGCCGGAATCGTGCTGAACGGCGGTTTCGACCTTCCCGACGCTATTCAGCAACTGATGGAGGGCCTCGCGCCCTCGCTGCCGATCATTCGCACCTCGCTCGGCTCCTACGACACGACCATGCGCATCACCCGCACCCGCGGACGCCTCGCCGCCGACTCGCAGCGCAAGCACGACACGGCACTGGCGTTGTTCGAGACGCACGTCGACGCGGCAGCCCTGCTCGACCGGCTCGATGTGAGTCGGGCCGAGGTCGTCACGCCGCTCATGTTCGAATATGCGCTGCTCGAGCGAGCGCGCCAAAATCGCCAGCACATCGTGCTGCCCGAGGGGGAGGACGACCGCGTGCTGCGCGCCGCCGCGACCCTGCTGGCCCGCGATGTAGTCGAGCTGACCATTCTCGGCGAGGAATTCGAGGTGCGCTCGCGCGCCATCGGCCTCGGCCTTGACATCTCCAAGGCACACGTCGTGAGCCCCTATGACGACCTGCTGCGCCTCAAATTCGCGCAGGAATATATGCAGTTGCGGGCACATAAGGGAATCACCCTCGACCAGGCCAATGAAACCGTCACCGACGTGAGCTACTTCGGCACCATGATGGTGCAGCTTGGGCTCGCCGATGGCATGGTCTCCGGCGCCACCCACACCACCGCGCACACCATTCGGCCAAGCTTCGAGATCATCAAGACGCAGGTCGGCGTCGGCGTAGTGTCGAGTGTGTTCCTCATGGCGCTCGCCGACCGCGTGCTGGTCTACGGCGACTGCGCCGTCATTCCGGTACCGACCGCCGAGCAGCTCGCCGACATCGCCATCTCCGCCGCTGCCACAGCGGTGCAGTTCGGCATCGAGCCGCGCATCGCCATGCTGTCGTATTCCACCGGGTCTTCCGGCGAGGGCGCCGACGTCGAAAAGGTGCGCACCGCCACCGCCCTGGTGCGGGAACGCCGCCCCGACCTGCTGGTCGAGGGTCCCATCCAGTACGATGCCGCAGCGGATGCCGCAGTAGCCGCCACCAAGATGCCCGGGTCCAGCGTGGCTGGCCGCGCCACCGTGTTCATCTTCCCCGACCTCAACACCGGCAATAACACGTACAAGGCCGTGCAGCGCAGCGCCGGCGCGGTCGCGATCGGCCCCGTGTTGCAGGGCCTGCGCAAGGCGATCAACGACCTGTCGCGCGGCGCCCTGGTGCAGGACATCGTGAACACCGTCGCGATCACCGCCATCCAGGCGGCCGGGCTGACGAGTGCCGCGGCCCTGGACGCCACCCCGGCCGGAGCCACCCGATGACGGCCGTTCTGGTCGTCAACTCCGGCTCGAGCTCGTTCAAATACCAGCTCATCGAGATGGACACCGAGACCACCCTGGCCAGCGGCCTGGTGGAGCGCATCGGCGAGGTCGTCGGCGATTCCGTGCACTCCATCGCCGGGGTGAAGGCCGAGGTCTCGGCGGCGGAGGCTTCTGCAGAGACGCACGTTCCGGCATCCGCGGATCGAAAGTGGAAGCGCGAGCTGCCCATCCCCGACCACACGGCCGGTTTCGCCGTGATGCTCGAAGCGTTCGCGACGCACGGGCCGTCACTGACGAAGCACGCTCCGGTCGCCGTCGGGCACCGCGTAGTGCACGGCGGGGCACGTTTTCACCAGCCGACCCTCGTCACGCCGAAGGTCGAGCGGGACATCGACGAGCTGTCGGGCCTGGCGCCGCTGCACAATCCGGGCGCGCTGCAGGGCATCGTCGCGGCCGTCGAAGCCTTCGCCGATGTGCCGCACGTGGCCATCTTCGACACGGCGTTCCACCAGACGCTGCCGCCCGAAGCCTTCACCTACGCGATCAATGCCGACCTGGCCGAACGGTTTCGCATCCGCCGCTACGGTTTTCATGGCACCAGCCATGGCTTCGTCGCGCGCGAGGCGGCTGAGTTCCTAGGGCGACCGGTCGAAGACCTGAACCAGATCGTACTGCACCTCGGCAACGGCGGGTCGGCCTGCGCGGTTCAGGGTGGCCGTTCGGTCGAGACCAGCATGGGCATGACGCCGCTCGAGGGGCTCGTCATGGGCACCCGTTCCGGCGACATCGACCCGGGCGTGCTGTTCCACCTGCATCGCCGGGCCGGCCTGGACTTTCCCGAGATCGACAAGCTGCTCAACCGGGGTAGCGGACTCCTCGGCCTCACTGGCCGGGGCGATATGCGGGACGTGATCGTGGCGGCATCCGCCGGCGACGGGCCGTCGCAGCTCGCGATCGACGTCTACGTGCACCGGGTCAAGGGCTATGTCGGGGCGTATTACGCGCAGCTCGGCCGGGTCGACGTGATCTCGTTCACCGCCGGTGTCGGCGAGAACGCGCCACTCGTGCGCGAGCGCGCCCTCGCCGGCCTCGAGGCCATGGGTATTCGCATCGACCCCGAGCGCAACGCGGCAGCCGCCCGTGGTGCCCGCGTGATCAGTGCCGACGACTCAGCGGTCACGGTGCTCGTGATTCCGACCAACGAGGAGCTCGAGATCGCCCGCCAGACCTTGGCGACGGTGCGCTAGCGAGATCTTCGCATTCGCCGTGCAGAACTGCGGAGAATGTCGCGTTTGGGCCAGAATCTGGCTCGGGCGGGGTGTTTCTGCCATTTCTCCGCAGTTACGGATGGCGCTTTCAGGATGCGGCGTCCTCGGCGTCACGCACCATGCGATGCACGGTCTCAAGGGTTGTGGTCCAGGTATCGAAAATGTGTGGTCGGGCCAGACGGAGTGTGCGGATGCCATGCCGCTCAACTTCGCGGTCTTTGGTGCGGTCGGGCAGGAATCGATCCGCGCCGTGCCATTCTTCACCGTCAGTCTCAATTCCGACGCAGCCATTGACAAGCATGTCGACGTGGCCGGCTCCCGGCACATAAAACTGGGTCTCGACCCGAAAGCCGTCGCGGATGAAACCCACCCGGCTGAATGTTTCGAAACCGGATTGGGCACCGCGGTCTATGAGACTCAGAATTTTTCTCAGGCGGTCTGGTGCCGCGTCGATGAGTTCGCCGAGGTCGTCGTCGGAGATGAATTTCTTGAAGAGCGCGGACTCCAGGCACGCTAACGCGTCGACATCCTCCAGGCACGTCAAAGCCTGCAGCACAGCATCAAACGGCGATACCTCGAACACCGGCCCCCACTCGCGGACGGCACGACTCCAGTGGAGTGCTGCGCCAGGTTCCAATCGTCGTTGATGGTGGTGCGGACGCAAGCGCAAGTGAAGGCCTGGCCGCGCGATTCCGCTCCAGATTCCAAGCTGGGACAGACGCGTCAGACAATCGACTCGGCCGCCAACCTGCAATGCGGTGACTGTCGGTTGATCGAGGTGCGTGCAGGAAAATACGCCCTTGGCGCTGTGTCGAATCAGCCCCGAGTCGACGGCAGATTTCACTGATCGCCGGGTGGCCCCGGTTGTAGCTAATTGCAGGGAGGTGGCGACGTGCCCTAGATGGCACAGAACGGTGGCAAGGTCGTAGCCCATGCCTGCATTGTGCGACCACGGAGGCTGCACTTGGCAGAGTGCTTGCCAGATGTGGAACACCCCCGCAAGCGGCGCTTGGGGAGGAGAGGTCGCCCTGTCTTCGGTGGTGGTCAGATGTGCGTAAAAAGATGCCTGATCGTGCCTATCGTTGCCTGCTGCGACCGCGTCCGTGGAGAATTTCCGCAGTTGTGCACTGTGTGTGCGGGTCGAACGACGAGGCAAAGATCACGGTGGTTCAGCGGCGACAGCCGCGCCCTATCCGGGTGCAGTTCAATACTGCGGAGTTTTTGCCTCGTGGAGGTCGATTCTGTCGGATTCGAGCTGAAATCAGCCAGATCTCCGCAGTTGTAAACGGGACCTTCATCCCGGCGGGTCAGGCGTTCGCGATCGTGCAGGTTCCGGCGCCCGCGAGCAGCGGGAACGTGGCGTGCGCGCTCGAGATGAGCGAGCGCCATCCGCTCGCGTGGGCGGCCGCAACGCCGACGTCGCCGGAACCCCCGAGCAGCCCGCCCAGAAGCGAGCCCTCAAACGTCGTCGTGTACGTTCCGGTCATCGGACCGGTCGTGCTCACACCGCTGCCGAGGGCAACCGGCGTGAGCCCTCCGACGCCGCTATTCGAGTTGTAATAGCGGGCGTTGCCCGCGGTATACCCGGCTGTGGGGTAATGCCAAGTCAGCACGACTCGTGGCGCGACGAGACTGACCGATACGAGCACGCTCGACGCCGTGCAGGTATCGATCACCGGCGCCGGAACCACGAGGGCAGTCAAAGCGGACGACGCGTGCTCAGCATCCGTGAATGTCGCGTCGGTCCAGTGCGCGCCGGCCGGCACGAGCACGCTGGCCAGCGCCGCCGCAATGACCAGAACGCCGAGCTGCCGCGGGATCATGGCCGGCCGTCCGGATGCTGCGGCGAATCAGCAGCCGACCCGTCGCGGTCGTCATCGCGGTCGGCGTCATCCCGTTCGTCGCGCGGCCAGAACGCCCAGGTCACGAGCACGGCCGCCCCGACCGCGAGCGCGGCGAGCACCCACGGGTTCGAGAACCAGACCACGACAACGGCGAGCCCCGGCACCGACGCGAGCACGATGCGCACGAGGGTGACGGTGTACGGCGCCGGGTCGGCCGCCGTGTTCGCGTCGCCCTTCAGCGTGATCACCCGGGCTTCGCTGGGCTGAGTAAGCGGGGCTCCCCCGGAGGTGGCGCTGATATCCGCACCGGCTGGGGCTTCGGGCAGGGTTGTGACCGAGGTGACCCGGTGCGTGATCGGCAGCGCGCCCGCGCGATCAACCGTCACGACGTCCCCGACGCGAATCTCACTCGCCGCAATCTCGTGCACGAGCGCGACGGATCCGGCCGGAATACCCGGCCCCATCGACCCGGTGCGGAACATGATCAGGGTCAGGTTGAACCCGACCGCCATCACCACGAGCACGAGGCAGACGACTCCGCCGACCGCGGCGAGGTTGAGCCCAGTGCCGGCGATGAACCTTCCGGCTCGACGCGCCGACCCGTGAGTTTCAACCGCCGGCCCGTGAGTTTCGGCACCGATGTGGCCCGATTCGGGGCCGAAACTCACGGCTCGGCGAACGGATGCCCCACCAGAATCCCCGGCAGGGCCCGGCCCTCGACCCATCACGACGCGACCGCCCCGAACGTATAGTGCAGCGTCACGGTCGTGCCCTGCGCGGCATTCACCGCCGAGCTCGGCAGCGTCACCGCGAAACAAAAATTCACAACGGACGCCCCGGCCGCCGCCACCGCCTGCGTGGCGGCCGCGCTGACGGTCGGCACCGATCCCGGCGCCACGATCGAGGTTCCGCCGGCGAAGGTCGCTACCGAGCAGATCGTTCCGGCAATGGCGGTGACCCCGTAGGTGAGGTAGGCGCCGAGGCCGGAGCCGTTCGCGGCATCCGCTGTGAGCTGCAGTGTGCCGGCCACGCTGGTGGGAGTGGTTTTCACCGAGTACAACGCGTAGACGACCGCGCCGGGAACCATCGCCGACGGCGAGACCGCGAATGCGAGGGTGGCGCCCGGCGCCGTCGGATGATCGGTGAAGGTAGCCCCGTCGGTGGCTCCGACGATCGAGAAGGTGCCGGCGGTGAGGGTGGCGCTGGCGTGTTCCTCGTCGGTCCAGGCGGCGACCGTCGCGGCCGCGCCGATGCCGAGAACGAGACCACCGGCCAGAATGGCGCGCACCCGCACGAACCGGCGGTGCCGATCCGCTCGGCTGGGCGCGCGGTTCGTCGAGAGCTCAGAACCGAATCGACGGCGTAATCCTGCGGGGTCCATTACAACCTACGGAACGGAAACGGCTTCGAACTGCCAGGTGCCTACGGCGGCCGTGCCCTGGCCGAGGGTGGGGCTCGCCGTCACTTGCAGACAGGTGAACACGTCGGCTCCGGGGACGACCCCGTCAACGCTTCGCGCCAGCGAGGCCGTGACGGGAGTGCCCACCGCGTCGAGGGCGGTTCCGGCGGCGACTATCTCGGTTCCGACAGCTGTCGGCGTGCACGCCGCAACACTGGCGACCGCGATAAGTCCGTAGGTCAACTCGCTCTCGGCGGTTCCGGATCCGACAGCGGATGCAACGGTGAGCGACCCATCCTGGGTTGTCGCGGCGCTGAGGTGCAAGACGAACGGAGCCGCCAGCACATCCCCGGGAGACATTTCACTGACCGGCGTGCTGAACGCCAACGTCGCAGGTGTCTGGTCGTCGTGGATGCTGAAGGTTGCGCCGTCGACGCTGCCGAGAAGTTCGAACGTGCCGGTGGTGAACGGGCTGGTGGCGAATTCGGAATCGTTCCAGGCCGCCAGTACGACGGCGGCGCCGATTCCGAGCACGAGGCCGCCGGCCAGAACTGCCTTGACCTTGCGCCCGGTCAGGCCGGGAGAATTGTTGGACGAAGTAGACATGGCGACGACCCTTGGTGCAAGCAATGACGGCATGCGCAAGGTCGCTTCAAGAGCACGAGGCGCCTGCAAGGCCAGCGGATGGCTCGCTCGGTGAGCGAGGCGGTGACGATTTTTCGAATGAAACCGCGATGTTGAAGTACTCTACCCGCCCCCCATACGAGGGGTACCTTTAATCTCTCAGACTCCCACTCGGCACTCAGGTAGTTACTGTGTACACCCGTGAACTAGGGCTTGATCTTTATCCCAAGGCATGTTTCTTTCGGCTGGATCAGACGCATGGCTGAGCCAATGTGTGAAACGGCATCCGCGTGACGAGTGCACAGCGAATGCTGCGCGGGGGCGAGTGTCGGTTGCGGCAAGTACCATTGAGAACGTGGTTACCGCCCTGTATCGCCGCTACCGGCCAGAGACCTTTGCCGAGATGATCGGCCAGTCCCAAGTGACCGATCCGCTGATGACGGCGCTGCGCACCAACCGGGTGAATCACGCCTATCTGTTCAGCGGACCGCGCGGGTGCGGCAAGACCACGTCGGCGCGCATCCTGGCCCGTTGTCTCAACTGTGCCGAGGGCCCCACCGACACGCCTTGCGGCGTCTGCCCGAGCTGCGTCGAGCTCGCGCGTGACGGTGGCGGCTCCCTAGATGTTGTCGAGATCGACGCGGCCAGCCACAACGGTGTCGACGATGCCCGCGACATTCGTGAGCGTGCCATTTTCGCGCCCGCCCGTGACCGCTACAAGATCTTCATCCTTGATGAGGCGCATATGGTCACGCCGCAGGGCTTCAACGCGCTGCTGAAGATCGTCGAAGAGCCGCCGGAACACGTGAAGTTCATCTTCGCGACCACCGAACCCGAAAAGGTGATCGGAACCATCCGCTCACGTACACATCACTATCCGTTCCGGCTGGTGCCGCCGGGGCCGATGCTCGAATACGTGCAGCAGATGTGCGACACCGAGAAGATGGTTGTCGCGCCCGGCGTGCTGCCGCTCGTGGTGCGCGCCGGCGGCGGCTCACCGCGCGACACCCTGTCGCTGCTCGACCAGCTCATGGCCGGGTCTGATGGTCAATCCATTGAATACGAGCGCGCTGTGGCGCTGCTTGGCTACACCAGCGCGTCGCTGCTCGACGAGGCGGTCGACGCCATCGGTGCCCGCGATTCCTCCGCCGCGTTCGATGCGGTTGACCGGGTCATTCAGACCGGGCAAGATCCGCGCCGGTTCGTCGAAGACCTGCTGGAGCGCATGCGCGACCTCATCATTGTCGCCGCCACGAGTGTCGCGGGGGCCGCGGCCGTGCTGCGCGGGGTTCCGCAAGACGAACTGGAGCGCATGAGCGGGCAGGCCGCCGCCTTCGGGCCGGCCGAACTCTCGCGAACCGCCGACATTCTGAACGCCGCGCTCACCGAGATGAGCGGGGCCACCTCGCCGCGCCTGCACCTCGAGCTCATGATCGCCCGTGCCCTGATTCCCGCGACCGATGACTCGACTCGCGGCGCCCTCGCGAGGGTCGAGCGCCTGGAGCGTCGCATCGGAGTCGACGGCGTGGCGGCTGCGGCTGCGCCTAATGCTGCGCCCGCCGCGGCGCCGGGTGCCCTGGCCGCCGCTGTGCCCGCCGGAGCGCCCGCTGGTCGGCCCGCCGCTGTCGCTGCGTCGGCCGGTGCCCGCGGGTCCGCCGTTGCCCCCGCATCCGTCGGCGCCGCTAGGCCCGCTGCTGCCCCCGCGTCCGCCCCCGATCCGCTGGTCGAGCCTGTCGAGACCGCCATTCCGGGAACGCAGGCTGCCTCGGCAACCCAGCCATCCCCGGCGAGCATCGTCCCCGGCGCTCCCGTCACCCTGCAGCAGCTCAAAGACGCCTGGCCCGAGATTCTCGAAGTCGTCAAGAACGAGAAGACCACCGCGTGGCTCGTCGTCTACACCGCGCACGTGCTCGGACTCAACGGTGACGTGCTCGCCCTCTCTTTCCCGAGCCAGGCCGACGTCGACAGCTTCAAGCAGCAGAAGGTTCCCGGAATGGGAACCAGCGATTTTCTGCGCACCGCGATCGTTGCCGTGCTCGGACTGCGGGTCAAGTTCATCGCGCGGGTCGAAGTCGGCCGTGAGGCGTCCTCGTCCAGCACGTCATCCGACGGCTCGCCGACCGTCGCCGCGGAGCCTGCGCCAGCGGTTCCCGCAGCGACTGAACCAGCACCACCCGCAGCGGATGCCGTCAGCTCGGCCGCCCGAAACGCCGAGGCCGCGGATTCGCAGTCGCCTTCGACCGCCGCGACCGCACCGACAGTAACCGCACCGACAGTAACCGCACCGACAGTAACCGCACCGGCAGTAAGCGCGGTTACTGTGACCGTGCCGACCGTGTCGCGCACCGCGCCGGCCCCTCCAGCTGCTGCGCGAGTGACGGCACCGTCGGCCGCCGCCGGCGCGTCCACGGTCGCGGCATCCACGAGCGGATGGGCCACCGTGGCTATCCCCGGCTCGCCCAACGGACCGGCACTGCCCGTCGTTGACGACGACACCACGGCTGCCGCTTCTCTCGACCCCGCGCTGCCGGAAGCGGATGCCGCCACGGTCCCCGAATCGTTGTCTTCCGTTCCGGCGCACTCGACTGGGGCGGGTGCATCCGGGGGAGCGGCGTCAGACGAACCGTGGGCCGCGACGGTTTTTGTACCGCAGTCCCTCACCGAGCCGCAGTCCCTCGATTCGCAGTCCGCCGACGAGCCGCCGTTCGATGACGTGCCGCCGCCGTTCGACGACGACGTGCCGCCCGAGATGGACGCGCCCGCCGACGAGCGAGTGCCGAACTACGAGGCGCAGGCCGAGGCATCCGCAGTGCCGAGCAACGCAGTGCCGAGCAACGCAGTGTCGAGCAACGCAGTGCCGAGCAACGCAGTGTCGAGCAACGCGGGGTCGAGCAACGCTGTGTCGAGCAACGCGGGCGCGAGCGCCGCTTTCTCGACCGACGCTCAGCCGAGCCGGCAGTCTCCGGGTGCGCCCCAGCACAACCCCGGCCAGCAGCAAGCCGGCGCGCAGACCGACCCGGCGCAGCGCCAGCACCCGAACGCGTCGGCCCAGCGCGGCGCAACGAAGGATCCGTCACGGGCGCCGTCCTTCGCCGAGAAGCAGCGTTACGGCGAGGCTGTCGTGCGTGAGATTCTCGGTGCCACTTTCATCGAAGAGCAGCCGTACTCCGCTGCGCCCCGAACCAGAAACGACTACTAGACCATGTATGAAGGAATCGTTCAGGAACTGATCGACGAGCTGGGCCAGCTTCCGGGCATCGGGCCGAAGTCGGCGCAGCGCATCGCGTTCCACATTCTGCAGACCGAGAAGTTCGACGTGACCAGGCTTGCCAACGTGCTGCTCGAGGTGCGCGACAAGGTGCGGTTCTGCGACATCTGCGGCAACGTCTCCGAGCAGCCCACCTGCCTGATCTGCCGGGATCCGCGGCGCAACCCGACCTCGATCTGCGTGGTCGAAGAGGCCAAGGACGTCGTCGCCATCGAGCGCACCCGCGAGTTCAAGGGGCTTTATCACGTGCTGGGCGGAGCCATCAGCCCGATCGACGGTGTCGGCCCGGACGACCTGCGCATCCGCCAGCTGATGCAGCGCCTCGCCGACAACACCGTGCAGGAGGTCATCATCGCGACCGATCCGAACCTCGAGGGGGAGGCCACCGCAACGTACCTCTCGCGCCTGCTCACCACGCTCGAGATCAAGGTCACCCGCTTGGCCTCCGGCCTGCCCGTCGGCGGCGACCTTGAGTATGCCGACGAGGTCACCCTCGGCCGGGCCTTCGAGGGGCGCCGAGAGGTCACCAACTAGCCTTCACCCCTTCCCGGGCCTGGGCCCGGACACTGGGCCCAGGCTAGATCATGGGCCTGGTTCCCGAAGGTGGGCCCGACGAGCGGATGCCACCCCCGCACGTCCGCCCCGGCACGCGCCCACTCCGCACACCTCCGCCGCGCAACGTCACATGGCACCCGCCCGCCAGCACCAGCATTTAGGATGGGAACTTGGACGCGGCCCGCACAACAGGCCGCACACCCCCATCTCAGGAGTCCCATGGCCTTGATCGTGCAGAAGTTCGGCGGATCATCCGTCGCCGACGCCGAAAGCATCAAGCGGGTCGCCAAGCGCATCGTCGATACCCGCAAGGCAGGCAACGAGGTCGTCGTCGCCGTCTCGGCGATGGGCGACAGCACCGACGAGCTGCTTGACCTCGCCCACCAGGTCACCCCGCTGCCCGCCCCGCGTGAGCTCGACATGCTGCTCACCGCTGGCGAACGCATCTCGATGGCGCTGCTCGCGATGGCCATCAAGAGCCTCGGCTACGACGCCCGCTCTTTCACCGGCAGCCAGGCCGGCATGATCACGGATGCCCGCCACGGCTCAGCGCGCATCGTCGACGTCACGCCCGGGCGCATCCGCTCGGCACTCGACGAGGGCGCCGTCGCCATCGTCGCCGGCTTCCAGGGCTTCAACCGCGACACCCAGGACATCACTACCCTCGGCCGCGGCGGCTCCGACACCACCGCGGTGGCCCTGGCCGCCGCCCTCGGCGCCGACATCTGCGAAATCTATACGGATGTCGATGGCGTCTTCACCGCCGACCCGCGCGTCGTTCCCCGCGCCCGCAAACTCGAGCGCGTCACGAGTGAAGAAATGCTCGAACTCGCCGCTGCCGGGGCCAAGGTTTTGTATATTCGCGCTGTGGAATATGCCCGCCGCCACGGCGTCACGCTGCACGTGCGCTCCTCGTTCAACAACAACACCGGCACCATCGTGTACAACGCCGCGACCGCGCGAGAAAATGGAGAAATCGTGGAAGAGCCAATCATCGCCGGAATCGCCGCTGACCTGAGCGAAGCGAAGGTCACCGTGGTCGGTGTGCCCGACATCCCCGGCAAGGCTGCGCTCATCTTCAAGATCGTCGCGCGCACCAACGCCAACGTCGACATGATCGTGCAGAACGTGTCGGCCGCCTCGACCGGCCTCACCGACATTTCGTTCACGCTGCCGAAGTCGGAAGGCCAGCAGGTGCTGACCGCGCTGACCAACGAGAAAGAGCTCATCGGATTCAAGAGCCTGCAGTACGACGACCAGATCGCCAAGCTCGCCCTGGTCGGCGGCGGAATGCGCACCAACACGGGGGTCTCCGCGAAGCTGTTCGAGGCACTCTACGAGGCCGGAATCAACATCGAGATGATCTCGACCAGTGAGATCCGCATCTCGGTGGTCACCCGCGCAGACACCATCAACGAGGCCCTCCGCGTGGTGCACACCGCGTTCGGGCTCGACGGCGAGATCGAAGCTGTCGTGCACGGCGGCTCCGGCCGCTAACTCGCCGCGGTGTGAGTTCGAGCCCTGAATTGGCTTCACTACTCAGACCTCGCCACACGGATGCCCCGGAAGGCATCCCCACAGACGTTAGGAACCACACGTGACCAGCTCAGCCAACACCCCAGGCATCAATATCGGCGTCGTCGGAGCCACCGGACAGGTCGGCGCCGTCGTGCGTCGTCTGCTGGAGGAGCGCGATTTTCCGGTGAGGAGCATCCGCTTTTTCGCGTCTGCGCGCTCGGCCGGCACCACGCTGACTTTCCGGGGTGAGCCGATCACGGTCGAAGACGCCTCGGTCGCCGACCCGACCGGCCTCGATGTGGCCATCTTCTCGGCCGGAGCCACGCTCTCGAAGGCGCAGGCTCCGCGCTTTGCTGCGGCCGGCGTGCTGGTTGTCGACAACTCGAGCGGCTGGCGCATGGACCCCGACGTGCCCCTCGTCGTCAGCGAGGTCAACCCCGAGGCCATCAAGCTGGCCGTCAAGGGCATCATCGCCAACCCGAACTGCACCACCATGGCCGCCATGCCCGTGCTGAAGGTTCTGCACGACGAGGCCGGCCTCAAGCGACTCATCGTCAGCACCTACCAGGCTGTCTCCGGCAGCGGCCTGGCCGGCGCATTCGAACTGGCCAGCCAGGTGCGGGTTGCCGCGCAAGACGAGAACCTGTTCCAGCTCGTGCACGACGGCAGCGCCGTCACCCTGCCCGAACCCACCATCTACGCCCGCCCGATCGCGTTCGACGTGATTCCGCTGGCCGGCAGCATCGTCGACGACGGACAGTTCGAAACCGACGAAGAGAAGAAGCTGCGCAATGAGAGCCGCAAGATCCTCGGCCTGCCCGAGCTGCTGGTTTCCGGAACCTGCGTGCGCGTGCCCGTCTTCACCGGCCACTCGCTCTCAATCAACGTGGAGTTCGCCCGGCCGATCAGCGTCGCCCGCGCCGAGGAGCTGCTCAAGACCGCCCCCGGCGTCGAACTCACCGACATTCCGACGCCGCTGCAGGCAGCCGGCCAGGACGCGAGCTTCGTCGGTCGTATCCGCCAGGACGAAGGCGTAGCGGATGGCCGCGGCCTTGCCCTCTTCATCAGCAACGACAACCTGCGGAAGGGTGCGGCCTTGAACGCCGTACAGATCGCCGAGCTCATCGCCGCCGATCTCGTCGTAGCGTAATCGCCCTCTTTTTACTGTCCGGGCCTGAGCCCGGAAACCGGGACCACGATATATCATGGTCCCGGTTTCATAACATGGGCCCGGCCCGATTTAGGTACGCCCCGAGCACGGGCGCGGCCGGACGATCAAGGCACCAATTCCCACCCACGCGCCCTCATTGGGGGCCAAGTCGCGTAGGCTTTGACTGCGTGAGCCGAAGTGGGGTGTCGGGCGTGCTGCAGCGCGTCTCCTTCGGCGTGTTCACGGCCATGCTGCTGGTGTTCGTTCCCGGTGCCGTTGCCACCGTTCTGGCTGATCCGGGCACCAGAATCGCCGCCGCAGTGACCGGAATCGTGTGCGTTGCCGCCCTCGAACTGGCCTGGATCCGCGTCGGCAGTGTGCCCCATCGCACGCCGACTATCAGTGTGCCCGTGCTTGCCGTGCCGGCGCTCGTTCCGGTGCTGCCGAGCCCGGCCATCATCGGCGTCGTCATGCTCGGAATCCTCGTCGTGCTGCTCGTCGAATCCCGCCGCATCGGTGTGTCCGTTTACAGCGCCGGCCTGGTGGGCATCGGCTGCACGATCTACTTCTGCATCGATTGGCTGCTCGACCGGGTCGGGGTAGCGGCGCTGCCGACCGTGGCCGCGGCATCCGTTGGGTACGTACTGGTCGTGCTGGCCCTGGAAATTATCAGGGTGCGCCTGACCAACGCCCCGGCCGACCGGGGCGGCCGGCCGCTCGTCTCGCCCCTGCGGCTCGGCGCACTGCTGGTCACGGTCGCTGCGTTGACCGCGTTCTCGGCGCGCTGGGCCGAGATCGGCCTGCCGACCCCGGGCGAGGGCCGCACCAGCATCCAAACCGCGGTCGGCACGCTGATGGGCAGTTTCGCCGTGGCGCTGATCGCCATCGTGCTGCGCACGGTGTGGGACATGCGGCGGCGCCTCAACGGCCTCGTGGTCGGCAGCCGCGCGCTGAGCACCACCCGCAGCATCGACAACGTGGCCGAGGCGCTCTGCGATGCGGCTGCCACCGCGGTGGGTGTGCAGTCGATCGTCGTACAGGATGGCCCCGCCGAGGGCGGCGCCGTCGGGGTACCGGTCATGTTCGTTCCCGGTGAACCGCGCTTTCTCGTCGCCCGCCGCGACCCGATGGACGGCTCCTTCTCCGGCGTTGATCGCCGCGCCCTGCAGGCACTCGCCGCCACTGCCGAACTTGCCGTGCAGGCCAGGCAGAATGTGGCCGGCCTGACGATGAAGGCCAATACCGATCCGCTCACCGGCCTGCCCAACTACGGCGCTTTTCAGGAGGCGCTCGACACCATCAACAGCACCCGCAGCGACGCCGAGGCCATCGCTGTGCTCTTCATGGACGTCGACGGTTTCAAACGCCTCAACGACACTTACGGGCATCAGACCGGCGACGAGGTGCTGCGGGTTCTCGGCCAGCGGCTGCGCCAGTCGGTGCGCCCCCACGATGTCGTCGCGCGGGTCGGCGGCGACGAATTCGTCATCATCCTCACCCGCCTGGCGTCCCTCGCCGAAGCCAAGTCGGTCGCCGAGAGAGTGCTCGCGGCATCCGCTCTGCCGCTCGCCGTCGGTGCCGACACGATCAGTCCCAGACTCAGCATCGGCCTGGCCTACTCCGTTTCCATAGAAACGGATGTTGCGTCGCTCGTTCACGACGCCGACCACAGCATGCTCATGGTCAAGAAAAGCCGCCGGCGTGGTAGCGCCGACGGCGAGGCGAGCATCAACGTCTCCGGCCACAGCTCCTCGCAGTTCAACGACACGATCGCCCGTGCCATCGACGAGAACCGGCTGCCGCTGGCCTACCAGCCCATCGTCAGTCTCGTCACCGGTCGAATCTGGGCGTTCGAGGCGTTGCTGCGCTACGTCGACCCGGAACTTGGTGCGATCTCACCACCGTCGCTGGTCGAAAAGGCCAAGAGCCTGGGCCGGTTCGACAAGCTGACCCGTCAGATCGCCGAGACGGCGATGGCCGCAGCCGCCGAATTCCGCCTGGTCGAACCGGGCATCGTCTGCATGACCGTCAATGTGGAAGCCGGGCAGCTCGCGCCGGATCGGCTCGGCCTGTTCGTGGAGGATCTGAACAATCGCTACCCCGAGATCTCGCTCTGCCTGGAACTCAACGAGCGCTCGGTCGTGCGGGTGTCGGCCGAGATTCGCGAGCAGGTCAACCGGCTGCGTGATCTCGGCGTTCTGATCGCACTCGACGACTACGGTTCCGAAGACTCCTCGGTCGATTCGCTCGTGCGTGTTGCGATGGATATCCTCAAGATCGACCGCAGCCTGGTCGACGACCTCGCTGATATTCGCCAGCGCGAGGTTCTCACGGCGCTGCAGAGTTTCGGCGACAAGCTCGAGTACTCGATGATCGTCGAAGGGGTTGAGAACGAACTCATGGCCCAGCAGTTGGCCCAGCTCGGCATTCGCAGCGCTCAGGGCTTCCATTTTGGGGTGCCGCAGGGGTTCGCCGAGACCGCCGACCGGCTCGACGAATTCGGGGCGAAGGCCGTGCTGCCCACCCAGAGCGCGCACGCCAGGGTGGCGCCATCATGATGCAAATCCGCCTGCGACCTGACCAGGCACGCCGGTACCGGGTAGAACGATCAGTCTTTCTCTCCCAACTGCTGGTCGGATCATCGACCCTGCTGTTGGTGGCCGTTTCGGGGCTGCTCGACCGTCAACTTTTCACCAACCAGTTGTTCCTGGCTGGTATCCTCATCATCTTCGTCGCCACCGCGGTCGCCGCCGGGGTGCCATGGCGGCAGGTCGACAAGAAGTGGATTATCGTCCTGCCCATCGTTGACGTCGTCGGCTTGGTCATCGCCCGCGAGGGAGCACCCCTTCTCGGCACGACGTTCCTCCTGGTCTTTCCCATCATTTGGCTGTCGACGCACTTCGGCGGCCGGGGCGCGATCGGCGGCGTGGTTCTCACGACGGCGTTGCTCTGGACCGCAGGGCTGCTGCGCGTCGAGCCGGTATCGGGCACCGAGATTCCGCGGCTGGCCATCGTACCGATCGTGCTGGCCTTCGTCGCCGCCACGACCTACACGACCACGAAGCGTGCGGCGGCGCAGCGGGTGCTGCTCACCCAGCAGGCCGTGTTGTTCGAGGGGGCCCTGCGCCGGTCCCGCCGCCAGGAATGCACCCTCGACGCGATCTTCAACACCGTTGACTTCGGCGTTGTCGGTTTCAGCCGCGAGGCCAGGCCCAATCTCATCAATCGGGCCCAGCGCGAGATGTTCTCCCGCTTCGGGGTGAAAGACGGCCAGCTCTCCACTATCGCGGTTTACCACGAAGACCAGGTCACCCCCTTCGCAGAGCAGGACCGGCCGTTTCAGCGGGCGATGCGCGGCGAGACGGTCGACCGCATGACCCTCTGGGTGGGGGAGCCGGACCAGCAGCAGGCTGCCGTGCTCATCTCGGCCCGGCCTATTCTCGACGAGAACGACAACTACGATGGCGGCGTCATGGTGTCGCGCGACGTGACCGCCGAACTGCGTGCGATCAAAGCGCGGGATGACCTGGTCGCATCCGTTTCGCATGAATTACGCACCCCGCTGACCTCAATCCTGGGCTATCTCGAGCTCGCCCTCGATGACGACACCCTCGATCCGTCGACTCGGCGCATGCTCGAGGTGGCGTCGAAGAACTCCGACCGGCTGCAGGCGCTGGTTGCTGACCTGCTCACCACCGCCGCCGCTGCCAGGCACGAACTCGCGATCACCCTGGCACCGTGTGACCTGTCGGTGATCGTCACCGACGCCATCGAATCGCTGCGACCGGTGGCCGCTGACCGCAACATTATGTTCGTGCTGGATGCCCTGCCAACGGTACGGCTCGAAGCGGATGCCTTGCGCCTGCGCCAGGTGGTCGACAACCTGTTCTCCAACGCGGTGAAGTACAACATCTCCGGCGGTCGCATCGAGGTGACCCTGCTCGATTCCACCAGCCAGGTCGAGCTGCGTATTGCCGATACCGGCCGGGGCATGACGCCTGGCGAGCAGGTGAACCTGTTCGATCGGTTCTACCGCGCCGATTCGGTGCGCGGATCGAGCATCCACGGCACCGGGCTTGGACTCAGCATCAGCCGGGAGATCTGCCGCCAGCACGGCGGGGATCTGAGGCTCGAATCGGCTCCGGGCAAGGGCACCACCGCGATCGCGACGCTGCCGCGCACATCATGAACAGCTTTCAAGGAGTAGGCGAATGCAACTGGACACCATGACACTGCTCCAACTGAACGGTGTCGTCATCGCACTGTGCGGAGTGGTTTTCATTCTGAACACCGCGTTCAATCGCAACGATTCGGTCGGCCGCATTTGGAGCCTTGCCTTCATCGCCGGCATGATGGTCACCATCGCGCACGGAGCCTCCGAGACCGGGCAGATGATCTGGTGGGCCATCGTCGTGGCCAACGTGGCGCTGACCATCGCCGTCGGGTCGGTCTGGGCTGGCCTGCGTCGGTACAACGGCCGCAGCC
This sequence comes from Cryobacterium sp. PH31-L1, assembly GCF_030063145.1. GTDB lineage: Bacteria > Actinomycetota > Actinomycetes > Actinomycetales > Microbacteriaceae > Cryobacterium. The sequence continues at coordinate 216,973 of NZ_JASISM010000002.1, forward strand.
GCGGCTTCTGGGTGATCGCCGCTTTCAGCGTGCTTGTGCTCGCCGCGACGTTGCTGCACGGCGAAGTGGCTGGGCGCTGGGCCGGCGCCGCCGAGCTGTGGATGGGCCTCGCGGTGCTCGCGGTGCTCGGTGCGCTCGAAGCGGTACGCGCACGGTTGCGCCGCGACCTGAGCGCACGCATCCTGTCTGTTGTCCTCTGGATCGTCGCGGTGGCTGCCACGGCCCGTGCCGTCGTCTTCACTGTTGACGGTGTGGGCGGAGCGGTGTTCGCGACCTACTTCAGCACCGCACAGTTTGCGGCGCTCAGCCTGTGCCTCGTCGTGCTGATGACCGTTGCCGCCGCCGCCCTGCGCGCCCAGCAGGGGTCGGGCAGCGCCGTCGGCGACGTGACCGACGGCATCCACTCGGCGGCGGGCGTGCTGTCGGCCGCTGCATTCGTGCAGGCCGCGACCGACCACCTCGATCGGGCTGAGAATGCCGGGGTCGGCCTGGCCCTGATCGGCGCCGATATCGACAACCTGCCCGAAATCAACATCGCCTTCGGCCGGGTCGCCGGCGACGAGGCCATTGCCCGATTCGCCACGAAATTGCGCGCGAGCGCGCCGGTGCTCTCGATCGTCGGACACCGGGCCAGCGGACGGTTTCTCGTGCTGGCCGGGGCGGCATCGGCGGCAGAGGCACGCGCGCTCGCCGAACGCATCCAGACGACCCTCGTTGACGAAACGTTGACGGAGGCCTCCCTGATTCGCCTGACCGCGAGTTTCGGCATCGCCGACACCTTCGACCACGGGTTCACCCTCCCCGCGCTCAGCATCGCGGTCAATACCGCCATCGACACCGTCAAGACGGCCGGCGGCAACGACATCGCGGTCGAGCTCGCGGCGACCGACAGTGCCCGATCTTGATCAGATCTTGACGCGAAGCAGACCAAAACTGCCCCTACAACAGGGGTCGACCTGTCAGAGTTGGCAGAGTGATCCTGCCCCTGACTGACACCATGCCGACCAGCGGATGCCTGGCATGAGTCCGCTCGTCGATCCGGCGCCGCTGCAGCGGCTGCGCCACGATCTCGGCGGTGATGTCACCGTGCAGAACCGCTTCGTCACAGACTTCCTCTTCCTGTGGAACTTGCGTGAGCTGCGCCTGCAGACCGCGCTGGCTTCGGCTGACCTCGAGGATGCCGACATCGTGCTGCTGAGCATCCGGTCAAGCAGCCGGATGCTCGGAGCCGTACGCCTTGAAAACGCTGCCGGTCGGCTGCACAGCACGCTGAAGAGCAAGGACCTGGCCGGCTGCCGGCAGCAGCTGCCGCACCTGAGCGAGGTCGGCCTTGACACCTGCCTGGCGCTGTCCCGCCACATCTCCGCCTAGCCCCCTGCCTCGCCCCGCTCCAGGGACGAGACCCGGGGACTGGGCCCGGGCTGCACGGTGGGCCCGGTGGCCTTCAGTACCGGAGAACGTCAGTGCGCGGCCCGGCCCGGGGGCCCCGCAGCCGGCACGACGTCGGGGCTGCTACTCGTGGGCGGCGAGGCGATAGCCGACACCGCGCACGGTTTCCAGCCAGCGCGGAGTGGCGCTGCTGTCACCGAGTTTGCGCCGCAGGTTGCCCATGTGCACTTCTACCGCGCGGCGGTCCGCCTCGTTCACCGGAAAGGCGCTCGCGTAGGCCTCGCCTCGCAGCAACAGGGCCAGATCATTCTTGCTGCGCACCCTCCGCTGGGATTCGAGCAGCGCGGCGAGCAGGTCGAACTCGGTGCGGGTCAGCTCGAGCTGGGCGCCGGCCAGTCGCACGAGGCGTTCTGCCGGGTTCAGCCGCAGGTCGTTGTGCTCGAACCAGCCGCCGTGCGGTGCGGCATCGACCACCGGGTTCGCCGCATCTTGCGCCGGCACGAACGTGGGAGCGGATGCGACGGGAGTCTGCCGAAATACCGGAGTGGGTGCGGTGTGAAGCGACGCGGCGGCGGTCAACGGGGCATCGAGGGGATCTGCGGCGGCCCCGCCGGCGGGCGCGGCGACCTGCTGCGGGGCCACGACCACAGCGGGAGGTGAGGCGGTCGGCGCGGACGAGGTAGCGGCATCCGCGGTGACGGGGTGGCGGGGGCGGCGCAGCATGGCTTCGATGCGGGCGCGCAGTTCGCGTGGGCGAAACGGCTTGGTCAGGTAGTCGTCGGCGCCGGCCTCAAGGCCCTGCAGGGTGTCGATCTCGTCGTCGCGGGCGGTGAGCATGACGATATAGGTGGGGCTGAAGGCGCGCAGGCGTTTGGCGGTCTCGAAGCCGTCCATGCCGGGCATGCTCACGTCGAGGGTCGTGACGATCGGATCGTAAGCGCGCACCGCAGCAATGCCGTCGAGGCCGTTGCTCGTGGCGATCGTCTCGAACCCCGCCTGGGTGAGCACGGCCTCGAGCAGGTTGCGAATGTCGGCGTCATCCTCAATGATGACGGCGACGCGCCGCTCGGCGTTGTCAGAAAGCATACCCACCAGTATCCCTTATACAGGGGGCGGTTTGGGGACCATCTGGAGCGGTCGGGCGCATCCGCTCGCAGCGATACACTCGACAGTGTGAATTCTCAGGGAACCGTTGACGTAGTCCTCATTGGTGGCGGCATCATGAGTGCCACCCTCGGCACGCTCCTGAAGGAGCTGCAGCCCGACTGGCGCATCGAGGTGTACGAGCGCCTCGGCGAGCTGGCCCAGGAGAGCTCGAACCCGTGGAACAACGCCGGCACGGGCCACGCCGGGCTCTGCGAACTCAACTACATGCCGCAGGCTGCGGACGGTTCGGTCACCGCCGACAAAGCCGTCGTCATCAATGAGCAGTTTCAGATCAGCCGCCAGCTGTGGGCGCACCTGGTTTCGATCGGCGCCCTGCCTGAGCCGGGTAAGTTCATCAACTCCACTCCGCACATGACCTTCGTGCACGGCAAAGCCAACGTGGAATACCTGCGCAAGCGTCACGCCGTGCTCGCGCCCGAGCCGTTGTTCGCCGGCATGGAATTCAGTGATGACGCCGCCACCATCGGCACCTGGACCCCGCTGCTCACCCGCAAGCGCCCCGCCGGCCAGAAAATCGCCGCCACCCGCATCACGAGCGGCACCGACGTCGACTTCGGTGCCCTCACCCGGCTCCTATTCGAGAATCTCGAACAGCAGGGAGCCACGATGCACATGAATGAGCAGGTCGTCGGCCTCAAGCACAAAGCGGATGGCACCTGGAACCTTAAATTGCTGCGCCAGGTCGGGCAGACCCGCAGTACCGTCAACGCCCGCTTCGTGTTCGTCGGAGCCGGTGGCGGCGCACTCGCGCTGCTGCAGCAGAGCGGGATTCCCGAGATCAAGGGCTTCGGTGGCTTTCCGATCAGCGGCCAGTTTCTGCGCACCACCAACCCGAAGCTCGTCGCCCAGCACCAGGCCAAGGTCTACGGCAAGGCGGCCAAGGGTGCCCCGCCGATGTCGGTGCCGCACCTGGACACCCGCGTGGTCGATGGTGAAATGTCGCTGTTGTTCGGCCCGTACGCCGGGTTCAGTCCCAAGTTCTTGAAGACGAGCACCTGGTTCGACCTGCCGTTCTCCATTCGCACGCACAACCTCGGCCCGATGCTCGCCGTCGCGAAGAACAACTTCGACCTGATGAAATACCTGATCGGCGAGGTGTTCGCGTCGCGGTCCGCCAAGATCAAGGCCCTGCGCGAGTTCATTCCCGCTGCGGATTCGAAGGACTGGGAGCTGATCACAGCCGGCCAGCGCGTTCAGGTCATGAAGAAGGATCCCAAGCTTGGGGGAGTGCTGCAGTTCGGCACCGAGGTCATCACCTCGAGCGATGGCTCGATCGCCGGCCTGCTCGGCGCCTCGCCGGGAGCCTCGACGGCCGCGCCGATTATGGTGGATCTGCTGGCCCGCTGCTTCCCCGACCGTATCGAGGGCTGGAAGCCGCGCATCCGTCAGATGATCCCGAGCTACGGCACCCGCCTGTCTGACGACCCTGCTGCTGCTGCCGCGTCCCTGGCCGCCACCGCCGAAGTATTGAACCTCACGAACTAGTACCAGCTCGCCTCGCGAAAGCGCAAAATGTGCCCGATTGGAGTGTCCAATCGGGCACTTTTTGCGCTCTCGCGGAACGAAAATTGGAGCCGGGTGGGAATCGCGTAGGAGGGTGCTGTCAACCCCTTGAATGCGAGAGTCAGCAGATGTCTACTTAAGGCCCAAAGCGGCCCAGGAGGCGGCACGTGAACCCGAACAATGGCGTTTCGGATGCCCAGAATCTGCGCGTATCGCAGCTCGGCATTCTCCAGCTCACCCCGACCGAATGGTTGGTGCGAGATTCGCAAATGCTCGATGGCGACCCAGCCGCCCTGCTCGGAGTGATCCAGCAGAGCGGAGACGCTTATGAGGTGACCAAGCTCGGCGTGCTGACCACGAGGTGGTTCTATTCCTCGTTCGATCGGGCCCAGGCCAGCTTTCTGGTGCGCGGCACCGCCGCCCCGCGGCAGACGCGCCAGCGAGTCTCCCAGATCACCGACTAGCTTCGCCGGGTCGCGAGAGCGCAAAAAGTGCCCGATTGAGCATCTCAACCGGGCACTTGCGCGCCCTCGCGGGGTGACGCGAGGCGGTCTAGACCTCGTAATTATCGCCATCTGTTGAGGGGTCGGTCTTGCGCTCCTCTTTCTTGACGGATGCTTCGGTGCGATCCAGCAGATCGCTTACCTTGGTCTGCGCCACGGAGGCGGCGTCGCGCGCGATCGTCTCGGCCTGCGAGATGACCTTCTGCGTGGCCGGGTCGCCCCACATTTCGTGGGCTTTCGCGCTGAGCCGGTCATAGGCCTGGCGGCCGGCCTTGGATCCGAGAACGAAGCCGGTCGCGGTACCGGCGAGGAACAACAGCTTGCCTTTCATTGGAACTCCTTAGGGGTTGCGGGGTATAGAGGTCGGGACGTCGGGCGGTCGGCTCGGCGCGGGTGGCGTCGCCGTCGGCCGGTCGCGGCTGACGAGATCGGGCCTCGAGGATACGCGCGGCGGGTCTACGCCGTGGGTTCAGCGAGGCGGGGGTCTTCCTCGTCGGCGTCGTGTCCGACGAGATCAGGGTTCGAGGGGTTGTCTGCCGGGTCGATGTCGTCGAGGTTCGGCTCGTTGTCTGCCGGGTCGATGTCGTCGAGGTTCGGCTCGTTGTCGAGGTTGTCTTGCTCGTCTTCGGCATCGCTGTCGGGCTGGGCCGCGGCGGCTTCCCCGGCGGTCGAACCGTCGTCGCTCGGGGCCGGCCCGTCGGGACCGGTGCCCGCGCTCGGGGCCGGAACGGCTGAATCTGCGTGCTCTTCGTCAGGCCCGTCCGGCCCGTCCGGCCCGACCAGCTGGTCGGGGTTGGTCGGCGACGCCGGGGCGTCGGGCGCAGATTGCGTGTCGGGGGCGTCGAGCGGCGGCTGGTTGTCGGGGTCGGAGTCGTTATTCACGGTGATACCTTTCTGGTTCGGTCGGGTCGCGGCGGCGACCGGGCGGGCGGCACTCAAGTTATACCCCGAACGGGTGACATCCATCAGGTCGCATCGCCGAGCAAAAGTGTACGAAGCGCCGTCTCGACCGAGACCCGGCCCACGGGGTCGATGGTCTCGCCGGCAAGATACAGGTCGACCACACGCGGATCCACGTAGCTGGTGCGAGCGATCGCGGGCGTGTTGCCCAGCGCATCCGCTGCCTGCCGCATGGCTTCGGCGATGGCACGGTTGTCCTGACGCCGGCTGCGCGTCGCAGCACGCGGCGGCCGGGCAGCGGATGCCGCGGGCGCGGTCGATCCCGCCGGCCCACCAGCTGAGGCTTGCGCGCCCGGCGAACCTGCAGCACCTGCGCCGCCAGACGAGCGTGGCCGCCCAGCAGAGCCCGCCGCACCGGATACCGCCGGGAGCCCGGTCGACTCCGAGGTTGACTTCAAGCTCTCGGCGAGACTGACCGCCAGACTCTGCGCGGCGGCGGCCGTGCCCCGCAGGGTGCGAAAGTCCTTGGCCGTGAACTCGCCGCCGGTTCGTTCCTTGATGAACTCGTTGATGTCGGCGGCCGACACGATGTCCTCGATGTCGTCCAGCACCCAGGACAGTAGCGGTGCGGCCGGCCGTTCGCGCAGGCGGGCGCGCAGATACAACGCGAGGTCGGCATCCGTTATGACGCCCTGAAACTGCTGCCCACTCTTCGCCGGAAAATTCAGCCGCACGACGTGGCCGCGTACCGTGACGTGGGAGCAGAGCAGGGTGGAAAGGCCGTGGCTGCCGTAGGTGTCGGCGTAGCGCTCGCTGCCGATGCGCAGCGAGGCGAGGTCGAGCATGCGAAACGCGGCCGCGAGGGCCCGGGTGCGCGGCGGGCCGTCGCCACGCAGCTCCCGGGTGACCTGGCCGCGCACCCGTGGCAGCGATTCGGCCAGCTGCAGCGCGCGCTCGAACTTGAGACGGTCCTTCTGTTCGCGCCAAACCGGATGGTAGATGTACTGGCGGCGCCCGGCGGCATCGATGCCGATCGCCTGGATATGCCCGTTCGGGTGCGGCGAGATCCAAACGTCGTTCCACGCGGGCGGAATCGCGAGCGCCGCGAATCGCTCGCGCAGCGCCGTCTCGGTGACGTTCTGCCCGGCGGGGTCGCGGTAGCTGAAGCCCGTGCCGGCGCGCCTTCGTGTGTACCCCGGCCGGGTCGGGTCACTGCGTCGTAGCCGGGTCATGCCGGTGTGGCTTCTGGTCGCATGCCGGCACACTAGTGCGATTCGCAGCCGAGCGGATGCCGTGGGCGCGGCCCGCCCGTGCCCGCTCGTGACCCTTGAACGCGCTGGCGGCACCTGTTACTGCTCGCGGCACCCCTACGTAGGAGTTCCGCGAACTCTACTGAGTGCCGCGAGCAAGGCGCGGGCAGCGGGCATCCGCTCGCTCCGGGTTTCTCGACCGACACTTGCAATTCAATCGTACTTGTGTTCGACTTGCCGCATGCGGTGGAGCTCACAAGAACTACAGACCGAGCGGCCAGGCGCCCTGCCGGGACTGGCCCGCCTGAACAACCTCGTGCGCAGCGTGCAGACGCCCGAGTTCGCGGGGATCACGTTCCACGAGATCCTCGCCAAGTCGGCGCTCAACCACGTGCCCGGGCAGAGCGCGCTGCCGTTCGGCTACACGATCAATCCCTATCGCGGATGCTCCCATGCCTGCACCTACTGCTTCGCCCGCCCGACGCACCAATACCTCGACCTTGATGCCGGCAAGGATTTTGACAGCGAGATCATCGTGAAGGTGAACGTGGCCGAGGTCTTGAGAAAAGAGTTGGCGAAACCGACGTGGGGGAAGCATCCGGTGGCGCTCGGTACCAATACCGACCCGTACCAGCGCGCCGAGGGACGCTACCGCCTCATGCCGGGCATCATCGCGGCCCTCGCCGACAGCAAGACACCCATCTCCATTCTCACTAAGGGCACCCTGCTGCGCCGCGATCTCGACCTGTTGGTCGAGGCGAGCGAGCATGTTCCGGTCGATTTGGCCATGTCGATCGCCATCTACGACGACGAGTTGCAGCAATCGGTCGAGCCGGGCACCCCCACGACCACGGCACGCCTCGCCACGGTCACCGCGGTGCGCGAACGCGGCCTGGACTGCGGCATCTTTCTTATGCCCATTTTGCCTTTTCTCACCGACACCCGAGCCCACCTCGACGAGGCGCTGCGCCAGGCCAAGGCTGCCGGGGCGACGAGCGTGCTCTACTCGGGGCTCAACCTCAAGCCCGCAGTCAAGGACTGGTATCTGCACTGGCTCGACCGCGAGCATCCCGAATTGGTCGGCCGCTACCGGGAGCTCTACGCCCGCGGACAGTACGCCCCCAAGGAGTACCGCACCTGGCTCGCCGCCCGTATCACACCCCTCATTCGGGCGCACGGCCTCGAGCGCGGGGTCGTCGACCCTTCCACCGGCGGGCTGCGCTCCAGCGCCCTCCCGTCCTCCCCGGATCGGATGCCCGCGCCCGCCTCCCGCGCGCCCGCTCAGTTCCCGGCACCGGGCCCAGGCGCAGCACCCAGTTTAGAAACTGGGCCCGGGGTCGCAGGGTGGGCCCTGGGCTCCGAGTCCCCGCGGTCGCTGATCGCCGCCGAGCTCCCGCCCGAACTCTCACCCACCCTGTTCTGACCGGTCAAAATTTACGGGCCCCGGGCCCGAAAACTGGGTCCCACCCGCACAACCGCCCCACTCCGCCCCGGTGGCATACTTGACCAGGGGGAAAATATGTCGCTAGGTCTACCCGGCCACTTGGTGCAGTTGACGCTGGCGCGCGCCCTCGCGCGGGCGGCGCACTGGTTCGCGCTGACCTGCCTGATGGCCGCGGTCGTGTCTGTCGGCATTCTCAGCCTCACCCGCAGCCCCGAACTCTGGATCACCATCGTGGTCGTGGCCGCCATGGGTGCCCTGCTCATTCTCTTCACCCGGCACCGCCGAATCGCACTCGCGGTCGCCTATCTCATCGTCGGAACCCTGGGCGTATACGTCTTCACCAGGAACGTGCTCGGCGTTCCCGAAGTATTCCCGGCGTCGAATATGTTCCTTGTGGCCCTGCCGAAAATGGCACTCGTCATGGTCGGCGGAGCCGGAACCACCGCCCTCGCCGGGGTGCTGTGGAGCACCGCGGCCTTCATGCTCGCCGAGACCGCCGCGTTCCTCGGCATCCTCAATACCACCGTGCCCTACCGACCCGACCTGTTCACCCTCTCCACCTACCTCGTGCTCGTCGGCGCCATGGTGCTCGCCGGAATCGACCGGCGCGCGAGTAACGCCGCCCAGCCCGCAATCCACCGTGCCGTGCAAGACGGATCCAACCGCCAGCTCCGCGACGCCCTCGACACCCGCGCCATCGCCCTACTCAACGACACGACCGTGGCCCAGCTCGTGGCTCTGTCCCTGGCCGAACCCGGCGCCCTCTCGCCGGGCCTCAAGGCGAGCCTCAACTACACGCTCGCGACCCTGCACGACACCAACTGGCTCACCGACATCGACGCCCGCACCAACACCGCCCCGCAACCGACCCTCACCCGCAAAGCCACTGAGATCGCCCCGCAACCGCCTCTCGCCGCTCCGGCCGCCAGCGACGCCTGGCTGTCGAGCGCCGTCTACACCGCCATCGAGCGTTCACGCGACCGCGGACTCGTGGTCGAAGTCACCGGCGACCGCGCCGCCCTCGCCCGCCTCGACGCCGGCAGCGACCGCGACGTGGGCCTCGCCGGGGAGCAGTGCCTCGTCAACGTCATCCTGCATGCCGGAGTCGCCTCGGCCGAGGTCGCCATCGAATCCGACGCAACCACCATTTCACTGCTCATAACGGATGCCGGCCGCGGCTTCACCGAATCGGAATCTGCCGCAGACCGTCTCGGTCTGCGGCAGTCCGTGCGGCGCCGCATCGAACAGCTCGGCGGATCCGTGCTGATCTGGAGCCGCCCCGGCGCCGGCACCAGCGTGCGCCTGACGGTCCCGGCCGCAACACACACGACCATGAACCCTGCCACCAGCCAGAACGCGCGAAACCGCCCGACCCCGCGGACGCCCCGATGACCCGCGCGACCCCGCCCGGCCACGCCCCAATGACCCGCGCGACCCCGCCCAGCCCCAACTGCCCGACCCGGCGGAGCCCCCGATGACCCGCGCGACCCCCACTCCGCGCCGGCCTCGCGCGCCGGCATCCGCATCGCAGCAGCGCCTCGACCCCATCGGCGGCCTCGCCGCCTGGCCCCTCGCGCCGGTCGTCGCCCTCATCGTCGTGACCTACGCCATCGTCGCGACGATTTCGCGCATGCACGAGATCCAGATCACTGAGCTTGCCGCGGCTTCCGTCGCCGTGCTCACGATCGCGGCCGCCTTGCTGGTCTGGGCTGCGCGCCCCGACCTGGCCCCGTTCACCCGCACGCGCGCCGTTGTGATCGTCTCCCTGGGGCTCGCGGCGCACCTGCTCGCCGCGGCGAGCACCTGGCAGTTCAACGGCATGATCCAGGACGACTTCGCCCCGATCGGACTCGGCCTGCTGCTCCTCGCCCTCGCCCCGTTCCGCCCGTGGAAAGAGATCCTCGCGCTCGGCGTCTGCTCCGCGCTCGTCGTCGGCGTCACGGCCCTGGCCCAATCGCCGTTTCTCGGCATCCAGACCCCGCCTATCCTCTTCGCCATCATCGCCATGACCCAGGTGCTCGCCCCCGCCCTGGCCTCGGCGGCCTATTCTCGCCAGGTCGTCAACTCCATTCACCGCTGGCAAACGGATGCCCGCCGCGCCATCCGCGCGCGCACCGAAGAGAGCCGCGGTCTCCTCGCTACCGAGGTGGTCGATCAGCGTCTGAAGAACCTCGGCACCGATGTGCTGCCCTTTCTGGCCGACGTCCTCGAGCGGCAGGAGCTCACCCCGGCCGACATTAAACGTGCGCGCTCCCTCGCCTTCCAGGTGCGGAGGGTGCTCGTGGCCGAGGTCGACCACACCTGGCTCGACGACCTCATCGACCGCGAACGCCTCAAACTCACCGAGCGCGGCCTCAGCCCGCTCTGCGTGATCGCCGACCCGGAACGCCGCGCGACCGGTTTCGATTCCGATCAGCGCGCCGCCGTCGGTGCCCTGATCGTGGCCCTCTGCCGACTCAAGGGCTTCGACCCCACCAGCCTGGTCGTGCAGATCGACGGATCCGGCCAAGCCCCCGCCGACACCGACCAGATCACCCAGGCCTTCGGCCACAGCGGAGCCCGCCCGACACCGGCCGCCGACACCACGACCATTGCCATCGTGACCGCCTCCGAACAGCAGGCTGCCACCCAGGCCAAGGCCCTGGCCCGCGCGCAGGCCCGGGTGCACGCCGCCACCGCCCCCAGGCCGCGCACAACCGGGTTGAGTGCGATCGACACCATCACGATCCAGGCCGGCATCTCCCTGCCGCCGTTTCACCGCCGTCGCGCTCTGCGCCCGTACCTCAGCGTGCTGCGCGCCGTCTTCACCCGGGTGAGCGTGACCAGCCGACATCCGCTTCTCACGCTAGAATTTGACGCTGAACGCACCACGACCAAGGGCATCAAATAATGGCGAAACTGTACTTTCGATACGGCGCCATGAACAGCGGCAAGAGCACGTCTATGCTGCAAGCGGCCTATAACTATGAGGAGCGCGGGCATCACGTGCTGCTCGCCAAACCCAGCGTTGACACTAAGGGCGACCGCGGCATCCTGTCCCGCCTCGGCGTGACCCGCGCCGTCGATTTTCTGCTCACGCCCGAAACGGATGCCTACGCCGCCTTCCAGCAGCACCGCGCGCTGGTTGTGAAAGAGTCGGGCCGTGACGTGAGCGCCCTGCTACTCGACGAAGCCCAGTTTCTCACCGAAACCCAGGTCGACGACCTGCTGCGCATCGCGATCCTGGAGAACGTGCCCGTGCTGGCCTACGGTATCCGCACGGACTTTCAAACCGTCGCCTTTCCCGGAAGCCGGCGGCTTCTGGAGGTCTCCCACAGCCTGGAAGAGCTCAAGACCATCTGCCGCTGCGGGCGCAAAGCGGTGTTCAACGGGCGCAAGATCGACGGTGCGTTCGTATTCGACGGCGACCAGGTGGCCATCGACGGCGAAGAGGTCACCTACGAGTCGCTCTGCGGTAGCTGCTATCTCGATGAAAGCCACGGAGTGCTCAACAACCGCAGCCGGCCAGGGCCCGAATAAAACCCAGGACGGGTTGCCGGCGGATGCGAAAAGTCACATTAGGGTAAAACCCATGTACCGCTATCGAGTGGCCCTCATCGATGACCACGAGATCGTTGCGCGCGGATTCGCCGAATTGTTCTCCACGATCCCCGAAATCGACGTCGCTGGCACTGTCGCCACGGTGAGCGAATTGCTTGAAGCTACGCCATACGGCACCCGCATCGACCTGGTCATCCTCGACCTGCGACTCTCCGACGGGTCAACGGTCACGAGCAATGTCGACCGCCTTCGCGCCCGCGGTGCGGCCGTGCTCGCCTTCACCGGGGGAGACGACGCGCAGCTCATGCGGGCCGCAGCCCGCGCCGGCGTGCTCGGCGTCGTGCGCAAATCCGAGCCGACCGCCGTGCTGCTCGACGCCATCAGGCGGGCCGCGCGCGGTGAAACCATCGCCTCGACCGACTGGGCCGCAGCCCTCGACGGCGACCCCGACCTCGCTGACGCGGGACTCAGCCCGCGCGAACGCGAGGTACTCTCTCTCTACGCGGCCGGCGCGAAGGCGCCCCTCGTGGCGTCGCGCACCGCACTCTCCGAGGCCACCGTCATCGACTATATTCGCCGCGTCCGGTCCAAGTACGAGCGGGTCGGCCGCCCGGCCAACACCAAGATCGACCTGTACAAGCGCGCTCTGGAAGACGGCATCCTGCCCGTCCCCGGCCGCTCCTAATGCCTCCAGGAAATGCACGCGAAGCGGATGCTCCGCCGTGCCCTCCCAAAGCGCGTCCCGACCCCGACACGGCCGCTAGGACCTACGCAACCGAGGTCGACGACGTTTCCGCCACCGAACGACTCACCCGAATGCTCTACCTTGGCGTCGGTGCCACCGCGCTGATCTTCGGCGTGCTGTCCCTCGACGTGTTCCTGCGCCAGGTCTACAGCCCGTTCCCGGTCGCGTCGACCCTCGGCTGGTTGTTCATCGTGGGGTTGCCGGCCACCCTCGGTTTTCTCTCCCACGTAGTGCCGCTGCGAATATTACGGCGCATCGCGATCACCGAAGGCTTCACCTTCTCGTTCATTCTCTGCTGGTGGCTGGTCATGCGGCTCGAACCCCTCCCGGCGGGCGCCGACGTGCCGTGGGTGCTCATGCTGTCTGGCATTCCCACGGTTACCATCGCCATCATCGTGCGCCCCTGGACAGCGCGGATCTATGCCCTGCTGGCGTCCATCGCGAGCGGGCTCATTCGCGGCGCGACCTCGGCGGAAGCCAGCCCACTCCTCGTGGGGTTGCAGGATGCCCTCTATATGCTCTTGTTGTCGAGCGTTCTGGTGGGGCTGACGCTGACCATCCGGCGCAGCGCCGCTCGAGTCGATGGCGAGGAATACGTGCGACGGGCCGCCGAATCCGAACAGGCAGCCCGGCTCGCCCGGCGCGCGGAGCGGCAGACCATCAACGCTCTCGTGCACGACAGCGTGCTCTCCACCCTGCTGATGGCTGGCCGGAACCGGGCTTCGCCCACCGTGGTCGCCCGCCAAGCGCGTTTCACGCTTGACCAGCTCGACGCTCTCAGCACGGAAGCCCCGCCGACACCGATCACCGGGGATGACTTCGCGAACGAGTTGCGACACCAGTGTCAGCAGCTCGCGGCCGAGGTGCACGTCACGATTCTGCAGAACGATCTCAAGCCGATCCCCGCCCCGGTCGTACGGGCGCTGCTCGGCGCCGCAGGCGAGGCCCTGCGCAACTCGGTCGCCGCCGCCGGAGTCGGGCATCCGCATGAGGTGCACCGTCGGGTCATTCTGAGTGCCGACCGCAATGCGATCCACCTGGCGGTCACCGACGACGGGGTGGGCTTCGACAGCGCCCGAGTCCCTGACCACCGGCTGGGAATAGTGGAGAGCATCGTCGGTCGCATGGAACGCCTGCCGGGCGGAAGCGCCGTCATCACGAGCCGGCCGGGTGATGGAGTCACGGTCGACCTGTTCTGGGTTCGAACGATAGCGCCCGCGATCTGGGCCCCGCCTGTGGCCGCTCCGCCGGCCGTGACCGCGACGAGTCTCCTCGCCCGGATACCCGGGGCAGCGCCGCGTCCACTGTCGTTCTCGGCGTCGCTCGGGATTTCCGTGCACCTGTCCCGGCTCGTCGTGGTGCTCTTCATCGTCGTGCACTCGGTGCTCGCCGCCGCCAACTCCGATCGAATCACCGTGATGCCACTGGGCATCTTTGCCTTTCTCGTGCTCTCCAGCGCGGCGATCCTGGTCACCGGTGATGCCGCTGATCCGATGCCGATGATCCGCACGCTGGGGGTTCTCCTGCTCTGCACTGTCACTGCCGTCCTGATGTTCTTCCACATTCCGAGCGGTCCGGTTGGACCGTTCGCCCACTGGCACCTGGGTGCCATCACGCTGCTGCTCGTCGTGTTGGTCGCCCGGGGACGAACAGGCTGGGCCTGGGCGGGGTACGCCATGATGGCGCTCAGCTCCATCGCCTTGGCGGTGCGCACCGGGCTCACCGTCGGCGACGGCGTTCTGCAGGCGAGCAGTCACGCGGGTACCCTCCTGGCGGGCACTCTGTTCGCCGTGGCCCTGCGGCATTACTCACGCAATCTCGACGAACTGTATCGAGATCGCATGCAGAGGGAAACCTTTGTGGCGCGCACCGGCGCGACTACGTCCGAACGTCAGGTGCAGGTCGCCCGATTGAACGCGATGGCGCGCCCATCGCTCGAACGTCTCACCCGCATCGACCCGGTGACGGATTTTCAGCGCGACGAGTTCCTGCTGATCGAGGCCAGCCTGCGTGACGCCATTCGAGCACGCTGTCTGTTCGTCGAACCCATCATCGGGGCAGCCTGGGCTGCACGCTCCCGCGGGGTCGAGGTCGTGCTGCTCGACGACAGCGGTGACCGGCCACTAGCATCCGTTGTGTTGATGGCTGCGATCGTCAGTGGTGAGCTAGACCGGCTCACGCAGGGGCGGCTCACAGTGCGGGTGCTTCCCCCTGGCAGGCCGGAATTTGCAACGATCATTGTGGAAAGCGGGCAGAGCCGCATTCTTCTGGTGAGCCGTGACGGCATCGTGCGCGAAAGGTGATCACTGGCGCCCGCACCCCCACTACGGGTGCTTAACAACGTTTCTGCGGCGATTCTGCAAAGAAAAAAGCAAATCGATTGTGTATTGCACCAATCGCCCCGCTAACCTGAGAGTCGCCTAGGTATCTCACGACGATATGCCGGGACACGCCGATTTCGGCGTATCAGCCATTCACTTACCGGGGGGACCCTCACTATGTTCAAGAAAAGCCTCGCTACTGCGGCACTCGCCGTGATCGCCGCTTTCGCCTTCGCGCCGGCCGCCAACGCTGCCGAGTATGTTCCCGCAGCACTCACCTCCGTCACCGACTCCACGCCGGCCCCCGGCGCAGCCACGACCGTGTCGTTCGCGTCGAAGGCTTTCACCGCTGGCGAGAACGTCAGCTTCACTGCTGAAGGAACCCCCGCTGCTACGCTCAGCGTCGTCAAGGCCGCGACCTCCAACACCGTCACGAAGGTCGCTTCGGGCACTGGTTCGACCTCGGCCGTCATCACCGTGCCGTCCAACGCAACCGGCATTTACACCGTGAAGGCCACTGGCGCAACCTCCGGCAACGTGGGCACCGCTGTACTGACCGTCACGGCCGCCGACGCTGGCACGTCTAAGGGCCTCGCGTCCACCGGCTTCAACGCTCCGGTCCTCGTCATCTGGGGTGCCGCTGGCCTCCTGGTTCTCGGTGGTGCACTCATCGCCGTGCGCATCTCGGTTCGTCGTCAGCACGCTGCCGCGTAATTAGCTTCATCGTGTAGCTGCTGGCTGCTCTCAAGAACGCCTCGACTCCCTTCGGAGTCGGGGCGTTTTGGGTACCCGAGCCGCCCGGAGCCGCCCAGCGGGCGCAGAAAAGCCCGGCCAGAGATCCGGCCGGGCTGGGAAACTTCGTGGGCCAGAGCGGCCCGTGCGCTGCGCTAGAAGGTGCGCGGCGGCGGTTCGGTCACGATCTGCAAACCGGACGACGAGTTGGCCGACAGCGTCAACGCCTCGACCCAGTCGCGGTTGAGGGACGGCATCTTGCTGCCGAAATACTTGAAGGCCAGGGAGATGCCTGGATGCACCCAGACGGTGCTGCGCCCTCCGCCCACGAGCGGATCATCACGCCAGGAGAAATAGAACGATTCCCCGCGGCGCAGCTTGGCACCGATGACGATCTGAATGTGTGCGAGCGCCCGGTCATCGAAATCGACCGTGATGCTCGAGTCGTACGTAAATTTGCCCATTCTGGTGCCTCGCGCTGGTTCTTCGGCGAACGCGAACGGGCAGGCCGAGTCGCATACAACCACGGTTTCGTTCCCGGTTTGGGAGCGATAATTGTTATGCGTTTTTGATCTTACCGATGCGGGCCGCTAAGTGCCTCGCCTAGTTAGCCAAATCCCAGCCCCAATGCTGGGGACACTGAGAGCGGTCCGACACCGGTACGGGGTGCGTCGGTCTCAGAACGCCAGCAGTGCCGGCACCACGACGAGCCCGTTGAACGTCACGTGCGCAACGATCGCGCCGCCGATACGCCCGGTCGCCAGCGAAACGGATGCCGCAGCCAGCCCAAAAATCAGCGTCGAGACTCCGACCACCACGATGGTCTGCGGGTTCCCGACCTCAATGGTCACCAGGTGCATGAGCGCGAAGGTCAGCCCGCTGACGGCAACCGCGATCATACCGGCTGTGCCGCCTGAGTGCGGCGGACGGGCATCCTGAGCGGCCGCAGCCTGGCCGTAAACGGCTCGCAGCACGAGCCCGCGAAAGAAGAGCTCCTCCACGAACGGGGCCAGCAGCACCGGGGCCAGCAGTGCCCCGAACAGCCACCAGAGATCGTAGACGGTCTCGCCGAAGCTGACGCCGCTGGTTCCGATACTGCCGTAGATCCCGAGTTCGATCAGACTGGCCGCCGTGCGGGTCAGAAGCCCAATGGCGAGGCCCCAGACCAGGTCAATCGGGCGAATCGACAGACGCAGAAAGCGCACCGCTGCGCCGCGTTGCTCCCCCGCCGCATGACCGACGCCGATCGCCGTCACGCCGATCGCAACGAGGAGCGGCACCCAGACGCAGAGATAGCCCAAAAGCAGGGCCAGGTTGCCGTCGCGAAACGACGTTGCTCCCACGGCCCCCAGCAGCACCATGGCCGCCACGATGCCGATGCCGGCGGGCACGAGCGGGTTCGAATGCCGAGCTGTTACCCCCATGAATACACACTCCCCATGACCCCAAACTACCGGCACCGGCTGTCGGTCAGCGCCCGGGTCAAAGTTCGGTACCCTCAAAGCAGGGGAGCCGCACGCTCGTGCAGTGAAGTACGCGCCGTATCGGGAGCTACCAAACCCGTTCACGACTCGAGGGGGATCAGGCCGCATGGAACTTCGCGACTACATTCGCATTCTGCGCAAGAGCTGGGTACTCATCGTGCTGAGCATGCTCGTGGCCGTGGCTGCGGCATCCGCTTATTCGATACTGCAGACACCGCAGTACGGTGCCACCTCCAAGGTTTTCGTCTCCACGCAGTCAAGCGGGTCCACCGCCGACCTCGCCCAGGGCAACAATTTCTCGGTGGCGAGAGTGAAGACGTACTCCGCGCTCGTGACCACTCCCATCGTGCTGTTGCCGGTCATTGCCAGCCTCGACCTCGGCATCACGTCCGACGAGCTGGCGAAGAAGGTCGCTGCCTCGGCCCAGCTCGACACCTCGATCATCGAGATCACCGTCACCGACACCGATCCGGTTCGTGCTGCTGACAGCGCCAACGCTATTTCGGCCAGCCTCGAGCTCATCGTGCAAGACATCGAAACTCCCGATACGGCTGATGCGGTCTCGCCGGTCAAACTGACTCGTGCGCAGGAAGCGACTGTGCCAACCGTTCCGGTGAGCCCCAACGTGCCCCTGAACATTGCCCTCGGCGTTCTCGTGGGCCTGGCTCTCGGTGTGGGGATCGCGGTGCTGCGCGAAACTCTGGAAACCCGCATCCGCAACACCCGCGACGTGGAACAGCTCACCGATCTGCCCATTCTTGGCGGCATCGTCTTCGATCCCAAGGCCAAAGACCGGCCGCTCATCGTGCACGTCGACCCGCGCAGCCCGCGTGCCGAGTCGTTCCGCACCCTGCGCACCAACCTGCAGTTTCTCGACGTGGGCCGGGTCGATCGTGCCTTCGTCGTCACCTCGTCGATCGAGAGCGAGGGCAAGAGCACGACCGGTGCCAACCTTGCCATCGCCCTGGCCGATGCCGGATCGCGTGTTTTGCTCGTCGACGCCGACCTGCGCCGTCCCAAGGTCGCCGAGTACATGGACGTCGAGGGTGCCGTCGGCCTCACCGACGTACTCATCGGCCGGGCCGACCTGGCCGACGTCATTCAGCCCTGGGGCCGCAGTAAGCTGTTCGTCCTGCCGGCCGGCCATGTGCCGCCCAACCCGAGCGAACTGCTCGGCTCCACCCGCATGACCCAGCTCATCGCAGAGTTCAACCGCACGTTTGATTTCGTCATCTTCGACGCGCCGCCGCTCTTGCCCGTGACGGATGCCGCCATCCTCGCCAAAAACGTGGGCGGCGCCCTCGTCGTCGTCGCTGCCGGGCGCACCCACAAGAACCAGCTCACCGGCGCCATCGCCGCTTTGAACAATGTGGGAGCCCCCATTTCAGGGCTCGTGCTGACCATGCTGCCCACGAGCGGGCCTGATGCCTACGGTTACGGCCATTACGGCTACGGCTATAGCTATGGCGACACCACGACCGACCCGGCGCTGTCGATTCCCGCAGTGGATGCCGCTCCCGCACGCGCTCGCGGCACGCGAGTCAAGCCCTGACCGACCCCCGCGCTCTGCTTGAATAGGGCCATGTCTTCCTCCAGTTCGACCCACGCCGCACCCCCGAAGCGCTCGCGAACGCGCCGTGTCACGGGGTTCGTCGTGCTCGGTGTGCTCGTCATCGTGGTCGCGGCCACCGCCTGGGTCGGCATTCGCGGCCTGCAGGCCAAGGACGCCCTCGAGGCGGCAGTGCCGCTGGCGACGAGCATCAAGGACCAGGTCGTCGCGGGTGACGGCGAGGCCGCAGGCCAGACCGCCGCCAAGCTGGCCGACTTCGCAGCCACCGCCCAGGAGCGCACCAGCGACCCCATTTGGCGCACCTACGAACTACTGCCGTTTCTCGGCCCCAACCTGTCGGCCGTTCGCCAGCTCGCCGCAGTGGTTGACGACGTCGCTCAGAACGCCGTCACGCCCCTCGCCGCGCTTGCAGGCAACCTCGACCTGACCGACTTCAAGCCCGTTGACGGCTCCATCGCCCTGCAGCCACTTCTCGATGCGCAGCCCGCGGTGACGTCGGCCAACACGGCCTTGGCCCGCGCGGTCGCCAACGTAACGGTCATTGAGACCGACAACGTGTTGGGCGTCGTACGAAGCGCTGTGACCCAACTCAAGACCGTCACCGTGGAGACCTCGACCACCCTCGATGGCATGAACCGCGCCGTCACCCTGCTGCCGGCCATGCTCGGTGCCACCGGCCCGCGCGACTACATTGTGCTGTTCCAGAACCCGGCCGAACTGCGGTCCACCGGCGGCATTCCCGGCGCACTCGCCCTGCTACACACCGACAATGGCAGTATCGAACTGGCCCAACAGGCCAGTTCAACGTCGTTTCCGCAGTACCCGGCCCCGGTGCTTCCTCTCGGCGACGAAATCCGGAGCGTCTACGGCGACATCACGGGCCAGTTCATTCAAAACGTCACGATGACCCCCGACTTCGCGCAATCCGGTGCACTTGCCCGCGAAATGTGGCGCCTCGAATTCGGCACCGACGCCAACGGCGTGCTCTCGATCGACCCGGTCGCGCTCAGCTACCTGCTCGAAGCGACCGGGCCGATCACCCTCGCCACCGGCGACGAGCTCACCGCCGACAACGCGGTGAAGCTGCTGCTGAGCGACGTCTACGCGCGCTACAAGAACCCTCAGGAGCAGGACGTCTTCTTCGCGGCTGCTGCCGGCGCCGTGTTCGACGCCGTAAAGAGCGGCAATGCCGACCCGACCAAGCTCATCGCCGCACTGGCCCGCGCCGCGAGCGAGAACCGGGTGTTGGTCTACAACGCCGATGAAGCCGAGCAGGCAGTTCTCGAAGGCACCACCCTGGCCGGCGCTCGGCCGGTCAGCGACGATTCAACCAACCGGTTCGGGCTCTACCTCAACGATGGCACCGGCTCCAAGATGGATGTCTACCTCGACGTACAAACGGCCATCGGCCAGCAGACCTGCCGCAAAGACCAGCGCCCGCAGTACGCGTTCGAGGTCACTCTCACCAATACCGCCCCAGCGGATGCCGCCACCAGCCTCCCCGCCTACGTCACCGGCGCCGGCGCCTTCGGGGTGACGCCCGGAAACATCAAGACCCTGGTCTCGGGCTACGGCAGCCCGGCAATGCAGAACCTCGGTCTCACCCGGGACGGTGTCGAAGCTGAATATCATCCTGCCGCCGACGCCGGCTATCCCGTGAGCACCATCGGCGTCGAACTGGCGCCCGGCGAGAGCACCGTGTTGCACTTCACGTGGCTGGGTCCTGCGCCCTTCACCGGCAATCTCGAACTTCGGAGCACACCAATGATCGCGCTGCACGACACCACATCACTAGACTTCAGTTGTTAGTGTTCGCCGCGGGGCAACCCAGCGGTCGCAGAACCACAGCGACCGGGGCCTTCACCGACATCCGGTACCAACGCACCATGGGGGATTCACCTTGATCAAGAAGCTCATTGCCACTCTCGCGCTCGCTGGAGTTGCATTGCTGGCCGGCCCGGTTGCCGCGCACGCCGCCGGTTATGTGGCCGCAGACCTGATCAGTGTTTCCGGCAGCCAAACGGCTGGCAGCACGGTCGCAATCGCCTTCGACGATGGCGCTTTTGCCGCCAGCGAAACCGTTTCGGTAGCCGTTTCCGGTGAAGGGTCGGTCATTCTCGCCGCTGTGCGCGCGGCAACGGTCGATCTCCGGAAGACGTCAACCAGCGTCGGTGCCCTCGACCTCAAGGTCACCCTGCCAGCGGATGCGACCGGCTCGTACACGCTCACCGCGACCGGCCTCAGCTCGCAGAGTGTCGGTACCGCCACGATCACCGTGGTCGCCGCAGACGAAACCGGTCTGGCCTCCGCCGGTTTCGACGCCCCGATGGTGCTCATCTACTCTGCCGCCGGCGCTTTGCTGCTGGGCCTCGGCCTGGTCATCGCGCTGCGCCTCACCATGCGCCGCCGCGGCGCCACCGTCTAGTTTCACGGTTTCACCCCCTGATCGTGGGTCGCTCGTGTAACCGAGCGGCCCCTTCGCCTGTGTCAAGCTACAGGTTGGCAACTGTGTATCGCAACGAAAGGTAGCAGCGTGGAACTCCGCGACTACATCCGCATCCTGCAGAAGAGTTGGATGCTCATCGTGGCGCTGACCCTGGTGGCTGTGGCCGCGGCATCCGTTTTCTCGATTCTGCAGACACCGACCTACAGCGCCACCTCGAAAGTTTTCGTCTCGACCGAATCGAGCGGTACGACGAGCGATCTCGTGCAGGGCGCGAGCTTCACTGTGGCCAGGGTCAAGACCTACTCAAGCCTCGCCGTCACTCCACTCGTGCTGCTACCGGTCATCGAGACGCTCACGCTTGACCTTTCGGCGGCCGAATTGGCTGAGAACATCGCCGTCTCGGCGCCGCTCGACACGTCGATCATCGATATCACCGTCACCGATCCCGACCCGCGCCGGGCCGCGGACATTGCCAACGAGGTATCGCAGAGCCTCACCCTTCAGGTGCAGGAGATCGAGCAGCCCGAAGCCGTCACGGAAGCTCCGGCCGTGAAACTCACCCGGGTGCAGGTGGCCAGTGTGCCGTTGGTGTCGGTGGGCCCGAACGTTCCCCTCAATATCGCGCTCGGGGCTCTCGTAGGACTGGCCCTCGGCGTGGGCCTCGCCGTGCTGCGCGAAACGCTCGACACCCGCATTCGCAGCCAGCGCGACGTTGAACAGGTCACCGAGCTGCCCATCATCGGCGGCATCGTGTTCGACCCCAAAGCCGCCGAGCGCCCGCTCATCGTGCACGCCGACCCGCGCAGCCCGCGGGCGGAATCCTTTCGCACGCTGCGCACCAACCTGCAATACCTCGACGTGGAGCGGGTCGACCGCTCGTTCGTGGTCACCTCGTCGATCGGCAGCGAGGGCAAGAGCACCACGAGCGCCAACCTGGCCATTTCACTGGCCGATTCCGGTGCCCGCGTGCTGCTCGTCGACGCTGACCTGCGCAAGCCGCGCGTCGCCGACTACATGAACATCGAGGGCGGCGTCGGCCTCACCGACGTGCTCGTCGGCCGGGCCGAGATCGAGGACGTGCTTCAGCCCTGGGGCCGAGGTCAGCTGTTCGTGCTGCCAGCCGGCCACATTCCGCCCAACCCGAGCGAGCTGCTCGGGTCGTCGCGCATGGCGCAACTCATCGAGGACTTCAACCACACCTTCGACGTGGTCATCTTCGACTGCCCGCCGCTGCTTCCCGTAACGGATGCCGCCATCC
This sequence comes from Cryobacterium sp. PH31-L1, assembly GCF_030063145.1. GTDB lineage: Bacteria > Actinomycetota > Actinomycetes > Actinomycetales > Microbacteriaceae > Cryobacterium. The sequence continues at coordinate 239,225 of NZ_JASISM010000002.1, forward strand.
TCGCCAAGAGCGTCGGCGGCGCCATTCTCATCGTCGCGGCCGGCCGCACCCAGAAGAACCAGCTCACCGGCGCCATCGCGGCGCTCGCGAATGTCGGCGCCCCGATCAGCGGTGTCGTCATGACAATGCTGCCGACCAGGGGACCCGATGCCTACGGTTACGGCCACTACGGCCAGTACGGCTACGGACACACCTACGGCGAGGTCGGCCCGGCACCCGAGATCGTTGCTCCCAACTACTCCCGCCGATCGAGAGCCCAAGCATGACCGCCCCCCGCGATCTCCCCGACGAGACCCCGCGCGACCTCCCGGCCGCAGCCCCCCGAATCCTCATCGTCTGCACCGGCAACATCTGCCGGTCGCCGCTGGCCGAGCAGCTGTTGCGGCAGAATCTGACCGCGGCGGGCATCGATGCCGTCGTCAGGAGTGCCGGAACGCGTGCCATGACCGGCAGCGCAATGACGCCGGAAGCGGCGGCGTTGTCGCAACAATACGGGGCGTCGAACACCCACCATGTCGCTCGGCAGCTCACCGAGAAGCTCATCGCCGACGCCGACCTGGTGCTCACGGCCACGCGCGACCACCGCCGAGACGTCGTGACAATGCTGCCCAAGGCCACCCGTTACACCTTCACGCTCAACCAGTTCGCGCGTCTGGTGTCCGCCGCCGAACCAACCCGACCGCCGCTCGACTTCGCGGCCTATGTCGCGGACATCGCCTCGACCCGCGGACTCCACCCCTCGCCCACACCGCCCACCCTCGACGACGTCGATGACCCCTACCGCCAGTCCGCGGCCGTCTACGCCCGTGCCGCCGCGGCCATCAACGCGTCCGTCACGACGATCACTGCCGCCCTGGTCGCGGCCGGAGCCTGATGCCTCACTCACGTCGTCGTCGCCTCATCGCGTACTCCGCTATCGGATTGTTCGTGCTGATCGACGCCGTGCTCGTCACGAGCGCACTCACCTCCACCTCGGTTGACGCGGCCACAGACGCGTCATCGACGCCGGCGGCGACGGCATCCGTTTTCCCCACTCCGAGCGCCAGCCCGTCGCCCACCCTTGCCGCGACGCCGACTCCCACTCCCACCTTCGCACCCGCGGTCAGCCCGATGCCGGCCTCTCGCCTGCTCTCGGCCGTTTCGGCCACCGCTGCCTGGCGCGCCACCACCGGAGCCTGCCCGGCCACGGCGGCCTCGCCCGAGCTCAGCACCGATTCCGGCGCCACCTGGGTGCCCAGCAACGCGACCGCACCGACCGGGGTCACCGCCCTGCAGAACATCTTTGCCCAGAGTGAGTCCGTGGCCGAATTCGTGGGTCTCGCTGACGAAGACTGCGCCCCGCAGTTCGTCAAGACCTTCGTCGGTGGTGAGAACTACTCCAGCTACCCCGATGAGCTCGACGTGGCCTGGTACATCGACCCCGCCGACCGCGCCACCGTGCACGGCCCCGATGGCCTCGCCACTGCCCCGTGCGACGCCGTCGTCACCGTCGCCCCAGGCCTGGGAGACGCCGACTCGGCCGCCGTGCTCTGCGCCGACGGCCGGTTGTTCTCCACAACGGATGCCGCCGCCACTTGGTCGCAGCCGGTAACCGTCGCCGGAATGGTCACCCTCACCGCCACCACAACGGGCTACCTGGCCGTCGCTACCACCAGCTCGACCACGCCCACCGACTGCATCGGTGTGGACCTCGTCGCCCTCACGGCCGACCTCGTGCCCACGGTAACCGGCTGCTACCCGACCGAGCAAACTCCGGCTGCCTTGGCGGGCAACGTCGCGGTCGCCGCCGCCGATGACACGCTCTGGCTCTGGATCGGCGACGCCACCCTCCGTTCGACCGACTCCGGCCGCACCTGGCTCTAGCGGCCCGGCCGCCCCGCCCTGCGCCGCCCCGCGCCGCCCCGCCTTGCGCGGGCCGGCCGCGCTGCGCCCACATCCCGGTCCCGCCGGTCGCCCTGCGCCGCCCCTTGTGCCGGTAAATTTACGACACGCCGAGCTTTTCGTCCGAAATCCACGGTGAGTCGCGAAATTTACCGGCATTGCGTGCAACGCCGACCGCCCAATTCTCCACAGGGCGTGCAATTCCCACCACGCCCCGGCCGGCGGGACTAGTCTCACCGCATGGACGATAACGTCGCGTGGGTCTTCGAAAAGAAAGACGTCGATCAGCCGCGCCTCTGCCCGCAGTGCGGCGACCCCCTGGAAGTCACTTGGCACGGCACGGGTTACGACTACGGCTGCGCCAACTTCGCCTGCCCGCAGCTGTACTTCGGTCCGCCCTATTCTGAGGCCGAGCTGGCCAGCGCCGTCCCGGCCGAGGTGCGTACCCCCAACTGCCCGCGCTGCCTCATTCCCATGCACATCGTGCCCGACGGCGAGAACTGGCAATTCGCCTGCCGACAAAGCGGATGCGACGGCATCTGGCCCCCCACCGGCTCCTGACCCGCCGCCCCTGCCACAGCCCGCCTTCGCAGTGCCCCCGTCAGCGCCGCCGCCCAGCAGCTGACTCACGTTGAACCGCTCGCGCTCCCGCCGCTCCCCTATAGTCAACTCATGTCGAACAGCGGCCACGAGCCCACAGCATCCACTCAACTGACCGACCTCGCCCGCCGGGTCATCGCGCTTCTGCCCGAGCACGGGCGCATCCTGGTCGGCATCGCCGGCAGCCCCGGCGCCGGCAAGACCACCCTCGCGATGCAGGTCGCCGCGACGGTGAACGATCTGCTCGGCAGCACGGAGGTCGCCGTGCACCTCCCGATGGACGGTTTTCACCTCGCCAACGCCACCCTCGACCGCCTCGGCCGGCACGATCGCAAGGGCGCGATCGACACCTTCGACGGCTGGGGATTCATCGCCCTGCTCCGTCGCCTGATCACCGAGTACGACCACACGGTCTATGCGCCGAGCTTTAATCGGCACGTCGACGAGGGCATCGCGGCCGAGATCGCCGTGCTGCCGAGTGCCCGCGTGGTCATGGTCGAAGGAAACTATCTGCTCGCCGACTCCGAGCCGTGGATTCAGATCTCCAGCCTCCTCGCCGAATCCTGGTTCTGCGAGACCAGCGAACGCGAGCGCCTCCGCCGACTGGTCGACCGGCATGAGCGCCACGGACGCACCCCCGAGGCCGCCTTGGCCTGGGCCGAGTCCGTCGACGGAAAGAACGCCGAGCTCATCGAGGCCACCCGCCCGCGCGCCACCCGCACGATCTCCGGCCAGTAGCCCTCGCCCGCTGCCCACGGCGGCCCCCACCGCCACCTGCAGGCGACGACTCGCGCATCATATTGGGAATCTGGGACGCCGAGCCGGGGCTCTCCCGGAGAAAATTCCTCGAGCACAGTGAAGGGATCCATGTGCTCGTCGGCCGCATGGTCGTCGCCGAAGACGGCGGCGAAGCCGTCACCCTGCAGGCCGGAACGGCCGCCGTGCTCCCGATCGGATGGCAGGAGCCAGGGAAGTTCAGGAACGAACCAAAAAGTCTTGTCATCTTCACGACCTGACCCGAGAGCTCTGCCGCTTCAGAGGTGAGCGCTCGACCGGGCTCGGCCGTTCGTCAAGCCTGTTCGTCTTCCTCCGGTTCGAAGCTCGAAGCGGTGCCGGTGTGGCCCTCGGCTATCCCTCCGGGGTGATTGGGAATAGTGCCGTCCTTGCCGAGGCCGTTCGGCTCCTTGGAATCGGTGTGGGTTTCCACGTCCGGGCCTTCGAACGAGTTGTCGTCGGCGTTGTCGGGCATGCTCGTGTTTTCGGAGGGCATTTCTGGGTTCCTTCGTTTGTTCAGGTCGAATCTAGTGAGACTAGACCGCTCTGACCATCTCGGGAAGGGCGCACCGCGCCATCTGCTCGCCGCGTCTTACGCCGGGCGAGTCTGGTCGGCGAGCAACTCCAGTATGTGCCGGTAGGGCTCCTCGGTGGCCCGGGTCATGCCGAGCTCACAGGTGCGGTTGCACGACGCGTGCGCGGTGGCTCCGAGCGCCACCACCTCGGCGGCCTGAACCCGGGTCGCCGACGCCGTCAACTCCGGATGCAGCATGCCGCGGTCTCCGGCAAAGCCGCAGCATCCCCAGCCTTCCGGCACGTCGACCCGGTCGGCGACGGCACTGGCCACGGTCTGAAGCGCATCGTTTATTCCCATGCGTGTTGACGAGCAGGTGGGGTGCAAGGCCAACGAGTCGAGCTTTGCGTAGGCGGGCAGCGACGGCAGAATGTTCAGGGCAGCGAACTCCAGCGCGTCCATCACGGTGAGTCGATTCTCGCTGGTGTCACTCTCGATGGTCTGTCGCAACCCCTCGGTGCACGACGACGCATCGCAGATGATCGTGAGGTCGCCGTTGTTTGTGGCCGCATGCAGCGCCGCCAGTGTGCGGGCGCGCATACTGGCCTGGCCGGCGGCCATGCCCTTCGACGCCCACGGGGTTCCGCAACACAGACTGTCGATGGCCGGCGGCACGAGCAGGGTAATATTCGCGCGCTCGCACAGCTCCTCGAAGCTCAGTTGCACGCCGGGGGTGGCGGCATCCGCTGGCCCAAACATGGTGCTGACACAGGCGGGAAAATACACCACGGATGCCGCAGCTGGCGGCCTCTTGCGCGCCCTCGATACCCCGCCCGCCGGCAGCTCGCCCGAGTACAGCGGCACCGTGTCTGCCCCGAGCACCGCGCGCGCCAGCTTGTTCGGCCCGAGCACAAGCGGAGTCGGTACCTTCTGCACCACCGATAACGCCAGCCCGGCGCCACGGGTGACCGTGCCCCAGCTTGTGGCCGCCGCGTTCCACACCGCGCCGGCCACCGCAGTGGCATCGGCGGCGCGCAGGCTCTTCACGAGCAGACCGGTGTCAATGTTCACCGGGCACGCCGTTTGGCACATGCCGTCGACCGCGCAGGTTTGCACGGCGTTGTAGTCGTAATCTTTCGTGAGTGAAGCGGCCAACGCGGTGTCGCCATCCAGGCGCGCCTGTTCAATAGCGCGCAGGGTGACAATGCGTTGCCGGGGTGTGAGCGTAATCTCGCGGCTCGGGCAGACCGGTTCGCAGTAGCCGCACGACACGCAGCGGTCCACGAGTTCGGCCACGGGTGGGGTGCTCTTGATGTTGCGCAGGTGCACCTCGGCATCATCATTCATGAGCACGCCGGGGTTGAGTAGGCCCGCGGGGTCGCAGAGCAGTTTGATCTGGCGCATCACGTCGTAGAGCTCGTCGCCATACTGCCGGCGCACGTAGGGCGCCATCACGCGGCCGGTGCCGTGTTCGGCCTTCAGCGATCCGCCCTCGCCGAGCACCAGCGACACCATGTCTTCGGTGAAATCGCGGTACCGGTCGAGGGAGGCAGACCCGGCAAAGCTGTCGGTGAGCATGAAGTGAATGTTGCCGTCCTTGGCATGCCCAAAGATCACGCTGTCGCGATAGGCATACTTGTCAAAGAGCGAGATTAGCTCGATGCAGGTGCGGCCCAGTGCGGGAACCGGCACCACCACGTCTTCGAGCAGCGCGGTGGTGCCCTGCGGCCGAGCTCCGGCCACGGCGGCGTAGAGGCCCTTTCGCAGATGCCACATCTGGGCTCGCGCGGCCGCATCGGCGCTAAAATGTGCCGGGCTCGAAAGCCCCAGGCTGCCAGCGAGCGTCTCGCCCGTGGCCTGCAGGTCGGTCAACAGTTCGGGGCTGTCGGCGTGATATTCCACGAGTAGCGCAGCGTGGGCGCGCACGGCCAAACCGGCAATAATCGGGGGAGCATCGGGAAGGCTCTGCCCCACCTTCAGCGACAGGGCATCCATCAGTTCCAGCGTGGCGGCGCCGGTCGACACCAGCGCCGGCAGCGCCGCATTGGCCGCTTCGAGGTCGTCGAAAATCATGAGGCTCGTGGTGACGTGGGCGAGCTTGGCAACCGTACGAAAGACGGCTTCGGCCACAAACCCGAGCGTGCCCTCGCTGCCCACAATGAGGTGCGCGAGAATATCGGCCGGCCGCTCAAAGTCGAGCAGGCTGTTCACGCCGTAACCCATGGTGTTCTTCATGGAAAACTGGTGCCGAATCGTGGCGACGGATGCCGGGTCGCCGCACACGCGCTGCCTCAGCCGCACGAGCCCGGCGTGGAGTGCGGGTTCGAGCGCGCGCAGCCGCTCGTCGGCATCCGCTGCCCCGGTATCGATCACCGTGCCGCTCGGCAACACCACGGTGACCGATTCGAGGGTTCGATAGGTGTTGTCACTCGTGCCGCAGGCCATGCCCGAAGAGTTATTGGCAATGACGCCGCCAATGGTGCAGGCAATTTCGCTCGCCGGGTCTGGCCCCAATTTGCGGCCGTAGCGGGCGAGCCGGTTGTTCAGCGCCCGCACGGTCACGCCGGGCTGCACGCGTACACGGGCGCCACCGTCGAGTACCTCGATCTTCTTGAAGTTGCGGCGCACGTCGACCAGCACGCCGTCGGTCAGGGCCTGGCCACTCAGGCTGGTCCCTCCAGAGCGAAAGGTGAGTGGAACACCCTGCGCGGCGCTCGCGGCCAGAAGCTGGCCCATTTCGTGCGCGTCGCTGGCCACGACAACCGCCTGCGGCACGAGCAGAAAGTGCGAGGCGTCGTGCGCGTTGGCGTGCCGGTCGATGTCCCGGGTCAGCACGCGGGCGGGATCGGTCACGGCCTGCTGTAGCGCACTCACCAGTGGCGTTGCGGTGGAGGTCGGCATTTACGGAACCATCCAGCCCAGTACGGGAGTGGACTGCAGAACGATCAGCACGGTGATGAGCACGAGTAGCGCAAGGCTCCAGCCGATGAGCTTGCGAAACAGCGTGCCCTCCTCGCCGGCCATGCCCACGGCGGCGGCGGCCACGGCCAGGTTCTGCACGCTGAGCATCTTGCCGAGAACCCCGGCCGAGCTGTTCGCGGCAGCCATCAAGACCGGCGACAGCCCGGTCTGGTTGGCGGCGGAAACCTGCAACTGGCCAAACAGCGAGTTCGACGAGGTGTCACTGCCGGTGAGCGCCACGCCCAACCAGCCGATTACGGGGGAGAGCACGGCAAAAAACGCGCCGGTGGTGGCAAGGGCAACGCCGAGCGAGTTGGTCTGGCCCGAGAGATTCATGACGAAGGAGAGGCTGAGCACGCTCGTGACGGTCACGATGGTCCAGCGCAGCTGCACGAGCGTCTGCCAGTAGATGGCGAGGCCGCGGCGAACCGACAGCCCATACATCATCATGGTGATGATGCCCGAGAGCATGAGCAGGGTGCCGGTGGCCTTCAGGTGGTCGAGCTTAAAGGTCTGGGCGGCCACGGGTTCTCCGCCGGCGGTGACCACGTCGAGCCCGGGCCAGGAAAACGTCACGCTGCCGACCTGACCGAGCCAGGTTTTCACGGCGGGAATCTGCGCGACCGAGAAGACGATCATAATCACGAGGTACGGAGCGATGGCCTTCCACACCTGGCCGGCCGGCGGGCGGATGGTTTTCTCCAGCACGGCGGTCGAGCCGGTCATGGGAGCCGGCGATGACGTGGAGGTCGTGGGTGGCGCAGACCCAAACCCAGACCCAGCGGCAGGCCCAGCGGCAGACGAAGCGCGGCCAGCCGATGCCGTGGGCGCAGCGGCCGGGCGGGCCTCGGCCGGCGGCGCACCGGCATCCGTTATGCCGATGATCTCCCGCGGCTGCCAGAACCGCAGCATGATGAGCACGACGGCTACGGTGGCGACGGCGGCCACGACATCGGTCAGCTCCACGGCGAAGAAGTTGGAGGTGACGAACTGGGCCAGGCCGAAGACCACGCCGGCTACGAGGGCTACCGGCCAGGTCTGCTTGAGACCGCGCTTGCCGTCAACCATAAACACCAGAATCAGCGGAACGAGAACGGCAACGAACGGCGTCTGGCGGCCGGCCATCTGGGCGAGGTCGTGAATGGGCAAACCGGTAACTCCGTTGAGAGCAATGATCGGTGCTGCCATGGCGCCAAAGGCCACCGGGGCGGTGTTGGCGAGCAGGGAGACCAGCGCAGATTTCAACGGTTTCATGCCGGCGGCCATGAGCATCGCGGCCGAGATGGCCACCGGGGCGCCGAAGCCGGCGAGCGATTCGAGCAGCGCGCCGAAACAGAACGCAATGAGAATAGAAAGAATGCGCAGGTCATTGGTGATGGAGCGGATGGTGCGGCCCAGCACCTCAAACCACGGGGTGGCCACGGTGAGCTTGTAGATCCACAGCGCGTTGACCAGAATCCACAAGATGGGGAACAGTCCATAGAAGGCTCCGGCGGCGGCGGCGCTTATGGCCTGGCCCATCGGCATCTGCCAGCCCACGATGGCCAGCACGATCGAGAGCAGCAGGCTCGCGAGAGCGGCCTTATGGGCCTTTATGCGAAACACGCCAAGAAGCACAAACAAGAGCGCGAGAGGGAGGGCGGCGCAGAGGGCCGACAACAGCAGGTTGCCGAAGATGGGATCGGTGATCTGTTCAAAAAGGTCTGTACGACGTAACAACATTGGTCTCCACACTGAGAACGCGTCACAGGCGTAACGACTCATTGATTGTCTAACAAGTGTGCACGTAAGTCAATGTGCCAGGTTGACTGGTCTGGCATGATGAATGCTCCTCCGTTATGAAAGGTGAGCCCTCGTGCGCATCCCCGTCGCGGCGACGTCCATCGTCGACGCCATCACCACTGACCTTCGCAATCGCCTGTTTTCGGGGGAGTTAACCCCCGAGGTTGCGCTGACCGAAACCGAGATCGCTGCCTCCTACAACGTCGCCCGACCCACTGCGAAAGCCGCGATCGAACGACTCGTGGGCGAGGGCCTGCTCATGCGTGGTCTGCACAAGACCGCCCGGGTGGCCGTTCTCGGACCGGACGCCGTGCGCGACATCTACCTGGCCCGCGCGTATTTAGAAAGCGAAATTGTGCGCCGGCTCGCAGCACAGAAACTGGCACCTACGGGTGCCGTCGCCGCCAACCAAGAGATTGCCAACCTTACCGCGGGTTCGCCGATGGACCTTATTGAGCCCGATATTCGCTTTCACCTGAGCCTCATCGATGCTGTCGGTAGCGAGCGTGTGAACAAGATGTATCAATCGCTCATGAGCGAGGTACGCCTCTGCATGACGCGGGTGCAGTCATTGAACCTGCTTGAGCCTGGGCTCATTCATGCCGAACACCAGCGCATTCTCGAACTTCTCGAGGCTGGCGACGGCGAGGCCGCCGCCCAGCTGCTCGACGACCATTTGGGCCGAGCCCGTGAGCGCCTGGTCGCCGCCCTTGGTGGCGAGGCCGGCCCGCAGGCCGCCATCGCTACCCCGCTCCTAGGCTGAGACGGGGGAGAACCAGTACCGGGCGAGCCATTCAAGAAGGGCCTGCGCCTGCTCGGAATCCTGTTCCAGATGCACTTCGCCGGTAGCCCCATCGAAGATGTCGTCGTATCCGGCCAAGTTTTTCACCGCAGTGTCGGAGAGGGGGCGAAAGCCCATGGTCCACTCGGGAAATTGGCGTTGCGTTATCGATTCTTCACTGACCATATGGATGCTGCGATGGCGCGGGTCGGCGGTGATGGCCTGCAACCGGGAGCGAACCTCCTGGTCGGGCCCCTCGATGATTTGAATGAATTTGCGATCGTGATAAATGAGGGCGCCGGTGAGCCGGTGCGCAACGTTATTCGCTCGCGCCTGCACCAAAATTGCGGCAATATCGTCGTCGCTCATCGCGGTCGCCGCGGCGCTCACATAGGCAATGGATAGCACGGTGTTCCCCAAACGTTTAGTACGCCTTACGTTTCTCCCTCGCAAAGTAGCTGTCCAGCCCCCGAGAGAGGGTCGTGCCGCTTGACGGAGTTGCCAATGCGCAGCACAATCTGCACCAGTGCACCGATGGGCAGGGGAGATTGCATGCTGCAAGCAAGGCACGGTTCAAATGCACGGCCACTCTGCGGGGTGTGCCGGTGATTCCCGGCCGGGCCGACGTTCCCCAGGCCGACACTCCGCAGGCTGACGCTGCTCAGGCTGACGACGCGCCGGATGCCGCGCACCGGCGCCCCGCCGGCATGACCGACGCCGAGGTAGCGGCGCTCGGCAAGCTCTCCGAAGCGCTCGAGACCATCGAGCATGCCCGCGGCCTGTTGTATGGGTTTCACCGGCTCACCGGAAAGGGAGATCTCGCGTTGGGCGAGGCGGTGCAATTGCTGAGGGACGCCGGCCACCCGAGCATTGCCGAGCAGATCGATCGCACCCTGGTGGGCCGCAACGTGATCGATGGGCGCTGGACCTTTCAGATCGTCGAGGACTACGACGACAACTACTACAGCGAGATCAAATCGACCGAGGCACGCGTTCGGCAGGTTCTGGGCGATGGCCGCCGGCACCTCTACGAGGCGGAGATGAAAGAAGACCGCCGCACGCAGGGTCTGCGGCACCACGAAGCGACACCGGATGCGCCTCGGACAGTCGAATGACCCCCGCGCGGCCCCACCGCGTCGGCCTAAACGTTCACGCACCGACGAAAGCTGAAGGGAAGGCGACGTGAACCTTCAAGAGTGGATCGAGACGGCCGGTAAAGCCGTGGATGCGGCCGGAGTCATCGCCGTCGTGCTGGGCGTCGTGCTGGCCACGGTCTTCGCCCTGAGCCGGCTCCTGCGGCGGCAATCCGACGTCTACGGCCGGTTTCGGCGCTTTCTGGGCCGTTCCATTTTGCTCGGGCTTGAACTGCTGGTGGCCGCGGACATCATTCGCACGGTCGCCGTCACCCCAACCGCCGAAAGCGTCGGGGTGCTGGCGGGCATCATTCTCATTCGAACCTTTCTCAGCTGGTCCCTCGAGCTCGAGATCACGGGCCAGTGGCCCTGGCAGAAGGGCACCGAACCGGCAAGCGCGGCTGCCGACGCGTAGGGACCGCCTCGACAACTGCATGACAGCCGACAAACGGATGCTGACGGGCAGCAACTCCGAACCACCTGCCAGCGTTCGCTGCCACGCGGGCGCGCAGCGGCGCCGCAGCCCGAGATGCCGTCATTCATGCAGGCCGCGAGCTAATTCGGCTTGGCGGAGCGGTCAGGGGCCGACGGAATGAATCGCGGCGCAGCGCCCGCTTGACTTCCAATAAAGATCGCACATGCTTTCTTTTATGAAACCGTCTGTCCCCCTGCTGAGCCCAATCCTGCGGTCTGACACCCAAGGCCGTCTATTGGCTCAGCTCTTCGCGCACCCGCAGCGAGAGGTCAGCGTGAGTGAGCTTGCACGTTTGGCTGAAGCCACGTTGCCCACTGCCCTGAGAGATGTCGATCGTCTCGTACAGGGTGGCTATCTGACCGAACGCCGCGTGGGACGCAACCGCATGATCCGTGCCAACGAGGGACATCCGCTCTATGCAGCCCTCAAGCAAATAGTCACCTACGGATATGGGCCGACTGTCGTCATTCCCGATCTGCTGCGCGGTCTGCCCGGTATCGATGCGGCGTACATCTACGGTTCGTGGGCCGCTCGTCTGAACGGCGAGCCGGGGACCGATCCAAACGACATTGACCTGCTGGTGGTCGGCGACGTCGAACCAAGCCAGTTTTCCCGATAGCACTCGAGGCAACGAAAACGCTGGGTCGTGAGGTGAGCATCAACGTGATCTCACCGAACCGATGGCAGCGCGCTGACGACGGATTTATCAAAACGGTGCAGGCCCGGCCACTCGTACAACTCGATTTGTGGACATCGTGATTGCGCGCTGGCGACAGGGACGAGCCGAAGTTGACGATCTCATCGCTCGCGGTCACATCGAGGGAGTGCGAGCCGCGACACCGTCGGCAACAAACTGGGTCAGAGAGTTCAATACCCCCGGCAGTCTGGACCTCCATGAAAGCGGGCGCCAGCCGCGCCTCAACACAAGCCCGCAATCACGTGCGAAAACGTAAATGCATCAAATCGAACGGCGCGCCGCCATGCACGACGGCACCATTGCCGTTGGCATCGGTCGCACCTCGTATGAGCCCGATCCGATACCCAAAGAGCCGCTATTGGTGCTCTTTTCCGAGGCCACGCGCTCGCCGACGTACCCAGTGTAAAGGTCTTCGATCTCACCCGCAGACCGGGCGGGACGCGGCGACGTCTGCCTTCGCCGTCATCAGGGGTGCCTAGCCAAAGCTAATCCACAGTTATTATGCAAAGTATGACTTTCGGGGGAAACACACTAATGCAACCAATCGGATCGATCCGACTGGACTCACTAACGGGTCTACGAGCCTTCGCCGCTCTGGCAGTCTTCCTGCACCATGCAGCCACTTGGCAGGCGTCGCCTGACTGGTTTGGCCACATCACAGACGCCGGTAACCAAGGAGTTTCCTTCTTCTTCATGCTCTCCGGATTCGTCTTAGCGTGGTCGCTCCGAGGAGATGACTCTGTGGGACGCTTCTATCGCCGACGGGGAGCCCGCATACTGCCGCTGTATTGGATTGCGTGGTCGATCGGAGCGGCTTACGAAATCGTGCTAAATGAATCACGCTTACTTGATATTCTTCCGTCGCTATTCTTAGTGCAAACATGGTCTCCGCAAGAGCGAATATATTTCGCCGGCAACTCCGTAGGCTGGTCTCTGTCCGCAGAAGCATTCTTCTACTTAATGTTTCCGCTGCTTGTAATATTGCTCGGCAAATTGAGTCCGCGATGGCTTTCAGCGATTTTGGTCTTATCAGTCGTAGTTGTGATATTAATTCCGATCATGCTTCATCCCGACAGCACGGAAGGTGCCGACTATTACTTGACATATGTTTTCCCGGGCACTCGTCTCTTTGAGTTCATTGCTGGAGTGACGCTCGGATTCATGTTCAGGCGCGGCGTGCGAACTTCCATACCCACCTGGGGGGCTGTTGCTGTCGCTGTCGCAGTCTCTATCTCGTCGAATTGGCTTCCAATCTGGGCGTATCTTGTGGCCGCCTCTATCGTTCCGTTCCTGCTTCTTCTCGCGGCCGCGGCAGCCTCTGACTTGCACGCGAAGCGTACTTTCTTTGGACGGAAGCGACTCGTCATTCTTGGGGAGTGGTCGTACGCGTTTTACCTGATCCACCTCATCGTGCTCCGTGTCGTCATCGGTCTAAACACCCGAACGGTCGGTGCGCCGTGGTGGCTTACTACTCTCGTTGCATTAGCTATCTCGATCGTGACGGCCGCGGTCCTATGTGAGTTTGTCGAGAAACCTATCGAGAAGAAGATGCGTGGTCGTCGCCAGAAGGTCGCACCTATCCAGCAAGATGCGATGGCGTGAAGGTACCAATCGCGAGACGCCGGCGCCGCGAGGATGTTTCAATGATTTGGCGCCGTCTTTGGTGAAGTTGCGGAGCTCACTGCGCCATAGAATCGTAACGCCCTACTCGTTAGTGCGGACCACAGGAGACACCTCCCACAGAAAATGTGAAGTCAGAATGGCTCTGCACAATTTGGAGTGCATGTCAGCGCTCTTCGAAAAGTAGGCCAGTAAGGCTGACAGTTTCAAGCGTTGACGGCACCACGCGATGCGGCTGCGCGCACTCTCTCGCACGATTTCTCGGCCCTGACAGAAGGCGAATGGGCGCGGGGTCGATGATCACGGTGGCAAACTTTCCGCGCTTGTGGGTGGTGGCGTCACACGCGTTCGTCGACGACGGTGATGGCGACGTTCTCGAACCGTACCGGGGCATCGATAAGGCCGGCGCCGTCGTCCGGCACTATGCTGACCGCGTGACCGCGTGACCGCGTGACCGCGTAAAAGCGGTGCCCGGATTCGCGTCTCCGATTACGCCGTCCCACTCAATCGCCTTTGTGCCCTTGGCGCCGGTAGCTGGCGAGAGCGCCAGAGTGATTGCCTTGCGGATTCCTGAGCTGAAGAATGTTCGATGGGAACTGAACAGCGCAGAAAAATGCAAGCAGCGCAGCGCCGTAAAGAACAAAGAAAGCAAACGTCCAAAAGTCGCTTCGCCCATACACGAATAGAAGACCATACGAGAAAACAGTAACTATTGGCATATGCCTAGAAGACCATACAGTTAAGACGATAATCCCGAGAAACAGACCAGCAAAGCTCAACTCTGTCGTCGGCAAAAAGTCGTTCAGTTGTGCCTCAGCGAATGGACTGGCACCGACCCCGACTCCGGTCAGACGAAGGTCGGAGAACTCCCTACCTAAAGCATCCAGCTCCGTGACACGCATGAATTCAGGTAGAAGAAACTGCGCACGTTCCCAAAATTCTCCCCCCAGAGTCGAAGGCACTAGCCCCATCTCGAGAGCCACGTGCATGTACTGCGGCAAGATGAATTCGTGTAAGGAACTAAACAGGTTGCGTCCACGTATCGCTGGCGCAAGAAGTACGAGAGCCGCAGCGATTGCGACCGTGGCAGCAATTCTACGAGAGAATTTAATGCCACAAATGATAAGGCAGATTGCCCCAGTCGTCGCGATCTCTTTTCGACTGCCGACGAACAGGAATGGCGTCCAAACAACAATGACCGCCAAGAACGGCAACCAACCCGTCTTCGATAGAATCCACCTTGCTGCTAAGAAAACCGTCGCGGAGATACAAACCACCTGAACATTATGATTACCGCCTAATAACAACTCCGACGCGTAAGAGCGTCGTTCCGATGCCAGAACCTGAATTATTCCAATGCGAAAAACTTCAAAGAGGTCTGCCAATCCAATGGCCAAGAGTAGTAGAGAGAGCAGGAAATCTGGAACAGTAGATCGAATTCTCGAGATTCGGTCTCGAACCAAAGCGCTGGCACGCGAAACTGAATCTGCGAGGCGGCGACCGCCCACAAAGACTTCCATAAAGCAGTAAGAGAGTACGACCGCGCCGAGGTCTGTCGCAGTAACCTCACGCACCACTGCCTGACTGGGCCAGGGTGGAAAGCTTTGAGCGGCATACTCAGCGGCCAGCCATGCAGTTGTTGCGTACAAGGTAAGAGCAAAGAACAACAAGCTCACAATTCGAATTCTCCGAAAGAAAATAAACTGCGTTCCAAGAACGAAATACCAACCCAGAAGAACTGCTAGCAGGGTTGTGCTATCTAGGATTAAAAGTAGGGTCAATGCTGCGCCGCCGCCTAGGATGCGACGGACTAAATCGCGGGGCAATAGTTGGTGTGGGATAAAACTTGCCACTCTATTCGGACCCGCCGCTTGTTGGGTCAATGCGGGCTCTTTCCATGCGTAAGTACGCCGCTGATGCCCTCTGCCCGACCCCACATAGACCAGAGAGCATCCATGACCCCCTCGTGTCGCCGTCGCAAAATCACATTCGCGATAGGTCCCATCAATGAACGGATTTGGTAGTACATCGGATAGTTGTACTTCCGAAGTAAGTGGCCGTACCCGCGGCCGTAGGCAAGCAATTTGGCCCGGCGCTGTGACACGCTAAGCCCATAGCCTTGGCCGACGCCTGATACAAGGAGCTCGTCATCCCAGTGGACTGTTGGTAGAACCGCTCTGGATCGAAGAAGAAGATCGGTACCTTCTCCGGACTGAAACGGCCCCGTGCTTCCCGAACCCAGCCCCTCATCAAACATTCCCACACTCTCTATGAGGCGGCGCGAAAGCACCATAGCGGCTTCCAAAACATACCAAATATTTCGGCGATCAAAATCAATCTCCGCGGACGCAAAAGCATGCCTGCTGCCTGAGCTATCAACGTATCTTAGGACCGTGACATCCGCATTCTTGTGGCGGTGCTTGACGTCGGCGACAAAGTTGCGCCCAAAGGTGCTGGTGTCGTTTGGAAATACAAAATGAGTGACCGTCAAGGGTGCCGCTCGCATAACGCTGTTGCGCCCTCGAGAAAGGCCCCTTGGAGAAACTGTATGGAAAACGTGCAGCGAACCTTCAGAGTTTTCAATCCTGCGCCGAACGGATGCATCTAACGACTGGTCGCAGACTCCTAAGGTGAAATTTCCGTCAGTCTGTTGTTTCAAGGAATTCACGAGATCTTCAAGGTGGTCTGAATTTCCTATGCTGGAAAGGACGAAGCACAAATGCATTTCACCCGCCGCAAGATTACTAATCCGCTTTAGTGGACGTCCGGGGTTCGTGGGGCTCACTATATGACCCAAGTGCGTTGCCGAAGGGTGCCAACAATCCGCCCAGATAAGTTTGCAATTCTGGAAATGAATTTGCGTCCATAGCGGGGTATAAGTATAGCTTGCAAGCCTGATTTGAAAACTGAGAGAAATTCTCTATTCGAATCCCTGATCAAGCGTTTTGCACCCCAAACGGCATGTTTCTTCATCAAGATGGCGTCACTAAGGCCGTACGAATAGGATTGACTCCACAACTCTAAACGCTCCTGCCGAAGCCTGTAATGCACGACGGCAGACGATGCAAATGCCATTGTCCCTCCGTGGTACTGAGCGCGCCAACAAAAGTCGATATCCTGGCCGCGAGCCAACTCGGTGTCGAAGCCGTCAATGGCGACGAGTACATCGCGATGAACACCCAAATTGCACGTTGGATTGAAAGGCAGATGATTGAATTTTGTGCGCAACGCGTCGCTTTGACCCCCACTCCAAGCTGCATCGACCCGGTGATTGAGGCGCTCGTACTCTAAACGGCCTCCGACCAAGGACGATGTCCCAAGTGCCGCCATCAAGGATGAAACCCACATCGGCGCGACTTCGTCATCAGCATCGCAGAATAGAACACTGGGTGCAGTGGCGTGCTTCCAGCCCACATTCCGTGCGTGGCTCGCACCCGCACGCTCGCTTGAATCAACAACTTTTAGGCTCCAGTTGGCAGGCAGGGCCACGACATCTAAATTGCTTTCATCGAGGTTGCCATAATTGTCACTTAGAATAATCTCAACGGAGCCCCGAAAGTCTTGCTGAGAGAGGGCTATGAGTTGTTTTTTTAAGTAGAGAATTTCCGCTCCACAAGGGATTACGACCGAGACGTTTGGATTTACACCTGTCACTATTATGTCTCCTTGCGGGTGAAGTGCATTATGGTTCCTGCCGTAGAACTGTGTGAGGGACGGGTGCTTGGGGCCGGACAGATATTTCGCAGGTGTTGTCACTCAGCAATCGGACCTGCCAATGGTCGACGAATTTAGGAAGTGACCCATTGTCCTAGAAAAGCGTATGTACTCTCCAAAATAGAGTACCGCAGTGTTGAAGGCTGCATGCTAGCAACAGATACGGACCGGGGACTCCTGCTTACAAGATGATCGGCGCGTTTCTACCTTTAGATTATGTCAATTTGTTCGACGGCCCCATTTGTCGCAGGCGACAGTCCTTCCACATTCATTAGGTCACAGGTAATGGTCTAGCATGGCGGATAGTCGTAACTGGTACGGGTAGTCCACGTTGTTGGTACCGCTATTCCGGGGAGATGCAATTGGCAGGGATGGCGATGTGGCCAACCCGGTCAAACCGTCGCGATGAAGCTCCGGGCATGACTTCGTGCAGTCCTTCGCGGTCTTCGGTTCGTCGTTGCGCGGGCGCTGACGGCACCACCCGGTTCCGGGGGTCCTGACATGGGGGCTTGATGCGATATTTTCTGGCGTAACTCAGAGCCGGTCTTTGATCGCATATTGCAGGATCAGGTCGGTGCCCGGATAGTGGGTTTCGGTGTCGGTGAGGCTCGTGCAGAGCTCACGGACGGCCGCGGTTTCGCGTGGGGTCGGCATCGGATCCAGGGTGATGCGGAGGATGCCGGGCTGGGTGGGATCGATGTCGCCGGGCTGCTTAAGGATCTGCCGAACGAGGTTGTGGGCCTCGCGGTCGGCGCGCTGGAAACCGGTGTTGGTGCGGATCTCTCGGGCCAGGGTGACGGCGGTGTTGAAGGCGGCCATTCGGATGATGTGGGTGAAGCGCTTCATCTCCTGATCCAGAACCTGCTGCCCGGGCCGGCTCTCACCGAGCGGAACCCGTGCGAGTAGCTGCCGGTAGGTGTCTTCGGCCGCGGCAACCGTGGTTTCGGCGGCATGCAGGGGTGCGTGGATGTCATTGTGCATCTGGTTCGTGATCGTTATGCCCTGGGTGCCTGGTGTCGGGGTGTTGATCGCGAGCATGGCGGCCGTCACGGTTCCGGCGACGGCGTCGCGGTAGTTGCGGGCGTTGTCCTGCACGAGTTTGGCTTTCGCCTTGGCGGGATTGGGCACGAGACGTGTCGCGTCGTCGTCACTGCTGGCGTGGGAATCGTGGGCATCGAGCGCGAAGCGTTCCCGGCCGAATCGGAAGTAGTTCTCTTGGCGCCACCGGGCGGCCATCCGGAACACGACCTCAGCGGTGCCCATGGTTTTCTGGGTGTCCAGGGTGGTGAGGATGTGGATCTGACGCGTACCCGTTCTCGTAGTGAACGGGACAATCTGGGACACCTGCCGCATGCTGAAGGTGTCACCGGTTTTCGCGCTGAGGAGCACGTCAACCTCGGTGTCGGCGACCCGGTCCCAGGTGTGGGTGGTTCCCTGCTCGTCAACATAGGTTTCCGCGTGGAACAGGGTTCCGTCAACGTCGCCGGTGGTGCCCTTGCGCCAGGTCAACACGTCGAACCCTGCCTTGTGCAGGTGGGCGAACATCGTCGGGGACCAGCCGCCGCGGTCAAACCCGACCAGCATGCGTCGGTCGTCGCCGATCATCGCCCGCAGCTTCGGGACCAGGGCTTTGAGTTCGGAGACGAGGGAGGCGCTGGGCTGGGCCATGACCATGAACAACGGGTCCCCATTCGCCGCAGAAACCCAGGTTTCCTCGGTGGCGGGGACGGGCATCTTCAACCGGGTCGAATGCAGCCGGCCGATTTTCTTCCCACCCTCGTAAGCCCGAGTATGTCCGTCGACGTAAAGGATTCCGAGCATTGTGGTGCCGGCGTTCTTGTCGGCCGCGAACTGTTCGAATGCGATCAGCGACATGAGCTCGGGGACTTTGCCGGTGTCCACCAGGCCCTGATATTGCCGGCGGATGGTTTTCACCTCCGGGGAGCGGTCCATCCCCAGGACCCGTCCGAACGCGCTCGGGTTCAGCCGGGTGGCGCCTTCCGCCCGGGGTTCTCCGACCAGGGTGCGCAGCACACCCTCCAGCAGCAGGGTGTTCAGCCCATAAACCCGGTTCGATAGTCCAGTGAATACCTTCGGGGCGCAGCGCAGCAGCAGGGTCGTTTCCAATGCGGGGAGCGCGAAGAACATGCCCGCGAGCGGGACGCGTGCCGCTGGCGCGAAGACCGGCGGCACCTCTGTCAGCGACCCGACCGATGCTGCCAAACGTTCGGCGGTGCGATCCGTCGGGGCCGGCAGAACGGGTAACTCTTCCGGCACGGACATGGCGAACAGCGCGGGTTCCACCGGTTCGATGGCGGCGGGCGCGACCGCCGGGGTTCCGGCGCCTTCGGCGGCGCGCGTCAGGGTGAGGGCGCGGCGGACGCTGAATTCCGAGACGCCAACCTGCGTGCCGATGCGCCGGTTGGATAGCCCGGTCTTCTTCTTTAACTCCTGGATATGCGTGATGACCGTGGCGGTGAGTTTGGAGCCGCCTTTCGGGCCGGGTTTGTCGCTGGACAACGCCGCGAAACCCTCACTATTGAGGGTGCGGTGCCACTTCCACACGGTGTCTTCATGGACCCCGAACGCCGCAGCGATCTCGGCAATCTTCGCGGTTTTCATGTCCCACAACTTCACCGCCACAAAGCGTCGCATCGCATGCTCGCCGGCGTCCCATACATAGACCAACATACCGTGCAGGAACACCTGCCCGCCGCCGTCGTCCTCGACCAGGTCAACAGCAGCACCAATGTGCTTGGCGTTAGATACCGGAGCGAACGGGAGGGGAAGTTGGGCCGTCATCGAATCCATCTTCCACCCCCAGCTAAAACACGTGTTTGTATAACATGATTCTATCGCAAATTGGGCAAAATTAACAGCACAGATCAAACAAAAACCGCATGAATCCGCGAAACCGCAACACGGCCCAACCGCCCATGTCCAGACCCCTGGACCCCGCTTAAGACCTCGGCTCCATCATCGAAGTGAGTAGAGCGAACGCAATTTGGGCAACTCGACATTGTCGACGCATCGTCCAAGACTATTTGCGGGCCGCAGCCCCAATATCTGCGTCAAAGTAAGGTTTGGTCAGCAATGGCATTTTCAATCACTTTGACGGTGGTCGACCAAGAGAATCTTTCAGTCGCATATGAGCTGCGCTCTTCTGGCGTACCTGTACCAGCGGAGGGAGCATGAATAAGCAGGCTCAGCGCTCTAACCAATGCCGAAGTATCAGCTAGAGAGAAGTACTCTGCATGCTGCCCGCACACCCAACGGAGTACTGGAATTTCGGAGACGAGAAGATCTGCCCCACAGGCGAGTGCCTCTATCGCCGGAAGACCAAATCCTTCATCAATTGAAGGAAAGACCACCAATCGCGCTTGGGCATAAAGCATCGCTAGAATTTCGTCCGAGACGTACCCAAGATGACGGACACCCGTTTCGATAAGGGTGGCACTCGTGTCGAACGCGCTTGATGCCCCGGCTCCCACCAAAATCAAGGGAAATTCAAGCTGTGTCGATGAGGGCAAGCTTCCGTGGGCGCGAATTAGGGCAGATGCATTCTTTCGTGGATCACGACTCCCCACTGAAAGTATGTATTTCTTCGCGGTCAGTCCGAGGTCAAGAAGGCCATCCACACTGCGACCGGGCTTTCGCGAGAAGACGTCAGCCGGAGCATTGGGCGCAACGACTATCTCGCGATCACCGAACCGAGCACGAATGGAATCAGCGACGGGTTGGCTAACGGCTATCAGAAGTGAAGCGCTTCGGAGCTGCGACCGGAAAATAGGAGCATGCGTGCGAACATAGAGAGTAGAAAACCACTCAGGGTGATCCAAGATAAATAGATCATGGACAACTAACATATGTCGTCGCGCTGTCAGCGGCCCCCTGCTGGTCAGCGTTAGCAGCCATTCGCCGCGTAGACGCGGCAGGTAGGCTAACATTAGTGCCCAACCCCAAGTCAGGACTTTCGATTTTCGAATTGTACCTACTGGCGATTTTTCGCGCGTCGCTATTCGCTCCCCTACAAGGAGCCGCTTGGCGACTTCAGTTGCATATCGCTGCTGCCCGGTAACAGTTTGACCGCGAAAGGCTCCGTTGATCAGGACACGTGGCCGTTTCACTAAGCTGGACCAAAAATGCATGCACCCGCATCCCAACACGCACGGCTGCCTCGTGTGAGCGAATAATGTACCTCTTCAACAAGGCTCATGTTTTCTCCTTTGGCTTCAAAATAGGGTTGCGTATCCGCGGATGCTTGTTCCGGGGTGTGTATGGCGCAAAGAGCGTCGACATCTTTTGCCGCGTGTGCGGATCTTGAAGGTCCCACGAAACTATTAATCGTCATATCCACGTGGATTCTGCAACTGCCACCGCCAGACGTCTCGGCACGCGTCATCCAGCGTTCTTTCAGCAACCCACGCCAGTTCTCTCTTAGCTTTCTCCACGTCGGCAAAGGACATGGCCACATCCCCTGATCGTGCAGCAACAATCTCCAGCGGAATATCTCTGCCACTCACTCGAGAAAATGCCTCTATGACCTCAAGTACGCTATAGCCACGGCCCGTACCTAGGTTATATGTCGAGACGCCAGAGCGGAGGTGATCTAGAGCTCGCAGGTGACCGTGGGCAAGATCGACGACGTGGATGTAATCCCTAACACCTGTTCCGTCGGTGGTAGGATACTGCTGGCCATACACCGCGACTTTTTTTCGCAATCCGATTGCGACTTGGCTTACGTAAGGCAGTAAATTACTTGGAGTATTACGAGGGTCTTCACCAATACGCCCGCTGACGTGCGCCCCTATGGGGTTGAAGTAGCGCAGAATTGCTATCTGCAGCTTGGGCTCTGCCAGACTCGCATCCGTCAAGATTTGCTCGATCATAGATTTTGATCGACCGTACGGGCTGGTGATACCGAAACCGACGCCCGCGGTCTCGGATACCGGCAGCTCCTGGGGAAT
This sequence comes from Cryobacterium sp. PH31-L1, assembly GCF_030063145.1. GTDB lineage: Bacteria > Actinomycetota > Actinomycetes > Actinomycetales > Microbacteriaceae > Cryobacterium. Next base: position 261,124 of record NZ_JASISM010000002.1, read on the forward strand.
TCCGTACACCGTTGCTGAAGAACTAAAAACAAGTTTATGCACGCCAAATTCAGCCATGACTTGGAGGAGTATTAGCGTTGAGCCGACGTTATTTTGATAGTACCGTATCGGATCGCGCAAAGAGGTGTTGACGGATTTCAGCCCAGCAAAATGAATGACTGCGTCTATGCTCTCTGAAGAAAATACCTCGCGCACGCCGGACAAATCTGCGAGGTTCACGCGATGGAAAACTATGTCGCGCTGAGTTATCGCTTCTACACGGCGAAGGGACTTGACGCTACTATTCGACAGATTGTCGATGACGACGAGTTCATGCCCGGCTTCGATTAATTCTACGGCCGTATGCGAGCCAATGTATCCGGCGCCTCCAGTAAGCAGTATCTTCATTTAGATTATTTCCAATTTGCGTAGTGAACAAGTGAGACTTGGGTTCAATATGAATTTAGGTTTGCAATCGTAATCTGAATTCTTGTGAAAACGCTTCTGTCTGAAATCCCGTTCACGTCGTCCATATGTCCCTCATAAGTTGAACACTTGCCGGATGGATTTCCTCACACACTAATCAAGGTCCGACAGCTGGTGAATAGGTCCTCAATGCATTCGAAAATGCGCGATTTCCCTTGTGCGAGGCGCCTTGGACCCTAATACGGGGTCGGCTGGAGTTGGAAAAGTGATGTGGATTTACTTATCGTGAGAGTTGGGCGTGACTGGGCTCTTGCGCCGCTAAAGTTGTCGGCAATTCTTGCCCCTCGATCCAAGACTTTAGTTCGGCTCGAAAACGCTGCGAATTAAATCTCAAGACGGAAGCCTGGATTTCGTTTCTGTTCAGACTGGCCACGGCCGAAATGGCGTTTGTCAGATCCGCTCCGGAGAAATTGTCGATTTTGAACCCGGAAACCGCCGTGGATACCGATTCCGTGGTCCCTCCACGACGATTCACGATGACGGGGCAGCCGGCAGCCATTGCTTCGACAGGCATGATGCCAAAATCCTCAACCGGAGGAAAGATGAAAGCAAGTGCCCTTTGGTACAAAGCATAAAGCAGTTGGTCGCTTGGGGCTGAGATTATGGTTACCGGCACTGAGGCGTTTTGCGCGCGGTTAACGAGATATCTTGCCAGGGGCCCACTCCCAGCGAGCACAACTGGCAGCCCAACCTGGGCCCCAGCGTCTATTACAAGGTCTAAGGCCTTGTACTCGACGAATCTCGACGCACCCAACAAAAAGGTGTCGGGGAGCCGTTCGAGAAGGTCCTGTTCCGCGGCTGTCACACGGTTTGCCCAGTCTTTTTCCTCTTGAATGTGAGCCACTTCAACTGGTGGATACATGACTCGGGACTCTCTACCCCAGGAACGCTGAATGCGTTCTGAGACAAACTTGCTGTTTGCAGCAAGCGAGCTGGCATCGCGAGCAGCGGCGTGATCTAGCCACCGAAGGGACGGTGAGACCGCCCTTGCCAGGACAGAGTCGCCCCGTGGATCCAGTTCGGGAGCCCAGATGTAACGTGCAGGGGTGTGGACATATACATATTTTCGAGGCGAGTAATATTTATGTCGAAACTGAGCATGATGAGCGAACACGTAAGAACTCACAAGAATCCAGTCGTATTCCGTTGAAGCCCTCCATGATCGCCAAGTCGCGGACATCAGAGGTAACGCGATCGCCTTGAAACTACGAAGGGGCGTCTTAGACATCCAGCTTTCGAATACCCTTGTGTTCTTGAAACGATCTGGTGCATCATTCCAAAGACTGGCTATATCGGAGTCCGGGAACGTCCTGACCATTTGGTCAAGTACGCGTTCAGCGCCGCCCTGTTTTTCGATCCACTCATGGACGATTAGCCCAGTCACTTTAGAGAGTCTCGTATCGTTATCCCGGGCACCAAGCTCATCTTTAGTCGCCTCGTGTTTTCTGTCGACTTTTGGTCCGGACGTACTCGTGCAGGTGCCCCTTGCAGAAACGCTCGGTCGGCTGCAATGACCTACCTGATCGCCTTTGTCTTAGGGTAACACCCATTATGGGGAAAAACCTATATGGGGACTCGGGTTTGGTTTTTGTTGCGGATGATGTGACTAAATGGCTTCTCTGGAAGGGCCTGTTCGACCGTCTTCACTCGCCACTCGGGTGAGCCCCCTTGCCGTCCTGGCGGGAAAATTCAGAACACCAGAGACTCGGAATCCGCTTTCGATTGGATATAGCAAGCTGAGTTGACCCCGGTAGCTTTTCGACTTCGCCCGATTTGGGGGTTGGGCGCTGAGCCTAGGAGGGGTTTGGATTGGGTAGTTTTGAGGGGTGGCACGTATCGGTGTTGATAATGTGGCCGCGGAAGATGAGTCGGTCGACGAGCTCGGCGGCGAGTGGGGGTCGGTGGAGGTGTGGCCCCATTCGTTGAAAGGCGGCGGTGCGTTCCTCGCGGACGCTGGTGATTTAAGAAGAGTGGTTCTGTTCCGCGGAGATTACTTTTGAAGTAGCCGACCGCATCGAGGCAGAGCAGATCGACGGGGCTTTCAATATGCAAATGGTGGCTGATCTGGCACCGGCTCTACGGCCATGAGGACGTTGCCCGGGCGACCGCGATCAACGCCGACAGTCGCCCAGCAAGCGGCTGGGCCGTAGCCCGCACGGATACGGACAAACCTCGCCATGACAATCACGCAGCATGGAGATACCGGAGCAGGTCACGGTTCAGATCGACCGCGGAACTCAAAGTGCCGTGGATGGCGACCAAGCAAGCTGTTGCGCGCTCGATGGGATTGACCGGTTCATGCAGGGCAAAGCGATGCCCAAGAGCATTTTCGGGAGCCAGAGAACGGAATTTGACCGCAGACCGTGGCCCACTTCGAACGCGCAAGCTGGGGAATCGGAGCAGGGATCGACGGTCGATACAACGGTCGGTTCCGGAACTCTTGGATCTACGATGTCAGCCCCGTCGATTTCGAACTGCGATAATCGTCAGAGAAGGCGGCGGTTCAACTGGTCACTTAACCCGCGTCGCCGAACCGACAGCAGGGCAAGCGGTTAGGGGCGGAAAGATGTAGGTCGCTCTATGCCCTCGCCGATTGTTCGTGAAGGCACCATTGTTCCGATTCTCAATCATCGCCCCTATCTTATTTTCGGGTGAAATGACTCGAGAGATTCCTCGGTGCAGTTTGTAAACAAGCCAGATGCTGCGACTGCACGTAATAAGGCCAGCACCGCAAAGCCGGAATCCTCCCAGGGCATTGTGTGCCAAAGTCCGTCAACACCGTCGTTGCATCCTCTGCAAAAAGCAGCCTGTTAGAGATATAATTGAGTGATGGATCCAGGTCGACCAATATTCCTAAGAAAAGTAGGGCACAAAAACTGGACTATTTTTGAAGGGGGCGTCTGGTGACGCGTAGGCTTCGTGTGGCAGTGTGGCGCGAATTTGTGCTTCCAACCTCTGAAACTTTCATAAGAAATCAGGTTGACAGCTGTCACGGCACTGATGTCATACTCTTCGGTTCGAGTGTATCCAAGTCCAACTTGTCAAGAGATTCTGACGTTGTCTTGTACGGCTCGTCTCTCATAGACAGGATTTGCCGCCGGCTCTTCAAGAGCCTCGGTATTTCATCGCGGGTGAAAAAGTTCGCGCAAACGAATGGAATTGATCTTATTCACGCGCATTTCTTGGCGGATGCTGCATTGATCGCCCCGATGGCGAGGCGCCTCGGAATTCCGTTGGTAATTACGCTGCACGGATACGACATAACCGAACGCCGAGTGCGGGCACGAGGTGGGGCATGGTTGTCAAGACGCGAAGCCTTCGCCGTTGGATATGCATCGAAAATTATTTGCGTTTCAGAGTTTATTCAGAGGCGGGCCGTGGCAACGGGTATAGGCGCTTCCAAAACATGTGTGAGATACATCGGCACGCCAATTACCGACTTAGTAGTGAAACAGAAAAGTACTTGGGACATTGTATTTGTAGGTCGGTTGGCAGAGAAAAAGGGAGTGTCCGACCTGCTTGCTGCCCTGCAGCGCCTACCGACGTCTTTGCAGCCGTGTCGTGTCGCGGTTGTTGGGTACGGGGACCTGCGATCCGATCTGGAGATGGTCTCCTCCTCGAGTTTGGCGCAAATTGAATTCCTTGGATCGATGAAGCCAGACGAGATACGCGGGATATTCGCAGAATGCTCGATTTTTGTTGGCCCTTCAAAAGCCGCGGCGAACGGTGATTCCGAGGGGTTCGGAATGGTTTTTCTTGAGGCAGCTCTTGCGCAGCTTCCCGTAATCGCGTATAGGCACGGGGGCGTCCCTGAATCCGTTTTAGAAGACGTGACTGGCTTTCTTTCCGATGAAGGTGATATCCAGGGTCTTTCAGACAATATCAGCCGCCTTCTGAAGCGTCCGGACTTACGAAAGTCATTTGGTAAAGAAGGCCGCCGTAGAGTAGAAGCGGAATTTGATATCAATCGTTTGTCGAAGGAGTTGGAGAGCCTTTACATTGTAGTTGGTGGAGGACATGAGTAGTCTCCTTCGCGGTGTCTCAGTGTCTACCTTCAGTAATCTTTTCCCTCCTCTGGCGGGGCTAATTACGGCGCCTACTTTGGCGCGTGATCTTGGCGTAATCGGCCGAGGAGAGGTAGCGGCGGGCGCGGCACCCCTACTTCTTGCGATTAGTCTCGTAACTTTAGGCATACCGGAGGCATTGACATTTTTTGCTGCTAAGAAGCGGTTGTCAAGGAATCAGATTTGGCCCTCTTTTGGGGTGATGGCCGTATTTGGTTTCAGCGCCACGGTGTTACTATATTTGGTTGCCCCCCTGCTTTCAGCAGGAAATGAAGATGTAATCAAGCTGATACGAATATCCGCATTGACGGTTGTTCCTTCTTTGTTCCTGGCTTCCATGCGGGCGATAGCAATTGGCAACTTGCGCTGGTGGCTTGTTGCAACCGAGCGGATCGTTGGTTCGGCATCACGATTAATTCTCATTCTGTCGCTTAGTTTTGCCAATATCCTGGATATCCAGTCTGCGACAATTGCATTGGCAATAACGCCACTTATGGGCGCCCTGGCATATGTGCCGATGATTGGCACGAAATTACAGTCCGAGTCGACTCTGAGCTTTTACCGGTCGCTTATCCCTTACGGGCTCAAGGTCTGGGTTGGCTCGTTGGCTGGATCATTGCTTTCGCGCCTCGACCAGATCCTCATCCTTCCGTTGGCCGGAGCCGGTGCTTTGGGGATCTATGCAGTTGCCGTAACGGTCGCCGAGTTAACTATGGTATTTAACTCTGCTGTTCGGGATGTCGTTTTTTCTGTCGAGTCAGCGGAATCCAATAATCTACGCATACAGTCGGCTGGCCGTATTTCCACTGTTGTAACCGGCTTTGCGGCCGCTGTAATTTTTGCACTCTCTATTTGGCTAATTCCCGTATTCTTTGGCAGCGCATTCACCTCTTCAATTTCGGTTATTGGAATATTAGCGCTTGGGATCGCCGCGGGAAATCCAGGCTCCGTTGCTGGCGCTGGTTTGAATGCGAGGCAGCGGCCGGACCTTCGCAGCTGGTCGATTTCAGTGGGGCTCGCCGTGAACGTCGTCCTTATTGTTGCGCTCGTACCAGCGCTTGGAGCCGCCGGAGCAGCGTGGGCGACTTTTGGAGGCAATGTCGTAGCAGGAGGGCTCAACCTTCTTTGGATGAAACTTGTCTTTGATATGCCGATTTGGAGCTTTCTCGGTCTTCGTCGACAAGACCTAAGGGTGCTCAGGGATGTGGTGCTGCGGACTGGAATGTTTCGGAAGTAGCTATGCGTGCCAAGTGCCAAGTGGTTCGCTGCATACCTCTTCCGTGTGAACATTCTTTCTTGTGACGTGTCCAGTCAGCCGCCGGGCCGGCTGTTGGGATGATGATGAAGGAAGGCGCAGCGACCGGTGTGGGTTTGGACTGTTTGTGAGAGGCACGCTGACGTGAAGGACGGGCTCTAGCACGAGCCCCCGCGCTCAATAGCGGCCGACGAGATTGGATGGTGGCTCTGGCCACATATACTCGGACTCCGCCGCGGTGAAGTTGGGGCGCAGCAAATTGGCGTCGCAGTGCGACGCGCGGCATCCGTTTAGAAGGAGCCGTCTCGGGCCAGCACAGCCTTTGCCGTGCGCCAGAGAATGACGAGGTCGCCGACGAGGGACCAGTTCTCGACGTAGTAGAGGTCGAGGCGTACGGTTTCGTCCCAGGTGAGGTTGGAGCGCCCACTGACCTGCCAGAGTCCGGTGATGCCGGGCTTGACTAGAAAGCGGCGGTGCACGTGCGACTCGTATTCTCTGACCTCGGTCTCGAGCGGCGGGCGCGGGCCGACGAGTGACATTGATCCGCGCAGCACGTTGAACAGCTGGGGCAGCTCGTCGAGGCTGTAGCTGCGCAGAAACCGGCCGACGCGGGTGACGCGGGGGTCATGCTGCATCTTGAACATGACGGTGTTGCCGACCATGCGGGGAGCGTCTTGCAGGGTGGCCAGGCGAGCCTCGGCATCCACTATCATTGATCGAAATTTAAGCATCTGAAAGCGGTGGCCGTTGTGGCCGACGCGTTGTTGGCGAAACAGCACGCCGCCGGGGCCGCTGAGGCGCACGGCGAGGGCGATGACTGCGAGCACGGGGGAGAGCACCACGATGAGCGCGGCCGAACCAACGATGTCGAAGGCACGCTTGGTGAAGTGGGTGTGGCCTTCGTAGCGAGGGGTTTCGACGTGGATGAGCGGCAGGCCGGAGACGGGGCGGGTGTGGATGCGCGGGCCGCCGACGTCGATGAGGCGCGGCACCATAATGAGGTGGTGGCGGCCGGGCTCGAGGCTCCAACTCAATTCGCGCATGCGGGTGGGGGAGATGTCGTCACTGCTGGTGATGATGACGGTATCAGCGCCGAGCGAATCCAGGGCGGTGTGCACGTCGTCGATGCCGCCCAGCACGGGGATGGTGCTGCCGGGCAGGTGGGGGGTGACGGGGCCCGCCGTGACACACGCGCCGACCACGAGGTAGCCGGCGCCGAGGCGAGTAGACAGTTCGCGGGCGATGTGCGCGGAGGATTCCTCGGTGCCGATCAGAATGACCCGAGAGGTGTATCGGCCGTGGGAGCGCTGGGCGACCAGCCACTGCCGCCACATCCACCGGGAGAACACGAGCACGGCGATGCCGAGGGGGAAGGCGAGCAAAATGTAGCCGCGCGCCACGTCGATCTTGAACAGGTACGCGACGATGGCGAGCAGGCCGAAGAGCCGGATAGAGGCACCGGTGATCAGCTTGTACTCGTCGAATCCGGTACCGAGTACGCGGTCGGTGCGGGTGCCATAAATGCTGAGTGCGGCCATCCAGCTGGCGATGAGGATGACCGATACCGAGGTGTACGAAACGGCCAGGTCGCTGGAGCGCACGGCGAGGTTGGCGCTATCGAAGCCGAACCAGGCGATCTGCACGCCGAAGACCACCCAGATGAGTACGACCACGTCGCTGAGGGTGAGGCGGGCGGAATAGGTGGCGTGCCAGTCCTGGGGTGGCTTGATCCGCTTTGGCGTTCGTGTTGTGTTCGTCAAATGCGGTCACCTCCCCCGAGTGTGTGTGCTTTATGGCAGGTAGCCAGTGCTTCTAATCCTACGGGAGTGGGTTTTCCCCATTGAGGGGTATCGAGGGCTGGTGGGCTCCGTTAAGGCACTCGCGCGTCCGACGTTTTGTCGTTGAGGACTAGTGATAACCCATCGCGCGTCAGGTTGCGGGCACAAGCAGAACCTTGCGAATTCGCTGAGTACCACCCGGATCGATCGCGTAGGTCAGAACTAGGTTGGCAGGCCCCGAGAGCGTCAGCCGGGACACCAGGCTGAATTCCAGTCGGGCGCCTGCTTCCAGCATCAGCGGCTGAGGAGAGTTGACGGTCAGCCGGCGCTTGTCGAGATCGGTCAGTCCTTCTATTCGAACGTCATAGAACGGCAGAGTGCTGTTGTTCATCAGCGTGAAAGTCCCTGCATTGGTGCGCTGAATTGGCCAACTTTGCCGGTTTGCATTGAACATCAAGGAGTCAATACCTTGCTCGTTCGAGTCGGTCACCGCCGTGATAGCGGAGCGCTCCTGGGCGTCCTTCGACCGGCGGGTGGTCGCCAGCGTCAGATAGCCAAAAACAATAGCCACCACCACCGCGCCGACAGCCGCTACAGCGCCCACCCACTGCGCCAAGACGGAGGAAACTTCCAAGTCAATTGCGTGCATTTTCTCGCTCCGGTGACGCGTCGTGTTTGGATAAATTATCGCGCTGAATGGCCGTCACCACGGCCGCATATCGGGGCGTGCCCGAGCAGGGGTTGTTCTAGTTGGTGCCGCTTGTGACTTGGCTCGCCGTGCGACTAGTGGCGTTCCACCACGACAACGCCTTGCAAGACGCGGCGGCATGTACGCAACGGGGCTGCTCGCCTGGTTCCTGTTCTTTGGCGGCGAGCGGGAGGACTTCGTGTTGTCAAGCACGGTTGCTCAGCGGTTGGAGGCCTCATCGCGATCGCGGGCACCCAGAGCAACCAACCGGTCCTGCACGGACCGAATGTGTGCCCGGGAGGCGCGGCAGGCGGCCTCCTCATCTCCGGCCGCGATGGCGTCGACGATTTTTCTTTGTGCTCTTTGATCGAGGAACGATGCCGCGAACGGGGGAGCAGGCGGTCTTTGCGGCTGTACTCGATGATCTCGCTCACGCGATCGAGGAGGCGCAGCAAGAGCGGGATGTAGGCGTACTGCGCGATGGCGCGGTGAAATTGCCGGTCGAGTTTGGCGAACTCGGTGATGCTCAGATCCATGCTCATCTCGGCAATGAGTTGCTGCAATTGCACGACGTCGAGCCGGGTCGCGCGCCGCGCCGCCCGGGCCGCCACCGGGGTTCGATACAGGCGCGCACGTCCATCATGTCGATCAGCTCGGACTGGTCGACGTCGAGCCTGACGCCAGAACGTTGCCCTTGGGAGTGTTGCCCGGCCCCAGCACGACGGTTCCGCGGTCGGGTGCCCAATATCTTCAACGGCCTCATGAAGGCGACGTCCATTCTGAGCATCATCGGTGTGGCCGAAGTCTTTCTGGTGGCGCAGGCCATCAGCTCGGCCACGTTCCGCACGTTTGAGATCTTCATCGTCACCGCCATCTACTACCTGGCGTTGACCACCATCTGGACCTTCATCCAGGCCGGGATCGAACGCAAGCTCAACGCCCAGGTGGGCATCGTCGACCAAATGAGTTTCGTGCAGCGTCTCACCCGAACCAAACAGACACGAGCGACAATCACGCAAAGGACTCAAAATGCTTGAGACCACCAGTACGCCGGCGCCGCCCCTGGTTTCCATGCGTCACTTCAGTCGCAGCTTCGGTGACGCCGAGGCGGCGGGCGCCGCCTCGGTGACGAACTGGGGAACCGGCACGCCACGGCGGGAGTTTCTGCATGTCGACGACATGGCATCCGCTTGCCTGCATCTGCTGGAGCACTACGACGGGCCGGAACAGGTGAACGTGGGCACCGGGCGCGATGTGACGATTCGCGAGATTGCGGAGGCCATTGCCGAGGTGGTCGGGTTCACTGGCGCTACCCAGTGGGATGCGTCGAAGCCCGACGGCACCCCGCAGAAGCTGCTCGACGTGTCGAAGCTGGCTGCGGCCGGGTGGACCTCGTCGATTGGGCTCGAAGACCGGCTGCGCTCGACGGTGGAGTGGTACCGGGCGCAGGCGGGGGCGTTGCGGGAGTAGCCGCATTTCGTAGGCATGGGGCGCCGCATCGGCGGACGGGAGCGTATTTGCGGAGCGCGGGGAGCCGCATCCGCTGTCTGCCGGGCCAGCGGAATGCCGCAGGCCGACCTAGCCGTCGGGGTGGCCGGGAGGTAGGGTTCGGGCAGCTGAACGCACCCGACAGAACGGCGATCTGATGACTCGTGTCTCGCGCAGGTCGAAAGTCGTGGCGCGGGAGAAAGCCGCGGGCGAACCCGCCGAGCTCGATGCCGAGTTGACGAAAGCCGCAGCGAAGCCGACTGACGGCGACCTGCCCGTCTCGGCGCGCGTCGCGCTCTACGGTTCCATCACGCTCGCCCTCGCCGTGCTGGCGGCCATCGGCATTCAGGGTGACGTTCTGGGGCGGCTCATTCGCAATCAATCCCAGCTGTTTCCGTGGGCGATTGTGGTGGTGCTGCTGGGTGGGGCGCTGCCGTTTATCGGCGCGCTCTGGAAACGCACGTTGCTGACTCGCATTGGAGCGGCCCTGGGCGCGGTGTTGTTGTTGATTGGTGTCTCGTGGATGGTCTGGATCGGCGCGGAGAGCCTCGCGCTGCGGGACCAGCCGATCGTCAACCTCACCGCGACGATTGCCGCCGACGGCAGCGTGCGAGTGTCGGCTGACGCCTCGAGCACGTCGCTGAAGGCCAACGAGAAGATGCTGCTCGACGTGAAGACCGTTGACGCCGGGGCGGGCGGAACGACGCTGGATTGGTGCCGAGACTCGCTGGTCAGCAAACACGTTGAGGGCGCCGCCGGGCGGTCGGTCTACTGGGGAGAGACCGGGCCGTCGGCGACGGGAGCTGCAAAGGACTCCATCGAGCTGGTGCTCGACCGCGGCAACGCCCGATACCTGTGCGCGAGGGCCGCGCTGTACCTGAGCCAGGCCCCCGTGGAAGACACCGGATCGATGACCGCGGAGGAGAAGGCGGCCGCCGATGCCCGCTTCAAAAAGGCGCAGGATCGCCTGTCCCGCGATGCCCGCGACGCGGTCGTCATCATCGACCTGTCGTTGCTGCACCGCGCGGAGTAGTGCGGGAGGGCTTCTCGTGCCGGTGCCCAGGCTGGTCGTAGCGAAGGGGGATGTCCGCGGGAGCTGGCCGTTCCGCATCCGTCGTCGGCGGGATAGCCTGTTTTCGCCGGCCTCGTGATGGCCGCCACGGTGAGCGCCCGCCGGCGCTCAGTCTAAAACCCTGCCAAGACTCACCCCTCGTCGCCAATCTCATGGGAGAGCGCGAGGCGGCGCGCCTCGACCGACGTTCCCGCACGGCCCGCGTGCACCCGGTTCGTGAGCAACACCGCATAAGCGCCGGTCGTAGTATCCGCCACGAACGACGTTCCGGTGAACCCGGTGTGGCCGACGAGCGTGGGCGATCTCGCAAACGTCGGTAGGCCAACGCGGAGTCCGTGAGCCTGTGTTCCCGAGGCCTCAGCGGCGGGGTCGGGTGTCGTCAGCAGTGCGAACGCGCGAGAGCTCAACGGCACCTTCCGCGAGGCGATCGCCGTGGCGAGAGCCTCGACATCGTCGAGGGTGCCGAACAGCCCGGTATTGCCGACCGGTCGCCCGATTGAGGCGGCGAGCTCGTCGTGGATCGAGCCTCGAAGTCTTCCGCGCAGCGGCTGATGCTCGGTCGCGACCGCTGCCGCCGGCGAAATCGGTCCCCAGCAGAGCGTCGTCGCCCCGAGAGGTGCCGCCACACGCTCGAGCACGATGCGGTCGAGCGGCTGGGAATGCAGGTTCTCGAGTACGATCCCCAGCACGATGAAACCCAGGCACGAGTACTCGTGAACGGCGCCCGGCGGCGCGAGGGGAGCAACATCGAGTACGTCGGCGAGCACGGTATCTCCGTTGGCTCCCGTGCGCCAGGCCACCGAACCCGCACGCAGCCCTGCCGTGTGGGTGAGCAGATGGTGCGCGGTGACGCCCCCGCGCACGGCGGCAACGTTCACGATCTCGGCGATCGGCTGGTCGAGGCCGAGCAGTCCATCGTCGATGGCGGCGTGCACGGCGATGGCGGTGAACACTTTCGTGAGCGACGCGAGATCGAACAGGTGGTCCTTCGTCAGGGGCTCGGAGCCATCCGTCGTGCCGACCAGCTCGCGGTGCACCTGGCCCGACGGCGTGCGCACGGCGGATGCCAGCGCCGACCACCCCTCGGAGGCGAACGAAGCGGTCACGGGAGAAACCCGGCGGAACATCGTGAGCGATCGCATCCGCTGCCCGCGCTGCTCATTTGCTCATGCCGGAGGTCAGACCGGAGATAATCTGCTTGGTGGCCAGGAGAAACACGATCACCAGGGGAATTGTGGCGATCGTGAGCCCGGCGAAGAGCTGCGGCCAGTCGGTGGAGTATTCGCCGAAGAACCGGGTGAGCCCGACCGGCAGGGTATAGCTGTCCCGGTCACGCATCAGGATCAGGGGGTAGAAGAAATCGTTCCAGATCGGCACAAACCGAAAGACGATAACCGTTGCGAGTGCGGGGCGCACGAGCGGCAGCATAACGCTCCAGAAGGCGCGGAACGGGCCGGCACCGTCGAGCCGGGCCGCCTCTTCCAGCTCCAGCGGAAGCTGGCGAAAGAACACGGCGAGCACGAAGGTGCTGAACGGGATGCCCAGTGCGCCGTAAACGAGAATCAGACTGAAAATGTTACTCGTCATGCGCAGCTGGTCGAGCATGAAGAACAGGGGCAGAATCGCCAAGTGCACCGGCAGCATGAGCCCGGAGAGAAACAGCGCCTCGATCCCGTGAAAGAAGCGACTGCGGGTGCGGGCGAACGCGTAGGCGGCCATCACCGACACCACGGTCGACAGCAGCACCGACCCTACGGTGACCACCACCGAGTTGACGAAGTAGGTCTCGAACGACGCCGTAACCCAGGCCTCCTGGAACGAGGTGAAGTTCAGCGGAATCGGCAGGCCGAGCGGCTCGCTGGCGATCTGCTGCTGGGTGCGCAGGGCATTCGAGACCATGAGCAGCAACGGCCAGATCGCGACGATCGCGTAGCCCCACAGAAAGACGTTCGCGGCAATACGACCGGCGAGCGGACCTTCCTCGCGGTGGTTGCGACCCTTGCGACGGTCGCGATCGCGCGGGGGCTGCGGGGGCGCGGCATCCGCTGTCACGGCCGTCTTCTCGGCGAGTGAGGTTGTCATCAGTACAACTTTCTCTCAGCGCGGCGGATCACGCGGGTGATGCCCACGGAGATCGCGAGAATGAAAATAAACAGAACCGTGGCCAGAGCAGACGAGATACCGACGGAGTTGGGGTTTCCCGATTCGAAGGCGGTGCGATAAAAGAGCAGCATCATCACGTCGGTCGCGCCGGCCGGGCTTCCGGACGAACCGCCGAGAGCGAACGGGATCGCCATCGCCTCCATGGAACCGATGAAGGTCAACACGGTGATGATCCCGATGCTCGGGGTGAGCAGCGGCAGCGTCACGTAGCGAAAACGCTGAAAAGCGGATGCCCCGTCGAGCGAGACCGCCTCGCTGATCTCCTCGGGGATGCCAGCAATCGCAGCGCCGTAGAGCAAAATCGGAAAGCCGAGCCACTGCCAGGCCGTCACGAACACGACCACCCAGATCGCGAGGGTGGGATCGCCGAGCCAGGGCAGTGCGAGGCCTTCAAGACCGACCCCGCGGAGGATCGCGTTGACCGGCCCGAACAGCGGCGAGAGCATGAGCGACCACAGATACCCGATCACCATGGGGCTCACCAGGTAGGGCAGGGCGAAGATGGTCTGAAAGAACCGTTTGCTGCGCTTGCGCTTGTGCAGCAGCGTCGCAATGCCAAGACCGAGCGAATTCTGAAAGATGAACGCGCCAACGAACAGCAGAATGTTGTGCGAGAACCCACCCCAGAGCTCGCTGGCGTACGGCTCACGCGTGAGCAGAGTGATGTAGTTGCCAAACCCGACGAAGTCGTCACGGCTCGTGCCCTGCCACCCGAAGAACGAGTAGCTCAGCGCCGCGAGCATCGGGTAGAGGATCAGCACGCCGAACAGCAGCAGTGCCGGCAACACGAAGACGAGGGTCGACCCGAATCTCATGTGCACGCCGGCGTGACTGGCCGTGCGGACAAGCCGCGGGCGACGCGGCGGGAGGGCGATGGCCATACGAATTCTCCTCAGCAGAAGGGGAAAGGGCGAGCGTGGTCGGGGCCGAAGCCCCCACCACGTGATGTCAGGAGCCGGGAGTGAACCAGGTGGAGATTCCCGCCTGCAGATCCGCGGCGAGCTGCTCCGGTGTCTTCTGACCGAGGAACATGGCCTGGATGTCCGGGCCGAGTACCGCAGTTCCGGTCGGGTCGCCGTAGCGAAAGTCAACCAGCAGCAGGTAGGGAGACGGGTTCGCGAGGTACAGATCGTTCATCTCCTGCATGAGCGGGTCGGAATACTTGACGCCGGCAAGTGGGGAGAACTGCTTGAGCTCATCCCCGACCAGCTGGCCGAATTCCACCGTGGTCATCCAGTTGAGCAGGTCGGTCGCCGGTTCCTGCTTGTCGCTCGCGGCGTTGATGCCGAAGCTGCCGTCGGCGTACGACGGGGTCACCGCCGCGGGCAACACCGAGCCGGGAGCCGGCGGCACCTGGTAGACGCCCCACTCGGTGTCGGGTGCGGAGTCCTGGAACACCTTGAGATCGAACGAACCGCCCGGCCACTGCGCGGCCTGTCCGGCGGTGAACTGCAGCGTGGCATCCGCTACCGCGATGGCGCTCACGTTCGGATCGAAGTACTGCTGCATCTGCTGCACGAGCGCCAGCGACGCGACGTAGTCGGGGTTGGTGAAGTCGGTCGTGCCGGCCTGAACCTCGGCGCCGAACTCGGATCCGCCGTAGCGCGCCGAACCGATCAGGTCGTGGAACATGGGCAGCACCCAGTCTTCGCGGGCGCCGAGCGCCATGGGGGTGATGTCTGCGGCGAGCAGGTCGTCCTGCAACTGAATGAACTCGTCCCAGGTCTTGGGCTCTTCGAGGTCGTTCGCGTCGAAGATGTCCTTGTTGTAGAACATGTGCATGGTTTGGTACGCGAACGGCACGCCGTAGGTGACGCCGTCCTCCCGGCCCTGCGCAGCCTGCAGCACGGTCGGTTCGAACAGATCCAGGCCATCGACGACATCGTCGATCGGCGCGAGCTGGCCGGCCTGGATCGGGCCTTGGGCTCCACCGTAGGCGCGGATCATTGCGACATCGGGGCCGTCCCGCCCGGCGAGACCGGTGGAGAGCAGCTGGTTGTATTCGGTGGCCTGGAAACCTTCGAATTCCACCGTGACGCCGGGGTTGGCGGCTTCGTAGACGTCGAAGATGCGCTCCCAGTCGGCTGAGCTCGCTGCCTGCCAGGACCAGACTTTCAGAGTGGTCGAGTCGCCACCGGCGTCGTTGCCGGCATCCCCCGGCGCGCAGCCGGCGAGCGCGAGTGCGCTGGCCGACAGCCCCGCGACGAGCATGAGTGTTCTCTTCTTCATGACGTTCCTTTCTGTGGTTCTTCGAGTGCGGCGAGGCGGAGTGCCTCGCGTATGTTGTTGTCGCTCGCGCGCAAAAGCTCGCGAGCGTGGGGAACCTTGACCGCGCCGAGATGGCGCACGAGCGCCGTCTTGACCTCGCCGTCGCTCTCTGTCAGCAGATCGGCCGCGGCAGCCAGGCCGAGATCGAGCGCCTGGGCGAGGATGCGTACCGAGCGGTGACGCAGTTTCACGTTGGAGGCGACGAGCGAGACCATGAGGTTGGAGTAGGCCCGACCGCGACGCACCATAACCGCGGTGGAAAAGCCGTTCAGCACGAACTTCGCGGCCGTCCCGGCCTTGAGCCGGGTTGAGCCGGTGAGAATCTCCGGCCCGGTGTCGGCGACGATGACAATGTCGGCGAACACAGCGAGCGGCGATTGCGGGTTGCTCGTGACGAGCGCGGTCGTGATGCCCCGCTCCCGCGCAGACCGCAGCGCGCCCCGAACGTAGGGCGTCGTACCGGAGGCGGTGACGCCGATGGCGACATCGCCCGCGCCGAGAGTCGCCGCGGCGATGGCGCCCTGCTCTTCGGAATCTTCTGATCCCTCGACGGCGCTCAGCAGTGCGTCGCGGCCTCCCGCGATGTGAGCCACGACCCGGCCCGGTTCGAGATCGAAGGTCGGGATGAGCTCGGCTGCGTCGAGTACCGCGAGTCGGCCAGAGGTGCCGGCGCCGAAGTAGGCGATCGTTCCGCCATGGGCGAGGGTGACTTCGCCCGCGTCGACGAGGCGGGCCATTGCCGGCAGTGCCACCCGAACGGCGGCGGCGACCTCCGCGTCGGCGTCGTTCAAGAGACGCAGGATATCGATCGATTCGAGCCGATCGAGGTGCATCGACGCCGGATGGCGACGCTCGGTCCGTGGCAGGTTTGCCGTGTGCATACTGTCCGTTCGCTGAAATGGTAACCGCCGAGCCGAGTCTTCTGCCTGCGGTATGAGAAAAAGTATCAGAACTTTAGTCTGCCCTGTAAATTATTTACAGTATTGAAATATTCCGTGCCAAGATGGAGCAACAAATCCGCTGTATCCGCGAGAAAGCGAAGCGCGCATGTCTTCAAACACCCTGACGGCGATGCACCAACGATTGGCCGAGCTGACTCCCACCGAGCAGCGGATCGCCGCGCACGTCCTGGACGATCCGAGCGCGGTGGTCGGGGCTTCCATCACCCAGGTCGCCGCAGTGTGCGAGGTCTCCGTGGCCTCCCTGGCCCGTTTCGCCCGCACGCTGGGGTTTGCGGGCTATGCGGAGTTTCGCCTGGCCATCGCCGTCGATGTCGACCGCGCGACGGCCGGGCGTGAGCGCTTTCAGGTGGGTGACGGCGAGGTCGGGCCCCTCGATGACGCCGAGACGACCGTGCGCAAGATCGCGTTTCAGGAGTCGTCGGCCATCGATCAGACCGCGCGTGACATCGATCTCGTGGCCCTCGACACCCTCGCCGAGCGCATTTCGGGCGCTCGCCGCATCGACATCTACGGCTTCGGGTCCAGTGCGCTTTCCGGCATGGACCTGCAGCAGAAACTTCACCGCATCGGCCTCTTCGCCCAGTGCTGGAGTGACCACCACATCGCGCTCACCAGTGCTGCGCTGCTCACTGAAGCGGATGTCGCGATCGGCATCTCGCACTCCGGCCGCACGCTCGAGCT
The DNA here is from genome assembly GCF_030063145.1 of Cryobacterium sp. PH31-L1. Classification (GTDB taxonomy): domain Bacteria; phylum Actinomycetota; class Actinomycetes; order Actinomycetales; family Microbacteriaceae; genus Cryobacterium. The sequence goes on from NZ_JASISM010000002.1 coordinate 278,008, forward strand.
TCTGCAGACGATGGATGTCGCAGCCGGCACTGGGGCCATGACCGCCGCGATCTCAAACGCCCCGAACGCGCCGCTGGCCACCCGGGTTGATCTTCTGCTCGCGACCTCGGCCAGCGACACCCCGTTCCGGGCCGGCGCAATGTCGAGCCGCATGGCGCAGTTGGCGGTGATCGACTTTTTGCTCGTGCGCATTGCGCAACGCAACTACGACAGTACGTCTACCAAACTCGAGCTCACCTACCGGGCCGTGCAGGGCCATCGCGTCAACTGACCACACGAACGAAAGGCCACCAGTGCATAACGGCATCGACAGGCTCATCGCCGGAACGCCCGCGCCACTCGTGGCCCGACTGAAGTCCGCACGGCTCGGCTACCTGACCAACGACCTCGCCATCACAGCGGATGCCCGCCGCGCGCGCGACGCCATCGTGGCCAGCGGATTCCCTGTGGAGCGGTTCTTCGGCCCTGAGCATGGGTTGAGCGGTCGCGCGAGCGAGGGAGCCGTCGTGACGAGCGGGCGTGACCCGGCCACGGGCATCCCGGTCGTGAGTCTTTACGGCGATCGGGTGCGTCCGACACCCGCCGATCTCGACGGCCTCGATATCGTGCTGGTCGACCTGCCCGACGTCGGCAGTCGTTTTTACACCTACATCTGGACGCTCAGCCACCTGCTCGAGGCCTGCGCCGAGGCGAACGTCGCGGTCGTGATCGCCGACCGGCCGAACCCGCTCGGCGGCTCTCTGGCGCAGTCCGAGGGCCCCATGCTCGATGAGGACTGCCACTCGCTCGTCGGCCGGTGGTCGATGCCGATCCGCCATTCCCTCACCATCGGTGAGGCGGCACGCCACTGGGTGCGCGCGCGTGGCATCGCCGTCGACCTCGAGGTCGTGTCCGTCGAGGGCTGGGACCGTGCGGAACCGACCTGGGCGATGGATCGACCGTGGATGCCGCCGTCGCTGAACATGCCCTCCGCCGCGACCGCTCTGCTCTACCCGGGAACCTGTCTTGCTGAGGGCGTCAACCTGGCGGAAGGACGCAGTACGGCCGTGCCGTTCCGGGTGATCGGCGCGCCCTGGCTCGACGGAGCGGCCCTGGCCGACCGCATGGCGCAACTCGACCTTGCCGGGGTGAGCGCACTCGAATACGGTTTCACCCCGTGGGTGCGGGACTGGGCCGGCGAGGCGTGTACGGGCATCATCCTGCACGTGACCGATGCGCAGGCATTCCGCCCGGTGCACACCGGGGTGCGCCTGCTCGCCGCGGTCGAGGAGATCCACCCGGGAATGCTGTCGGAGCGCACCCACCTGTCCCTGCCGGGTGAGAGTACGGCGACACCGCTGGAGAAGCTGTTCGGCCACCGCGGAGCGTTCGACGAAATCACCGCGGGGGCGTGGAATGACCGCGCCGCCTTCGAGGTGCCACACTGGGCCGACGCGGTGCGGCAGGATCTGCTCTACGGCTGAGCCCCGCGCAGCTAGAGCGCCACGCCCGCCGCCCCGACCAGCGGGTCCACCGGCGGATGGATGATGCCGGTGGCCGTTTCGACGGCGAGCCCTGAACGGTACCAGTACTCGAACCCACCGATCATTTCCCGCACCGAATGGCCCTGCGCGATGAGCGCAGCGGCCGCTTGGGTGGCGCCGTTACAGCCCGGACCCCAGCCGTAGACGACCACGGTTCGCCCGGCCGGAATGGCATCCTGCAGCCGAATTGCGCCCAGGGCATGCCCGTGGTCCCACGATGCCTGCATGCGCGTGTCCACGAGAACGTATTCTCCCGAGTCCAGCCCGGCGGCGGCATCGAGCACGTCCACCTCGTAGGCGAGCTTGGCCGTCAGGTAATCAAGCATGGGCGATGGCAGCGAGCAGCTCCAGCTGGGCCGGGTCGCCCAGGGCCGAGCCCACGGCCACGGTGCGCACGCCGTTGGCGAGAAAGAGTGAGGCGTTCGAGGCGTCCATGCCGCCGGTCGCCACGAATTTGGCCTGCGGAAACGGACCGGCCATTGCGGTGAACCAGGTCGGCCCGAGCAGGCTGGCCGGAAAGGCCTTGAGCCAGGTCAGGCCGGACGCGAGGGCGGCCTGCACCTCCGAAGCGGTGGCCACGCCCGGCAGGGGTGGCATGCCGGCATCGAACGAGGCGCGTACAATGAGCGGGTCGTAGCCGGGGCTCACCGTGAAGGCGGCCCCAGCTTCGTGGGCCTGGCGTACGTGTTCGAGAGTCACGACGGTTCCGGCCCCGACCGATTTGCCGCGGTCTGCCCCGGCCGCCACGACCGCACGAAGCGCGTCGATGTCGCGGCTGGACTGAATCGGCAGCTCGACGCAGTCGATGCCGAGATCCCAGGCCTTCTGTGCCAGCTCCAGGCTGCGCTCAACGCCGAAGCCGCGGAGGATGGCCATCAATGGCTGGCCGTCGAGCAGGGGGCTGAGCGAGTCATTCGATAGTGCGGTCATGTGTGCCTCTCAAAAGCGGTCAGTGGATGTGCAGAAAGTCACTCGTCGATTGCAAAACCAGCACGGCACGGTCATGCCCGGCCTGCAGGCGCTCGGCGCTGCCCTGGCCCTGCAAGAAGGAATGCAGGTACCCGGCGGCGAAGGCGTCACCGGCCCCGACCGCCTCGACGACGGCCGTCGGAGTAGCCGGAACGAACACGGTTCCCGCGGGGGAGTACTCGGTCGCGCCGACGTCACCGTCTTTCACGATCAGGTATGGCACGTGGGGCAGCTTCGTTCGAACGTCGTCGGGGGTGCGCGTGTCCCAGAGGGTGTGAGCCTCATCGAGGCCGACGAAAACAATGTCGGCGCCGCTGGCCGAGCGCGCGAGCGCGGGAGCGGCCTCGGCCACGCTCCACAGGGCGCCGCGATAGTTCACGTCGAAGCTCAGCAGTGTTGGCGCGGCGGCAACCCGAGCGATGACGGCCGCGACCAGCTCGGCACAGCTCGCCGACAGTGCCTCGGTGATGCCAGACATGTGCACGAGTCGGGCAGTTTCGAGGGGAACCTCAGCGACAGTCACAGCATTCATCAGTGACGCCGCAGAGCCAGCGCGAAAGTACTGCACGCCGTTGCCGGGGTCTTTGAAATATGCGCCGGTGGGCGCTGAGGCGACCCGGCGCACCCAGCCGGTATCGACCTGGCGTTCGCGCAGAAGCCGTTCTACCCGGCGGCCGAGGGCGTCGTCGCCGAGCTGGCTCACCCACGCGCTGGGCGTGCCCAGACTGCACAGGTGTGACGCCACGTTCGACTCGGCACCGCCGACATCGAGGCGAAACGCGTTCGCAGTCTCCAGCGGCTCGGCCTCAACGGGCGTGACGAGCACCATGGTCTCGCCAATGGTGATCACGGTCTGGCTCATGGCTCCATAGTCGACTATCTGAGCGTATATTGCAACACTGTTGCAAATGCTGCAACATGCTCGCAAGTTGGCGACGCTTCTGATTAGATAATCGATAACAGAAATTGCAACTGCGTGTGCACGTCATGCAACAACTCGATCGGTAAGGTGCAGAAATCAGAGTAGACAACCACCAGCTATCGCCCCGCGACAAGGGCCTCCCGGCTCGCGCGGCCGGCCTCACCGTTGAGCAGTTCCTGGCCACGCGCCCGACGCTGTCCGAATTCTGGACCCCGCTCCTCGTGCTCAGCGACGACGCCCTCGCCCACAACCTCGGCGTCATGGCCGACTGGACTTCGCGCCACGGTTTCTCTCTCATGCCCCACGGCAAGACCACCATGGCACCCGACCTCTGGCAGCGCCAGCTCGACACCGGCTCCTTCGGCATCACCCTCGCCACGGCTGGCCAAGTACGCGTGGCCCGCGACTTCGGCTTCGACTCGATCATGCTCGCCAACGCCCTGACGGATGCCCGCGCCTTACGCTTCGTAGCCGCCCAGCTCGCCGACCCGAGTTTCTCGTTCAGCTGCTGGGCAGACTCCGTCGACACCGTCGAGGTCATGGAGCGCGCGCTCGACGGCGTTGAACTCGCCCGACCGATCAATGTCTGCGTAGAGCTCGGCTCCGAGGGCGGGCGCACGGGCGCGCGCACGCTGGCCGATGCGCGGGGCGTAGCTGAACGCATCCGTCGGTCGTCCGTGCTGCGTCTGGCCGGCGTCGCGGGTTACGAGGGCTGCCTCGCGCACGACCGCAGCGCGCAGGGACTCGCCGCCGTACGCGACTATCTCGAAGCGATGCTCGAACTGCACACGAGCCTGGCCGACGAGTACGACGACGAGGAGGTCATTCTCACGGCCGGTGGCAGCGCCTTCTTCGACCTCGTTGATGAGGTCTTCGATCCCATTGACAACCCCGTGCCGAACACGCGTTACGTGCTGCGCTCCGGTGCCTATCTCACCCACGATGACGGCTTCTATCGGGGGATATCCCCCCTGGATGCGTCGCGGCTGGGCGACGCCGACCCGGCGCACGTGCTGCGACCGGCCATGCGGGGCCTCGCTCGGGTGGTGTCGCGCCCGGAACCGCAGCTCGCCCTGCTCGACGCTGGCAAGCGCGACTTTCCCTACGACGAGGGGCTTCCCGTACCCCAGGCGCGCGCGATCGACCTCGGAGCGGCCGCAACGTCGCTGACCGGGGCCTCGGTCAGCGCGATGAATGACCAGCACAGTTTTCTGCGGCTGGCCCCGGCGCAGGAGCTCGCTATCGGCTCGGTGGTGGCGCTCGGGCTGTCGCACCCGTGCACCGCATTCGACAAATGGCGTTGCATCCCCGTCGTGCAGAACTGGGAGTCCGACCTCGTGGTCGGTCTGCTGCGCACCTACTTCTAAAAAGTGTGCAATATACGCACAAGAGCGTGCAAATGTTACAAACCCGCAACATGCCGCTCTTCCGCCCGACTCCGGGCTGAATAATACTGAGTTCACAGCATCTGCAACATGCGTTGCAATATATGCACACGCACTACTGCATTAGGAGGAAACATGAAAGTTCAAAAGACAGTCCCAGTCGCCGTCATAGCGGTCGCCGCACTCGCACTCTCGGGCTGTGCGGGCGGCACGGACGACGCCGCCGACACGGCCGCGGCTGCCGGCGCATTGTCCGTGGCCACCTGGCAGTTTTTGGAGCCCACCCGCGGTGACGCTCTGTTCGACACGATCAACGCCTACACGGCCGAGAACCCCGACGTGACGCTCGAAAGGGTCGAGATCGCTCGCGCCGACTACGAAAAGACCCTCAGCACGCAGTTCGGCGCCGGCGCCGGCCCCGACGTGTTCGTCATCCCCGACGCCTACTTCCCTCAGCTGGCCGATGCCGGCCTGCTCGAACCGCTCGACGATGTCGTCAGCGAAGCAACCGATTTGCGCAACATCAACGACAACTACGCCGTCGATGGCAGCCAGCTCGGCCTGGTCTGGGAGGTCGTTCCCTACTCCCTGTTCTGGAACACCGACATCCTCGCCGCTGCCGGTATCGAAGCGCCCACCACCGTCGACGAACTGATCACCGCTGCGGCCACGATCACCGAAACCACCGGCAAGACCGGCTTCTCGGTTCGCCACCAGATGAACGAGGAGACCCCGTGGTGGACCGACCAATCCAACTGGGAATTCGGCTACGGCGGCGAGTGGTCAGACGGTGAGAAGCTCACCATCGACTCGGACGAGAACATCGAAGCGGTCGAGGCGTTCAAGTCGGTCTACGACTCCCCGGGCTTCGGTAAAGGCCAGGACGCCTCCACCTACCGCTCGGCGTTCGCAGCCGGCGAACTGGGAATGGCCATCGACAACTCCTCGGCCGTCATGACCCTGGTCGGCGACGCGGTTCCGGCCGACAAGATCGGTTCGGCCGTTCTGCCCTTTCCCGAGGGCGGCTCGGCGTACGCCGGCTTCTCCATCGGTGTCAACGCCAACTCCAAGAACAAGGAAGCGGCCAAAGACTTCATCAAGTGGATGCTCACCGACGACGCCCAGCAGGGCCTCGCCGACACTCTCTTCCCGTCGGCCATCGCCACCGAGGTTGCCGCGTCCGACGAACTGCTGAGCGCCAACCCCTGGGTTGCCGCGTTCCACGAGCAGGTCAACGACGCCAGCAGCGTCATCATCGCCGGATTCGAGGCTGACACCTCGGCCATTCGCACGATCGTGCTCACGCAGATCGAACGCGTGCTCACCGAGGGTATTTCCGCCAAGGAAGCGCTCGGCGCAGCCCAGAAACAGGCTGAAGCCCTCACCCAGTAAGACCCGCCACAGCCTGCACGGGTGCGGTGGCCACTGGCCGCCGTACCCGTGCAGGGCCGCTCTCCGCCCGACTTTTCGAGGAGTCGCATGGTCTCCGTAATGCCCCAGGCGCGGCCCGCTCGTACGAAGAAACGCGTACGCTCGGCGCCCTATATCTTCATCGGCCTCGCCGTGCTCTACCTGCTCTTCTTCACGGCGTTTCCGCTGCTGACCGGGGTGAACCTCAGCTTCACCGACAGCAAACTGCTCAACCCCTCGGCCGGTACCTACGTGGGCTTCGACAACTACAGCGCTCTCATCACGAGCGGTGCCTTCCTGAAGAGCGTCTCCACGACGCTCATCTACACGGCGGCGACCGTGATCGGCTGCCTCGTTCTCGGCACGGCCTCCGCGCTCGTCATCAACGGGTTTCTGCCCGGCCGCGCGATCGCCCGCACCATCATGGTGCTGCCCTGGGCGGTACCGACCGTTGCCCTCGCACTGGTCTTTCGCTGGATCTACAACGACACCAACGGCATCGCCGGCGACGTCAGTCAGGGGCTCGGCCTCGGCCAGGTCGGCTGGCTCATCGATCCCAATTACGGCATGCTCGCCGTGGTCATCGCCACGGTCTGGAAGCTCGCACCCTTTGTCATGCTCATCGTGCTGGCTGCCTTGCAATCCGTTCCCGAGGAACTCTACGAAGCCACCCGGGTCGACGGGGCGGATGCCTTCACCACCTTCAAGCAGGTCGTCCTGCCGCAGATTGCGCCCACCATGCGCGTCGTCGCCCTGCTCATGACGATCTGGTCGTTTCGTCGCTTTGAGATCATCTGGCTGCTCACCGGAGGAGGCCCGGTCGACGCGACGACGACGATCGTCATCAACGTGTACCGCCAGGCCTTCAACAACGGAAACCTGGGACTGGCCGCGGCGGCCGGCGTGCTGGGACTGCTGCTCTCGCTCATCGTCACCGTCGTCTACTTCTTCGTCGAACAACGCGCGACCAAAGCGAACGGGATCGAATCATGATCGGCAGGCGCAATCTCAGCATCGGGGTGCGCACACTGCTCGCCCTCGCGCTCGTCATCCTCGCGGGCTTCCCCGTATTCTGGATGATCAACACGGCCATGACGCCGGTCGGTGATCTCTACGCCAACAACCAGCGCATCGTCCCCGACTTCAGCCGAACACTGAACATCTTCCAGGTGCTCGTGAGCGACTCGCCCTTTCTCCGCTGGCTCGGCAACTCCGCCCTGGTGGCTGGGGGCACCACAATGCTCAGCCTGCTGCTGGCCTGCTTGGCCGCCTACGCGCTCTCCCGGTACAAGTTCGTCGGCAAGGGCCTGATGACCTTCGGTTTCTTCGCCACCCAGATGCTGCCAGAGGCCCTGCTCATCGTTCCCCTCTACTCCATGTTCATGACCCTCGGGCTGCTCAACGAGCTCTACGGGCTCGTGCTCGTGAACACGGCCTTCGCCATGCCGGTCGCGGTGTTCCTGCTGAAATCGGCGATGGACACGGTGCCCTACGAGATCGAAGAATCCGCGCGGGTCGACGGCTGCAACGCCCTCACAATTTTGCAGGTCATGTTCATCCCGCTGATCGCGCCCTCCCTCGCGGCGGCAGCCGTCATCACCTTCTTCGACGGCTGGAATGAATACCTGTTCGCGACCACCTTCATTCACGACACCGCGAATTGGGTCGCCTCCACCGGGCTCGCGTCCTTCATCGGCGAATTCACCACCCCGCTCGACATGGTCTTCAGCGGCGCGATCGTCTTCACGATTCCCGCAGCCATTTTCTTCCTTCTTATGCAACGCAAGATCGTCGCCGGCCTCACCGCCGGCTCTGTGAAAGGCTGACCCCGATGGCATCGCTCACATTTGACGCCCTGTCCAAGAGCTATGGCGCCAACACCGTCATCAGCGACTTCAGCGCCACGGTCGACGACAAAGAATTCCTGGTCCTGCTCGGCCCATCGGGCTGCGGTAAATCCACCATGCTGCGCATGGTGGCCGGGCTCACCGACATCAGCTCCGGCACCCTGAAGTTCGGCGACGACGTCGTGAACACGCTCACGCCGAAGCAGCGCAATATTGCGTTCGTGTTCCAGTCCTACGCCCTGTACCCGCACATGACCGTGCGGGCCAACATCGCGTTTCCGCTCATCATGGACAACTTTCGTTGGTGGTACCATCTGCCATTCGTGGGTGCGGTGATGCGGTCCCGGCTGCTGAAACGCCCCGACATCAAAGCCAAGATCGAGCGCACCGCCGAGATGCTCGAGCTCACCGACTACCTCCAGCGCCGCCCGAAAGCACTCTCCGGCGGCCAACGTCAGCGGGTGGCCGTGGCCCGCTCGATCATTCGCGAACCCGCGATCTACCTCTTTGACGAACCGCTGTCGAACCTCGACGCCAAGCTGCGCATGCAGATGCGCGCCGAAATTTCGGCCCTGCACGCCCGCGTGCAGAAAACCTTCGTCTACGTCACCCACGACCAGGTCGAAGCGATGACCATGGGCACCCGCATCATCGTCATGAACGAGGGCGTCGTGCAGCAGTACGGCACCCCCGCCGAGATCTACAGCGCTCCCGCCAACGAATTCGTCGCGCGGTTCATCGGATCCCCGCCGATGAACATCTTCGCGGCGACGGTGCGCGACGGACTGCTCTATGTCGGCGACGTCCCGGTGCAGAATTCCGGCGGCTGGGCGGCATCCGTTGTGGCGTTGGGGTTGCAGACGGTGTCGCTGGGGGTGCGGGCCGAGAAGATCGGGCTCGATTCGCCAGGCGGCGACCTGCTTTCGATCGAGGCGCACACCCTCGTGGTGGAACACCTCGGTGCCGAAACCATCGTTGGCGTCAAGACCGGGCAGGTCGGCGCCACTGTCGACGTGGGGGTCGGCGCCAGCCGCGGCCTGCACTACGCCCGTATCGCCGGTGAGGAGCAGTTCACGACCAATAGCGGATGCCGCATCACCTTCGCCAGCGACGCCGTTCACCTGTTTGACCCCGAGACCGGCAAGCGACTGGAGCACTGACATGACCCGCACGGTGCTGCGCAACGGCACGATCGTCGACGGCAGCGCGACGGAGCCATACCGCGGCGACCTCGCGATGCGCGGCGACCGCATCGAAGCCGTCGGTGAGATTTCGGCCGAGCCCGGAGACAGGGATGTGGACTGCACGGGCCGGCTTGTGCTGCCCGGTTTCGTCGACGCACACTCGCACGGCGAGGGCCAGGTCTTCGATCCAGCGGTGCAGCTCGCGCTGCTGCGCCAGGGCGTGACGACCATCATCGGCGGCCAGGACGGCGTTTCCTACGCCCCCGGCGACGGAGCCTACGCGTCGGAGTATTTCGCCGCGATCAACGGCGAACATCCAACCTATTCAGGGTCGACCGTTGCGCAACTGCTCGCCACCTACGATCACACCACCCGGCTGAACGTGGCCTACCTCGTGCCGGCGGGAACCGTGCGCCACGAAGTGATGGCACGCAGCACCGAGCCCGCCACCCCTGAGCAGCTGGGCCGCATGCGCGACCTGGTCACCGAGGGGCTGCGTGACGGCGCTATCGGCCTGTCCAGCGGGCTCGACTACGTGCCGGGGATTTACTCGGACACGGCCGAACTGGCTGCCCTGTGCGAGCCGGTCGCGCACGTCGGCGCGGTGTATGTCACCCACATGCGTGGCGGCTACGAGGCCAATTCGGCCGCCGGAGTCGACGAGATCGCCGCGATCAGCCGGCACTCGGGGGTGCGCACCCACATTTCGCACTTTCACGCCGAAGCCGACACCCTCCTTCCCCTGCTTGGCCGCTTGCGGGGCGCCGGCATCGACACCACTTTTGACGCCTACCCCTATACCCGCGGATGCACGCTGCTGGCCATGCCGCTGCTGCCACCGGAACTGGCAATTCGCCCGGTGCACGAGATTCTGCTCGAGCTCGCCAGCCCCCAAGCGCGATCGGCGCTCCGCTGCCAGTGGTTCCCGCAGATCGACCAGAAGCCGAGCCTCGGACCGGACTGGCCCACCATGATCACCCTCGGCCACATTCGGGCGCCCGAGTACGCCTGGGCGCACGGCCTCACCATCGCCGAGGGAGCCGAGCGGGCCGAGGTTGACGTGATCGACTTCGCGCTCGACCTGCTGCTGGCCTCTCGGCTTGAAGTGAACGCCATCATGGCGGTGCGCTACGCCCGTCCGGTCGAGGAGCTGGGGCGCATCCTCTCGCACGAGCTGCACATCGGCGGGTCGGACGGCATCTTTGTGGGTGCGCACCCGCATCCGCGAGCCCACGGAACCTTTGCCCGCTACCTGCGCGAATTCGTGCGTGAACACGGTTTTTACACCTGGCCGGCGGCCGTGGCGCACCTCGCCACCCGGCCGGTCGACACCTTCGAACTCGGTGCGCGCGGGCGGCTGGCGCCCGGGCAGATCGCCGACATCATTGTCGTCGACGGTGCCGCGGTGGCCGATCGGTCCACCTACGAAGTTCCGCTCGCACTGGCCACCGGTATCGACGATGTCTTCGTCGCGGGCCGGCCGGTGCTCCGCGACGGCCAGCTCACCGCCGAATTGGCCGGTCGGGGATTACGACGGGTCCCGATAGGGCGATAACGTCGCAGTGTTGCAGTATTTGCATCAACCGGTTCGGTCCTCAGACGAGAAAGTAGTCACATGTCGAAAAGCGTTCGTCGCGCCGCGCTCATCATCGACTCCATCGCGGAGGGTCCGAAGACGGTCGTGGAACTGTCGCAAATGTTCGAGCTGCACCGCTCCACGATGTTCCGCGAGCTGCAGTCCCTCGAAGAGGTGGGCTACGTGCACCGACGCAAGTCGGGCCAGTACACCCTGGGCCTGCACCTCATCTCGCTCTCCAAACTGGCCTTCGACAATCTCGACCTGAGAGAGGCAGCGCACGATCATATTCGCCGCCTGCACAAGGTGGTCGGCAATACCGTGCACCTGGCCGCGCTCATGGAGAGCAGCATCGTCTACGTCGACAAGGTCGAAGACCCCAACGGTGTGCGCATGTACTCTCGCATCGGCAAAGCCGTGCTGCCCTACTGCAGCGGCGTCGGCAAGGCCATCCTGGCCGATCTCGACGAGGGCGGCCGCAACGCGGTGCTGGCCGGGTCGACCTGGGAGAAATTCACCGAGCACACCATCACCTCTCGAGACGCGCTCGATCGCGAGCTCGAGATCATCAAGAAGCAGCGGTGGGCGGCCGATGACCGCGAGTTCGAGGACTTCGTCAACTGCGTTGCCGTCCCCATCCACTCATCGATGGGTGTCGTCGGCGCCCTGTCGGTGACCGCTATTCGCATGGTGCAGAACCTGCCCCAGCTCAAAACTCACCTGCCCTTGATGCAACAGACTGCCGAGCTCATTTCTCGCGAGCTCGGATGATCACGGGTGTCGCGCTGCTGTTCTGGCGCGCGCCCACCACGAAAGGAACACCATGACGAAAATCGCCATTCGAACCGCCAACGCTCCCCAGCCGGCCGGCCCCTACAGCCAGGGCATCGTGGCCAACGGGTTCTTCTACAGTGCCGGTTTTGGCCCGCAGAACCCCGAGACCGGCGAGAAGGCAGCCACGGTCGGCGAGCAGACCCGCCAGGTGCTGCGCAATATCTCCGCTGTGCTCGCCGAGCGCGGACTCACCCTCGACGACTCCGTCAAGGTCACCGCGCACCTGCAGCACCTCAACGAGGACTTCGCCGAGTTCAACGAGGCCTACAAGGAGTTCTTCTCCGCGCCGTTCCCCGTGCGCACCACGGTCGGCTCCCAATTGGCCAACATCCTGGTCGAGATCGACGTCGTGGCGGTGCTCCCGGCCGGCGAGTAGCCGCCCGGGGCTGTCCGCGGCTGCTCGCCCGCCGCTGCCCGCCCGTACGTTTTGCCGGTAAAACTCAGACACGGCGAGCACCAGGCACGGCGTGTCGCGAAATTTACCGGCATAGCGTGCGTGGCAGCCGCGTCCGGGCCCAATTTCGGCCGCGCCGAGCCCCCATCACAGGGCCCCTCTGTACGAAACTGCGGAGATTCGCTCGAAAGTGCCTGAATATCGCAGATTTCAGCCGAAAGGAGTCGGGGCATCCGCGTTAATGAACGCAAGGCAATTTTCTAGGCGAACCTGCCCAGGTGCGAGGGCCCGTTGACCGCCACCGTGCGAGCCGACCCAGCCTGGAAGGGCAAGTGAGGCGCTAATAACGCCGTCAGCACGAGGGGCGGGAGAGGACGCCAGCGACTCTTCTCGGGGGCAGACTGCACTGGAGACTGACGGAATCGACTCAGGCCACGAGTATGCTCTGGCGTGCACGGTGGAGCACACGGTAAGGTTTCGTTAGTTGACCTAACAAAACTTGCCCCGCTGTTCCCCACGCCCCAGGATTGGCCAGATGGATTCCCCGGTGCCCCCCCGAAGCCGCCCCGTGACACCCCTGATGGGTCCCGTCGCTGGCAAGAAGTTCCTGCCTGAACACACCCGCCGCCACAATCGTGCGCTCGTGCTGCAAACCCTGTATCGCGGCGCCCAGTTGAGTCGGGCCGACATCGCGCGGGCCACCGGGCTCACCCGGGTGACCGTGTCTGATCTCATCGGCGAACTCATCGACGACACTCTCGTGCGCGAGCTGGGCCGGAGAGAGGATGCCCGACCCGGCAAACCGGCGACCGTGCTCGACATCAACGCGGCCGCGTTCACTATTATCGGCATCGACCTCAGCCAGCCGGCGCTGTTTCGGGGCGCCCTGCTTGACCTCAACGGAGAGATCCTGCGCCGTGCCGAGACCCGCTCGCCGGATGCCCGCGGTGTGGTGGCCGTCGACGCCGTGCTCGACCTCATCGCCGAACTGGCCGAGCGCAGCCCATCACCGCTGCTCGGCATTGGCATCGGCTCGCCCGGCATCATCAACGAGCGCGGCGTCGTTCTTCAGGCCACCAACCTCGGCTGGACCAACGAAGACCTCGCCGACACGGTATCGCGCCGGTTCGGGGTAGTCGCCGTGGTCATGAACGACGCTGACGCGGCCGCGATCGCCGAACGGGCCTGGGGCGATGCCGCCGCGGACGTCATCGTGGTGCGGGTGGGCCGCGGCCTCGGCGCCGGCGTCATCGTCAACGGACAGCTCGTGCGCGGCAGCCGGTTCGCGGCCGGCGAGATCGGGCATGTCGTGGTCGGCACCGACGGCGGTGCACTGTGCACGTGCGGCAAAACCGGATGCCTGGAAACGTGGCTGTCGGTCCCGGCTATCCGAGGCCAGTTGAATCGGGCCGGGAGCGACGAGGTGACGAATGCCGTGCGGGAAGCCGCCGGGGTTCGCCTCGGCATCGCCCTGGCGCCGGTCGTCGGAATGCTCAACGTGAGCGAGATCGTGCTGAGCGGACCCCCCGACGTGCTCACCGACCGGATGCTCACAGTCACCGAGCAGACCATCGCCGCCCGCACCATGGCGGTCGATGGCGCGCAGGTCCCTGTGCGCCTGAGCGACCTCGGCGACGACGGCGTGCTGCGCGGCGTCGCCGCGCAGGTTCTGACCAGCCAGCTCGGCATCAGCTAACCCGAGGCCGGCCGGACCCGCCGCCCGACCTTAGTCAGCAGGCCGTGCGGGCCACGAGCGCCAGGCGCATACGAGCCAGGCGATCGACGCTGTCCGCGAGGCCGCCGGGCTGCGCACGCAGCAGCCAGGTCTGTCGGTGCTCCTCGATCAGGGCGTCGAAGCGGTGCAGCAGAACGCGGGCATCCGCGGCGGGCACCGAGTCGATGCCACCGGGGCGTAGCCGGAGAATATCCGCCCCGAACCGGGCGAAGCGAATGGCGTGCCGGGTTTCGCGCACGATCGTGTCGCCGTCCAGGGCTGCCGGGTCGGCGCCGTCGAGATCGTTGAGCCCCTGGGCCAGGATGGCGTCGGCACGTTCGATGCCGGCCGCGCTGGGCCAGGAATCGGCGGCGAGCCGGCCGCCCTGGTGCAGCACCGTAAAGAGCTGGCTCGCATTGAGCAGCGGGGCGTCGAGGGCGCGGGTGGCCCGCCCGATGTCGACGAGCACCCGTCCGGTGATGCCGCTGGGGTCCAGAACGACGTGCCGGTTGAGCACGTCGGCAAGGTCGAGGTCTCTGTTGCCAGCCAGATTCCAGCTCACGGCGCCGCCGAACAGCAGCGGGGCGAACGAGATTGCCGGCGGGTCGTACGAGCCATTGTCACCCCAGGACGTGTTGATGTACCCGGTGGCGTGAAATTCGAGGCCGATCTCGGCAGCGTCGATCATGTTGGCCACACCGTTGTCGATGCGACCCGTGAAGGACTGCCAGGCGCTCGTGCCGGGAGCTACCCAAAAGTTTTCCTCGGCCTCGGTGAGCACAACGGCCCGACCCCGAAAACCGCTCTGCAGCGAGGTTACGTCGAGGTCACTGCCGGCCCAGAGCTCGCGTTGGGCGTCGGTGGCGCGTTCGACCACCGCACGGGTGAGCTCGGCTGAATCGTACTGCCAGACCACGGGGATGGCGCCGGCGGGCACCTGCCCCATCAGTTCGGGGTGGTTGCCGAAGACATCCGCCCAGAACTCCACCTCGTAGCCCTGCTCGGTCCAATGCCGCAGCACCCGGGAGACGTAGTCGAAGTAGACCGGCCCTCGACCGCGCTCGCTCACCTCGGCTGCGCTCACGCCGAGGCCCAGCTCCCACGGTTCGTCCGCTCCCACGTTGACGCGCTGGGAGCGAAACAGCGGTAGTAGCTCGGTGAGCAGCTCGTTGACGAACTCGGCGTTCTCGGCTGTGGGCGCCAGCGTGCTGGAGGCGCGATGTGCGCCCATCCGCTCGAAGCCCTCGATATTCTCGGCGCGGTGGGCGTATGGCGCATGCTTCAGCCACCGTTCCATGTGCCCGAGGGTGTTTTGATTGGGCACGAGGGCAATGCCGCGATGGGCGCACTGGTCGTCGATCCACCGCACGTCGTCAATGGTGAGAGCGGATGCCTCAGCCCAGACGGATCCGTGCTCGGCGTAGGCGAAGGTGTGCTCGGTGTACAGCTCGAGCTGGTTGACACGGGCGAGATCGAGCAACTCGATCAGGCGCAGCAGGGTGCGCCGAGTCAGTACCCGGTCGCGGCTGATGTCGAGCATAAAGCCGCGCACGGCGAAGTCGGGCCAGTCCTCGACGACGACGCCGACGGTGGCGAAGTCGCGGTTGGCGCGTAACTGATCGAGCGCCTGCTGAGCGTAGCGCAGCCCAGCGGCGTCGGCGTGCCGCAGAACAATTCCGGCGGGGGAGGTCTGCAGGCGAAACCCGTCGGCAGGCAGGGTGGCGTCTATCTCCGCCCGCACCGCGGCGCTGGTGCCGGGCCCAGCGCCCGGGGTCTCGTCGATGCTGCGTGGGCGGGGAAAGAGCGAGAAAGTGAGCGACACGGGGTCCAATCGGTGGAGGAACGCGGGCACCGGCATCCGGCTAGCGGATGACGAACGGTGCTCGAACAGGGCGGACGAGGTTTGTATGGAAAGCGTACTAAACCGGGTGGCCAGATGACAGACCCCATCCCGGATTCGTGCCGCAGGCCGTCGCAGTGACCAAGTAAATAGCAGAATTTCATTGACGCGAGTTTGTTTAGATGATGTACTAACAAAAATACTTCATCCGTTTCGTGCTCGTTAGCTCGCGTCACCAAGGAGACTTCTGTGAAAATGTCCCGCAAGATCAGCACTGCGATCGGCCTCGCCCTCACCGGGTCGGTGCTTCTGGCCGGCTGCAGCGCCGGCTCCACCGCCGCGAACGCGAACGAAGACCTCACGGTCTGGTTCATGCGTGAGGATGTTCCTCAGGTGGCCCAGGACTGGCTGGTCAACGAATGGGCAGACACGCACGACGGCGCCACGCTCACGATTGAAATCCAGGACTGGGACGGCATCGTCACCAAGCTGCAGACCACCCTGGCCAGCCCCAGCCAGACGCCCGACCTCGTCGAGTTCGGCAACTCGCAGGTCATCACGTTCAGCGCCGCCGGGGCGCTCAGTGACATCACCGACATGACCGACGAACTCGGCGGCTCAGACCTCATCCCGAGCCTCGTCGAGGCCGGAACCCACGACGGCGCCCTGTACGCGGCACCGTTTTTTGCGGGCTCGCGCATCGTCTACTACCGCAAGTCGCTGTTCCAGGCCGCTGGTATCGCGGTGCCGACCACAATTGCCGAGGTTGCCCAGGCTGCGATCACCCTGCAGCAGGCCAATCCGGAGGGCGTCGACAACTTCTCCGGCATCTTCTTGCCGGCCAAGGACTTCGGCGCTGCTCAGGGCTGGGTCTACACCCACGGCAGCACCTTCGCCGAACTCGACGGTGACACTTGGAAAGGCACACTCTCAACTCCGGAGGGCATCGCCGCCCTCGAGGACCTGCAGAATATTTACCTCAATGGCGTAGCGGATGCCGCCACCGCCACCCTCGACGAGGCTCGCCAGCCCGCCGTGCGCTACAGCGCCGGCCAGGCCGGCATGTTCGTCGCGCTCAACAACGCCTATGCCAAGATCGACCCAGCCCTGCTCGAAGACACCGGAGTCTTCGCCCTCCCCGGCGTTGAAGCCGGCAGCACCGGCAAGGCTTTTGCGGGTGGGTCGAACATCGCCATCCCGGCGCAGTCGCCCAAGCAGGACCTCGCCCGTGAGGCCCTCGCTCTCACCCTCAGTGAGACCTTCCAGAGCTACTTCGCCTCGGACGGCGGCTGGGTTCCCGGCAACATCAGCTACGCCGCACCGCTCGAAGCCACCGAGGTTGGCCAGGTTGAGGTGCAGGCTGTCGCGGCCTCGGTCATGACGCCCGCTGCCGAAGGCTGGGCCACCGTCGAGGGCAATGACGTCATCCGTGACCTGCTCACGCAGCTCGCCCAGGGTGGCGACGTCAAGCAGCTCGCCGCCGACACCGACGCCATGATCGAGAGCCTGCTCAACTAACACGAGGGCCGCGCCCCGCACGGGCGCGGCCGGCCCTCGTCGCATCGACCGTTCTGAAAGGAGATCAGGCATGACACTCACTGCTCAGCCCCGCACCCTCGCTGCTCCCACACCGAAGAAGTCCGTCGCCGGTCGTTCCCCGGCCCTGATCCCGCTGCTGCTCGGCCTGCCGGCGTTGCTGATCGTGATCGTGTCCCAGGGGTACCCCCTGGCCAACCAACTCATCATGTCCTTCCAGGAGTTCGGCCTGAAGCAGCAGTTCGGCCAGCCGGCCGACTGGGTGGGGCTCGACAACTACGCTGCCGTCACCGCAGACCCGGTGTTCTGGGTCGTTCTGGTGCGCTCGCTGGTGTTCTGCTTCGCCTGCGCCGGCCTCACCATGGCCATCGGCGTGTCCACGGCGCTGCTGCTCACCCGACTGACCAAAACGGTGCGCATCCTGGTGCAGAGCGCCATGCTTGTGGCGTGGGCGACTCCCGTGCTGTCGTCCCTCACGGTGTGGCAGTGGCTCTTCAATACCCGCACCGGCGTTGTCAACTGGCTGCTCGTCTCCCTGGGCTTCGAGCAGTTTGACGGTTTCGCCTGGCTGCTCGAGGCCGGCAGTTTCTTCGTCATCGCCGGGGCTGTCATCATCTGGATGAGCGTGCCCCTGGTCATGTTCATGGTCTACGCCTCGCTCACCCAGATTGATGGCGAAATCCTCGAGGCGGCGCAGCTCGACGGTGCCACCGGCTGGCAGCGTTTTCGGCACATCATCGTGCCGGGCATCGCGCCGGTACTGATGCTCGTCGGTCTGCTGCAGATCATCTGGGACATCCGTGTCTTCACCCAAATCTCGGTGCTGCAGGATTCCGGCGGAGTCTCCGCCGACACCAACGTGCTCGGCACCTACGTCTACCAGATCGGCCTCGGCCAGGGCGACTACGGCGCCGGATCGGCCGTGGCCATGATCATGCTGCTTATCACCCTCATCATCAGCTGGGGCTACGTTCGTTCCCTCGTCAAGCAAGGAAACGTCTCATGACCGCCGCATCGACCCTGGTGAGAACCTCCCGGACCCACTCCGGAACCGGCAGTACCGCCGTGGGCCGTCGGCGTCGCCTCGGCCGCATCGGCATCAATATCGGCGGCGTGGCCCTCGCCCTGCTCTGGGCTTTCCCGGTCTACTGGATGATCAACAGCAGCTTCCAGACCGACGCCGCCCTCTACGGCGCGACCCCGCAATTCCTCCCCTTCCCCATCGATCTCTCCAACTACGCGACCATCATCGGCGACGCCTCCTTCTGGTCCGCCATGCGTGTCAGCGCCCTCGTCACCGCCATCTCCGTGGTCGTCGCCCTGTTCAGCGCGTTCCTGGCCGCCGTGGCCCTCAGCCGGTTCCGTTTTCGCAGTCGCACGGCGATGGTCATCGTGGTGCTCGTCATCCAGATGATCCCGGCCGAAGCCCTCTTCATCTCCCAGTACCGCATGCTCGACAGCTGGGACATGATCAACAGCATCGTCGGCCTCAGCCTGCTCTACGCTGGCCACTCCGTTCCGATTACGATCTGGATGCTCAAGGGCTTCGTCGACGGCATCCCCATCGAACTCGAAGAGGCGGCGATGATCGACGGATGCAGCCGCTTCGGCGCCTTCCTCCGCATCACCTTTCCGCTGCTGGCGCCCGGCATGGTGGCGTCGGGAATCTTCGCCCTGCTGGCCTCCTGGAACGAGTACACCCTTGCCCTCGTCATCATGAAAGAAAACAGTGCCGCGACGCTGCCGCTGTGGCTCAAACGATTCAACGTCACCTACGAGGCCACCGACTGGGGTGCCATCATGGCCGGTTCCGCACTAATCGCCATACCGGTCATCATCGTCTTCCTCATCGTGCAGGGCCGAATGGCCACCGGGCTCGTTGCCGGCGCGGTGAAAGGCTGATGGTGAATGCTGCAGTGGATGCTCCGGTTCCCGACAAGCGGATGCCGCCCCGCGCCACCGTCTTCGACCCCTCGCCCTACGTTGCCATCGACATCGGCGGCTCGGGGTCCCGTGTCTACGTCGGTTCCGCGCACGCGCCATCGGCGGCGGGCGACCTTCCGCTCGCGAGCGCGACCGGGCCATCCGTTATGGTCGGTCCTTCCGGCATCGACGTCGAAGCCCTCATCGGCACCCTCGTCGGCCTCGGCGACCAGCTGCGGCGCGCCCAGGGCCTCGGCTCACCGCTCGCGGTGGTCGTGGGCATGAGTGGCCTCATGGAACTCGTCGACCGGCCCACGCGCGTTACCGATGCCATCGCCGCGCTCTGGCCGCGCGCCCGCACCGTGGTCGCCTCCGATTCCGTCACCGCCCTGGTGGGTGCGCTCGGCATCGGCGGGGGAGCGGTCGTGGCAGCCGGCACCGGCGTGGTCGGGCTCGGCAGCGACCTCGACACCGTCTGGAACCGTGTCGACGGCTGGGGCCACCTGCTCGGAGACGCCGGCGGTGGGGCCTGGATCGGTATGCAGGGCCTGCGGGCCGCGGTGCGCGCCTACGACGGACGCGCGGGCGGTTCCGCGCTTCTGCTGAAGCTCGCTACCCGCGACCTCGGCGAGGTGCACGACCTGCCCCGCATGCTGTACACCCGCGACGACCGTGCCGGGGTCATGGCTACGTTCGTGCCCGCGATGGTCGAGGCCGCTCATGCCGGTGATGCCGTGGCCGCAGCGGTGTGGCAGCGGGCCGGCCAGGCGCTGGCCGAAACTGCTCAGGCAGCGCTCACCCCGCAATTGCCCCAGCGTGTTGCCCTCGTCGGCGGTCTGCTGGCGGCCGGGCGGCTCCTCACCGATCCGTTCAACGCCGCCGCGGAACGGCTGCTGCCGGGGGTGCACGTGCACCTGGGCGGGGGCGGCTCGCTTCAGGGAGCAGCCGTTCTGGCCCGGCACCTCGTGCTGGATCCCGCCATGGTGCCGCACCATCCGCCGTTCATCACGAGAGTTCTGCCCGCAGTCGAGTAACCCGGGCACCGCGCACGAGTTCGTCGAGGTTTATAGCCAGCCCGCCAGAACCGACGACTGGGAGACCACGAAGACGAGGGCAGCGAGGCCAATCAGCAGGGCAGTGAGTGTCACCGCCGCCACGGCCCTGCCCCCGCTGACGGCCGCGGTCGGGTCGTTCACCAGAGCCCGGGTGGCCCGGCGGTAGCGAATCGAGGTGAGCGCGTAGGCACCGCCGACGAGCGCGAGAGCGGGCACGCCGATCAGCAGCGCCAGCAGCGGGTCGGCGATGGCGCCGTATCGAATGGAGACGGCGACTCCCAGCGCGAGTACGAGGCAGGTGCGTCGCCAGGCGAGGAGCGTACGTTCCGGCTGCAGCCCCGACTCGAAAATTCGCATCTCGCTCACACCAGCAGGCTCCCGACGATGATGCCGACGATGGCGATGGCCGCGCCACTGGTGATGATGGCTCCGACGGCAAGGCCGGGCAGCGGCTGCATCAGCCGCATGGACCGCTCGGTTGCCGCCCACGACCACCAGGCGTGCACGATCGACACCAGACCGAGGGCGATGAAGATGAGCGCGGAGGCGAGCCGGATCTCGGCCTGAATCGGGGCATCCAGCGCTTCCAGCGCAACGCCGGCGAGCAGCAGCGCGAGGGACGTGCGAATCCAGGCCAGAAAGGTGCGCTCGTTGGCGAGGCTGAAGCGCGGATCGGGCTCGTCGCCCACCTCAAAGACCTTGCGCGGAAACCGTGATCTCATATCTTCCGAGCATACCGGTGGGCAATAGCGGCCGGGCGGCGCCTTGCTGCCGCAGCGGCCGTCGTCGGGGCAACCAAGCCCCCACTATCCCCAGCCCCGCACCGGGAGTAGCGTGACGGCACCAAAATGAAGCGGAGGGCCCACCGTGCTCGATCAAATTCATGCCGCCGAAAAACCCCCACACGAAGCCCCCAGAACCTCCGCCTGGATCGGCTCCGCCGAAGAACGCACCGCCAGAAAGTCCCGTCGCACCTATCTCATCTCCACTCCCATCGTGCTTCTGTGCGGCGGCGCACTCATCCTCTGGTGGTGGCTCGATCCCGCCGTGAATGAGTTCGTCTTCCTGGCCGGCTGCGGATTGGTCGGCTGGGCCGTCGGCGCCGGCATCTTCATTCCGTTCATGCTGAAAAACGCGCGGGCACGGTTCGAAGAAACCGAGCGCGGCGCGCAGCGAGTGATGCTCAGCATGCAAAACGTGCAGGCCGATCCCACCATGGGCACCCTGCTGCACCTCAACCGCACCGAGATGGAGCGCTACCACCACCTCACCATCGAGCAGGCCGCCCGGTCGTTCCGGCACAGTCAGGTCGCCATGTATCTCGGCTTCGGCCTGCTGGCCCTGTGCATTCTCATCGTCGTCTGGCCCAGCACCAGCGTGCAGACCAAGTTCACTGTCGCAGCCCTCGGCCTGGTCAGCACCACCGTGTCCGGATACATCACCCAGACCTTCCTCAAGTCGCACACGGCGTCGGTCGCGCAACTCAACCGGTTCTTCAACCAACCGCTGGTGAGCAGCTACCTGCTCACGGCGGAACGCCTGGCCCTCGGCCTCGACGATTCCGCCCGCAACGATGCCTTGGTGCTCGTCATCGCCGAGGCCCTCAATGCCGCCCATACCGAACGTCAACTCACCGACGCCCCCGCGCGGGTCAAGCGGCGCATCCCCGCCCGCGGCGCAGCCGCCAAGCCCGCCGACCCCGTCGTCTAGGCCACTGCTCGAGCGACACCCCACCCAAGCGGATGCCGCACCCACCAGGCCTAGGCGTCGGCGCACTCAACGCCATCACCGCACCCTGGGGGGCGAAACTGCCGGCCAAGGCCCGCCCGGTGCTCGCCTAGACTGGCTTACTCGGCATCCTCGCCTCCATCTTTGTCATCGACGACACCATGCCCTTTCCCGCTCCGTGGGCGCTGCTGCCCTTTCTGGCCACGGCGCCCGTCATCGCGGCCGGTGGGGGAACCCAGCAACAAACGTGGAAGTCTGACGGGTTGTTCCAACGCAGATATCGAAACGGGTCTCAGTGCCTCTAATACTTAGAGGTCTGCGGTGCTGCTGCGGGCTACGACATAGCTGGCAAAACCGGGGACCGAGAATTCGAGCATTCCAAACGCGGGGGAGTGCACAATACCTTTCTTGATAACCCGGTCTCGTACCGGTGCCACTACGCTCAACGATTTTCCAAGGTTGCGGGCGACGGCGCCGGAACCCACTCGAGCGACGTCAGGGAGCATGAGGGCCGCCATGGCATCAACGTATTCTCGTTCCTTGTCGCTGAGCCGGTCGTACCGTGCGGCGTACAAGCCGACGCTGAGCTGACGCTGCGCCGCATCGGCGGACACCTGCACGTGTTTCAGGGTTATGGTTCGGGCGCCCTCGGCAGCAACCCATGCCTCACTCGCGTACAACTGAAGGAAGTACGGGTAGCCATGCGCCTCAGCAACGAGGTGGGATACCGCGCCTTCATCCCACATAATGCCTTGTCCGAAAGCCGGGCTCACGACCGCTTCTCTCGCGTCTGGGTCATTCAGCGGCCCGATACCCTCGAATCGGAATCGTTCGGCGTACGTGTTGGCTTTCGCCATGTCCGCGGGAAGGCCGGGCAGACCGGCACCGATGAGCACAATGGGTTCGTCATCCAGCGCAGAGAGCGCCTGAATCAGCACCGCGAGGTCACGCTTCCGGAATAGCTGCAGCTCGTCGATGAGCAGTGCTACCCCGACACCATTGGCGCGAGCGTCAGCGCCGAGCGTCCGCAGAAATGCCACCAGAGCGGGGAAGGCATCAGCCGCAGGACTTACGGCTCGTCTGTCTGTATCTACCTCGAAGCTAAATCCGGCGGGTCCGAGCGTAAGTTTCATACCTCCGATACGGTGGCCGCCGTTCGCGAGGGCAGCACGGAACATCCCGGTGGACAGTTGGGCACTGTCGGCGATGATGTGCTGCACCGCTATTCCAGGTTCCACGTTTCGACGCACCTCGAAGTAGCCGGCCAGCCAGCCACGTTCCCGGAACAAGTCGCGTGCCGCATACAGCAGACTCGTCTTCCCCATGCCACGCAAACCCACGTAGATGAGTGGGTTTGCGGTGCGTCCGGCCTGAACTTGGTCTGCCAGGTTTCGTACCAAGGCAGTCTGGCTGTCGCGTCCCGCCAGCAGTGCGGGGCGAGTACCCGCGCCGGGCGTGTACGGGTTCAGGAGGTTCATGGGAAGACGATACCACCATCCGTGTTCAAAAACCTTATAGTATACAAGGTCCTTATGCTTACGATTTTTGTTCTGAGAAGCGTACTCCACCCCGCCGGTCGAGGCGCGAGGTACGAGCGATCGAGACCCACGAGCGAAGCCAAGACCGCCGTCAATCGTCGTCACGATGGCCCTGATTTCCTCGCCACAGGCCGATTCACCGGGCGGGCCACTGTTGTACGGTGCGTGCCAATAGACGCGGCACCACCGACGCTCAAAAAAATGCCCTTATCCACCAGGACCAGGGGCGTGAGTTCTCCGTCACTCTGTGCAGATTGCCTGGCCGGTTGGCGTGTGGGGAACGGACGCTACAGGACAGCTGGTCGTGCCGGTATCGACCGACTGGACGAGCGGAAACCCAAGCGCTGTAGGCCACGGCCACCGTCTGGGCCAGCTGAAAGATGCGCAGGCCCACGGTGTACTGCCGGGTCGTCGGGTCGAACTTGGCGTACCCCTCGCGCACCAGTGTTCCGAGCATCACCTTGCAGCTGCATTTCCGAGCGCGGTGGCGCGGGCCACGATCGCACAGCTCCTGCTTACGTATATGGTTCGAGATGGGGATCTCAGCGACGAGAACAAGCAGAAGTACATCAGCCAAAACACCGCAGCGCTCCAAGACCAGGCCAAGGCGTTCTACTCCGGAATCATCGCCAGCGTCGCTCCCGAAGTCACGATCGATTTTGAGTTCGCAGGGTAGATGCCCGCAGCGCGCCGTTGTCGCTGCGTGAACCCGAGGGCCCTTGACCCGACCGCGCACGCGCTGGCGTGGAACGAGCTGCGCCATTACGGCCCGATGCCAAATATGCGATTCGACCCCCAACCACCGCCTACCGCCACGTAGGCCGACATCGGGGTCATGTACGCCGCCAACGTGCCCGCCACCGCGCTCGGCGAAGTGTGCCAGGTCACCCGCGCAATGGGCGGAGCAACGATGCGTCCTGGATCCCGTCTCGCCCGTTGTTCAAACGCTCGACCGAGCGGCGCTGGGTCTCGCCGGGATTGACTGGCCGCGGGAGTGAATCTTGATATGGCGCTTTTCCTCGTATATGTGCGAAAATAGCACACATGAACGAGATCAATGCGAACACACTCGGCGCGCGCATTCGTGAAGCGCGCGAGCGCGCTGGCCTCAACCAGGGAGAGCTGAGCAGTCTTGTCGCGCTAGATCGCACGGCCGTGAGCAAAATCGAAGCGGGCACGAGGAAGATCACAGCGCTGGAGCTCTCAAGCGTCGCCCAGGCGATTGGTGTTCGAATGACGTCGTTCTTCTCCGACCCGCTTCCGGCACTGGTGTCGCATCGCTCCAGTCAGGGGCTGGACACCGTCGATTCGAAGATCGACCAACTGCTCGCCGGCCTCGCAGCAGATGTAGAGCTTGTGCGGTCTCTTGCGTCATCTGAACTGGTCCCGGAGCGATTCGCGGAAACGCCGTACCCCCGCCCACGGAGCAACTCCGCCGCTGAAGACCTCGCCGCCACAGCGCGACACCTACTTGAGCTGAACTACACCGAGCCCGTGCACGACCTAGCGAACCAAGTCGCCAGGATTGGCCTATTTGCCTTCTCTAGGGACCTGGGAGTCGACACTGCTGACGCTGGCACCATTTTGCTGACGAGTGGTGGTGTTTCGTTGGTAAACAGCCACAACAAGGTCGGTGGGAGGCGGCTGGCTCTCGCGCACGAGCTCGGACATTTTCTCGTTGCAGACGACTACACGATTGACTGGAGAATTTGCGAGCCGAACGGCGACATCGAAGCTACGCTCGACCGTTTCGCTCGAGCACTGCTTCTTCCCAAAGATGGTCTCGCTGGGTTGTGGGAAGAAAAGCGCGCAGCTCACGGCGTGCGTGAGACCGCAGTGCTCTGCGCGAGCGACTTTCGCGTCGACATGGCGACCCTGGCACGCCGACTGCGTGAGCTGGAGATAGTCGAGAGCGACGTCGCCAATTTCATCCGTACTATCTCCACGACCCGTGCCGACATAGTCGAATTCGGTCTCAACGTACCGACGGAGCTGGAGGCAACGAGCCTTCCGATTGCGTTCCAGAAAGGCGTCCTGCGATCGTTCCGCGAAGAAAAGATCAGCCGGGAGCGTGCGCTTGGTCTACTTCGCGGCACTTTTGAAGACGAGGATCTGCCACCGATTCGGCCTCGGCGGGAAGATGAACTCTGGAATTTCGTTTCGTGACGGATTTACCGGAGCCCCTTGTCTTCGACACGGGGCCGCTTCGGCACTTTGCTGTGGAAAGCTGGCTTGGGGTACTTCACTTTCTTGCCGGTGATCGACCCGTCGTGATCCCGGACAGCGTGGAAGCGGAACTTCGGCGGCAGTCGTACGAGGTTCCCGTCCTCAAGCAGATTCTGGACGCAGACTGGATTACCGTTGATCGAAGTACTGATCTCGCCTACATGGTTTCCTTCGCGGCGTTTGCAGATCGACTTGTCGAAGGCGGCCGGAACACTGGCGAATGCGGTGTCCTCGCTCTTGGCAAGGTGCGTGGGTTCGAAATCGTTCTCGATGACGCAGTGCCCCGGCAGATTGCACATGACGAGGGCATTCGTGTCACCGCAACTCTCCCGTTGCTGTGTAAAGCGATTCGCGACGGACAGCTAACCTTGCGCATGGTCGAAAGCCTCGCGGACGACCTCATCTCTGCGAATACTTTCTGCCGTTCGAACAAGGCGGCTTTCGGCAGTGGGCCGTAGGCGAGGGCTTGATCGACTACTAATCACGCGTTCTCGGAACGCGGCTATGAAAGCTGGCCCGGTAATGGTCGTAGTCGCCGCGAAGGGGTCAGGAGTGTCTCGCACCGGGTTTAGCGGAGGTTCTTGACCCCCCGGAAAGGTTGGGAATTATGCCAACACGGAAGAAGAATCCGCCGGAATTGAAGGAGCGGGCGCTGCACCCGCTGATGAGGCCGGGGCCCCGATTTTGCTATTGAACAGATTCTCGCCGTGGCGATCGGGTGGGCTCACCGGGTCACGGCAGACGGTTGTTGGCTTGCGTGACGCAACGCCCCCGTATGCGCTTGCCCGGCCGATCGACTGACGGCGGCGATCCCACGAATGAGCACAGGTTTCACGAGGCGTTGGGCATTGCCGCGCCTATCGTGGCGCCGGCGGCCAAATCGCGATTCGTGCCGACCGTCGCTGGTGAACTCTGCCTCGGTGACGAGTGGCTGGGTCGCCAGTAGCGGCTCAAGGAGGTTGTGCGGGAGGCGGCGAAGCAACTCCAGCTCGAGACGTCGGGCCGCGCGTTGCCCATCGGCCCGAGAAGTGGCTTCGACTGTGCCCGGTGGATTCTAATCGGGCAACCGGAGCCCGACACCTATTTCGCCTTCGGAATTGCCAGCCGGCGCGCCATCGACGGTCGCAGTCCGATCTGGATGCAGATCAACTCGGGCACCGGCGCGCGGACCCGTGATTCTTCTCGCTCGCGGCACCCGTTAGCGATCACTGCACGCGTTCCTAGGGGTGCCCGCGTCGCTAAAGGGTGCCGCGGGTGCCGCGCGGGTGCCGCGCGGGTGCCGCGCGGGTCCCGCGCGCGGCAACATCCGCTCTACGGCCGCACAGGCCCTTCGGCGCGCTTGCGTCGCACGACCGACGTGGTCACGAGGGTCAGCCCGAGCAGGAGCGCGGCACTTCCGCCCGAAATCGCCAGCACGGAGGCGTCATAGCCGGTGGAGGCGAGTTTGACGGAGCCGAGGGAGGCCGCTTTGGAGCCGACCTGTTTGGAGTCGACATGTTTGGAGCCGACATACCCCGCATCGGGCGGCACAACGGTATGGGTCACTTTCGTGCTCTGACTATCACTGGGAACATACGTGACAGCGGATGCCGCGGCCGGCACTGCGAAGACGGCCAGCGTGGCCAGGGCTGTGATTGCAAAGAGTTTCTTGAGCATGGCAATTTCCTGTCAGAACGGTCGGGTCGGCACGAATCGAAGCAGGGTATGCCTCGAACGACTCATACCGTAGTGGTCTGCACCGTAGATATCTACGGGTTAATGACAAATTCTCACTGAAGGTTTTCTGCTGTACGCTTTCGTGCCGCTCCGCCGAACCGCGCACGATTTGAGGGGTGGCGAAGGTGCCGTGCGCGGAATCCGAAACGGGCTGACAGATCCACTCCGCACCCGCCTGTAGGGTGGCAAGACCCCCCTCGACCGAAAGCCGCGCCATGCCCGACCTCGTTCTGCGCTCCGTCCGACAGCCCGGCGACACCACGCTGTCCGACGTGCACATCACCGACGGCGTCATCACGCAGATCGTGCCCTCCGCCAGAACGCATGCCGCCACTCTCGACGGACGCACCGTCATCCCCGGCCTCTGGGACGAACACGTACACCTGACCCAGTGGGCGCTCGCCGGAGCCCGGTTCGACCTCTCGGCCGCGGTCTCGGCGCACGAGGCCCTCGAGCTCGTGCGGGAGCAGGTCCCGCTCAACCACCCCGCCGCACAGGTCGACCAGTCCAGCCGCCCGACCCCGCTTATCGGAGTGCGGTTTCGGGATGCGGTCTGGGCCGACCTGCCCACCCGGCGCGGTCTCGATGAGGTGACGCAGGGGCATCCGACCGCTTTGATCAGCCACGACCTGCATTGCGTCTGGATCAACAGCGCCGCCGCCGAGCAATTCGGTGTGCACGTCGACGAGTCCGGGCTGCTGCGCGAACAGGCTGCGTTCGTCCTCACCATCGCGCTCGGCCAGATGCCCGACGCCGAGGTCGACGCTCTCGCCGCCCAGGCCGGGGCCCGGGCCGCCGCCCGCGGAGTCGTCGGCATCGTGGACTTCGAGATGACCTGGAACCGTTCCGTCTGGCAGCGCCGCATCGCCGGCGGGTTCGACGCCCTCAGGGTTGAGGCCGGCATCTACCTCGCAGACTTCGACCATGCCGTCGCCGAGCGGATGCACACCGGCGACCGCATCGCAGACACCCACGGCCTGCTCAGCGTGGGGCCGCTGAAGCTGCTCATCGACGGATCCCTGAACACCCGCACGGCGTTCTGCGTCGACGAATACCCGGTCGGCGGGCACGGCGTGCTCGCCGTGAGCGAAGACGAACTCACCGAGATTCTCCTGGCCGCGCAGGGCGCCGGGCTCATGCCCGCGGTGCACGCCATCGGAGACGCGGCCAACACCGTGGCCCTGAACGCCTTCGAGCGCGCGGCCGTGCCTGGCCGCATCGAGCACGCCCAGTTTCTGCAGCCCGCAGACTTCGCGCGCTTCGCCCGCCTCGGCGTCATCGCGAGCGTGCAGCCGGAGCACGCGCTCGACGACCGTGACGCGGTGGAACTCAACTGGTCCGCAGGCGCCGATCGAGTCTTCGCTCTGCGCTCGCTGCTCGATGCCGGAGCCACCCTCGCCCTCGGTTCCGACGCCCCCGTCGCACCCCTTGACCCCTTCACGGCCATGAGCGCCGCGTCATCGCGGGCTCGCAGCGACGGACGCGACCCCTGGCGCCCCGATCAGGTCATCTCCCGCGCCGAGGCCCTCGCGGCATCCGCCCGCGGACGCACCCGCCTCAACGTCGGCGACGTTGCCGACCTCGCGGTGCTCGACGGCGACCCGCTCACGGTTTCCGACGCCACCTTCGAACGGATGCCCGTGGCCGCCACGCTGCTGGCCGGTCGCGTCACCCACGGCGCCGCACTCCTGGCCCCCTGAGCCGGATAGCCACCCCGCGGCCATCTGTTTCGCAGACAGAGTTGCGTTGGTCGATTGCGATCTCGGCAAGCTCGACCAGCGGAAGAATGGTCGGCTCCCGCAGACGGCCAGACGGCCAGGCGGCCAGGCGGCCAGGCGGCCAGGCGGCCAGGCGGCCAGGCGGGCCGTGCTGTCGAGCGACTTACCCGAACCGCCCCGACACGTAGTCCTCCGTGGCCTGAACGCTCGGGTTCGAGAACATCGTCGTGGTGTCGTTGTACTCGATGAGCTTGCCCGGCTTGCCGGTGCCCGCAATGTTGAAGAACGCGGTGCGGTCCGACACCCGCGAGGCCTGCTGCATGTTGTGCGTCACGATCACAATCGTGTACTCGGCCTTCATCTCTTCGATGAGGTCTTCGATAGCTAGAGTCGAGATCGGGTCGAGGGCCGAGCACGGCTCGTCCATCAAAATCACGTCGGGCTCCACCGCAATGGCACGGGCGATGCACAAGCGCTGCTGCTGCCCGCCGGAAAGTCCCGAACCCGGTCGCGCGAGGCGATCCTTGACCTCTTGCCACAGGTTGGCCCCGCGGAGGGCTTTTTCGGTGAGGTCGTCGGCATCCGTCTTGCTCATGCGACGGTTATTGAGCTTCACGCCGGCCAGGACGTTGTCCTGAATCGACATCGTCGGAAAAGGGTTGGGCCGCTGGAACACCATGCCCACTTGGCGGCGCACGAGCACCGGGTCGACGCCCGGGCCGTAGAGGTTGTTGCCGTCGATGAGCACTTCACCCTCGACGCGCGCGCCGGGGATGACCTCGTGCATGCGGTTGAGCGTGCGAATGAACGTGGACTTTCCGCACCCGCTCGGCCCGATCAACGCCGTCACCGTGCGCGGCTCGATCACGATCGAAACACCCTCGACGGCGAGAAAGTTGCTGTAATACACGTTGAGGTCGTTGACTTCGATGCGCTTGGACATAAGTCCCTTTCTAAGTAAGTGTTAGCGGCCCAGCTTGGGCGAGAACCAGTGGGCGATGAGACGGGCAAGTCCGTTGAGCAGCATCACGATCACGATGAGGGTGAGCGCGCCGGCCCAGGCACGGTCGACGTACGCCTGCGAGTCAGCACCCTGGTTGGCGTACTGCGTGTAGACGAACACCGGCAGAGTCATCATGCGCTCACTGAACAGGTCGTAATTCATGCTCGACGTGAATCCGGCAATGATCAGCAGCGGAGCCGTCTCACCGATCACACGGGCGATCGACAGCATCACTCCAGTCACGATTCCCGCAATGGATGTCGGCAGCACGACCTTGAGAATGGTCAGCCACTTCGGCACCCCCAGTGCAAAAGCAGCCTCGCGCAGTTCGTTCGGCACGAGCTTGAGCATTTCTTCACTCGAGCGCACCACGACCGGAATCATGAGCACTGACAGCGCGATCGACCCACCGAATCCAAAGCGGATGCCCGGGTCGTTGAACAACAGCGCGAACAGTGCGAAGGCAAACAGCCCGGCGACGATCGAGGGGATACCGGTCATCACGTCGACGAAGAAGGTGATGGCGCGGGCCAGGCGGCCGCGGCCGTATTCCACGAGGTAGATCGAGGCGAGGAGGCCGATCGGCACGGAGATGAGTGTCGCGACGCCGGTCACCAGCAGCGTGCCGGTGATGGCGTGCAGCACGCCGCCGCCCGCGCCGACCACGTTGCGCTGTGACGAGGTGAAGAACGTCGGCGTCAAAAACGCGGGCAGCCCGTTGACGACCGTGGTGTAAATTATCGAGATCAGCGGCAGCAGTGCGATCACGAATGCGGCGGTCACGAGGGCCGTCACCAGCCGGTCGGTGGCCTTGCGTGAGCCTTCGACCAGGCGCGACAGCACGTAGATGGCCACGCAGTAGAGCACCGTGCCGAAGACGAAGGTTCCGACGACGTTGAACCCGTCAACAGCGCCCGACAGATTCAGCATGGCGAAGAAGGCGGCCGCGACGGCCCAGCTGGCCAGCAACACCCACAGCGGTGAGCGTGGCGGCAGCTTTCCCGCGGTGAGCGAGTTGGTGAGCGGGCGGGCTTCGGTGACGGATGTCATCAGTTGGCTCCCGAGAATGCCTTACGGCTGTTGATGACGACGCGGGCCAGCATGTTCACGAGCAGCGTGACGATGAAAAGCATGAGGCCTGTCGCGAGCAGGATATTCACGCCGACGCCGTGCGCCTCGGGAAAGTTGAGTGCGATGTTCGCGGCGATCGTGTTGGAGTTCTGAGACGTCAGTAGCTGGAAGAAGACCTCGGGGCTGGGGGAGAGCACCATGGCCACGGCCATGGTCTCACCGAGCGCCCGGCCGAGGCCGAGCATCGAGGCCGAGATGATGCCTGGCAGGCCGAAGGGAAGCACGGCCATGCGGATCATTTCCCAGCGGGTGGCACCCAGGGCCAGCGCGGCTTCTTCGTGAAGCAGTGGAGTCTGCAGGAAGATCTCGCGGCAGATGGCGGTGATGATCGGCAGGATCATCACCGCCAGCACCACGGAGACGGTGAGGATCGTACGTCCGGTGCCCGACACGGGGCCGGAGAGGGGAAGAAACCAGCCGAACCACTCGACCAGTGTGGTGTAGAACGGCTGCACGAGCGGGGCCAGCACGGTGATACCCCAGAGGCCGAACACGACCGAGGGAACCGCGGCGAGCAGGTCGATGAGGTAACCGAGACCCTGCGCGAGCTTGCGCGGTGCGAAGTGCGAGATGAACAGTGCGATGCCGATGGCAACCGGCACGGCCATGATCAAAGCCAGAATGGCTGAGTAGACGGTGCCGAAGACGAGCGGCCCTACGTACGACCAGAAGTTGGTCACGTCTCCGCTGAACTCGGACGGATCAGCGACGAACGCCGGCAGGCTCTCGATCAGCAGGAAGATGGCCACGGCAGCGAGCATGGCCAGAATCACGCTGCCGGCGATGACCGTGGCCGACGAGAAGATACGGTCGCCGGGTCGTTGCCTGGCCTTGATGGTCGTGGCGGCAGCCGTGGTCATGCCGGTCTCCTAAGTAGCGTCGTACTGGTGAAATTGTGCAGAAGCTCGGGTGGAGAGCGGCGTGACGCAAGTGGCCGCACACCCAGTCTGCCCGATCCGCCCTCGCGAATGTGCGAGAACGGACCGGGCAGGTGTGTTCAGTTGTTACTTGACGGTCGCAAGAACATCAGCGACGTTCGCCTCGAGCTCAGACGAGAGCGGTGCAACGCCGGCGGCGTCTTTCGCGACGATCTGGCCTTCAGCGCTGGCGATGTATTCGATGTAGGCCTTGACGAGCTCGCCCTGGGCGGCATCCGCGTAGGTGTTGCAAACGATCGCGTAGCTCACCAGAACCAGCGGGTACTCGGCCGGGTTGGTGGTCTTGCGGTTCAGGTTGAGCGCGAGGTCATCGGCAGCGCGGTCGGCCACGAGGGGCGATCCGGCGACAACTTCGGCCGCAGCCTCGGGGGTGTAAGCAACGAAGTCGCTTCCGACCATGAGCTTGGCGGTCGAGAGCGAGCCGGCCTGCGAGGCGTCGGCGTAGCCGATGGTGCCCACGCCGTTGGTGACGGCCGAAACGACACCCGAGGTGCCCTGTGCGCCATCGCCCGAGGAGAACGGGAAGGTGTCAGAGGCCTTTTCGGTCCACACATCGGGTGCGGTCTGGAAGAGGTAGTCCGAGAAGTTCTTGGTGGTTCCCGAGTCGTCCGAGCGGTGCACGGCGGTGATCGGGGTGGCCGGGAGAGTCGCGTCGGGGTTCAGCGCGGCGATTGCGGCGTCATCCCAGCTGGTGATGGTGCCCGCGAAGATCTTGGCCAGCGTGTCGGCGTCGATGTTCAGCTCGGTGAGGCCCTCGACGTTGAAGATGACGGCGATGGGGGAGATGTAGACCGGAAGGTCGACAGCCTTGGAGTCGGGAGCGCAGGCGGCGAACGTGCCGGCCAGCTCGTCGGTGCTCATGAAGGAGTCGCTACCGGCGAAGTCGGTGCCGCCGGCGATGAAGGCTTCGCGGCCCGCGCCGGAACCGGTGGGGTCATAGTTGACGGTGACGTCGGGGTTCGCGGTCTGGAACCCGGCGCGCCAGGCTTCCTGCGCTGCACCCATGGACGAGGCGCCGGCGCCGTTGATCGTGCCGGACAGCGTGCTGGCCGCTGCGTCGTCGGAGGCCGGGGTGGCACCTTCGTTTGCGGCACAGGAGGACAGTGCGAGGCCTGCAACGATGGCGATGATCGCTGGGCGGCCGAAGCGCTTGAAGTTCACGTGTTTTCCTTTTCGAGGGTTATCAAGACTGTGTTATTGATGCAGAGCCGGTGCTGGCCCGACAACGAGGCTAGAGATCTCAAGTAACCACCGACCATCCTGAAGGTAAACAGAAGGTAAACGAGAGATAACGCTTGCCGCCATCGCCTTGGCGCGAGGCGGCCTGCGGAACTCAGGCAGTCGCGGGGTACGTCTCTACGGCGAGAATGCCCGCGGCCGGATTCTCCGACGACAGGTGCACGATCGAGAACCCTCCCGTGTCCAAATGAGCCGCGTCCGACAGCGCCGCAGACGGCTGCGACCCCGTCGCCAGGGCGATCTCCCGCAGGATCTCCGGAAGCACCGGCCCGTGGCTGCACAAGACCGCCGTCTTGCGGGCCCGCACCCGCTTGCCGACGACGGTGCGAACATCCGCTTCGCCGGTTTCGAGGGCGTCCTGACTGATCAGCTCGGTCTGCTTGATCGGAATGCCGGTGAACGCAGCAAGCGGAGCCACCGTCGTGACACACCGCGTTGCGGTGCTCGAGAGGATGCGCAGCGGGCGCCAGGCCGTGATCGTGTCGACCAGGCTCGCGGCCTGCTTTACTCCGCGAGCGGTCAGCGGGCGACGCGCGTCGAGCCCCATGCCGGTACGCGGTGCTGCCTTGCCGTGACGCAGCGCGATCAGGGCGAACGTGCGGGTCACGCCGGCATCGACCAGCGCGGAGAACGTCTCGAGAATCTCCACATCGGCTGGGAAGGTCAGGTAAGTGCGGGCCTTCTTGATCGTGACCCACTCGATGGCAGCGACCTCGCCGTTCGGCACGAACGTCGACTTCGCGATGGCCTCCGGCGTGATCTCAGCGGCCCAGTAGTGCACGATCTTGGTGCGGCCGTCGGGCATATCGTAGTGCGACACCCCGAGCGGAACCCCCAGCGCCACGGCCAGCCCGGTCTCCTCTTCGACCTCGCGCACCGCGGTGCGGGGCAGGGTCTCGCCCGGATCAACCTTGCCCTTGGGGATGGTCACGTCGCCGTGCACCGTGCGGTGAATGAGCAGCACGTGCATGCGGCCGTCGACCAGGCGCCAGCAGACCGCTCCGGCGGCGTAAACGTCGGTCGATTTCACGGCCACTAGCGACGCCCGGTCGGCCGCTTGCGCGCACTGATCTGCTGCATCAACTTGTTCTGCATGTCATCCAGGTGCACGCCGTTCTCGTCGACGTCGTGGCGGGTCCACTTTCCGGTCTCGTCGAGCCACCAGCTCGACGTGCGCGGATCCATCGCCCGCTCGAACAGCGCATCGATCTCGACCAAGTGCTCCGGGTCGACCAGCCGCACGAGGGCTTCAACCCGGCGGTCGAGGTTGCGGTGCATCATGTCGGCGCTGCCGATGTACACCTGGGTGCCGCCGAGGCTGTGAAAGCTGAAGATGCGTGAGTGTTCGAGATACCGGCCGAGAATCGACCGCACCCGAATGTTCTCGCTCATGCCCGCGACGCCCGGCCGCAGGCTGCAGATGCCGCGCACCCAGATATCCACCTGCACGCCGGCCTGGCTGGCCCGGTACAGCGCGTCGATGATGTCCTCATCGACCATGGAGTTCACCTTGATCCGGATGCCGCTGGTTTTGCCGGCGAGCGCGTTCTCTGTCTCCCCAATGATGTGCTTCAGCAGCGCCTTGCGCAGGTGCAGCGGAGCCACCAGGAGCCGCTTGAACTTCTTCTCAATCGCGTAGCCCGACAACTCATTGAACAGGCGGGTAAGGTCTTTGCCGACCTGGGCATCCGCTGTGAGCAGGCCGAGGTCTTCATAGATGCGACTGGTTTTCGGGTTGTAGTTTCCGGTGCCGATGTGGCTGTAGTGCCTCAGCACGCCCTTCTCATAGCGCACCACGAGGGCGAGCTTGCAGTGCGTCTTCAGGCCGACCAGGCCGTAGACCACGTGCACGCCGGCCTTTTCGAGCTTGCGCGCCCAGGTGATGTTGGCCTGTTCGTCGAAGCGGGCCTTGATCTCCACCAGCGCGAGCACCTGCTTGCCGCTGTCGGCCGCTGCGATGAGCGCCTCGACGATGGGGCTGTCGCCCGAGGTGCGGTACAGCGTCTGCTTGATGGCGAGCACGTTCGGGTCGGCGGCGGCCTGCTCCAGGAACGCCTGCACGCTGGTCGCGAAGGACTCGTAGGGGTGGTGCAGCAGCACGTCCTGCTTGGCGACGGCGGCGAAGATGTCCTGCTCGGCGTTGGGCTCGCTCGGCAGCAGCTGCGCGGCCGTGGTCGGCACGTGCTTGACGAAGTGCAGGTCGGGCCGGTCGATGCGCAGGTCGAACAGGCCGCCGAGGTCGAGCGGCGCGGGCAGGTGGTAGACCTCCTGCTCGGTCACGTCGAGCTCGCGCACGAGCAGGCCGAGGGTGACCTCGTCCATGTCCTCGGTGATCTCGAGGCGGATGGGCGGGCCGAACCGGCGACGCAGCAGCTCCTTCTCGAGCGCCTTGATCAGGTTCTCGGTCTCGTCTTCGTCGATCTCGACGTCTTCGTTGCGGGTGACCCGGAACACGTGGTGCTCGAGAATCTCCATGCCAGGGAACAGGTCGCCGAGCTGGTTGGCGATGAGATCTTCGAGCGCGATATAGCGGATGCGATCGACCGACTCGGTGCGATCGACCCGTACGAAGCGCGGCAGCATGGGCGGCACCTTGAGCCGGGCGAACTCCTGCTTGCCGGTCTTGGAATTGCGCACCCGCACCGCGAGGTTCAGCGACAGCCCGGAGATATAGGGAAACGGATGCGCCGGGTCGACAGCCAGCGGCATCAGCACCGGAAAGATCTGGTTGGAGAAGTAGGTGCGCAGCGAGCGACGGTCGGCGTCTCCAAGGCTGTCCCAGGAGACGACGTCGACGCCGGCCTCGGCGAGGGCGGGGCGCACAAGGTTCTGGAACGCGAGGGCGTGGCGATCCTGCAGGGCGTGGGCGGCGGCCGAGATGTCGCTCAGAACGTCCTGCGCGGCCCGGCCCACGTTGGTCGGCACCGCCAGCCCGGTGAGGATGCGGCGCTTCAGGCCGGCGACGCGCACCATGAAGAATTCGTCGAGGTTGCTGGCGAAGATCGCCAGAAAGTTGGTGCGCTCGAGCACCGGCAGGCTCTCGTCTTCGGCCAGTTCGAGCACGCGCTGGTTGAAGGCGAGCCAGCTCAGCTCGCGGTCGAGGTAGCGGTCGTCGGGCAGCGCGGGGTCGACTTTCTCGATGAGTGGGTCAAAGTCGTCATCGAAGTCTGTGAGTCCCGAGTCTGCTTGGGTGATTTCGCCGTCCATCTGACCATCCTGACACCGTTGGTCGCGCCGTCGCGACGAACCGGGTGAACGTCACGCGAAATTATCCCCGTGCTGTTGACTTTGCGGCGTGTCGCCCGCGTCAACTCG
Organism: Cryobacterium sp. PH31-L1; assembly: GCF_030063145.1. Classification (GTDB taxonomy): domain Bacteria; phylum Actinomycetota; class Actinomycetes; order Actinomycetales; family Microbacteriaceae; genus Cryobacterium. The sequence goes on from NZ_JASISM010000002.1 coordinate 314,672, forward strand.
GCCTGTTACCTTCTGTGCCGGCCGGAGTTCCACCGCCCCACGCGCATAACTCCTGCAATTTGCGCCCGGCCGATTCTGGCACCGCGGAATCACGCGGAACTTGCGGCGGCGTCCGAGAATTTGCAGGAGTTATGCTGCCTGACCGTGTGCACGGACCTCGTTTAGGGGCTGGAGCGGCGTCAGTCGGTGAGGCGGCGGTACTGCACGTCGACGGTGTGGTCAACGAAGCCGAGCGCCCGATACAGGTGCACCGGGCCCAGGCTGTCGGCCTCGACGTAGAGCGCGGCGGTCGTGCAACCGTGGTCGGCCAGGCGTTTCAGGCCGGCCTGCATCAGCACGCGGCCGAGCCCGCGGCCAGCGGCATCCGGATGCACCCCCACCACATAAATCTCGCCGATCGCCCCGTCAACCTTGAGCCAGTTGTAGCCGATCATGCGGCCGTCGGCGTCGCGCAGAATCAGAAAGTCATCGGCATCGAACCAGCCCTCGGCCTGCCGCGCGGCCAAGTCGGCCTCGGTGATCGCGCCCTGCTCCGGGTGGCTCGTGAACACCAACGAATTGAGCGCCACCCATTCAGCGTCGTCGACCCCCACCCGAAATCCCGAAATACTCGCATCGCCCAAAACGGATACCCCCGCCCCGCCGTCGCCTGCAGCTCCGGTTCCGGCCAGCTCGGCTTCCGATGCGGCTGCCTCGGCTTCCGATGCGGCGTCAGACGCGCCTGCCTCGGTCTCCGGCGCAGCTCCCGTTCCTGCCGTCCCCGCCTCGGGCTCAGCGGCGGGTCCAGCGGAAAAGAGCGGCTTGCGCAATTCCAGCAACGTGCGAACGGCCACGAACCGAAGTTCGCTCGCGAGGGCCCTGGCGGCCGGATGATCGCCGTGCGACCAGGCTGTCACCTCGTGTGGTTCCAAATCGGCGAGTTCGCGAAAGGCCGTTCGGCCAAACCCGCGTCGTCGATGTTCCGGGCTGATAACCAGGTCGATTTCGCCGCGTCCCGCCAGGGCCGCTCCCGTAACAGTGTCGCTCTCCGAGAACCCATGGTTCCCCAACACGTCGCCGTTTCCCGCGACGTCGTTCCCAACTCCGCTGGTCGAGCTTGTTGAGACCGCCATTCCGGGTTCGCGAGCTGTCTCGAAATCGCCAGGGGGCACGGTGACCAGATACGCCGTCCGAAGCCCAGCCTGCAGGTCATACAGCGCCTGCTCATTGAACGGCGCGTACCCATCAAAGGCAAGCGCCTCCGCGGCGACCCGATGAAAGGTAGCCAGGCCCGCCGCATCCGCTGTACTAAGCGCGAACAGAATTCGGAACTCGTTCATCGTTCTCTTCATGCACATTGAACCGGTAGCCGACGTTGCGCACCGTGCCGATGAGCGACTCCTGGTCGCCGAGCTTGGCGCGCAGGCGCCGCACGTGCACGTCGACCGTGCGGGTACCACCGAAATAGTCGTAGCCCCAAACCTCGCTCAGCAGCTGCTCGCGAGTGAACACCCGGGACGGATGCGCCGCCAAAAACCGCAGCAACTCGAACTCCTTATAGGTGAGGTCGAGCGGCTTTCCGTGCACCTTCGCCGAATAGCTCGCCTCGTCGATGACGACTCCGGCAGCGCGAATCGTGTTCGACGGGGAGGTTTGGGCGAGGCGGCCTGCGGTCAGGCGGATGCGGGCATCCGCTTCGGCCGGGCCGGCCGTGTCGAGGATGACGTCGTCGACGCCCCAATCGGGGCTGACGGCGGCGAGGCCGCCCTCGGTGATCACGAGCAGCAGGGGAGTGGAGCTGCCCATGGTGCGCAGAATCTGACAGAGCGACTTGGCTGCGGCGAGATTGCTGCGGGCATCGACCAGAATGAGGTCCGAATCGGGCGCATTGATGAGCTGGTCCGCCTGGGCGGGAATCAGCCGGGCGCTGTGCGACAGCAACGCCAAGGCGGGGAGCACGTCATTGTTGGCCGCCGAGGTCAGGATCAACAACTGCGCCACTCGCGCCCTCCAAGTATCTCGAATTTCATACTAGCGTGCCATGGAACGCGGGCGGTCGGGCACAATAGAGACGTGAGCTGGCACTGGAAAACGATTGCGACCGTGTGGGTATTGGCGATTGTTGGCGCCGTCCTCACCGGTGTGCTCGCCACACCCGCCTCCACCATCAGCTGGATCGGGCTCACCCTGGCACTGTGCACCCTCGTCACGCTCGGCCTGCAGATCGCCACCCGCACCAAAGAGGGCTACGTCAAACGGGTCACCATGAGCATCACCGGGGCCATCGTCATCCTCGTAGTGGCCACAATCGTCGCCTTGGTCTGACGCGCTCCCACTAGACTCGCAGCATGGATCTGTTAGCGCTAGAACTTTTCTTCCTGGGCCTCCTGGGGCTTGCCAGCTTGTCGATCGCCTGGGTATCGGGCATGGTCGTATTCAAGCTGTTCCGGGGGCAGCGGTAAGTACGTATGTTTGACCTTCCGGTCGGTCTGCCGTCCGAACTTGTTCCACTCTCCTGGTTGATCGGAGTCTGGGAGGGCTCCGGCGTGCTCGAATACAAAATCGGCGAGGAGTCGGTCAGCCGCACCTTCGGCCACCGCATCAGCTTCAGCCACGACGGCCTGCCGCACCTGAACTACAGCTCCTACACCTGGCTCGAGCCCGAATCCGAAACGGATGCCGCCGCGTCCGCCGCCGCGTCCGAAACGGATGCCGCCGCTCGCGCGGCCGCGTCTGAATGGGATGCCGCCGCTCGCGCGGCCTCCACCTCGACAGCCTCCGCCGTGCCCGCCGAAACGGATGCCGCGGCACCCGGCACGGACACCGCCCGCTCCGAAACGGATGCCGCAGCATCCGCTGAAACGCACGCCATGAACTTGCCGCCCGAGCTGATCTCGGACGAAAGAACCCCCCTGGTCACCGAAACCGGATACTGGCGGCTCAGTCGCCATCAGGGCGACGGCGACCCCGGACCCGGCATGCTGCCCGGCACCGGGGAACGTCCATTCACCTCGGCTGCGGCTGTGGAAACGTTGCGCAACCGTGACGGAGGCTTCGACATCGAGGTCACCCTCGTGCATCCCGGCGGCGTCGCAGAGCTCTACCTCGGGCAGGTCAAGGGTCCGCGCATCGACCTCGCAACGGATGCCGTGCTCCGCACCGCGGGTGCCAAACCCTACGCGGCCGCCACGCGCCTCTACGGCCTCGTCGACAATCACCTGCTCTGGGCCTGGGACATTGCCGCCCTCGGCCAGGACCTGCGCACCCACGCCTCCGGCCGCCTGGCCCGCGTCCAGTAGCCCCGTCTTCTTTGTTCCGGGCCCGGGCCCGGAAACTGGGCCCATGTTCTATCGTGGGCCCGGTTGCATAAGGTGGGCCCGGTCGAGCGCGTGAGGCCCGTCGTGCGCGTCCGTTTGGCCAGTGAACGGTTGTCTGCCGACCCATGTCGTGTGCCCGCTCCCGAACCTCTTTTTTACCGGGCCCGGGCCCGGAAACTGGGCCCATGTTCTATCGTGGGCCCAGTTTCCGAAGGTGGGCCCGGTCGCCCGAGCAATAGTCCCACCCCGAATAAAACGCGCACCCGTACTGTTGATACGGATGGAACCCCCAGCCGCCGTCAACCCGGCCGGCAGAATTGAGCGACATGACTGACCCGGCAACCACCACCCGTGAATCCCCGCTGCTGACCCTGCCCGGCGCGGTGCAGTCCGAAGGAATCGACGCCGGCGTCGCCGCCCACTATGGCAACCCCATGATCGAGCAGCGCACCCTCGCTGCCGGCCGGGCCATCGTCGACCTCTCGCACCGCGGCGTGCTCTCCGTCGCCGGCCCCGACCGCCTCACCTGGCTCAACTCGATCGCCAGCCAGGAGCTGAAAGCCCTGAAACCGGGCGAATCCACCGAGATGCTGCTGCTCGACCCCACCGGACGCCTCGAATTCGCCATCCGCGTGCTCGACGACGGCGTCGAAACCTGGCTCCTCCTCGAAGCCGCCGAGCTGCCAGCCCTGCACACCTTCCTCGACCGCATGAAGTTCATGCTGCGCGTTCAGGTCGTCGACCACACCCTCGCCTACGCCACGATCGGCGCCATGACGGATGCCCCCGCCACTGTCGGCCTCGCCGCCGCCGCCCCAAACGACGTGCCCCTGACCTGGCTGGACCCCTGGGCCTCCGTCACCCGCGGCGGCTACCAGTACGCCGAGACCCCCGTCCACCCCGGAACCCTCTGGACCTACACCGAAACCCTCGTACCGCGCGCGAGCCTGCCAGCCCTGCGCGATGCCCTCGCCGCCGGCACCCTGATGGTAACGCCCGCGCTCGGCATGCCCGACACCCGAACCGCGCCCGACACCCGAACCGCGCCCGCCCTCGAGACCGGTGCCGCCGCATCCGCTTCACCAGTGAAACCGGCCGGACTCCTCGCCCTCGAGGCCCTGCGCATCGCCGCCTGGCGGCCGCGTCGGGCCCGCGAGGTCGATGAGAAGAGCATCCCGCACGAGCTGGACTGGCTGCGCACCGCCGTGCACCTGAGCAAGGGCTGCTACCGCGGGCAAGAGACCGTGGCGAAGGTGCACAACCTCGGCCACCCGCCGCGCCGCCTCGTCATGCTGCACCTCGACGGCTCGGAGGGCGTGCTGCCCGCACCCGGCGACCCCGTGCAGGCCGACCGCGTGCGGCCAGAGCAAGAAGCCGAGCGGGTCACCGTCGGCGCCATCACCTCGAGCGGAATCCATTACGAGCTCGGCCCGATCGCGCTCGCAGTGATCAAGCGCACCATTCCGGCCGCGTCGACGCTCTACGTCGAGTCCGATGGAATCAGCATCTCGGCCGCCCAGGAGATCATCGTGCCGCAGTCCGCCGGATCCGTCGCCGACATCCCCCGCTTGCCCCGCCTCGGAGTGCGCACCGCGCACTAGCCCGCGATCACCTAAATATAGCTACGGGCTATATTTTCACGGCCTCGGCCCGAGCTGGGTGCCCTGCAACTGCTGCGGAGATTCTCATTCGCAGCCCCTGAAAGATGGCAGATTGGGCCTGGTCCCTCCGAAATCTCCGCAGTTTTGTCAGCCGACACGAAGAGGATGCGGCCGCGCGCGCAATCACGCGGGTGGCGGCATCCGTTGTGGCCCGACTTACTGCTGCAGCCAACGCCTTCCCGCGCACACACTGACCACCCTCGATAGAGTGGGCACATGTCTGCCCCCTACACACTCGTCCTCCTCCGCCACGGCCAAAGCACCTGGAACCAGCAGAACCTGTTCACCGGCTGGGTGGACGTTCGCCTCAGCGAGCAAGGCACCACCGAGGCCGCGCGCGCCGGCGTGCTACTGAAGGACGCCGGCCTGCTCCCCGACGTGCTGCACACCAGCCTCCTCTCCCGCGCCATCCAGACCGCGAACCTCGCGCTCGAAGAGGCCGACCGCATGTGGATCCCGGTGAAACGCTCCTGGCGCCTCAACGAACGCCACTACGGCGGACTGCAGGGCCTCGACAAGGCCGCCACCCAGGCCAAGTTCGGCCAGGAACAGTTCATGCTGTGGCGCCGCTCCTACGACACCCCGCCGCCCGTGCTCGACGACGCCAGCGAATTCTCGCAGGCGCACGACGCCCGCTACGCCGACCTCGGCACCGACCTGCCCCGCACGGAATGCCTCAAGGACGTCGTCGAGCGGATGCTGCCCTACTGGCAGTCCGACATCGTTCCCGACCTGCAGGCGGGCAAGACCGTGCTGGTGACCGCGCACGGCAACTCGCTGCGAGCCCTGGTCAAGCACCTCGACGGCATCAGCGACGCGGACATCGCCGAGCTGAACATCCCCACCGGAATCCCGCTGGTCTACCAGCTCGGCGAGGACTTCATGCCGCTTAGCCCTGGCCAGTACCTCGACCCCGAGGCCGCAGCCGCGGGCGCGGCCGCCGTAGCCGCCCAGGGCAACAAGAAGTAGGGCACGTGAAAGGCCCCGCGAGCGGATGCTCCGGGGCCTTTCCCATGCGCGGGGCACCCGCGCTGGCTCGCCGCGCCCCCTGTCGGTCAGCGCTCCAGCTAGAACTGGCGCGCTCACCGGTAACTGGCGCGCGCACGGGGCGGTGGCATCGCGGCGGCCACCGTGACCGGGCGGCGACATTCGTTCATGCACGAAGGCCCCGAAGCGCATGCTCCGGGGCCTCTCACGAGCAACAAATCAGACGTTGTCGTCCTGGTGCCAGGCCCCGGTGCCGAGGTACTGAACCTTCTTGGCGATGGACACGGCATGGTCCGCGAAACGTTCGTGGTACCGGCTGGCCAGCGTCGCGTCGACGGTATCGGCCGCGAGCCCCTTCCAGGTCTCGCCGAGCACGGCGTCGAACACGCTCAGGTGCAGGGCGTCGACCTTGTCATCCTCGTTGCGGATGGTTTCGGCGAGGTGCATGTCCTGGTTGGTGAGCAGCTCGGTGAGCATATTCGCGATGACCACGTCGAGGGTGCCCATCTCGGCGAAGGTGCCGCGCAGCCCCTTGGGGATGACCTTGTCCGGGAACCGGTAGCGGGCCAGCTGGGCGATGTGGGTGGCGAGGTCGCCCATCCGCTCGAGGGAGGCGCTGATGCGCAGGGCGCTGACCACGATGCGCAGGTCGCGGGCGACCGGCTGCTGGCGCGCGAGAATGGTGATGGCGAGTTCGTCGAGCTCGACCGTGAGCTCGTCGATCTTCTCATCTTCGGTGATGGCCTCTTCGGCAAGCCCCACGTCGCTCTCATTGAAAGCGCGAGTGGCCTTGTCCATGGAGATCGCGACGAGGCGCGAGATTTCCACGAGTCGCTTCTGGACTTCGGCGAGTTCTTGTTGGAATACATCGCGCATGGGGGTGATCCTTCCTTGCCGCGCGAACACGCACGATCGGTTTATGATGTCGAATTCAGGTTAACGGCAGGTGCCGCAGACTTGAACACTTTCTAAAGTACAGGCTCCCGCACACCGACGCTGCGAACGACGACCGAAGACTGTCAGTAATCTGTAGAGATGGAATCGACGTGGCTGGTGTTGCTGTCGCTGGCACTCGGACTCGGGGTTGGTGCCGGATTCGTGTCGCTCGTGCACGTCGCCGAGCGTCACGGTCGCCGCGCCTCTGAGGTCGTGAACCCCGCAGTGCCGGACGGTATCGATCAGGTGCTCGACGCCCTCGAGACTGCCGGGGTCGTGCTCGACCCGTCGAACAACGTGATCAAGACCAGCCCGGGTGCCCTCACCCTCGGCCTGGTCTGGAACCAGCAGCTTGTGCACCCCGAACTGCTCGAACTGGCCCGCCGGGTGCGGCTGACCGGCGAGCCGATCAGTGAAGACCTCGTGCTGTCCCGCGGCCCGTTCGGCGACGCGAGCATGCGTTTCCGGGTGCGCCTGGCCCGACTCGGCACCCGCTATGTGCTGCTCCTGGCCGAGGACCGCACCGAAGCGTTTCGCCTCGACGAGGTGCGCCGAGATTTCGTGGCCAACATCAGCCACGAACTGAAAACCCCCATCGCCTCCGTCGGGCTGCTCGCCGAGGCGCTCGACAAGGCAGCGGATGAACCGGAGCAGGTTCGCCGGTTCGCCAACCGGTTAACGACAGAGTCGGCCAGGCTCGGTCGCCTCACCCAGGAGATCATCGAACTCTCCCGGCTGCAGGCGCAGGATGCCCTCGCCGAGCCCGAGATTCTCAAGGTCGACGACATCGTCGCCGCTGCGGTCGACCAAAGCCGGGTAGTCGCCGAGGCCGAGCGCATCACGATCGTCATCGGCAAGAAGTCCGGCGCCCTGGTCTTCGGTGACGAGGCCCTGCTCACCGTGGCCGTGCACAACCTGGTCGCGAACGCGGTGAATTATTCGGTCGAGGGGTCCCGGGTCGGCGTCGGCGTGCGCTTGCAGAAGGGCATCGTTGAGATCACCGTGACCGACCAGGGTGTCGGAATCGCCGAAGCCGACCTCGACCGGGTGTTCGAGCGGTTCTTCCGCGTCGACCAGGCCCGGTCCCGGCACACCGGCGGTACCGGCCTCGGGCTGTCCATCGTCAAGCACGTCGTGCAGAACCACGGCGGCGACATTCGCGTCTGGTCGCAGCCTGGCAGCGGTTCCACCTTCACCATTCGCCTTCCAGAAGCGGCGAAGCCCGTCGACACCATCCAACCGAAACGAGCCGTCCGTGTGGCGGCAGGAGACACACTATGACACGCATCCTCTTGGTTGAAGACGAGAGCGCACTGAGCGAGCCGCTCAGCTTTCTGCTCGAACGTGAGGGCTATGAGGTCGTCGTGGCCGAAGACGGCCCGAGCGCGATCAGCGAGTTCGACCAGAACGGCACCGACCTGATTCTGCTCGACCTGATGCTGCCCGGGGTTCCGGGCACCGAAGTGTGCCGGGAGATTCGTACCCGGTCGACCGTGCCGATCATCATGCTCACCGCGAAGGATTCCGAAATTGACATCGTCGTCGGGCTCGAGCTCGGCGCCGACGATTATGTCACCAAGCCCTATTCCACCCGGGAACTGGTCGCCCGCATTCGCGCGGTGCTTCGCCGGCACGAAGACCAGAGCACGGCCGACGCGGACACCATGCTCACCGCCGGCACCGTGCGCATGGATGTGGAGCGGCACGCCGTGACCGTCTCCGGCGAGCTCGTCAACATGCCGTTGAAGGAATTCGAACTGCTCGAATTTCTGCTGCGCAATGCCGGCCGGGTGCTCACCCGCGGCCAGCTCATCGACCGGGTCTGGGGCACCGACTACTTCGGTGACACCAAGACCCTCGACGTGCACATCAAACGCATCCGCTCGCGCATTGAGACGGCGCCCTCCGAACCGGTCATGCTCGTCACCGTTCGCGGGCTGGGTTACCGGTTCGAAGCGTAGCCCGAAAGACAGCTCAGGCCGCCGCCCCGTAGGGGGTGACGGCCTGAGCCAGAAGAACGTTACGCGGCGGGCGTTGCCGTCGGCGTCGGTGTTTCGGTGGGAGTCTCGGTCGGTGCCAGCGTGGGCAGCAGGGTCGAATACTCGCCCTGAGTGCCAGAGAGAACGGGCAGCAGCAGTTCGATGCCGGTCTCTTCGCCGTACTGGAAGAACACCGGAAACAGCGAGCCGGGCTGGCTGTCCATGTTCTCCAGAACGACCGAGGCCGCTCCCTCGGTGCCGAACGTCACGGTCGTGTTGGCTTCCACCGGAATGTCCTGGGAGACCTTGCCGGTGCTGGACTCGTACTGCACGAGCACCTGTTGCAGGGTGTCGGTGGGGTTCACGACGGAGACGACCAGGTTGGCCAGTTCGCCGTCGTCCGAGAGCAGCAGGGCGTTGCGAATGTGAATGTCGCCGACGTCCCCGCTGACGCCGTCGCTCGCGTTGTACTGGATCAGGGTGGCCTGCGGTGCGAAAAACCCGCACGCGCTCGTGCCCAACAGAATGCCAGCCGCCAAGACGACGGATGCAGCGATTCGCGCTCTCACAAGACCTCCACTTACTAAAAGCAACGATCGATAGGGCCGACGCTGCAAAATTCGCTTTGTCACTAGCTTAGCGGCGTGTGTGAGCGCACGATTGTCGGCCGGTGCCTCGCGGGGGCGCGCGTACTGTAGCACGTCGAAGCTGTGGTATCCTAGACGTTGCTGAAGGGATCACATCCATGCTGTTTCAGGTTGGCGAAACCGTCGTATATCCCCACCACGGTGCTGCGGTGATCACCGAGGTTAAGACCCGCATCATCAAGGGCGAAGAGAAGCTGTATCTCAAGCTGAATGTCACCCAGGGTGATCTCACCATCGAGGTTCCCGCCGAAAACGTCGATCTCGTCGGCGTTCGCGATGTGATCGGCCAGGACGGCCTCGACAAGGTGTTCGAAGTGCTGCGCGCACCGTTCACCGAGGAGCCCACCAACTGGTCCCGCCGGTACAAGGCCAATCTCGAAAAGCTGGCCAGCGGCGATGTGATCAAGGTGTCAGAGGTCGTGCGCGACCTGTGGCGCCGCGACCAGGACCGTGGACTGTCCGCCGGCGAGAAGCGCATGCTGGCCAAAGCCCGCCAAATACTGATCAGCGAACTGGCCCTGGCTGAAAAGACCGACGAAGAGAAGGCATCCACCGTTCTCGACGAGGTTCTCGCTTCCTAACAAACTTTTTTCGTGAGGGGCGGCGCCGTGAGGTGCCGCCTTTTGCACGTTCCCTGACGCAGATAGATACCCTCCAGATATGACTGTTCCTCCCGCCTCCGTGGCCGCGCCCCTGCCCGGCGCTCACGTCGACCCCCCGATCGCCGACCCTGCGGCCACTACGGTCGCCGTCATCGTGGTCGCTGCCGGCAGCGGAACCCGCCTCGGCCACGCCGAACCCAAAGCATTCGTTCTGCTGCATATGCGCCCCCTGCTCGACCATTCCTTAGATTCCATTTTCGGCATGAGCGAGCCGGTGCAGATCATCGTCGTCGCCCCCGGCGACCGGGTAACGGATGCCCGCGGCATCGCCGTCCGCGCCGCAGCCCGTCGCGCGGCGCCCACCGGGATCGTGACCGTGGTCGCCGGGGGACGCACCCGTCAGGACTCCGTGGACCAGGGCATGAACGCCCTGCTACCGAGCGTCGACGTGGTGCTCGTACACGACGCCGCCCGCGCCCTCACCCCCGCAGCACTGTGCGATGAGGTCGTCGCCGCCGTGCGCGCCACCGGGCACGGCATCATTCCGGGCCTGCCCGTAGTCGATACCATCAAGCGCGTCGCCCAGTCCGGTGCCATTCTCGGTACCGTCGACCGTTCGGAACTTTCCGCAGTGCAGACCCCGCAAGGGTTTCCCCGCGCCATGCTCGAGGCAGCCCGCGCCTGGGCAGTGCAGAACGGACGGTTCGAAGCGCTCACCGACGACGCAGCGCTCGTGGCTGACGCCGGGCACCCGGTGAGCGTGATCGGTGGGCATCCGCTGGCCTTCAAGATCACGACCCCGGAAGACCTGGAGCGTGCCGATCTAATTCTGCACGCTGCGTCCCCGCAGCCCCCGCTGCTTCCGCGCATCGGCACCGGGCTCGACGTGCACGCCTTCGCGGCCGAGGACACAACCGAACTCTGGCTGGCCGGCCTGTTCTGGCCCGGGGAGCGCGGACTCAGCGGACACAGCGACGGCGATGTCGTCTGCCACGCCATCTGCGATGCCCTGCTCGGAGCTGCCGGACTCGGCGACATTGGCAGCGTATTCGGCACGGCCGATCCGCGCTTCAGCGGCGCCCACGGCGACGTTTTTCTCGAGGAAACCGTGCGCCTGGTTGCGACCGCGGGCTTCCGGGTCGGGAACGTCTCCGTGCAGATCATCGGTAACCGCCCCAAGTTTTCACCGCGTCGGGCCGACGCCGAAACGCGACTCGCCGGCATCCTCTCTGCTCCGGTCAACATCGCAGCGACCACCACGGATGCGCTCGGCTTCACTGGACGCGGTGAAGGCATCGCGGCAACGGCTACAGCGCTGCTGTACCCTGCGCCCGGTCCGGGTCAGACCCCTGACCTAAACTGGGAGGCGTGACCATGCAACTGTACGATTCGAAGGCCCAGGCCTTGCGCGACTTTGTCCCCCTCGAGGCGGGCCAGGTCTCGATGTACGTCTGTGGTCCCACCGTGCAGTCCAGCCCGCACATCGGTCACCTGCGCAGCGCCCTGGTCTACGACCAGTTGCGTCGCTGGCTCAGCTACCGCGGTATGAATGTCACCTTCGTGCGCAACGTCACCGACATCGACGACAAGATTCTGATCAACGCGAAGGGCTCGAGCGAGCAGTGGTGGGCGCTCGCCTACCGCTACGAACTCGAATTCACCGCCGGGTACCAGCGCCTCGGCATTCTCGCCCCCACCTACGAGCCGCGCGCGACGGCGAGCATCACCGAGATGCAGACCCTCATTTCCACCCTGATCGAGCTCGGCCACGCCTATGCTGCCCCCGATTCCTCCGGCGACGTCTACTTCGACAGTGCCAGCTGGGCCGCCTATGGGGCGTTGACCCACCAGTCGCCCGGCAATATGGAAGCGGCAACGGATGCCTCCCCGCGCGCCAAGCGCGACCCCCGCGACTTCGCCCTGTGGAAGGGTTCCAAGGCCGGCGAACCTGCCTCCGCAGCCTGGGCCTCGCCGTGGGGCCAGGGCCGGCCCGGCTGGCACATCGAGTGCTCGGCCATGGCCGCACGCTACCTCGGCGACCACTTCGATATTCACGGCGGCGGACTCGACCTGCGGTTTCCGCACCACGAGAACGAACTGGCTCAATCGAACGCGGCCGGCAGCGACTTCGCGAACTACTGGGTGCACAACGGCCTGGTCAACGTGAACGGGCAGAAGATGAGCAAGTCGCTCGGTAATTCGGTGTTCGCGGCCGAGCTGCTCGATCAGGCCCGCGCCATCGTCGTGCGCTACTTTCTGGGCGCCGCCCACTACCGATCCACCATCGACTACAACGACGGCTCGCTGGCCGAGGCCGAAGCCGCCCTCGAACGGGTCGAGATTTTTCTTGACCGCGCCGATCGACGGCTGGCCGGTACCCGGTTCGCCGGTACTGGCGTCGAGGTTGTGCCCGATGATTTCGCCGCGGCGATGGACGACGACCTCGCCGTTCCGCAAGCGCTCGGCGTTCTCCACGACACCGTGCGCGCCGGCAACGCCGCGCTGGATGCCGAAGACCTTCACGCTGCGGCATCCGCTCGCAGTGAAGTACTCGCGATGAGCGAAGTGCTGGGAATCAACCCTTTGTCGCCCGGCTGGGCCGTGGCAACAGACGAACCGGCCATGGTGGCCCTGAGTGCGTTGGTCGAGCGCATGCTCGGCGACCGCAGCGAAGCCCGCGACAACCGCGACTACGCCGCCGCAGACCGAATCCGGGACGAACTCGTCGCCGCCGGAATCACCATCGAAGACACCCCGTCGGGTGCCCATTGGAGCTTTGACTGATGAAGAATCTTGACCGCAAATCGCGCACCGGATCGGTGCGCAAGGGCAGCCGCGGAGCCCAGGTCGGCTCCGGCGGCCAGGGCCGTCAGGCGCTCGAGGGCAAAAAGCCCACCCCCAAGGCCGAAGACCGTCCGTACCACCCCGCCGGCAAGCGCAAGGCCGCCGCCGAGCGGTTCACCGCAGCCGGTGGCTTCAACTCGCGCCCCGCAGCGGATGCTTCGGCCAACCGTGGCAACGCCCGCGGCGGCACCCCGGCTCGCGGCAGCGCCCCGCGCGGTGGCGCCCGCGGAGCGTCGCAGGGTGCACCCCAGCGCGGCACCGGCAACACCGGCGGCGGCGGAGCCTCGACCCGTCGCGCCAAGCAGATCGACGAGCACGAGATTGTCACCGGCCGCAACTCGGTGCTCGAGGCGCTGCGCGCCAAGATCCCCGCGTTGACCCTCTACATTGCCGCGCGCATCGAAATGGATGAGCGGGTAAAAGAGGTGCTGCTTATGGCGACCAGCCGCAACATCCCGATCCTCGAGGTCATGCGCCCCGAACTCGACCGCCTCGCCGGTCGTGACGCCGTGCACCAGGGCCTCGCTTTGAAGGTGCCCGCGTACGAGTACGCGCATCCGATGGAGCTGCTCGAACTCACGATCAGCCGCGGCCACAAGCCGTTGTTCGTGGCCCTCGACGGCATCACCGACCCGCGCAACCTGGGCGCGATCATCCGCTCGACCGCTGCGTTCGGCGGCCACGGCATCATCGTGCCGCAGCGTCGCTCGGTCGGCGTGACGGCGTCAGCCTGGAAGACCAGCGCCGGCGCCGCGGCCCGCACGCCCGTCGCCATGGCGAGCAACCTCACCCAGACGCTCAAGGCGCTCAAGGCGCAGGGCGTGTTCGTGCTCGGACTCGACGGTGGCGGCGACGTGTCGCTGCCCGACCTGGGCATCGGCTTCGCCGAGCGCCCGATCGTGATCGTCGTCGGCAGCGAGGGCAAGGGCCTGTCTCGCCTCGTCACCGAGACCTGCGACGCGATCGTCTCGATTCCGATCAGCGCGGCGACCGAGTCGCTCAACGCCGGAATCGCCGCCGGCGTCACCCTGTACGAGGTCGCGCGTCTCCGAGCCCAAATCAAGCAGGCCAAGCTCGCCGCGAAGCTCTAGCCCTCGCTCTCTTCTCTGTGCACGGGCCCGGGCCCCGAACGCGGGCCCGTGATAGATCATGGGCCCGCTTTCGTCAGGTGGGCCCCGGTCGCTGCGGTGGCCCCGCGCCCGCGCTTTCCCCATCTTCTCCGACCGGGCCCAGGCCCGGAAAGCGGGCCCATGATAGATCATGGGCCTGGTTCCGTAAGGCGGGCCCGGCCGGGGACGCAGCCACAGCCACGTACGACATCTGCCCGCAGTGCCTCCTCCACAGCGGAGGCCGCCGTCCGATATGCACAAATCCGTCGACCAGACATCGCTCACGGCCTACGCCCGGTAAAAATTGGCCATGCTTGACCACCTGAACACACCGAATGCCGGTAACGAGGGCCTCATGCTCGCCGAATCCCTGCGCGCGGCGGGCCTCACCACCCATGCCGTGCGCGCCCTGCTTGCCAATGGCGAGCTGGTCCGCATCCGTCGGGGAATTTATGCTCTGGGGGACACCTGGCGCGGAGCCGAGAACGACGACAAATATCGATTGTTCGTTCGTGCCACCGATCTCGCCGCTGAGCGACCACTTCTCCTGTCGCATCAGTCTGCGGCGGCGCTCCACGGCCTTCCGATCATCGGGCCCTGGCCGCAGGTAGTTCATGCGATCAACAACGACACCGCCGGCGGCAGCAGCGCCCGATTCACGACGAGTCATCGGAGCGTGGTCGAACCCGAAACCGTGATCGTAAACGGATGCGCCGTCACCACACTCGCGCGCACCCTCATCGACGTGGCGGCCAGCTCCACCTTTCTCGTCGGCGTCACCATGACGGACCACGCTTTGCGCGTGGAGCAGGAGCGCGCGAACGAGCAACGTCGTCGGGGTGCCGTCGGCGCGCCGCCTTTGTCCAAAGACGACCTCTACGAGGAACTCGCGAGGGTGCATCCGCGAACCGGCGGCGCTCAAGCGCGCCGGGTGATTCAATTCGCGAATCCGCTCTCGGCCAACCCAGGCGAGTCGCTCAGCCGCGTTCGCATGGAAGAATTAGGATTCGAGATTCCTGAACTCCAGGTGCTCTTCGTCGTGAAGGGCCGCGAGTATTGGGTCGACTTTTTCTGGCGAAGTGTGAGCAAGATCGGCGAGTTCGACGGCAAGATCAAGTACACCCGGGGCGCAATTCTGGGCGACCGGCACCCTTCAGAAGTCGTCGTCGTCGAAAAGAATCGGGAGAACCTGTTGAGACCTGGCGTTAGCAGCTTCGACCGCTGGGATTGGGACACGGCCTACTCGCCCCGCCGATTCTACGAATTCCTGCTCGAGCACGGCGTTCCCCGCGCGTAGACGGGCAGCGGATGCCTGTCGCCTCGCGATCCGATCGTGGACCACGCGCGGTGTCTGGGCGTTCCGGGCCCACCTTACGGAACCGGGCCCATGATCTATCGTGGGCCCGGTTTCCGGGCCCGGGCCCGGTCGAAAAAAAGAGGGGCACGGCGCGGCAGCGGATGCCTGTCGCCTCGCGATCCGATCGTGGACCACGCGCGGTGTCTGGGCGTTCCGGGCCCACCTTACGGAACCGGGCCCGGGCCCGGTCCATGTTGGCGGGGCTAGACCTTGAGCATCCAGTCGTCGGCATCGTCGGGGTCGGGGGCGGTGTCGTCGCCGAGCTGCGTGCGAATCGGCAGGGTGATGGCCTCGGTGACGGGACCCATCATGGTGGCCTCGTCCCGGCGGTGGCGCAACACGTCCTGCACGTAGGAGGTTACGGCCTCGGCGAGCGGGATATCCCGGGACTGGTTCTGCGCCATGTACCAGCGGTGGTCCAGCAGCTGGTGAAACACCTGCGCCCGCTCGAGCTTGCCCTGCAGTTCCTCGGGAATGGCCCGCACCACCGGCTCGAACACCCGCACCAGCCATTCGTGGGCGACCATTTCCTCGTCGGCGGCCGGCGAACCGTAGGCGGCCCGGTACGAATCCAGGTCGTTCAGCAGCCGTCGGGCTTGGTTCTCTTCGGCGTCGAGGCCGGTCAGGCGCAGCAGTCGTCGTTGGTGGTGGCCGGCGTCGACGACTTTGGGCTGAATCCGCACGCTCGAGCCAGCGCTGTCGGTCTTGATCGCCAGCTCCTCGATGTCGAATCCAAGGTCGTTGAGGCGTTGCACGCGCTGGGTGATGCGCCAGCGTTCGGAGTTGGAGAACGACTCAGACCCGGTGAGTTCCTTCCAGAGCAGCCGGTAGGCGGCGACGATTCCGTTGCTGACCCGAATCGGGTCGAGCTCGTCGGCGACTCGGCCGCCGGCTTCGAGGTCCATGAGTTCCCCGGCGATGTTAACCCGGGCAATTTCGAGGTCGTTCTCGCGCTGCCCGTTCGACAATCCGCCCGAGTACAACTGCCCGGTTTCGGCATCGACGAGATAGGCAGCAAAGGCACCGGCATCGCGCCGGAACAGGGTGTTCGACAGCGACACGTCGCCCCAGAAAAACCCGATCATGTGCAGCCGCACGAGCAGCACGGCGAGGGCATCGACCAGTCGGGTGGCGGTATCCGGGCGCAGGGCGTGCGAGTACAGGGCGCGGTAGGGGAGTGAGAACTTGAGGTGACGCGTGACCAGAACCGAATTCAGCGGGTCGAGGTCGGCATCCGTTCTGTTGGTGATGACGGCGACCGGCTCGACGCAGGGGATCTCGAGGTTGGCCAGGGTTCGCAGCATGTCGTACTCACGCTTGGCCATCTCGCTCGTGGTCTCTTTGATGGCGACCACCCGCCCACTCAGGTGGGCGAACCGCACGAGGTGGCGCGAAATGCCCTTGGGCAGCGAGGCGATGTTCTCATTCGGCCAGGCGTCGAGGGGCAACTGCCACGGCAGGTCGAGAAGCGCAGGGTCGGCCGTGGCCGCGATGATATTGAGGGAACCGCTCATTGTTTGACCCTAACTTACGAAAAAACGGCTGGAGGGAGAAGTCCCTCCAGCCGTTCCCTGAATCAAGTGGATGCGCCGGCCGGGCACGTCCGCCCGGCCAGCGCCCAACCGGACTAGTCGGTGACGGCGCCGCCGAGGCGCAGGCCGCTTTCCGCGTCGAACACGTGCAGGTGGTTCGGGGTGGCCGTGAGGTACACCGTCTCGCCGGCGTTCGGGTGCGAGCGGCCGTCGACGCGAGCGACGATGTCGGTGCGCTTGCCCTCGATGGTGGAATGACCGTAGAGGTAGCCGTCGGCGCCGAGTTCTTCAACCAGGTCGACCTCGATCTGCAGGCCGTCGCCGGCGGTGGAGGACATCTGGATGTCCTCCGGGCGAATGCCCACGGTGACCTTCTTGCCGCTCGAGCTGGCGAGGGTCTCGCGCTGAACCGGAACGGTCGCGGTGCCGAACTTGATGCCGCCGTCGACGGTGTCGGCGAGGAACAGGTTCATCGCGGGGCTGCCGATGAAGCCGGCCACGAATACGTTCTGCGGCTTCGCATACAGGTCGCGGGGCGAACCGACCTGCTGCAGAATGCCGTCCTTCAGTACCGCGATCCGGTCACCCATGGTGAGCGCCTCGGTCTGGTCGTGGGTCACATAGACCGTCGTGACGCCGAGGCGGCGCTGCAGCGACGCGATCTGCGTACGCGTCTGCACGCGCAGCTTGGCGTCGAGGTTGGAGAGCGGCTCATCCATCAGGAACACCTGAGGCTGACGCACGATCGCGCGGCCCATGGCAACGCGCTGACGCTGACCACCGGAGAGTGCCTTCGGCTTGCGGCTGAGGTAGGGCTCCAGGTCGAGCAACTTGGCGGCTTCGAGCACGCGGGCGGCGCGCTCGTCCTTGTTGATGCCGGCGATCTTGAGGGCGAAGCCCATGTTCTCGGCGACGGTCATGTGCGGGTACAGCGCGTAGTTCTGAAAGACCATGGCGATGTCGCGGTCCTTCGGCGGGACATCCGTCACGTTGCGGTCACCGATGAGAATGTTGCCGTCGTTGACCTCTTCGAGGCCCGCGAGCATTCGCAGCGAGGTGGACTTGCCGCAGCCGGACGGGCCGACCAAAACCAGGAATTCGCCATCGGCGACCTGCAGGTCGAGCTGGTCAACAGCCGGCCTCGTGGAACCGGGATAGAGCCGGGTTGCCTTGTCAAAGGTCACTGAAGCCATGATTATTACTCCTTCACCGGCAGGAACGTGCCGGACGATCCGTTGTGAATAGGATTTGTGCGTCGCACGCCAAAGCGCACGACATTTCCATTATTACACGACGGATGCCGCGGCGCCGGTCTGACCCCTGTTTGGTCGTTTCCCAGTCAGGGCATCTACTATTTCAGAGGTGCATTCACGCGCGCCCCTACTTCTCGAAAGCGATTTTTTATGACTATTGGCGGACCAAGCGACAGCAGTCCCTCAAAGAACCGGCGGCGTGATGCCGCCCGGGTCAAGGCCAAGCAGCTTCGAGTGAGTCAAAAGAAGAAGGACCGCCGCAACAAGCTGTTCCTGCAGGGTGGCATTGCTATCGCCGCCGTCGCCATCGTCGCTCTGGTTTCCGTCATCATCGTGAATTCGATCAAACCGGCAGGTCCTGGCCCGAAAAACATGGCTAGTGACGGCGCGTTCATCGGCGAGGGCATGGTCACCGCGCTGACGCCCGCGCTGCAGCCCGACGCGAACCTGCGGGCATCCGAACCCGATACCTCCGGCGCCGTCGCCAACATCCGCATCTATGTCGACTACCTCTGCCCGCTGTGCGGCGACTTCGAAGACGCCAACAACGAACAGATCGCCAACTGGGTCGATTCCGGAGCTGCGACCGTTGAAATTCACCCGGTGGCCATTCTCACGAGCAAGTCCGCCGGCACCAAATACTCCCTGCGGGCGGCGAACGCTGCAGCCTGCGTCGCCAACTACTCGCCAAATGATTTTTTCGCCTTCAGCTCGGCCCTCTTCGTCGACCAGCCGGAAGAGACGTCGCCCGGCCGCAGCAACGATGAGATCAAGGCCATCGTAAAGGATTCCGGCGTGAGCACGGCGGTCTCCAACATCAACTCCTGCATCGATGACGGCACCTATGAATCGTGGGTCAAGGCGGCAACCAATCGCGCGCTCGACGGCCCCATTCCCAACTCCTCGATCAAGGCGATCACGAGCGCCCCCACCGTGCTGGTCAATGGCAAGCCGTACACCGGGTCGATCGAAGACCCGAAGGAATTCGCGTCCTTCGTGCAGGTGGCCCTCGGCGAGACGTACTCCACCTCGACGCCGACGCCCGAACCGACACCCGGCGGGTAGTCACCAGCGGTTGCCCCACGCGCATCCACTTGACCGTTGCCCGTGGCGGCCCCGAAATCATTTAGGATGGTCTTTCGAGGCTTAGGCCTCATGCCGGCCTGGCGCAATTGGTAGCGCACCACTCTTGTAAAGTGGGGGTTACGGGTTCAAGTCCCGTGGCCGGCCCCACAGACCCCTACTCCCAACTGGGACGTAGGGGTTTTTGTCTGCCGGTTAGAGGCTCTGTCCCCAGGGCCACACACGGCCGCCACGTACACTGATGGCTGGGGTTGTACAAGCGGATGCCCGCCCCCGCGCACCCGCGCCCCGAAAGGAAACACGCATGAGCCTGATCCGGCTGAACGACGTCAGCATCCGCTTTGAGAACACGCAGATTCTGCGCGAAGCGTTCTTTCGCCTCGAACCCGGTGACCGGGTCGGCCTGATCGGCAAGAACGGCTCCGGCAAGTCCACCATTCTCAAGCTGATTCTCGACCAGGTCTCGCCCGATACCGGTGAGGTCACGCTCGAGGACGGCGTGCGGGTCGGCTACTTCTCCCAATTCTCCGAACTCAACGGCGCGCAGACCATCACCGAGGTGCTCGACGAGCTGTTCGTGGCCGTGAAGGCGGTCGAGGCCGAACTCGCCGCCATCGACGCGGCGATCGCCCTGGACTCCTCGGCCAGCGCCGAACTCGACCGGCTGATCACCCGCCAGGGTGAACTGTTCG
Source organism: Cryobacterium sp. PH31-L1 (assembly GCF_030063145.1). Lineage (GTDB taxonomy): Bacteria > Actinomycetota > Actinomycetes > Actinomycetales > Microbacteriaceae > Cryobacterium. The sequence goes on from NZ_JASISM010000002.1 coordinate 334,650, forward strand.
AGGAGATGGAACGCCTGGACGGCTGGGACTACAAGCGCCACATCGACACCGCCCTGACCACCCTCGGATTTGACCAGGCGCACCGCATCTGCTCGATCGACGAGCTCTCGGGCGGCTGGCGCAACCGCGCGGCGCTGGCCAAGATCGTGCTCGAGGCGCCCGACGTGCTGCTGCTCGACGAGCCGACCAACTACCTCGACGTAGCCGGCGTCGAGTGGCTCGAAGCCTGGTTCAAGGGCTTCAAGGGTGCTGCCATCGTCGTCTCGCACGACCGCAAATTTCTGGACGCCGTGGTCACCCGCATCATCGAGGTGGAGAACTTTCACCTGCACGAATATCCCGGCAACTTCGGTGAGTACATCGTTCAGAAACAGTTTCGGCTTAAGAGCCTCGAGGCCCAGTTCGTGCACGAATCTGAACTCCTCGCCTTCGAGGCCGAGGGCATCGCCGACCGCCGTGAAGCCGCCAAAGCCGAGAGCCCCCAGCTCGGCAACCAGCTCGCGCACATCAAGAAGTCGCGCACCCCACGCCCGGTCGACCAGATCATCACCGAGATCTATGGCAACCTGCACGTGAAAGACGTGCTCTGCCGGGTCGACGGCCTCGCCAAGAGCTACGGCGACAAGCTGTTGTTCGAGAACCTGAGCTTTGAGGTTCGCCGCGGCAACCGCATTGTCGTGCTCGGCAGCAACGGCAGCGGCAAGACCACCCTGTTGCGGGTGCTCACCGGCGAGGAGACGGCCGACCGGGGTGACGTCGCCTGGGCCAGCGGCGCCGGCGTCGTCTCCTACAACCAGGTTCTCGACGAGCTCGACCCGAGCGATACGGTCAGTCACGCCGTCAATGCCATGCCCGGCAGCCTCGCGTTGACTGCGACCAAGAAGTCGGTCAACCGATTTCTGACCATGTTCCAGTTCAGCGAGGCCGACCTCAAGCAGAAGATCGGTGCACTCTCCGGCGGGCAGCGCGCGCGAGTAGCGATGGCCCAGTGCTTGCTGAGCGGCGCCTCGGTGCTGCTGCTCGACGAACCGACCAACCACCTCGACATGTCGAGTACCCAGGTGATGGAACGCGCGCTCGTGCACTTTCCCGGTGCCGTTGTGGTGGTCAGCCACGACCGGTTCTTCACCGACAAGATCGCCAACCGCCGTCTCGTCTTCGGCAGCGACGGAGCCGCTCCCGGCGAAATCGAGGTCCGCGCCGCCTGACCCCCGCTGTCTAGACTTTCCGGGCCCGGGCCCGGACACTGGGCCCACGATAGATCATGGGCCCAGTTCCCCAAGGTGGGCCCGGCGAAACTCACCCCCCGGCTGCCCGCCCGAGTGGATGCCTGCTCCGCGCAGCCCCTGACCTCAGCGGCACTGTACTTCTCGCGACCGGGCCCGGGCCCGGACACCGGGCCCATGATAGATCATGGGCCCAGTTCCTCAAGGTGGGCCCGGAGGCATTCCGCGCCCGGTACCTCGTAGTATTGCCAGGTGACCCAGGCCCGCGCGCAGATCCGAACCGATGGGACCGTCGCGCCCGCAGTATCCGCTGTGCCGGTCTGGCTGGCCCTGGTCTTCTCGGTGCTGATCGGGGCGCTGTACGCGGTGCAATCGCGGGTGAACGGCGAACTCGGGCACCAGATCGGTGACGGATTCACCGCCGCCGTCATCTCCTTCGGCTCCGGCCTGGTCATCCTCAGCCTCGGCCTCATCGTGGCCAGAAGCGGGCGCCGCGGCCTGCAACTCGTCGCCCGCGGCGTGAAAGCGAAGCACCTGTCCTGGTGGCATCTGCTCGGTGGCCTGGCCGGCGCCCTGTTCGTGCTGTCCCAGGGCCTCGTCGCCGCGCCGCTCGGCATTGCACTGTTCACCGTGGCCGTCGTGGCCGGCCAGACCGTGAGCGGCGTGCTCATGGACCGCTTCGGCATCGGTCCTGGTGGGCGTCGAACCCTGCACGCGTCCAAAATCGTCGGTGCCGCGCTCGCCCTGGCGGCCGTCGCGTTCACCGTCAGCGGCGAACTGCACGGCAGCGGCGCCCTCTGGTTGCTCGCACTGCCGCTGATCGCCGGCATCGGGCAGGGCTGGCAGCAAGCCGTGAACGGTCAGGTGCGGGTCACCGCGCAGAGCGCCCTCACCGCGACCTTTCTGAATTTTCTCACTGGCACCATTGCTCTCGTGCTCGCCGCGATCGTGCACGGCCTGCTGGTCGGCTTCGCGCTCGACCTGCCGAGCAACCCGTGGCTCTACACCGGCGGACTGATCGGCTGCATCTTCATCGCCGGGGCCGCGCTCGTCGTGCGCACCACCGGCGTGCTCATGCTCGGTCTCTGCATCGTCGCCGGCCAGCTGCTCTGCGCCCTCGCGTTGGATCTGCTGGCGCCGTCGGCCGGGCATCCGCTTGGCCTGACGACCATTGCCGGCACGGCTCTCGCCCTGGTGGCCGTCGTCATCGCCGCGGTGCGCTGGCGCCGGCCCGACCACGCACGGGGCACCCCGCGAACACCTGGCCATTCTGACGCACAAAGCGAACGGCTGTGAGTGTGAAACGAATTTTAGTGGTCGAACACGAGGCGAATGCTGGTGTGGGGCTGGTCGGGGAGCGAATCCTCGCGGCCGGCATCGCCCTGGTTCGGGTCGGCCCGGATGCCGGGGCGCCGATTCCCGGTCGTGCCGACGCTTTCGATGGTGTCGTTGTGCTCGGCGGAACGACCGGGCCGATGGACGACGAACGAGCAGCCTGGCTGCCCCGAGTTCGTGAACTCATCGCCGACTGCCTCCAGAACGAAGTTCCGCTCCTCGGGATCTGTCTGGGAGCCCAGATGCTCGCCGTCGTAGCCGGTGGAACGGTCGGCGGGGTGCGGCGGGGCGCCGAGATCGGCTTCAGCGGTCTCAAGCTGACCCACAGCGCCGCCGCGGATCCACTGCTCCATGACCTGCCGACGCCGCTCCGGGCACTGCAGTGGCATTCGCTCGAAGTACACGACCTGCCGGCGAACTCCGTGTCGCTGTGCACCAGCGATCGTTGCCCCAACCAGGCTTTTCGAGTCGGGCCTGCGGCGTGGGGGCTGCAATTTCACCTGGAGGCTTCGGCGGCGACCGCCGAAGCCTGGGCGGAAAGCGACAGCGACGATGTGCGTTCCGCCGGCTACCTGCCGGAACACGTCATCGACCCCATGCGCGAGAACGCAGAAGAACTTCGGCGGGTCTGGTCAGAAGTTGCCGACCGATGGATCGGCCTCGTCTGACTCACAGAACCCCGAGAAACTCCTCGGGGTCGATCGGCAGCCGCACGCCCGGCTTCGAATCCTCCGGAATGCCGCCGACATAGAGCCAGCCGAGCAGCTCTTCGTTGTCGCCGAGGCCGTGCAGGTCCCGCACCGCCGTCGTACGCACGAGCGGTCCAGTGCGCCACATCGCGCCCCACCCCGCGTCATCGAGAAGCAGCGACAGTAGGTGCGCGACCCCTGCCGCCGCAGCATCCTGTTCCCAATCGGTCACCTTGAAACTGACCCGACGTGACGCGACGACCGCGATCAGTAGCGGTGCCCGCAGCGGCTTGGCGGCCAGCTTGAGCGCATCACTACCTTCACAAGCGGATGCCGCCACGAGCGCCGCCCCCAGCCGCTCGCGGGCGTCGCCGCGCAGCTCCACCAGCCGCCACGGACGCAGCGCGCCGTGATCCGCGACCCGCGCCGCCGCGGCAACGAGGGGCAGCAGCTCGGCTCGGGTCGGTGCCAATTCGCTCACTTTGGAGTAGCTGCGCCGATGATTGACGGCCCGAACGACAACCGAGGTGGCAGCATCCGTTGTCGACAGCACCGCTCTACTCGGCGGGCGTGAAGTTGAGCGAGATCGAGTTCATGCAGTACCGGTCGCCGGTCGGCGTGCCGAATCCGTCGGGAAAAACGTGGCCCAAGTGTGAGCCGCAGTTCGCGCAGCGCACCTCGGTGCGCACGCTACCCAGGGAACGGTCTTCGAGTAATTCGACCGCGTCGGGCCGTACCGACTCGTAGAAGCTCGGCCAGCCGCAGCCGGAATCAAACTTGGTGCCGCTCTTGAACAGCTCGGCGTTACACGCACCGCAGGTGTAGGTGCCGGAGCGCTCTTCGTCGAGCAGTTCGCCGGTTCCGGGGCGTTCGGTTCCGGCTTCACGCAAGACCTTGAACTTCTCCGGGCCCAGCTCGGAGCGCCACTCGTCGTTTGACTTCTTGATTGCGTAGTCCATGGTGGACGTCCCTTCGATCCGGCTGTCCGCACCCGGACAACCTCTACCCAGCCTAAACTCGTGCGGCTGCACGCGCATTCCTGGCCGCTAGGTTTCGCAGCGTTTGCACGGCCACCGGTCGTTCGACTGCGCCGTTCCGGGCGTGCCGGAGGCAACATCCAGCCGCCCGCAAATAGGATGAGCCCGTCGGATAACCCGTCGAAACTGCCCTGGGGGAGAGACACAGCAATGAGTGAGAGTACATCGACCCCAGCGCAACGCACCACTCTGCCGGCCGGCAACGCCCCGATTTCGACCCAGCTCAGCGAGCGCGACGAAGCCGTGCTCGCCTTTGAACGGCAATGGTGGCGGCACGTCGGTGCCAAGGAAGAGGCCATTCGCGCCACATTCGGCCTCTCGGCTGCCCGGTACTATCAGCTATTGGGGGCGCTGGTCGATTCACCGTTGGCGCTCGCCTTCGACCCGATGCTCGTGAACCGACTGCAGCGGATGCGTTCCGCACGATCCGAGGCGCGCGCCAGTCGTTCGCTGCCCACCCACGACTAGTACCTGACCGCTTTCCGCCAGTACCGGGCCGCAACGCATCGCTCGATTCCGGCCTGGCTGGCCAACCAAGGATTCAATCACCATGGCGCGAAAATTTGCGAAAGACCGTTTCGACACCCACACGCATGCCCTCGACCGGGTGGGTGCTCACCGTGCTCCCGGCAAGAAGGGCCGCGGCTGGATCGGGTTCTGGTGGGCGCTCGGCTCCACCGTGCTCTTGATCGCGGTGGGCGTGGTCGGAATCTTCGCGATCAACAATCGCCTCGACTTCTCCAATATTCCGGGACTGTCCTCGGCCAGCTCGACTCCGATCCCCACCGAGACCGTCATTCCGACCGCTGAAGCCACCGTCGACCCGGCGCTGACCGTGAATGTGCTGAACGGCTCTGCGACGAACGGTGTCGCAGCATCCGTCAGCGACACCCTCACCGCCGCCGGCTGGGTGGTCAGCGCCACCGGCAACGCGAGCACAGACACCGAACCTTCCACCGTCATCTACTACGGCGATGCCAGCCAAGAAGGTGCCGCACGCGGCATCGCGGCGTCACTGCCGGGCTCGACGATCGTCGTCTCGACCAACTTCATTGATTCAGGCGCCGCTCTGACGGTCGTTGTTGGCAACGACTACGTCATTCCAGCTGGCTGACCCGCACTCGAAACCGCCGACTTAGCGGGCATTATCTGATTCGTCAAGCCCCTTTTCTTCCGCTGCGACTTCAGTAATATCTGGTTTTGGTCACACATTTTGTTCGGGCAATACCCGCCCGGATCAAGAACGCTCGCCCAAGGTAACTTGCACCAGTAGGTAACTTGCAACAGAAGACTTGCTCTCGGGGATTTGCTGCTCGTTCAGAATGAACGCAGTCTCTGCGGCAGGGCCCGGAACAGCCAATGGGCGGTTGCCGTTGAAAACTGAGCAAGGAGTAACACATGGCGAACGGAACCGTTAAATGGTTCAACGCTGAAAAGGGTTTCGGCTTCATCACTGTCGACGGGGGAGGGCAGGACGTCTTCGTCCACTACTCCGCCATTGACATGAGCGGGTACAAGGTTCTCGAAGAAGGCCAGCAGGTCGTCTTCGAGGTCGGTGCCGGTGCGAAAGGCCCCCAGGCTGAATCGGTTCGACCGGCTTGACCCACTCGTAAACGGGGTCTGTCCCCATCTAACGCCGCCCGCTGCAACGGGCGGCGTTAGTGTTTACCGGTGACCAAGAAAAAGACCGCCCGCACCATTCGACCGCTGAAGACCGCGGGTCTGCTCGCCCTGATCGTTCCGGCATTGCTGCTGAGCGGATGCACCGGCAGTAGCGCGACGCCGACCCAGACCCCGACGGCCGCCGCCTGGACGTCGAAGTATGTCGCTCCCGCGGCCACAGAGATCGCCCCGCTCACCGGCCTGACCGTTGCAGTCGGGTCGTCGGCACATCCCTCGCTCGCGGCCAAGATCGACAACCACGTGGCCGCCCGACCGCAGGTCGCGATCGACCGTACCGACCTCGTGTTCGAAGAGCTGGTCGAGGGCGGCATCACCCGGTACGTCGCCGTGTGGCAATCCAGCATTCCCGACCAGGTCGGACCGGTGCGCTCGATTCGCCCGATGGACCCCGACATCATCGCGCCGTTCGGCGGACTCGTCGCCTTTTCGGGCGGGCAGCAACGATTCGTCGACTCGATGAACGCGACCGGTCAGATCAGCGCCATCTTCGACTACGACACGACTGGGCTATTTTCCCGCTCCAAGGCCACAGCCGCCCCGCACAACGTCATCCTCGCGGCTTCCGAATTCGTCAACCGCAACGCCACGGTCGCACCGCCCACCCAGCAGTACGCCTATGCGGCCACGCTCGCCGGGGCATCCGCTGTCGTAGACGGCACCCCGATCTCGGTGATCAACACCCGATTCTCCAACTCGAGTGCCCGCAGCTGGAACTGGAACGCCGAGGCCGCCGCGTACCTGCGCGCGCAGGACGGCGCGCCCGATCTGACTCCGGAAGGCGCGCAACTGAAGGCGACGAACGTCGTCGTGGTGCGGGTGAACGTGACCGTCGACCAAAGCATCCCCAAGACCGAGCTGATCGCGTCGGGTGAAGCGTCGATCTCCAGCGGCGGAAAGACCATCGCGGCCACCTGGAGCAAGGGCTCCCAGACCGCGCCGATCCGCCTCCTTGATGCCAACGGAGTGACAATTCGCCTGGCACCGGGCAATACCTGGTTTCAGCTTGTGCCCAACGGCACCGGCTCGGTCGACCTCGTTCCCTGACCGTCTGCAGATAGCTCGGCGTCACCCCCGGATGCTCGCTTGCACTCTCGACCCCAGAGTGCCAGAATCGTTCTAGCACTCTCGTCACATGAGTGCTAACCCCATAATCGTTTGGAACGTCCGGGAGGGACGAGTTACACATATGGCAAAAATCATTGCATTCAATGAAGAGGCCCGTCGTGGGCTTGAGCGCGGCCTGAACATTCTGGCCGACACCGTCAAGGTCACCCTCGGCCCGCGCGGCCGCAATGTCGTTCTGGAGAAGAAGTGGGGCGCCCCCACGATCACCAACGACGGCGTGTCCATCGCCAAGGAGATCGAGCTCGACGACCCGTACGAGAAGATCGGTGCGGAGCTCGTCAAAGAGGTCGCCAAGAAGACGGATGACGTAGCCGGCGACGGCACGACCACCGCAACCGTTCTCGCCCAGGCCCTGGTTCGCGAAGGCCTGCGCAACGTCGCAGCCGGCGCCGACCCGATCAGCCTGAAGCGTGGCATCGAGAAGGCCACGGCCGCTGTCATCGCCGAGCTCGTCGCCAGCGCCAAGGAAATTGAAACCAAGGAAGAGATCGCCGCCACCGCGTCCATCTCCGCCGGAGACACCGAAATCGGCGCCATCATCGCCGAGGCCATCGACAAGGTCGGCAAGGAAGGTGTTGTCACCGTTGAGGAGTCGAACACCTTCGGCACCGAGCTCGAGCTCACCGAGGGCATGCGCTTCGACAAGGGCTTCCTGTCGGCGTACTTCGTCACTGACCCCGACCGTCAGGAAGCGGTCTTCGAAGACCCCTACATCCTGATCGTCAACTCCAAGGTCTCCAACATCAAGGACCTGCTCCCCATCGTGGACAAGGTCATCCAGACCGGCAAGCAGCTCCTCATCATTGCTGAAGACGTCGACGGTGAGGCCCTGGCCACGCTCGTTGTGAACAAGATCCGTGGCATCTTCAAGTCCGTCGCCGTCAAGGCTCCGGGCTTCGGTGACCGTCGCAAGGCCCAGCTGCAGGACATCGCCATCCTCACCGGTGGACAGGTCATCTCCGAAGAGGTCGGCCTCAAGCTCGAGAACGTCACCCTTGACCTGCTTGGTAGTGCCCGCAAGGTCGTCATCACCAAGGACGAGACCACGATCGTTGAGGGTGCCGGCGATGTCGAAGCCATCGCCGGTCGCGTTTCGCAGATCCGTGCCGAGATCGAGAACACCGACAGCGACTACGACCGCGAGAAGCTCCAGGAGCGCCTCGCCAAGCTTGCTGGCGGCGTTGCTGTCATCAAGGCCGGAGCCGCAACGGAGGTTGAGCTCAAGGAGCGCAAGCACCGCATCGAAGATGCAGTGCGCAACGCCAAGGCTGCCGTCGAAGAGGGCATCGTCGCCGGTGGTGGAGTTGCACTCATTCAGGCCGGCAAGACCGCATTCGAGGGCAAGGCAATCCTTGACCTCGTTGGTGACGAGGCGACCGGCGCGAACATCGTGCGCGTTGCCATCGACGCCCCGCTCAAGCAGATCGCACTCAACGCCGGCATGGAGCCGGGCGTTGTCGCCGACAAGGTGCGCAACCTGCCCGTCGGATGGGGCCTCAACGCCGCCACCGGCGAGTACGTCGACATGATCGCTGCCGGAATCAATGACCCGGTGAAGGTCACCCGCTCCGCGCTGCTGAACGCATCGTCGATCGCCGGACTGTTCCTCACCACCGAGGCCGTCGTCGCCGACAAGCCCGAGAAGAACTCGGCTCCGGCCGGCGACCCCTCGGGTGGCATGGACTTCTAAGTCCCGCCAGAAGTACACGAAAATGGGCGTCTCCTTCGGGAGGCGCCCATTTTTTGTGCGTTCCGCGTCGAGCCATGAGTTCGGTCCACCCGACAGAGTCATCCTTGCGAGGTAGCGCGCAACGACTCGGGACGGACGACCGCGCGGTCGTGACCTAGCAGGCTGGAGATATGAAAATGATCCAGCTCCTCCCCGTTCTCGCCGCCGCAGCGCTGACCGCCCTCGCGCTCACCGGGTGTTCGAACATCATCGAACAGGTCCAGCGCGAGAAGTCGCTCGAATTCCCGTCTGTGCCGATCCTCACCGAGGAATGGGACCAGCGTGCGGACTGGCTGCCCGCTGATGCGACCCAAATTACGATCCGGGAGGCGGCGGCCGGCGGCGGTCCGGCCATCCTGGCGGCGACAACCAACTCGGACCTCGACCCAATGCAGTGTGCGGAGACCGACCGGCAGTCGGCACCGACCTACGCCGAAGACTGGTCACCGGATGACGTGTACGTGGATCGTGTCTTCGCCTGTGCCAACTGGGCCGTAATCAAGACCGCCGACGGCTGGTACGGCTGGACGCCGAACGACCCAGACGAGCTGGCCGTGTCCCCCGCGCAATGATCGCCGGTCATTCACCGTCTACGGTTGAGTCATGATCCGCAGCCTCTCCCGCCCGCAACTCGTGGTGGATGCTGCGGTCGCCGTGATCGCGATCCTTGCGCGCAGCGTGCTGGGCTATGACGCTGCGGTGGTGTTCTGGGTGACCGTCGGCATGGCCGGTGCCCTGTTCCTCAGGCGGCTCAGTCCGGGTATCGCGCTCGGGCTAGCGTGGTGCACCGTGGCCGTTCAACTCTCCGCATCGTTGCCTCCCGACATCGCGAACGCGGCCGTTCTACCCGTGCTGTATGCCACGGCCGCCTACGGTTCCCGAACCGTACGGTGGGCCGGTCTCGCATCGGTGCCCATCGGTGCGGTGATCGCGACCGTGTACGTGCTCTTCCTACAGTCCGGCGGCCTCGACGGGCTCACCAGACTCGCGCTGCAGGTACGAACCGGCGAGGCCTTCCAGGGTGGAGCCCCCGGGGTGATCGGTTTCGTCTCTGCCGTGGCGCTGTTCGGGCTGAGCTGGGTTCTCGGACTGCTCGTGGCTACCTGGCGCACCGCCCGCGAGGGCAGGGCGGCTCTCCGTTCGGCGGCAGCCGAGCAGGCCGACGCCCTGCGCGAAGTGGCCGTGGAGCAGGAGCGAACCCGCATCGCCCGCGACATGCACGACGTGGTGGCGCATTCCCTGGCCGTCGTCATCGCCCAGGCCGACGGCGGCCGCTACGCCCGTGCCGCCAACCCCGAGGCAGCGGATGAAGCATTCCGCACCATCGCAAGCACGGCCCGGTCAGCCCTCGCCGACGTGCGAGTACTGCTGGGCCAGTTGCGCGCCAACGATGAGGCCGCTCCCAGTCGCGACGGATCAGACCGGTCCGTCACGGCGGCACCGCAGCCGAGCCTGGACGATCTCGACCGGCTGGTCGACCAGTTCCGTGCCTCCGGCCTCACCGTGGAACGTAACGAAACCGGCCCAGCTGCCCAGCTCGGCGCCGGTCACCAGCTTGTGATCTACCGCATCGTGCAGGAATCGCTCACCAACGTGCTCCGCCACGGCGACGCCGCGAGCACCGTGGCCGTCGGCTTCCGCTGGCAGTACGACGTTCTCACGGTCACGATCGACAGCGGGCTGCTCGTGCCCCGCGACAGAGGCGCGGTACCGGACGGGCACGGCATCGACGGCATGCGCGAACGGGCGGTGTTGGCCGGCGGGTCATTCTCGGCGCGGGAGATCGGGGATCGTTTCGTCGTGTGCCTGACTCTTCCGGCGCTGACCGCGGCGCCGCCGCTCTCCGACGAGGCGGTGTCCGAATGAGCGCTCCCATCCGCGTCGTCCTTGTCGACGACCAGGCGCTGTTCCGCGCCGGTCTCCGACTGCTCATCTCGTCGCAGGCCGACCTCGAATGCGTGGGCGAAGCCGGAAACGGGGCCGATGGCATCCGCTTGGTGGAAAGTGCCCGGCCCGACGTGGTTCTCATGGATATCCGCATGCCGGTCATGGACGGCATCGAAGCCACCACGCGCATCGTCGACGCGGCGACCGCGGCGGGCGGGGGCGGCCCCCGCATCATCGTGCTAACCACCTTCGACCTCGACGAAGCCGCGGCGCGGGCGATTCGCGGGGGCGCGAGCGGTTTCGTGCTCAAAGACGCCGACCCGGAGTTTCTGCTCGCGGCCATCCGCACCGTGCACGCGGGCTCCTCCGTCATCGCTGCCGCGCAGATCATCGAACTGTTCGAGAACTTTGACACTAAGCGGATGCCGCCGGCCCCGCCGGTCGCCTATACCCGGCTCACCCCGCGCGAGCAGGAGATCTTCGCGCTCGCGGCCCGGGGGCTCAGCAACGCCGAGATCGCGGCGGCGGAGTATCTCAGTGAGGCGACGGTGAAGACGCACATCAGTCGAACCCTGGCCAAGCTTGAATTGCGCGATCGTGTTCAGCTGGTGGTTTACGCCTACGAGAACTCGCTCATCGCCTAGCCAGCCGATCATCCCTGCGATGTAGCACAACCATCCTTCGGCCGGACTCGCAAGCTGAGTCGGCTCTGCAGACTGGAAAACATGAAACCTACAACCACCGACCTCGGCCTCGTCGCCCGGGTGGCTCTCCTGCACAAGTCCTACGGGGCGACCAACACTCGCGTGAACGCGCTCACCGACGTGAGCGTCGGCATCCGTCGAGGCGAGTTCACCGCCATCATGGGGCCAAGCGGATCGGGCAAATCCACCCTGATGCACATCATGGCCGGCCTCGACACCGCGACCAGCGGATCGGTGTGGCTCGGCGATACCGACATCTCCGGGCTCGATGACTCGAGCCTGACCGTTCTGCGCCGCCGGCGGGTCGGATTCATCTTTCAGTCATTCAACCTGGTGCCCACCCTCGACATCAGCGGGAACATTCTCTTGCCCTTCGAACTGGACGGCCGCGCGCCGTCGATCGACGAGCGGGCCTGGATCGACCGGCTGGTCGCGGTGCTCGGACTCACCGATCGGCTGCGCCACCGCCCCCACGAGCTCTCGGGCGGGCAGCAGCAGCGCGTGGCGATCGCCCGGGCCCTCGCGACCCGGCCGGACCTGGTGTTCGCCGACGAGCCGACCGGCAACCTGGACTCCCGAACTTCGAGGGAGGTGCTCACCCTGCTGCAGACGGCGAGCCGGGAGTACGGGCAGAGCATCGCCATGGTCACCCACGACCCGGTCGCGGCCAGCTACGCCGATCGCATCATCCTGCTGAACGACGGCCGAATCGTGGATGACCGCGGCCGATCGACCGCCGAACAGATCAGCACGATCATGCTCGGTATGGAAGCCCGGTCATGAACCTCACCGTGCACACTCTGCGCGAGCATGCGCCGAGCATCCTGGTGGCGGGCTTGTCGACGGCGTTCGGTGTCAGCCTGATCTCGATCACCGGTGTTCTCGCCGAGGTGATCGGCAATTCCGGGCTCAACAGCGCCACGCTCACGTTCATCCTGTCGTTCATCGCGGCCGTCTTCATCGTCATCGCGCTCTACGTCGGAGCCCTGGTCACCGCGAACACCTTTGCCACCATCATCGCCGGCCGGGTTCGTACGATTGCCCTGCTGCGGCTGATCGGTGCCAGCGCCGCCATGCAGCGCCGCGCTGTGGCCCGCGAAGGTTTCACGGTGGGTGTGGCCGGAGCTGTCATGGGCGGCATCGTCGGCGTGCTGTTTCCTATTCTCGTGGTCTCGGTCGGGGTGCAGTCCGGTACAATCCCACCGGGAACCTACAGCTACCTCAGCGCCCAGATGCTGCTGCCGGTCGTGGCCGTGGCGCTCACCACGACCGCGGCGTCTTGGGCCGGGTCGCGGCGCGTACTGTCGGTGTCGCCGATGGACGCCCTCGGGGCGGCCGGCGAGTCATCGCTCGGCGCGCAGAGCGAGCGCCGAACCCGAAACCGGGTTGCTCTCGCAGTTTTCCTCGTCGGTGATGTGATCCTCGTGCTGGGAATGCTGGTGGGCCTCGTGCATCCGCTCGGCGTGCTCATCGGCCTCCTCGGGGGGATACTGTCGTTCAGCGGTGTCGTGCTGGGAGCTGCCGTGGTCATGCCGCGAGCCCTGCGCGTGGTCGGCCGGGTGTTCGGAACGAGCGCGACCGCCCGGCTGGCACGCGAGAACGCCGTGCGCTACCCGGAGCGGAGCGCCCGCACGACGATCGGTCTCGTCATCGGCGTCACCCTGATCACGACGTTCGCCGTGACCGTTGCGAGCTACCAGACCATCATCAAGGCGGCGCAGGAGGCTCAGCCGGGGGTGTACGAGGGCGTCGACCCGATTCTGGCCATCACCGTGGGCGTCTTCTCGGTGCTCATGGGCTTCAGCGCCCTGATCGCCGCCGTCGGAATGGTGAACAACCTCTCGCTCAACGTGCTGCAGCGCACCCGAGAACTCGGCCTGCTGCGCGCACTCGGGTTCACCGCCCGGCAGATCCGCCGCATGATCCTCATCGAGAGCGCCCAGCTCAGCGCCGCGGCCGTGGTGGTCGGGTTGGTGCTCGGCACCTTCTACGGCTGGGCTGGCGCACAGTCGCTCATTGGGGGAATCCAAGGTTCACCGGGCATCGTCATGCCGACCGTGCCGCTCTTGCTGGTTGCGGTGATCGCGGTAGCAGCGGCGGCCCTCACAGCGGTCGCCTCCGTGGCGCCCTCTCGTCGGGCCACCCGCATCACCCCGGTCGCGGCCCTCGCGACTGAGTAGGCGTAGCTGGCCGAGCGGGTGTGGTGCCACCCGGAGGGTCGCCGGCCGGAGCCGAGTTCTTTTAGCCTGGTCGGCAACGACCGCCTCGGTGGCATGGACTTCTGAGTCCAGCTATGACGACAGAAAGTGGGCGTCTCCTTCGGAGGCGCCCACTGTTCCGTCCCGCGTTCCGCCGGCGGGCAGACCCGAGCGGCGGGCAGACCAGAGCGGCGGGCTGCTGGTTAGCGGATGTTGCGGCTCGCCTTCACGAGTTCGGCGCACCGCTCGCCGATCATCATGGTGGTGATGTTCGGGTTGACGGTCACCAGTTCGGGCATCACCGAGGCGTCGGCGACGCGCAGGCCCGTGACGCCCTTCACCCGCAGTTCGGGGTCGAGCGGCGAGCCGAGGTCGTCGACGGCGCCCATGCGCACGGTGCCGGCCGGATGGTAGACCGTGTTGTGGGTCTTTTCGATGTAGTCGGTGATCTGGGCATCCGTTTGAACGTCGATGCCCGGGTACAGTTCAACGCCGGCCCACTCGGCCATGGCCGGCTGGGCAACGATCTCTCGCGCCCGGCGAATGCCGGCCACCATCACGCGCATGTCGTGCGGGTCGGTGAAGTAGCGCGGGTCGACCATGGGCTTGTCGCGGTAGTCGCTCGAGCGCAGCTTGACCGTGCCGCGCGAGCGGGCATGCGTCACGTTCGGGGTCAGGCAGAAGCCGTTCTCCGTGGTGGGGTAGCCCTGGCGGGCTGTGTGCATGTCGAACGGCACCGAACCGTAGTGGAACATGAGGTCGGGGCGGTCGAGCCCCTCCTCGGTGGTCGTGAAGATGCCGGCCTCCCACCACTGGGTGGATTCAGTGGTCATCGGCTGCTTCGCCTCCCACTGGATGACGCCCTCGGGGTGGTCCTGCAGGTTTTCGCCCACGCCGGGGGAATCGGCGAGCACCTCGATGCCGAACTCGGCCAGTTGTGCGGCCGGGCCGACGCCGGAGAGCATGAGCAGTTTCGGCGAGTCGATGGCGCCGGCCGAGAGGATGACCTCGGCGCGCGCGGTGAGCCGGTGCGTCTTGCCGAAAGCGGCGTCGACGACGTCCACGCCGATGCAGCGCTTATTCGCGTCGAAGACGAGCCTGCGCGCGCGCAGGTCGGTGAGCAGGGTGAAGTTCTCGCGCTGCATGATGGGGTGGATATAGGAGACCGACGACGACGCGCGCGTGCCGTCGGCCTGCCGGTTGATCTGAAAGAAATTCGCGCCATTCACCACGGTCGTGCCGGAATTGAACGTCGTGCGCGGAATGCCCGCCTGCTCGCAGGCGTCCAGCAGGGCGACGCCGCACGGATCGTTGGCGGGCACGTTCATCAGGTGCACGGGACCGTCGTGGCCGTGATGGGACGTCTGGTCTTCGTTGGTTTCGAGCTTGGTGAACAGGGGGAAGGTGTTCGCGGCCTCCCAGCCGGTCGCGCCGTGCTTGCCGGCCCAATCGTCGAGGTCTTCGGCCGGCGCCCAGAAGGCGATGCAGGAATTGTGACTCGAGCAGCCGCCCATCACCTTAGCCCGGGCGTGCCGCATGAACGAGTTGCCGTGCTCCTGCGGTTCGATCGGGTAATCCCAGTCGTAGCCGCTCTCGAGCAGTTCCATCCAGCGGTCGAGTCGCAGAATGGCGTCGATGCCGCGGTCGTCTGGTCCGGCCTCCACGAGGGCGACCTGAACGGCGGGGTCTTCCGAGAGTCGCGCGGCGACGGCGGCTCCCGCCGACCCGCCCCCGATGACGATGTAGTCGAATTCGGTGGGCACAGCTGGTGTTGCAGTGGTCAATTGATTCCTAGTCTGGTCGATCTGTTCACACGATATGCGGATGCCCGCAGCTACCGCTGCTGAAACCAGCCGGTCACGGCCGGGGCTGTGTTCTGGTAGATATGCTTGGTTTCCTGGTATTCACCGAGGCCCATCGGCCCGAGTTCGCGGCCGGACCCTGACTGGCCGTAGCCGCCCCACTCGGCCTGCGGAAGGTAGGGGTGAAAGTCATTGATCCAGACGGTGCCGTGGCGCAGGGCCTTGGCGATGCGCTGAGCCTTGCCGGCGTCCTGGGTCCAGACCGCTCCGGCCAGGCCGTAGACGGTGTCGTTCGCGATCCGCACGGCTTCGGCTTCGGTCTCGAAGGTTTCGATGGTCACGACCGGTCCGAACGCCTCGTCGATCACGACGGACATGCCGCTGGACACCTGGTCGAGGATGGTGGGCGTGTAGTAGAACCCCTCGGTCAGGTCGCCGTCGCCCCAGGTTCCGCCCGATCGGAGGCGGGCTCCCTCTGCCAGGCCCTTGGCTACGTAGGCGGTGACCTTGTCGCGGTGGGCGGCGCTGATCAGCGGTCCGGTCTCGGCGTTCGGGTCGAATGGCCCACCGAGGCGAATCTGATCGGCCCGGCGCACCAGCTCGTCGACAAACTTCTCCGCAATGGATGCCTCCACCACGATGCGCGCGCCGGCGGAACATACCTGCCCCGAGTGCACGAACGCGCCGTTGAGCGCGTTGTCGACCGCGGCATCGAAGTCTGCGTCGGCGAAGATCACGTTCGGGTTCTTGCCGCCGAGTTCGAGGGCGACCTTTTTGACGGTTCCGGCGGCCGCGGCGGCGATCTTCTTGCCGGTTTCGAGCCCGCCGGTGAACGAGACGAGATCAACGTCGGGGTGGCTGGCCAGCGGGGCTCCGGCCACGGCGCCCGCGCCGAGCACGAGGTTGGCGACCCCGGCGGGCAGGCCGAGGTCGTCGAGCAGTCCCATCATGAGCATGCTGGTGTGCGGGGTGAGCTCGCTCGGCTTGAGCACGAAGGTGTTGCCCGCCGCGAGGGCCGGGGCGATCTTCCACGCAGCCTGCAGTAGAGGGTAGTTCCACGGCGCGATCAGGCCGCAGACTCCGACGGGTTCGTGCACGATGCGGCTGATGACGCTCTCGTCGCCGGCATCGACCATGCGGCCGCTGTCCTGTCCGGCGAGCTTGCCGAAGTAGGTGAAGCAGTTGGCGATGTCGTCCATGTCGATTTCGCTCTCGACCAGGCGTTTGCCGGTGTCGAGGGTCTCGGCGCGGGCGAACTCGGCCCGGCGCACCCGCAGCTCAGTGGCCACCCGCAGAAGAAAGTCGCCGCGGGCGGGCGCCGGCACTGTGCTCCAGATTCCGCTGTCGAAAGCGGTGCGGGCGGCGCGGATTGCGGCGTGGACATCCGTTGTGGTGGCTTCGCTGACGGTACCGACCAGTGTTTGATCGGCCGGGCAACGGATCTCTCTGCTGCCGGCGTCGCTTGCCGGTACCCAGACCCCGCTGATGAACAGTGTGGCCGGTGCGGTGGTGGTGCTCATTGTTTGACCTCGTCCGAATCGAAATCGGCTTCCCAGTTGTCTTTGGCCACCTGGTCCTCGGCGAGGGCGGTGTTTCCCGGTTCGGCACGGTTGAGGTGCAGAAAGTCGAGGTGTGTTTCGTAATGATCGAGCACGTCGGTGATGACCTGCTCCTTGCTGTAGCCCATGAGGTCATAGCCGTGGCTGCCCTCGAGGGAGAACACCTCCATGCGGTAGTACTTGGCGCTAGCGCTGGCCGCGCGCACGGCATAGGTGGGGGTGTCGAACTGCACGGGGTAGATCTGGTACTTGAACCCGCGCTCGTCACCCATCGACACGTTCAGGTCGAGGTGTGAGATGTGCAGGCCGTCGACGACGCCCTTGGACAGGGTAACTTCGGCCCCCTGGGTGCGCAGCTCGTCGCGCACTTCCTGCAGGGCCGGCGTGGCCACGTCCGACACGAACCGTTCGGCTTGTCTTGGTCCGGGATAGCTCATGGCGCGGCTGAGGCGCTGACGCCAGTTGCGGGCGCGAGCCGGATCGGTACTGCGGCCCGACAGCAGACCGGGCAGGCTCGCCCGATAGCTGTCGGTCAGGGACTGCTCGACGCGGAGCGCCTTGTAAAGCCCCAGCATCACGAGCATGAGCACGATCGAGAACGGCAGCCCCATGATGATCGTGGCATTCTGAAGGGTGGGAATGCCGCCGACCAGCAGCATGGCGAGCGTGAGAACACCCGTCGTCACCGCCCAGAAGATGCGCAGCCACTTCGGGCCATCTGAGTCGGAGTCCTTGAGCCGGGAAGTGAAGTTCGACATGACCAGGGCGCCCGAGTCGGCGCTCGTGACATAGAATAGCAATCCGGTGAACGTGGCGATCGCCGCCGTCGCCGGTGCGAATGGGAACTCGGCCAGGAGCGAATAGAACCCGCGCTCCGGCGAATTCATGGCGACCTCGCCGAAGCCGGCGTCGCCGCCGATCACGATCGCGAGGGCACTGTTGCCGAAAATCGAGATCCAGAGCAGGATGAACGCGAACGGCACGATCATGGTGCCGGCAACGAACTCCCGAATGGTGCGTCCGCGGGAGATGCGGGCCAGGAACAGGCCCACGAACGGTGCCCAGGCGATCCACCAGGCCCAGAAGAACAGCGTCCACCAGTTCAGCCAGTCGTCGGGGCGGTCGTAGGCGAACGTGTTCAACGTCATTGCCGGGAACCGGCTGAGCGTGTCGCCGATGTTGAGCACGATGGCATCGAGCAGAAAACTGGTGTTGCCGGCTATGAGCACGAACAGCATCAGGCCGACGCTCAGCAGAACATTGAGCTCCGACAGCCGGCGGATGCCCTTTTCCACGCCCGACACGGTGGAGATCGTGGCCATGACCACGCTCAGCGCGATCAGCGACCCCTGCACGAAGAGAGACTCGGGGGTGCCGAACATGAAGGCGAGGCCGTAGTTGAGCTGGGCGACGCCGATACCGAGGCTCGTAGCGATGCCGAAGATGGTGCCCAGGATGGCGGCGATGTCGACGATGTCGCCGATCGGGCCATGGATGCGCTTGCCGAAGATCGGGTACAGGGCCGACCGGATGCTCAGCGGCAGGTTCTGCCGATAGGCGAAGTAGCCCAGGGCCAGGCCCATCAGAGCGTAAAGCGCCCAACCGGTGATGCCGTAGTGGAAGAGGGTCCAGACCATGGCCTGTCGCGCGGCTTCGAGGGTGCTGCCGTCGCCGGTCGGCGGTGCCAGATATTGCGTGACCGGTTCGGAGACCGAGAAGAACATCAGGTCGATGCCGATTCCCG
Organism: Cryobacterium sp. PH31-L1; assembly: GCF_030063145.1. Lineage (GTDB taxonomy): Bacteria > Actinomycetota > Actinomycetes > Actinomycetales > Microbacteriaceae > Cryobacterium. Next base: position 353,368 of record NZ_JASISM010000002.1, read on the forward strand.
CGGCGAACAACATGGCCGTCCAGGTAAAGAGGCTGAACTGGGGACGCGAGTGGTCCGGGCCCAGTCGCGTCTTCCCGACGCGGGAGAGGGCGATGATGATCACGAACGCGAGCACGACGGTGACGATGAGAAAGTAGTACCAACCGAGATTGACCGACACCCAGCCGACGACGGCGGCGATGACGTCGTTGGCCTGGGTGGGGGCGAGGATCGCCCACAGCGCTATCGCGATGATGCCGGAGGCGGAGCCGACGAAGACTGTTTTATTGACCCGGGTCTTGTTCTCCGGTGGCAGGTCGGCGAATCCCGACGGTGGGCCGGCGGCGGGACTCTCCGGGGGAAGAGCGGGAGTGTGGGCAGAGAGAGTCATCTCATCCTTGGTGCTCGGTGTGATGTCTCGATGGCGCCAGTGGCCGAAATGCGAACTGGCAATCCGAGTGGCCGCGGTGGCGGCGTGGTGCGCATCTGTCAGTCTAGCAAGGCAAGATCCGCGTCTTTCCGGGCTTCTTCGGGGTTCAGGGTGTTATCCCGCGCGTGGTATCACAGATTCCTGGTTGTGAGTTTCTACCGCCGAGGCATGAGATTCACGCCGCTTTTCGCGAAAATCGGCCCAAGGCTCACACCTCGGTGCAGCGCACCTACCGGGCGAAGAGGCGGGTATTGGCCTGCTCGGTCTCGGCGTACTGCTGACCCGCCACGCTCAGCGCCTGGTTGAGCACGGTCAGGCTGTCCTCCAGCTGCTGGTGCATGCCGCGCCACTCGGCGAAAGCGCCCTGAAAGGCGGCGGAGGCCTGACCTGTCCAAAACCCTTCAAGACTGGTCAGCTGGGCGTTGAGATCGCCCACATCGGCCTGCACTCGCGCGATGGTGCCGCGGGCGGTGCTAGCGGTACTCTGCACCGCATCGCTGTCGACCTGAAAGCTCGTCATGGTGTGCCCTTCTCCTACTTAACAGTGGTTGGTGACTGTGAGAGTAGAAGAGGAACGGCAGCATCCGCTTGTCAGGCGCAGATCGGTGAGCGGACGCCGCCGCCCGCGCCCTGTGGAGGAGTCGTTAGGGGATGACGGGCTGGGCGTGCTGCGGGGCGCTCGGCGTTCCGGCGAGGGGCAGCGAGACCCGGAAAGTGGCACCCCCGCCGGGGGTGTCGACGACGTCGACGGTGCCGTTGTGGCTCGCGATGATCGCGGCGACGATGGCGAGTCCGAGGCCGCTGCCGCCGGTTTCGCGGGCGCGAGACGAGTCGGCGCGCCAAAATCGCTGGAAGATCTTCTCCCGAATCTGCGGCGGAATGCCGTCGCCGTGGTCGATCACGGCGATGGAAGCTCGCTGGGCGTGCGGGTTGACCGTTACCTCAAGCTCGATCGGGCTGTCCGAAGCGGTGAAGCGCATCGCATTGCCCATCAGGTTGGTGATGACCTGGCGAATCTTGTTCTCTTCGGCCATGACGATGGGCGGCAGTTGCGGCTCCACCAGCAGTGCAGTCTGGTCGGCCTCGGGCAGAACGACCGTTCCTCGACGCGGTTTGCGGGTGCGCAGCCGGGCCAGGGTGGCGCCGGCGAAGGCGATGGCTCCGGTCGGCGTGGCGGTACCGGACGGCCGGGTGATGGCGCCGGTGGTGACGCTCTCCAACGACTCATTCTCAAGCGGCGCAATTTCACCGGAGTCGACGTCATCGTGCCCGTCCAGGTCGCCAGGGAGCGGCCCGAAAACGGCCGGGGGAGTGAGCACGGTGACCTGGCGGCCCGGTGAACTCGCCATGGCGTCGAGCGCGGCGTCGCGGGCGAGCGGGACGAGGTCGACCGGGGTCAGCGCGAGCGGCTTGGTCTCGTCGAGGCGGGCCAGTTCGAGCAGGTCCTCGACCAGGCCGCCCATGCGGATCGCCTCTTTTTCGATGCGTTCCATCGCCTGGGCCACGTCTTCGGGGGTCTGCAGTGCGCCCATGCGGTACAGCTCGGCGTAGCCGCGTACCGAGACAAGGGGGGTGCGCAACTCGTGGCTCGCATCGCCGACGAAGCGGCGCATCTGGTCGATGGTGCGGGCTCGGTCTTTGAAGGCGCGGTCGATGCGGCTGAGCATGATGTTGAGCGAGCGGTTGAGGCGACCGACCTCGGTGTTCGGGGTGGCGCCGCCGAGTCGCTGGCTGAAGTCGCCGTCGGCGATGGCCGCGGCGGTCTGTTCGGCTTCACGCAACGGCACGAAGGTGGTCGTGACGAGCACCCGGGTGAGCATGGCGCCAATCAACACGACTCCGGCGCCGAAGCCCAGAAAGATCGTGAGATAGGTGGCCATCGTGTTCTCGGTCGGCCGCAGCGAGACGGCCATGACGAGGGTGCCGTAGGTGCCGGTGGGGCTGATCACCACGGGCACCATGATCGCGTGAAACTCGGTGTCGTGGGCAGCGTCCCACAGTGTCTGAATCTGCCCGTCGAGCTGCGACACCCGCTTCAGGTCGAGCGGCATACCGACCACCGGCAGTTCAGCGTGGTCGCGTTCCTGCCAGGTGCGGGTGATCAGGGCGCCGTCCTGGTCATACAGGGCCACGAAGTAGTCCGAGGCCACGCCCTGGGTGTCACCCTGCGAGAACACGCTCGATGAGTAGCCGCTGAGCGCGGTCTGCGTGTCGACCTGCAGCTGCGTGTCGACCTGGGTCACCACATACTGCTTGAGCATGGCCATGGTGCCGATGCCCGAAACGAGCAGGCCGAGCGTGAGCATCAGCACCGTGACACCGGTGATCTTGGAACGGAGGGAGATGCTGCTCCACCGCCTGGACAGGGTTTCGTGCATAAGTGGCTTTAGTCTACGAAGGCTCGCTGTGCCTAAGCCCCATGGATCATGCCTTGGCAGCCTTGAGCATGTAGCCGAAGCCGCGCTTGGTCTGGATCAGCGGTTCGCTCGAGTGCACGTCAACCTTGCGGCGCAGGTAGGAGATGTAGCTCTCCACGATTCCGGCGTCACCGTTGAAGTCGTACTCCCAGACGTGGTCGAGGATCTGCGCCTTTGACAGCACCCGGTTGGGGTTCAGCATGAGGTAGCGCAGCAGCTTGAACTCGGTCGGGCTCAGCTCGATGGCCTCGGTGCCAACGAGAACCTCGTGGGTGTCCTGATCCATTGTGAGCTCGCCGGCGCGGATTACGGCATCCTCGTCGGCGTGCATGGTGCGGCGCAGAATGGCCTTGATGCGCGCGACGATCTCGTCGAGGCTGAACGGCTTGGTCACGTAATCATCGCCGCCGACGGTGAGGCCGGTGATCTTGTCCTCGGTGTCGTCTTTGGCCGTGAGGAAGAGGATCGGTGCGGTGTAGCCCGCTGAACGCAGGCGCTTGGTGACCCCGAATCCGTTCATGTCGGGGAGCATGACGTCGAGAATGATGAGGTCGGGTTCCTCCTCGAGCACGGCGGAGATGGCCTGCGCACCATTGCCAACGGCGCGCACGGCGAAGCCGGCGAAACGGAGGCTGGTGGTGAGGAGGTCGCGGATATTGGGTTCGTCATCGACGATAAGGATGCGGGGGCCGTCAGTCATGCCCCCAGTATCTGCGCGTTAGCTGGAGCTTTGCTGAGAGTGGGCGGTGCGTGCTGGGATCGGCGGGCGCGGATCCGTTGTGCAGCACGAATTACCGACATGATGGGAGGAGCAATCGACCTGTTTCAACCCGAGGACCCCTATGACCCGAACCAGAATCAGCTCGGCCCCGGCCTTGACGCTGCCTGAACTGGATGCCCCGCGCCGGCTGATCGGTGGCCGCACCTTCGACTTCGATCGCGAGGTCGCCGTGATGGCCATCATCAATCGCACGCCGGACTCGTTCTATGACCAGGGCGCAACGTTCGCGCTCGACGCATCCGTCCTGGCCGCGCATCAGGCCATCGCCGACGGGGCCGACTGGATCGACATTGGCGGCGCCAAGTTCGCGCCCGGACCGGCCGTGCCAATCGAGCAAGAGATCGACCGGGTGGTGCCGGTGGTCGAAGCCCTGCGCGGCTCCGGGGCGGTCATCTCGGTCGACACTTTTCACCCCGCCGTCGCCGCCGCGAGCATTGCCGCCGGCGCCCACGTGATCAACGACACGACCGGGGTGCATGACCCCGCGATGGCCGATGTCGTTGCAAACAGCGATGCCACCCTGGTGATCACGCACAGCCTCGCGGCGCCGCGCATGCCGTACCCGGCGCCGCATTATGACGATGTTGTGGCCGAGGTGAGCGCGTTTCTGCTCGCCAGGGTCGACCGTGCGGTCGGGCGCGGGGTGCCGCCCGAACGCATCATCATCGACCCGGGCCACGACCTGAACAAGACCACGCGGCACTCGCTCGAACTGACCCGTCGGCTCGGTGAGATCACCCGGCTCGGCCTGCCCACCCTGGTGGCCGTGTCGAACAAGGATTTCGTGGGGGAGAGCCTGGGCCGTGAGCGCGGCGAACGGGTCGAGGGGTCGCTGGCCGCCATGACGGTCTGCATTCTGCAGGGCGCCCGCATCGTGCGCATGCACAATGTGCGGGCCGCCGTCGACGCCGTGCGCATGACCGAGGCCATCCTCGGGTTTCGCGAGCCCGCCTACGAGCGTCACAACCTCGCCTGATGGGGGCCGAGCTGCCGCCCGGGGCGGAGCCGTCGGTGCGGGCCCAACTACCGCCGAGCTCTGAGCCTTCCGTGCGCGCCGAACTGCCGCCACGGGCCGAATTGATCGACCGTTACCGGGTGGTCGACCGCTCGGTGCCTTGGGTGCGCGTGAATTTCATCGCGAGTCTCGATGGCGCAGCCACGGTTGACGGCCTCAGTGGGGGACTGAACAACGCCGACGACAAGCTGGTCTTCGACACGCTGCGGCTCCTCACCGACGTTGTTCTGGTCGGCGCCGGAACGGTGCGCGCCGAGGGCTACGGCGGCAGTCTCCTGCCAGCGGATGACGCGGCCTGGCGCGTGCAGGCGGGCCTCGCCGCCCAGCCCCCCGTTGCGATCGTGTCCGGGCGGCTGGATCTTGAGCCGGGGCATCCCGTTTTCGTTGATGCGGCGACCCGGCCGATCGTGCTGACCCATGCTGCCGCACCGGCCGACCGCCGCGCCGAGCTCTCCGCAGTGGCCGACGTCGTCATCTGCGGCGACGAGGCGATCGACCCACGCCGGTTGGTGGCGGAGCTCGCGGCGCGGGGCCTGCCGCAGATTCTGTGCGAGGGCGGTCCGCACCTGTTCGGCGATCTGGTTGCGGCGGATCTGGTCGACGAGCTCTGCCTGAGCCTGGCGCCGGTGCTCGAGGGCGGCTCCGCCGGGCGCATCGCGGTCGGGGAGGCCGCTGCGACCCGCGGCATGGAGCTGCGCCACGTGCTGCGCGCCGGCGACATGCTCTTTCTGCGTTACGTGCGCCGCGCCGGCTGAGCGCGCGGGTGGGCCTCATCCGCTCGGCCCACCTTGCGAAACTGGGACCATGATCGAACGAAAACGGCCCCAGTTTCCGGGCCCGGGCCCGGAAAGAAGTAGTAGGGGGACGCGGGTCAGACAGCCAGGGGTGCCTCGAGGCTTTGGGCATCGAGGATCGTGTAGCTGTAGCCCTGTTCGGCCAGAAAACGCTGGCGATTCTGCGCGAAATCCTGGTCGACCGTGTCGCGGGCGACCAGCGTGTAGAAGTTCGCTGACAAGCCGGACTCCTTGGGACGCAGCAGCCGGCCGAGGCGCTGGGCCTCCTCCTGGCGGGAGCCGAACGAGCCCGACACCTGGATGGCCACGGTCGCTTCGGGGAGGTCGACCGAGAAATTCGCGACCTTCGAGACGACGAGCACCTTCACCTCGCCCACTCGGAACGCCTGGTACAGCCGCTCGCGTTCGTCGATCGGCGTGGCTCCGGTGAGCTGCGGGGCGTGCAAGACCTCGGCGAGTTCGTCGATCTGGTCAAGGTACTGACCGATCACGAGGATGCGCTCACCCTCGTGCTTGGCAATCAGCGCCTGCACAACGCCGAGCTTGGCCGGTGCGGTCGCGGCCATGCGGTACCGCTCGTCGTCGGCCGCTGCCGCGTAGCTGAGTCGCTCGGACTGCGGCAGGTCGATGCGTACCTCGTAACAGTTGGCCGGGGAGATGAAGCCCTGGGCCTCGATCTCTTTCCACGGGGCGTCGAAGCGCTTCGGGCCGATCAGGCTGAACACGTCGCCCTCCCGGCCGTCCTCGCGCACGAGCGTGGCCGTGAGGCCGAGTCGGCGGCGGGCCTGCAGCTCGGCAGTGAGCTTGAACACGGGCGCGGGCAGCAGATGTACCTCGTCGTAGATCACGAGGCCCCAGTCCATCGCGTCGAGCAGTTCAAGGTGCGCGTACTCGCCCTTGCGCTTCGCGGTGAGAATCTGATAGGTCGCAATGGTGACCGGCTTGACCTCTTTCACCTGGCCGGAATACTCGCCGATCTCCTCCGCGGTGAGGGTCGTGCGTTTGAGCAACTCGTCCCGCCACTGGCGGGCGGAAACCGTGTTTGTCACCAGAATGAGTGTGTTGGTCTTGGCGGTGGCCATGGCTCCGGCGCCGACGAGGGTTTTGCCGGCGCCACAGGGCAGCACGACGACGCCGCTGCCGCCGTCGAAGAAGCTCGCGACGGCCTTGTTCTGATAGTCGCGCAGGGCCCAGCCGTCTTCCAGCAGATCGATGTCCTGCGGGGTTCCGGGCGTGTACCCGGCGAGGTCCTCGGCCGGCCACCCAAGCTTGACCAGCTCCTGCTTGAGCTGTCCGCGTGCCCATGCCTCGACCAGGTAGGTCTCCGGTGACGGATGCCCGATCAACAGTGGCGCGATTCGCTTGGCTCCGGCGATTTCGGTCAGCACAGCCTGGTCGCTGCTGTGCAGCACGAGGGCGCCCTCTGAGTCGCGCTCGATGACGAGCCGACCGTAGCGCCCGACGGTCTCGGTGATGTCCACGCTGACCGTTTGCGGTATGGCGAATTTAGAATACTTCTCGAGCGTTGCGAGCATGTCCGACGCATCGTGCCCGGCCGCACGGGCATTCCACAGGCCGAGCCGCGTGATGCGGTAGGTGTGGATGTGTTCGGGCGCGCGTTCCAGCTCGGCGAAAACGGCGAGGTCGTGACGAGCATCCTCGGCAAGAGGGTGGGCGACTTCGAGCAACACCGTGCGGTCACTTTGGACAATCAGGGGGCCATCAGACATAGCGCCCAATCCTACTCTCGTCAGTCTGCGGTCCTGTCCAGTGGCTGGTCTTTGCGCTCACACTCTCGTCGGTCGTCGGTCGCGTCCAGCCGATGCCGGGGCGCAGGCCGGTCAGGGCGCCGGTGTGATGCTGAGGATGCTCTTGAGCGGCAGGGTTCGCTCGATATCGGCACGGCGGTCTCGAGCCCGAAAGCGTCCGTTGCTGACGCTGGCCGGTTCGAGCAGGTAGTCCACCACAGCGCCGCCGGGCATCGCAATGCTCACCAGAATGGTCTGCTTGGCCTTGATCGCTGTGTCGAGTTGGCGGGTGAGCCAGGCATCCGCGACCGAAATACCACTTTCGGCGCCGAGTCGTAGCTTCTCGACCAGGTTGCGGGCGGTATCAACCGTCGGCGTCAGCGTGACGTGGGCGATCTGGTGGCGGCGCAGGTGCACGATCTCACCGAGGTCGTCCTCGGCGGCGACCGGATAGCGCGCGTCACTGAGTGCCCAGAACACGGCGTCACCGGCGAAGCGGCTGAGTAAGTTTGCGCTGTCGCCGGCGCGCACGAGAGCGAGTGGCGCCAGAGTCTGGTCGACGGCGATCGTGCCGAGCAGCGCGGCATCCGCTGAACAGACGTAGCTCAGAAAAACGGACTCATCGCCGACCGGAGCGACCGGAGCGTTCGGTGCGCCGGTGAGGCTGCCCACGCGAACCCGACCGTACCGCGAAGCCGACTCTTTGATGAGGTAATCGACCGGCTGCGGAATGCCGGTGAGCGAGATCGACGAGAGAAAAGCCAGTAGCGAGTCAGCGTTCTCGCCCGCGGCCAGCGCGCGATTGACGGATGCCGCGGTGATGCGATAACTAGACGCCAGCTCGCGGCTTTCCACATCGGCCATCCCGCGCAGGCGGGAGTCGATGGACGGTGCGAGCGGGCCGGGCGCAACAATCGAGAGGTCGTGCTGCAGATACACCGCGCCGACCTCGGTCGGCAGCGCGATCGCCATGGTGTCCACGGCCGCCTCGAGGTCGCCGCGCAGTATGCTCGCGCCGGCCGTGCTGGTGGTGTCGTGGGCGGTGACCCCGAGCAACTCGGCGTCGCGGGCGAACTCGGTGAGCTGGGCGAGCATCCACTCGCCGCCGGCCGGATACAGCCAGGCGATGAAGGCGGTGAGACCGTCACCCCAGAGCAGCCCCGCCTGACGCGGCAGGATATCGGCCACGATCGGCGGAAGCGCCGCCTGCCAGGCTGCGGCCAACGCCGACCACCGCGCGGTCGTGCGTTCGAGCAGCCATGCTTCGCCGGCCTCGGTCTCCATCCAATAACCGTCGGAGCGGGCGAGCAGGTCGGCCCGCGATGCCAGGGCCAGGATCGGGGCCACCAGATCGACGTCGACCGTCATCACGGTGGACAGTCGCTTGGTGTCGGGCAGGCCGAGCCCACCCCGGCTGAGCTGCCGGGCCGGCTCGCGGCTGAGCTCGTTGACCAGCTCGGCGATCGATGACACGACCGCAAAGGCGCGTTCGGCGGCCAGCTGGTCGATGAACGCGACCTCGGTGTCGGGGACAGCGGTGAGGGATGCCGGGGGCAGTGCGACGGCAAGGTCGCCGGCACCCGGCAGGCCCTGGGCCGGCCAGCGTGCCAGGTGAGCCGACACGGCGTCGTAAGGAATGCAGCATCCGTCGACGTGATCGGCGAGGAGCTGGGCGTGCAGGGTGTCGACCCGGCTGATTACATCGGTCAGCGTGACCTCGGTCGACCCAAATTCGCGCAACCGGTTCGTCACCGCCTGGAGAGTGGGAACGGCATTGTTGCTCGTGAGTTGCCCAGCTACCGCCAGAACGGCGAGCGTCGAACGGTCGAGGTGGCTCAAGGCCAGTTGCACATTGCCCGGGTCGAGCAGAGCCTCGGCCAGATCGAAGAAGTCATGGATACCGCTGGCAGAAATGCCGCGCACCCCGATAACGCGCCGCAGCTCGGCATCGGGCATGGCCCGAAGTCTCGATGCGAGGCCGAGCATTACTCGCGGTCTCGTCGAGCTTCGCGACTGCGGCGAATTCCCACAGAAATCATGAGCGCGATGATGAGCACGAACCCGACGGGCAGGCCATAGAGCGGCAGAATGAAGATCGGCGGCCAAATACCGCGGCTGAATCCGTCATTGGCGCCGACGCCCATCGCCGTTGCGATGATCACGGCGACGAAGGCCAGAATCGACAGCCCCACCACGCTCGCCACCATGTAGGCAAGAACGCGCTCAAGCCGGCTGACGGGATGTGGAGTTTGATTGGTCACAGCCTAAGGATACGGGCACGCCGGTGCTCCAACCGAATATGCTGGGTTCACATCCCGCGCACTTCTGTGCGCCCAAAACTCAGTGAGGTTCAGATGCCCACCGGCAAGGTCAAGTTTTACGACGAGGAGAAAGGCTTTGGCTTCATCACATCCGATGACGGTCAAGAAGTCTTTCTCCACGCTTCCGCCCTGCCCTCCGGCGTAACCGTCAAGGCCGGCGCGAAGCTCGAATTCGGCATCGCCGACGGTAAACGCGGCGCCCAGGCGCTCTCGGTACGCGTGATCGAGGCACCGCCGAGCCTGAGCAAGTTCAACCGCAAGCCGGCCGACGATATGGCCATCATTGTGGAAGACCTCGTGAAGCTGCTCGACGGTATCGGTACCAACCTCAAGCGCGGACGCTACCCCGAGTCGAGCCACAGCAAGAAGATCGCGGCGATGCTTCGCAAGGTTGCCGAGGAATTGGATGCCTGAGCTGACGGACGCTCTGCCCACCGCAGCGGAACCCACGCAGCCGACCGACGCCACCCTGCTTGCGGCCGTCGAGCTGGCCCGAACCGCGTTGCTGGAGATCACGACCGACGACACCATCGGCGAGGTCATCGGCCACATCGACGAGGGCGACCTGGTGGTGTCGCTGCTGTTCGACTGCCTGATGACGGGCTACCCGGGCTGGCGCTGGACCGTCAGCCTCGCACGGGTCGACGAGAGCTCCGAGCCGAAGGTGCTCGAAACCGAGCTCACGCCCGGCGATGACTCGCTGCTCGCACCCGAGTGGGTGCCGTGGTCGGATCGCCTCGTCGACGACGAAGGTGACGACGACAGTGAAGCGGATGCTGACGACACCGACGACGACGAGTCAGACGATGACGACGACAACGAGTCGGATGACGATTCAGACGACGACGCGGACGACGACGCAGAGTCGGTGGACGACGACGCGGATGACTCGCTCGACGCGCTCGACGGCATCGACTTCGACGAGGCGTTAGCGGCGGCGGAACTGCACCCAGGCGAGCCCGACGAGGCCGAGGCCGACGCCGATCACAGTGCACCACAGCCACCAACCCGCTCCCGGCGCGCTCGCCGCGCCTGAGCCTGTCGCTCTCGGCGCCGTGACCTCAACGACGAGGGCGGTGCCGAGAGCCACCAGCCAGACGATGGTGCCCGCGAACAGGGCTTTGCGGGCATCCGTTCTTGCGGGCAGCGGATCGGGCCGACGCTCGCTGTCTTTCAACCAGAGACGCATGACCCGATCCTTACTTCGCTAGTTTCCGAGGTGTCCGACGACGTGCTCGATGGACGCGACGAGCTTCTTGACGTCCTCAGGGTCGATCGCCGTGAAGGTCGCGATGCGCAGCTGGTTGCGGCCGAGCTTGCGGTACGGCTCGGTGTCGACGATGCCGTTGGCGCGCAGCGTCTTACTGATGGCCGAGGCGTCGATGGCGTCGTCGATGTCGATCGTGACGACGACCTGCGAGCGGTGCGTGGGGTCGGCCACGAACGGGGTCGCGTAGTCGACGCCGGCTGCCCAGTCATACAGAACGGATGACGATGCCTGCGTTCGCGCGGACGCCCACGCCAGTCCGCCGCTCTGGTTGATCCAGTCGATCTGGTTTTCCATCAGCAACAGGGTGCTGAGGGCCGGCGTGTTCAGCGTCTGGTTCAGGCGCGAATTGTCGATGGCGTTCTTGAGGCTGAGGAACTCCGGAATGTACCGGCCGCTCGCGGCAACGCGTTCAACGCGCTCAAGCGCAGCGGGGGAGAATAGCGCGATCCACAGGCCACCGTCGGAGGCGAGGTTTTTCTGCGGGGCGAAGTAGTAGACATCCGCTTGGCTGGCATCGAAGTCGATGCCGGCGGCGGCGCTGGTGGCGTCGATGACTGTGAGTGCGCCGGCATCGCCGTCGACCCGGGTGACCGGGGCCATGACGCCGGTCGAGGTTTCGTTCTGGGGCCACGCGTAGACGTCGATGCCGTCGCGCACCACGAAGTCGCTGCGCGAACCGGTGTCGGCTTTGATCACATCGGGGGCTTCGAGCCAGGGGGCAGCGGCAGCCTTGGCGAACTTGCCGCCGAACTCGCCGAAGACCAGGTTCTGCGCGCGGGTTTCAATGAGGGAGAAGGCGGCGGCATCCCAGAACGCGGTCGAGCCGCCATTGCCGAGCACGACTTCATAGCCGTCCGGAATGCTGAAGAGTTCGGCTAGGCCAGCGCGCACGCGGCCGACGAGGTCTTTCACGGGTGCCTGGCGGTGCGAGGTGCCAAGCACTCCGGTACCGAATCCGAGCAGGTGGTCGAGCTGTTCGCGTCGAATTTTCGAGGGGCCGCAGCCGAATCGTCCGTCGAGGGGGAGCAGATCGGTGGGTATCAGTAGGTCGGCCATGTGGCGATTCTAGTTGCCTGCCACGCGGCGGGTAGGCTTGTGACGCTGTGCGGGCCATCGCCGAGGCCGCCAACGAGGCGCCTGTCCGTCACCGGATGAGGGGTGCGCGCACGAGCTGAACGAAGGGCTGCGGATGAGCGATCTGATCGACACCACCGAAATGTATCTCCGCACGATCCTCGACCTGGAGGAAGAGCAGATCGTGCCGTTGCGGGCGCGCATCTCCGAACGCCTCGGGCACTCGGGCCCCACGGTCTCGCAGACCGTCGCGCGCATGGAACGAGACGGCCTCGTCATCGTGTCCGGCGATCGACACCTGGAACTCACCCCGGCCGGCCGCAGCAAGGCCGTGCACGTGATGCGCAAACATCGCCTGGCCGAACGCCTGCTCAGCGACGTGATTGGACTCGAGTGGGAGTTCGTGCACGACGAGGCCTGCCGCTGGGAACATGTAATGAGCGAACAGGTCGAACGCAAGATTTTGGAGTTGCTCGGTCACCCAACCGAATCGCCCTACGGAAACCCGATTCCGGGCCTCGACGAGTTCGGTGAGTCTGCGGCCGTTGCCTTCATGGCCGGGGTGACCAACGTGCTGTCGGTGGTGGCGAGTTCGCCCGCGCCGGTGACCGCGGTCATCCGTCGGCTCGGTGAACCCGTGCAGTTCGACCCGGAGCTGCTGCTGCAGCTCAAGCAGAGCGGCGTGATGCCCGGTGCGACCGGGGCGTTCTCGGCCGCCGGATCGTACGTTTTAGTACAGGTCGAGGGTTTTGGTGCCGGATTAGAGCTGCCCAACGAGGTAGCCGGACACATTTTCGTGACCACGCCGACCGGCTACAGCCCGGTCCCTCACTGACATCGCGCGGGGTTCGAAGCGCAGCGAATCGAGCCAGTCGTCTCGACCTGCTGGCCGGTCCGTTACCAATCCGTTAGAAAAGTGTTACTTCAGGGTGACAAATGGGCGCAGTTCTTGTAGCCTCGGGGATGTCCCACAGACCATAAAAGGTCGAAGGACTCTAGTCAAGACGCCTTCTCGCCCCGTCTCTTGATTCGGAACACACCCGCGATTAGCGAAGTGGACGGGACAACGACCTAGTGTTGTCGAGGCGCCGGAGGTTAAAACTTTGGCTGCATTAGGAACCAGAAGGTCTAAACGCGGGCCGAGCCGAACGTCCGATTCCCTAGAAAAAGTGGAATCGTCGGCACGCTCCCACCGAGCACTACCGCGCGCGACCCCGAAGAAGCGCCGTGGCGGTTTCGCCAACATTGTCGTCATGACTCTCGCCACCGGCCTCGTTGCCACGATGGCTCTCCCGGCATATGCCTTCGCTCCCGGTTCGAAGGACGCCTCCTTCAAGGCCACCGAGTCCACGGAGATGTCCAAGGCTCAGGCGCAGGCTGTTGAAGTCGATGCGCAGGCCGCAACCGTGAGCGTGGCTCGCGAGGGTTTCACCGCGACCACTCCCGAAGAACTTGCTGCGGCCGTTGCTGCCGCCGCCGCGGAAACCCGCCGTGTCGAGGTTGCCGCTCAGATGACTTCCTACGCCGCAAGCTATTCGGGCCCGAGTGTTGCCGACTTCCTGGCCAACCCGACCTACCCGAATTTTGATCTCGCATCCGTTTTCAATGTGGCCTCGCAGTATCAGGGCACACCCTATGTTTACGGTGGCGCCACCCCGGCCGGCTTCGATTGCTCCGGCTTCATCATGTACGTCTACGCGCAGTTCGGCATCAGCCTGCCGCACTCTTCGGTGGGCCAGGGAGCTGCCGGAACGAAGATCTCGATCGAGGATGCCGTGCCCGGCGACCTCGTGATCATGAACGGTCACGACGGCTTCTATGCGGGCAACGGAAATATTCTGCACGCGCCGTACACAGGCCAGTCCGTGCGGATCCAGCCCATCTGGACCAGCGATTATTACATCGTGCGGATCGGCATCTAGTTCGCCTCCTCCCGTGAACACTAGGTAACAGCTCACACAAATGGCGCATACAGGTTCACCTGTTGCGCCATTTGTGGGTTAACCTAGTGCCCTGATGTAGTTTGTAGGGCCGTGAGGAGAGCCAATGCATGAGCGACGCACTATCCACACCATGGATGTGCGCGGTCGCGAGTGCTTTCGGCGTAGTTGTCAGAGCGAGAAGAGCTGTGTGAGCAGCCAGAAGGCGTTGTCATTGTGACGGCGCCTTTTTTTGTACTCTTTTTCGCTTTGCCACGCTCCTGTTCTTTCCGCATTGGATGTAGTTCGAATGGCTGGAAGCCGTCCAGCCTCCTTCGAAAGGGAGCGCATGCGCACACTGGTACTCAATGCGGGCTATGAGCCCCTCGCCGTCGTCTCGTTCAAACGAGCGCTCATTCTGGTGATGAATCAGAAGGCCACGATCGTACAGTCGGATCAGAACCACCCCGTTTTCGCGGCCTCGGGCTCGTGGGATCGTCCGAGCGTCATTTTGCTCACCCGCTACGTGCGCATCCCCATGTCGCGCCTGGTGCCGGTGAGCCGCCGCGGGGTGTTGCGCCGCGACGAGCATCGTTGCTGCTATTGCGGCAAGTCGGCGGCCACAATCGACCACGTGCTGCCGCGGTCGCGCGGTGGCCGCGACACCTGGGACAACCTCGCGGCCTGCTGTCTGCGCTGCAACAACCTCAAGAGCGACCACACCCCGGCCGAGATGGGCTGGGAGCTGCGCTTCACCCCACGGATGCCGCAGGGCACGACCTGGATCGTACGCGGCGTCGAGAGGCCCGAGCAGGAATGGGATGCCTACCTGGCGCCCGCCGCGTAGGCTTTTGGTCATGCGAATCAACATTACGAGCGTGTTCGTCGACGACCAGGTGAAGGCGCTGCGGTTCTACACCGAGGTGCTGGGCTTCGTTAAAAAGAACGACGTTCCGCTGGGTGAGGACCGCTGGCTGACGGTGGTATCCCCGGAGAACCCTGAGGGTACCGAACTGTTGCTGGAACCGAGCCGCCACCCGGCAGCGAAGCCGTTCACGGATGCCCTGGTCGCCGACGGCATCCCGTTCACCCAGTTCGCTGTCGATGACGTTCCGGCGGAGTATGAGCGGCTGCGCGGCCTCGGGGTGCGCTTCACCCAGGACCCCACGGTCATGGGGCCGGTGACCACGGCGGTTCTCGACGACACGTGTGGCAACCTCATTCAGATTGTGCACATGGCCAGTTAGCTGGCCCAAGGCCACAGGCGTTCGGGTGAAGCGGACCCGCCATCGAGCGGGCGGACCGGCGCGACCGGCTAAACTTGCCGAACCGCCTCTGTAGCTCAGTGGAAGAGCAATTCCGTCCTAAGGAAATGGCCGGGGGTTCGAATCCCTCCAGGGGCACGACGCTATACGGCCCTGCATCCCTTGTAAACACTGGGCTGTAGGGTTTTTTGGCTCCACAGGGTCGGGAGAACTAACCCATGTCAGGTTTATAGCGAGGACCTGCACGAACGCACGGCGCACGCGGATCGCGAATGGGGACACCGCGCCTAAATCATGATGCGACTGCTGATCACGTTTGCGGCGCTTGTGTGCATCGGCTCTTGATGCGAGCGGGCGTGCTCGCGCAGCCGCTGGAAAGCTTCATCCATGTTGATACCGTTGCGTTGAGCGATGACTCCCTTGGCCTGCTCGATGAATACTCGGCTGTTGAGGGCACGCTGTAGCTGTTCGTTTGTCGTTGCGTTCTCTCGAGCCGTGCGTTCATGGAGGATGCTGATTGTAGCGACGTCGGCTAGGGCCTGGCCGATTGTCGCGTCTTCATCACTCAACACGCCTTTCTCCGTTCGAAACAGATTCAGCGCCCCGATGGTGTGCGGACGAAAGCGCATCGGAAGGGCATGAACGGACTGGAATCCCTGGGACAGTGCCTCGGCCTGAAAACTGGGGTAGAGATCCCCGCTGGTGGCGATATCGCTGAGCGTGACGACCTTCCCGGTCCGGAACGCATCTATGCAGGGACCTGCTCCGGCTTCACGTTGCAAAACTTCAACGATCCGGCTTTCTTCACTCGTGGAGGCGACAACCTGCAGGTTGCCGTTGTGGTCCGTCAGGAGGATGCCAGCTGCGGTGGCGTCAAGTAACACCACGCATTGGTCGACCAGGGTGTGCAAGAGATCGAGCACGTCATATTCGCCGACCAGTGCGTCGGCTAGTTCTACGAATGCTCCGCTTACCAGCGCGGCCCGGGTCATGCTCGTCATGCTGTTGAGTGTGGCCCTGAACTCTTAGCGGATGCCGCGTCAGAGCCGAATGTCAGTCCTTTGGCAGGTTGAACGATCCTCCTCCAACGTACGAGCGAGCAGGGCCACACGTCTAGCGAACACGGGGCTGTGACAGGTTGCGGATCCGGTGAAGATTGCGACCTGAATCAGGCGGCCAGAGCCGGAAACTCGAATCCAAGAAGTAGTGGCGCGATTGGAAAACCGGTGTCTGGCCTTGCCCCGGTTCGTGGACACGGGTTAAGCGATTCGATGCGCGATCAACTATTACAAAGGTAAAGACGGTGAGGAAGGACGACGCGGCGACCCTCGCCGCACACTAGGACGAGATCCGACGTTCCGTCAACAATGCGAAAGCAACAATGCTAAAATCCAGCGGCTGGCATCTTCTAACCCACTTCGCACGGTCAGTAAAACCCAGGGTTTGGTGAAGTTGTCCGGTGGAGGATGCGCGTCCGTCCTTATCGCCCGTCAAACAGCGTCCGCGAGACGAACGTGTTCGTCGGCGAGGGTGATGACCCAACCAGTGAAGCTCTCGTCGCCCTCATCGAATACCGGGTATCCCGTTCGATTCGCGTGACCGTGCTCATCCGGCGCGGATGCCGCCCCCCCCACACAATCCGGCGCTCCGGCCGACGAGTGGCGGCGGTCGTCTCCAACCGTTCCAGAGTCGCTGTTTCCACGGCCGGCGCCCAGCCCAGCGATTTTCGGGTCAAGCTGACATAAGCCGCGTCGATGGAGACGATGACCCCCGAGATCGTCGCAGTTTTGCGCCCACCGCTCGCGACCTGGGCGAAGCGATCGAAGACCAATTCGATTTCGTCCAACTCGGTGCCGTAGAAATTCGGGGTGATCGTGACCGCGAGTCGCTCCAGCCGATCCCCTACAACGAGCACTTCGCCGTATTCTGCCTGCTCGGAGGCGGTGCACAACACGTCAAGCATTCCCCCATCATGCATCGCGATGGGATTAATGCTGAACAGACCACCGATGGACGCCAAAATTCCGATCACACCGCTCGACTCTGCGGCATGGCGAGGTAATTCAACAGGCGCGGTCAAAATCTGCGCATGCGTGCGGCTTACGTGCATCCGCGCAGCCTACCTAAAACCCGATCCCGATCCCGATCGGTGGATTGACGGCAAGGCTGCCGCGCACGTCCCTTAGAGGGTTCCCCTTGAGGCACGACCGGCTCCGCCATGGACCGATGGCCACATGGCATTTGGGGTTCACCACATTGAGATTTGGGTGGCTGACCTCGACAGCGCGCGAAGGCACTGGAGCTGGCTCCTCGTGAGGCTCGGATGGTCGGTCGATCAGGAGTGGAACGGCGGGATGTCCTGGACGTGTGGTGACGCCTACCTTGTGATCACACGACCGCCGGCCCTCTCTGGCGACGCGCATGACCGGAGACTCCCCGGAATCAACCACGTCGCGCGTCATGGAGGATCCGCGGCCGACGTCGACCGCATTGTTGGCGAAGCGATAGGCCACGGTTGGAGTTCTCTCGACGCGGATCGCTATCCCCACGCTGGAGGCCCCGACCACTACGCCGCATACCTCGAAAACGAAGCCGGCTTCAAGGTCGAGGTAGTGGGCGCATCCTGACCCAGAAGGGTTCGGGTTACGGTCAGCATTCGTGAACGGGGTGCGAGACAGTCACGTAGTGGCTCGGGAACTAGGGTGGAAGGCATGTTGCGTGCGTTGCCGGTCCTCATCTCTACGGCACTGCCCACGGCCGCTGAAGCCGAGGGTGTGTCCCTTCGATACTACGAGGACATTGTGGGTCGCTTCCACGGGCGTCCCGCGTCTCGGCAGGAGGTCTTGGACGCTCAGGCAGGGTACCCCAGTGATGACCTCATCGCTCCAACCGGGCTCCTTCTGCTCGCCCGCCAGGGGCGCACCGTGCTCGGCTGCGCAGGAATGAGGGTTCACCCCGGAGCGATCGGTGAGGTGACCCGAGTCTTCGTCGAGCCGACTGCCCGTGGTAACGGCGTGGGGCGGCGTCTCATGGAAACTCTGGAACGCGAATCCCGCGGCTTGGGGGTTATCGCGTTGCGGTTAGACACGCGAACCGACCTCGTTGAGGCTCGAAGTCTCTATGTGTCGCTTGGCTTCATTGAGGGCGAAGCGCACAACGCGGACCCGTATGCAAACCACTGGTTCCGAAAAGAACTGCGATGAACCCATGACAAGCGCGGAAACCACGCCGGGTCCAGACCTCGTCCCGGAGCTCCTGGTCACCTCACTGGACAAAAGTTTAGATTTCTGGTGCGGTCTCTGTGGATTTGAGGTCTTCTACGATCGCCCAGACGACGGGTTTGCCTATATCACCAGAGGCAGGGCGCACATCATGCTCGAGCAACGGGGCGCAGGACGAAACTGGATACCGGCGGCGCTGGAGCAACCATTCGGTCGCGGCATCAATTTCCAGATCACTGTCGCGTCGATCCAACCGCTAGAACATGCTCTCCGTGCTGCTCGCTGGCCGCTCTTCATGGAACCGGAGACAAAATGGTACCGAACAGGCGGGTCCGAGGCCGGTGTGGCTCAGTTTCTTGTGCAGGACCCGGACGGATATCTGATCCGATTCCAAGCGTCGATCGGCCGGAGGTCTACCGCATAAGCCGTTTGGTCTACGTGGCGTCCATCCCAGGCCTTGGGGGCGCCAACCGGCAGTGGCGAAGTGTATGGCCATCTTGCCGACGGTGACTAGTAGGAAAGTGGCAGTTGGAGTCATGCGGCCTTCCTGCCTCTTTCGGAAGGCTCAGATGAGGTTCTTGAGCATCTTCACCGAAGTTGTTTCGTACCCCAGCGAGTCGTAGAGCCCCCTGGCGCCGGTGTTGAATCCGAAGACGCTCAGGCCGAGAGAATGCGCACCATGTGAGCGTGCGTATTCCTCGCCGATGAGCATTGCCGCTCTCCCGAAACCATGACCACGCTGGTCAGGGTTGATGACAACGTCCCAGACCCACCACGCCCCTGGATCGGCGCTGACATCCTGTCCGATCCACAGGTATCCCACGGTCGCACCGGCCTCGTTCATGACATGAAAGACCTCATTGCCAGGGCTCGGAGCACCATCCGGGAACGAACGATTCATGCTCTCCGCCGCTACGCGTTGAGCTTCTTCGTGCGATCGACCCTGGGTAACCAAATCACCGACGAATTCGGTGCAGCTGCGGTCCAACCACGACGGGAACTCGCTCGTGAGAATTCGCTGAAGAGTCACGGTCATCTCTCAATTCTTCCAGACAAGAATCGACACTAGCGCCAGCCCAAGATTGCTCGAATAGGGTTGGGCTATCAGGCGGTCAAAGCGACCCTGGCGTCAGATCGCATGTAACCCATTTCGTCGAAGCGGCGGTCGAATCACACAGGCGCCGGGCACGAGTGTTGTCCTCCGCCGTTCCACACCGCCGAGTTGCGGAGCCCGTCGACCAACCGGCCCTGTAGGCGATCTTGCGCCGCCAGGGTGTCTCGGTTATACAAGGACCATGGAGAGTCTTCGATTCAGCGTCGATGTGGGCGCTCCGGCGCAGCACGTCTGGAACGTCATGCTCGACCTCGACACCTATCGCGAATGGACGGGCGCCTTCCACGAGGGATCGACCTACGAGGGCAGCTGGAACGAGGGTGACGAGATCCGGTTCCTCGGCCCGAACGCCGACGGCACGGCGAGCGGTCTCTTCGGTACCATCGTCGAGAATCGGCCCCACGAGTTCGTGTCTATCCGCTATCTCGGCGATATCGAGAACGACGTCGAGAACCGCGCGGGGCCCGCCGTCGGGCTGCACGAGAGCTACTCGTTCAGCGAGACCGACGGGGTGACGACTCTCGTCGTTGAGCTCGAGGTGCCCGACGAGTGGGCCGACGACATGCGCGGCATGTGGGCGGAGGCCATCGTCACGATCAAACGGTTGGCAGAGCAGGCCTAGGTGTGCGAAATCCTGACCCGGTCTGGATTAGCGACAGCCCCGAGAGCGTGGCGAAGGTAGCTTTCCAGTGGGCGGCACGACCGACCTACAGTTCTCAGCACCACCGGCAGAGGAGTAGAGATGTCATTCCAGGCGTACCTCGACAACATCGAAGACAAGACGGGACTGACCCCGCGCCAGTTCATCGCGCTGGCCGAGGCGAAGGGTTTCGACGATCCGTCGACGAAAGCTGGGGTGATCGTCGATTGGTTAAGAACGGACTTCGACTTGGGCCGCGGTTATGCCATGGCTCTGGTGCACGTCATCAAGAACGGCGAAAAGATCGACACCAAGCATGTGGGCACCGGTGCCGCGCACAGCGACCCATCCGACACGCTGTGGCTCGACGGGAAACAGAACCGCCCCGCGTGAGCCATTCGCATCTGGTCGGCGCGTCCAGGATGGGCGCTCGCGGATGGGTGCCGATGATCGTGTCTTTCATCAAGTTCTCCTGTTTCGAAGGGGATGCTCGGTGTAGTTAACGTTCACGAGAGCCGGGCGGTCAGGTGCACGGTGACGTCGTCGCCCACGCTCTTCGTGTCGCTAGCTATGCAGAAGGTCCTCGACCGCGTGCCGGCGACCCGCCTGACTGAAGCGGATGCTCGGACCGCCGCCCGCATCGCGGGGCTGCATCTAGCGATGTCGCACGAAGCCGGGGATTGATCAACTAGCCGGTTCACAAGCGGTCTTTTTCGTATCGGTAACGAATGATCAGTTGTCGTCGACGTCAGTTGCACGTGGTCAATCGGAGCCTGCAATTCTCCTGATTCTCGCGGCTGGGATGTCGGTAAATGAGGAACGGTGAAGTGGCTCGCGTTTCCAATGTCAGTGACAACGGCCTGCAATTCAAATCCCGCAAGGACAAAAGCCCGTCTTCTTCCAGGAACGCCTGGCCGCGCTGAACATTCACCAACTCAACTCCCGACCCCGACACCCGCAGACCTGCGGGAAGCTTGAGCGCTACCACCGCACCTTCAAAGAGTTCTATGCCGACAACGGCCCCGCTGGCACGATCGAGGAATTGCAAGAACTGTGTGACCGATTCCGCTGGTACTACAACCACGAACGACCACACCGCGCCCTCAACCAACAGACGCCCTCAGTCGTCTACGACGCATCGCGGAAGATGACCCCCAGCGACGTGCGCCGCGGAGGAAACACCGGACCGCGCGTGCTGATTGTTTCCGCAAGCGGTTCGATCAAATACCGCAGGCGGCGGATCAACGTCGGGATGCCGCTGTCGGGTCAGAAAGTCCGTGTCACCGAAGCGAAAGACTTCGTCATCGTGCACCTCGTCGAAGACGGACGACTACTCCGTGAGATCGTCGACCTCGGCCCCGTCGGCACCGACCACGGCAACTGCAACAAACGCGGCCGACCCCGAAAGGTCCCGCAGCCCCCAGTTAAACCACGCGAAGGATAAACTGTCAGGCATGTCCTGACCACGAAGTGTCAGGGAAGTCCCCGGGTCCTACACATCTATCGTGATCGGGTGGCTCAGTTTTCACCGTCGCTTTTGGCTCACTTTTCAACCGTCGTCGACACATTTTCGGGCTCCCGCGAACCAACTGTCGCCGTGGGTCGGCGTGGCCAGGTAGATGTTGCCGTCGCCGAACGCGAGCCGGTTGCGCTGTTTGCCCGTGAGCAGTTCATTCCAGAAGGCGCCTCCCCACTCGCCATGGGGCTGCTTCTATCCGCCACGCGCTCATGAGCCTGGTCTGATTTGCCATCATCACCCTCGGTGCGAATTCCGCGCCCCGAAGGCTGGCCCATCGGCGCGCGCTTCGCATCGTGTCAGAGTTAGCGCGCCGATCGGTGGCGTCACGAGCGTTCGTGCTGATGCTTCGTCCATCGATGTCCACCAACACTGCTTCACCGGTGACATGTCGAACAGTCTTTCGCCGAGCATTGATGCGTTGGCCACGCGAGATGGTGTCAGCTGTGTTCTGTGGTGCTAGATGCTGCGGTGGTCGCGTACCGCGAGTTCCAGGGCCTCGAGGCCTGGCGCAAGGGCGGCATCCACGGCCATCGGGTCGGTGATGTTGAGTTCCTGCATCTCGCGTCGACCTTCCGGTGCCGTGTTGATTTCGTGCTCGCCGGCCTCGAGGGCGGTTATCAGGTCGGTGATGACGTCGTCGAGTGGTCGGCGTCCCCAACCGAGTTCGGCTCCGGCACTCTGTGAGGTCATCATTGCGGTGTCGGTTGCGCCGGGGTACACGGTCGCAACATGTATGCCCGTTCCGGTCAGCTCGCGGCGGAGTGACTCGCCGAACTGTGAAATACCCGATTTCGTTGCCGCGTAGACCGAATAGAACGGCATCCCCACGAGCGCAATTCCGCTGGAAATGTTCAAAAGGATGCTCCCGTTTCCCGTCGCGCTCTGTCGAAGCGCGGGCAGCAGGGTCTTGGTCAACAGAATCGGGGCGGTGAGGTTCAGATCGATCATCGAGTGAACGTCCGCATCGCTGGTCAATTCGAGCCTGCCTGCGCGCACATTCCCGGCGTTATTGACGAGGAGGTCGATGGTGTTCCACGAAGCGACTGCGTGTGCGATTCGTTCAACAGCGCCGCTCTGAGTGAGGTCCTCGACGAGGATGTCGGTGGTTCCGCCTTCGGCGGCAACAAGACGTGCGGTTTCGGTCAATGTGTCGAGCTGGCGCCCGACAAGAAGGAGATGTCCTCCTCGTCGCCCGAATTCCAGCGCAAGTGCCCGGCCGATGCCCTGCCCGGCGCCGGTGATGATTCCGCGTCGGTTGTTGAGATTCAGAATGTTCAGGTCCATGAGTGCTCTTCTTTCCATTTATTTCGGTCTGTATGACGCTTGGGAACTCTCAGCCGTCATACCGGGTGCCAGTGGGTGCCAGTGTGTGCCCGAGTGCGCGTACGGGCGGGTGTGTTGCTTAGAAGTTGAGGATCTGGTACCCGTCGACGACTAGATTGCGAATGCTTGCTTCCCCTTTGTTGTCCGTGAGCAGCGCCCATCCGCTGGTGGTGATTGGCTCGGCGACACCGTGGGATGTTGCGCAAAATCCGCAGGCTCCCAAGATATTGTCCTGAAGAGCGACGGCGAGAGGGTTCATCTTGTGCGCCGGGGCTGAGATGGCTGCCAGGGATTCGACGCCCGACCCATCGAAGACGACCACGACGTCGTCACCGGCTGTTTTGAACTCGAGGGCGGTCTTCAGCCCCCGGTACACGCGTGACCCGTCAGAGTTCAGCGGCTCGTAGATGACGACGGCAATCTTGGTGTGCGACATGAAATGAACCTCCTAGGTAGACCGATCTGGCCACTTACAACTATACCGATCTGTCTGGTAATCTCAAGTCATGGAATCCAGCTCCAGTGCCCCCGCGCGTAGCGCCAAGCAACGACTTCTTACTTCCGCGAGCCGTCTCTTTCACGAACGCGGCATCAATGCAACCGGAATTGACCTGGTTGTTCGTGATGCCGGCGTCGCGAAGGCCAGTCTGTACAACAACTTCGCTAGCAAGGAAGCGCTCGTGGTGGCCTATCTGGAACAGGAGCTGGAAGGCTGGGTTGAGTCAACTCGCGCTCGTGACGACCGGCTCACTCCGCGGCGGGAGCGGGTGGCAGCACTGTTCGAGGCACTCGCGCGGGCGGTGGATTCACACGCATACTATGGTTGTCCCTTTACCAACGCGGTGATCGAACTGCCGGAGTGCGCGGCAGTCCGCACGGTCGCGGAGCGATACCGGGCCGCCGTCCGTGCACATATTGCGGACATCCTCGAGACGGACGCGACCACAAAGGTAGTGTCCCGACTCTTCCTGCTCTATGACGCGGCCACGATGGCGGCGAAGGTTGATCGCGACGCCGGCCTGGTCCGCGAAGCAAGCATTATGGCTCGGGAACTGGTGTAGTCGGGAACGTCTCGTTCGTGCGCCCGCGCAGGACGAGTGCTCCGACGGTGAAATGGGCGGCATCCACTTGAAAGTTGACTGCGTCCATATCGATGTCGCTAGTCGGACGGCGGAGGCGATACGCAGCCAGCAGCACGCCGCCCTTCAACACGAAGTCATCCTGGTAGGTTGTCTGAGCGAGTCTGCTCAAGCGGCTGAGACGGGCTTCACGGATGGCCGTTTCCGCGGTGCGCTTGGCTCGGGGATCCGTTTCAAAGGCCTAGATCGGGCAGGAGATCACGGACGGCAGAGGCCTGCCGGCACCGACTCGGGGTCATCAATCCACGGGGCGTTGCACCGTGATCGGTGACGTCTCCGGGTCGGCAGCGCCAGAGCTGGTGTCCTGCGCAACGTGATGCAGCTCGTCGTAGAGATGAACGGCCGACTCTTCTTTCAGGCGCTCCCACGTGGAGTTCGATACGTGTTTCATGGTTTAGCGCTCCGTTCGTCCCCCGACGGGATCAACATCTATTATCCTCGCCCGCCAACGGGAGTTGAGCCGGGAGAAGGCAACCAGTGGGCCGGGAATACACCCCGAACGGCCGCGAACAGGATCCGAAGGATCGCGCCCGAAATGGTAGCGAAATGAGAAGACATCAACTAATGTAAAGATGCCGTCCAGGACCCCGATTGCACACGAGAGAACTTTGGGGGTTCGCCATGCGAGCACGTGTTCAACTGACCCGCACAATCGGGCCGAGTGAGGGGCCCAGCGCCGGTGGAGTGTCGGCCATGGATGCCGATGCGGTTGAGAAGATGCTGCAGCGCTCAGCCTTGGGCAACCGCCGGGCGTTTGCCCAGCTGTACGACATCATGGCGCTCCCCATTTACGCGGTGATTCTCACGCGCACCACGAATCAGGCCCAAGCGGAACGGCTGCTGCTCGAGGTCTTTCTGGGCCTGTGGGAGCGCTGCCCGCTGTATCCACAAATCCGCCGCAGTGCCGTGCCCTGGATTCTGGCGTACGCCGAGCAGGCGGCCGAATATGACGAACTGGTGCCGCCGGCGTCTACTTCCAGATATTCGTGATGGGCGTGGCGGCGACGCCGAGTGGCGGCAGACCGAAGGCCGCCTCGATCGTGTGGAGTGCCGAGTGGTGGTTCACGTACCGGTCGTAGCGGCCGGCGACGACTTGCTGCCCCTCGAACAACGTAAGAATCTGATTTCCGGCGAAGCCGTCGTTCTCATCCCAGGTGATGATAAGCAGGGAATTGTGTGTCAGTGCCCATGTTGCGTACGGGCCAATGTTGGTCTCAAGCCAGGCATCGCCACGGGCGACGCTGCCGAGAAGGTGTGCGGGCAGGAACTGTCGGTCGCGAGCGACTTCCCTGCCCACAGCGCCAGATAATTCGGCTGGGACGGATGCGTGACCCCGTGCGAATTGGTCATCACCGCCGACTTGGCCCGCAGGCTCGTGAGATAGGGCTCATCGGCGACCTGGCTGTACGAGTGGTTCTCGAGCACAACGATCACGACGTGAGCGGGTCGCGGCGGGGTCTTCGCGAACGCCACCTCCGGCTGGCGAGCCCAGAGTCCAACGCACAGCAATGCCAGCAGGGCAGCGGATGCGAAGACGCGTTTCATGAAGACTCCTCACGCAAATACTATGCCCGTGCTGAGCGGAGAGTGCCGCACAGTTCACCCGCCCGTTACCCGCAAGTTCTAGACTGATACTTTCGCGGCGTCCCGTACTGCCACGACCTGAACGAGGAGTCGTGTGAGCGAGCACCAGCACAGCCCAGCGGTCCCCGGCGGGCGCGCCCAGTCGGTGCTCGCGGCGGGACACCGGGCCAAGCCAGCCCGCACCCTGGCCGACATTCTTGCGGTAACCGCAGCGCAGCATCCGAATGCTCTAGCCCTCGAAGACGCGGCCGGCACGATCAGCTACCGCGGCCTGGTGCGGCGAGTGCAGGCGCAGGCCAACGCGCTGAGCCTGGTCGGAGTGCGCCGCGGCGATACCGTGGGCATTCGCATTCCCTCGGGATCCCGTGACCTGTACGTGTCGATTCTGGCCACGCTGTTCGTCGGGGCCGCCTACGTTCCGGTCGACGCCGACGACCCCGAGGAACGTGCCCGCCTAGTCTTCAGCGAGGCGCACGTGGTCGGCATCATCGGCGAGAACAGCGTCTTCACACCGCGTGACGGCCTCGACCTGCAGTCCCTGAGTGGGCGAGCCGTGGCGCCGCACGACGACCCTGCGCTGGTCTTTCCGACCGAGAACATTCCCACCCCCGACGATGATGCCTGGGTCATCTTCACCTCCGGATCCACCGGCGTGCCGAAGGGCGTGGCCGTCACCCATCGCTCGGCCGCCGCCTTCGTCGATGCCGAGGCCGGCTTGTTCTTGCGTGATGAACCGATCGGCACCGCAGACCGGGTGCTCGCCGGACTCTCGGTGGCCTTTGACGCGAGTTGCGAAGAGATGTGGCTGGCCTGGCGCAGCGGCGCCTGCCTGGTGCCGGCCCCGCGCTCCCTCGTACGCAGCGGCGCCGACCTCGGCCCGTGGCTGATCGCCCACGGCATCACCATCGTCTCGACCGTGCCGACCCTCGCAGCCCTGTGGCCGGAAGAGTCGCTCGAAGCCGTGCGACTGCTCATCTTCGGCGGCGAAGCCTGCCCGCCCGAACTGGTCGCCCGCATCGCGACCCGCGGCCGCGAAGTCTGGAACACCTACGGCCCGACCGAGGCCACCGTCGTGGCCTGCGGCGCACTCGTCGACGGCGTCGGCGAGATGCGCATCGGCCTGCCACTCGACGGCTGGGACCTCGCCGTCGTCGACGCCCGCGGAGAGCGGGTAGCCGAAGGCGAGACCGGCGAACTCATCATCGGAGGCGTCGGACTGGCCCGCTACCTCGACGTCGCCAAAGACTCAGAAAAGTATGCGCCGCACCCGCAACTCGGCTGGGCCCGCGCCTACCGCAGCGGCGACCTCGTGCGCTTCGACAGCGCCGGCCTGGTCTTCGCCGGCCGCGCCGACGACCAGGTGAAACTCGGCGGTCGCCGCATCGAACTCGGCGAAGTGGATGCCGCCCTCGGCGCGCTCGCCGGAGTGGCCGGCGGCGCCGCGGTCGTGCAGACCACCCCGGCCGGAAACCACATCCTCGTGGGCTACATCGCCCTCACCGAAAAGAACACCCCCTTCGACCGGCCGGCCGCGATCGACCGGCTGCGCGAGGAGCTCCCGGCCGCACTCGTACCGCTGCTGGCGATCGTCGACGCACTGCCGACCCGCACCTCGGGCAAGGTCGATCGGGCGGCGCTGCCCTGGCCCCTGCCCGCCTCGGCCGAAGACGTCGTGGCGCTGTCGCCGACGGCGGCGTGGCTGGCCGAGGCGTGGGCATCCGTTTTGGGCGTACCGGTGACCGGGCCCGACGATGATTTCTTCGCCCAGGGCGGCGGTTCACTCTCGGCCGCGCAATTCGTGTCGGCGGTGCGCGCCCGCCACCCCGAAACGACCGTCGCCGACCTCTACGACCACCCGCGCATCGGGTCGCTCGCCGACGAACTCGACGCCCGCACCCCGGTCGAAGCCCCCGTCGTGCGGCGGGTGCTGCCGACCCCTGCCCGCAGCCAGTTCGCGCAGACGGTGCTCGGTATTCCCCTGCACGTGCTGAGCGGCGCCCGCTGGCTGGTTTACCTGGCCATTGCCAACAACCTGCTGAACCGGAACGGTGCCAGCTTTGCCCCGACGCTGTCGTGGTGGTGGGTCGCGCTCGGGTTCGCCCTGTTTGTGACGCCGCCCGGCAAGATGCTCATCGCCGTGATTGCCGCACGGCTGCTGCTGCACGACGTGATGCCGGGCAATTACCCGCGCGGCGGGTCGGTGCACCTGCGGCTGTGGCTGGCCGAGCAGATCGCGCTGCTCGTCGACGCCGCAAGTTTGGCCGGGGCGCCCTGGATCAGCTACTACGCCAGAGCCCTCGGCGCCGAGATCGGACCCGACGTCGACCTGCACTCGCTTCCGCCGGTGACCGGGCTGATGACCATCGGCACCCAGGCCTCAATCGAACCCGAGGTCGACCTGGCCGGGCACTGGATCGACGGCGACGTGCTGCGCATCGGCCACCTGCACGTGGGCGCCGACGCCCGTATCGGCTCGCGCAGCACCCTGCTCGGCGGCGCCCACGTGGGCAACGGCGCCGAGATCGAACCCGGCGCCGCCGTCTCAACGCGGGTGCCGGCGGGGGAGCGATGGGCCGGATCCCCGGCACGCAGGGTGGGCTCAGCCCGCCGCCCGTGGCCGGCCGAACGACCGCCCCGGGCCAGTCGCTGGCTCGGCGCCTTCGCGGCCGGGTCGGTCGCGATGACCGCCATCCCCACAATCGCCCTCGTGCTCGGCGCGGTCATCGTCGGAGCCGTCGTCGGCCACGCCGACAGCCTCGGCCTGGCGGTGCTGCGCGCCGCGCTCATCATGCCGGCCGCCGTGATCGCCGGCGGTCTCGCCTACGCGCTGCTCGTGCTCGGCTTTGTGCGCGCCCTCGGCCTGGGCCTGCGCGAGGGCTACTACCCGGTGCGCAGCCGCATCGGCTGGCAGGTCTGGATGACCGAACGCATTCTCGACGGCGCCCGCACCGTGCTGTTCCCGGTCTACGCGAGCCTGCTCACCCCCACCTGGCTGCGCCTGCTCGGCGCCAAAGTAGGAGCCGACGTCGAGGCCTCGACCGTGCTGCTGCTGCCCTCGCTCACGACCATCGCGCCCGCCGCCTTTCTCGCCGACGACACCATGGTGGCTTGTTACGAACTCGGCGGCGGCTGGATGCACATCGGCCCGGCCAAGATCGGCCGCAAGGCCTTTCTCGGCAACAGCGGAATGGCCGGCCCCGGCCGCACCGTGCCGCGCAACGGACTGGTCGCTGTGCTGTCGTCGACGCCGCGCAAGGCCAAGCGCGGCTCGAGCTGGCTCGGCAACCCGCCGTCGCGACTGCGTCGCAGGCAAACGGATGCCGATGACTCCCGCACCTTCCACCCTCCCGGGCGCCTGAAAGTAGCCCGATCGCTGTGGGAGTTGCTGCGCATCGTGGCCGGCTTCACCACCGCCTGGATCGCCCTGCTGGTGCTCGCCCTGCTCGACCTGCTCTGGCTGCAGTTCGGCCTTGGCGCGGCTATCGGCCTGTCGGGCGTGGTCATGCTCGCTGCCGGCGCGGTAGCCGCCGGCGTTACGACGGTGGTCAAGTGGACGCTGGTCGGGCGGATCGACGCGTCGGAGCATCCGCTCTGGTCGTCATTCATCTGGCGCAACGAGGTGTCGGACAGTTTCGTCGAGATGGTAGCCCGCCCCTGGTTTGCCGAGAAAGCCTCGGGCACGCCGGCCCTCGCCGTGTGGCTGCGCACGCTAGGAGCCTCCGTGGGGCGCGGCGTCTGGTGCGAGACCTACTGGCTGCCCGAAGCAGACCTGGTGCGGCTGGGCGATGGCAGCACCGTCAACCGCGGCTGTGTTGTGCAGACGCATCTGTTTCACGATCGCATCATGCAGCTTGACGCGGTGGAACTCGCCGAGGGATCGACGCTCGGCCCGAACGGCGTGATCCTGCCGGCCGCTTCGATCGAGGCCGGCGCGACAGTGGGGCCGGGCTCGCTCGTGATGCGCGGTGAACGGGTGCCCACCGGGTCGCTCTGGTCGGGAAACCCGATCACGCCGTGGCACCAGCCGCCGTGGCAACGGTGAACGTGGAATAGTGGACCGATGGCCACTGTACAGACGACCTACGGCTCGGCCAGCGCTGGCGACCCCTATATTCCCACCGGAGGCAACGGCGGTTACGTTGCCGAACACTACGACCTGAACTTGTCCTACCGAGTGGCCACCAACCGGCTGAACGCGACCGCCGTCATCACCGCGCGCGCCCTCATACCCCTTGACCGATTCAGCCTTGACTTCGCCGGGCTGAGCATGGAAAAGGTCACGGTCAACGGCGAGCGGCCGACCAAGGTCACGCATTCTGCCCGCAAACTCGTCATCTCGCTCGCCACGACCATCGAGGCCGGGGCCGTGTTCGAGGTGACGGTGCGCTATCGCGGGGCGCCGCATCCGGTGCGCAGTGCCTGGGGCGATGTCGGCTGGGAAGAACTCGACGACGGTGTGCTCGTCTCCGGGCAGCCGTGCGGGGCAGCGTCCTGGTTTCCCTGCAACGACCACCCGAGCAACAAGGCAACCTATCGCATCGAGATCGCCTGCGAATCCGGTTACACAGTGGTGTCGAACGGGGTGTTGTCGGCCAGGTCCAGCCGGTCGGGTCGCACTAGCTGGACCTTCGACGTGCGCGAGCCGATGGCGACCTACCTCGCCACGGTGCTGATCGGCCGCTACCGCCGCCGCGACCTCGCCGCAGCCCCGGTCGCGCACAGTCTGTTCTTTCCGGCCCAGCTGGCGACGCGGGTCGGCATCGACTTCGCTCGCCTCACCGAGATGATCGCGTTCTTCGCCGACCGGTTCGGACCGTACCCGTTCGCGTCGTACACGGTCGTCGTCACCGAGGACGAGCTGGAGATTCCGCTCGAGGCGCATGGCCTGGCCGTGTTCGGCAGCAACCACGTCGACGGCAACCACGGCGAAGACCGGCTGATCGCCCATGAGCTGGCGCACCAATGGTACGGCAACAGCCTCACCGTGGCGCGCTGGCAGGACATCTGGCTACAGGAGGGCTTCGCCTGCTACGCCGAATGGCTGTGGGAGGAACAGCGCGGCGGTCGTACCGCTGACGCCCTTGCCGTGCTGCACCGTGGCAGGGTGGCGGCCCTGCCGCACGACATCGTCGTCGGTGATCCCGGCCCGCACGCCATGTTTGACGACCGCGTGTACAAACGCGGCGCGCTCGCCCTGCACGCGATTCGCAAATCGCTCGGCGACGAGGCCTTCTTCGCTGCCCTGCGCGCCTACACCGCTGCCAGGCGGCACGGGTCCGTCTCGACCGAGGACTTCGTGGAGTTCTTCTCCGAACACACCGGCAGCCGGGCGATCGGCGGGTTCGTGGCCCGCTGGGTGCAGCTGAGCGCCCTGCCGAGCCTCTAAAGCACCGACACGCTTGGGGCTGACGGACCGAGCACGGCCAGGGTGCCGACCAGCCCGAGCCCGACGTCGAAACCAGCGACGTGCACCTGAGCCAGATCGAGCGTGGCGGTCGGCCAGCTCTGCAGAGCGGATGCCCCACCCGGGACCAGCCCCACCGTCAGCTCCCGCGGGTCCACGGTCAGCCCCTCGCCGGAGAGCTTGAGAAGCGCTTCCTTCGTGGTCCAGAGCACGGCCCGCGCCCGGCCCTGCTCGCCGGCCGGCAGCCCGGCCAACTGAGAGCGCTCGAACGCGTTGAACGCGACGTCGTCGAACCCAGCTCGGTCAACCGCCGCCAAGCTCTCAATGTCGACCCCAATCGGCCCGGCCAGCGACACGGCGACGACCACGGCGGAGTCTGCCCGGCTCAGACTCACAAAAATGCCAGACGGCGCGAGCACGCGGGGCCGCCCATGCGCACCACCGCAGCGTTCGCAGCGCTGCTCGATGGTGACCGCCGCCAGATCAACGGCGCAGACCCGGGTGACGGCGGCGGCGAGCAGTAGCCGGTCGGTCTCGGGAAGCGGCGCGCGTGGCTGTAAGAAGAGGGAAACATCCGTGTGCGGCACGATCCAACCGTACCCGCCGGCAAAACTTCACCGGCGTTACCGCGCAGCTACGCCGAGTGGCACACTGGTAGATCGGAGAAGGAGAGCCCATGGCGCTGGTGGACAACGCGGTCTACGTGGACGGGCACCGGGTTGCCACGCCGCCGAGCCTCGACGACACGTTCGAGGCCTTGAAAGAGCATCAGGGCTTCGCCTGGATCGGGCTGTACCGGCCGAGCGAAGAAGAAGTGCGGGCCGTCGCGACCGAGTTCAGCCTGCACCACCTGGCCGTGGAGGACGCCCTCAAGGGGCACCAGCGGTCCAAGATTGAACGGTACGCCGACATCCTGTTCATCGTGCTGCGCCCGGCCCGCTATATAGACGACGAAGAGCGCGTCGAATTCGGCGAGTTGCACGTGTTCGTCGGCCCCGATTTCGTGGTGACCATTCGCCACGCCGAATCACCCGACCTTGCCCTCGTACGGGAGCGGATGGAGAGCACCCCGCACCTGCTCGCCCTCGGCCCGGAGGCCGTGCTATACGCCATTCTCGACCAGGTCGTCGACGAATACGGGCCGGTCGTGGCCGGCCTCGAAAACGACATCGACGAAATCGAGGACCAGCTGTTCGACGGCGACCCCGAAGTCAGCCGACGCATCTACGCCCTGTCTCGCGAAGTGATCGAGTTTCAGCGGGCCACCCAGCCGCTCGTGAGCATGTTCGAGGCGATGCAACGTGGCTTCGACAAGTACAACGTGGACCTCGAACTGCACCGGCACCTGCGCGACGTGCTCGACCACACACTGCGCATCGTGGAGCGCGGCGACGCGTTTCGGCAGCTGCTGCAGAATGCCCTCACCGTACACAGCACACTCGTGGGCCAACGCCAGAACGATGAGATGCGCCACCTGTCGGAGACGAGCCTCGCGCAGAGCGAAGAGGTGAAGAAGATCTCCAGCTGGGCGGCCATCCTGTTCGCGCCTACCCTGGTCGGGACCATCTACGGCATGAACTTCGACAACATGCCCGAGCTGCATTGGCCGCTCGGCTACCCCTTCGCGATCGCTCTGATGCTCGCCATGGGGTTCACCCTGTACACCGTGTTCAAACGGCGAGGTTGGCTGTGAACGGCCAGATTGGGGCACAAACACGCAAAACCCCGGCCGCCTCAGGGCAAACCGGTGATTTGCCAATTAGGGTATCCCTGTGTGGCACCTCGATAGAAAACAAGACGACGACGACGTGCTTTCCAAGTACCTGGACGTCGTCCCCGTCGACCCGCAAAACGTGACGAGTCCACACAACCTCAGTCTGGGCGATCCCGCGTTCACCGCCGGCAACATCGCCGAGCCGGTCTGGCAGCGCTGGCGCGACGAACTCGCCGCGCTCGGAGGCCGCTCCCCGCTGCTGCACTTCACCGATGAGGCTCGCACCCGCATCGAGCTGAGCGCCACGCATCCCGGCGGTCTGCCGCAGTTCATCATCGGCAAAACCACCCTTCTGTCCAACCTCATTCGGGACGAGCTTGCGCTGCGCAACGCCCGCCTGGCCGCGAACGAGATCACCCAGAAGGGCATCGAACTGCGCTCCATGCGCGGCCTCGAATCGGTCAACCTCGCCATCGGCCTCGCCGAATGGCGCTATCAGGATGTGGACTACAGCGCCCCGGTGCTGCTACGCCCCCTCGCCATTCGCCGTTACGGCCGCGACTACGAACTCAAGCTCAAGGGCCAGCCCTTTCTCAACCCCGAACTCGCGCGAGCCCTGAAGGACCAGTTTCAGATCGTTCTCGACGCCGACGCGTTTGTGGCGCTCGCCGTGACCAACGGCGCGTTCAAACCGCAGCCGGTCATCGACCGTCTGCGCGGGCTGACCTCGCACCTACCCTGGTTCAACGTCGTCCCGCGCCTCGTGGTCTCGAGCTTCGCTGACGTGGGCCGAGCGCTGGCCGCCGACGCGTCGAACCTTGACCATCCGCTGCTCGACGCCGTGGCCGGTAATAAGACCGCCCGCCGCAACATCGAGACGGCGTACAACCCGGTGGTTCCGATCGGACAGGATGCCAGGCCCCCCGCCACCGACACACTTCTCGGTGATGCGGACTCGGAACAGGAGAACGTCGTCGCGCAGATCGCGGCCGGCAACAGCCTCGTCGTGAAAACGCTGCCCGGCACCGGCGGCACCCAGACCATCGTCAACGCGATCGGCTCGCTCGTGGCGCAGCACAAGCGGGTGCTCGTGGTGAGCGCGCGCCGTTCGAGCCTCGACGGTATCCACGGCCGCCTCGTGCAGGTAGGCCTGCCCGGCATCGCCGTCACCCCGCGCACCCTGCGCCGCGACCTGATCCAATCGATCACCCGCAATGAGAAGGCCGCCCAGCCGCGGGTCGGCGACGTCGACGACGCCCTCGTGCGCCTGCGCAAGGTACTGCTCGACTACCGGTCGGCACTGACCCGACGTGACTCCGCCCTCGGAGTGTCGGTGCTCGACGCGCTCGGCGAACTCGCCCGCCTCGCCCAATTGCCCGAGCCACCGTCGACCACCGCCCGCCTCGACCGCCAGGCCCTCGAACTGCTCGCCCACTCCCGTTCGGCCGCCGCCAACACCCTGATCAAGGCCGCCGTGCTCGGCGAATTCCGTTACGGTCCCAACGACTCGCCCTGGTATGGCGCCTCGTTCACCTCCACAGCGGATGCCTCCAACAGCCACCAGCTCGCCAAACGCATCAACCAGATCGAACTGCCGCGTTTGCTCGAACGGGCCAACGGCCTCATCGGCCAGACCCGGCTCCGCCCGTTCGAGACAATCAACGAGCTCGGCATCTACCTGCGCCTGCTGCTGGATATTCGCGAAACGCTCGACAAGTTTCAGCCCGGGGTATACGACCGGTCGCTCACCGAGCTGATCGCCGCCACCTCGTCGCGCCGCGAATCGTCGGAGATGAGCTCGGCCAGCCGCAGAAGGCTGCGTAAGCTCGCCGAGGAATACCAGCGCCCCGGCGTGCGGGTCAACGACATGAACGAGAGCCTCCGCCGCATCCAAAGCCAGCGCACGCTCTGGCAGCGCTATGCCGCCGCCGGTGTGACGCCCGAGGTGCCGGTCGGCATCAACGATGTGCACGTCGCTTTTCAGCGCGTCTCCGAAGACCTCGGTCTGCTCGACGTTCCGCTCGGCACGATTGGCACGACGCGCGCCCTCGCCGGGCGCCAGATCAATGAGCTCGTGTCGATGATCTCCGGCCTCGCCGCCGAGAGCGAGGTGCTCGCGAACCTGCACGAGCGCACCGCGCTGTTGGCAACGCTGCGCGAGCACAACCTCGACCCGCTGATGACCGACCTGTCCCAACGCCACGTCTCGGAGGAGAACGTCGCCGCCGAACTCGAGCTGGCCTGGTGGCAATCCGTGCTCGAGATCATGCTCGCGAGCGACCGTGCGTTGCTCGGCGCCAACACGGCGGTGCTGGACCGCCTCGAGGCCGATTTCAAACTCGTCGACGAGGCGCATGCATCCGCTACCGGCAAGCTGCTGGCCTGGCTGCTGGCCGAAACGTGGAAGATCGGCGTCGTCGACTTTCCCGAGGAAGCCGACCAGCTGCGCCGCCTGCTGCGCGCCGACCGCGCCACGCCCGCCCGGCTGAACGAGGTTGCCCCGCACCTCGGCCGCGTGCTCGCGCCGGTCTGGCTGGCCTCGCCGTATGAAATCGCCGGCATCAGCGACCAAATAACCTTCGATACCGTGCTGCTCGTCGACGCCGGAGCCACGACCCTCGCTGAAAACGTCGGCGCAATTCGCCGCGGCCGTCAGATCGTTGCGTTCGGTGACCCGGTCACCCAGACTCCGTCGGCCTTCGAGACCGGTATCGGCGGATCGGGCGAGGTCGCCGCGCCCGAGGTCTCGGTCGACGCCCTGCACGCCGACTCCGCCCTGGCCCGCCTCGGCGAACTGCTGCCGACCCTGACCCTCACGCGCAGCTACCGGGCCGGCGGTGAAGACCTCGCTGAGCTCGTCAACCACCGTTTCTACGGCGGACGTATCGACTCTCTGCCCTGGGCCGGCAGCTTTCTCGGCCACGGCAGCCTCACCATCAACTATGTCGCTGGCGGTCGCGGCATGCCCGACGCCGACAGCGGCGCCATCGAGAGCGTCGATGCTGAGGTTGTCAAGGTCGTCGACCTCGTGCTCGACCACGCCTCGAAGCGTCCGCGCGAATCGCTCATGGTGATCACCGCGAGTACCCGGCACGCCGTGCGGGTGCAGCAGGCCGTGCTGGCCGCATTCGCCAAGCGCACCGACCTGTCGGACTTCATTTTGAAGGATCGCAGCGAACCGTTCACCGTGCTCACCCTCGAGCAGGCTGTCGCGCAAAGCCGGGACCGGGTCATCTTCTCGATCGGCTACGGTCGCACGCCCCACGGCCGCCTGCTGTCGAACTTCGGGTCACTCGGCGAACCCGGCGGCGAACGCCTGCTCGCGATCGGCATGACCCGCGCCCGCCGCGCGCTCGACATCGTCTCCTGCTTCCGGCCCGCCGATATCGACGAGGACCGCCAGCGCCACGGCATCCTCGCCCTGTCCCAAGTGCTGAGCGAGACCGAAGCGCGCCGCGACGAGGTGCAGGTGCCCGACGCCAGCGAGGCCATGCTGGTCGACCTCGGCGGTCGCCTCGAAAAGCTCGGCCTGACCGTGCGCCTCGGCCATCGCGGCAAGCTTGCCCTCGCCGCCTCCTACGGCACCCGCGCGATCGTCGTCGAAACGGATGCCGTCGTCGGCCGCGCGAGCCTCCGCGAGTCCCTGCGCCTGCGCCCCGAAGTGCTGCGCCGCCTCGGCTGGCACTACCTGCGCGTGCACAGCTTCGAACTGTTCAGCAACCCCGACGCCGTTGCCGCGCGCGTCGCCGCGATTGCTGGTGTGCCCAAAACGGATGCCCCGCACTTTTCGACCGGCGACCCGATCACCCCGAAGCGGCCCGGCGCGTGAATGCCTCTGACCGTGAGCCGCCCCTCGGAACGGCTCGTCAGCCCATCGTGAAGGCCGCCGGCACAGCCCGCAGGGCCAAGCTGCTGCCGGCACCGGACACCGACCCCAACCCGCACCCGCCGGTGCTCCGCGAAGAAGGCGGCGTCGCGCACACGGGCAGCGCGCCGAGCGCGAACGAGACGCAGCTCCGGCAGGATCGCCCGCCGCACTGGTAGTTGTGGAGTGCGCCCGCCGGCGCTCACCTCAGGCGTCGGTTGCGCCTCGTCGAGGTGGGGACGCCCCGGGAGCAGGTCACCTGCT
The DNA here is from genome assembly GCF_030063145.1 of Cryobacterium sp. PH31-L1. Lineage (GTDB taxonomy): Bacteria > Actinomycetota > Actinomycetes > Actinomycetales > Microbacteriaceae > Cryobacterium. The sequence goes on from NZ_JASISM010000002.1 coordinate 390,168, forward strand.
CCTCAGCTCAGACATTCGGGGTGTTTTGGGGCCTTGCGCGAAGTGCGTGCGCAAGGCCCCAAAACACCCCGAAAACTCGACACCCCGCAGATAACCTGCCCCCGCGGCTGTGCCAGCGCGATCCGAATGCCCGAGTGGGCGGCATGTTTTGGCCGTTAGCCGGTGTGCTTGGGGCCCTGCTCGGCGGCGGCGTTCTTGGCGAGAAGGTCGCGGATCTCGGTGAGCAGGTCGAGCTCGGTCGTGGGGTCCACGACGACGGCCGGGGGAATGCCCGCGTTGCGGCGGCGATCCTGCGACTCCTTGAGCTTGTTGAGCGGCAGCACAAAGACGAAGTAGACCACGGCCGCGATGAGAATGAAGTTGATGATGGCGGCGATCACCGCACCGAGCAGGATGGTGGGCGGATTCAAGCCCGATGCCAACGGAATCGGTAGCGCTTTGGCCAATGTTTCGGCGTTGAACATAGCGGCGATGAGAGGGTTGAAGATGTTGGTGACGATCGCCGTGACGACGGCGGTAAACGCCGTGCCGATGACGACCGCGACGGCGAGGTCGATGACGTTGCCGCGCATGATGAATTCTTTGAAACCGTTGATCACGGGGTGCTCCAATCGAATGACTTGGGAGACCGTCTTGGTCAGCTCCATGGTTCTAGGACGCCTTGGCGGCGGCGGCGGCGGCGGCGGCGGAGGACGACGTCGAGGCATCGTTCTTGGCCGGCGTGCTGTCGGCTCTTTTCTCGGACTTTTCAGCGGGCTTGTTCGGAGCCGAGCTCTCGCTCGAGCTTTCGCTCGGCTTGCGGTCAAGGTTGGGGTTTGACCGCTTCGAGTCGGACTTGGAGTCATTGCTGTAGAAACCGGAGCCGCTGAAGGTGACGCCGATCGAGGAGAAGACCTTGCGCAGCTTTCCCTGGCAGGTCGGGCACACCGTGAGCGAGTGGTCGGTGAAGGCCTGCTGGATGTCGAAGGCGGTGTCGCACTCGGTGCAACGGTAAGAGTAGGTAGGCACTGCATCTCCAGCTGGTTGAGCCGACAGGCAAACGCCTGCCAGTACTAAGGTTATGCGCGCCCACGGGCCCGCACGTTCAGAATGCGGGTCTTAAGCTTGAAAACGGTCAGAAAGCGAGGATTCGGGTCGGCGTCACGAGACCGTTGACCGGCTGATCGTGCACCTCGCGGGGAACTTCCTGCAGATATTCGCTGTCGAACACCACGGCGTAGACCGGCGGGCACTTTTCCATCGAGCCAAGGGTCTTGTCGAAGTAGCCTCGGCCCCAGCCCATGCGTAGCCCCGATTCGTCGACGGCGGCGGCCGGAACGATGATGAGGTCGACATCGTTGATGGCGATCGGGCCAAGGAGGGTGCCCACGGCTTCTGGCACCCCGGAAATACCTGTGAATTCTTCTTCACCGTCGCCGACGGTCCAATCCAGCAGGCCGTCTTCGCGCGAAATCGGAAACAAAATACGAATGCCCTCTGCCGTGGCCCAGTTGAGAAAAGGTCGGGTATCGGGCTCATTGCGGGCAGACAGATAGCAGGAGATCGACCGGGCTGACAGGTCAAGCACGAGGCTTTGCAGGTTTTCGGTGAAGCCGGCCGTGGCGGCCTCGCGTTCCGAGGAGGTCATGTTCTGGCGGCGTTCGCGCAATTCCGCTCTCAGCGCACGCTTTTGATGACCTGTGTCGGAGTCCATATAAGGCATCCTACTTGCCACTAACCTAGTGCCCATGGGTACCCCGATAACTAAAGCCGTCATTCCCGCAGCTGGACTCGGAACACGCTTCCTCCCAGCGACCAAGGCCATGCCGAAGGAGATGTTGCCCGTCGTCGACAAGCCGGCCATCCAATATGTCGTCGAGGAAGCCGTCGCGGCCGGCCTCAGTGACGTGCTGATGGTCACCGGGCGCAACAAGAACGCGTTGGAAAACCATTTCGACCGCATGACCGAACTGGAGGCGATGCTCGAACGCAAGGGCGACCAGACCCGGCTCGCCAAGGTGCGCGAATCCAACGAGCTCGCCGACATTCACTATGTGCGTCAGGGCGACCCGCGCGGTCTCGGCCACGCAGTGCTGCGCTCGCGCATGCACGTGGGCAATGAGCCCTTCGCGGTGCTGCTCGGTGACGACATCATCGACGCCCGCGACCCGTTGCTGACCCGCATGCTCGAGGAGCAGGTCAAGCGTGGCGCCAGCATCGTGGCGCTGCTCGAGGTTGACCCCTCGCAGATCCATATGTATGGTGCGGCCGCAGTCGAGGCCACCGACGACCCCGACGTCGTGCGCATCACCGGCCTGGTCGAGAAGCCGAGCACCGAGGATGCCCCCTCGAACCTTGCCATCATTGGTCGCTACGTACTGCGCCCCGAAGTGTTCGATATTCTGGAACACACAGCGCCCGGCAAGGGCAACGAGATTCAGCTCACCGACGCCCTACAGGAGATGGCCGTCAACCCCGAGTCGACCGGCGGTGTGTATGGTCTGATCTTTCGCGGTCGGCGCTACGACACCGGTGACCGGCTCGATTACATCAAGGCCATTGTGCAGCTCGCCGTCGATCGTGAAGATCTCGGTGCCGACCTGAAGCCGTGGCTGCACGAATTCGTCGCCACGCTCGACTAAATCATCACCCAGCTTCCATTTCCATAACAGACAGGCGAACCGTGCCGATCGCAATTCCGACCCTTCGTGAGGGCGCTGTAACGCTGCGCCCCATCCGTTTGCGCGATGCGCGCACCCTCGAGGGCGAATTGCTGGCCAACCGGTCGTGGCTGCGCAAGTGGGAGGCGACCAACCCGTACGCGCCGATGTCCTTCGACACGCGGGCCAGCATCCGCAGTCTGTTGACGCACTCGCGGTCGGGCAACGGTCTGCCGTTCATTGTGGAGCAGAACGGTGAGCTGGCCGGTCAGCTCAACGTGTCGTCGATCACCTGGGGGTCGCTGTCGTCGGCGACGATCGGTTACTGGGTGAGTGAGAAGTTCGCCGGCCAGTCGGTCACCCCAACGGCCGTGGCACTCGCCACCGATTACTGCTTCTACCAGCTGGGCCTGCACCGCATGGAAATCTGCATCCGCCCGGAGAACAAGGCCAGCCTGCGTGTCGTCGAGAAGCTCGGCTTTCGGTATGAGGGCCTGCGCCGCCGCTATATCCACATCAACGGCGACTGGCGCGATCACTTCTGCTTCGGCTTGGTCGCCGAGGAACTCAGCCAGGGCGTCATGCGCCGCTGGCAGGACGGCCTGGTACCAGCGGATGCCGCGACCGTCACCGCGGCCGATCTTGAGTCGGCCGCGCGTCCGGTGCGTGTCATCACCCGATGACGGTGAAGATTTTCCCTGTTCGGGGGCAGAATCAGTGCATTAAGTTGCGTGACACACCGAGAGTAATCCTCGGCGGATGCGCCAGGGCCTCTTACCGTTGTCAACATGAGTAATGAGGCATTGGGTGGCGGGGTCATGGTGGCGGTGGCTGCCGTGCTCTGGGTCGCCTATCTGATGCCCACCTGGTCGCGCCGCAAGCAGTACCAGGCGACCGAACGAAATGCGGTGCGATTGCAGCAGACGCTGCGTATTCTGGCGGAAACAGCCGAGGTTCCGCAGCAAGTGCGGCTTGAGGCGACGGCTCGCACCGTGGCCGAGCAGCAGCGGGTACTGGCCAGGGTCGAGCAGTCCGAGCGGGCTGAAGTTCAGGCGATAGCGGATGCCGCCCTCGACGTTCGCCGCGCCGCGGCCGCAGTGGCCGCCGCGGCCACACCGCGCCTGCCGGAGTCGCCGGTGAAGAAACTCCGCCGTCTTCGACGCTTTCGCGGTCTGGTGTCGCTGATTCTGCTGGTCGGCCTCGTGCTCGCTGGGTCTGGAATCGTGCCCGCTCTGGCGGGGTCGTTCACCGCGCTGGTCAGCGGCGGCGTCGTCGTGGTCGCCGCGTTCGGCATTCTCGGACGCCTGGCCACGGTCGCCCGCTCTGCCCGCATCGTGCGGCTGGAAACCCCGGTGCAGCTGCCAGTACTGATCGGCCAGACCTTTGAACCCGTTCAGCTCGAAGAGACTCCGGTCGCCGCAGCCACTTGGACGCCGCAGCCGCTGCCACGCGCGCTGCACCTGTCGCGCGGATCCATCGCGCAGACGGCGATGGCATCCGTTGAAGCGGCTAACCAGTTGCGCAAGGCTGCCGCCGAGGCGGAGGTTGCCCGCCGTGCCGCCGCGCTCGCCGAGGAAGCCAACCGGGCGGTGACGCCCCTGGTGCGCCCTGAGCCTGCCGCGGTACCGAGTCGATTCGCGTCGATGGGCATCGTCGGCGAGACGGAGCCGGGCATGACCGACCTCGACGCCGTACTGCGACGCCGTCGCGCGGTTTAGTTCGCCGTACTCGTGCTGGAGGCGCGGTCTCGAAATTGTGCCGCACGCTCGAAGCGGTGAAAGTGTCGGCCAGCCCGTGATATTCTTCAAAGGCAGTTTGGGGCCTTGGCGCAGTTGGTAGCGCGTCTCGTTCGCAATGAGAAGGTCAGGAGTTCGAATCTCCTAGGCTCCACGAACCTGTAAGAAAAGTCCCGGCCTCGGTCGGGACTTTTCTGGGTGCAGGGGGCTAGTTCAGTGGCGGGCGCTGCAGGGTCTGCGTGATACGGCTGGCCTCGTCGAGCAGTAGCTGGCCGAGCATCTTCTGCCGCTCGGGCCGGAACCGTGGCTCGATGCCGGTGAGGGAGAGCGCCCAGCCCGGCCGGCCGCCGCGGTCGAAGATCGCGGCGCCCATACCCCAGCTGCCCTCCAGAATGAGTCCGGGGTTCACCGCGTAACCTGTGACCCGGGTGCGTTCCAGATTGGCACGGATGCTTGCAGGCGAATGCTGTGCGCCCCAGCGAGCCGCTACGGTTTCGGAATCGGCGAGGAGGGCATCCACTTCGGCGTCGGGCAGGTAGGCCAGAATCGCCATTCCAGCGGATGCGACGCCCAGCGGAAAGCGCACCCCCTCGTGCAGCACAAAGGAGCGGATGGGAAAACTGCCCTCCTCGCGGAGCAGACACACCGTTTCGGCGCCGCGCCGGATAGAGAGGAACGCACTCTCCCCGGTCTCCTCGGCGAGGCGCACGAGACTCGGTCGGGCGAGCTCTTCGATCGGGTAGCGGGCGGCGGCGACCGTTCCCATGACGAAGACCTCTGGCCCGTAGTGCCAGGTGTGCTTGAGCGCGTCGTGGTCGAGCAGGCCCTCGGCGGCGAGCGAGGTGAGCAGGCGGTGCACGGTGGGCCGGGTCAGGCCGGAGTCCCGCACGATCTCGGACAGGGGAGTGCCGGTGGGGTTCCGACCAACCAGGCGCAGCAGCAGGGCAATGCGCCCCACAACCTGCGCGCCCTGCACGGGCTGAGCGAGTGGGGACTGCTGGGCCGGGCGTGCGGGCTGCGTACGGCGAGCCGTCTGCGGCTCGGAGGCGGGCGACTGATCGGTCATCTAGGCTCCTTTGTCCATAATGTGGATGAATCTCAGCCTACTGTTCACAGGATGGAATCGGACCAAAATAGCGGTTGACAGGCCTTGCTGCGCCTGAATACCATGACGTAATAGGTCGGTGTCCACAAGGTGGACACCGTACAGGATCACCAGTCACGCATCACTCAATGAGGAGACAGCATGTCCAAGGTTCAGGCCAGCGCGAGCGAGGCGCTGCACGACGTTCTGCGCGATGGGATGGTGCTCGCGGTCGGCGGATTCGGCCTCAGCGGAATCCCGGCCGATCTCATCGACGCGGTGCGGGCATCCGGTGTGAAAGATCTCACCGTCGTGTCCAACAACATGGGCGTCGATGGCAAGGGCCTGGGCGTGCTTCTTGAAGCCGGGCAGGTGCGCAAGGTCATCGCCTCGTATGTGGGTGAGAACAAGCTTTTCGCTGAGCAGTTTCTAGCTGGCGTGCTCGAGGTGGAGTTCAGCCCCCAGGGCACCCTGGCCGAGCGGCTGCGGGCCGGTGGTGCCGGCATTCCCGCTTTCTATACCAAGACCGGTGTCGGAACGTTGATCGCCGAGGGTAAGCCGCTCGCCGACTTCGACGGTGAAACCTACCTTCAGGAACGCGGCATCGTCGCCGACGTCTCCCTCGTTAAAGCCTGGCGCGCCGACACCCTCGGCAACCTTGAGTACCGGTTTACCGCCCGCAACTTCAACCCGGTCGTGGCGACGGCCGGGGTCGTGACCATTGCCGAGGCCGAGTTGATCGTGGAGCCCGGCGACATCGATCCCAATCACGTGATCACCCCAGGGGTGTACGTGCAGCGCCTGGTCCAGGCGTCGGCGCGGGTCAAAGACATTGAACAGCGCACCGTGCGCAGCCGGCCCGTGCTGGCATCAGCTTAGGGAGAATGACCATGGCTTGGACCAGAGACGAAATGGCCGCGATCGCGGCGCAGGAACTGAGTGACGGCGACTACGTGAACCTCGGCATCGGCATTCCGACGCTCGTGGCCAACAACCTGCCCGAGGGAATCCACGTGACCCTGCAGAGCGAGAATGGCCTGCTCGGCATGGGGCCGTTCCCCTTCGAGGGTGAGGAAGATGCCGACCTGATCAACGCCGGCAAGCAGACCGTCACGGTGCTGCCGGGGGCGTCGATCTTCGACTCGGCGACGTCGTTCGGCATGATCCGCGGCGGCCACGTGAAGGTGGCCATTCTCGGCGCCATGCAGGTCTCCGGCCGGGGCGACCTCGCCAACTGGACTATCCCCGGCAAGATGGTCAAGGGGATGGGCGGAGCGATGGATCTCGTGGCCGGCACCCCGTGCGTGGTCGTGCTCACCGAGCACGTCGCGAAGGACGGCACGCCGAAGATCGTCACCGAGTGCACCCTGCCGCTGACCGGCGTGCGCGTCGTGGACCGTATCATCAGCGACACCGCCGTGTTCGACGTGACGCCGACCGGCCTGGTGCTGCGGCAGCGCGCCCCGGGCGTGAGCCTGCAGGACATCGAGGACACCACCGAGGCCGCGTTTACGGTTGAGGAACTTGCTCCGGTCTAGTCGCCGGATGTGAAGGCCTCGCTCAGGTTCTAGGCGAGGCCTTCATCTGTTCAGGATTCCGGTTTGTCATCGTCCTGTTCGCGCGACCCGTCTGGGTTCAAGCGGATGATGCGCGGCCGGGCCGTGCGCATCCGTTCGTCGTCCCAAGCGTCAGTCTCGGGGTCGAGCTTTTGGTGGGCCGCGTCGGCTGCGTCGCTCGGATCAAGCGGATGCTGCGACATAGGTGTTCTCGATGACCGAGCCCCAGTACGGGCCGAACATGGTGTTGGCGATGTTGTTGTAGCCGAAGCTGTTGACCGAGTTCTGCAGGCCGCTGGAGCCGCTGCCGATCATCCACGGGCCACCAGAGGAGCCGCCGGTCATGTCGCACGGGATTCCCTGGGACTGGCTCTGGCCGTAGGGGTCGGCGCTGGCGGTGCCGTAGCAGGACTGCAGGGTCTCGCCGGTGAAGGGCGGGGCCGCCGGGTAGCCGTAGGCGGTGTACGTGAGGCCGCGGCTCTGGTTGAACGTGACGCCGGAGGCTCCGACGCTGTCGCTCAGCGAGGTTCCGGTGGGTGAGGAGACGATGGCAAAGCCGGTGTCGTAGCTGATGTCGCCGTTATTGCTCCACTGGGTGGGCGCGTAGAGCTCGGTCGCATTCCACTGGCCGAACGGTGCCGAGCCGTTCTCGTAGGCCGGCACGAAGATGAGGCGTGAGGCGAAGTTGCCTGGACCTTCATTGACGCAGTGCCCGGCGGTGACGACGGTGTTCTCGTTCGCGGCCGAGATGGAGTTGCCGGAACAGACGTAGTCGGTGCCGCCGAGGGTGAAGAAGATCTTGCCGATGTGCGAGATGGGGGAGACCCGGGTGGCTGTGGGCGACTGGTCGGGGTCGGCCTGCTGCGGGGCCACGAGCGAGGTGGCTCCGGCTGCGACGGCGCCGATCACGCCGGCCGCGATGTTATCCTGCACCAGGATCTCGCCGGGGATGGCGGACTGCATGCGTTCGGCGGTCCAGTAGTCGCCGCCCTGCTGGGTCTGCGGAACGACCCAGCGGTCGACATCCGCTGACGCTGACGTGGTCGTCGTGAGTGACCCCGGCGCGATGGCGGCCGAAGCTGCGCCGGTCGACAGAAAACCGCCGGCACCGACTAACGTGCCGATCAGAAGCGCCGAGAGGGCGCCGGTCTTAACTTTGCTTCGCATCATGTGCTTCACTCCAGTTATCGATCGCATCCCACGGACTGTATTGCCGTAGGTATTAATACAATATTGAGGAGCGCACCTCTTGTCTACCCTTTATGGGTTACACCCATTAGGGGGGGAGAGATCTGATTTCGAACTCGATCAAAGATTGTCGACGTCTACGTGGGTAACCTGCGCGGACAATCCGTGCTTCAGCGTGGCGCCCGCAGCTAAACCGGGCGCAAGCTCACCGTGACAGCTCTTTTAGATTTGAATTGATCGCGGGAGCGCGCTCGACAGAACTTGCGGCCAAAACCTTGTGGGATTGTTCAACAATTCGGTAGGCTCTGGAAAACGCTGATCGGGCACCCGCTCTGAAATCGCGAGCAATACCCCCGGTGATCACGGGTTTATTTGGCGTACCCGGATACCCGGGTACGCGGGCGCTACTGGGAGAAATATGCTCGTACTGATTGGTGTGTTGCTCGTCATCGTGGGGTTTGCCATTGGCATGAACCCGCTGGTCGTGGTCACGGTCTCGGGGATCGTCACGGCTCTGCTCGGCGGGCTGACACCGCTGGAGATTCTGGATGCCTTCGGAACGGGCTTTGCCAGCAGTCGTTCGGTGACCGTTTTCGTGATCGTGCTCCCGGTTATTGGACTGATCGAACGCTTCGGCCTGCAACAGCAGGCCAAACGACTGATTTCCCGGCTGTCGCGGCTGACCACGGGCCGGGTGCTGATCGGCTACCTCGTTATTCGCCAGGCCACGGCGGCGCTCGGCCTGAACAGCGTCGGCGGCCACGCGCAGACCGTGCGCCCCCTCATCTTTCCGATGGCGGAGGGCGCTGCCCTGCGCCGCTACGGAACCGTTCCGGGCCCGATCAAGGAGAAGATCAAGGCGCATTCGGCCGCGACCGACAACGTCGGCGTCTTCTTCGGTGAAGACATCTTCGTGGCTGTTGGCTCGATTCTGCTGATCACCACCTTCGTTGATGCCACCTACGGCCTGCAGCTCGACCCCCTGCACGTTGCCGTCTGGGCAATCCCGACCGCAATCGCCGCCCTGCTCGTGCACGGATTCCGGCTGCTTCGACTCGACAAACAGCTCGACCGCGAGGTGCGCGCCATTGAGGCCGCCGACAACGTCGAGATCATCAACGCAGGAGGCACGGCATGATTGGCGTTGAAGCGGTTTACTGGTTTGTCGGCGCGCTCTTTCTGGCTTGGGCGCTGCTCATTGCCGGTGATGCGGGCCACCCGCGCCGCTGGGGAAGCGCAGCCTTCTGGGGCCTCCTCGGCCTGTGCTTCTTCTACGGCACCTGGGTGCAGAGCGAACAGGCTCCCGGCTGGATTCTCGGTATCGCCGTTATCGTGATGGTCGTGCTCGCGAGCACCGGCCGGCTCAAAGACGGCCGGGCACGCACGACCACCGATGAGGAACGCGACGTCTCCTCGCGCCGATTCGGCAACAAGCTGTTCATCCCGGCGCTGACCCTGCCCGTCGTCACCGTGGCCATCGTGCTGCTGGCCCCCTACATCTCCATCAACGGACAGCTGCTGATCAGCCCGGTCAACACGACCCTGGTCGCTCTCGGGATCGGTTCGCTGGCGGGCGTGATCGTCGGTCTGTTCATTCTGCGGCCGCGCCAGGTCTTCACCCCAATTCTCGAAGGGCGTCGCATTCTGGAGTCGATCGGCTGGGCGGCACTGTTGCCGCAGATGTTGTCGACCCTGGGCATCCTCTTTACCAAGGCCGGCGTCGGCGTGGCCGTGGGTACCCTAGCGACAGTCGTGTTGCCGGAGGGCTCGCTGATCGCCGCCGTTCTCGTCTACTGCGTTGGCATGTTCCTGTTCACGGTGCTGATGGGCAACGCCTTCGCGGCATTCCCAATCATGACCGCCGCCATCGGCTGGCCGGTGCTCGTGCAGATCTTTGACGGCAACCCGGCGGCGGTTTTCGCCATCGGTATGCTCTCCGGATTCTGCGGCACCCTGGTCACACCCATGGCCGCCAACTTCAACCTCGTTCCCTCAGCGCTGCTGGAGATGAAGGATAAGTACGGTGTGATCAAGGCCCAGGTGGGCACCGGCGTGCCCATGCTCGGCGTCAACGTGGCCCTGATGTACTTTCTCGCGTTCTAAACCGCACAACGAAGTGGAGCACCATGCCCGACGCATCAACCGTTCTCGACGCACCCGCACTGCTGGCTGGGTTGGCCCCGACCTACGCCGACGTCGTACTCGACAATCTGGCCAGATCCTATCCGCACTCGGCGCACCACACCACGCATTCAGCGGATGACCGACCAACGCCCGAGCAGATCCACCCGTCGTTCTACACCTCGTTCGACTGGCACTCCTGCGTGCACATGCACGCCTTGGGCGTGATGCTGCTCGAGCACGGTCTGGACAGTGAGCGGGAGGCGGCCCTTCGTCAGGCGATCGGCGCCAACCTCACGGCGGAGAAGCTACTCGTCGAGGGTGCGTACCTGCTGGCCAACCCCAGCTGGGAACGCCCATACGGCTGGGCCTGGCTGGTGCGGCTCGCGGCCACCTGCGCGGCGTCGACCGACGCCGAGATTCGCGGGTGGGCATCCGCTCTCGATCCGATCGTGGACACGGTGGCCGAACTGTTTGTGGCCTGGGCGGGCAAGGCCGAATGGCCGGTGCGTCACGGCCTGCACACCAATACGGCGTTCGGGCTCGGCCTGATGCTCGACGCCTTTCGATCCCTCGGCCGCGCCGACGCCGCGGCGGCCTGTGAAACGGCGGCCCGCACCTGGTTCCAAGCGGATGCCGACTGGCCCGGCGACTGGGAAATGAGTGGCCAGGACTTTCTCTCGGCTGGTCTGAGTGAGGCCGACCTGCTGCTCCGCGTGCTCTCACCCGAGCAATTCGCTGTCTGGTTCGCCTCGTTTCTGCCGAGTCTGACGGCCGATTCCCGCATTGTGCGCCCGTTTCGGGTCACCGATGAAACCGACGGCTACCTCGTGCACCTGCACGGGCTGAACCTCTCCCGCGCTGGGCAGGTGGCCCGCATTCTCGCTGCGTTGCGCCGCGCGCGGGAGTCGGCGTCCGCCGTAGACGCCTTGGACGCCGCCAGGGAACCCCTGCTTCGGGCGGGACTCGAGGCCGTTGTGGCGCAGGAGTTCATGTCGTCGCACTGGCTGGCGACCTTCGCCTGGGATGCGCTGATGTCGGCATCCGCCCTCGTGAAGCCGACCGATACGGCAGCATAGAACCTATGGCCACGATCGATCTGAACAGCGACGTCGGAGAATCCTTCGGCAACTGGACCTTCGGCGACGATGCCGCCATCATCGCTTCGGTCACGAGCGTCAACGTGGCCGGCGGATTCCACGCCGGCGACCCGACGACCATTCGCGCGACCTGCGCTGCCGCCGCCGCCGCTGGGGTGACGGTGGGCGCGCACCCTGGCTATCGCGACCTGGCCGGCTTTGGCCGCCGATTCATCGAGATGGATGCGACCGAGCTCAGCAACGACGTGATCTACCAGATCGGTGCGGTGCAGGCCCTCGCCCGCGCGGCCGGCACACGGGTGCAGTACGTGAAACCGCACGGCGCCCTGTACAACACGATCGCTCTCCACCCGGTGCAGGCCCGCGCCGTGGTCGACGCCGTGCTCGCCGTCGACCCGGCCCTGCCGCTCATGGTGCTGCCGAACAGTGAGATCGAACGCGTTGCCCAAGCCGCGGGCCTCCGCACCGTGGCCGAAGCCTTCGCCGACCGCGCCTACAACCCCGACGGCAGCCTGGTGCCACGCACGCTGCCGGGCGCGGTGCTGCACTCGGTCGACGCGGTGACAGCGCAGGTCGTGCGCCTCGCCGTCGAGGGAACCGTGGTCGCCGTGGACGGTTCGGTCATCGCGGTGCCGGCAGCGAGCATCTGCCTGCACGGCGACACCCCCGACGCCGTGCGGCTTGCCGCTGCGGTGCGTTCCGCGCTGGTGTCGGCCGGCGTGTCCATCGCCAGTTTCGTGTAGCGGATGCCGGCCCCCATTCGATCCATCCGGCCCGTGGGTGAGCGGGCGGTGCTCGTGCAGCTCGGCACCCTCAGCGAGGTCCTCGGATTGTATGAGGCGCTGCGCGAGCATCCGCTGCCTGGGCAGGTCGACGTCGTCGCGGCGGCTGAAACCGTGCTCGTGACGGCCGACTCGGCGACCGAGGCCCGCAGCTTTGCTGCCCGGCTGCGCGCGATGAAACCGCGCCCGATTCCGGCCGGGAACGACGGGATCGTGACCATCGACGTGATTTATGACGGGGACGACCTCGCCGAGGTCGGCGAGTGCACCGGCCTGGGCCAGGGCGGCGTGATCGCGGCGCACACCGGTCAGCTGTGGACCGCCGCGTTCGGCGGCTTCGCCCCCGGCTTCGCGTATCTCGTCGGCGACGACCGCCTGCGCGTCTCCCGGCGCGCCACCCCGCGAAAGGCCGTGCCGGCCGGCGCGGTCGCGCTCGCCGACGGCTATTCGGCCGTGTATCCGCGGGTCAGTCCCGGCGGCTGGCAGCTGATCGGACGCACCGACGCCGCCCTGTGGAACCTCGACCGCGACCAGCCGGCCCTGGTACAACCCGGCAACCGGGTGCAGTTTCGCGCCGTGCGGGAATTGCTGCGCGTCGCACCGACGGTCTCGATGGCCCCGATGGCGGAGGCACAGCGCCCCGGGGACCTCGTCGTCGTGCAGCCCGGCCTGCAGACCACCGTGCAGGATCTCGGCCGCCCCGGCCTCGCCCACCTCGGTGTGGCCGGTGCCGGCGCCCTCGACCGTGGTGCCCTGCGCCGCGCCAACCGCCTGGTCGGCAACCCCTCCTCCGCCGCCGTGCTCGAAAACGCGCTCGGCGGCCTCGTGCTCGAGGCCCGCAGCGAACAGGTGCTCGCGGTGGCCGGGGCATCCGTTCTGATCACGATCAGCAGAACGGATGCCACCCCGCGCGTCGTTCCCACCGACGCCCCGTTCGCGCTGCACGCCGGCGAACAACTCAGCCTGGGCACCCCGCTCGGGGGCGTACGCAGCTATATCGCCGTGCGCGGCGGACTGGACCTGCCGCTCACGCTGGGCAGCCGTTCCACCGATTCGATGTCCGGCATCGGCCCGGCCCCGCTCGTGGCCGGCACCGAACTACCGGTACTGCCGGCCCCGCCGACCAGCGTGGTCGGTGCCGCCGAACCCTCGCCGGCCCCGCCGGCCGCAGTCACCGTGCTGCGGTACCTGCCCGGCCCGCGTGCCGACTGGTTCAGCGCCGACACCCTCGCCGACTTCGACCATACCGAGTGGACCGTCACCGCCCAGTCAAACCGCATCGGTCTGCGCCTCGGCGGGCCGGCACTGGAACGCGCGCAGGACGGCGAACTGCCCAGTGAGGGCACCGTGTCGGGTGCCATCCAGCTGCCGGCGTCTGGTGTTCCGGTGTTATTTCTCGCCGACCACCCGGTCACCGGTGGCTACCCGGTGCTCGGCGTTGTGCTGCACGCCGACCTGGACCGGGCGGCGCAGCTCGGAACCGGCGCGCGCATCCGCTTCACACCAATTCCTTCAAACGAGAGCTGAACCGTGCAGAAAGTACTCATCGCCAACCGTGGCGAAATCGCCGTACGCATCATTCGCGGCTGCTCAGACGCCGGGCTCACCTCCGTCGCCGTCTACGCGGATGTCGACGCCGATGCCCTGCACGTGGGTATGGCCACCGAGGCCTATGCGCTCGGCGGTGACAGCCCTGCTGACACCTATCTCAACGTGCCGAAACTGTTGGCCATCGCCCGGCGGGCCGGCGCCGACGCCGTGCATCCCGGCTACGGTTTTCTCTCCGAGAACGCCGACTTCGCCCAAGCCGTGCAGGACGCCGGCCTGATCTGGATCGGCCCGAGCCCGGCGAGCATCCGGTTGCTGGGAAACAAGGTGTCGGCGCGCGAAATCGCCGTGCGCGTTGGTGCTCCGCTCGTTCCCGGCTCGCAGGGCACCCTCGAGACCGCTGTGCAGGTGCGTGCCTTCGCCGAGGAGCACGGCCTGCCGGTCGCCATCAAGGCGGCCTTCGGCGGCGGCGGCCGCGGAATGAAGGTGGTCTGGGAACTGGACGCCATCGAGGAGGCGTTCGACTCCGCCGTGCGCGAGAGCATTGCCGCGTTCGGTCGGGGCGAATGCTACGTTGAGCGCTTTCTGAACCGCCCCCGGCACGTCGAAGCGCAGATTCTGGCCGACGGTCACGGCGGGGTGATCGTCGTCGGCACCCGCGACTGCTCGCTGCAGCGCCGCAACCAGAAACTCGTCGAGGAGGCCCCGGCACCGTTTCTCAGCGCTGACCAGCGCGACCTCATTTACACCTCGGCCAAGGCCATCTGCCGGGAGGCCGGCTACATCGGCGCCGGCACTGTGGAGTATCTGTTGGCCGAGGACGGCGGCATCTCGTTTCTCGAGGTGAACACGCGTCTGCAGGTGGAACACCCGATCACCGAGGAGACCTCGGGTGTTGACATCGTGCTCGCCCAGCTGGCCATCGCTGCCGGCGGGGAGCTGCCGGTCGCCGAAGACCCGGTGCCGCGCGGCCACTCCTTCGAATTCCGCATCAACGCCGAGGACCCGGGCCGCGGCTTTCTGCCGTCGCCGGGCACTGTGACCACGTTCACCGTGCCGACCGGGCCGGGAATCCGGGTGGATGCAGGCATCCGCTCCGGAGATGCAGTGGCCCCGCAATTCGATTCGCTGCTCGCCAAGCTCATCGTCACCGGCGCCAACCGGCCGCAGGCGCTGCGCCGAGCCCGCCGGGCGCTCGCCGAATTTGAGGTCGCCGGGCTGCCGACCGTGCTGCCCTTTCACCGCGCCGTCGTCGACCTGCCCGCGTTCGCCGGGCCGGACCGGCTCGGCGTGTACACGAGCTGGATAGAAACCGAGTTCGCCGAGCAGCTCGCGGCCGAACCCTCGCTGGTTGCGACATCCCCGGCCGGAGGCCGCCGCACGATCACGATCGAGCTCGACGGACGCCGGGTGGCGCTCGGTCTGCCCGAGAATCTGCTGGGCGGCCTCGTGCAGGGCGCTCCCGCTGTCCCGGCGCCGGTGATCGACGAATCCGACCCGGTCGAGCTGCACTCCAGCATGGTCGGCACCGTGGTCAAATGGCTGGTCGAGGAGGGGGCCACGGTGGCCGAGGGCGATCCGCTTCTGGTGCTCGAGGCCATGAAGATGGAGTCGACCGTCATGGCGCACCGCTCGGGAAGGCTGGTCGGTGTGCTCGTGGCCGTGGGGGACGGTGTCGCCCTGCACGAGGCCATCGCGCGCATCGATACCTGAGCGGCCCAATCGCTACTCTGGGGGTATGACTCTCGACCAGATCTTTGCCGACCTGCGTCGTCAGGGCACGACGGTGCGCCACGCCGAGACCGGCAGCTGGGCCGCCGAGGTGCTGCGCGAGCGGATCTCCGCCGGACAGTTGGTCCCCGGCACGAAGCTGTCGGAGGAACCGCTCTGCGATCTGCTCGGCGTCTCCCGCAACACCCTCCGGGAGGCCTTCGCGACGCTCGCCATCGAGCACATGGTGGCGCGCATCCCGAACCGGGGCGTGTTCGTGGCACGACCGACCGCCGATGACATTCGGGAGATCTACCGAGTGCGGCGCTTTCTCGAACCGGCCGCGCTCCTATGGTCGACCAGCCCCACAACGGACGCTCTGCACGCCGCGATCGAACGCGCCCGCCAGGCCCGGTCACGGGGCTCTGTGGCCGACATGGCCGGCGCCAACCAGGACTTTCACGCCGGCGTCGTGGCGCTGGCCGGCAGCGAGGGACTCAGCCGGCAGATGGCTCAGGTGCTCGCGGAAATGCGCCTCGTGTTTCATTCGATGGTCGCTGATCCGCTGTTCCACGCGCCGTATGTCGACGAGAACGCCGGAATCCTCGAGCGTTTCGAGGCGGGGGAGCACTCCGAAGCTGCGGCTCTCATGGTCGAGTACCTGGAGCGGGCCGAGCGACAGCTGCTCGAGGCGCACGCGCGCGCGTAGCAGCGGACGGGGCATCCGCTTTGGGGTCGTCGGGGTTTCGGTGCTGGGGTTTCGTGGCCTGGCGCAGGATCAAACCTGCGCCAGGCGCGCTAACGTGCGCCGAACGCTGACGCTCGCCCGGACGGCCGCGACCCCACAGTGCTTAGAGCGCGCGCATCCGGTTATTGCGCGGGTTGTGCTCGAGCTCGGCAAGGCCGAGGGCTTCGAGCAGCGGCGGCACGTACATGCCGAACCGACCGCGAAACCCGTTCTTCAGGCCGTACCAGCCGCCGACCGGGTTGCTCTCTGCGCGGCCCCAGGCCTCGACGGTGTCGGGCTTGGCGTCCTTCTTCTCGTCGGCGGCGCCCAGCTCGACCCAATCACCGTTCTCTTTGAGCATGGCGTGCAGGTCCTCAACGCAGCTCAGTCGATAGGAGAGCGTCGTGGACCCGACCTTGCAGATCAGTGCCGGAGGGTCGGCAGCCTCATCGCGATACATGACGTATTCCGACGACCCCGGCGGAGTGCGCAGCACCCACGGGTCGTCCTTGCTGCCGGTTCCGATGCTCGTATCGGTCATGACTGTCTCCTCGTAATCGCTCGGCTGGGTCTGTGGACCATGCCCATCTTGGCCCAGTCTCGAGCGCGACGTTACGTCCGTCGCAGAACTCACGCGGGCTCAGAGCCTATTTCAGGAAACCCGAGCGGTGCGGCGCGCCCACCCACGTGTTTCGGCGGTGACCAGAGCACCTGGCCCCGGTCTACCTGAATCATCCACGGAAAACCGGCATGGCCGGCCGAACGACAGGAGCAGATTCCGCCGGCAACCCCCGCTTCCATTCAGTGGAAGCTATGGGTAGCGTGGCGGGTTATGAGCGGAAAACCAGCACAGAAGCGCACGAGCGCCGCCGCGGACGGTTTAAGCTCAACCCGGGTGAGCGTGGGCCCGAGGTCGATCCACGTTTGGAGCAGACTGGTCACCGGGAACCCATACACCCGCTGCATCGTGCCGCCCATTCCTTCGTGTCCGATGATGCCGACAACCTGCGGTGCGCGCGCCCGCGGGCACCGTGACGTGCAGTCGGCGGTCGTCTTGAAGACGACGGGGCAGCCAGATCCCATGAATCACGGCTGCCGTCGCGTGACTGAAAACGTGGGTGACGGGCATCCGCTTCGAATATGCCTTGGCCAAGTCAAACGTGGACGCGGGATGCGTCCGGTCTGCACGCAGACGACGAAACGACACGGCTGCGCGTTCAGGTGAGTTTGACATGCACAGATCATGACGGAAATGCCTGGACCGCAGATTTGTTATGCACAGACGGCCCTGACCGGCTCGTGAGTTTGACCCATTGACCCATCGACCCATCGACCCGTGAGTTTCGCGCGCCGACCCGTGAGTCTCAGCCCGAAATTCACCAGAAATGGCCTGAAACTCACGGCTCGGCGATCGATGAGGACCGAGACTCACGGCTCGGCGAGTGGATGCTGCCACTCGTCGGGGTGACGCAAGCGTCAGACCTGGCCCACATCCAGGTTGATGTAGCCGAGGTAGCCCGTCGCAGTGGTCTCGACCGTCAGCAGCTGGGCGGACGACGAGATGATGTTGTCGGTTCCGCTGCCGGCCGACCCGCCATTGAAGGTGTCGCGGCCGGTGTGCTCGTCGTACGGGCTCGTGTCGAACACGATCGTGTTGAGGTCATCGTCGAAGCCGACCTGGGCGGTCAGAACGGTTGCCTTGTTGACGTGCACCTTCAAGTGGACGTGCACGGTACGGCCCCGATACCAGCCCGGCCAGACCGTAGTGAACTGCACGATCCCGTTGGCGTCGGCCACCTGCGCGCCGCGCAGATAGGTGCCGTCATCGCCCGGTGTCGCCTCGGAATCGCCCTCGGTGTAGCTGCCATCGGTCGTACCGCCGCCCCCACCAACCCGGCCACCACCGCCTCCGCCGGTCGACGCACTCTCAAACCCGGAATACACCCCGCCAGCGTCGCAGTGCCAGATCTCCACAACACTGTTCGGCAGGGGAGTGCAGTTGGCGTCCCAGACCCGAAAGGCGATGTCGAGCTGGGTTCCCGGGCGGTCCTCGCGCAGGTCGCTGCGAATGGAATCCACGTCGAAGTAGTAGGGCCCTGACGTGACGTCTTCGGTCTCGGTGCCGCACGAGGAACCGACCGCGTCGAGCTTGGCCACGATGTCTCCGGCCGCCGCCGTCGACGGCGTCAGTGTGGCAGCGCCGGTCGAGGTCGCGGCCGTGGTCGATGCTCCGGGCTCGGTCGTGCTGCACGCGGTCAGTAGCGCGCCGAGTCCGATCGAGCCGCCGAGGCCGAGCGCGCGCCGCCGGCTGACGGCTAGCCGGCTGCTGGCCACGTCAACGTTGAGCTTCTTGAATGGCATCGGATCTCCTAGATTTGTCGTTGACACCAACCGTGTCGGGCCGGCCTCACAGTCAGCAGAGCGGACGCCATGGGTCGCCTATGAAAGCACGGCCCCGTTCTGGGGGTGCACTCGTCTGTGGCAGTGTGAGCTGAGGGTTAGGCTTTTAGTGATCGTGTCCGCCCGCGCCCGTCGACCCTGTGGTCGCGAAGCGCCCGTGCCGCACGATTGCTGTCTGTGAATGTGACGCTGCCGCCACCTGCGAGGCGTTGCCGCCGCGCATCCGCTCTGGGATTTCGTCGGCGCCCGCCACACAGCGTCACCGATTCAACCCGCACTCGGAACAGGAACAACATCATGACCACTATGCAAGCTGCCGTCGTCAAAGAATTTGGCAAAGACCTCATCATCGAAGCGGTTCCGGTGCCCACGCCCGGCGCCGGCCAGGCGCTCGTCAAGCTCATCACGAGCGGTGTCTGCCACACCGACCTGCACGCCATCGAGGGCGACTGGCCGGTCAAGCCCACGCCGCCGTTCATCCCCGGGCACGAAGGCGTCGGCGATGTCGTCGCCATCGGCGAGGGCGTCACCGAGATCAAGGTGGGCGACCGCGTGGGAAATGCCTGGCTCTGGAGCGCCTGCGGCACCTGCCAGTACTGCCGCACCGGCTGGGAAACCCTGTGCGAAGCGCAGATCAACGGCGGCTACAGCGTCGACGGATCCTTCGGTGAGTATATGATCGTCGACGCCAAGTTCGCCGTGCCGCTGCCGAAAGACGCTGACCCGGTCGACATCGCGCCGATCCTCTGCGCCGGCGTCACCGTCTACAAGGGCCTCAAGATGACCGAGGCCATCGCCGGCCAATGGGTCGTCATCAGCGGCATCGGCGGACTCGGCCACATCGCCGTGCAGTATGCCAAGGCCATGGGCTTCCGCGTGGTCGCGGTCGACGTCGCCGACGACAAGCTCGCCCTCGCCACCAAGCACGGCGCCGAGATCGTCATCAACGCGCTCAACGAGAACCCGGTCGAGGTCATCCAGGCCAAGACCGGCGGCGCGCACGGCGTGCTCGTCACCGCCGTGCACCCGGCCGCGTTCGGCCAAGCCATCGGCATGACCCGCCGCGGCGGCACCATCGTCTTCAACGGACTGCCGGCCGGCGACTTTCCCGCGCCGATCTTCGACATCGTGCTCAAGGGCCTGACCATCCGCGGTTCCATTGTCGGAACCCGCCAGGACATGGAGGAGGCCCTCGCTTTCTACAACCGCGGCGAGATCCACCCGACCGTCTCCAGCCGTACCCTCGGTGAGGTCAACACCGTGCTCGACGAGATGCGCCACGGCAAGATCGACGGCCGCGTCGTCATCCAGTACTAACGCACGCCCATAGCGGATGCCGCGGCTCGCCTCACGAGGCGGCACGCGGCATCCGCTTTGTGTTGCCCGAGCGGCTACTGGAAAGCGGAGATGCCGGTGATCGCGCGGCCGACGACCAGGGTGTTGATCTCGTAGCTGCCCTCGTAGGTGTAGAGCGCTTCGGCGTCGGCGAACACGCGGGCCATGCCGTAGTCGGTGGAGATGCCGTTGCCGCCGAAAACCGAACGGCCGAGCGCAACGGATTCGCGCATGCGAGCGCTCGAGGAGGCCTTGGCCATGGCGGCGTGCTCGGGGCGCAGGGTTCCGGCCTGCTGCAGCTGGGCGATGCGAACCATGAGGCCTAGTGACATCGTCGCGTTCTCGAGGATCCGCACGAGCTTCTCCTGCACGAGCTGGAACGACGCGATCGGCTTGCCGAACTGCTGGCGTTCGAGGGCGTATCGCAACGCGTGATCGTACGCCGCAAACTGCAACCCGACGGTCTGCCAGCCCACCCAGACCCGGGAGTTGGTGAGCAGCCGGTTGGTGTCGCGAAAGCTCGTAGCTCCCGGCAGTCGGTCGCGTTCGGCGACGACGACGTTTTCGAGGGTGATCGTGGCGTTCTGCACGATGCGCAGGGCGATCTTGTTCTCGATCGCCTCGGCCGTATAACCGGGCAGTGTGGCGTCGACGATGAAACCTTTGATCTGGTCGTCGTCGGTATCGCGCGCCCAGACGAGTACGTTCGCGGCGAAGGTTCCGCTGCCGATCCAGCGTTTGACGCCGTTCAGGGTCCAGCTGGAGCCGGTGCGCGTGGCGGTCGTCTCCATATTGCGCGAGACGTCGGAGCCGTGGTCGGGCTCGGTGAGCGCGAAGGCGCCGATCTTGCGCAGCGAGATGGCGTCGGCCAGGTAGCGGTCGCGCTGGTCGTCGGTGCCGAGCTGGGCGATCGCCGCCGCGAACAGGCCGCTGTGCACGCCGACGAAGGTGGAGATGGAAGCGTCCACCCGGGACAGCTCGAGGGTCATGAATCCGTGGAGCAGGTAGTTCTCGCCTCGCGCACACAGGCCGACGAGGTCGAGGGAGGTGAGCACCGGGATGATCTCGAACGGGAACGTGGCGTTGTTCCAGTGGTCGGCCACGACCGGGCGCACGTCGCGTTCAAAGACCTCGCGGGCGTGGGCAAGCAGCTCGCGGTCCTCTGGGGTGAGCAGGTCTTCGTAGGAGAAGAAGTCAGCGGTCGGGCCGGTGAAGAATTCAGGGGTGGTGTGCCCGGGGGTGTTAGCGTCGTCCGTGCCGTTGGCTGCGTCGATTTCGGGAGTATCAATGACAATGCTCATGGCTGGTCCTCTCTGACCTGGTACCCCTGAGTGTGAGCCAATGGGCGGAATTGCGCAATCTCGGGCTTGAATACCGTGCACAGTGCGAATTCGAAACCAGAACTGACCCGTCAGAGTGCGCCTAATGCTCGACTCTTGAGCGTCCCCGATAACCCAGCCCACGAGGCCGGCGTTACGGCGGCTTCGAAACACACATCCCGACGATGCTTGACCGGCGGCGCGCCCGACCATCAAGCGGATGCGCGTGTCGGTGGTGGTGTCTAACGTGGAAGCAACAGGGATGTCAGGAGGGCAACGTGGAGGACGACGCGCCGCCGCGTACGGGCACCGGAGTGCCCGGCACGAGCGTTCGGTTTCGCTGCGGGCACGGTGCGCCGGTCGACGAGGCTCGCATTACGCTGCAGCGACAGTGTCCGCTGTGCATGCTGCTCGCCGAGACCAGGCGAACCCGCGACCAGCTGCTGCACCGGGTCGCCCCGGCCGGTCGGGCCGCCCTCGCTGTCGAGACGCGGATCGGCGCCGATTACGAGTGGATCTGCGTGCGCGGGCACTCGCGCTACTCCGCAAGCGTGCGCGAGGTGCTGACCGGTCCCGGCTGCCCGAAATGCCGAAGAAACGCCCAGGCACCGGCCGCGCGGTTCGAGGGCGGGGTGCCATTCATGAAGCCGGGATTGCGGCTCGGCACGTCGCAGACCGAGCAGCGGCTGCGCGTGATGCTGGCCGAGCGCATCCGCTTGCCGCACCGGGTGAATGCCATCAAAATCAGCCGCACCTTTTTCGGCAAGCCGGAGGTCTGGCCCGACATCATCATTCCGGGGCTGATGGTGGCGATCGAATATGACGACCCGGGGCGGGACGGGATGTCGCACCGCGGGTTGAAGGAGACGTCCGACCGGGAGAAAGATGCGGCCCTCAACGAGGTCGGCTGGGAGGTCATCCGCTTGCGCGCCAACGGACTGCACGAGCTGGGCCCGTACAGCATCGTCTGCCCGGCCTTGTCCAGCGGGGTCGTTGACCGCATCATGGAGCTGCTCATGCAGATTCGCGGAGTCGAGGCGGTCGATCGGCTGCGCATCAGGCCGGAGGATGGGCCTGACTCGCGCGAGGGGTGAGTTTCGGGGCGGTCGCGATGTCGAGGCGTGAGTGTGGGAGGGGTCGCGACGTCGAGTCGTGAGTTTGGAGTCAATTTGAACGATTCAAGGCTTCGAGACTCACGGGTCGACGCTCGAAACTCACGGGTCGATGCCCGAAACTCACGGCTCAAGGAATGCGACGATGCCCGGTCAGCGGGTCGCGGAGGTGTTCATGGTCAGCACGTCGGTGCCTTCGAGGTCGTGCAGGCCCAGCGTCACGGTCACGGCGCCGAGGGTGCCGAGCGAGGAAACGTGGGTGCCGCCGCAGGGAATCCGCACACTTCGGCCCGGCAGCTCGCAGACCCAGTAGCGCCGATCGGTCAGCAGGTCGCCGTCGCGGTCGATGCGCACCGCGGCATCCGTTGCTGTCCACTCCGCGAGGGTCGCGTTGACGGCCGCTTCGAGCTGGGGCAGCGCCTCGGCGAACCCGTCGACCGAGAAGCCCTTCTTGCGCAGCGACTTGCCCAGCCGATAGGTGTCGACCGAGGCGTTCTGCCCGATCAGGGACTCGTCGATGGCGAGCCCGTCGAAGTCGGGGTGGCCGAGGGCATCGGCGCGCACCTCTTTCTTCCAGCGGTCGGTGAGGGCGTCATTGAGGGCGAGCGAGGCGAGGTGGCAGCTCGTGTGCCCGGCGCTCGTGCGCTCGCGCAGGCCCTCGTCGACCTCGACGGTGACGGTGTCCCCGGCCGACAGCCCGGCAGCGTCGACTACGTGCACGACTACGAATGCCCAGCCGGGCGTTCCCTTGCCCACCGGAATGTCCTCGCCGATATACAGCGCCGACCCGTCGGTGGCTCCCACGATGCAGTCGTCGACCGGCCAGAAGGCTGCGCCGTGGTGCAGCAGAGCGAGGTCGGGGCCCTGGTCGGGCCAGCCCGCATCGACCGGATGCACGCAGGTCGCGTCGAGCAGCACCGCCGAGCGGCCATCGGGCAGCGTTTCGGAGTGCAGCACGGTCGCCTGGTTGTCGACGGCGCCGCCCGGGTAGAGCACGCGTGTGTCTTCGGTGGGCAGGGTCATGGCTGGTCCTTTCAATGAGGCGTACCGGCATCGGTCAAGCGGATGCCGCTGGCTCGGTCAGTGGCATCCGCCTGGTCAGCCGGCCCGCCCCCGGGTGCTGTGCGAGTAAGCACGGGCGCCGCGCGATCGCGCCGGCGTATCAGGCTCAGCCGCTTGGGGTGGAAAAAGGTGCCGCCACGATCGTGGCGGCACCTCGCGTGCTGGTCATGCACGTGTTACTTCAGGCGTTGCACAGGGTGCGTGCCGGAGGGTGCAGAAACTAGCTCTTGCGGGCCCGAGAAGCGGTCTCTTCAGACTTCGCCTTCTTGTCGGCCCTCTTTTCCTTGAGGGACTTGTCGGCAACCTTCTTGGTTGCATCCTTTTTCGGTGATTTGTCAGCCATTGTGTACTCCTTCGCGCCGAGCCGTGGGGCCCCGTCACCTTGAGAATACGCGGGTTTGTCGCAAACGTCATCCTGCGCGCGCCGACCGTGCCAGCCGAACCGGCCAACCCGCCGGCAGCCCTGTGCACGACTGCCGGTCTGTCGTATGCTGTCGCTCTACCGAACCCTCCCTCGTCGAAAGGTCTCCGTCATGAGCCATAGCGCCACCTACCGTGCAGTTCTCTTTGGACCGAACCCGATCGCCGCCGGAACCGAGGTGGAGCTGGAATACATCGACGGTGCCTACCAGGACGTCGTGGTGCTCGAGGCGGTCGAAGATACCGAAACGATCATTCGCACCTACAAGCGCGGTCGTGAGACCGACGAGCCCATCCCGTACCGCTTCGTCGAAGAAGACGTCGCCGAAGACGACGGTGAGGCGGACGTTCCCAACTGACGCGAGTGGCGGCATCCGTTTTCAAGCGGATGCCGCCACAGCACTAGATGCGCTTGGTGGCGTCGCGGCCGAGCCGCACCGGCAGGGCCATGAGCGGTCCGACGAAGCGGCGCTGCAGGCGGCGGGCCGGACCCCAGACGATCTGCACGACGTACTGGGATAGCAGCGCGCCGGCAGCGAGCGCCATGGCGATGCCCGCCGCGGTGAGCAGCGAGAGCAGCCCGTTGATGTCGCCCTCGGAGAGCTTGAGCAGTCCGCGAAACAGCGTGAGCCCCGGAACGAGCGGCACCAGGGCCGTCACCATGATCACGAGCGGGGGAGTGCGCACCATGCGTGCCGCCATCGCCGCGAGCAGGCCCACACCGAGCGCGCTCGCCGCTGATCCCCAGACCAGACCGAATCCGCCGGCCATGGCAGCCACGAACAAGAACTCGGCGAGGGCGCCGAGCACACAGATCACCCAGATGGCTCGCCACGGCACCTGCACGGCGAGCGCAAAGCCGATCACGATCACCACGGCCGCCACGAGAAGTATCGGCAGCACGGCCAGCGTGACGATCGGGTTCGAGTCGATCTCGAGGGTGAGTCCAAAACGAGCCAGGAACAGCGCCGAACCGGACACCCCGGTGACGAGGCCGGCCGTGATCAGCAACGCTTCCACGAGCCGGGCGGTGCCGGTGAGATAAAATCCCGACAGCGTGTCGTGCACGGCGCCGAATGTGGTGACCCCGGCCAGGAGCATGATGATGGCCGCGACGACCACAAGCGAGGGATTCGCGGTGGGGTCGATAACCCGCACGAGCGCGGCGACGAGCGGGCCGATCGCGCCACCGACGACGGTCTGGTAAAAGAGCGGAACCTGGCGGTGGTCGAGGGCGGAGGTGACCCAGTCGATGATCCAGGTGGCGATGAACGCGGCAATGATCACCGTTGGACCAGCGCCGATCAGCACGGCGGCGCCCGCGCCGACGAGGCTCCAGCCGATGCGCCGCCACTGGCGGGGGACCTGCGGCTTGGAGCTGACGATGGTTGCGAGCATCTTGCGCGCTTCGGCCACTTCAATCGGTTTCTCGATGATGTCCGCGATCAATTCCGAGGTGGCCGTGAGTTTGGAGTAGTCGAGGGTGCGGTACTTCACGTTGCGGCTGCGGATGACCGATTCGTGCGTTACCGCGTCTTCCTGCGTAAGGGTGATGGTCGTGTGGGTGATGTTCGCGTCGGTGCCCTTGAGCCCATAGGCGCGGGTGAGCCCGATCATGGCGGCGGTCGCGTCTTCCGCACCGGCTCCGGCGGTGAAGATGACCTCGGCGAGTCGCATGGTGAGGTCGAGCACCGCCCGGGTGTAGCCGGAGTGGTCGAGGGTGATGGCGGTGGTCTTGCTGAAAGTCATGAGGTGTGCAGATCAATCGGGCCGAGAACGGATGCTGCGGCGGTGGCGTGCGCGGAATCCGCGTCGGAGGGGTGGAAGAAACCGGCGAGCACGTCGCGGTAGAGCCGGGCGAGTTCGGAGGACGCGCTATAGGCCCGGCCGCCCGCGACCTGCACGGCGGTGTCCACGACGAATTTGGCGTTCTGGGTGGCGCGGTATTTGAGTCCGGACAGTTGGGCGAACCAGGCCGGGCCGACCATGACGGACAGCTCGTCGACCGCGCGGGCGAGGGCGTCGATTTGCGGGTAAATGCCGTCCATCGCGATGACGAGGTCACCGACCCGCCAGCGCGCCACCGGATCCTGGGCGTGCGAGCGACCATCGTTTTTCAGCGAGGTGCGCGCATGTGCGCCTTGGACGGCGAGTTCGAGCGCGCGCTGGCCGATTCCGGTGTACACCGCTGAGAGCAGGATCTCGAAGTTGGCGAAGATGCCGGCCACGAGCGGGTCGCCGTTCGGGCCCACCGGCAGCCGCCGCACGACCCGGTCCGGGCGGGCCAGCGCCCCGTCGAGCACCGTGCTCTGGCTCTGGCTGGCTCGCATACCGAGCGTGTTCCAGTCATCCTTCGAATGGATGCCGATGTCAGCCCGGTCGAGAAAAGCCCAGACGATCGCCGGGTGCGCCGGGTCTGACGAGTCGAGTCCCAGGGTGCCGAGCCGGGTCCAGGCCGGGGACAGGGAGGTGAAAACCTTGGTGCCGGTGAACCGGTAGCCGCCGTCGGGGGTGGGGCGGGCATCCGTTTGGGAACCGAACAGAACCAGGTCGTTGCCGGGTTCGCTCACGCCGAAGCCGAAGATCTCGCCCCGGCCGGCCTCCTCGAGCAGAAAATCGAGGGAGTGGTCGCCCTGGGCGTGCAGGCTCGCGGCGACGCCGGTCCAGACCAGGTGCATGTTCACGGCGAGGGCGGTGGCCGGGGCATGCGCGGCGAGCCGGGTTTGCTGGTGCACGGTCTGCTGCAGGGTGAGTCCGAACCCGCCGAATTCGGTCGGCACGAGGGCGCGCAGGTAGCCGGCGGCGACGAGCTCTGCGAGGTCTTCGGTGAAGAACGCGTTGGCCTGGTCGTACCCGGCAGCCCGCGAGCGGATGCCCGCCAGCAGCTCGGCAGACAGCAGCGGTTCGTCGCTGGAGGGTACAAAAACGGGCGCCACGGGCAGGGCTATCGCAGGGAGAAACTCGGTCACAGGTCAAGCCTATGCAGCCTTGCGACGCCGCGCGAACATGCGCACGATCAGAAGCACAATTGTCCCCACAATCGCCAGCGCGACCAGCCAGGGCAGGGCAACTCCGAGGCCGACCAACAGGCCGCCGAGGGCGGTCACGAGGGCGGTCCAGCCGGCGATGACTCCGCTCCAGAAGGTGTCGGGACCGCTCGCCGCGACAGTGCCCTCCGCGACCAATTCGAGCTGCACGGTGGAGTAGTCGATCTGGTCGGCGAGATAGTCACGCTGGGACTGCAGACTTTCCAGCTCACTCTGCCGGCTGGACAGAGCACTTTCAATGCTGATCAGGTCGGCCGTGGTGGTGGCCGACGCCATCAGCGCGAGCAGCCGGTCGACCGAGGTGGTCAGCGCGGTGATGCGGGCGTCGAGGTCCTGGCTCTGCTGGGTCACGTCCTGCGCGGTGAGCGTGACGAAGTTGAGGGTTCCGAGGCTTTTCAGCTCTTTGAGGGTGTGGTCGAGTTCGTCGGACGGAATGCGCAGGGTCAGGTTGGCGCTGGCCGGCTGCACGTCGGTGGCCGGGTTTTCGCTGCGGCTGTCGACCCGGCCGCCGGCCTGTTCCGTGATCGTGACGGCCGAGTCGCTCGCTTTCACCGGGTCGGTGGCGGTGATTGAGAGGGATCCGGTGGTGATGACATCGCGGCTGGAGGTGTTCACGTCGCCGGTGGTGCCGGTGACGAGGTCTGAAGCCTTGTCGCCCTGCTCGGGAGCGCCCCCGCCGGACACGCTGCCTGACGAATCGCCGCTCACCGAGCTGCCGCTGTTTGTCGTGCATCCCGCCAGCAGTAGAGCCGTCAGAAGAACTGTGATCACACCCCAAGTTCGTCTCATGCCTCACTGTATGGGCGCGCCGACGCCCGGGACTGGAGGCAGTCTGGGAGTCGGATCACAATTGGGACTCGGTGTCTGTCCCCCGAAGTAAGGTCGTGGGGTCGGCGGTTCAGCCCGACTCGTAACGACCAGGAGGACGACATGGGATTCATTGACGATGCCAAGGATGCACTTGACGCCACCGGCAAGAAGATCGGCCGGGCGGTGGATGACACCAAGGACCGCATCGAAGACAAGGCCGACGAGGTCAAAGCCGACGCCAAGGTGAAAAAGGCTGAGGGCGACGTGAAGCACGCCGAGGCCGAGCGCAATGCCACCGAGGCCAAGAATGACTTCAAGGCCACCCTGCGCGACGATAATTAGATATGACCTGGTGGGTGGAGCGGATGCGCAGAGCGCGTCGGCCCCGCCCGCCGCTTTTGCACGTCGCAACGGATGCCGGCAGCGGCCCGGTGGTCATTCTCGTGCACGGCATCGCGTCGTCGTCGGTCACCTTCTACGAGGTGATCCCCATGCTGACGCCGAATCACCGGGTGATCGCGGTCGACATTCTGGGGTTCGGCCAGTCGCCGCAGCCGGTCGGGTGCGAGTACCGGCTGGAGGATCATGTCGGGGCCCTGGCCGCGACCATCCGCGCGTTGAAGCTGCGAGAACCGTTCGTGATGGTTGGGCATTCGCTGGGCAGCCTGATCAGCACCCGTTACGCGGCCATGGAACGGCACGGTCGGTTCTGGGCAGCGTGGCGCCGGTTGGCCGGCCGCGGACCGGTCTCCCGCCTGCTGCTGGTGGGGCCGCCGGTGTATCTGACGCCGAGTGATATCGGCGATCCGCGGGTGCGGTCCAGGGTGAGCGCGTACCTGCGTGCCTACGATTTTCTGCGCGCCAACAAGGAGTTCACGCTCGCCAATGCCGCGATCATGTCGCGCCTGCTGCCGAAGGGCATCTTCGAGCTGTCCGAGAAAACGTGGACACCGTTCATCAAATCGATGGAGCACTGCATTGAATCGCAGACCGTGGTGAGCGACATCGCGAGCCTCACCGTGCCGGTCGATGTGATCTACGGGGCGCTCGACGCGTTCATCGCGCAGGGCAGCATGACCGTGATCGAACGGATGCGCCACGTCACCATGCACCGCGTCGAGGCCAACGACCACATCATTCGGAAGCGCCTCGCTCGGGTGCTGGTGAAGGTCATCGACGGCTAGACGGCCGGGAAAGAAACTCCGGTGAGCTCCTCGGAGAGGGACCAGAGGCGGCGGGCATCCGCTTCGTCGAGGGAGCGCGGGGGCAGTTTGGCTGGCGCAGGACTGCCGGTGAGTTCGCCGAATCCGCCGGGGCCGTAGTAGCCGCCGCCGGCCGCGGCCGGGCTCGTCGCCGCGTAGAGTGCGGGCAGGATTCCCTGCTCGATCTGCTGCCACAGCCAGCCGATGCGGTGGGTGGCTTCGTTCACGGCGAGGAAGACCTTCGCCGACGCGCCGTTGTGCGTGGGGCCGGTGATCTGCAGGTTTGTGACGGTCGCGCCGGGGTGTGCTGCGATGCTGCGCACTCCCCAGCCCGCGGCGATGCTGCGCCGGTTGAGTTCGCGCGCGAACATGAGCGTCGCCAGTTTCGAGAGCCCGTAGGCGCGGTGCGCGCGGTAGCGCAGGCTCTGCAGATCGTTGAAATCGAGGCGTCCGGTTCGGGCGATCAGGCTGGAGAGGCTCACGACCCGGCTGGTTCCGGCGGCTCGCAACAGCGGAAGCAGGTGCGCGGTGAGCGCGAAATGGCCGAGGTGGTTGGTGCCGAACTGCAGCTCGAACCCGTCTTCCGTCTCGTCGCGCACGGGTGGCATCATGAGGCCGGCGTTGTTGAGCAGGATGTCGATCGGGCGCCCCTCGCGGGTGAGCTCCTCGCCGAGCCCGGCGACGCTCGACAGTGAGGCCAGATCCAGATGACGGATGCTGAGGGTCGCGTCGGGGTTCTGGTCTGTGAGCCGTTTGATGGCCGCGCTGCCCTTCTCCTCGTCGCGCACGGCGAGGATGACCTCGGCGCCGGCCCGGGCGAGGCGGCCGGTGAGACCGAATCCGAGGCCGCTGTTGGCGCCGGTGACGACGGCGAGTTTGCCGCGCAGGTCGGGGACCTGAATGTCGGGAGTGGTTGCGTCGGTCTTCGTCATGGGTCTCCCGTTGTCGTGGTGCTCTATTGAACCCGTTCGGGCGGGGGAAGTCACGCGGCGCCCGCGGTGCCCGGCAGATTCACGGGTGGCCGCGGATTCTGTGCCAGTGACCGCTGCACTTTCGGACGGGCCCGGGCCCCGTCCGTCTTGCCGGGCACCCTGCAGGGCGGCGCGGCTAGCCCTGGGGCGGGTCGCCGATGCGCTCGAGGGCGTCGATGATGAGCGCCCAGAACTTCTCGTGGTCGAGGTCCACGGCCACCTGCGTGGTGCAATCCAGCGGGGCCGGCGCGCGAAAGTCGGCCACGGTCATGCCGAGCGTGAGGGTGCCGGCGAGTTCCACGTCGAGGGGAGCCTTCCGCACGGTGATCACGCTCGGGTCGATCACGTAGGCGACCGCGCACGGGTCGTGCACCGGCGGATAGTCGAAACCCTGGGCATCGTTGTAGGTCTCGGCGAAGAAGGCCAGCAGCTCGCCGACGAACCGGGCCGGCGCCGTGCCGACGGCGGCGATGCGGGCGACGATGTCGGGGGTGGCGAGGGCCTGGTGGGTCAGGTCGAGGCCGATCATGGTCAGCGGCCACTTCTCGTTGAAGACGATGTGGGCGGCTTCGGGATCGATGACAATGTTGAACTCGGCCGTGGCCGACCAGTTGCCCACGTGATAGCCGCCGCCCATCAGCACGACCTGCTTGACCCGCTCGACGATGCGGGGCTCTTTGCGGGCGGCGAGGGCGATGTTGGTCAACGCGCCGGTGGGCACGAGGGTGATCTCGCCGGGCTCGTGCGCCATGACCGTGTCGATGATGAGGTCGATGGCGTGCCGGGTGTCGAGCTCGAGCGTCGGTTCGGGCAGCACCGGGCCGTCGAGGCCGGACTCGCCGTGAATCGACGGGGCCGTTTCAATCTGCCGAACCAGCGGGCGCGGGCATCCGGCGGCAAATGGCACGCCGGTGATGCCGGCCACGCGGGCGACGGACAGGGCATTGCGGGTGACCTTGGCGAGCGTCTGGTTGCCCATCACCGTGGTCACGGCGACGAGTTCGATGTTCGGATTGCCGTGGGCGAGCAGCAGCGCGATCGCATCGTCGTGGCCGGGGTCGCAGTCGAGAATGATTTTGGTGGGCACAGCTCAGGGTACGTGGTCCTGCTCTTTCCGGGCCCGGGCCCGGAAACTGGGACCACGGTAGATCATGGCCCCGGTTGCCGAAGGTGGGCACTGCGCGTGCGGGCAGAGGCAGCGACGCGCGCTGCGGCATCCACTCGCCGCATTTCTCATCGTCCGTCCAGAGCGCCTCCGATAAGCTGGGCGCGCGGTTGTAGTTCACATCCGCCCCCGTACCGAGGAGCTTGTTCGTATGACTTTGATCGAGGAATTCCTCATGCCCGGCGGCGGCACGAGCATCAACACCCTGCCCAAGGTTTCGCTGCACGACCACCTCGACGGCGGCCTGCGACCGCAGTCCATCATCGAGCTGGCCGACTCCATCGGATTCGTGCTTCCGACAACGGATGCCGACGCCCTCGGCGAGTGGTTCTCCGACCAGTCCAACGCCGGCTCGCTCGTGGAATACCTGAAGACCTTCGACGTCACGACGGCGGTCATGCAGACCCGCGAGGGCCTCAGCCGTGTTGCCCGCGAATTCGTTGAGGACCTCGCCGATGACGGCGTCATCTACGGCGAGATCCGCTGGGCTCCCGAGCAGCACCTGGCCCGCGGCCTCACCCTCAACGAGGTCGTCGAAGCCGTGCAGGACGGCATCGAGGCCGGCATCGAGAACGTCGAGCAGTCGGGCCGCAGCATCCGCATCGGCCAGCTCATCACCGCCATGCGCCACGCCAACCGCGGCCTCGAGATCGCCGAACTCGCCGTGCGCTACCGCTTCGACGGCGTCGTCGGCTTCGACATTGCCGGCGCCGAGGCCGGCTTCCCGGCCGGAAACCACCGCGCAGCCTTCGACCTGCTGGCCCGTGAGTTCATGCCGGTCACCGTGCACGCCGGCGAGGCCGACGGGCTCGACAGCATCCGCGGCGCCCTGTTCGACGGCCGCGCACTGCGTCTCGGCCACGGCGTGCGCCTCGCCGAAGACGTCACCATCGAACGTCAGGACGACGACAACACCTTCGTCACCCTCGGCCCGGTGGCCCAGTGGGTGCGCGACCGCGAGATCACGCTCGAGCTGAGCCCCTCCTCGAACCTGCAGACCGGAGCGGTCGCCGCCTGGGGCGAGGAGCTATTCGACCACCCGTTCGACCTGCTCTACCAGCTCGGCTTCAAGGTCACCGTCAACACCGACAATCGTCTGATGAGCGACACCACCCTCACCCAGGAGCTCGCCCTGCTCTCGGATGCCTTCGGTTACGACCTCGGCGACCTCGAGACGTTCCAGCTCAACGCGGCCCACGCCGCGTTCCTGCCGCTGGAAGACCGCGAAGAGCTCGTGGAAGCCATCGAAGCCGGTTTCGGCGACGCCTGAGACCGGCCGCCCGAGCCCGCACCAGCCGCTCAACCGAAAGTGATCATGCCACTCCCTCACCTCCCGCTTGACGCCATCACCATTGGCGCGAACGCTGACGACTGGCCGGCCGCCATCACGGCGGCCGGTGACGCCCTCGTGCGTTCCGGCGCCGCGACATCCGCTTATACCGAGCGCATGATCGCGGTGATTCGCGAATTCGGCGCCTACATCGTGATCGCGCCGGGCCTGGCGCTCGCGCATGCACGCCCGGGAGCGGATGTTCTCACCGACGGACTCTGCGTCGTCACCCTGGCTGATCCGGTCGCCTTCGGGCATCCGCACAACGACCCGGTCAGCGTGATCGTCGGCCTGGCCGTGACCGGCGCCGACGATCACCTGCAGTTCGTCGCCGAACTCGCCAACGTTTTCAACGACCCGACGGTGATTCCGGCCCTCGCCGGCGCGACCACCGCCGAGTTCGTGCAGAGTGTGTTCGGTCAGTCATGAAGATCGTCGTGATGTGCGGAATCGGCCTGGGCACTTCGGCCATTCTCAAAGTCAACACCGAGCGAGCCCTGGAACGCCTCGACATCGACGCGCGGGTGCAGGCAACGGATGTGGCGGGCGTGCGCACCGCCGCAGCCGACGCCCAGGTCATTCTGACCTCGTCGGAACTCGTCGACGCGATCGGTAAGACCAACGCCGACGTGATCGTCATCAACAACTACTTCGACGTCGACGAACTCGTCGCCAAGCTCGAGGTGGCCCTGGGCTCCTAGCCCCGCTGAGCGCTTTCCGGGCCCGGGCCCGGAAAGCGGGCCCAGGTTCGATCATGGGCCCGGTTCTCAAAGGTGGGCCCGGCGAGCGGATGCCGCCTGGTCCCGCCTCCCGCCAGGCAAACGGATGACGCCGCTCGCATGTCCCTCCCGGCAGGCGGATGCCGCCACCCACTCCATATGAGCGCGCGCGGCACCAATGAACGCCGGCGCCGCGGGCCTATGCTCAGCGCATGAGCGACAACGCCAACGACAGCGACAGCGCCAGGGCCGAACATCGCTGGCCGGCTGTACTCGGGCTGCTGATCGCGCTCGCGCTGTACGCCACGCTGCCGAGCACGTTCCTGCCTGGCCTGCGCTATACGGTCGTCGCCATCGGACTCGCCCTGCTGATCCCGCTCATTGCCTTGAACCCGCACCGCCTGCACCGCGAGACCCGCTGGTCCAGATATATCGCCACCGGCCAGGCCTTTCTGCTCGTCGTGGCCAACGAGGTCGCCCTCGTGCAGCTCGTGATCCAGCTCACCTCGGGCGGCCAAAACGACGGCCCGACCCTACTGCTCGCGGCCCTGCAGGTGTGGGTCACCAACGTCATCGCGTTCGCCCTGGTCTATTGGGAACTCGACCGCGGCGGACCGGTCTCCCGCCGCCATGCGAAGCGCGCCGACTTTCCCCCGGCCGACTTTCGCTTTCCGCAGGACGAGGACCACGACGCCATCGACGAGGTCGCGGCCCGCTCCTCGCGGCGCATCGGCTGGGTCGCGTCGTATTTCGACTACGTGTACTTCTCGCTGTCCAACTCCATGGCGTTCAGCCCGACCGACACGATGCCGCTCTCGCTGCGCGCCAAGTCGCTCATGGCCCTCGAATCGTTCGGCGGCTTCGTACTGCTGGCCCTCGTGATCGCCCGGGCGGTTTCCCTGCTCGGCTAGCTCGTCCCCCGAACCACCCCACACGGGACGGGCCCCGTCCGCCGATGCCCCATCGCTGAGCAAACGGATTCCGCAGCGGATGCCTAAAGAAGCATCACCAACGGATGCCTATCAGCGCGCGAGCGGATGCCGCCACCTACGCGATCAGCGCGCGCATGCCCCGATCGAGCTCATCGAGCGCCGCCTGCGCGGCCGCCCGCCGCTCCACCAGCGTGCCGACCGTGCTGCGCGTGTCGATGTACACCTTGAGCTTCGGTTCAGTTCCGCTCGGGCGCACCATGACGCGCGACCCGTCCGTCAAACGGATGCGCAGCACGTCACTCGGGGGAAGGTCGCCCAGCCCCCAGCGAAAGTCGTCGATCTCGTCGACCCGGATGCGGCCGACGTGGGTCGGCGGGGACTCCCGCAGACGCGTCATCACGAGCGCGATCGTGGACAGGTCCGACACCCGCACCGAGATCTGACCCGACGCGAAATGACCGAACTTCTCGCTGAACAGGTCGAGGTAGCCGGCGAGAGTGGTCCCCTCCGACTTGAGATCGCTCACCAGCGAGAGCAGTGCGACGGCGGCGGAGATGCCGTCCTTGTCGCGCACGGTCTCCGGGTTGACCAGGTAGCCGAGTGCTTCTTCGAAGCCGTAGACCAGGTTAGGCACGCGCGAGACCCACTTGAATCCGGTGAGGGTTTCTACGAAACGCAGGCCGTAGGCATCCGCTACCGCATGCAGGGCGGGAGACGACACGATGGAACACGCGAGTGCCCCGGTCTCCTCAGTGATAACAGCGTCAGGGTCTGAACCAGCCAGCGCAGCGGCCCGCCAGCCGAGAATTGCGCCAACCTCGTTGCCGCTCAGCCGGCGGTAGCCGCTCGCGCTGGACAGATCGGGGATGGCCACGGCGAGGCGGTCCGCATCCGGATCGTTGGCGATGATCAGCTCGGCGCTCACCTCACGCGCGGTCTCGTAGGCGAGATCCATGGCGCCGGGCTCTTCCGGGTTCGGAAATGCCACGGTCGGAAAGGCAGCGTCCGGCGCGATCTGCGCATCGACCAAGGTCGGCAGGTCGAACCCGGCCTTGACGAGCACGCGGCGGGTGGTATCCCAGCCGACCCCGTGCATAGCGGTGTACACGGCGTTCACCTGCGCGCGCGGCGTGTGTGCGAGGCCGGCCGTCGCCGCGATGTAGGCGAGCACGACGTCTTCCTCGGCGGTCTCATACGCCCCGCGCGGAAGCTTCAACACGTGCTCGTCGGCGGCGACCCGCAAAATCTCATCCGAGATCGCCTTGTCGTCGGGCGAGACGATTTGCGCGCCATTGTTCGCGCCGCCCAGATACACCTTGTAGCCATTGTCATTGGGTGGGTTGTGCGACGCGGTCACCATCACACCGCAGCTGGCGTCGAAGTGCCGCACCGCGAAGGCGAGAACGGGCGTCGGCAGCAGCCGCGGCAAGAGGATGGCGCGCACCCCCGCGCCCGCCATCAGCGCCGCCGTGTCCGTCGCGAAGACGTGCGAGTTCTTGCGTCCGTCGTACCCGATGACCACCGACGGCGTCACGCCGGGCGCGGCGTGCCGGCGCAGGTAGGTGGCGAGGCCAGCCGCCGCCTGCGAGACGAGCACGCGATTCATGCGGTTCGGTCCGGCGGAGATTTCGCCGCGCAGCCCGGCCGTGCCGAACGCCAGGCGGGTGTCAAAGCGCGAGTGAAGGTTCGACAGGGCTACCGTGTCGCCGTCGTCGACGGCATTGATGAGCGCACGAAGCTGCGCCTGCGTCTCCGGATCGGGATCCTGGTTCAGCCAGGCCCTGGCCGCCTGCAGCAGAGCTGCTGTGCGGTCGCTCGGAGTCTTCGGCGTCTCGTGTGCGACCGGAGCGGTTGCGAGGTCGTCGACATCGTCGTTCGCAGCAGCATCGGTTCTAATCGTCTGAATGGCAACGGTCGGTTCAGAGCCGGCATCGTCGCTGTCGTGCGCGATGGTCTGAATGGCAACGGTCGGCTCGGAGCCGGCATCGTCGCCGTCCTGCACGATCGGCAGGGCGCGGGTCGGGGTGTGCACCTCGTCGGCCTCGTCGGAGTCGGTGACCTGCGGCGCGGCATCCGAGGTGGTCGGCGGCGTGACGGGCGCAGTAGCCGGCGCAACGACCGGCACGGTAGCCGGCGTGACCGGCGGGGTCACGTTCGCCGGTTCAACCGCTGGCGGGCCGGAATGGCGGCCGCCGCTGCGCGAAACCGTCGGCTCCGCGTCGCCACGCTCGGCGCCGGTCACAGTGCGGCCACGATCCGGGCGAGGAGCGCACTGATCACGGGTTCGGCCAGCGCGCCGGCCTCGATCACTTCGCCGTGACTGAGCGGGGTCGTCTGAATGCCGGCGGCGAGGTTGGTGATGAGCGAGAGCCCGAGAACCTCCATGCCGGCCTGCCGGGCCGCGATGGCCTCGAGTGCGGTCGACATACCCACAATGTGGCCGCCGATGGCCTTGGCCATCTGCACCTCGGCCGGCGTCTCGTAGTGCGGCCCGCGAAACTGGCAGTACACGCCTTCGTCGAGCGTGGGGTCGATTCCGCGCGCGAGATCGCGCAACCGCTTCGAGTACAGGTCGGTCAGATCGACGAAGTTCGCGCCCTCGATCGGGGAATCAGCCGTCAGGTTGATGTGGTCGCTGATCAGTACCGGGGTTCCGGGCTTCCACGATTCACGGATGCCGCCGGCCCCGTTGGTCAGAATCATCGTTGTCGCTCCGGTCGCCGCCGCCGTGCGCACACTGTGCACGACCCGGCGCACGCCGTGGCCCTCGTAGTAGTGCGTGCGGGCACCGATCACGAGCGCGCGCTTGCCGCCGGGCAGCAGAATCGAGCGCAGCGTGCCGGCATGGCCGACCAGCGCGGGCGCGCTGAACCCGGTGATGTCCGCGGCGGCGACCGTGTGCGTGGTCTCGCCGATCAGGTCAGCGGCCTTGGCCCAACCGCTGCCCAGGGTGAGAGCGATATCGTGCCGGGGCACTCCCGTGATGCCGGCGATCTCCGCAGCGGCCGACCGTGCTGCCTCAAACGGATCTGTTTCGGGCAGGTCTAACGGGTTGATCTCGTTCGTGAACATTTCACTACTCTAGAACCCCCACCTTGAGCACGGAGATTCTGCGCGAATTCTGCTCATCGGCGCGCCGACCGGCCGTCGAGACGGTCATTCGGCGTGTTTTCGCCCTTTTCGAGGGACAAACCGGGCTCGACGGGCGGTGAAGCGGTTTTGCGGGGGCTCGACGGCTTGAGAGAATGGAGAACATGGCCTATGAGTTCGAACGCAAGCAGCGCATCGCAGTACTAGGCGGTGGGCCCGGCGGATACGAAGCGGCCATCGCCGGAGCACAACAGGGTGCTGACGTCACCCTCATTGAAAGCGTCGGTGTCGGCGGTTCCGCCGTGATAACGGATGTCGTCCCCTCCAAATCTCTCATCGCCACGGCCGAGGCCTCGAACTCGATCGGTGAGGCCACCGACCTCGGCGTGCAGTTCTTCGTGCGCGGAGAAACTGGCAAGCCCCTGCGCCCGGAAGTGGCCATCAACCTGGCCGCAGTGAACAAGCGCCTGCTCGCTCTCGCCCGCCAGCAGTCCGAAGATATGAAGGCCACGCTCATTCGTGCCGGCGTGCGCTACGTGCAGGGTCACGGACGCCTCGACGGCACCACCGGCATCATCGTCGCCACCTCCGGCGACAAGGCCGCCACCGACTTCGACCGCATCGACGCTGACACCCTCGTCGTCTCCGTCGGCGCGAGCCCGCGCGTATTGTCCTCCGCGCTGCCCGACGGGGAGCATATCCTCACCTGGACCCAGCTCTACAACCTCAAGGCCATCCCCGAGCACCTGATCGTGGTCGGATCGGGCGTCACCGGAGCCGAGTTCGCCTCCGCCTACCGTGCCCTCGGCGCCAAGGTCACCCTCATCTCCAGCCGCGACCAGGTTCTGCCCGGTGAAGACGCCGACGCCGCCAACGTCATCGAGAACGTCTTCAAGCGCAACGGCATGACGGTGCTGTCCAAGTCGCGGGCCTCCTCGGTGGAACGCACCAAGACCGGTGTCATCGCCACCCTCGAAGACGGACGCACGGTCGAGGGCAGCCACTGCCTCATCGCCGTCGGCTCCATTCCGAACACCGCCAACATCGGTCTCGAGCAGGCCGGCGTGCAGATCACCGACTCCGGGCACATCCAGACGAACCGGGTCGCCCGCACCTCGATTCCGAACATCTACGCGGCGGGAGACTGCACGACTGAGCTTCCGCTGGCATCCGTTGCCTCAATGATGGGGCGCACTGCCGTCTTCCACGCTATGGGAGACACGGTCAACCCCATCGAGATCCGCAACGTGGCCGCTAACATCTTCACGCAGCCCGAGATCGCGACCGTCGGCTGGACCCAGAAGCAGATCGAAGACGGACTTGCGCAGGGCGAGATCTACAAGCTGCCGCTGTCACAAAACCCGCGCGCCAAGATGATGGGTATCAAGGACGGCTTCGTCAAGATCTTCGCCCGCACCGGCAGCGGCACGGTCATCGGCGGCGTCATCGTTGCCCCCAAGGCCAGCGAACTCATCTTCCCGCTCGCCCTGGCCGTCGAGCACCGGCTCACCGTCGACGAGGTCGCCCGCACGTTCCCCGTCTACCCCTCGCTCACCGGCTCCATAACGGATGCTGCGCGAGCGATGCACGTAGTCCTCTAGCTCCCGCGGCACGCCGCCATAGTTTTCGGGGTGGGCCGCGTGAGCGGGTCATCCGCTCCTCGCTCAAACATTGCGATGTTTCGGGGCCCTGCGCGAAAAGCGTGCGCAGAGCCCCGAAACACCGCAAAACTCGCAACCCCGCGGAAAACCCGCCCCCGCGGCTGCCAGCAGCGCGGGTCGAGTTTTGGTAGTGTCACCATCTGATTTCCCGAGCTATCTCGGGAACCGGGCGGGGGCAAGGTATCCGCGGGGTGACGAGTTATGCCGGTTTTCAGAAAGGGATCCGAACGCTTTTCTCGGATCTCTTTCTGGAAACCGGCATTGTTTGAGCTGAGGAGCGGTTGCCTTGTCCCCAACCCCGTCTAGAACAGCATCCGCCAGTCTCGGTAACTTGCGGTCGGCGGGAAAACGAAAGGGCTAGGCGGCGTCGGAGACCGTGAGCAGCACGCTGCCGGAAGAGACCGTCTCGCCGACTACCGCGGCGACGTTGCCCACGGTGCCATCGCGGTGGGCGACCAGCGGCTGCTCCATCTTCAT
The DNA here is from genome assembly GCF_030063145.1 of Cryobacterium sp. PH31-L1. Classification (GTDB taxonomy): domain Bacteria; phylum Actinomycetota; class Actinomycetes; order Actinomycetales; family Microbacteriaceae; genus Cryobacterium. The sequence goes on from NZ_JASISM010000002.1 coordinate 429,411, forward strand.
GGCCTCGAGCACGAGCAGCAGGTCGCCCTTGACGACCAGATCACCCTCGGCGACGAGCAGCTTCACGATGGTCGCCTGCATCGGCGCTTTGATTGCGTCTCCGGTGGCGGTGTCGACGGAGTGCAGGCCGCCACGCCGCTTGGGGGCTGGGCCGACCGAGCGGGCGCTCGCGCCGCCGGGCAGCAGGCGGGTGGGCAGCGTCACCTCGATGCGGCGTCCCTCCACCTCGACGACGATGCTGTGGCGTTTCTGCGGGCCGGCGGCGTCTTCCATGCTGCCGCTCCACGGTTCGATGTCGTTCTCGAATTCGGTCTCGATCCACCGGGTGAAGACCGTGAAGGGCTTGCCGTCGGTCGGCGCGAAGGCCGGGTCGCGCACGACCTTGCGGTGAAAGGGCAGCACGGTCGGCAGGCCGGCCACCTCGAACTCGTCGAGGGCACGGCGCGAGCGCTCGAGCGCTTCCTCACGGGTTGCACCGGTGACGACGAGCTTGGCGATGAGGGAGTCGAACGATCCGCTGATCACATCGCCGGACTGCACGCCGGTGTCGACACGCACGCCAGGGCCGCCGGCGGGCTTGAACACGTGAACCGGGCCGGGCGCGGGCAGAAAGCCGCGGCCGGCATCCTCCCCGTTAATGCGAAATTCAAAGGAGTGAGCGGATGCGACCGGGTCGCCACCGGAAAGCTCGCCGCCCTCAGCGAGGCGGAACTGTTCGCGCACCAGGTCGATGCCGGTGACCTCTTCGGAGACCGTGTGCTCCACTTGCAGGCGGGTGTTGACCTCGAGGAACGAGACGGTGCCGTCCTGGCCGATGAGAAACTCGCAGGTGCCGGCACCGAGGTAGCCGACCTCTTTCAAAATGGCCTTGGAGGCGCGGTACATCTCGGTCGTCTGCGCTTCGGTGAGAAACGGGGCCGGGGCCTCTTCGACGAGCTTCTGGTGCCGACGCTGCAGCGAGCAGTCGCGGGTCGACACCACGACGACGTTGCCGTGCATGTCAGCGAGGCACTGCGTTTCAACGTGACGGGGGGAGTCCAGGTACTTCTCGACGAAGCATTCGCCGCGACCGAAGGCTGTAACGGCCTCGCGGGTGGCGGAGTCAAACATTTCGGCAACCTCGTCGCGGGTGCGGGCAACCTTGAGGCCTCGGCCTCCGCCACCGAAGGCGGCCTTGATCGCGACGGGCAGGCCGTGCACGTCGACGAAGGCGAGCACCTCAGCGGCGTCGCTGCAGGGGTTCAGGGTGCCGGGCGCCATAGGCGCATTGACCTTTTCGGCGATCTTGCGGGCCGAGACCTTATCGCCGAGTTGTTCGATGGCTTCGGGCGACGGCCCGATCCAGGTGAGACCGGCGCCGATCACGGCGCGGGCGAAGTCGGCGTTCTCGGCCAGAAAGCCATAGCCGGGGTGCACGGCGTCAGCGTCGCTCCGGCGGGCGATCGATAGAATCTTGTCGATGACCAGGTAGGTTTCGGCGCCGGTGGTGCCGTCGAGACCGTACGCCTCGTCAGCGAGACGGGCGTGCAGGGAGTCGCGATCCTGGTCGGCGTAGACGGCGACAGAGAGAATTCCACTGTCTTTCGCGGCACGGATGACCCGAACGGCGATCTCGCCTCGGTTGGCGATGAGGACCTTCGTTATGAGTGACACAATCACCTAGCCTATTGCCCGCCGCCGCATCCCTTTTGGTTCTGTCCCACAAAAAGACGCGGCAGATTCTTGCGGATGCCTACAACTACAGTGCTCCGGGGCGATTCCACAGGGTCGGCCACTCGTGTCCGAGGGCGCGCACCAGCCGCCGCAGCGTCGGCAGCGACAGCCCCACCACGGTCGACGGATCCCCGATGATGCTTGTAATAAAGGGAGCGCCGAGACTGTCGATCGTGAACGCCCCCGCTACGAACAAGGGCTCACCGGTGGCGATATAGGCATCGAGCTCGGCATCGTCGAGGTCGTCGGCGAAGGTCACCTCGGCCACCGCGACTGCGCCGATCGCCCGGCCGGGCAGGCCGTCGGCCATCTCGATCAGCCAGTGACCCGAATACAGCGTGCCGGTGCGCCCGCGCTGGCGTTCCCACCGCTCGCGGGCAGCATCCGCTGTGTGCGGCTTGCCGTAGATGACATCGCCCTGCACGAACACCGAGTCGCCGCCGAGCAGCAGACCGTTCAGAGGTTCGTCCAGCCGAGCGGATGCCGCTGCCTCCGCTTTCGCGCGCGCCAGCAGCTCCACGAGTACTCGCGCCTCGAGCGCCGAGCCCACGGCGGCTTCGGTCTCGGCGACGACCCGGGCCTCGTCGACCTCGGGGTTGATGAGCACCGGTTCGATGCCGGCCGCGCGCAGCAGGGCCAGGCGAGCCGGAGAGGTGGAAGCCAGATAGAGGCGCATGGTGATCCTTTTCAAACGGGGCGTAAGCATCCATTCAAGCAGGCGGCAACCGCCAGCCCGGCAAGGGGTGTGGGATCATCGTTAGATGAGCAACACGAGTCACCAGCCCCAGGCCTCCGAGCCGACATCCTCTGCGAGTGTCGGCGACGAGCTTGAACTGAACATCACCAACGTCGCCCACGGCGGAATCTTCATTGCCCGCCACGAGGGCCGCGTGATCTTCGTCAGCGACACCCTGCCCGGCGAACGGGTGCGCGCCCGCCTCACCGAGGCCAACCACAAGAGTTTCTGGCGTGCCGAAACCGTCGCCGCCGTCGACGCCGCCCCCGAACGGCAGCCGCATATCTGGAGCGCGGCCTCCATTGATCGCGCCCCCGAAGACCGCGCCGGCGGTGCCGAGTTCGGCCACATCGAACTCGGCTTCCAACGCGAACTCAAGCGCCAGGTGCTCGCCGACGCCCTGCAGCGCATGGCCGGAATCGCCACCGACGTCGTGGTGGAGCCGGTCGCCGTCAGCGCCAAGGCCAGCCCCGGCGACGCGATGGACGGCACCGGATGGCGCACCCGGGTCAGCCTGCACGTCGCCGCCGACGGAACTATCGGCCCGTATGCCGCCCGCAGTCACCGGGTCATTCCGGTCGACGACCTGCCGCTCGCCGAGCACGAGCTTGAACTGCGCGCCCCGCTCGACACCCTATTTCACAACGCAGCTCAGGTGGATCTGGTCGCGCCGAGCAAGGGCGACGTGCAGGTGCTGGTCTCGGCCAAAGACAGCAACGGAAAGCCCAAACGGGTGCCGCACGGCCTCATTCACGAGGTCGTCGCCGACCGCGAATTCGAGCTGGACCGCTCCGGATTCTGGCAGGTGCACTCCATGGCCGCCGACACCCTGTTCCACGCGGTTCGGAACATCATCGATCCGTCATTGTTCGACCCGCGCGCCTCCAACCTCGACCTGTATGGCGGCGTCGGACTGCTCGCCGCGGCCGTCGGCGATAAATTCGGCCCCACGACCCGCATCACCTCGGTCGAGAGCGACTCCGAAGCTGTTGCGTTCGCCGCCCGCAACCTCAAGGAATGGGCCGGCGCCACCGCCGAGGCCGACCGCGTGGACCGCTTTCTTCAGCGCCTGCTGCGCGAAGCGGATGCCGCCGAACGGGCCCGTCTCGCCGCCGCCACCGTGGTGCTCGACCCGCCACGCTCCGGTGCGGGCAAGGCCGTCGTCGACCAGCTTGTGATCCTCGCACCGCAGCAGATCGTCTACGTGGCCTGCGACCCGGTGGCGCTCGCCCGCGACGTGGCGCTGTTTGCGAAGCAGGGCTACCAGCTGAAGACCCTGCGCGCCTTTGACCTATTCCCCAATACTCACCACGTCGAAGCCGTCGCACTGCTCTGCAAATAGCTATCGTTGAGACTAGACAACCCGAAGGCAGCCCTACCGTGAGCCACGCAGTAACTGATCCCGCACCATCCACCCCCGCCGACGCGCCCGTGCGCGTCGGCATTGTCGACGACCACGAGTCGGTACGACTGGGCTTGCAAGCCGCCTGCGAGAACGCCGGCTACGAAGTCTTGTTCGCGGCAGCCACCGCGCAGGGGCTCGTCGACGGCCTGGCCGGCCGCACATGCGATGTGATCGTGCTGGACCTGTCCCTCGGTGATGGCTCGCTCGTCACCGACAACGTGCACCTCGTGCAGACGACCGGCTCCGCCGTGCTCGTGCACAGCATCGCCGACCGGGTCGCCTCGGTGCGGGAAGCCCTCGCCGCCGGCGCGGCCGGCGTCATCCCCAAGTCGTCGCCGACCACCACGGTGATGGCGGCCGTCGCATCCGTTGCCCGCGGCGACGTACTCAACAACCTCGAGTGGGCCACCGCCATCGACGCCGACCGGGATTTCGCCAAGGCGCAGCTCGGCCGCCGCGAACGCGATGTGCTGCACCTCTACGCCTCGGGCCTGCCACTCAAAATGGTCGCGATGCAGTTGGGGATCGCGCACTCCACCGCCCGCGAATACCTCGATCGCATTCGGGTGAAGTACGTCGAGGTCGGGCGTCCCGCACCGACCAAGGTTGACCTGCTGCGACGCGCCGTCGAAGACGGAATCCTGCCAGGGCTCGACGCCACCGAAGCTGACCGCGGTGTCTAAACGGGCCGCCCGCCAGGGCGACCAACACCGGCAGCGCGAAAGTCAGGGCACCCTGGTCTCCACGACAACGCAGCCATTCGCGGCCGTCGGTGACGCCGGAATCGAAACCGACGGCAGCCTGTTTGGCCGCGCCCGGCAGCCGCGCAACCCGATCAGCCACGCCCAGATCGAAATCGTGCTGTCGCGATCGGTAGCCGCCGTCGCGGTGATCTTCGCGCTGCAGTCCGTGCCGCTCATACTCGAGCAGTTGGAGAGCCGCAAAGCCGCGGCGGGTGTGCCGATTGCGCTCCTTCTGGGGCTGACGATTGTGATCTTCGTCGTTGCGACGCTGATTCGACGGGGCATCCGCACGGCCGCGGCGGCAGTGGCTGCCGTCTACCTCGCCGCACTTTTCGTGTGGCCCCTGGTCATGATCGATCCCACAGCGGTACTAGCGAGCAAGCCCTGGCTCTGGTATCTCTGCAGTGTTGCTACCTCGTGCGCGGCCATAGCTCTGCCCTTGTTTTGGGCAGCTGTCTACACGGTGGTTGCCCCGGTCGCGTTTGGGCTGGTGCGGGTGCTGCCCTCCGGCGGCGAGGCCGAGAACCTGCTTGCAGTGTTAGACACCTGCTACGCCATGCTGCTCGGCGGAACCGTGCTCATCATTATCTACGTACTGCGCGAGGCCACCGCCAAGGTAGATACCGCACAATCCAATGCGCTCGCGAAGTACTCCGTGGCGGTGCGCCATCACGCCACCGAGGTGGAACGGGTCGAGGTCGATTCCATCGTGCACGACAGCGTGCTCGCGACCCTGCTCTCCGCTGCGGGCGTGCGCAACGCTAAAGGCGCCGAACTGGCCGCCGCAATGGCTCGCAGCGCCATCATCCGCTTGCAGGAAGCCAACGGCGAGCGCAATCTCGACGATGCTTCCGTCGCCGTCAGCAAGTTGGTCGCGCGCATCCGCTCCGCGGCGACCGCGACGGGCGTGTTCACGGTGACCGAGCTCTGCGTGGAGGGCCTCAGCATTCCGGAGCATGCCGCCGAGGCCCTTTATTCGGCCAGCGTACAGGCCATGGTCAACAGCGTGCAGCACGCGGGTCACGCACAATCGCGCAGCGTCACGGTGGGCGGTAACGACCAGAACGGATGCACCATCGAGATCAGCGACACTGGCCGCGGCTTCGACGTGTCGGCCGTCGCCAGCGCCCGCCTGGGCTTGCGAGTGTCGATCCATAACCGCGTGGCCACCGCCGGCGGCGTGGCCGTGCTGCGCACCAGCGTCGGCCACGGCACGACCATCACCATCACCTGGCCGCGGCACGATGAGGCGGACGAGCCGATCGCCGACCAGCCGACCGAGGCGAAGGGCGGGCACTCCGGGCGCGACGCGGGTGGCCGATGATGACCGGCGTCGTCGTCGTCTCCCGCACCCTGACCCTCATCGTGGCGGCCTTCTTCTCTGGCTATCACGTGCTGCTCGGCGTATATTCGCTCGACACACCGCACTCGGCAGGGCCGATTCTCGCTGCCATGGGCCTGTACCTCGTGGCGACGATTGCGAGCCTCTGGCCTACCAGCCCCATGCGCATGTCGTTGCCGCTGGCCCTGTTCAATGTGGGCGTCTCAGTGGCGATCCCACTGATCGTGGGCAGCCAGCTCGACGGATCCTCCGGAAATCTTGGGTATGCCACCTGGTACGTGGCCGCGGTCGGCACCCTGATGACGATCACCGCCACCCGCAAGCGCCCGCAGCTGGCCCTGCTGGGAGTTGGCGCGCTCGTCGTGCACAGCATCGTCTGGGCCGGCGTCGGCGAGCTGGGACACATGGGCGTCATCGGCAGCGTGGTCTGGGTTGTCGCTGCCGGGCTCCTCTCTCGAGCCCTCGTAAAGGCCAGCCGGGATGCGCGCCAGTATGCGCGGGCCGAGCGTGAGGCGAGCGGATGGCACGCAGCCCAGGAGGCCCACCTCTACGAGCGCCAGGTGCGACTTACCCAGACCATGCGCCTGGCCATGCCCATGCTGCGCCGCATCAGCGAAAGGGACGGCGATCTGAGCGAGGCCGATCGCCAGGAGTGCCGTCTGCTCGAAGCGTCAATTCGGGACGAAATCCGTGGGCGGCGTTTGTTGAACCACGCCGTGCGCGAGCAGGTCATGGCGGCCAGGCGACGCGGTGCAAGCGTTACCCTGCTGGATGAGGGCGGGATCGACGACCTCAACGGTTCCGAGCTGGAGGTCGTGCTGAACGCCCTCGCGACGGCCATCGGCCGCACGAAGGCCGATAAGATCATCGCCCGCACATCGGCCGACAGCGCGATCGTCGCGGTCACCGTGGTGGGCCTCTTGAGCCCTGACCCGGCCGTGAGCGCCCTCGGACCGGACTCATCCGGCGAAGAAGAAGTCGACCTGTGGATGGAAATCCCTCGGCGGGCAGCGACTGCCGCCGCGACCGCGTAGAGCCGCGGCATCCGCTGGCCAAAGTGGTGCCTGCTTGAGGTGGGAACGCGAAAGGGGATCAGCCGAAGCTGATCCCCTAACGACTATTCGAGAAAGGACGCCAACCCGAATGGCATCCGTTCTCGCCCCCAACACATTCGCTCGCTTACCCTAGTCAGCGAATGATTGGTGGTGAAACTCCAGGAGCGTCACCGAGCACCTTCAGTCTGTACCATCTCCATCATTCGCACAGTCGGCATTTAGGAGGACAGACCGACCGGTAGTTGCGCCCCCGCATTTCGGGACGGGCCCAGGCCCTGGAAGCAGGACCACCTTATGAACGCGGGCACACTGTTCGTCGGACCGGTCTGCTCCGGGCCCACCTTCGGGAACTGGGACCATGATAGATCATGGGCCCAGTTTCCGGGCCCGGGCCCGGAAAATAGCGAGGGGACGAAACTTGAGCGTCAGCCGGTGAAGCCGCGCCAGCGACCCGAGCCAGGGTGCACGGGCTTGCGGATGGCGCGCTGGTTCTGCTGCCAGGCGCTCTGGCCCAGTTCCGGAGCGGCCCGACGCTCGTCGGATTCCTCCCGCAACAGACCACGGATGACGGCGGTCACCGCCGACACTTCGGTGTCACTCACGCCGGTGGTCACGAAAACCAGCTCCGACGGATCAAACTCTGACGGCTTCGGCATTAGAGCGGAATGTTCCCGTGCTTCTTGGCGGGCACGGTCGCCCGCTTGGTGCGTAGCGCGCGCAGGGCCTTGATGACGGACACCCGGGTCGCGGCCGGCTCGATGATGCCGTCGAGCTCCCCGCGCTCAGCGGCCAGGAACGGGCTGGCCACGTTGTAGGTGTACTCGTTGGCCAGGCGGGTGCGCACGGCCGCGACGTCTTCGCCGGCCTGCTCGGCCGCCTTGATCTCGGCGCGGTAGAGAATGTTCACGGCGCCCTGGCCGCCCATGACGGCGATCTCCGCGGTCGGCCAGGCCAGGTTGGTGTCGGCGCCGAGTTGCTTGGAACCCATCACGATGTACGCGCCGCCGTAGGCCTTGCGCAAAATGACGGTGACCAGCGGCACGGTGGCCTCCGCGTAGGCGTAGAGCAGTTTCGCCCCGCGACGGATGATTCCGGTCCATTCCTGGTCGGTACCCGGCAGAAAGCCGGGCACGTCCACGAGGGTGAGAATCGGAATGGAGAACGCGTCGCAGAACCGCACAAAGCGAGACGCCTTCTCACCGGCCTCGATGTTTAGCGTGCCGGCCATGGCGTTGGGCTGGTTGGCGACGATGCCGATCGAGCGGCCCTCGACCCGGGCGAAGCCCACGACGATATTCGGCGCATACAGCGGCTGCGTCTCGAGAAAGTCACCGTTGTCCACGATGTGTTCGATGACCGTCTTCACGTCGTAGGGCTGGTTGGGCGAATCGGGGATAATCGTATTGAGGCGACGGTCGGCATCCGTTGTTTCCAGCTCGACCTCGCTGTCGAACACGGGCAGCTCGGCCAGGTTGTTGTCCGGCAGGTAGCTGAGCAGGGCGCGGGCGAAGTCGAGCGCGTCGGGCTCGTCGCTGGCGAGGTAATGCGAGACGCCGGAGATCTTGTTGTGGGTGAGCGCGCCGCCGAGCTCTTCCATGCCCACGTCTTCGCCGGTGACGGTCTTGATGACGTCGGGGCCGGTGACGAACATCTGGCTGGTCTTGTCGACCATGATCACGAAGTCGGTCAGCGCGGGGGAGTAGACGGCGCCACCGGCGGCCGGGCCGCAGATGATCGAGATCTGCGGAATGACCCCGGATGCCGCCGTGTTCCGACGAAAGATCTCGCCGTACTTGCCGAGGGCCACGACGCCCTCCTGGATGCGCGCTCCGCCGGAGTCGAGAATGCCGATGATCGGCACCCCGGTCTTCAGGGCGAGGTCCATCACCTTGATGATCTTCTCGCCGGCGACCTCGCCGAGCGAACCGCCGAAGATGGTGAAGTCCTGCGAGTAGACGGCCACCTGGCGGCCGTGGATGGTGCCGGTTCCGGTCACGACGGCGTCGCCGTACGGCCGCTTCTTCTCCATGCCGAAGGCCACGGTGCGGTGCCGCACGAACTCGTCGAGTTCAACAAAGGATCCCTGGTCGAGCAGCAGGTCGACGCGCTCGCGGGCGGTCATCTTGCCCTTGGCGTGCTGCTTCTCGATGGCGGTCGCCCCGCTGGCGGTCACGGCTTCGTGATAGCGCAGCTTGAGGTCGGCGAGTTTTCCCGCCGTCGTATACAGGTCCGGTGCCGCGGGGGGCGTCTTGTCAGTCACCGTTTCACTCTACCGGCACCCCCCGCACGCTCCCCGTTGACGATGTTCCACAACTTTGCAGCGCAACACTGCACGTTTCCCCCTCCGGACATGCATTTCAGCCCCTCTCGCGGCTCCACGGGCGGCCTCTCCCACCCTCCCGGTTCATAACTGCGGAGATTTTGGCCGAAATGGCACGGAATAACACATTCGGGGTCAGATTCGGGAGAATTACCGCAGTTACGTTTGGGAGAGAGAGTAGCCATGGAGTTTTCGCTCAGCCGCACCGAGGTGAGCCGGTTCGAGTACCGGGACGAGGCCACCTCCACCAACGATGTGCTCAAACAGCTCGCCACCACGGATGCCGCAGCCTGGCCCGACCTCTCCGCCCTCGTCACCGACAACCAGACTCAGGGGCGCGGCCGGCTCGGCCGCGTCTGGCTGGCCCCGACCGGCAAAGCCCTGGCCATCTCGGTGCTGATCCGACCCCAGTTGCCGCCGGCGAGCCTCGGCTGGTTCCCGCTCCTGGCCGGCGCCGCCATGACCCGGGCCGTCAAAAACGTGGTGGAACAAAGCATGAAACCCGTCGAAGGGGTCAAAGAGGCCGAGGATCCCCGCCACGACGTGACCCTCAAGTGGCCCAATGACGTGCTCATCGACGGCTACAAGGTGTGCGGAATCCTCTGCGAACTGCTGCCCGACGCCAGCGGCATCATCATCGGCGCCGGCCTCAACCTCTCGCTCGACGAGCACGACCTGCCCACGCTCACCTCCACCTCGCTGCTGCTGGTCACCCGCACCGCGCCCGATCCCGATGCGGTGCTCGCCGCCTACCTGCACGAGCTCGCCACGCTCTACCGGGCCTTCCTGGCAGCACACGGCGACGCGAAAACGAGCGGCCTGCACGCCGCCGTTGCAGAACTCTGCGGCACGCTCGGCAGCGCGGTTCGGGTCGAACTGCCCGGCGGCGCCGACCTGGTCGGCACCGCCACCGGCATCGACGCTGAGGGAAGGCTGCGCGTCGTCAACCAGGCCGATGGCGAAGAACGGTCTGTCGCCGCCGGCGATGTCACCCACCTGAGGTATTAATAGAACTAATGAAAGCCAAGAAGACAGAGACCAACGAGACCGAACTCTCCGGCTACGCCCGCGAGAGCCGGCCCGAGAAGGTCGTTGCCCGCCTGCGCCCGCACGCCCGGGTGCTGGCCTGGCCTACCCTGCTCCTGTTCGTCCTGGCCGGCGGCACCGGCTACTTCTTCGGCAACCTGCCCGAGCCGTGGCAGAACGCCGCCCTGCTCGCCGGGGCCATCCTGCTGGCGCTGCTCGGCTGCCTGCTGCCGCTGGCCGCCTGGCTCACCAAGCGCTACACGATCACCACTCGCCGAATCATCTTTCGCCACGGATTCTTCGTGCGCACCCGGCAAGAGCTGCTGCACAGCCGCGGCTACGACGTGAGCGTGCGGCAAAACTGGGTGCAGGCCGGGTTCCGCTCGGGCACGGTGCTCATTAATTCGGGGCTGGAGCATCCGCTTGTGTTGAAAGATGTTCCCAACGTCGACCTCGTACAGAGCACCCTGCACGATCTCATGGAGCAGGCCAGCACCGTTATGGGTTCCCGCCGGCAGGAGCAATCGGCCCTCGCTGCGGAGTCAGCGTTCTGGGGTCGCCGCTAGCCGAATAGCCCCGGTGCGGGTACTGACCACGGCGATACCAGCGGATGCCGGCGCCCCGCTCCGACTCGGCGCGAACACCCAGTAGCGGTACAGCGCGAAGCGAAACACCGCGCCCAGAATGAGGCCAACGACGTTGCCCGAAATGTTGTCGGCGAGAACGCTGGTGTAGCCGAGCACGTAGTGGCTGAACCAGAGGCAGCCGATGCCGATGCCCATGCCCACGAGGCTCACCGCGAGAAACTCCAGGCCCTCGCGAGCCGTGTGGTCCTGCCGGTTTTTGCTGAAAGTCCAGTAGCGGTTGCCGAGCCAGTTCACCAGAATGGCCAGCACGGTCGAGATGACCTTGGCGTAGATCGGGCCGGCATGCACGTCGGCGGAGTCGAGCACGGTGGTGCGCAGCAGGTTGAACACCGTGAAGTCCACAACGAAGCCCAGTGCACCGACGGCGCCGAACTTGAGGCCCTGACTCAGAAAGCTGAGCAGGCGCTGCTTCAGGGTGATCGACATGCGTCCGTCCGACGTTCGGTAAAGTGGGCTAGGAAAGCACTGAAGTCTCGCAGTCTACGGCGTGATGAAAGTGCCTGGCTGGGTATTCCAGATCGTTTAGCTGAACGCTTGCATAGAAAATGGTGAACAGATGGCTTTGACCGTCGGTGTGATTGGCGCAGGCCAGCTGGCCCGCATGATGATCCCCGCGGCCGTGAACCTCGGCATCGAGCTCAAGGTTCTCGCTGAAGCCGATGGTATGTCCGCGGAGCTCGCCGCCGTGAGCGTGGGCGACTACCGCGACCTGGCCACCGTGCTCGCCTTCGCCAAAACCGTCGATGTCATCACCTTCGACCACGAACACGTGCCGCAGGAGATTCTGCGCGAGCTCGAGCGCGAAGGTATCACCGTGCACCCCGGCCCCGACGCCCTGCTGTACGCGCAGGACAAGCTGCTCATGCGCGAGAAACTCGCCGAACTGGGCCTGCCCGTGCCGGACTGGGCCCGCATCACCGATGTCGTGGGACTGGCCGACTTTCTGAAGGACCACGGCGGCCGCGCCGTCGTGAAGACCGCGCGCGGCGGCTACGACGGTAAAGGCGTGCGCGTGGTCAGTCACGAACACGACGTTGACGACTGGTTTCAGGCGCTCGCCGAAGACGGCAACGGCGGCGCGCTGCTGGTCGAAGAGCTCGTGCACTTCAGCCGTGAGCTCGCCCAGGTGGTGGCCCGCCGCCCGAGCGGAGAGATTGCGGTCTGGCCGGTCGTTGAGACCGTGCAGAAAGACGGCGTCTGCGCCGAGGTCATCGCGCCGGCCCCCCAGTCCATGGGACGCCTGGCCGACGTCGCCACCGACATCGCCGTGGCCGTCGCTGAGGGCATCGGCGTCACCGGGGTGCTCGCCGTCGAGCTGTTCCAGACCACGGACGAGCGCCTGCTCATCAACGAGCTGGCGATGCGCCCGCACAACAGCGGTCACTGGTCGATCGAGGGTTCCACGACCAGCCAATTCGAGCAGCACCTCCGTGCTGTGCTTGACCTGCCGCTCGGGGCGACCGGCGCCAGGGACCCGTGGACGGTCATGGTGAACATCTTCGGCGGGCCGGCGTCAGGCTCGCTGGGTGACCGTTATGGGGCGGCGCTGGCGGAGCATCCGCTCGTGAAAGTGCACAACTACGGCAAGGCATCGCGGCCCGGCCGCAAGGTCGGCCACGTCACGGCGGGCGGCGACGATCTCGACGAAGTTGCCTATCAGGCGCGCGCCACTGCACAAATCTTTCAGGACTGAGCCATAGGATCATCTGCGTGCCAAACAACACCGAGACATCCACTGTGCCTACTGACGGCAGCAAGCCTGTCGTCGGCCTGGTCATGGGCAGCGACTCCGACTTCACCGTCATGAGTGCTGCAGCGCAGACCCTCAAAGACTTCGGGGTCGCGCACGAGGTGCAGGTTGTCTCGGCACACCGCACCCCAGAACGGATGCTCGACTACGGTCGCACCGCGCAGGCCCGCGGCCTCAAAGTGATCATCGCCGGCGCAGGGGGAGCCGCGCACCTGCCCGGCATGCTGGCCGCCATGACCACGCTGCCCGTGGTGGGCGTGCCCGTTCCGCTCGGGCTGCTCGACGGCCTCGACTCGCTGCTGTCGATCGTGCAGATGCCGGCCGGCGTGCCGGTCGCGACCGTATCGATCGGCGGAGCGAAGAACGCCGCGCTGATCGCGATCAAGATTCTCGCCATCAGCGACGGCGCGCTGCGCCTGAAGCTCGAAGACTATTCCGTGCAGCTCGCAGATCTGGTTGAGCAGAAGAACCGGGACCTCCAAGAGCGACTATGAGTAGTGTTTCCGACCCGATCCGGCACCCGAATTCCGGCTCCGCACGCATCATGACAACGCGTGCGTGGTGGCTTGTCGTACTCAATTTCATTCTGCCCGGTTCGGCGCAGGTACTGGCCGGCAACCGTCGGCTCGGCCGATTCGGCCTCGGCGCCACTCTCACCCTGGTGACCGTGGCCATCATCGCTGGCGCCGTCAATCTGTTCTGGCCCGAAGCGCTGCTTACCGTGTTCACGAGCACCATCGGCCTGTGGGTCGCCGCCGCGGCGCTTGCGTTCTACGCCCTCACCTGGCTCGTGCTCACGGTCAACACCCTCAGCTTGATCAACCTGGTCAAGGCCGCGCCCGGCGCCCGCCCGCTGATCGCGGCGTTCTCGGCGGCCCTCATGGTGGTGGTTTGTGGCACCGCCGGCTATGGCGCCTTCGTTGCCACCTCGGCCAGCGGCTTTCTCTCCTCCGTCTTCGTCGCCGGCCCGAGCCAACCGCCGGTCGACGGCCGCTACAACGTTCTGCTGCTCGGCGGAGACGCCGGCGCCGACCGTGAGGGCCTCCGCCCCGACAGCATCTCCGTGGTCAGCGTTGACGCCACGACCGGCCAGGCCACGACCATCAGCCTGCCGCGCAACCTCGAGAACGTGCCGTTCTCGGCCGGGTCCTCACTCGGCGCCCTCTACCCCGAGGGCTACGGCTCGATCGACGGATGCGACGTCTCGGCCTGCATGCTCAACTCCATCTTCACCGAGGCCGAGTTGAAACGCCCGGAGTACTACCCGAATGCCACGGCCGAGGGCAGCTCCCCGGGAATCCAGGCCACGCTTGAGGCCGCGCAGGGCATCACCGGACTCACCATCCAGTACTTCGTGCTCATTGACATGCAGGGCTTCTCCGATCTCATCGATGCCCTCGGCGGCGTCGACATCGACGTGCAGAACCGGGTTCCGGTGCACACCGACGAGACCTTCAGCAAGGTGCTGTTCTGGTTCGAGCCCGGCATGCAGCACATGGATGGCTACCACGCCCTCTGGTTTGCCCGCTCCCGCCACGGCACGAGTGACTACGACCGCATGCAGCGCCAGACGCAGATGCAGGAGGCTTTGCTCGCGCAGGCCAGCCCGGCGAACGTGCTCGCCAAGTTTCAGGGAGTGGCCGCCGCCGGCACGCGCGTCGTCAAGACCGACGTGCCGCAGGGCATGCTCCCCTACTTTGTGAACCTCGCCAGCAAGACCAAAGAACTGCCGGTCATCTCGGTGCCGCTGATTCCGGAGAACGGCGTCGACCCTGAGAACCCCGACTACGCCGCCATCAAACTCATGATCGCCACGGCTCTTGCCCCCGCGCCCACCGCCACCCCGGTCCCGTAGCCCTGAGGCTGATCCTGCACGCCGGTGTTCGCGCCGGATCCTGCATGCGCGTCCAAACGTTGCACGCGCGCCTGGCACGCTGCTCGCGCCAGCATCCGCTGATTGCTCCTGCAACTTTCGCCCGCGCGACCGCCCGTACTAATGCGCGCATGGCGAAAGCGGATGCCAACGCGGGCTAAATGACGATCACTTCGGGGCCACCAAGGTCTGACAAGACCTGGAAATCGGTGTCCTGGGTGTAGACGGTGAGCGAATGCGCGAGTGCCGTCGATGCAATCCACAGGTCGTTGACGTTGAGCCGACGTTCGCGCTCGCGAAGTTTTTGCCGCAATCGCGCCCAATGCGCGGCCACTGCCTCATCGATATTGAGCACCGTTGCGATTGACACTGTGTCGAGGGTCTGCAGTCGGGCTCCCCGTGTGTCGGCGTCCCGCGCTGCATGTACGCCGGCGTACAGCTCACCGAGCGTCACGGCGCTGACAAACTGCTCTTCGGGCAATTTGTTGAACTGTATTGCACGATTTGTCTCGAGCCCCACGAAGACGCTGGTATCAATCAGACCCCGGGAGGGGTTCACTGGATAGGACCCAGATCGTCCGTTGTCTCGTCGGGTTCCTCGTCGTCGTAGTATTCCGCGATCGGATCGCCGGGACGTCGCACCAGACGTTGCATATCGGCTTTCGTGAGAAACGCCTGCTTGCCTGAACGGATCGGCACCAGTGTCGCGATTGGAACGCCGTTGCTGGTAATCGTTACTTCTTCACCCTGTCGCGCGCGCTCGATCACATCGGCGGTGTGATTGCGCAATTCTCGAACAGGAACCAAGCTCATGCGCTGAGTGTAGCCGGGAGTAGCACGCTGTAGCAAGCATCATTCCAGCATGCCCGCGGATGCCAATAAGCGTCTCAGCCCGATCATTCACCGCTGCGGCGAAACGAGAACTTCTTGTGCCCGAAGAAGCTCAGCAACGTCGTGATCAGGAGAATGATCAGCTGTGCGAGCAGCGGAGGCACCAGCAGAACTTCCACCAGCAGCGGCAGCGCGGCGGCGTTGATGCCGATCGCTACCAGATACACGCTCACGAACCGGGCGAAGTCCCGCAGCACCTGCCCGTGCACGACGAACACGAACCGCCGGTACAGCACGAAGGCCAGGGTGATACCGACCACGTAGGAGAGCGCGAGGCTGATCAGGTAGCCGAGGTAGACATCCGCGAACACCCACACGGTGAAAAGAGAGAAGACCAGGTAGCCGACCGCCGTGTTCGTGGCACCGACCGCGAGAAACCGAACGCGCTGGTCACCCAGAAGCCTCAGCATGGTGGCTACAGATCCGCGTGCAGCTGCCAGACCCGCTCGGCGGAGTCCCGCCAGCTGAAGGCGCGCGACCGATCCTGACCAAAGATGCTCATGCGGTTCCGCAGCACGCTGTCACCGAGCACCCGGTTGATGGCGTCGACGAGTCGGGCGGGATACTCCTTCGGGTCCGACCGCTCGACCGCCACGCCGGCATCACCGGCCGCTTCGAGCAGTGCCGGGGCGTCGGAGTGCACGACCGGAGTGCCGAGGTGGAACGCCTCGATGATCGGTAGTGCGAAGCCTTCTTCCAGGCTCGGATACACGAACACGCTCGACCGGGCAATGACCACGGCCAGGTCGGAGTCGCTCAGGCCCGACAGTGCGCGCACGCGCCCCGGTGCGAGCCCGGCTTCATCGGCGACCGAGGCGAGGTCGAGTTCGCCCCAGGTATCCGGACCGAGCACGATCAGCGGCAGGTCGGGCGCACCCGGCAGCCCGAGCGCTGTGATGAGCGCCGTCACGGCCTTGCGCGGGTCGAGCGACCCGGAGGTCAGAATGTACTGTGACGGCAGCTCCAGCGCCTGCAGGCGCTCTTCCACCAAGGGAATAGCCGGCAGCACCAGCCCGCGTCCCACGGCACCGCCGATCACGCGCACCCGGTCGCCCAGATCCATGATCTCGGTCAGTTGCCTGGCTACGGCGTGGCTCGGCACGACAATCGCGTCCGCGTGCTTGCGGGCACGCTTGAGCATGCCCTTGGTCCACGCGACGGTCGTTGGGGTCAGCGACGACGGATGCGTCCACGCCAGCACGTCGTGCAGCGTCACCGCAATCTGGGTGCCGTCCTCTGCGCGGTTGTGGCGGCGCAGCGGCGCGAGCAGTCCCGGCGCGTGAATCAGGCCAGTTCCGGCCGACGCGGTCACGCCGAGCGCCCAGGCCGTGGCCAGCTCACGTCGGGCCAGCGGCGTCTTGTGCAGGTTGGCCAAGCCCGGGAGTGCGGCCTCAATGAGTTCATACTGTGCGGGTGGCGACGACGAGACGATACCCTCAACGTCGCACTCGGCTGGGGCACTAGCGATCAGCGCCCGCGTGAGTTCCTCGGTGTAACGCCCGACGCCGCCCGGAACCGGGGCGACCATCTGGTCGACGACTACCCGCAAAGTGATCATGCTGTCTCGAAAACTCCTGCAGCGAAAGCCTCGGCCTGGGCGTCCTGCCAGCTGCGCATCGGCGCAAGCCCGGCCGCGGCCCAGTTGGCGTGCCCGAGCACGGAATACGCCGGACGCGGTGCTGGCAGCACAAACGCCGAGCTGTCGGTCGGCTGCACGCGTTCCGGGTCGAGCCCGGCCAGTGTGAACACGTCGCGGGCCTGGTCGAACTTCGACGCGACTCCCGAGTTCGTGCCGTGGTAGGTACCTGCGGGCGCATCGGAGTCGAGCAGCAGCACGATCTGCGCGGCCAGATCCACCGTCCAGGTTGGCTGGCCCACCTGGTCGGTGACAACGCTCAACGTGTCGCGCGTGCCAGCGGCCTTGAGCATGGTCTTGGCGAAGTTCGGACCGTTCTTGCCGTACAGCCACGCGGTGCGCACGATGTAGCTGCGCGAACCGTTCTCCACCAGCACGAAAACCTCGCCGGCCTCCTTGGTGCGGCCATAGGCCGAGATCGGGCTGTGCGGAGTGTTCTCGGCGTAGGGCGTCGTCGCGCTGCCGTCGAAGACGTAGTCCGTTGAGATCTGCACGAGCCTGGCTTGCAGAGCGGATGCCGCCACCGCCAGATTGTACGGCCCCACCGCGTTCACGGCGTAGGCCTCGTCTTCGTGCGTTTCGGCGTCGTCGACCTTGGTGTACGCGGCACAGTTGATGATGACGTCGTGCCCGGCGACGGCGGACTTGACCGCGTCAAGGTCGGTCACGTCGAGGTCACTGCGACCGAGAGCCGTCACATCGCGGCCGGCCAAAGCCGTCTGCAGGTCAAGGCCCAGCATTCCGGTCGCGCCGGTGATCAGGTAGCGGGTCATGCTAGTTCAGCGCCGCCCGAGCCTTGAGCGGTTCCCACCACTGACGGTTGTCGCGGTACCACTGCACCACGTCGGCCAGGCCCTGTTCGAACGGAACCTCGGGGGCATAGCCGAGTTCGGCCTGAATCTTGCTGATATCGACCGAATAGCGCAGGTCGTGGCCGAGACGGTCGGCCACCCGGTCCACATACGACCAGTCCTTGCCGGTGGAGTCGAGCAGCAGCTGGGTGAGTTCCTTGTTGGTCAGCTCGGTGCCGCCGCCAATGTTGTAGATCTCGCCGGCGCGGCCGCCGACTAGCACCATGGCGATGGCGCGAGTGTGGTCGTCCACGTGCAGCCAGTCGCGAATGTTGTTGCCCTCGCCGTAGAGGGGCACGTGCAGGTCGTCGATCAGGTTGCTGACGAAGAGCGGAATGACCTTCTCGGGAAAGTGGTACGGGCCGTAGTTGTTCGAGCAGCGCGTGATCGACACGTTGAGGCCGTGGGTGCGGTGGTAGCTGCGGGCGAGCAGGTCGCTGCCGGCCTTCGATGCGCTGTAGGGGGAGTTGGGCTCAAGGGCCCGCTCCTCGTTCCAGGAGCCTTCGGCGATCGAGCCGTAGACCTCGTCGGTGGAGACGTGCACGAACCGGGCGAGTTTGTGGCGCAGCGCCGCGTCGAGCAGCTGCTGGGTGCCGAGCACGTTGGTTTCAACGAAGATCGTCGAGTCCATCACGGAACGGTCCACGTGCGATTCGGCGGCGAAGTGCACGACCGCGTCGAGCTCGGGAAACAGGGTGTCGAGCAGTTTGCCGTCGCGAATGTCGCCGTGCACAAAGCTGTAGCGCGGTGAATCGGCGATCGGGGCGAGGTTTTCGAGGTTGCCCGAGTAGGTCAGGGCGTCGAGCACGACGACCTCGGCGCCTTCCAGGCCCGGGTACTTGTCTTCAATCGTGCGTCGCACAAAGTTGGAGCCGATAAAACCGGCGCCGCCGGTGACGAGGATCTTCATATAGGAGTAACCGTTCCGTTCGCTTCAATGGCCTCCGCGATTCTACCGTGGCCGGGCGGTGGTTCCTGAGAGCCCATGCAGCGGCGTGCTCAGGCATTGGGCGAGTGCACGTGTAACCATTCCGATGAAATCCACCCAATAGGACAAGGTCGTCCTTATTACCAGCGGTGCAAGGGAGATCAACTTGAACGATGTGGCCGAGATGACGTCTTCGACAGATTCGCGTGACGCCTGGCTGGGGGCGAGCTCCTCTTGGAAGCGGACCCACATCACAACCTCCGCATGGCCGGGGCACGCTCCCTTTGCGTTCTGGCTTGTCGATGCGATTCGGCCGCGTTCCATCGTCGAGTTGGGCACGCACTTCGGGTCTTCCTACTTCGTGTTCTGTGAAGCCGCGGTACGACTCCAGTTGGATACCCGTGCATACGCCCTCGACACGTGGCAGGGAGACGACCAAGCCGGCATTTACGGTGAGGAAGTCTTCCAGTCCGTTAGCGCTACCAATAGTGCGGAGTTCTCCAGCTTCTCGACGCTTCTGCGCGGCTATTTCGACGATTCCCTCGCTTCCATTGCGGACGGCAGCGTCGACCTCCTGCACATTGACGGTCGGCACGGCTATGCAGACGTCACACATGATTTCGCGGCGTGGCTGCCCAAAATGTCGAATCGCGGGGTAGTCATCTTTCATGACATCGCCGAACACCAAGAGGGATTCGGGGTCTGGCAGTTTTGGGAGGGCGTGAGCAAGCAATATCCGTCGTTTGAGTTTGAGCACGCCCACGGGCTGGGTGTCTTGGGGGTCGGGCCAGACCTGCCGCTCACGATGCAAGCATTCTTTGCCGCTTCGGCCGCGTCGCCTGATCAGGTGCGAGCGGCCTACGAGCGCTTGGGTGCCCAAATTGAAGAACTTGCTGAACTCCACTAGCGTGCTCAGCAAGCAGAGTCCTTGGCGATCAAGGTCGCAGGAAGCGACGAGGTCATCCGTGAAGTTTAGACAGAGCTCCGAAACGCGCGCGAACGATTCGCGGCCGCGGAGGCCGACGTTACGGGGCTGCGTCAACAACTTCTTGCCCTTCAATCCAGCACCCGCTGGACTGTCACACGCCCGCTCCGCGCGATCGGTGCGCGGCTCAAATCATAGACACGCGGTGGGCGGGGGAGCCCCAACCGCTCAACGTGGCGGCCATTGCTAGACTCCGAAGGTGCAGATTCGCGAACTCTCTATCCCCGATTCATTCGAAATCACCCCCAAGCAGTTTGGTGACGACCGGGGAGTGTTTCTCGAGTGGTACCGGTTTGACAAGCTCGAAGAGCGGGTCGGGCACAAGCTCGACCTTGCTCAGGCGAACACGTCCGTGTCGAAGCGCGGATCGGTGCGCGGCATTCACTTTGCGGATGTCCCGCCCAGCCAGGCCAAGTACGTCACGGCGGTTCACGGCGCGGTTCTCGACTACATCATCGACATCCGTGTTGGTTCGCCGACGTACGGCCAGTGGGACAGCGTACTTCTCGACGACACGGATCGTCGTGCGGTCTACCTTGCTGAAGGACTCGGGCACTGCTTCGTTGCGCTGACCGACAACGCCACGGTGAGCTATCTCGTCAACAGCACATTCAGCCCGGGCCGCGAGCACGGTATCAGCCCACTCGACGAAGAGATCGGCCTCGTGTTCCCGCCCGAAGCCGGAGAGCTGCTGCTTTCTCCCAAAGACACGGAAGCCCCCACCCTCGCCGCAGCTGCAGCCGCCGGCCTGCTCCCTACTTGGGACACCGCGCGCGCCTACTACGCCACTTTGAACGACAGGAACTAACGCTTATGCGCGGAATCATTCTCGCCGGTGGCTCGGGCACGCGCCTGTGGCCGATCACCAAAGGCATCTCCAAGCAGCTCATGCCTATCTGGGACAAGCCGATGATCTACTACCCCCTCTCGACGCTCATGATGGCGGACATCAAAGAGATCCTGATCATCACCACTCCGGAGTACAACGAGCAGTTCCGGGCGCTGCTCGGCGACGGCTCCGATCTGGGTATTCGCATTGAGTACGCCATTCAGCCTTCTCCCGACGGTCTCGCCCAGGCGTTCATCATCGGTGAGGAGTTCATCGGTGACGAGAGTGTTGCGCTCGTCCTGGGCGATAACATTTTCCACGGAGCGGGCCTCGGCTCGGCCTTACGTGGCAACGCCGAAATTGAGGGCGCACGCATTTTCGCCTATCACGTCAGCAACCCCACGTCTTACGGAGTCGTCGAGTTCGATGAGTCGATGACCGCCATCTCGATTGAAGAAAAGCCGCCCAAGCCGAAGAGCAACTATGCAGTTCCCGGTCTGTACTTCTACGACAATTCCGTAGTCGCGATCGCGAAGACCATTGAACCTAGCGCGCGTGGAGAACTGGAAATCAGCACGGTGAACGAGCGCTACTTGGAGCAGGGAACCCTGCACGTTCAGGTGCTCGATCGTGGCACGGCGTGGCTCGACACGGGCACGTTCGAGTCCATGATGCAGGCGTCTGAATATGTGCGGGTTATTGAAGACCGACAGGGTTTCAAGGTGGGCTGCATCGAAGAGATCGCCTGGCGTGCTGGGTGGATCACAGATGCGCAGCTCGCCGTTCTGGCTGCTCCGCTAATTAAGAGCGGATACGGTCGGTACCTGGCAGGTCTCGTTCAGCCTTAGCGCGCAGTTCGGCGTCCCTCGATGCGAGACCGAACGTCCAGCCCGAACGCCAGGACTGCGCGAACGGGGAGAAGCCACGGGCCCGAGTACTTCTTTGCGAGAAATTTCTTCGCGCTCTCGTGGTGTGCACGGATCATTCCTGCGGACTCATCCAGCGTTGAGGTGGAGTGCGCGCCGGTGTGTACGACGACGGCGGTTGGCTCATATACATTTCGGAGACCCAAGCGTCCGATGCGGTAACCCAGGTCGACGTCTTCGAAATACATGAAGTAGCTCTCATCGAAACCATTCATCTCGTCGAAGACAGATCGACGAATCATGAGAAAAGCCCCAGACAGCCAGCCGGCATCTCTCCGAATTGGCTCGATTTCGGATTCTTTGCGGTAGTTTCGCGTCCACGGATTTTTTGGCCACAAATTGGCAAAGATCGCGTGGCCCACGCCAGATCGAAGTGACGGGATGGTGCGAGCCGAGGGATAGACCTCGCCATCGGACGAGAGAATGCGCGGGCCCACCGCAGCGATGGTCGAATCGCGGACCGACTCCAACAGGATGTCAACGCACCCGGGATTTACTGTCACGTCGGGATTGCTCACCACAACCCAGTCGATCTCTGGTCCCAATTCGCGAACGGCTGTATTGATGGCGTACCCGTAGCCCCGATTTGACGGCAGCGGGAGGTAGGTCGCACCGGCCGAGGTCGTCATCGACATAATCGCGTTGGAGGCCGCCATGGGCTTGTTGTCTGCCACGACCACGCGGAGCGGCTCGCGGGATGCCAAGGGCAGTGAAGCGAGGAACGGGCCGAGGACATCCTCGGAGCCATAGCTGACAGTGACGACTGCCACACGTGCGGTAGGGGCGGGAGGCTTCGATACGGTGGACATACGACTCCCAATCATAGTTCTAGGCTAGATTGGCATGCGGCCATACCGGCCAGATACCCCAGTGAGGCTAAATGCGATACCTAAAGGAAGTTCTCGAGTCGAGAGAGCTCCTGGCCAATCTCACCCTGCGTGAGATTCGCGGTCAGTACAAACGCACAATTTTCGGCCAGCTCTGGTCATTGGTGAACCCGCTCGCTTCAATGCTGGTTTACACCCTCGTTTTTGCGTTGATCATCCGAGTGCAACCTGAAGCTGGCGATCCCAGTGGGTTGGATATTTTCGCCGTTTGGCTACTCTGCGGGCTGCTCCCGTGGACGTTCTTCTCGAACGTGGTCCAGCAGGGCATGGGGTCGATCCTAAGCAACGTTGGCCTCGTCCAAAAGGTGTATTTCGCGCGAATCGTGCTCCCTCTCTCAAAAGTCGGGTCGGTCGGGTACAACTGGCTCTTCGAGATGGGCGTGCTCGTTGTCGTGCTGGTAATCTGCGGTGCCTTCGTCTGGCCCTGGCTTCCCCTAGTTGTTGTGACTATGGTCCTTCTGGCTATCTTCGCGGCCGGTCTCGCGCTCATGCTGGCCGTCGCCAACGTGCACTTCCGGGATACTCAATACTTTGTCTCGATCATCATGCAAATTTGGATGTACCTGACACCGATCATCTATCCCATCAGCCTCGTAGCGACGCAGTCCGACAAATATGGTGGCCTGTTCGGCACGACGGTGACGATCCTCGATGTGTACCGCATCAATCCACTTGAGCGATTCGTCGCGGTATTCCGTCAGCTCCTCTACGACAACCGGTGGCCCGATCCGCAGGACTTCCTGCTCTGTGCGATCTGGGCACTCGCTGCATTCACAGTAGGATTGTGGATCTTCCGACGGAGCGAGAGAGGACTGGCTGAAGCACTGTGAGCGAAATTGCCGTAAAAATTGAAGACGTCAGTAAGAAGTTTCGCCTGTATCACGAGCGCAATCAATCCATAAAATCTGCAATCATGCGCGGTCGTCGGTCTGTGCACGAAGACTTTTGGGCTTTGAAAGATGTCGGCTTTGAAGTCCCGGTCGGTTCGACCTTCGGCCTCATCGGTAGCAACGGGTCGGGTAAGTCGACCCTGTTGAAATGCCTTGCCAAGATCTACTACCCCGAGACAGGAAGCATCACCTACAACGGCAAGATCGCTGCGCTTCTTGAAGTCGGCTCTGGTTTTCATCCCGAATTGTCGGGCCGAGAGAACATCTTTTTGAACGGTTCGATTCTGGGAATGTCCAAGAAAGAGATCACGGGAAAATTCGACGAAATCGTAGATTTCTCGGGAGTCGAACAGTTCATCGACCAGCCGGTCAAGAACTATTCGTCGGGAATGTACGTTCGACTTGGCTTTTCCGTGGCCATCAACGTCAACCCCGATATTCTCGTTGTCGACGAAGTTCTGGCCGTGGGCGACACCGAATTTCAGGCGAAGTGTGCTCAGAAATTCGTTGATTTCAAGAATGAGGGACGAACCGTCATCCTCGTCAGCCACTCAATGGAATCAGTGCGGGAGATGTGTGACAGCGCAGCGTGGCTCAGCCACGGGGAGCTTATCAAGGTCGGTCCGGCTGACGAAACAATTGACGCCTACCTCAGATCCTTGCCGGGTGCGTCAGCAGCCTAATCGCGCTGGTGTGCTGCGCTAGCGCAGCACAGGCATCGACGCCATTTTTTTTAGTCATCTATTTGTGAGGTTCACTGTGAAGAAGCGACGTACAGGTGTTGTATCGGTCGTGCTCGTCAACTTTCGGGGTGCTGACGACACGATCGAGTGTGTACAGGGCCTGTTGAAACTGGAGTGGCCGTCAGAGCTGCTGGAAATCATCGTCGTTGAGAATGGTTCCGGTGATGACAGCCTTGAAAAGCTCCAGAGCATTAGCGGGCAAGTAACTTTGATTGAGTCCTCAGAAAACCTTGGGTTTACCGGTGGATGCAATTTGGGCGTATCGAAGTCTACTGGCGAGTTCATCGCCTTCCTGAACAACGACGCGAAGCCAGATTCCGGTTGGATCAAAGAAGCCATCGCCACCTTCGCAGCGGGCAACAATATCGGTGCTGTCGCGAGCAAGGTGCTCGACTGGGAGGGTGACCGCGTCGACTACATCGGTGCCGCCATAACCTGGTATGGCATGGGGTACAAGCCGCACGCGGGAGAGACGGACCGAGGAGCCTGGAACGACGAACGCGACGTTTTGTTCGGTACGGGTGCGGCCATGTTCGTCCGGGCATCCGTTTTCGAGCAGATCGGTGGTTTTGACGACAGCTTCTTCATGTTCTACGACGACGTAGATCTCGGCTGGCGCCTCAACCTGTTGGGGTACAGGTTCCGCTTCCAGCCCAAATCGTTGGCATTTCATAAGCACCATGCCTCCATGAACAAGTTCGGCAACTTTCGTGAGACGTACCTTCTCGAGCGCAACGCCCTGTACACGCTGTACAAGAACCTGGACGACGAATCCCTGGCGCAAATCTTCCCGGGGGCACTGCTTCTCGCAACCCGCCGTGCGGTAGCTCGTGGCGAGCACGATTCAGCATCGTTAGACCTTCGGGTTCCCGGTAACGATGATGAACCGACGCTGCCGATTTCGAAGCAGACGATGGCCGGAATCTACGCCGTCGATCAGTTCGTCGAGTTGCTTCCCGAGATGACGAAAGCGCGCGCCGAGGTCCAGGCGTCCCGCACTGTGACAGATCGCCAACTCAAGCGGCTGTTTGGTAACACCGATGAGCCGGCATACCCCATCGAGAAGTATCTTCGCGGTTACGAGAAAATCGTAGACAGTCTCGGTCAGCTGAGGATTGAAGGACGCCGACACATTCTTGTCATCACGGGCGACCCCGTCGGTCATCAGATGGCAGGCCCGGCAATTCGCGCCTGGAATATTGCCAAGCTGCTCTCAGACGAGCACGACGTGCGCCTAGTAAGCATGACGAAGGCCGTCGCTCTCGACGATGCTGTTGAGGTCGGTGTGATCGATCATCATCACCCGAACTCCGTCGTCGAGCACGAGAAATGGGCCGACGTCATCATCGTTCAGGGCCATGCGCTGGCACTGTTCCCCAGCCTGGAGACGTCAAGCAAGATTCTCGTCGTGGACGTTTATGATCCCTTGCACCTCGAACAGCTTGAGCAGGGTAAGGGTCAAACCCTGAAGGTGTGGAACAAGCAAGTGACCGAGGCGACGGATGCCTTGAACCACCAGCTGCTTCTCGGAGACTTCTTCCTCTGCGCGAGTGAACGCCAACGCCACTTCTGGTTGGGCCAGTTGTCAGCGCTCGGCCGGGTGAACCCCTACACGTATTCGCGTGACAACGATCTAGATTCGCTAATCGCCGAGGCCCCATTCGGAATTGCTAGTGTGGACCCGGTGCAGCGCAATCCGGCACTGCGCGGAGTGGTGCCGGGCATCAATGAGGGCGACAAGATCATCATCTGGGGTGGTGGAATCTACAACTGGTTCGACCCCGACACGCTCATTCGCGCCGTGGCCCAATTGGCCGTGCGTCACCCGACAATTCGGTTGTTCTTCATGGGCGTCAAACACCCGAATCCGGCCGTTCCCGAAATGGAAGCCGTCGCTGCAGCACGCGTTCTCGCCGACCAGCTCGGACTCACCGGCAAACATGTTTTCTTCAACGAGTCGTGGGTGCCCTACGGGGATCGGCAAGATTACCTGCTCGAGGCTGATGTCGGAGTGTCAACTCACTTTCAGCACGTAGAAACCACCTTTTCCTTTCGTACGAGAATTCTCGACTACCTCTGGGCGGGGCTGCCTATCGTCACGACCGAAGGCGATTCGTTCGGCAGTCTCGTCGAAAAGGAAGCCCTTGGAGCATCCGTCCCGGAACGTGACCAGGCCGCCCTAGAGTCGGCCCTCGAACGATTCCTCTTCGATGATGATGCGATCGCAGCGGCTCGGGCAAATGTGAGTCGAGTACGCCAAGCGTTCACCTGGGACAAGGCATTGGCACCACTCGTGGAGTTCTGCCGCAACCCACAGCAGGCTGCCGACAAGCAAGGCGCCAAGAAGAGTGGCAAAGGCAAGCGTGCAAAGGGAATTCCGAACGGTATCCCCAAAGCCAAGTCGTCTCGCAGCACAGGGCTTCGTCGGGACATCGAACGTGCCGCGTACTATTTTCAACAAGGCGGTCCAACCGCTGTCGTGGAGAGAATCCGTGCACGTCAAGATCGAAACAAGCCGCCGGCTAACTGATGCACTCCCGAGTCGCACCAACTAAGTTTTCACGTAGGCCCAAGCAATGAGGATTAGAAAATGAATGCGCACGACAGCGTTGGTCCCTACGATATAGTCGACGAAGTAGCTCGCCTTCGGGCGGAGCGCGACGTACTGATCGCATCCATTCGGGATCTTACTCACGGCCAACTGATCAGTCGGGATCTGGAGTTGGGCCTTCGTGCCGAACTGATGCAAGCCAAGATTGACCTTGGCAATGCCCGCGATCGTGGGGTGCACGACCTCTACATGACTCGCAGATCGACAACCTGGCGCGTTGGGCGTTTGGTCATGAAACCAGTTGTGATTGGGCGTCGCGTTTTGCGACGAATCACCAAATGACTGATCAGGGACGCGCACCACTCTTCTCGATCCTCACTCCCGTTTACGACACGCCGCTCAACGCACTCACCGACACCATCGCCTCGGTTCTGGCGCAATCATTTGAGGATTGGGAGCTGATACTGGTCGATGACCTATCTCCGAATCCACAGGTGCGCCGGGTATTGCACGATGCGGCTCTCCGTGATTCGCGCATACGCGTGATCGAGCGTTCAGCGAACGGGGGAATTGTTGCCGCATCGAATGACGCGATTCAAGCCGCTCGAGGTGAATTTTTGGCCTTGCTCGACCATGACGATCTGTTGACGACATGCGCGCTTGAATCGGTGGCGGCGGCGATTGGATCTAGAGGCGATGTCGACTACGTGTACTCTGACGAAGACAAGGTTGCTGACGACGGCAAATACTTTGATCAATTCGACAAGCCGGATTGGTCACCGGAGCGGTTGCGCGGTCAGATGTACACCGGGCACTTCTCCGTGCTTCGGGCCGAGATTGTGCGCAATGTCGGCGGATTTCGCACGGAGTTCGAGGGATCCCAAGACCACGATCTCGTCTTGAGAGTAACCGAACAAGCGCGCCAGATTCTGCACGTTCGTGAGGTGCTTTATCACTGGCGTGTGGTTCCTGGGTCAACTGCTGAGCTCACGGACAACAAGCCATATGCGTGGGATGCCGGAGTGCGGGCCGTGGACGCCCATCTGGCCAGAGTAGGTATTGCTGGCCATGCCACCCACGGTCCTGTCCCTGGAACCTATCGGATTGAGCGCGAGCCCGATCTGGACAAGTCAGTGAGCATCATTATTCCTACACGCGGTACCGCTGGTGAGGTCTGGGGCAAGCAACGTGTTTTCCTGGTGGATGCCGTGAAGTCGGTTCTCGAGACAACACGGCATCGAGACCTTGAGATCGTCGTTGTCTTCGACGCTGACACGCCCTCGGATGTCTTGGCAGAACTCGCTGAGCTGGTGGGGGACCGGCTGACGCTCGTTCCATTCTTCGGGCCCTTCAACTTCAGTCGCAAGTGCAATGAAGGTTTTCTGGCGGCTCGCGGAGAAGTTCTGCTCTTTCTGAACGACGATGTGCAAGCTATTAGCGATGAGATGGTTGGAAACCTGATAGCTCCTCTCAACGAGCCAGACGTAGGAATGACCGGCGCCATGCTCTACTTCGAAGACGGCGGAATTCAGCACGCCGGTCATTTGCATCACATGGGTCAGTTCTCTCACGCTTACTTAGGCGAGCCGAAGGGCACGTACGGCGCGTTCTCCTCGCTTCTTGTCAATCGCGAAGCCTCAGGACTGACCGCGGCCTGCATCGCAATGCCGCGCGAAGTGTTTCAGGAGGTTGGGGGATTTTCAGAACTTTTTCCGGGCAATTTCAATGATGTGGACCTCTCCAAGAAAGTTACCCAGTCGGGGTATCGCTTGGTGTGGCTCGCCAACGTTGAACTCTTTCATTTCGAGTCGCGTTCACGCAACCCGTTAGTTCATTCTTTCGAGGAGAAAATGATCATTGACCGGTGGGCCGGTCCACAGCGCGATCCCTACCTCGCCTGAATCCTCGCGAATTTTGCGGAAAGTACCATCGGGGGCTATTTTCGCGTAGCCTGAACGAGAGCTTTGTATTCAGGACATTGCCAGTAACGGAGTAACAATATTATGCTGGCCAAGTTAAAGCGCGTCGTCACAGCAATTGTCGTGGCAGGCCTCGTTGCAGTCGTGATGGTAGCTGTCCCGCAGAAGGCTGAGGCGCTCACCGGCGCTGAATTCAACCCGGGTTACATAATTTCTGACGCTCAGTTCTATGCGCGAGACGCTATGTCGCAAGACCAGATTCAGGCCTTCTTAGACGCGCAAATTGGCACGTGCCAAAATTCCCTTTGTCTGAACGTTCTGCGTATCAACACAACGACGACCACTCTCGCCTTTGGGACCTGTGCCACGTATCCGGGTGAGGCGAATGAGTCTGCCGCGCGCATGATCTACAAGGTCCAGCAGGCATGTAGCATCAGTGCCAAAGTCCTGCTCGTGACTCTGCAAAAAGAGCAAGGTCTAGTGACAAGCAAGGCTCCGACCGAGGCGATCTTGCGTAAGGCCTTGGGCCAAGGCTGCCCGGACACCGCTCAATGCGACTCCGCTTACTACGGATTTTTTATGCAGGTCTACTCCGCAGCCCGACAGTTTGCCTGGTATGGTAACCCGGCCGGTTCACACACATCCATCAAGGTGGGACAGACCAATGCTGTGCTTTTCCACCCGAATAGTGCATGTGGATCAAGCAATGTCGTAATCCAGAACCGAGCCACGGCAGCTCTGTACTACTACACGCCCTACCAGCCGAATTCCGCCGCGCTTGCAAATCTCGGGGGTGTGGGCGATGGCTGCTCCTCATACGGCAACCGTAATTTCTGGGTTTACTACAACAATTGGTTCGGTTCGCCCTCAGCCGGCACAAGCCCAATCGGAAACATCGAATCTGTGCGTGGCGCTATTGGCGGGGTAACCGTTGTGGGTTGGGCCATCGACCCCGATACCGCAAACTCAATTGACGTTCACGTCTATGTCGACGGTGTCGGAACTCCTACGTCAGCCGCGTTGGAACGCACCGATATTGGTGCCATGTTTCCCGCCTACGGAAACGCCCATGGCTTCAACATTGCGGTGCCGGTTAGATTCTCGGGAACGCACAGTGTTTGTGTCTACGGCTTCAACGTTCTCGGCGGAGACAATACGCTCTTTGGATGCTCCAACGTTGTGGCCAATGGAGGGTCTCCAATCGCTGGTATTGATGCTGTTGTCGGAAGCGCTGGTGCGATTTCGATAAACGGATGGGCAATCGACCCCGACTCTGCTGGCCCCATGTCAGTGCACGCCTATGTTGATGGAGTCGGAACAGCCTTCCTGGCCGACAAACTCCGCAAGGATGTCGGTATCGCCTTCCCTGGATACGGTGACAACCATGGTTTTTCCTACTCAATTGACGCTACGGAAGGTGTCCACGAAATTTGCCTGTACGGAATTAACATCGGATCCGGGACAAACGTCCAGTTTGGGTGCTATTCGGTGTCTATTCCGATTGCCGAACGGGGTCGTGTCCCGGTGGGCGTGCTCGAGGCCGTTTCCCCTGTCGCGGGTGGCGTGAACATCGTTGGCTGGGCGCTTGACCCTGACACGGCTAATCCGATCACCGTGGACGTGAAGGTCGACGGAATTGGTTCCGTATACCAAGCGAACAAGGCGCGAACAGATCTGGGGGCTGCTTGGCCTGGCTACGGCGGTAATCACGGCTTCGCTGAAGTCGTGGCCGTTGCGGCGGGACCACACGAAGTGTGTGCCTATGCGAGGAACTCCGGCCCCGGAGTGAACACTGTCCTGGGCTGTTCTTCTGTCACGGTCGCCAGCCCGGAGCGAATCGCAGAGCAGGGGCGGTTGCCAATTGGCGCCATCGAGGCAGCACGCCCAACCGCCGCCGGGATCGACGTCAGCGGGTGGGCCTTTGACCCGGACACAGCCTCTCCGATTTCCGTGCATGTCTACGTTGATGGCGTTAGTGCAGCGTACGTGGCAAACAAATCACGACCGGATGTGGGAAGTGCATTCCCCGGCTACGGGGACAACCATGGCTTTACCGAATCTATCGTTGCCGCTGCCGGGGCTCACCGGGTCTGTGTCTATGCAATTAATTCTGGTCCAGGCACACACCCCGCCATCGGTTGCGGGGCAGTGACTGTTCCGGAAACAGCCGGCAATGTCGAGAAGGGGAGAACTCCAATTGGGTCCCTTGACGAGATTCGGCCTGTCGCGGGCGGGGTCGTTATCGGAGGGTGGGCTTTAGACCCGGATACGACGTCCTCCATCCCGGTCCATGTCTACGTGGACGGGGTCGGTACGGCATACACGTCGAACAAGTCACGGCCGGATGTGGCCGCTGCCTACCCGGGTTACGGAGATAGTCACGGCTACTCGGAGGTAGTGCCTGCTGTGGGCGGTAGCCATCATGTGTGTGTATACGCGATAAATGCTGGCCCCGGCCTGCAACTGTTGATGGGATGCTCAACGGTGGCGGTCCCCCAGTGACGCAGTGATGGCGTTTGGCGGTTCCCTGGTGGCGTGAGTTCGGAATCGGGTGTAGGCGGGTGAGGGCTGAACTACGGGAGCTGGATATACTCATAGTGGCTTGGCCCGACTGACTACGGTGTGACTTGTGCTGGGTGTTGTTCAAGCAAGAAAAGGTTTTCGAAAGGCACACGGTATACCGCAGCTATGAGTGGTTCAGATATTTTCGATGACCGGCCAATCCTCGGGGGCCGGGTCGATAGTACAACTTTGCGGGCTACCGTGATGTCTGCCGGTGGAATCGCCGCCTCGTGAGCGCTTCAGATCCTTCGCCTCGTCGAAGCTCGCGATTGAGCCGTCCTGCGTTGAAACATAAGGTCACAATCCTGGCCCTTGCGCCCATCTTTGCAATTTTGGCCTTGATGAGTTGGGCACTAGCGTCGCCCGTCGGGTCGAGCCCCGACGACGATTTCCACCTCGCGAGTATCTGGTGTGCCGGGGGGGACGTTGCCGGTGAATGCCAGACCGTCGCGGATGCCTCGGTGCGCGAGGTCCCACGAGGGCTCTCCACCGTCACGTGCTACGCATTTGCGCCCGCTCAAAGCGCAGCATGCCAGGACCTCAAAAGCGGGCAGGGGTTGATCGCGACCGACCGTGGTAACTTCACAGGGCTCTACCCACCGATCTTTTATTCCACGATGCACGTTTTTGCTACCACGAATATTGAAGCTTCCGCGCTGACAATGAGGTTGGTCAATATCGTGCTACTGGTGGGGCTCGTTACTGCCCTCTGTGCCCTGTTGCCGACCAAGCGAAGACTGTCACTCGTTTGGGGTCTCGCCTGCACCGTTGTTCCCTTGGGCGCGTTCATGATCACATCGAACAATCCCAGCTCTTGGGCAATGATTTCGGCGGCTACGCTCTGGGTGGCATTGGTGGGCTATTTCGAGTCATCTGGTTGGAAGAAGATACTCCTCGGTGGTATCGCACTGATTTCCACAATCATGGGTGGTGGCGCCCGCGCAGATTCGGCTGCCTATGCCATGGTCGCCGTAATCGTTGCCTGCGTCCTCACGATCACGTGGAGTCGACGCTGGTGGCTCTCAGTCGTTCTTCCTATCGGAGTCTTCGCTCTTTCAGCGGCCCTGTACCTGTCCGCCGGACAGTCGTCGTCGGCGATGTCTGGAATGGGCGGAGGGGCACACCTGGCCGCACCAGCGAACTGGCAGTCGCTATTGCTGACGAATCTACTTGAGGTGCCGTCGCTGTGGGTTGGTTCATTCGGCCTGTGGGCACTTGGGTGGCTCGACACCTCGCTGCCTGCCATCGTATGGGTGGGGAGTTTCGGTGTCTTTGCGGCCCTAGTATTTGCAGGGTTGAACATGCCATCGATTCGCAAGTCGCTCGCCGCAGGGGTCATACTCGGTGCGATGTGGGTTGTCCCAACGTATGTCCTGCAACAGTCACAGGCGAAGGTGGGCGCTGAGGTGCAACCGCGATATATCCTGCCGCTCATCATCATGCTTGCTGGTGTGGCCCTCTTCAGCGTGGGACGAGCAAGGCTGCGACTGTCCATGACCCAAGTCCTCGCGCTCATCTCCATACTCTCTGTTGCGAACGGGGTCGCCTTACATTTCAATATGAGACGGTATATTTCCGGTTCAGAAATCGTGAGTTGGAATCTGAACCTATATCGCGAATGGTGGTGGATTCCTATGACGCCGATGGTAGTTTGGCTGGTCGGGACGGTGACGTTCTTACTCTTCCTGCTGGCAGCGGCATGGCTGTACCTCCGCCCATTGGTCTCGCCTGCGGAAAGCATGCCACGTGACTTCCAACGATCGAATCACCGAGAACCTGCTGCGGGCCCGGCAGGAGTTTTTCCTGAGCGGCCTGCCCCGGACGCGCTGACGTCAAAGAATCTTGTCAAGGCGGATGAGGCGAATGACGCCGATGGGAGCCCAGGCGGCAAGTTCTAGCCGCTCAATTCGGTGAAATGTGCAGTCTAAACTCAATACTGTCTTCCTCCTCCCGAGCGGAGACTAAACGAACTGGAGAATTTCTTGCGTGCGCTACTTACTGGGGGCAATGGAATGCTGGCCGGCAGCATCCGTGCGGCGTGGACATCTCAGAATATTCAGGGGGAGCTGACATCTGTGACGAGGCTGGACGCCGATCTCACTAATTCGGTTGCGACCCGTTCGATGATAGAACGCCATAGACCTGACGTGATTCTTCACACGGCGGCACGTGTTGGGGGTATTGCGGCTAACATCGCAGACCCGGCCGGTTACCTGATGGACAATATTCTCATTGATTCCAGCGTGCTCAGATCCGCCGTCGACCTAGGTGTAAAGCGATTCGTGTACTTCGGAAGTTCATGCATGTACCCGCGGGACTACCGGCAGCCGCTCGTGGAGGGCGATGTGCTTGCCGCGCCTCTTGAGCCGACGAACGAAGGCTACGCACTATCGAAGATTGCCGCGTCCAAGTACTGTGCCTACGTTTCCTCGCAGTTCGGCCTCGAGTATCGAGTGGTTATTCCTTCTAACCTGTATGGTCCGGACGACGATTATTCTCTCGGCCAGGGGCATCTCGTCGCTGCTGCGCTGGCGAAAGTGCACGCAGCCAAGCTATCGGGGGCTCAATCGATCGACGTCTGGGGCGACGGAACAGCGCGGCGTGAGTTCACCTACGTCGGCGACCTGGCTCATTGGCTGGTCTCGCACCTCGATGAAATGGGTTCCTGGCCCGAGATGATGAATGTCGGGTTTGGGCGTGATCATTCCGTGCTCGAGTACTATCAGGCCGCCATGGATGTTGTCGGCTATGAGGGGAATCTTGTCACTGATCCCAGCAAGCCAGCGGGAATGCATCAAAAACTGATGTCCTCCGCCGTGGCGGCCCAATTCGGGTGGAACCCGCGAACGGAGGTTTTTGACGGTATGCGACGGGCCTATGCACGTTACGTCGAAACGATTTCCTGAACAGGGCATTGCCTTGCCGGTTCCCGATAGAAAGAACATGAAACGCAATGACTGCATCTAGCTTTCCGCTCGCAACTACGACCTGGGACGAGGCCGAATACGACGCGCTCCAGCGGGTGATAGCTGGCGGTCGATTTACTATGGGTCCAGAAGTCAAATCATTCGAAGAAGAGTTTGCTGCCTTTTTTGGGTCGGATCATGCCGTGATGGTGAATTCGGGCAGCAGCGCGAACCTCATTGCACTTGCTGCAGCGGTCGCTAATCCCAACGTCGATCTCAACCCCGGCGACGAGGTAATTGTGCCTGCTGTGTCCTGGGCCACTACCTATTTTCCGGTTCACCAGCTCGGCTTGACCCTTCGGTTCGTCGATGTGAACATCGACACCTTGAATATGGATCCGCAGTTAGTTGAAGAGGCCATCGGCCCGCGGACAAAAGCAATCCTGGCCGTCAGTTTGCTCGGCAACCCAGCGGATCTGAGCCGCATGGCGTCCATCGCATCCGAAAACAAACTCGTGCTTCTCGAAGACAACTGTGAATCGTTGGGGTCGAAAATTGGGGACCGATATACCGGGACGTTCGGCCTGGCCGGAACCTTCAGCTCGTTCTTCTCTCATCACATCTCGACGATGGAAGGAGGACTGATCCTGACAGACGATCTCTATATGTATCAGGCGATGCTGTCGCTGAGGGCGCATGGCTGGACCCGAGACCTCCCCGCGGATAACCTGATCTTTCCGAAAACGGGAGTGGCGTTCGAGGACCACTTTCGATTTGTTCTCCCCGGATACAACGTTCGGCCGCTTGAGATGTCCGGCGCCTTGGGTCGGGAGCAGCTCAAGAAGGTGCCAGGACTCGTTGCCGGGCGTCAGGCAAATGCAACCTTGTTTACTGAGCGGTTTGCTGGGCGGTCGGATGTCCGTACGCAATTCGTGGCAGCAGAAAGTAGCTGGTTTGGTTTTTCGCTCATTCTTGACGACAAGCTGGCCGGTCGACGGGCGGAAGTAGTCGAGGCGCTGACGGCGGCTGGTATTGAGTCACGTCCCATTGTGGCCGGCAATTTCACGAGGAACCCGGTCATGTCTCAGCTGAATGCCGTCGTTCCCCTATCGCTCCCAGCGGCCGACAAGATTCACGTGGACGGCCTCTTCGTCGGCAACCACCATTTCCCCATACCCAATGAACTCGACCTTCTCCTCGATACCATTCAGGGGATCTCCTGACCGCCTGTATCAAGAGCGGGACGATGTTGAGGGTTCGCGGGTGAGTGCGCGGCGCTCGATTGCCTCAGTGGCAGTCGCTTCTGTTTTCGTGGCGGCTGGGGGTTACGCGATACTCGTAGTCGCGGCCCGTGCGCTCGGGCCCGAGCAGTACCTGAGCTTCTCAGTATTCTGGTCGGGTCTTTACCTTGCTGTAGGCGCAATATTCGGTGTTCAGCAGGAAACAACGCGAAGCGTCAAGACAGTCATGCTGACGGCGTCGGAGCCGCGAGGGGGCGGCACCCGTGCTCTATATCCCGGAATGATTGTCGGCTTCCTCGTCGCGGCAGGGGTCGCGATCTCATCATTCAGCTGGGCACCGTCGGTCTTCGGCCAACAATCGGCACTATTTGTGGCCATGATCGCGGCCGGAACGGTGCTCTATGCGGGACACGCGACACTGGCCGGCGTCCTTGCAGGATTCGGGAGCTGGAACTCATACTCCGGGCTTCTGATCGCTGAGGCGGCTGTCCGTTTATTCCTCATTTGTATCGTCGCTTTTCTTGCGCTGTCTGTCGCCGGGTTAGCCGCTGCGGGTACTCTGGGGATGGTCACCTGGGTGATTTTCTTGCTACGCGCCAGGTTTCGCGCCGCTGCATTGACACGATTAGATGAGCATCTATGGCAATCCGTTGCACACTCCCTGCAAGCCGTCTTGGCGTCCGGTGCAAGTGCCGTCATCGTGACAGGCTTTCCACTTGTTCTCGCGGCCATCGCATTAAATGAGGACGCTACGGAACTGGCTATCATTATTCTCATCGTCACTTTGACCAGGGCGCCAGTGATGCTCCCACTCAATGCTTTCATGGGAATGATCGTGGCAAGTTTTGTCGACAGCAGGGCCCATGGCCTGTCGGTCGTGTTTCGGGCGATGGGCGCGGTTCTCGGCTTCGCGGCTATTCTGGGAGCCCTAGCGACGGTCATCGGCCCGCCCTTGCTCGTGTTTTTCTTTGGTCACGCGTATAAGGCCGGCGGCCCATTCATCGGCGGGGCGACTGTTGCTGCCGGACTCATCGGTGTCATCAGCATTAGTGGCGCTGCCTTACTGGCACGAGGGCGACACCTCATATATACGGTCGGGTGGCTGGTTGCAGCACTAACGACCTGCGCTGTTCTGTTTCTTCCCCTTCCCCTTCCCGAACGGGTGCTTGTATCGTTGGTCGTCGGTCCGGTCATCGGCACGATACTGCATATTCGTGCTTTGGCCGGTCCTTCGATGATGCGTGGACGGCGGTCCTGACGGACCTTTGACTATCATGGTAGGGACCAGAGTTCTTAGAGCGGCCTTCATGACCGACGAGCAATGAAAAACGGTATTCAGATATCCCATGAGTGAGATTCGAAAAAAGCGCGCGTTCATCACAGGTATTACGGGACAAGACGGCAGCTACCTGGCGGAACTCCTGCTGTCCAAAGGCTACGAAGTTCACGGCCTCATTCGCCGTGCATCCACGTTCAACACCTCC
This sequence comes from Cryobacterium sp. PH31-L1, assembly GCF_030063145.1. Taxonomy (GTDB): domain Bacteria; phylum Actinomycetota; class Actinomycetes; order Actinomycetales; family Microbacteriaceae; genus Cryobacterium. Next base: position 466,250 of record NZ_JASISM010000002.1, read on the forward strand.
CGAATTGATCATCTTTTTGTCGACCCGCACGTTGAAGGCGGCAATCTGACCCTTCACTACGGTGACTTGACTGACGGTTCACGCCTGGTCACCCTTCTTGGGGCAATTCGTCCGGATGAGGTCTACAACCTTGCCGCGCAGTCTCATGTTCGGGTCAGCTTCGATGAGCCTGAGTTCACTGGCGACACAACCGGACTCGGCACGGTCAGGTTGCTCGAGGCTGTTCGAGTGACCGGGCTGGAATGCCGGTTCTATCAGGCGAGTAGTTCGGAAATGTTCGGAGCTACGCCGCCTCCGCAGAACGAGAAAACTCCGTTCTATCCACGGTCGCCATACGGCGTCGCCAAGGTCTACTCCTACTGGATCACGAAGAACTATCGCGAGGCCTATGGTCTTTTCACGGTCAACGGAATTCTGTTCAACCACGAATCGCCGCGACGAGGCGAGACCTTTGTCACGCGCAAGATCACCCGTGCCGTGGCGCGTATCGCAGCAGGGTTGGAGAGTGAGCTCTACATGGGAAACCTCGACTCTGTTCGTGACTGGGGTTACGCTCCGGAGTATGTCGAGGCCATGTGGCGAATGCTGCAACACGACACTCCCCAGGACTATGCTGTCGCGACAGGTGCTGCGTACACTGTCCGAGACTTCCTGGAACTATCATTTGAGCATGCCGGGCTTGACTGGCAGAAGTACGTCAAGTTTGACGAGCGCTACCTCCGCCCCACCGAGGTTGACTCGCTCGTGGGCGATCCGAGCCTGGCCGCATCGGAGCTCGGATGGGTTCCGCAAGTGAAGACACCCGAGCTGGCGCGGATCATGGTCGACAATGACATTGCAGCGCTTGCCGCCGGCGGTGGTACCTGGATCGACAAGGTAGTCAAGCATGGCTAGCAGCCTGCTGGTCGTCCTTCCGACGCTCGGCGAGCGAATCGATTCGTTTAAGGAGGCTCTCGCGAGTGTAAGCGCGACTGCCGACGTCGTGAGCTTGCGGCTGATCGTGGTGTTGCCGGTGATCGCTCAGGAAGCTCGATTGCTCGCTGCCGAACACGGTGCCGAAATTGTCGACGACCCGCGACAGGGGTTGGCGGGCGCAATGAACGCCGGAATCGCCGCCCGAGCGGGCGAGAAATACTACGTCGGGCTGGGCGATGACGACCTATTACGGCCGTCTGGTATTCGAGACCTTCTCCACCGGGCGGAAGAGCGCCAAGGCGTAGTAGTGGCTTACGGCGCCTGCGACTACATCGACGCCGAATCTCGCGTTATCGGAACCAACCGTGTCGGAAAGCTCGCGACGCTGATCCTGTCTTGGGGACCGAACTTGATTCCTCACCCGGGCGCACTCGTCGACCTCGATGCGCTTCAGAGCATCGGAGGATTTGCACTGAATCGTCCGTACACAATGGATCTTGATGCATTTCTCCAACTGAAGAAGGTCGGCGAATTTGTATTCGTGCCAGTTGCCGTTTCTGCATTTCGCTGGCACGCGGATTCCCTGACCGTTGCCGACCGGAGGAAATCCGCTGCGGAGGCTCTTGACGTAAAACGCTCGTATCTGCCCGCGACTGTGCGGAACCTGAGCGTGGCCTGGCTCGTCCCCATTTCCTGGGCCACACGGGTCGCCGGCAACGTCGTCTCCTATCGCGCCAGGAAGATCGCCACCGCTTCTACGGCAGGTACTGGTAAGTGATCGGACCGCGCGAGCCTACTCTGGACAATAGTGACACGTGGCTTGTCGTCCCGCTCTACAACGAGTCGAGCGTGATTTTTGACGTCGTTTCCGAAGCGCTTTTAACTTTTCCGAAGATCGTGTGCGTGGACGATGGGAGTACGGATTCCTCCGCTGAGCGAGCGGAGCAGGCGGGCGCCTATGTCGTGAGACACCCGATCAACCTCGGACAGGGTGCCGCCCTTCAAACTGGGTTTGACTACGTCATTCGCGATTCGACTGCTCGCTTTGCCGTGACTTTTGACTCAGATGGCCAGCATCTGACTGCGGACGCCGCTCGGATGGTTGAGCGATTGAGAAATGAAGACCTAGACGTTATTCTCGGATCTCGATTCTTAGACAATCGAACGAGCGCGAGTCCAATGAAGCGGGCAGTGCTGAAGCTAGCCATCAAATTCACGAACTTGACGACTGGAGTTCGACTGTCAGATGCTCACAATGGCTTGCGAGCGTTTACGGTCGAAGGACTGGCAAGAATTCGAATTCGCCAGAACCGCATGGCTCATGCGTCTGAGATTGTGGCGCAAATCGGACGTACGCGCCTCCGATACGCCGAGGAACCGGTGCACATCGTTTACACGGATTACTCTCGGTCGAAGGGGCAATCGCTGTGGAACTCCGTAAATATACTCGTCGAATTGATACTTAAGTAGAGGCATGATGGACCCCCAACTGCTCATCAAACTTGTTCTGCTCCTTGGGCTAGGGGCCATTGCTTTGTTGATCCTGTGGCCTGGACGGGGTGCCCGACGACTGGCATTGAGAAGGATTTCGCTCCTCCTACTCGTCGCTTGTGCGGCCGTGGCAGTGGTTTTTCCGCAGCTTTCCAACGCTGTCGCAACATTATTTGGGGTCGGTCGGGGGGCCGACCTTCTCCTTTATGGGCTGGTCGTGTGTTTCGTCGGCTACGTGATTGCAACGCGGGCGCACCATTCCCGAATCGACATACAGGTCACAGAGCTCGCTCGTGCGCAGGCACTGGCCCAAGCCGTCGAGCCCGGCTCGATACACGGATGACCACCCTCGTTACCGGTGGTACCGGGTACATAGGGGCGCACGTCGTGCGGCTTCTGGGCGATCGTGGCGATGAAGTTGTCGTCGTTGACGACGTTTTGACGGGTGTTCGCGGCAGAATTGGTGATGTCCCGCTCGTCGAGATGGATCTCGCGCACTCAAGCGCTCCTGCCGTGCTCGAATCTGTCATGCGGGATTACGACGTGAAGCAGGTGGTGCACTTCGCCGGACGAAAACAAGTTGGGGAGTCAGTCCTGCGGCCTGCCTGGTACTTTCAACAGAACGTGGGCTCGTTAGCAAACCTTTTGATCGCAATGGAGAGGGCTGATGTGTCGCGCGTCGTCTTCTCGTCGTCTGCCGCAGTTTATGGAACTTCAGAGGGCCCGTCGCTGAACGAGGCCACACTGCAGCGTCCGGTGAATCCCTATGGTGAGTCCAAACTCGTTGGCGAATGGTTAATTTCGGATTCGGTCGCCTCCCAGGCGCTTCGAGCCTCAAGTCTGCGTTATTTCAATGTTGCGGGTTCTGGCTGGCCGGAGTTGGGCGACACTGCGGCTCTGAACTTGGTGCCAATGGTCCTGGAACGCATCGATCAGGGCCTGTCCCCCCTCATCTTCGGTGACGACTATGAGACCGAAGATGGAACGTGTGTGCGGGACTATATTCATGTTTTGGACCTCGCAGAGGCGCATTTGGTTGCGCTGGACAGTTTGAAAATTGGTCCGGCGAGAAACGATATCTATAACGTCGGAACGGGAATTGGATCTTCAGTTCGAGAGATGGTTAATCAAATCATTGAGCGGTCTGGTTCAGCGGTCATTCCCGAGGTGAAGGGTCGCCGGCTTGGAGATCCTGCCGTCGTCGTCGCAGATCCACGCGCTATCTCGGCGGCAATCGGGTGGGTCGCCAAACGTGGACTCGCGGACATCGTTGATTCAGCATGGGATTCTCACGTACTACTGAAAGGCTAGCCACGGTCTCGCGCACTTCCGCAGGGGGCTCGCGTGCGGGGATTGCGAAATCACTCCGTCTGGGGCTGCTTTTTCAGCGTGTGGTCACCCAGATGAGACAGATATAGAGAGATGAACACGTGTACGAAGCTGCCTCACTGGCGCACGGCAACACGAAGGTGATAGCCGGTCGGCGCTGGGACGTGAAACCTCGTTCAGTATTCTGGATTGCCTTCCTGATCTTGGCTGCGCTGTCAACCTTGTGGTCGTTGGCGAGCCCGATCTTTTCGGTACCCGACGAAAACGCGCATGCGACCAAGGCCATCGCGCAGGTGCATGGGCAGGTCATTGGCTATCAAGTGCCTGGGATTCGCCACACCGTAGTTGACCTCCCGGCCGAGTATACGTACGCGGCACATATTTTGTGTTTTGCGTTTCATCCCAATCAGCCGGCGAACTGCGGGGTCGAACTTGGCGACGAGGGCGGAACCAACTGGTTCAATACGTGGGTCGGTGCCTACGATCCGCTGTACTACTACGCAGTGGGTTGGCCGAGCCTGATTCTTGACGGGTCAGCAGGCATCTACGGCATGCGTATCGTGAGCGGGTTGCTCGCGGCCGTCTTCGTTGCCTGGGGCTTTCAAGCTGCAATGTCCGCGCGCAGATCGCGGTGGATGCCACTGGGCCTGGCGTTTGTGGCAGCGCCAATGGTTGTCTATTTCTTCGGCTCAGTAAACCCGAATGGCATAGAAATCGCCTCGGCCGTGGCCCTGTGGGCGGCGCTGCCACGTTTGCTTGAACAGTTCGACTCCCGAAAAGTCGCGGCAGAACTATCCCTACTTCCACGTTGGCATCTCTGGACGATCGTTGCCATCGCCTCCGTGACACTTGCGACCGCTCGAGCAACGGGCCCACTGTGGTTAGTTATCGTGGTCGGGATTTGCTTCATTGCCACCGGCTGGATTCCCGTTAAGTCGCTGTTCACGACTGCTCGGTCATATGTTCCCCTCGGCACAATTGCGGCCGGCGGTATTTTTTCGATTTTGTGGACTCTGAGTGGCGGCAGCCTTTCCAATCAGGCTGAAAAGTCTGACGCTCCATTGGTAGGGGCGTCGTTTCTTGAGGGTTTTGTTCACGTGCTTCGCACGACCCCGGCGTTTGTTCAACAGGCTATTGGGTACTTTGGCTGGTTCGACACCCCACTGCCGACGGCTGCTTACTGGCTGTTTGTTATACCGGTCGGCATTCTGATCGTGCTCGCCTTCACCGCTTCCAAGCGGCGGGGCCTGGTCACGATCGCAGTAGTTACGACCGCTGCCGTGTTCGTGCCTGCCCTGGTGCAGGGTTACAGCGTGAGCCAGACCGGCATTATTTGGCAGGGGCGATATGGCCTCTTTCTCTACCTCGGAGTGACGATTCTGGCCGCCTGGCTGCTTTCTGCCAAACAGGGCAACCGCGTGGCGTTCCTGTCGACACGAGTGACCTGGATCAGCTCAACGATGATCGCGGCCTATGGGCTTCTTGCTTTCGTTGTGGTGATGTGGCGTTACGTAGTTGGCAGCGGTGAGCCGATCAGCGAGATGTGGAAGAACCCAGCCTGGCAACCGCCGCTCGGCTGGCCGACTTTGGTTGCACTCTATGCTCTGGTGTCGATTGCGTTCGTTCTTTGCACGGGTTGGCTGGCCGCTCGTGCCGCCCGGCTCGACGATGGCGCTGAGCTGACAGTGAGCAGTGCAGCGGTGGATTCACTGACCGAGCCCGCTCTTCGTGGCTGAACCACGCGTCGCGATCGCCTACGATTGCTTCTTTCCGATCAATTCGGGAGGCGGCGAACGGGTCTATCGGCGTATGGCCGAGTTGCTCGCGGAACGAGGCAGCAGCGTTGACTATGTGACGCGCACCCAGTGGAATGGCCCAGCCCCTGAGGCAACTTTTACTGTCGTTCCGGTCTGGCGCGGCGCGATTTACGACAGCGCGGGCACGCGCACACCGGTCGGCGCCGTGAAGTTCGCGCTATCGCTCTTTCACCACTTTCGAGCCCACCGCGACACTTACGACCTTGTCATCGTCAGTGCTTTGCCTGTGCTCAACGTCTTCGCGGTGCAGCTGGCGCTGGCTGGGAGTAAGGCCTACGTCGTGACCGACTGGCTCGAGGTGTGGGGCTGGCGCCAGTGGCGCTCCTACTCCGGGGCGTTCATGGGCACCGTCGCGACAACACTACAGTTCGTCGCGATTCGCCTGGGCAACCTGCACAGTGTCAACAGCCACTTCACCGGCTCGCGCATTCGCCGCTATCGACGAAGAGCCAGTCCCGTCACCCTGGGGCTCATCGACCTGGTCGGTGCCGCACCCGATGCGACGACAGCACGAGGCGACGAACCGTATCTTATTTTCATCGGCCGCCACATCGCTGACAAGCGATTGATCGACCTGTTGCCCGCCCTGCGTGAGGCGCGCACGCAAATCAACAATCTGCGCCTGGTCATCGTGGGTTCCGGGCCGGAAACGTCGGCGGTGGCCGCGCGCATCACTGAGCTGGGGCTCAACGACGCTGTCACGCTCGCCGGCCGGGTCAGCGACGACGCATTGCACACCCTACTGGCTGGCGCCCGAGCATTGGTCAACCCGTCACGCCGCGAGGGCTTTGGGCTGGTCGTCGCCGAGGCCGCTGCGGTGGCAACCCCGAGCGTGGTGGTTGCCGGCCCCGACAACGCGGCGGCCGAGCTGGTTCACAACGGTGTCAATGGTTTCGTCGCAACGTCGGTCCGGCCGCGGGAACTCGCGGCCGCGATTGTGACGGTCGTGACTGCCGGTGAGGAATTGCGGAACTCGACGCAGGCCTGGTTTGAGCACGAACGGTTGACTGGCGGTCTCGCTCGCTCGATCGACCAGATTCTGCAGGCTTACCGTTCGGCCAAGAGCTGCTGAAATGACGCGAGCGTCTGTTGCGCCGTGCGGTCCCAGGTGAATTGCGCAGTTCGCTCAAGCCCCGCCGTCGCCAGGCGCGCCAACCCTTCGGGTGCCGAAAGTAGTCCGGCGATGCTGTCTGCGAGCCGAGCGGCGTCGTGAGCATCAACGTAGTTGGCCGCATCTCCGGCGACTTCGTGCAGCACCGGAATGTCCGAGCAAAGCACCGGGCAGCCGTGTGCCATTGCTTCGAGAACGGGCAGGCCGAAGCCCTCGAAGAGAGTCGGGAACACGAAAAGGGTCGAGTCGGCATAGAGTGCATCGAGTTCCTCCGTGGTGAGCCAGCCCCGCAGTGACACCCACTTCTGGAGCCCGAGGTCGGCCACGAGCGGTGCGAGCGGATCATCGCCGTGGCTGCCGGTGATCACCAAGTGCGGTCGGATGTTTTCGGGCAGCAGCGCGACCGCCGCGAGTAGTGTCGAGAAGTTTTTGTGCGGCATCCGGTTGCCGACGGCCAGCAGCTGGTCGGTGCGGCGAGTCGTGGCCGTGGCTGCAGCGCGTGTCTCGCCGGCCAGTGGGATGACGTCGATAGAAGTGCGTTTGATCGGCAGATAGCGGCGGATGTCGGTGCGGGTCGCCTCACTGATCGTCAGCACGCGGCGAGCGGTACGCGCTCCCAACCGGATGAGCGTGCGAAGGATGAGGGAGTAGGCGCCAGGGACGTATTCCGGATGGCGAAAGGGCAGCAGGTCGTGAATGGTCATGACGACCGGAACCCGCGAATACAGCGGTCCCAGGTTGGCCGGACAGTGGATGAGGGAGGCACGGCGGCGATGAGCGAACCCGGCGACGCTGAATAGTTCACCGCGCGCCCACGCCACCCGGTTCTCACCGCTGATGCCGGAGTCGATGACGTCGCCGGGAAACCAGGAGGTGTCGCCGGCAGCGAGCTCGCTTGATGCCAGTGCGATGAAACGCACCTCGTCACTCTCGCGGGGCATGCGACTATAGACCTCCCGCACATACGACTCCATGCCACCCTTCTTGCCGGTGAAGAACAGCAGGTCGACCATGATGAGCGGTAGCGGCATCGAGTTAGTCCTTGGTCGCTTGAGCGGTTCGAGAGCGGCGGGCAGCCTCATAGATCACCGCGGAGATCAGCTCGGCAACGAGCATGCCGGCGAAAACCCAGACGATGTTCTGCGTGACGAGACCCAGCCCGGCGAGGGCGAAGGTGATCGCGGCGACTATTGCTCGCAGCCCGGTCAGCAGCCGCACCGCGCCCATGCGTCGTAGGGCAGCGAACGGGATCGTCGTGAGAATAGACGTGGCTCGCCAGGCGCAGGCCACGGCGAGCGGCAGCGCCGTGCCGCTGAGCGACCAGGCTGACCCGAAGATGAACCCGAATGCACCGGTCGCTTCGAGAAAGCCGAGGGCAACGATGGCGCCAAGCAGTGCGAGTCCGGAGACCGCGATGTCGAGGCGGGAATGCTCTTTGAGCAGCCTCAGCCGCAAGAAATTCAATGGAATCGCCAGCAACCCCGACACCGTCGAAAGGGCCGTGAAGATGATCGCCTGAGCCGGGCCGATGAAAGCCAGAATCATCACGTTTAAGAGCGGGTAGATCACTCCGGTGATGGACGTGTCCGCAACCACCCAGCCCATCACGACCGGGTCAGGCCGGCTGGACTGGTGCGACACCGGAAGCGACCGCACACAGGTGGCGAGGGCGATTCCGACGACCAGCGGAATCATTCCCCAGGTCTGTGCCGTGAAGGCCACGAGTACTCCGGCCAGTGCGCCAGAGCCGACCAGAACGGATGCCCAGATTTCGCGAGTGTCGAGGCGCTCGGCAACCGAGACGCCACGGCCGACCTCGAGGGAGGCCAAGAGAATCGGGAGGGCAACGCACAACACGACGGCACTGCTGGAGTTGAACCCCACCACGATGGCCGTCAACACCGAAAGCGCGGCCAGCCATAGCGGAAAGGTCACGCGTCGGGCCGTTGCGGCCGAGCTAAGTCGTGATTCGACCACGACCGCGAAGGTCAACTGACCGACGAAGGTGGAAAGCGTCACAGCGACGGCAATGGCGCCCTGTTCGTCCAGAGTGAATTGGCGAGCAGCGATGGCGACCGTCGCGGCCGGAATGACGGCCAAGGAGACGCCCCCGAGCAGGGTGATGAGCGACATTGCAGCGCCGCGGAGCCGAATTTGCGGGGGCAGGGAGATGCTCATCGGTCGACCGCCGTTGTCGCGGTCTTGCCGAAGCAGCGACCGGTGAGGCCCTCGAACCGTCCCACGAAGACCCACCAGCCATCCGCTATGTGAAATGATGACCGATTTCGCGCGCCGAAAAGCAGCCCCCCGGCCAGCGCCGCTGCTCGCCAGTACAGCGGGTAATGCCAAACGCTGAGCAGGCGACCGAATCCGCGGGCATAGGTGCGTAACTTGCGTCGACGCTGGCTGTTGGAGAGCCCGTGCGGGTCGGAGATGCCGCCGATTGCGATGTCGGCCGGCAACCACACAAAGGAATCGGCCTGGCCGGCTTGTATCAGGCGCAGCAGAAGATCCGTAGCCTCGCCTGACTGCCACGGCGTCGAGGCTCCGCTACCGATCGACTCCGTGAACCCGCCCAGCGCGGTGAACACGCTGCGGCGCATGACCAGGCCCATCTCGATGACGGTCCAGATGTTCCAGCGGTCTAGAGGCTGTCCCGAAGCCGGGAGGTGAAATTTCGGGCCATTCTCGTCCGTGACGGTGAGTGCGCCGGCGCTTGCCTCGCTCGGCGTGGAGCGTATACCGGCGATCGTGCCGGGAGGAAACCAGGTCGTGTCGTTCGGAAAGTGGAGGAGGTAGTTCTCACCGGCCGGGAGCGCCTCGGCACCAGCATTGCGGCCCCGCGAGGCGCCCAGCGCTGACGTGGTCACGACGATGTCGCAACCGATGGCGCTGAAATCCTTGACGAGAGTTTCGACCGCTTCCAGATTGCGCTGTGCGACGATAACGATGGCGTCTTCGGCGACGACCTGGCCCTCGAGCGACTGGAGGAGTCGGCGCAAACCCTGCTCGCGTCCGAGCGTGGTGATGACGAGGCCAATGTTCATAGTGCACTAAGTCTGTACGATTGATCGTGCACCGCAGAACATAGACAGGATCAATACCCACATGCAGCAAACTTCGGCGATCGAACTGACGATCCTCATGCCTTGTCTGAACGAAGCTGAAACGCTGGCGGTGTGTGTCAACAAGGCCCTCGGCTATCTCGAGCGCAGTGGTGTGGTCGGCGAAGTGCTAATTGCCGACAACGGCAGCACCGATGGCTCACAGCAGATCGCCGAATCACTCGGCGCGCGCGTTGTCGCTATCGCTGAGAAGGGCTACGGAAGCGCCCTCAACGGAGGCATTGAGCATGCCCGCGGCACCTACGTGATCATGGGCGATGCCGACGACAGTTACGACTTCAGCAGCCTCGACGGCTTTGTTGAGCGACTTCGTGCCGGCGACGAACTCGTTATGGGTAACCGATTTCGCGGAGGAATTGCCCCGGGCGCCATGCCGCCGCTGCACAAATACCTGGGAAACCCGGTCTTATCGTGGATCGGGCGTAGCCTCTTTCGTTCACCGATCAAGGACTTTCACTGTGGCCTGCGCGGATTCAACCGGCAGTCCATGCTCGACCTGCACCTGCAGACCACCGGTATGGAATTCGCGAGCGAAATGGTCGTCAAATCCACCCTCGGCGGCTCGCGCGTTAGCGAAGTGCCCACCACGCTCGCGAAAGACGGACGCAGCCGACCGCCGCACCTGCGCAGCTGGCGCGACGGATGGCGTCACCTGCGGTTTCTGCTCATCTTCAGCCCGCGCTGGCTCTTTCTGATTCCCGGCACTGCGGCTTTTGTGCTCGGATTTGTTGGCGTCATGCTGCTGGGCTTCGGACCGATCGTCTTTGGCCGTATTGGCTTCACCTACTCCAGCCAGCTGTACCTTGCCGCCCTCACCGTGGTCGGGTATCAATCGGTGCTGTTCGCCATTCTCACGAAAATCTATGCGCAGCAGGAAGGTTTTCGCATACCGCGAAGCCGCAGCTTTGACCGCCTGCAGAAACGCATCAGCCTGGAAAGCGGCGCCATCGTCGGCCTCTTGCTCTTTCTTATCGGCCTTGGCGTTGCGGTCGGACAGTTCATCGGTTGGGCCTCGAACGACTTTGGGCCCCTTGAGGCTGGAGCCACCCTGCGCGCGGCGATTCCGGCTGCGCTGCTCATGATGCTCGGTTCGCAGACCATCATGGCCGGCATGTTCCTCGGTGTGCTGTCGGTCGGCGTGAAGCGCCGTTAACCATGAGTGTGTCTGTTGCCCTGTGCACCTACGACGGTGCCGCCTATCTCGCTGAGCAGCTGGGCAGCATCCTCAACCAATCGGTGCTGCCGGGGCAGATCGTTGTCTCCGACGATGGGTCGACCGACGCCTCGCTCGCCATCGCCCGACGCGTCGTCTCCGACTGGCTTAGCGAGAACCCGAGTTCAGCGCTCGAGCTGATCGTGCTCGAGAACCCGAGCGCGCTCGGGGTAACGGCGAACTTTGAGCAGGCGCTCACGGTGTGCACCGGCGACCTCATTGCGCTGTGCGACCAGGACGACATCTGGTTGCCCCAACGCCTTGAGCGCATGACCGCCGAATTCGCTCGTCGGCCCAGCCTGTTACTGCTGCACGGCGAAGCTCGTCTCGTCGACGCTGTCGGTACCCCGCTCGGGCTGACTCTGCTGCAGACGCTTGGTGTGTCAGAGGCTGACCGCGCTGCCGTGCATGAGGGGCGTGCTCTTGATGCCCTGCTTCGGCGCAACATCGTCACCGGCGCGACCATGATGATGCGGCGCGAGCTCGTGGCGGCCGCGACGCCGTTTCCGGCCGCTTGGGTGCACGATGAGTGGCTGGCTATGGTCGCTGCTGCAACCGGCCTGGTGGACCTGATCGACGAGTCGCTCACCGACTACCGGCAGCACGGTAGTAATCAGATCGGTGTGACCACGCTGGACGCCTCCGGCAAGCTCGGGCGGTTGCGGGCTCCGCGCACCGCTCGCAACGCACGCCTGCTGTCGCGCGCCGAAGCGCTGCAGCAACGGGCGTCGGGGTTTGAGCCGGCGGCATCCGCTGCGGTCGTGGCGCTTTTCGATGCGAAACTGGCACATGAGCGACGGCGCAGCGCACTTTCACCGCACCGGATGCTGCGGGTTGCGCCGATTGTGGGCGCCTGGCGCCGCGGCGACTACACCCGGTTCGGCCTCGGACTGCAAGACGTACTGCGCGATTTGGTGCAGCCCGTCTGAGCCCTGGCCCCATCTGGCTGACGGCATCCGCTGTTCTGGTGGCGCGTACTCGTCGATGGGTTGCGGAATGCGCTGGTGAAGGGCGACAACGTGTATGGCTGCACCCTACTGAGCATCCGCTAGCTTCTTCCGGGGGTTCGTACGCGCAGGCCGACGGCCTCTGCTGCCACCTGCTGGCGAGCGTCGTACGTGATGAAGTCATTGGCCGAGGCTTGGAGGGCTGCGGCGATGTGGAGGGCGTCCAGACTCCGCAGGCTGGCGCCGGTGATGAGCCCGGCTTCGCGGAAGACGCTGCGGTCCATGTCCAAAAGGCTCAACCGTGACAGCACGTCAGTGACCGCGGTTTGTGATATTCCTATTCGCGTGGCCATGCGCCGCAATTCGGTTTCCAGCAGACATGCCGAGACGAGATCGGCGTCCCCGGCCGCGACCCTGTTGTCTAGATGCGCCCGGAGCGCTTGGCTCTCTGGTTCGTCGGCGAGCAGCTTGGCGACGGCAGAGGTATCCAGGTAGGTGATCAACGCTCGGCGCGCAGGTCGTGCAGTGCAGACTCGGTGCTCTCCGCAGCAGTGAAGAGTGGCAGGTCTGAAAACCCTCCGCGGATCAGGGGCGGTTGGTGCCGAATACCGCCGAGCGGTGCGATGGGCGGTGGGGACAGTACGGCGACGACCTCGCCGTGATTGGTGATCTGGAGAGTCTCGCCATCCCGAACGGCGCGGAGCACCTCAGCGCTGTTGTTGCGTAGGTCACGATGAGCGATTGTTCGCATGCCGCGAGTGTAGCAAACGTAGCAGCGGGGAACTAGGGGGCGAGGCTGCCTGCGCTCACGAGGCGTCGGGGCCGGGCGAGTGGGGTAGGCTACTGCGCCCGGTGAGGCCCTGCGCGGCCTTGACCGAGCGGTCGGGAGCTCGTCGCGGACCGCTTTCGCGAGGCGCGCGGAACTCGGGCGCACTGGCGCAGGTCCAGCGTGGCGGGGTGCGCTGGAGTTGTGGCCAGGCCGGAACGCCCGCGTACTGGCGCAGCTCCCGCGCTGGGCGATTGGCTGGCAGAGCTTTGGGAGCGCAGCTCCCGCGTTCTGGCGCAGTTCCCGCGCACTGTGGCCCGGCTTCGGGACGCCGGGCCACGGCAATCCCCGCGAAGTCGCGCAAGTCCCGCGCAGCGGCGCAGTCCCCGCGTAGGTGGGCCCGATGACAGACGGCCTGCGCGCCACGCGGCCAACTCAGGGTCCGGGAACCGCCAGGTCGACCGCTACGGCGCGTCGGGGTGCGGCTTGTGCGGCAGGGCGCTACGCCAGCTCAGGCCCTGCGCGGCCTTCACCGCACAGATCACGAGCAGCAGCCAGCCGAACTCGAACAGAATGGTGCTCTCCGCGGCGCTCGTCACGAGCAGGGTCACCAGAATGAGCGGAGCCCAGACATACGCCAGCGAGCGCTTGTTCGCAGCGAGCAGCCAGGAGCGCACGAAAGCCAGCAGCACCAGGGCGAGAAACGCCAGAAAGCCGATCAGTCCTACCTGAAAGTACACGTCGAGGTAGGCGTTCAGGCCCGTCACATGCACGCGTCCCGTGGTGAATTCCAGCCAGCCGTACGGGGTCACGTCTTGCGGCCAGAATCCGGCCCAACCCCACCCTTCAAGCGGATGCAGCTCCACCAGCCGCCACATCTCGGTCCAGAGCGAGTAGCGGGCTTCGAACTCGCTGCCGGCGTTCAGGGCGCTGATGATGGCGGTGCGGCCGAGCCAGGCCGCGCCAGCGGCCACGAGAGCCGCGCTCAGGAGGCCGAGCTGCAGCATCCACCTGCCGTCAACGGCGGTGCGGCGCAACCGGTAGAGGGCGAGGGCCGCGACGGCCACGCAGAGGGCGACGACCACGATGACGGGGGAGCGGGTGAGCACCAGGCAGATGCCGGCCAGCCACATCGAGCCGATGCCGAGGCCGCGCGGAATGGAGCGGGCGCGCAGCTCCACGTAGAAGGTGACCGCGGCGATGAGGGCGATGAGGCCGAAGACGTTGCGGCTTCCGAACACGCCCTGGATGGGACCGAGCCGGTCGATGTCGCCGACGACGCCGAGAAAGGCGATCGGCAGGTCTAGCAGCAGCCCGGAGAGCACCTCGAGCACAATGGAGAGCCCGAGCAGCACCCGAAGCACATCGCCGGTGGCCCGAACCACCTGGAAGGTGTCGCGCACGAGGGCCACGTAGATCGCGAGGAACCCCACGGTGATCTGGTAGCTCACGCCGATGATGGTGTCGGAGACGTAGCCGCTCCACAGGCCGGAGAGCGCGCACCAGGCCACGAACACGATGATCGAAATGGGCAGCAGGCCGTGCCACTCCACGATCGGGCGGCGGGCCACGAGCGAGAAGATGGCCAGCACGACGAGGCCGCCGAGAATGCCGACGAGGCCGGGCCAGCCCATGACGCTTCGCAGCAGATGCGTGCTGAAGGCGGTGGCCAGAATGATGAGCGTGAGCGAGGCCGCGAACTTCGGCGACGCGAGCACGCGACGCAGGGCTTCGGGCAGGGTGGGCATCCTCTAATTTACCGCGCTAGCGCTACGGCATTGGTCGTGGCGCGTGCTGCTGCCGCTTGGTAACGACGGCGAGCACGATGAGAATCACCCAGCCGCTCTCGATCAGCATCCGGCTTTCGGCGATGCTCTGCGCGATCAGCGCGGCGAGCAGCAGCAGCGGCAGCAGGGCGCTGGCGGCAAACGGTTCGGTGTCTTTCACGCCGAGCCGCGGCCGGTCGACGGCCAGAAACCAGGCCCGCCACAGGGTGGAGAAGACCAGAGCGGCGAACAGAATCACGCCGATCGCGCCGAGCTGCAGCCATACGTCGAGCCAGGCGTTGTGCGCCTGCAGGTAGGTCACGCCCTTGCGCACGGCGAGGTCGTTGAACGGTTCCACCCACGGCACCCAGTAGCTCACCCAGCCCCAGCCGAACACCGGACGTTCCAGGGCGAGGTGGGTGACGCTGGCCCAAATGTCGAAGCGGCCGGTGAGATCCTCGCTGCGGCCGAGCATGCCGAACAGCTGCCCGGAGAACAGCGCGAGTGCCGCTGCGACGGCCAGAACGGCTGCCGCCGCCACGACATACAGCGGCCGGCGGTGCTGGTCGTGCACTCTGCGCGCCCAGAGGGCGAAGAGCAGGGCGGCGACGACCGCGACGAGCGACACGGTGACCGTGGCGGATCGGGTGAGCAGCAGCATCCCCACGGCCAGCCCCAGCCAGACCAGGCCGGCGTTGCGTCTGACGGTGTGGGCTCGCAGCTGCACGGCGAAGACGATGATGGCGGTGAGCGCGATGAATCCGAGCAGGTTTCGGTTGGCGACGATGCCCTCGATCGGGCCGCCGGTCAGCAGCAGGCCGCGGCTCCAGTAGAAGGCATTCGGCACGTCGGCCGTGCCGTAATCGACGAAGAACGGTAGCACCGGCGCTTTGATTACGACAGCCACGAACAGCTCGAACACGAGGCTCAGCGCCAGCACCCAGCGCAGGGCGCCGCCCAGGGTGCGCAAAAGCTCGGGCCAGGTGAGGGTGACGGCCAAAAACAGGGCGGCGAGGGTGGTGATGAGCTGCAGGGTTACCCCGAGAGCGGATGCCCCGGGATAGTACGACCACGCAATCGACAGGGTCACCAGCAGCAGGAACGCGGTGATGGTCTTGGGAAACTTGCGCCAGTTCAGTGCGGGGGCGAGGGCGGCCTGGTAGGTGTTTCCCCGGGCGACGTCTCGGGCGGTAGGGGTGTCGACGGCGACGCTGCCGGCCGCGACGAGTTTCAGGGCATCCGCTCGGTTGCGGGCGTTGGTGCGCTGGGTGGTGAGGCCGATCACGCTGCCGACCACCACGATGACCGCGATGGCGCCGAAGCCCCACCAGCCGCCGAGGTTGCGCCAGAACTGGCCGGCCAGAACGGTGAACCAGATGAAGGTCGCGAAGAGTCGAATGACGAGGCGACTCTGCACGGCGGACATGGCTTCAGATTACCGGTGTTGCGAGCCGGGTCACGCGAGAGCGCAAAAAGTGCCCGATGGGAGGGGTCAATCGGGCACTTTTTGCGCTTTCGTGGAACGAGGGGACGGGTCTACTCGGCGTGGCCCTCGGCCAGGTAGGCGAGGCGGCGCAGGGTTTCCGTGTTGCGGTAGCCGATGGCTAGATCGCTCAGCGGGGTGGGAACCAGGCGGGCTGGGCCGGCGACGATGTCTTCGGTGATGCGCACGAGGCATCCGTTTGGGTGGTCTTGGATGTCGATCGACACGTGCGCCTCACCCATCGGCCAGCCGCGGGCCTTGAGCATGACGTGGCGGGGCGCGTTCCACTCGAGCACGGAGGTGGTGTCGTCGATGAGAGCGGGCCAGATTCCGACCGAGTGGTGGATGCGGCTGCCGACGGCCGGCCAGCTCGCGTCGATGTCGCGCATACGGCTCGCGCCGACGACCCAGGTGGGGTAGAGCCATCCGTTTTCGAGCACCGCGAAGACCTGCTCGGGGGTGCAATCGAATCTTCGGTAGTTCACGGCCATCGGGGCTCCTAGGGTTTGTCGCGAGAGCGCAAAAAGTGCCCGATTGGAGTGCCCAAACGGGCACTTTTTGCGCTCTCGCGGGGAAGTAGTCAGGGGGAGAGGGGCGGGGGAACTGTGATGTTGTACTCGTGGGCGAGTGCGCTCAGGGCGGCGCGGTAGCCGCACAGGCCGTGCACGCCGGGGCCGGGCGCGGTCGACGAGGAGCACAGGTAGACGCCGTCGAGCGGGGTGCGCCACGGGTCGGCCGAGAGCACCGGGCGGCGCAGGAGTTGGGCCAGGCTGATGGCTCCGGCTGCGATGTCCCCGCCGATGTGATTGGGATTGTGGTTCTGCATCTGCGCGGCAGTCTGGCTGGCCGTGGCGAGAATGGTGTCGCGAAAGCCCGGGGCGAAGCGTTCGATCTGCCGGGTGATCTGCTCGGTCTGGTCACGGGTGGAGCCCGCCGGCACGTGTGTGTAGGCCCAGAGCACATGCTTGCCCTCCGGGGCGCGGGTGGGGTCGACGATGCTCGGCTGGCTCGCGAGTACGTAGGGGGAGTCGGAGTGCCGCCCGCGGGCGACGGCATTCTCGGCGCGGGCCTGGTCGGCGCGGGTGCCGCCCACGTGCAGGGTCGGCGCTCGGCGCAGATCGGGCGCGCTCCACGGCACCGGTTCGTTCAGGGCGAAGTCCACCTTGGCGACGGCGTTGCCGTACCGAAACCGGCTGAGGGTCGTGGTGTACCGGTCGGGCAGAGCCCCGGCGGCCAGCTCGACGAGCGCCCGGGGCGTCACGTCGAGCAGCACGATTCGGGCCGGGGGCAGGTCTGTGAGCTTACGGATGTCGGCATCCGTTACTATTTCGCCGCCGTGCGCGAGCAGGTCATCGGCGAGTGCCTGCACGAGGGCGCCGCTTCCGCCGGTGGGAATGGGCCAGCCGCCGGCGTGCGCGTGCGCGGCCAGAACGAGGCCGGCGCCAGCGGTCGACGGGCTCGGCAGCCGCCCGATCGAGTGCGCGAAGGTGCCGGTGAGCAGCGCCGGGGCGGTCTCGCCGGTGAAGCGCCAGTTCCAGGTCGGGCCGCCCTGCTCGAGGGTGCGCAGCCCGAAGCGGGCGAGCGTGAGCGGATGCCGCGGCACCCGCAGCAGCGCATCCCCGGTGAGTTCGGCGACTTCTGAGATGTTGTCGACGAGGGGTTTCAACAGTTGAAGCCAGGCCGGGCCGTCGCGGCCGAGGCCCGCGGCGGTGCGCTCGATGTCGTGCCAGGCCACGCCGGCGCGACCGCCGGGCAGCGGATGCCCGTAGGAAATCTCGGGCACAGTCAGCTCGATGCGGTCTTTGAGACGGAACTTCTGGAAGAACTCCGAGGCCAGCGCGAGCGGATGCACGGCGCTGCCCACGTCGTGATGAAACCCGGGCAGGGTGAGTTCGGCCGTCGCCGCGCCGCCGCCGATCTGCGCGTTGCGTTCGTAGACGCGCACCCGGAGGCCGGCGCGGGCGAGGGTGACGGCGGCGGCGAGTCCGTTTGGGCCGGATCCGACGACGATGGCGTCGAGTCCCTGGTCGGTGGTCACGTGCGGCCGCGCTCGTGTGATCTCATTCCGCCACCGTAGCCCGGGGTGTGGTCGTCGCACAGTACACGGCCGGTTTTGGGGGCGCGTTCCTAAGAATCTGCAGCCCTACTCGAGGCGGTGTTCACACCTGCGGAGATGTTCCCGCGAATGCGTAATCCGGCTGTGACGACCCGGTTCGTGCGAAATCTCCGCAGTTATGAACGGCACTCCGGGTAGAGATCGCGGGAGCGGGGGTCGCAGGCCATCCGTTTGGGTACGTAACGCCGGGAATCTGCGACACGCCGCGCCAAACGGATCGCGGCAGAGGGTGCGGCCGGGGCCGTTCTTTCTGGGGGCACCCCGTCTGGGGCTGCCGGAACAGCACATGCCGCCGGTATGTTTACCCTCGACGTGTGGCCCGCCCCCGGGCCACACGTCACCCTCGCCGAAAGTTCAGACGAAGGCGGCCTGACCGGTGATGGTGCGGCCCACGATGAGAGTGTTCATCTCCTGGGTGCCCTCGTAGGAGTAGATGGCCTCGGCGTCGGCGAAGTGCCGGGCCACGTTGTACTCGAGGGTGACGCCGTTGCCGCCGAACAGCTCGCGGCACCAGGCCACGCTCTCCCGCATACGGCTGGTCGTGTAGGCCTTGGTGAGCGCGGAGTGCTCGTCGCGCTGCACGCCCGCATCTTGCAGCTGCGACACTCGCACGACCATGCCGAGGCTCGCGGTGATGTTGCCGACGCTCTTGACCAGCAGGTCCTGCACGAGCTGGTGCCCGCCGATCGGCTTGCCGAACTGCTGGCGTTCGCGGGCGTAGGCGACGGCGGCATCGTACGCCCCGATCGCGTTGCCGACGGCCGCCCAGGACACCTCGGCGCGGGTGGCCCGCAACACCTTGGCGGTGTCCTTGAACGAGTTGGCATTCTGCAGGCGCAGGCGTTCGGGAACGACCACGTCGGTCAGGGTGATGTCAGCGTTCTGCACGGCGCGCAGGCTGATCTTGCCCTCGATCTTGGTGGCCGAGTATCCGGGCGTGTCAGTGGGAACGATGAACCCCTTCACCTGGTTGTCGGCGGTGTCCTTGGCCCAGATGATCGTGATATCGCTGAAGGTCGCGTTGCCGATCCATCGCTTGGCGCCGTTCAGGGTCCAGTTGTCGCCGTTGCGGGTGGCCGTGGTGCGCAGGCCCTGCGCCGCGTCGGAGCCGCTCAGGGGTTCGGTCAGCCCGAATGCGCCAATGACGTCGCCCGAGGCGAGCTTCGGAATCCACTCGGCACGCTGCTCATCCGACCCGCAGGCTTCGAGCGACCCGGCCGACAGCCCGTTCTGCACACCGACGAAGGTGGCGACGGATGCGTCCACTCGCGCCAGTTCCAGCGCCACGAAGCCCCGAAATACCGCCGAATTCGCAAACGGCTTCGTTGACTCCCAGCCGAAGGAGTACATGCCGAGTTCGGCAAGGGGCTTGATGATCTGGGTGGGGAATTCGGCGCGGTCCCAGCATCCGTTTGCGATGGGCCGCACCTCGCGTTCGAGGTAGGCGCGCAGCTTGACGATGGCCTCCTGCTCGGGCGCGGTGAGAAGGTTTTCGTAGCCGAAGAAGTCGCTGCCGAGTAGCTCAAAGGTCATGGATGCTCCGTTGCAAGGTGGGCGGTCGACGCGCGACCGGTGCGGTTTGGTCAGCCTAGGGTCGTTGGCTGAATGCGTGAAGTCGGTTGGTAGTTTGGTCTAAACACTTTGAGAAGGAGCCGAACATGTTTGTGGGCATCACCAACGCGCCGCGTACTTACGCCTGGGGGTCCACGCACGCGATCGCCGATCTGCTGGGTCGCACGCCGTCGGGTGGTCCGGAGGCCGAGTTGTGGCTGGGGGCCCACGCCGGGTCGCCGTCGATGATTGAGGATCCGTCGCAGGTCGGCGGTTATTCGAACCTCGCCGAGTGGATCGCTGCGGCGCCCGAGGCGGCGCTCGGCGCTGGGTGGCCGACACGGCAAGCGGATGCCGGTGGTGCGGCCGCGGGTGCGCCCGCCGGGACGGAAACTGGCTCTCCGACGCAGCAAGCGGATGCCCCGCGCCTGCCCTTTCTGCTGAAGATCCTGGCTGCCGGACGTCCGCTGTCCCTTCAGGCGCACCCCACGACCGAGCAGGCCCGCGCCGGATTCGAGCTCGAGAACGAGGCTGGAATAGCCGTCGACGCCGGCAACCGCAACTACCGGGACCCGTTCCACAAGCCCGAACTCATCTTTGCGCTGAGCGACACGTTCGAAGCGCTCTGCGGATTCCGCCCGCTGCCCGAGGTGCGCGGCATCATCGCCGAACTTCGCCTGCTGGATCTTTCGAGCGACGACCCGCAAGCAGCGGCCATCGACCTGTTCGAGAGCCAGCTCAGCCACGGGCTGCGTGAGACCGTCGACTGGCTGCTGCGCGATGGGCGCGGCGGCGACTCCGGCGAGGTGGAATGGCTGGTCGAACGCGTGGTCGCGCTCGCCGCGCACGCCGAGTTCCTGGCCGAGGGCGGCGCGGCCATCGGCTACGCGCGCGAGCTCGCGACGGTGCGCGCGCTCGCCGCCGAGTACCCGGGCGACCCCGGAATCGTTCTCGCTGTGCTGTTGAACCGGGTGTCTTTGAAACGCGGTGAGGTGTTGTATCTGCCGGCCGGCAACATCCACGCGTATCTGTCTGGACTCGGCGTGGAGCTGATGGCAGCCTCCGACAACGTGCTGCGCGGCGGGCTCACGCCGAAGCACATCGATATCGAGGAGTTGCTCGCGGTGCTCGACTTCACGGCGGGGTCGGCGCCGTACCTCGCGCCGGTCGTACTCGCGGAGGGCGTTGTGGTGTATCGACCCGGGGTGACCGATTTTGCGCTCGTGCACATTGAAGCGGATGCTGCGGCTTCGTCGGCCACGCCCGTCACCATGCGACAGATCACCCTCAGCGGCCCGGCCATTGCGATCTGCACGGCGGGCGGGTTTTTGGTGGCCGGTTCCGGGGCGTCGCGGGCTCTGAAGCGCGGGCAGGCGGTGTACGTCACCCCGGACGAGGGCACCCTGACGTTTGCCGGCTCCGGCGAGGTTTTTCTGGCGATGCCCGGCGCATAGCCCGGGCCGGCTGCCGCCCCCGTTTTTCACCCCCGCGGCCGCAGTTTCTCGCCGCCGCGCGAGTTGCGCCAGTGCGCGGGAGGTATAACTCGAGCGCACTGGCGCAAGTCCAGCGCGGCGCGTTGCGCTGGAGTTCTGGCCAGGCCGGAACTCCCGCGAATTGGCGCAGGTCCCGCGGCGCGCTACGGTCGAACGGAGGCGCGGGCATCCGCTCGCCGACCCGTGAGTTTCAGACAACGACCGTGAGTATCGCCGATTCGAACGGTTCAACGCCGAAAAACTCACGGCTCGGTGAGCGGCCCGGCTTGAAACTCACGGCTCGGTGAACGGTACGGCCAGGGGGTAGCCTGCAGAAGTGCCGTGGCTCGCTGACGAATATGACGCTCTGATTCGCTGGCGCTAGCCTGTACTGGTGGCGCATCCAGTGCCGCACGAGCGAGCGGGGCGATATGTCGTGGTTGGTAACCGGCGGGGCGGGCTATATCGGCTCGCATGTGGTGCGTGCCTTCCAGGCTGAAGGCCTCGACGTGGTCGTGCTCGATGATCTCTCGAGTGGGCACGAGTCGTTCGTGCCCGCCGACGTGCCGTTTATTCGGGCCAACGTGCTCGACGGCGGAACCCTATTGCATGCCTTCCACGAGCATCACGTGCACGGCGTCGTTCATGTGGCCGGCTTCAAGTACGCCGGTGTTTCGGTCGAGCGTCCCCTGCACACCTACGAGCAGAACGTGACGGCCACCACTACGCTGCTCGCCGCCATGAACTCCGCCGAGATCGACCGCATCGTGTTCTCCTCGAGCGCCGCCGTCTATGGCACGCCGCACACCGACCTCGTCACCGAGCAGACGCCGAAGAGTCCGGAGTCGCCGTACGGCGAATCCAAGCTGATCGGCGAGTGGCTACTGCGCGACCAGGCGGTGGCGACCGGTCTGCGCCACACCTCGCTGCGCTACTTCAACGTGGTCGGCTCCGGCGACGTGTCGCTGAGTGACACCAGCCCGCACAATCTCTTTCCCCTGGTGTTCGCCGCGCTGCTCGACGGCCGCACCCCGCGCATCAACGGCGACGACTATGCCACGCCCGACGGTACCTGCGTGCGCGACTACATTCACGTGGCCGACCTCGCGCTCTCCCATGTGGCTGCGGCGCGCCGCCTCGATGCCGGCGACGCAATCGAACCGGTCTACAACCTTGGCAGCGGCGACGGCGTCTCGGTCGGCGAGATCATGGCCACGGTGCGCCGGGTCACCGGCATCGACTTCGAGCCCGAGATCGGCCCGCGCCGCGCTGGCGACCCGGATCGCATCGTGGCCTCCGGCGCGCTCGCCGCCCGTGATCTGCGCTGGAGCATGCGTCACACGCTCGAGCAGATGGTGCAGAGCGCTTGGGATTCTTCGCGCGCCGCCGCGCACTGAGGCCAGCGACACGCCGGTCGGTGCAGCGATCGTGCTACGTTCGCAACATTATTCTGAGGCTTTCGTACCCCCCGAATGCCCGAGTTTGTCGGCATCGGCGCGTCGCAACCCTCCAGCCCGTATTGAGGGTTTACGATCCGCGACTTGACGTTAGGGAATTACACCGGTGTAATTAGGTGCAGCACTAAACGGTGCGTAGCGAGGGCTGGGAGACGATATGGCTATACCTGACTATCGTTCCGGAGTACCAGAGGACTGGTTCGTTGACCCTGTCACCCTCGGTGTCCCGGGAGTACGACAAGATCTCGGCGACGAGAACCTTCTGGCCTGGCAGGCCGACTCGCTCTGCGCCCAGACCGACCCCGAGGCGTTCTTCCCCGAAAAGGGCGGCTCCACCCGCGATGCCAAGAAGATCTGCTCCGGCTGCGAGGTGCGCAACGAGTGCCTCGAATACGCGCTCAGCAACGACGAGCGGTTCGGCATCTGGGGTGGACTCTCCGAGCGCGAACGCCGCAAACTGCGAAAGCGCGCTTAACCTTCAGGCGTTCGTAAGCGAATGCCGAGCGCTCACGCTGACCGCGCCGCGCTGGTAGTCGTTCGGTCCGGCAATCGTCCGCGCGGGCAATCCTGCCGGGCAGCGCAGCCGGAACGGGGCATCGCATCCGGTGCTGCGATGCACCGCCGGGCATAGGCGAACGGACGACCAGCGCACACGGCGACCCCGGCCGGGCCGGCCGTCGCAGACGGACCCGACCCGGTCTCTGAGCGGATGCCGCGGCATCCGCTTGGCTATTGCCTCGCCAATATTCGAGGCGCGCCCTCTCAGTTCAGGGCCGCTGGCCGATCCCGACCTAGGCTGGTTCTGTTATGCAACCGAGAGTCACCGCCATCCTTGTCGCCCGAAACGGCGCGAAACACCTTGAGCGAACTCTCAAGGCGCTATCGCTGCAGACCCGTAAACCCGACATTGTCATCACCGTCGACTGCGGTTCGAGCGATGCGACCGCAAAGATGCTCGCCGAATTCGGGCCGACCCAGTTCATTGCCGCTGACTCAGATCTGAACTTCGGGCAGGCAATCGCTGCCGCCGTGCGCGTGAGCGCGCCGCCCACGCACGACCGGGAGTTGCTCTGGCTGCTCGCCCAGGACAGCGCGCCCGACCCGACCGCCCTCGAGGTGCTCGTTGACGCGCTCGAGATCGCCCCCTCGGTGGCCGTCGCCGGACCCAAGGTCATGGAATGGATCGCCGGCGAATATATCCACAACTTCGGCGAGTCGATGACGCCGACCGGCGCCACTGTGACCCTGGTCGAGAGCGAACTCGACCAGGGCCAGCACGACGGCCTGAGCGATGTGCTCGCCGTCAGCGCCGGGGGCATGCTCGTGCGCCACACGGTGTGGGAACAGCTCGGCGGGTTCGACCCGGCACTGCCCACAGTGGATGATTCCCTCGACTTCTGCGTGCGGGTGCGGCTCGCCGGGTACCGAGTCTCGGTCGTTCCTGCCGCCCGCGTGGCCTCGGCCGGTGACGGTGTCGCCGGGCCGAACCAGTCCTCGCGGGGACGCCTCCGCCGTCGCCGCGTTCGCGCCGAACGTTCAGCGCAGCTGCACCGCCGGCTGGTCTACGCGCCCGCCGGAGCCCTGGTTTTCCACTGGCTGTCACTGCTGCCGCTGGCCTTCGTACGTTCGCTCGGACAGCTGCTGCGCAAGGAACCCGGCGCGATCGTGGGCGAATTCTCGGCCGCGTTCGGCGCTGCGTTCAACGGCCTGCGGGTCAGCAACGCCCGCCGCTCGTTCGCGAAGACCCGCACGCTCGGCTGGGACGCGATCTCGACCCTGCGGGTTCCCTCCGCCGAGGTGCGCCGACGTCACTCGCTCAAGCGCGAGGCCAGCCTGTTCGGCCTGCACGGCGAACGTCACGAAATTCGATTCTTCTCCGGCGGCGGCGCCTGGACTATGCTCGCCGCAGCCGTCGTCGGCATCATCATGATGGTGCCGCTGCTCGGCGCCGACACCCTGATCGGCGGCGGGCTGCTGCCGCTTTCGCCGAGCCTGCCCGAACTGTGGTCGAGCGTCGGCTATGGCTGGCGTGACCTCGGGCTCGGCTTCGTCGGCGCCGCCGACCCGTTCGCCGCGGTCGTGGCCGTGCTCGGCTCGATCGCGTTCTGGTCGCCGTCGTTCTCCCTCGTGCTGGTCTACGCACTCGCCTTCCCGCTCGCTGCCGTCGGTGCGTGGATGGCCGCAACCCGGCTGACCGACCGCGGCAGCCTGCGCGCCCTGGCCGCCGCGCTGTGGGTGCTCGCCCCGACCTTTCTGATCGCCCTGGCTGACGGCCGCCCGGCCGCGATTCTCGTACATCTGCTGCTGCCCTGGCTATTCTTCGCCTGGTTTGCGGCCGCGCGCACCTGGTCGGCGTCGGCATCCGCTGCCCTGCTCTTTGCCGCCGTCGTCGCCTGCGCGCCCTCCCTCGCCCCGGCCCTGCTCGTGGTCTGGGCGCTCAGCGTGGCCCTGGCCGGCCGCCGCGTGATGCGCTTCATCGGCATTCCGCTGCCGGCGCTCGCGCTGGCCCTGCCCCTTCTGGTCAACCAGGGACTGCGCGGTGACTGGCTGAACCTCGTCGCCGACCCGGGCCTACCCGTGCCGAGCGGCCAGGCTCCCACCCTGCAACTGCTGCTCGGACTGCCCGGCAGTGACGGCTGGGCTGGCGTGCTCGACCGCTTTGGCGTCGAGGGCCTGGACCCGCAACTTTTCGTACCGATTCTTCTCGCGCCCCTCGCCGTGCTCGCCCTGCTCGCGCTCCTGCTGCCCGGCGCGCGTCTCGCCGGCGGTGCCTGGCTCGTTGCGCTGCTCGGATTCGGCACCGCGGTTGCCGCCAACCAGCTCGTTCTCGCCGCGATCGGCGCCGAACCGGTGCGCGTCTGGACCGGCAACGGCCTCAGCCTGTACTGGCTCGGGCTGGTCGGCGCCCTCGTGATCGGCCTGCGCTCCCTGCGCCGCTTCGCCTCGACGCCCGGTGTGGTCGCCTCGCTCGCTCTGGCCGTGGTCGTGCTGCCGCTGGTCGCCTCGCTGCATCTCGGCACCGCCGCCGTGCGCGAGGGAACCGGGCAGACCCAGCCGGCCTTCGTCGCCGCTGAAGCCCAGATCGACAACCGGGTCGGCACGCTCAAGCTCGTTCCGCAGGCTGATGGCGGGCTGCTCGCCACGATCGAACGCGGTGTCGGCGCCACCCTGAACCAGCAGTCCACGCTGGACAGCACCGACCAGACCCTCAGCGCCCGCGAAAAGGCACTCGCGGAGCTCGCCGGCAACCTGGCCTCCCGCAGCGGTCTGGAGACCAGCGCGGACCTCGCCGATTTCGGCATCCGCTTTATCGTGTTGCAGCCGGGCGATGCGAATGTGGACGCCGCGGCCACCGCCCTGCGCACCGAAACGGCCCTGGACGGCAACTCGGCGCTGGCCCCGGTCGGCGACACCGAATTCGGCCGCCTGTGGCAATTCGGCGAAACGGATGCCGCAGCCTCCACCCCCATACCGGCTCGCGCCGGCGGCGTCTTCGGCCTGGTGACCCTGCTCATTGCCCTCGCCGTGGTGGGCAGCGCCGTTCTACTGTCGCTGCCGATCGGCGCAGGGCGTGAAGCCGTACGCCAGGCCAACCGCGATGCCATTCGCCGGGCGGCCCGCGCCAACGCCAAGCAGAAGCCGAAGCGGGTGCGGCGGTCGAAGGGGGCGGTGCCCTCCGATCGTGATGAGGAGTTGGAGGTGCCGCTCGGCACCGACCTCGAAGCCGATCTGGCGATGGACCGGGAGACCGGCGTCGGGACCGGGTTGGAATCGGACGACGGGTTCGACGACGACGATGCGGTGGCCGAACCAGCTGGCGACGCCGACGCCGCTGTCGCCTCAGGGGCTGGTGCGTCTGGCGCGCCGGGTGCCTCTGCCTTCGACCCGGCTGCCGCCGACCGACCGGAGGACGACAATGCCCGATAGAAGCCAACTCGCCCGCATTGGCGGCCGGGCCGGACGCGGTGTGCTCGGCCTCGTCGGCATCGGTGTCGTCGTGGCGACTCTCGGCGCGGCCACGCTCGTGACGCTGCCGACCGTTGAACGCAGCCCGCAGTCCAGCGAGATCGCACCGCTGCCGAGTGAGCAGCAGCGCGTCTGCCCCGGACCCCTGATGACCCTCGCCGAGGACTCGACCCAGGCCCAGTCCGCGTCGAGTGTGGGGGCGGCATCCGCTGTGTATGGAGCGGTTTCGGGCGGTTCGCTCGAGCAGATTCGCCCCGAGGTGACCGAGATCAGTGCGGTCGACGACTCGAACAGCCGCCAGCCGCCGTTGCTGCTGACCGTACCCGTGCAAGACGGCGCGACCGTGCCGCCGCTCGTGGCCGGCAGTCAATCGCAGGTTGCCGCGACCGACACGCTCGGCGGCCTCGCCGTCGCGGCGTGCGCCGAAGCGGCCAGTGACAGCTGGATCGTCGGCGGCTCGACCGATATCGGACGCACCAGCCTGCTGCTGCTCGGCAACCCGACCCCCGTGCTCGCGACCGTCGATGTGACGGTCTACGGCGAGAGCGGGCTCGTCGATGCTCCGGGCGCCACCGGAATTCTGGTGCAGCCGGGAGAGCAGCGGGTCATCTCGCTCGCCGGCCTCGCGCCGAACGTGAAATCGCCGGTACTGCAGGTCTCATCGCGCGGCGGCCAGGTGGCGGCGTCACTGGAGCAGAGCAGCATTCGCGGCATCGAACCGGGCGGCGTCGAGATCATCGGCACTACCGCGACGCCCGCCACGAACCAGATCATCGCCGGGGTGCGCGTTATGACGGCCGTCTCGTCGGATGCCGTGAACACGGGTGAGGGCTTCGATGAAGCCACCCCGTCGATTCGGGTGTTCGTGCCGGGTGACGTGGCGGCGACCGTGCAGATCGGCGTGACGAGCGCCGACGGAACTGCCGAGGGAACCTCGACCCAGGTGGACGTCGAGCCGGGCATCGCCACCGAGATTCCGCTGTCACCGCTGGCCGTCGGCAGCTTCTCGGTACAGCTGCGCTCCGACGAACCGATCGTAGCGGCCGCCCGTACGGCCGTCGACAGCGCCGGCGGCAAGGACTTCGGCTGGTTCTCCGCGTCGGCCCCGCTCGAGGGTTCCTTCGTGGTGGCCGTGGCCGAGGGGCCGTCGCCGACGCTGCACCTCGTCAACGGCGGGGCAGCGGATGCCACACTCACCCTCACGCCCGCCGCGGGCACCCCGGTAGACCTCACGGTGGACGCCGGGGCCAGCGCCACGGTGCCGCTTCAGAGCGGAGAGCGCTACTTGGTGAGTGGCGGATCCGAACTCTGGGCGCTCCTGGATTACTCCGGCGACGGGGTGCTCTCATCGTTCGCGCTGAACCCGCCCGGGCCGCTCGCGGCGTCGATCCGCTTCTATACCCACTAGTCGTTCAATTTCGACCGGGCCCAGGCCCGGAAACCGGGCCCATGTTCTATCGTGGGCCCAGCGACCGGGCCCGGGCCCGGAAACCCGACTCGGACTTCGGCCCAGTTCGGACGTCCCGTACGGAGCCCATCCCGCGGACGGGGCCCGGGCTCCGTCCGCGGGGCCGATCTGCGTGGGCGAGGCGAAGCATTCGCTCGCCGAGCCGTGAGTTTGAGCTCGCCGTCGTCGCCGAGCCGTAGGTTCTGGGCCCAAATTGGCCGGCAAATGCCCCAAGACTCACGGCTCGGTGTCTGAAACTCACGGCTCCGCGCAATCCAGCCTGGCGGGCGCGGCACCCGTTGCTGAAGTCGGGATGGCCCGAGTACGCAGGTTTCGATGGCACACTGAACACTCGACTGTTATGACGCTGGGAGCCGCTTGTGACGCTTGACCCGACTGCCGACCAACTTGCTGCACCCTTGGCCGAATCGCTGGCCGAATCGCTGGTCGACCCAACTGCCCGGGCTGAGATTGCCGTGATCGGCGGATCCGGCCTCTACGAACTTATTGACCCGGCCGGCGCCGTGACGCACCAGGTGCAGACCCCCTACGGGTCCACGGCGGTCACGATCGGCCTGCGAGCCGGTCGCCGCGTCGCGTTTCTGCCGCGACACGGCAGCGGACACAGCGTCGCCCCACACCTGATCAACTACCGCGCGAACATCTGGGCGCTGGCCTCGATCGGTGTGCGGGCCATCATCTCCTCGTCGGCGGTCGGGGGAGTCACCCCGGAGTATGCGCCCGGGCTGCTCGTGGTCACCGACCAGTTCATCGACCGCACATCGGGACGCCCCGACACGTTCTACGACCGGGAATCGGTGCAGCACCTCTCCGCCGCCGACCCGTTCGATCCGCTGTTGCGTCGCTATGCGGTGAGCGCGCTCGAGGACCTCGGCGAGAACTTCGCCCCCACCGGAACTGTCGTCGTCATTCAGGGCCCGCGGTTTTCGACCCGGGCGGAGTCGGTCTGGTTCCGGTCGATCGGCGCGCACATCGTCAATATGACCGCCTACCCCGAGATCGTGCTGGCCGGCGAACTCAACATGGGCACGGTCAACCTCTCGTTCGTGACCGACGCCGATGCCGGGCTGGCTCCGGTGCTCGAAGCCGACGCCGCCGAGACCGGTCACGCTCGCGCCGCAGGATCTGATGTCTCCACCGAAACGGATGCCGTGACCGCCTCGGTCGTGTTCCGCCGCCTTCGCGACGCCCAGCCGCGCATTCTCGCCGCGATCGACGGCATCCTGCGGGCCCTGCCGACCGACTTCGCTCCGCGTGAGCTCATCGATCCGACCCAGGTTGACGCCGTGCTCGCCCGCTCCGTGCTGTCTGACCCGCAGGAGCTGACGTGAACACGGAGCGCTCAACGCGAGCTGCGTTCCAGCGAGTCATCGACGGATCGACGGGGAACGCGGAGCGCCGCCTGCGTCCGCACTATGAAGCGGGATCAGCCATGACCGGCGAACACCTGCTGATCACCGGCGGAGCTGGCTTCATCGGATCCGCGATCGTCGACGCCGCCCTCGCCCGCGGCTATCAGGTGCGGGTACTGGACTCCCTGCGCGCCGATGTGCACGGTCCACTGCCGGCATTCGTGTCCGAGCCGGAGCGCGCATCCGACCGTGAACCCGAGCGCGAGTCAGAGTCCCCGGTCGAGGTTGCGTCCGCGCCTCAATCCGTGACCGCCTCCGTTGTTCCGGGCCCGGGCCCGGAAAGCGGGCCCATGATAGAACCTGGTCCCAGTTTCCGGGCCCGGGCCCGGAACGCACGGCCAGCGGGCCTGGACCCACGGGTAGAGTTCATCCTCGGGGATGTGACCGACCCGGGCACCGTCGCCCGCGCCCTCGAAGACATCGACGTGGTCTGCCATCAGGCGGCCAAAGTGGGGCTCGGTGTCGACTTCGCCGACGCCCCCGACTATGTGCACAGCAACGAGGTGGGAACCGCGGTGTTGCTGGCCGGGATGGCCGAGCGGGGCATCCGTCGTCTCGTTCTGGCATCATCCATGGTCGTCTACGGGGAGGGCAGCTATCGCGGCCCGAACGGTTTCACCCGGCCCGGCCCGCGCCTCTCGAGCGACCTTGACGCCGGACGCTTCGACCCGCTCGACCCGCAGACCGGCCTCGCGCTCGAGCCCGTTCTGGTGAGCGAATCCGACCCGCTCGACCCGCGCAACGTCTACGCGAGCAGCAAGCTCGGTCAGGAGTATCTCGCCACGGCTTGGGCACGCTCGACCGGCGGGCGTGTCGCGGCCCTGCGCTACCACAACGTCTACGGCCCGGGCATGCCGCAGAACACGCCCTACGCGGGGGTCGCTTCCCTGTTTCGTTCGGCGATCGAGCGCGGTGAGGCCCCGCGGGTGTACGAAGACGGGCAGCAGCGCCGCGACTTCGTGCACGTGCTTGATGTAGCTGCAGCCAACATTGCCGCGCTGGAATTCACGGCCCATTCCGATTCCGGAATATTTCGTCCGTTCAATGTCGGCAGCGGAATTGTGCACACCATCGGCGATATGGCGACCGCCCTTGCCGCGGCGGCGGGTGGCCTCACCCCGATAGTGACCGGGCAGTACCGACTCGGCGACGTGCGACACATCACCGCGTCCTCCGAGCGATTGCGCGCGGAACTCGGCTGGTCCGCCCAGGTCTCCTTCGAAGACGGCATGCGCGAGTTCGCGACCGCACCCCTGCGTGCGGCCGTGCGTCCCTGACCCGCCCTTGCTGTTTTCGTGGTGGCTAATTGAGGAGATCCGGGTCGGTCGCGGCATGCTTTCCTGTGTTTCCGGGCTGGTCGGGTCGGGCCGGGCGTGTTTTTCCTGAATTCGCCACCCCGTAGTGCCGTAACCCCCGGTGCCGAATGCCTCAGGCCAGCGGATGCTGCGGCAACAGCATCTCAAACCGGCATCCGTTCCCCACATTGGTCACGGTCACCTGCCCAGCATGAGCCTGCACGATGCCCTCGACGATCGCGAGTCCCAACCCGGCGCCTCCGCTCTGACCGGCGCCGCTTCCCCAGGCGAACACGGTCCGCGGCTCGCTCGCTCGCCAGCCGGCCTCGAACACCCGATTGAGATCCTGCTCCGGAATTCCGCCGGCCGCATCCACGACCGCAATCACCGCCCTGCCGTCGACGTGCCGGGTGACCGAGACGACGATGGCGCTGTCGGCCGGGGAATGCTGGATGGCGTTCATGACCAGGTTGCCGACCGCGCGGGCGAGCTCGCGGGCATCCGCTTGGAGGGTGAGACCGCGTTCACCCTCGAAGCGCAGGTCGAGCGATTTGGCGAGGGCGACCGGCGCGAGATCCGCGACGGTATCGCTGATCAGGTCGTACAGGGCCACCCGCTCAAAGTTGAGTTGCAGTGCCCCGGCGTGGATCTTGGACAGCTCGAACAGATCGTCGACCATTCCGCTCAGCCGGTCGACCTGCCCGCGAATCTGCACGTAATACCGCTGTGGGTCGGGAGCCATTCCGTCTTCGAGGGCCTCGGCCATGGCCCGGATGCCGGCGAGGGGTGTGCGGAGGTCGTGCGAGATCCACGCGACGATTTCGCGGCGCGACGTCTCGATCCGCTCCTCCCGCTGGCGGGATTCGGTCAGCCGATCGGCCGTCGCGGCCAGCTCCCCGGCGAGCGAGGCGAACTCCGTCGACGTATGCCGATCCGGGGACATCACCGATTCGCCCCGTCCGATGCTCGCCGCAGCGGCCCGAAGATACTGGTTGTCGCGCACCAGCGACCGTCCCAGGACCGAGGCCATGACGAGCGATACGATTCCGGCGACGACGGCCACCGAGTAGAACACGTTCAGGTCGTGCTCTGAGAGATACATGAGCGACGCCACCGCGGAGGTTCCGCTCACCACGGAGATCACGGTGGCGAACGCGACAACGACCACCTGCATCACGAGCGACCCACGCGACAGCAGCCGCAGGGCGAGCAGGGCGAGCATCCCCACGACGAGCGCGCAGCCGAGCGCAATGCCGGCCACGGTCGCAAGGACGTCAGGGGTCATCGTGCGCCTCCCTCACAACGGATGCCCCGGCCCGACCAAGCCCCGGCGCCTCCTACGAGCCCCGAATCCCCGGAAATCGTGCTGACGCCCCCACCCGGTGCGCTCATTCCGCTCCCCCTGATGCGTCCTGATCGGGCGTCGAACCGGCCCCGAGCGGTACCGGATCGAACCGATACCCGACCCCCCACACCGTATTCACGAGCAGCGGATGCGCGGGGTCGGCCTCAATCTTCTCGCGCAGGCGTCGCACGTGCACGGTCACCGTGGACAGGTCTCCGAATTCCCAGCCCCACACCGAACGCAGCAACTCCTCGCGGGTCAGCACCCGCGACGGCCGCCAGATCAGATAGGCAAGCAGGTCGAATTCCCGGCTCGTGAGCACGAGCGGCTTGTTGCGCAGCCGGATTTCGTGTGCGGCGAGGTTGAGCGAGAACTCGCCGGCGTCGAGGATCCCCTCCGGAATGGATTCGGTGCCGCTCCGCCGCAATACTGACTGAACCCGCAGTACCAGCTCGCGCGGCGAGAATGGTTTCACGAGGTAGTCGTCCGCGCCGGCCTCGAGGCCTTCGATGCGATGCTCTTCCTCGCCGAGTGCGGTCAGCATGATCACCGGCAGCGCGCCCCAGTTCACGCGAATGCGCCGGCACACCTCGATGCCATCGAGCAGCGGAAGCATGCGGTCGAGCACAATGAGGTCCGGCTGAGCGAGTTCGGCGTGGCGCAGGCCGGCGAGCCCGTCGACGGTTTCATCCACGACGAATCCGGCGGCTCGCAGATACTGCCCGACCACCTCGGAAACCGTCGGGTCGTCCTCGATGAGGAGCACGCGACGGCCGGCGAGGGCATCCGCTCGTGGCGGCGCGAAATATTGAGAGGGGGACACCCCTTCAGACTAGGCGCGCGCTCCCCGTACCGCGCGGGGCGCGCGCACCCGTTCTCGCTTCCACCCAGCGGATGCCCCGCCTCACGCCGTCTCTCCCAACCGCGCGGGGCACGGGCCCCGTTCCCGGCCCAGCTTATGATCTGAGCCCGGTCCCGAAGGTCGAGCCGCCCCGACGCACGCGCCTCCTCACACCAAACACCCAGAAAACTTCAGCGTTTCGTAACCTCTTTCGCCCCGAAGCCCCAGACCCCGCACTTAGGGTCGAAGAATGATCGAGATTCAGGTAGACGTTGTGTTGCCCTGTCTGAATGAGGCGCAAGCTCTGCCGTGGATCCTCGAACGAATGCCCGCCGGCTACCGCGCGATCGTCGTGGACAACGGGTCGACTGATGGATCCGCCGACCTCGCCCGCACGCTCGGCGCCCATGTCGTGCACGAATCCCGCCGCGGATTCGGCGCGGCCGCCCACGCGGGCCTGCTCGCCGCGACCGCACCAATCGTGGCGTTCTGCGATGCCGATGCCTCAATGGATCCCCGCGATCTATCGCTCGTGGTCGACCCGATCCGTGCCGACGAGGCCGATCTCGTGCTCGGCCGCCGCCGCCCGACGACCCGCACTGCCTGGCCTCCGCATGCCCGTTTAGCAAATACCTATCTTTCTTGGCGACTGCGCCGAATAACAGGTGTGAACATCCATGATCTCGGCCCCATGCGAGCGGCCCGCCGCGACGACCTCCTCGCCCTCGAACTAGTCGATCGCCGCAGCGGGTATCCGCTCGAGATGGTTCTCGGCGCGGCGAAAGGCAACTGGCGCATCTGCGAAGTCGACACCGGGTATTCGCCGCGTATCGGCCGCAGCAAGGTGACCGGCACCGTGCGCGGCACCCTCACCGCCATCAAGGACATGTCCGGGCTGCTCCGAGCCAACACCGCCAGCAGCTCCACCACCACCCCCGGCACACCCGACACCAACGAGGCCCGCTCATGACCGCAATCGTCGTCATCGCCAAGGAATGCCTGCCCGGCAAAGTCAAGACACGCCTGCACCCGCCGCTTTCGCTCGAGCAGGCCGCCGAGCTCGCCGCCGCCAGCCTCGCCGACACCCTCGCGGTCGCCGCCCAGCTACCCGCTACCCGCCACATCCTCGCTTTCGACGGTGTGACCCCGCCGCCGGAGGCATCCGGTTGGGAGATTCTGCCGCAGACCTCCGGCGGCCTCGACGAGCGCCTCGCCGCCATCTTCGACCACCTCGGCGAGCCGACCCTCCTGCTCGGCATGGACACGCCTCAAATCAGCGCCGAACTGCTCGCCCCCGTCTTCACCGGCTGGGGCGACGAAACGGATGCCTGGTTCGGCCCCGCAGACGATGGCGGTTTCTGGGCGCTCGCCCTCAGAAACCCGACCGGTGCGCTGCTTCGCGGCATCCCGATGAGCCGCGCCGACACCGGTGCCCACCAGCTCCAACGCCTCGATCGGGCGGGCCTCACCGCCGGCCTGCTGCCCTCGCTCACCGACATCGACACCATAACGGATGCCCACACCGTCGCGTCCATCGCCCCCCACACCCGGTTCGCGCGTGCTTTCGCGGAGGTGACGGCATCCGCTCTGAAAACGACTGCCGACCTGCTCGCTTCCGACATTCGTCTTCTCAGCGGGACCCGCTCGTGACCCTCGTCTCGCCGCGCCTGCGGGAACAACCCGAAGACGCGGCCGCCAACGACGTCGACCGTGCCAC
This sequence comes from Cryobacterium sp. PH31-L1, assembly GCF_030063145.1. Classification (GTDB taxonomy): domain Bacteria; phylum Actinomycetota; class Actinomycetes; order Actinomycetales; family Microbacteriaceae; genus Cryobacterium. The sequence goes on from NZ_JASISM010000002.1 coordinate 500,853, forward strand.
GACCGAGCGCTTTCGCCGGCCGACCACGTTCGGTGCCGGCGGATCCGAACCGTATGCCCAGGCGTTGCAGAGCGACGACAACGTGCTCTACCTGCACGGCCACCGCGCCGATGCCGATCCGAGCACGCCCGCGCGCGTATCGACGATGCACGCCGGGCGCTGGAGCGCCGGAGCCGATGCAATCGACCGTTCCCTGCTCGCCGGCCTCGCCGGACCGGTGCTCGACATCGGCTGCGGGCCGGGTCGCATGATCCAGGCAGCGATCGACGAGGGGCTCGACGCCCTCGGCGTCGATGTCTCGCCGACCGCCGTGCGCATCGCCCTCGCGGCCGGACTCGCCGTGCTGCAGCGCTCCGTCTTCGACGACATTCCGCTGGCGGGAACCTGGGGGACCCTGCTTCTCGTCGACGGCAACATCGGCATCGGCGGCGATCCCGACGCCCTGCTCGAGCGCTGCGTGTTTCTGCTCGCCGCCGACGGCGTGCTGGTCGTTGAGGTGAACCGCGACCCCGAGCACGACGTCGCCTACGAGGGCACCCTGCACGACGCCGCCGGCCACACGAGCGACGCGTTCCCGTGGGCCGAGATCGGGGTCAATGCCCTGCTCCGCCGGGCCGCTAAGGTCGGACTCATTCAGGTCGCCGAATGGACCAGGGGTGGGCGCTCCTTCGTTCGCCTCGCCCGCGCCTGACCCCGCTTCTGTCCGGGCCCGGGCCCGGAAACTGGGCCCATGCTAGATCATGGTCCCAGTTCCCCAAGCTGGGCCCGGGGGCTCCACAACTCGAGAGCAATAGGGCCAGCACTAATGAAGCGGCGGCGGCACGGTATTCGCGGGGTTGCGAGTCTAGAGGAGTTCACAGGACCTACGCACGCTTTTCGCGCAGGTCCTGTGAACACCTCAATGTCTGAGCGAGAGCGGATGCCGTGTCGCCGACGCGGGTCGCCTCGGGGCAGCGCGTCGCCTCTGAAAAACGGGCCGCCTCTCACCTCGACGCGCCCCGACTTCACCGCCCAGAGTCGTCCGGAAAACCCACGTCCGGTCGTCGCCCGCGCAGAAACGCCCACACCGACAGCCCCACGGTCACCACCGCGAGAACCAGCCAGAAGATCCCCAAATTGAGCCCGTAATTCAGCGGCAGCACGGTCGGATTCGCCGGCGCGAAGTTCTTCGCCACAATCAGCGGCACCGCGACCAGCGAGACCACAGACCCCACGACAATCCCGCCCTCCACGATCGCAATGATCGTTCCCGTCGCCCGGCGTCCGACCCGTCGCAGCGCGATTCCGAACGCAAACACGATCGGAGCCAGAATCGCATCGTGCAGCACGATCGCCGCCGCAATCCACAGCGCCACTCCGGGAATGCGGGTCAGCCGCACCGAATCGAACATCACGAACGCGCCCCAGGCCAGCATCAGCACGCCAACACCCACCAGCACCAAACGGATGCTGCGCATCCGTTGACCCGTCGACGCCTCGATTCCAGCCGGCGGCGGATTCAAGCCGCCCATCAACGACGTCATCAGATCGCCTCGATTCTGCTCAGCCATTTGGTCTGCAACACACCGGGCCGACCAGGCGCGATCATTCGCGCCGGATACCCGTGCTCGAGGTCGAGCGTCTCGCCGTTCAGCTCGAGCGCTACCAGTGTGAGCGGGTCGCGCACATACTCGCGCCCGATCTGGGTCTTGCTGAAACTGCCGCGTTCTTCGAGGCTGATCAGGCGAAACGACGTGTCCGGGTCGGCGCTCATCAGATCGGCGAGGTCACGCAACCGCACGCCGCGCCACGAAGCCATCTGACTCCAGCCCTCCACACAGGCGATCGGCAGTCGCACGGACGTCTGCGGCAGCGCGAGCAGCTCGTCCCGGGTGAACGAGCGCTCGGTGCCGGAGACCGCGAGCGTGAGGGTCCATGCTGGGGCCATGGCGGCATCGGCTACCTTGGCCTGTTCGCTCGTGCGGTTCACCGGAACTCCCTGCTGGCCGACGCCCTTTTTGCGCGGCCCGAACAGGTTGACCGCGTTCAGCGGCGTGAAGGTCTGCCCGGCGGTGAGCCCGACGACGGCGGTGGTGGCCACACCGACAGTGGTGAGAAAACCGCGCCGACTGACCCTCGAAGCAGTGCGCGGCGTCGCGTCGATGTAGTCGAGCACACGCCCGGTCACACCATTGGGGCGAGTCGTGCCCCACAGGCGCACGGCCTCGGCATCGGAACCGCGGTCACCAGACACCGCATCGGAAAGGTGATCGGGCTCGTCTAAAGATTTGCTCCAGTACCGCGTGATCACCGGCAGCTTGACCGCGATGTGGATGATCAACAGCCCGATCAGCACCCAGCCCAGAGCGAAATGTACCTGCCGAAACGGAAACGGCCACGGATACCACTGGTAGGTATTGAGCAGCCCGATTGTGATCTGCACGAGCGAGGCTCCCACGAACAGGGCGATCGACGCGCGCTCGAGAAAATGCACGAAGCCGCGGACCGGGGGATACGCGAACAGGTCGGGAAAAACGATGTACAACTTGGCCAGCAGCAGCGGAAAGCAGGCGATGCCGGTGATGATGTGGGTGCCTTGGGTGACCTGGTAGAGAAATTCCGGCCGGGTCGCAAAGCGCATCCAGTCGAGCGGTTCCTGTAGAAAGTGGCTGTACAGGCCGGTGCCGAAGCAGATCAGAAAGGCGGCGCCGAGTAGCCGGCCGATCACGGTCGCCATGCGCGGATTGCGCACCGGCGACGCCAGCGCTCGCTGGGCCTCGTACATCAATCGCCTCATACTTCTATTGCACCACCAGACCGCGCCCAGACGGCAGAAAATTCCTTACGATGTGCGGGTGCATGGGTGAATGGGCCCGCAAAAGTCACGACCCATGAGACAGACTGAAGCGTGCGCATAACGATCATCGCTGCCCTGCTGGTACTCAGCGCTGCCCTCACCGCGTTCAGCGTGCTCACATTCGACCTGTTCAACCCCGACCGCGATGAGGTGCAGCTCGTGCTGGTCACGAGCGCGCTCTGGCTGCTCTTCGGCCTCGCCTTCTGGCTGTTGCGCCGCGTCCGGGGCAAAGCGGTCGTTGCGCTGATCCTCGCCGGTTCCGCCCTGATCGGTGGCGCAGCCATGGTCGGCCCACCGAACACGAGCACCGACTCGGCCCGCTACGCCTGGGACGGCATCGTCCAAACCAACGGCATCAGCCCCTACGCCTTCACCCCAGCGGATGCCCGCCTCGATTCTCTCAGACCCGACTGGCTCTTCCCCGCACCCCAGACCAACGCCGCGGGCAAAGAAGTCTGCGACGGCGAACGCATCGTGCGCGCCCGCACGACCGACGGTGACCTGCTGTGCTCGGCACTCAACCGCACCGCCGTACCCACGATCTACCCGCCGGCCAGCGAGATCTTTTTCGCCGGCGTGCGTTTTCTCACCGGACCGGGGCCGGAATACTGGCCGCTGCAGCTCGCCGGCCTGGTGCTGAGCCTCGGCACCAGCGTCATGCTGCTGATCGGCATGCGCCGCCGTGGCCTCGATCAGAGAAACGCGGCCCTGTGGGCCTGGTGTCCGCTCGTGGCGACCGAAGCCATCACCAACTCGCACGTCGACATGCTCGGCGTCATTTTCGTGGTCGCGGTCGTGTTCCTGGTCTCGAGCAAGAAAGTCTGGCGCGGCGGCATCATGCTCGGAATCGCGATCGGCACCAAACTCATCCCCGTGCTGGCGGCGCCGGCGCTGCTGAAACGGGGCGGGTGGCGCATGGTGGTGGCATCCGTTCTGAGTTTCGCTCTGCTGTACCTGCCCTATGTGCTGGCCACCGGAATCGGCGTGCTCGGCTACCTGCCCGGCTACCTCACCGAAGAGGGTTACCAGGACGGATCGCGGTTCGCACTGGTGTCTCTGGTCGCGCCGGGGGCATCCGCTGTGATCGTCGCCGGTGTTATTCTGGCGATCGTCGCCGGTCTCGTTATCATCAAGACCGACCAGAACCGGCCCTGGGTCGGCCAGCTCGTGATGATCGGCGCGACCCTGCTCGTGCTCAGCCCCCGCTACCCCTGGTATGCGTTGTTGCTGCTACCGTTCGTGGCGCTCAGTGGCCGCTGGGAATGGCTGCTCGTGCCGATGGCGCTCACCCTGCGGTTGCTCCTGCCGAACCCACTTGTCACCCAGGTGTCGATCGCGGTCGCGGTCATCGTGATCGTGGCCGTCTCGCTGCGCCGCGCCGGCCCGGGTGCGCTCAAGCGGATGCTGCCAGCCCGCCTGACCACCGTTCACGGCGCTCGCTAGAGTTCGGGCGCCCGCACCACCGCGTGCCCACTGCACGAACCAGTGCCGAGAGCCGGGCAGCCTACGTGTAACACAGAGTTCATACGCCTGACAGCTGCGAAACGGATGCCGTCCACCTCGGTTCCTTAACGTGAGCAGATGCACGCCCGTCGGCGCGCTTCGATCCACGAAAGAGTGCCGGATGCGCAAGATTCTGATCATCGCGGCGGCTGCCGCCCTCAGCACCGTTCTGGTCGGTGGTGTTGTGGCGGCCGCGCAGGGGGAGCCGGCGCCGGCCGCGCAGACACCCCGTGCGACACCACTCGCACCGTTCGACCTGCAATCCCACCGCGGCGGGCGCGGCGAACACACCGAAGAGAGCCTCGCCGCCTTTGCCGCCTCGCTCGAATTGGGCGTCAGCACCCTCGAGCTCGACACCCACCTCACGGCCGACGACGCCATCGTGGTCTGGCACGACGACGTGCTCACAGCGACCAAGTGCCGCGACAGGGATGCCGCCTTCCGCGGCGACCCGCAATTTCCCTACGCCGGCAGCCGGGTGCGCGAGTTGACCCTGGAGCAGATTCAAACGCTCGATTGCGGCTACCAGCAGCTTCCGGGCTACCCGGAGCAGCAGAACGTGCCGGGAAACATTATTGCCGAACTCGCCGACTTGTTCGCGCTCGTCGACGTTTACCAAGCCGACACCGTGCAGCTCAACATCGAGACCTAGATCGAGACCCCCGGCCCCTCGGGCGCCGACGAAATGAAGGCGCTCACCCGCGCCGTCGTCGCCGAGATCGACGCCTCCGGCCGCGCCGACCGGGTGACGGTGCAGAGCTTCGACTGGGCGTCCCTCAACCTCGTGCGTGAAATCGCCCCCGAGCTGCGGCTCGCCGCCCTCGCCCAGGACGACGACTGGCTCGAAGTGGGCCGGCCCGGGGCGAGCGTGCATCTGGGCGGCATCGACATCGACGACTACGACGGATCCGTCGCCCGCGCTGCTGCCGCCGCAGGCTACGACACCCTCTCGCCGACTTTCAAGACGGTCACGCCCGAGCTCGTGGCCGATGCGCACTCCGCCGGACTGCCCGTCATCCCCTGGACGGTCAGCGAGACCGCGCTCATGCACACCCTCATCGACCTGGGAGTCGACGGCATTATCACCGACTATCCCACCCGACTGCGCGCCGTGCTGACCGAGCGCGGCCTCACCCTCCCGACCGCCTACCCCGCGCTGTGAGCCTGATCGCTCGGCTCCTCGCCACCGTGTTCGCGCAGTCGCGCCGTCGCCTAGCCAGAGCGACCGGGCGCATCCGTCGTGCTCTGCGGTATGAGGCCCATGCCTACTGGCGCTCCCGCCCGATCAACCCGCACGCGGTGCTGTATGAGGCGTTCAACGGGTCCGGCCTGCTCTGCAACCCCGAAGCCCTGTTCCGACAGCTACGTATTACCCCCGATCAGGCTCATTTGCGGCATATCTGGGCGCTGAAGAATCCGTGCACTGCCCGCCGAGAGTTTCGCCGCGATCGCACGGTGCGCTTCGTGAAAACCGGCTCGCCCGCCTACTATCGGGCGCTCGCCACGAGTCGCTTCCTGATCAGCAACGCGACTTTTCCGCCGCAATTCTCCAAACGCCCCGGTCAGATCTACCTGAACACCTGGCACGGAACCCCGCTCAAACGCATGGGATACGACATTGTTGACGGCGCGTTCGGCACCGCCAATATCGTGCGCAACTTTGTCAGCGCCGACTACCTGCTCGCCGCCAACCCGTTCATGGCCCGTCAGATGTTCGAGCGCGCCTACAAGCTCGACGGCATATTTCAGGGACGGATGCTGCTGGCCGGCTACCCGCGCATCGACCGGCAGACCCTCTCCGCAGCGGAATCGCACAGCGCCCGCTCCCGGCTCGCGCAGCTGAACCCCGGGGGCCGGGAGATCGTGCTCTACGCCCCCACCTGGAAGGGTGCCTCGTTCGCGCACCCCGACGACGACCTTGACGCCCTGCTCCACCGGGTGCGGCAGATCGAAGCTGGAATCGACACCAGCCGCTACATCGTGCTGCTGAAAACCCACCAGGCTGTGCACGCGCTGGCCGCCCGCCGCGCGGACCTCGTCCGCATGCTGGTTCCGAACGACCTGCCGACCAACGTCGTGCTCGGGCTCGCCGGCATCCTGGTCACCGACTATTCGAGCATCTTCTTCGACTTTCTGGCGACCGGCCTGCCGATCGTGTTCTTCACTCCCGACCTCGCAGACTTCCAGCAGAACCGTGGACTCTACCTGAATCCGGCCGAGCTGCCCGGACCGGTGTGCCGCACCACTGCGGAGGTTGCCGCGGTCATCGGCCAGGTCGCCGATCACGGCCGGCTGCCAGCCTTCACCGAGCGCTATCGCATCGCCCAGCACGACTATGTCGGCCAGGACGATGGTGCAGCCAGTGCTCGGGTGATCGACGTCGTCTTTCGCGGAGCCGATCCGGGCCCGCTGCTGCACGAGTCGCCCGCTCCCGCCCGCACCTCGATGCTCATCTATCTCGGCGGTATGAAGCCGAACGGCATCACCTCCGCAGCCCTGGGCCTGCTGGCGGCAATCGACCATGACCGGTTCGACGTCTCGGTCGCCTTTGCGAAGAGTTCAGCGCCAGCGCGCCGCGCCAACCAGCGCCTGATCGACCCGCGGGTGCGACAGTTCGCCCGCATCGGCGGCATGAATGGCGGATTCAGGCAGCGACTCGCCCGCCGCCGAAAGGGCGCTTCGTCCGCCGCGTTCACGGCCGAGTTCACCCGCTGCTTCGGCGGCAGCCGCTTCGACCACGTCGTCGACTTCAGCGGCTACGGCCCGTTCTGGGCTGAACTGCTGCTGCACTCGCCGCCCGCCGAGCGCTCGATCTGGCTGCACAACGACCTCGCCGCCGACGCCCACCGCAGCATCGGCGGTGCCAAGCGGATGCTGCGCGGCCTCACCGACACCTTCGCCCGCTACGATCGCTACGACAGCCTGGTCTCCGTGTCGCCGGCGCTCGCCGAGATCAACTCCGAGGCGCTGGCAGCCTATGCGCCGCGCTCGAAGTTCACCGTCGCGCACAACAGCGTTGACGTCGAACGTATTCTGCGTGGCGCCGCCGAGCCGGCGCCCGAGATGCCCGCCACCGACGTGGAAACGGTTGACCTGACCACCTTCGTCACCATCGGGCGACTGTCCCCGGAGAAGAACCAGGCCCGCCTGATTCGGGCGTTCGCGCTCGTGCACGCCCGCAACCCGCTCACTCGGCTGCTCATCGTCGGTGCGGGTCCGCTCCAAGCCGACCTTACCGCCCTGATCCTCGACCTGAATCTGTCGTCCTCTGTCACCCTCACCGGAGCGCTCGCCAATCCTTACCCCGTGCTCGCCGCGGCGGACTGTTTCGTGCTGTCCAGTGACTACGAGGGCGCACCGATGGTGATTCTGGAGGCGCTGGTACTGAACCGTCCGGTCGTGACGGTCGCTTTCGCATCCGTTCATGATGCTCGTCCGGACGCCACCGGTATCGTCGTGCCGCAAACCGACGCTGGACTCGCGGCCGGCCTCACCGCATTCCTACGCGGTGATGTCGTCGCAACTCACTTTGACCATGAGGCCTATGGTCGCCGGGCGGTCACCGACTTCTATCGGGCAATCGGGGTGCCAGTACCGGACATCGAGTTCGACCTCGACCTGGAGCTCGCACAGGTCACGGCCGCCGAGCGCGCCCTGCGTCGCTGACTGCCTCCAATCCCGTTCGGCCTCGCCGACCCGTGAGGTTCAGTCGCCGACCGCTGAGTTCCAGCCCGAAATCGACCGAAATTGCGTCGAGAATCACGGCTCGGCGAATCCCACGACCCTAAACTCACACCTCGGCCAGCGGATGCCGCGGCTCGGCTCGCATCCGCGCACCGAGCCGGCCGGACACGCAAAAGCGGGCTCGCCATCCGGCGAGCCCGCTCTCCTGCACCCAGAACTACAGGTACGCGCTCACGTTCTCGTCGAACGAGGTCGCGATCGCCGTGCTCGCCACGGCGAAGGCCTCGGCGGGGTCGGCCTGCTGCAGCATGATCTTCTCGAGCGCGGTGGTGAGCTCCTTGTCGCCGTTCGGCACGAACACGCGACCCCAGTCCTGCGAGCGAGTCGTCTCGAGCTGGTCGACGGCGGTACGAAACTGCGGGAACTCGGCGTAGACCTTGGTCATGGTCTCGCCATCGCGGGCAGAGGTGCGCACCGGCATGTATCCCGTATTCGAGGAGAAGTACGCGGTGTTCTCGGAGTTCGTCAAGAACTTCAAGAACATTCCCGCGGCCAGCTGCTGCTCCGGCGTGCGGTCGGCGGCGATCGCGACGCCGGTTCCGCCGGTCGGGCAGGCCTGCCCTTCCGGTCCCTCCGGCAGGAAGCCGGTGCCGACCTCAAACGTTGCGGCCTTCAGAATGCCGGTGAGCGAACCGGTCGATCCCATGATGCATCCGGTCAGGCCGGCACCGAAGTCGGCGACCTGGTCGACCGCGGCCACGGTAGCGACCTTGCGCTCGTAGATCAGCGACTGCAGGTAGTCCGCCGCTGCGATCGCTTCGGGGGTGTCGAGCGTCATCGTCCACTCGTCGGAGTAGGCGCCGCCCTGGCCCCACAGCATGTTGCAGAACCACCACGCCGCCCAGGATGCGCCCTTGCCGAGACCGAGCGGGGTGACGCCGCCGTCGGCCGCGATCTTCGGAGCCCACTCGTCGAATTCGGCCCAGGTCTTGGGCGCCCGGTCGGGCAGCCCGGCTTTGGCCCAGACCGCCTTGTTGTAGTAGAACAGCGGGGTGGAGCGGGCGTACGGGATGGCCCAGTGGTTGCCGGTGAAGGTGTAGTCGTCGTACAGGGTCGTGTTGAAATCGGCGGTGTCGAACTCGAGGTGCTTGGCGAGGTCGTCCAGCGGCAGAACCTGCCCGTTGATCATGTACCGGAACCACCACACGTCGCTCGCCAGTACGAGGTCGGGCACGCTGTTCGTGCCAGAGGCCGCCTGAAACTTCTGCGCGATCTCGTCATAGTTGGCGCCGGCTGTGACCAGGTTCACCGTGATTTCGGGGTTCTCGGCCTGGAAGCGCTTGATGATCTCTTCCTCGATCAGCTTCGAGGTGCCCGGGTGGTTGCTCCACCAGGTGATCTCCTTGGCCGGCGTGATACCGGTCCAGTCCGTCACCGCAGCCTCAGCAGCTCCGGCACCCGCTCCGAGCGAGGGCCCGCTGCACGCGGCGAGAGTGGCGGTGGCACCGAAAACCGCGGCGAGCTTCAGAATTTGCCGGCGGTTGATGGTGAACGTGGGTGTCGCGGTCATAGGACTCTCCTTGTAGGGGTGGGCACAAGCGAAAAAATGAGGGGCGGCATCCGCTCCAAGAAGACGGATGCCCGCAGATCAGCCGGTGACGCCGCCGGCGGTCAGTCCGGCGATGATGCGTTTCTGCAGCGCAAAGAACGCGATGAGCACGGGCACGGTGACCAGCACGGTGCCGGCCATCAGCACGCCCCAGTTCGTGACGCCGTCATTGTTCTGCAGCAGGGTCAGGCCCACCGGCAGCGTCATCATGTCGGAACGGTCGACGACGAGCAGCGGCCAGAGGTATTCGTTCCACTCGGAGACGATCGAGACCAGGGCGACGGCGGCGATGGTCGGCGCACTGATCGGCACGATGAACCGCCAGAGGCGCGTCCAGTGGCTCGCGCCGTCGAGCGCGGCCGCTTCGAGAATGCTGATCGGCAGGGTCAGAAAATGCTGGCGAAACAGAAAGGTGCCAAACGCGCTGGCCAGTCCTGGAACGATGATGCCTTGGTAGGTGTTGATCCAGCCGAGTGAGGCAACGAGGGTGAAGTTCGGGATCATGACGATCTGCTGCGGCACCAGCAGGGCGAAGATCACCAGCCCGAAGACGAACTTCTTGAACGGAAAGTCGAGAAAGACGACGGCGTAGGCGGTGGTCAGGCCGAGCAGCATCTTGAGGCCGGCGCCGATCACGGTGGTGATGGTGCTGTTGAGAAAGAAGTTCCCAAACGGCACGGCGGCCAGGGCGGCCGCATAGTTCGAGAGGTCGTAGGCCTCCGGCAGCCACTGAATCGGCACGGTGTAGATCTCGTCGCGTTCCTTGAACCCGGCCAGAAACATCCAGGCCAGCGGCAGAATCATGATCGCGATGGCCACGATCAGGCCGAGGTAGCCGCCGAGCTGCAGCGGTTTGCGGCGGCGCGCCGTCCTTGTCTGGGTAGCCATTAGTAGTGCACTCGTTTCTCGACGTACTTCATTTGAATCAGCGTGACCACGAGCAGCACGGCGAACAGAATCGTCGCGACGGCGGAGGAATACCCGGCCCGACCGGCCTGAAAGCCTTCCTGGTAGATCTGGTACATCATCGTGGTGGTGCCCTCGAGCGGTCCGCCCTTGGTCATCGCCTGAATGATGTCGAACGACTGCAGCGAGCTCAGCAGGGTGGTGATCGACAGAAAGAAGGTCGTCGGGCCGAGCAGCGGCAGCACGATGTTGCGAAACGCGCGCACCGGCGAGGCGCCGTCGAGCGCAGCAGCCTCGAGCAGGTCGCGGGGCACCGACTGCAACGCCGCCAGGTAGATGAGGGCGACGTAGCCGACGTTTTTCCACAGGTAGACGATGATGACCATGACCAGCGCCCAGTGCGGATCGTTGTACCAGGGCGGTGAGGCCAGGCCGATCGCGTCGAGCAGCGCCGCGGTGATGCCGAAATTCGGGTCGAACACGAACAGCCAGAGCAGCCCGACCGCTACCCCGGACAGTACGTACGGTGCGACCACAATGGTGCGGGCGGCGCCGCGACCGTGCAGTTTGCGGTTGAGGAGCACGGCGAACAACAGGCCGATCACCATGCCGCCGCCGACGGTCGCGATTGTGAAGATCAGGGTGACCGTGACGACGCGAACGGTGCCGGGGTCGTTGAACCAGGTCACGTAGTTGCCGAGCCCCACGGGTATTGCCGATGCCGAGCCGAGGTTCCACTGCAGCGTCGAATAATAGAGCGACTGCACCAGCGGTTTGTAGGTGAAGACGATGAGCAGCGCCACATTCGGTCCGGCGAACAGCAGAAACAGCAGCCACGACTTCCACGGCTTCTTCTTCTTACGCGGCGTGAAAGTACGCGGCGTCACGGGCGAGACGACGCCGGTCGAAACCGATACCGCCACCGCTGAATCGGTGCTGCGGTGCAGGTCCACGATGGTGGGCATACGCTGAAATCTCCCTGAAAAATACCGTCGGCCAAGCAGCGGACTCTGTCAGGTTAGGGAGCGCCCGTGCCGCTGATCGGCCATTCTGATTGTTTGCGCGCACTCTTCGCGAGTCGTTCGCCTGAACCGCGTCGAAGCTTCAGCGGGTGTTCACCTGAGCGGCTATCGACGTCACCCGGCACCGTTACGGTGTGCAAATGCCCCCTCTTGTCATCGGTCACCGCGGAGCCAGCGGCTACCGCCCCGAACACACCGCTTCCGCCTACGACCTCGCCTTCACGCAAGGAGCCGACGCCGTCGAGCCCGACATCGTCGCCACCCGCGACGGCGTCTTGGTGCTGCGCCACGAGAACGAGATCTCCGCCACAACGGATGTCGCCTCCCGCACCGAATTCGCCGGCCGCCGCACGACCAAGGAGTTCGCCGGCCACACCCTCACCGGGTGGTTCACCGAGGACTTCACCTGGGCCGAACTGGCTACCCTGCGCGCCCGAGAACGCCTCGCCCACCTGCGCCCGACGAGCGCCCAGCACGACGACCAGTATCCGATCCTGCGGCTGAGCGACCTGTTCCACCTCATCGACGGGGCCTCCAACACCTGTCGGCGCACCCTGGTCATGGTCGCCGAAATCAAGAACGCGGCCTATTTCGAGTCGATCGGCCTGCCGCTCGACGAATTGTTCGCCGCCGAGGTGCGCGCGGCCGGCTGGAACGACGACGACGAACGCCTCATCATCGAGAGCTTCGAACCGACCGTGCTCGAGCAGCTCGCGGCGCGCGGCGTCAGCGCTCGAAGCGTGTTTCTGATCGCCCCGGACGGCCAGCCGCTCGACAAAATCGTCGAACTGGGCGCCGCAGCCCCGTACTACTCGGACTACCTCACCGGCAGCGGCCTCGCCGCCCTCGATGTCGACGGCATCAGCGTTGACAAATCCCTGATCGTTCAGGCGGATGCCGCCGGCGAGTTGGTCGTCTCGTCTCTCGTTGCCGACGCCCACGCGGCCGGGTTGGACATCCTCTGCTGGACGCTGCGCCCCGAGAACGCCTTCCTCACCGCGCCGCATCGCCGCGGTGATCAGGCCGCCAGCTTCGGCCACTGGCGCGGCGAGTTCGCCGCGGTCATGGGCAGCGGCATCGACGGGGTCTTCGTCGACCACCCCGACCTCGCCGTGACCGTGCGCGACGACCTGCGTAGCCGGGTGGCGGCATCCGTTTGACGCGCCCCGCGGATGCGCCGCGCAGTCCCGCCACCAAGTCCTGCCGTGGCACGCGGTTGAGAAGTTGGCACCGGTTTGAACACGTGCCGACTTCTCCACGACGTGCCACGAGCCCGCCGCGCGCGCACCTCCCGTGTGACGAATCGCCCGGGCACGCAAAAATCGGGGCCCGCCGTGTGGCGAGCCCCGATTCGTGCTGTGAAGCTGACTCTCTTGTGGAGAGCGGCCTGACTACTTGGTCGCGGCGGTGATCGTCGCGATACCAACGAGCAGCTGGTCAGCGACGGCGTCGGTCTTGAACGTGTCGTTCAGCAGACCGGCGGCGACGGAGGAGATGTGCACCGTGGTGCCGGTGAGGATGGCGTTGTCGCCGTCCATCTTGAGGGGCTCAAGCGTTCCGCCGTAGAGGTTGAACAGCAGAGCCTGGGTCGCGGCGGAGGCGCCGTTGACCGTGACGTCGCCGAAGAGCTCGGAGGTGCCCGGGTCGATGGTGAAGTTGGTCAGCTCGACGACGGTGTCGCCGGCGGTCAGCGAGAAGCCGGAACCTTCGTGCTCAATGGAGCCCTGAACGAACGGGCGGTAGCTCTCGGCCGGGTCGTAGTAGTCCACGTTGCCGCCGGTGATCGGGAAGTGCAGGCTGCCGTCCTCGAGGGTGGCCGTTCCGACGGTTCCGGCGGCGAGGCCGAGGCTTGTCAGGGCGGCGGCGAAGTCGGCGTCGAGCAGCACGGCGGTGTCGACACCGGAGAGGCTGGGGATCGAGGCGAGCGGCGTCGGCGTCGCTTCGGCCGAGCTGGACGAGCTGGCGGCAGGCGCCGGGGTGCTCGTGGTAGCGGCGGTCGAGCAGCCAGCGAGGCCGGCGATGAGAATTCCAGCAGACGCGAAACCGATGGTGGCCTTGGTGAATGTACGCATGGGATGAATCCTTTTCTGTAGATCGAGCAGGTGGTGTTGGGGTCTGCATGGTGTTCGGTTCCACCCCCGAAATGGTTTGGAAATGCCCCAATCCGTTACCGTTCTGTTACCCAATTCAGCAAACGTTCAGACAAGCGGGCGCGCTTCACGGCCCGCTCGCGGGCTCCGATCCCAGTCGTGGCAAGGGATCAGCGGGCATCAGGGAAGCGGATGCCCGCAGCCGGTCGACCCGCCCGCATTTTGCTCGTGGCACGTGGTGAGGAAGTTGGCACTGGTGTGAACACGTGCCAACTTCTCAAACACGTGCCGCGACGCCCGGTGGTCGACGCTTCTCTGCGGCGGCGCTCGCCGGATGCCGGCTCGGCGGTCTAGAAGTGCCGGAAACGGTCCGGCGCGAGATCCCAGGGGTCCTGACCGAGCAGCTCGGCGACGCCGCGAAACACACAGGTCTCGATCATCATGCGCTGGTGCATCTCATCGTTCTCGTGCAGGCGCGACAGGCGCTGAATCGGCAGGCGGTAGAACACTACGCGATTCGTCTCCGGCGTGACCTTCCAGCGCTCGACCCCGACGCCGGGGATGACGGAGGGCGGTCCGGCGGCCACCTCAAACACCGACTTGCCCAGTTCTTCGGGCCAGACGCCGCGCAAGTACTCGATCGTCGAGGCGATCGTCATGTCGAACAGGTCGATGCGGGTGCGCAGCGGCGGCAGAAACGGACCGGTCGCCGAACTACGGATGCCGCGGCCGTGCCGGTCACGCCCACGGCCGCGTACGGTCGGTTCGGGCGAAGCGGATCGACGGGATCGGGACATGCTGCCATCCTACGGCCGCCCGGGAGCGGCTACCCTTATAGGCAATGACATTCCGCCCGTGTTCTCGCGTTGCCTGCCTCGAACCCTCGGTGGCCACGCTCACCTTTGACTATGGGGAGTCCCTGGCCGTGCTCGGCCCGCTGTCCGGCCGCAAAGAACCGCACAGTTTTGACCTCTGCTCGGCGCACGCGGAGCGCACGAGCGCTCCGCAGGGCTGGCAGCTCATGAAGCACCGGGTCGTGGCCGACGACCCCGACGCTGCCCGTTAGCAGCGGCCTCATCACCGGCCAGTGGCATCCGCCCTGTTCGATGGTCCATCTGCGAACCCGCGAAATATTGTCGGGTCTTTCAGGCGGAAATGGCAAGATAGCCCCATGACTGTCGCCGCACCCACCGTGCCCTCCACCTTCACCTACAAAATCGCTGATCTGTCGCTCGCCGAGGCTGGGCGCCACCAGCTGCGCCTGGCCGAGAACGAGATGCCCGGCCTCATGGCCCTCCGCACCGAATTCGTCGAAACCAAGCCGCTTCTCGGCGCCCGCATCGCCGGATCCCTGCACATGACCGTGCAGACCGCCGTGCTGATCGAGACCCTGGTGGCCCTCGGCGCCCAGGTGCGCTGGGCCAGCTGCAACATTTTCTCCACGCAAGACGACGCGGCCGCCGCGATCGCGGTTGGCCCCACCGGCACAACGGATGCTCCTGCCGGCGTTCCCGTGTTCGCCTGGAAGGGCGAGACCCTCGAGGAGTACTGGTGGTGCACCTCGCAGATCTTCGACTGGAGCGACGAAGCCGCCGCCGCCGGAGCCAGTTGGACCGGCCCGAACATGATCCTCGACGACGGTGGCGACGCCACCATGCTCGTACACAAGGGTCGCGAATTCGAATTGGCCGGTGCCGTACCAGCGGATGCTGCCGGTGACAGCCACGAATACGGCGTCATTCTCGCCGCCCTTCGTAAGTCCCTGGCGGAGTCGAGCGACCGCTGGACCCTGGTCGCCGCCGACCTCATGGGCGTCACCGAAGAAACGACGACGGGGGTGCACCGCCTCTACGAGCTCGCCGCGAGCAAGGAACTGCTCTTCCCGGCCATCAACGTGAACGACTCGGTCACCAAGAGCAAGTTCGACAACAAGTACGGCATTCGCCACTCGCTGCCCGACGGACTCAACCGGGCCACCGACGTGCTGATCGGTGGCAAGGTCGTGTTCGTGGCCGGCTACGGCGACGTCGGCAAGGGTGCCGCCGAAGCGCTGCGCGGCCAGGGCGCCCGCGTGATCGTGAGCGAGATCGATCCGATCAACGCGCTGCAGGCCGCGATGGACGGTTTTCAGGTGGCCCGCCTGGAGTCCGTCGTCGAGCAGGTCGACATCTTCGTCAGCGGTACCGGAAACTTCAACGTCATCGGCGTCGACCACATGCTGCGGATGAAGCACCTCGCCATCGTCGCGAACGTGGGGCACTTCGACAACGAGATCGACATGGCCACCCTCGAGTCGCTGCCGGGCGCCGTCAAGGTGCAGATCAAGCCGCAGGTCGACGAGTGGCGCCTCCCGAGCGGACGTAGCGTGCTCGTGCTGTCGGAGGGGCGCCTGATGAACCTTGGCAATGCCACCGGTCACCCTTCGTTTGTGATGAGTAACTCCTTCACCAACCAAGTGCTCGCGCAGATCGAGCTCTACGTCTCGCCGGAGAAGTACCCGGTGGGCGTCTACGTGCTGCCCAAGCTGCTGGACGAGAAGGTGGCACGACTGCACCTCGACGCCCTCGGCGTGGAGCTGACCGTACTGACCCCCGAGCAGTCCGCCTACATCGGCGTTCCCGCCGAGGGCCCCTACAAGGTGGACCACTACCGCTACTAGCCCCGCCCGCATTGCGGACAGGCCCCAGGTCCCGTCCGTGGGCGTGCAGAGGGTGGGCCCGCAGTCCGACTGGGCGGCGGGTATCGGATGCTTGGCTCGCCACTTCTTTCCGGGCCCGGGCCCGGAAACTGGGCCCATGATCTATCGTGGTCCCGGTTTCGTAAGGTGGGCCCGGTCTCCCGAGATGCGCTTCGTCGCTCGGGTCAGTAGGTGGGAGCAGATGCCGGGGTCCTGGAGGGGGATCGAGTGCCGGGCGTTCGACACGCCCGGGTGGGGTGCGTTTTGACGGGTGGGTGTGGTGGCCGTAATGTATCTATACGTACCCCAAAGGTGCGAAAAGCCGCAGTGCTTTTCGGCCTCATGTGGGACCAGATCGTAGCCAGATCAGCTGAGAGTGCTTGTTTCAAGTGCGTCGAAGTTGGGCTAGGATAGTAAGCCTCCCATCGAGTGTGTGTTGCTGGTTGAGTCGTGTTTTTCCGAGTGTTTTGGTGTGCTTTGGTATGCCGGAAATTGCCCGGTTGGCGGATTTGACAGCGACTGGCTGGGTGGGTAACTTAGACAAGTTGCCCCGGAGCGACAGCCCAGAATAGGGCCTGAAGTCGGGTGCGTCCGATCCTTGAGAACTCAACAGCGTGCACAATGTCAAATGCCAAAAACCTCGTGGTGTGATCTCGTTTCTAG
>NZ_JASISM010000030.1 GCF_030063145.1 Cryobacterium sp. PH31-L1
TCGACTTGGGCCGCGGTTATGCCATGGCTCTGGTGCACGTCATCAAGAACGGCGAAAAGATCGACACCAAGCATGTGGGCACCGGTGCCGCGCACAGCGACCCATCCGACACGCTGTGGCTCGACGGAAAACAGAACCGCCCCGCGTGAGCCATTCGCACCTGGTCGCCGTTGTTCGGTTGGACGGCGCCCGCTGACCGTTGGTCAAACGGTTTCGAACTCCGATTCTCGTCACAGGCCGAAGAGATTCAACTCGCCGACCCGTGTCCACTCAAGGTTCCTTGAGGCAATATTCGTTCCGACCTGCACTTTATCTCCCCATGTCCCTCGCAGTCTTGGCTGCCACGCTGCGTCCAGGTCAGTACGCCAGGCCATCGGCGCGGCCCTACGTGTCAGGGTTGGGTGAGGCCAGTAGCTAAGAGCAAGTCCGCCGTGTGACGTAGGGCGAGAATCAGGAATCATCACCATGTCCAGCCCGTCTTTGATCGCCGTGCGCGACGATAGTCATA
>NZ_JASISM010000031.1 GCF_030063145.1 Cryobacterium sp. PH31-L1
GTACCAGTCCGGTGCGCTGAGCACCGCGGTAACCGCCCTCGAGCTCGGGCGTCCCTGCGGCGCCGTGCCCGGGCGCACCTCCAACGCAGCCAATGCGGGCTGCGCACGCCTCATCCGCGACTACGGCGCCAGCCTGATCGCGACCAGCTCCGACATCGTCTATCTCTGAACGCTGGTGGAGCGCCGCCCACCTCGTTCAGGCGGCGCTTCCAGGTTCATCGGTCTCGACCAGGTCGAGCTGCTCGACGTCCACATTGCCCGAAGGCTCGACTCCGGCCGACCACGGTTTGACCGGCGCCGTTGCTGATGGCTGCATCTGCCGGTTTGGGAGGGCTCGAAAGGGGGCGATGGCACCGCCTTGCACAATCCAGAACGCCCCGTCGGCGGCTTCGCGCACGTCCTGCGGCGGAATTACATAGGTGTGCTGGGCACGGGCGCTCCCCAGCTCCTCCCCGGTGGCGCGGCCGGCAGATTCCATCCGCATCACCGTCCCGGCATACTTCACCA
>NZ_JASISM010000032.1 GCF_030063145.1 Cryobacterium sp. PH31-L1
GCCAGGTACCAAGCGACCTCGGGGGAGAGCTTCAGCCGCTCCAGCTCGGCGTCGTCAGGCAGCTCAGGCTCAGAACGGGTTGTCGTCCTCTTCGTCGCCACCCGAACCCCCCTTGGACAGGGCGGCCTCGGTCGACGGTGTCAACCCGAAGTGCGCCGCGAACGCGCGCAGTTCCTTGCCCGCAGCTGCCGCGATCCCGACCGCCGGGTTGGTGGTGGTCCACTCGGATTCGGTGCCGTCCTTGCGCGTCGAGTGGTTGGTGATCGTGAGCCCGTTGGCCTGCACGTCGCGGGTCGCCTCGACGAACCGCGCCCACGTCTCGCAGTACGCAGCGAGCACCGCCCGGTCCTCTTCCTTGAGGATGTCGAGCCGCTGCAACCCCGGCACAACCCGCTTCCACTCCGCGGCGGCCTCCGGCGACAACCACTCGGGAGCATCCGGAGCGATCCGCCGGAACGCCGGGCCCGTCGCGACCTTCCGGCCACCCGAATCCGTACCTTTCCCG
>NZ_JASISM010000033.1 GCF_030063145.1 Cryobacterium sp. PH31-L1
GATTTCGGGGGCGGGCATCTCGCGGTTTGGGTTCCCTCCGCGGGGGGTCCGGTCGGCCGGCCGGTCGGGCCCTGGGGGGGGGGAGGGTCGAGCAGGGGCGGGGCCGGGGGGGGGTAGTGTGGCGGGGGGGGGGGGGGGGCGGGGTGGGGGGGGGGGGGGGTGGGGGGGGCGGGGGGGGGGGGGGGGGGGTGGGGGGGGGGGGGGGGGTGGGGCGGGGGGGGGGGGGGGGGGGGGGGGGGCGGGGGGGGGGCGGGGGGGGGCGGGGGGGGGGGGGGGGGGGGGGGGGGGGGGCGGGCGGGGCGGGGGGGGGGGGGGGGGGGGGGGCGGGGGGGGGGGGGGGGGGGGGCGGGGCGCGCGGGGGGGGCGGGGGGGGGGGGGGCGGGGGGGGGGGGGGGGGTGGGGGTGGGGGGGGGGGGGGTGGGGAAGGCGCGGGGGGGGGGGGTGGGAGGGCGGGCGCCCGGGGGGGGGGGGGGGGGGGGGGTGGGGTTGCGGGGGGAGGGTGGG